>NZ_DAMABV010000001.1:0-718725 GCF_031984885.1 Phenylobacterium sp.
CGGCGCGAATGGGTCCCGGACAAGCCCTGCGGGCTTTCCGGGATGACACGGGGAGCACGCCCACAACAAATGCGCCAAAGGCGCACTCCACCCCTCGCACCGCACCATCCGCCCCCACGGCGCCTTCGTGCTCTTCGTGTCCTTCGTGGTCTTGTGTTTCAAAATCCGCCGAGCAGCTTGCCCCAGCCGCCACCAGAAAAAGCAGGTGTCATCCCGGTTTGCGAAGCAAGACCGGGACCCATGAACACCGGATGGATCAGAACCCGGCACGGCCGCGCCTCATTCGTCAAACTCGGCGCGAATGGGTCCCGGACAAGCCCTGCGGGCTTTCCGGGATGACACGGGGAGGAGACCCGCGACAACCGCGCCAAAGGCGCACTCCACCCTTCGCATCACGCCATCCGCCCGCCCGGCGCGAACAAGCCCCCGCAAACCGGGACGCCCCCACGGATGCGGTCCCGTCAGTGCTCCCCGCCGCACAGCCGGTGGTCGGCCAGCGCCTCGATCACCCGGCATTGGGCCACCGGCCCGTGGCTGCAGCTTTCCAGCATCCGCGCCAGCTCGCCCTTCAGCGCCGTCAGCTTGGCGATCTTGTCCTCGACCGCCAGCAGGTGGCGGCCGGCGATCTCGTCGGCCGGCTCGCACGATCCGTCCGGCCGGTCGCTGAGCTCCAGCAGGGTGCGCACGTCGTCCATCTCGAAGCCCAGCTCGCGCGCATGGCGGATGAAGCTCAGCCGCCGCACGTGCCCGGCGTCGTACAGCCGCCGGTCGCCTTCGCTGCGCGGCGGCTTGGGCATCAGCCCGGCGCCTTCGTAGAAGCGGATGGTGGTCACTTTCACGCCGGCCCGGCGCGAGAGTTCGCCGATCGAGATGTCGCCCGTCATTGGCCTCTTGCTCCTACAGTCACTATAGGATGCATCATCTAGGCATGACCTACCAGATCGTCCAACACAAGGCTCCGCCGCCTGCCGCCGAGGGCGCCGCCTGCGCCTCGGCCGGCTGCGGTTGCGAATCGACCGCCCGGGCCGTCGAGACCGGCTCCCCCGCCTTCCGCCGCGCCGTCTGGATCGTGCTCGCCCTCAACGCCGGCATGTTCGCGCTGGAGGTGATCCAGGGCCAGTTGGCCGGGTCCATGGCCCTCCAGGCCGACGCCCTCGACTTCGCCGGCGACAGCGCCACCTACGGCCTGTCGCTGTTCGCCCTGACCCAGAGCGTGGGCTTCCGCTCCAAGGCCGCCCTGGTCAAGGGCGTCAGCCTGGGGGTCATGGGCCTCTACGTCCTCGCCGCCGCGCTCTGGCGCACCTTCGTCGAGGGCGCCCCCGACGCGGTGACCATGGGCTGGGTCGGCGCCCTGGCGCTCTCGGCCAACGTCATCTCGGCCCTGCTGCTGCTGCGCTTCCGCGACGGCGACGCCAATGTCCGCTCGGTCTGGCTCTGCTCGCGCAACGACGCCATCGGCAATGTCGCGGTGCTCTGCGCGGCCGGAATCGTCGCGCTGACCGCCACGAAATGGGCCGACCTGGCCGTCGCCGCCATCATGGCCAGCCTGTTCCTCTCGACCGCCTGGTCGATCATCCGGCAAGCTCGCGGGGAGTTGCGCGCCCTGGCGACTTGAGGCTTCCCAGGGCGTCATCCCGGCTTCGGCGCGGCCGAAGACCGGGAAGACTGGGGCGAAGCCCCCTACCCCTCCGCCAGCGCCCTCAGCGGCCCGTCCGTCAGCCGCCGCACGATCCACTCGGTCTGCGCGCTCGCCCCCAGCGAATCGTAGAACGCGATCGAGGGCGCGTTCCAGTCCAGCACCGACCATTCCAGCCGCGCCAGCCCCTCGTCCCGGCAACGCTGGGCCAGCCGCCGCAGCAGCGCCTTGCCGGCCCCCAGGCCGCGCGCCTCCGGGATCACGAACAGGTCTTCCAGATAGATCCCGTGCCGCCCGCGGAAGGTCGAGTAGTTGTAGAACCACAGGGCGAAACCAACCGGCCTCCCGTCCGCCTCGGCGATGTCGCAGAACGCTCGCGGATGATCGCCGAACAGGTGCCCGGCCACGTCGGCCTCCGTCGCCTCGACCTCGTGCAGCAGCTTCTCGTACTCGGCCAGCGCGCGGATGAAGCCATAGATCAGCGGCGCGTCCGCCGGGGCCGCCGGCCGCACGTGCACCTTGGCCGCAGCGGCGGTCTTCTCCTGACCCATGCCCATCTCTCCCCCTCGGCGGCCGCCGGATGTTCGGCGGCGTCTCCCGCCACGAGTTGTTCTTCGCCCTCATCGCTGACGACGTGCTCTACTTCAAGGCGGACCCGCTCAGCGTCCCCGACTTCGAGGCCGCGGGCTGCGAGCCCCTTGGATCCTCCCCTCTTGGAGGAGGTGGATCGATGCGCAGCATCGAGACGGAGGGGGACTGCTCTCAAGCTGAGTCAAAGTCCCCCTCAGCCAGCCATGCGGCTGACAGCTCCCCCGGCGGGGAGCATCTCGAACAGTTCACCCCACCACGACGCCAGGCGGCTTGCTGCTTTCGGGCACGAAGAAGTCCGGCGTCAGCCTACCGGTGAACTCGCGCCGCGGCTGGCGCGGATGCTCACAGGCTCACGCCGGTGATCGCTTCGGACATCGCCCACAGCCGGTCGGCGGCCTCGGGGTCCAGCGCGTGGGGCATGACCCCCTTCACCGGATTGTCCTTGCTCCAGGGCCCGGCCTCGGCGCAGTCCTCCAGATAGAGCCCGCCGATCCCTTCCAGCTCCTCGCCGACCGCGGCCCAGACGCTGGTCGAGGCGCCCTGCTCGGGGGTCTTGAAGCCCTCGCGGACATTGCCCTCCTCGTCCATCCAGCCCATCGCCACCATCTCCTCCTTGGGCAGGTAGCGCTGCAGCGGGGTCATGATGCCGCCGGGCATGACCGCATTGGCGGTGATCCCGTGCTCCTCGAAGCGGGCGTTGTAGCCGACCGCGAACAGCGAATTGGCGGTCTTCGACTGGCCGTAGGCCTCCCACTTGTCGTAGGGCCTAGTCAGGTAGTTGGGGTCGTCCCAGTTGACGCCGCTGCGCCGGTGGCCGATCGACGACAGCGCCACCACGCGGGCCAGCCGGTCCTCGTCCGAGGCGTTCAGCAGCGCCCGCGTCAGGCCCAGGGCCAGCACGAAATGGCCGAAGTGGTTGGTGCCGATCTGCAGCTCCAGGTCCTCGGCGGTCCGCAGCAGCGGCGTGGCCATCACCCCGGCGTTGTTGATCAGGATGTCCAGCGGCTGGTCGCCCCAGGCGTCGACGAAGGAGCCGACCGAGCCAAGGCTGGCCAGGTCCAGGGTCCCGGCCACCACCCGGTCGGCGCCGATGGCCTCGTTCATCGCCGCCGCCGCCTTCTCGCCGGCGACGCGGTCGCGCACCGCCAGCATGACGTCCGCCCCCGCCGCGGCCAGCGCCTTGGCGGTCTCGTAGCCGATCCCGCTCGCCCCGCCGGTGACGATGACGTTGCGGCCGGAGAGATCGTGGTCGCCGGCCACCACGCGGGCGGGGGTGAAGGCGCCGAAGCGGGAGCGGATCATCGGTCAGGACACCTTGCTGAAGTCGGGGACGCGCTTCTCGGCGAAGGCGGCGAACGCCTCCTTGGCCTCGGCGGACTTGAGCTGGGCGGCGAAGTGCGCGCCCTCCTCGTCCATGCGCTGGGCCAGGCCCGTCTCGTCGCGCATCAGCGCCTTGGTGATCACCACCGCGGCCGGCGGACGCGCCGCCACCGCTTCCGCCGCCGCCCGGGCCTTGGCGCGCAGCTCGTCCAGCGGCACGACCGCGTTGGCGATGCCCCAGTCGACCGCCTTCTTCGCATCGACCGCCTCGCCCAGCACGAACATCGAGAACGCCCGCGCGTGGCCGATCCGGCTCGGCAGGGTGACGCTGGAGGCCGCTTCCGGCACCAGGGCCAGGTTCACGAACGGCGTGGTCAGCAGCGCGTTCTCGGCCAGATAGACCAGGTCGCAGTGCAGCAGCATGGTCGTGCCCACGCCCACCGCGCGGCCGTTCACCGCCGCGATCAGCGGGGTCTTGGCCCGCGCCAGCGCCGCTAGCAGCGGATTGCCGCCGCGCCGCGCCTCGTTGGCCGAGGACTCGCCGGCGTTGACCGCCGCGAAGTCGGAAATGTCGTTGCCGGCGGTGAACATGTCGCCATTGGCCTGGATCAGGACGCAGCGCACGTCCTTGTCGAACTCGGCCTGGTCGATGGCGTCGCCCAGTTGCTGGTACATCTCCCGCGTCAGCGCGTTCTTCTTCTCCGGCCGGTTCATGGTCAGCGTCAGCACGCCGCCGGACTTCTCGATCAAAATGTGGTCGGACATTGAAATGCGCTCCTGAACTTACGCCGTATGCTAACGCGGCAGGGAGCATGGATCGAAGCGCTATTTTCCCGTGTCATCCCGGTTTCGGCGCTAGCCGAGGACCGGGACCCATGAACACCGGATAGATCAGAACCCGGTTCGGCCGCGCCCGACTGGCGTCCGCAAGCGCGAACTCGCAGCCCTAAGCCGCCCGGTACCAGATCACCCCGGCCTCGTCCGGCTCGGCGAGCGCCTGGCCGCGCGCCATCAGGCAGTTGAGGTGCGCCAGGCTCTCGCCGGTGGCCATGCCCAGCACCCACTGGTCGATCTTGCGGCGGAACAGCACCGGGAACACGTCCACCGCCCGCTTCGGCTCGGCGATCAGCTTGCGCAGCCGGCTGAGCCCCCGCTCGTGGCCGCTGATCAGGTGGTCGATCCGCGCGTGCAGCCCATGGAACGGCTCGTTGTGCGCCGGCAGCACCAGCACGTCGTCGCTGACCCGGTCCTTGATCGCCGCCAGGGTGGTCAGCCACTCGGTCAGCGGATCGCCGTCCGGCTCGGTCGGGAACACCGAGACGTTCGACGAGATCTTCGGCAGCACCTGGTCGCCGGAGATGAACAGCTTCAGGTCCTTCTGCCACAGGCAGACGTGCTCGGGGGAATGGCCCGAGCCGACCACCACCTCCCAGGGCCGCCCGCCGATCTCCACCACGTCGCCGTCGGAGAGCCGCCGGAACGCGTCGGGCAGGGCGTGCAGCCCCTTGCCGAAGCCGCCGAACCGGGCGCGGTAGTTCTCCAGCGCCTCCTCGTCCCAGCCGGCGGCGCGGTAGAATTCCAGCGCGTCGGCCGGGGCCTCGCGGCCGGTGTCGGCCGCCAGCGAGCGGCACATCAGGAACTCCAGCCGGCTGATCCACAGCCGGCACTGGAACTTGCGGGTCAGCCAGCCGGCCATGCCGATATGGTCGGGGTGCATGTGGGTCACGAACACCCGCGTCACCGGCTTGCCGCCCAGCACGCCGGCGAACGCCTTGCGCCAGGTCTGCTGGGTGTCGGAACCGCCCATGCCGGTGTCGACGATGGCCCAGCCCTCGCCGTCCTCGATCGCCCAGACGTTGATGAAGGCCAGCGAGCCGCCCAGCGGCATGCGCAGCCATTTCACCCCCGGCGCGACGTCCACCGCCCCGCCCGCTTCGGGGCCTTCCGCGAACGGATAGCTCAGCCGCGGCCGGGCGGTATGCTCCTGCGTCTCTTCGAAACCGTCGCGCAAAGCCAGATCCCCTTCTCGTAATCGCCCTATTTTGACCGCACTCTTGGTCAGGGCAAATGCAACCCTCAGCCGCGTTCAGACGTCGTTCACGACGAACTTGACCCACTGGCGCTGTGGGGGCTTATGTCCGCGCAATAGGGAACCACCCAGGAGTTTTTGAACCATGAGGCCATTCATCACGGGGCTGGCCGCCACCTTGGCCTTGCTGGCCTTGGCGCCGGCGGCCGTCTCGCAAGGCAAGAAAGCCGCCGAGATTTCGGAAAAGGCGCGCACCCAGGGGATGGCTGAAGCTCCGGCCCTCGCCAAGGCCGCCGGCATCGCCTGCAACGTCACCGACGCCTTCTTCATCGGCAAGACCGCCGACAAGGCGGCCAAGACCAACACCAGCTACTACGAGATCGACTGCGATCAGGGCGTCGGCTTCGTGCTGTCGGCGGTCGAGGGCGGCGCGACCACCTCGTTCACCTGCATCGAGGCCGGCACCCCGGGTCCGGACGGCAAGCCGTCGAACCTGGCCTGCAAGCTTCCCGGCAACGCCGATCCGAAGGCCGACCTCGGCCCGATCCTGGCCGCCGCCAAGGTCCAGTGCACGCCCGAGGCCGCCCGCGGCATCGGCCAAAGCGCCACCGCCACCTATCTCGAAGTCGCCTGCCAGGGCTCGGCCCAGGGCTACGTGCTGAAGACCAGCTCGCCGATCGACGCGGCCCAGCCGGTCGAGGCCAGCGACTGCATGCTGTACGACGGCGGCACCAGCAACATCTCCTGCACCCTGCGCACCAAGGAAGAGCGCCTGGCGGTGGTCGACACCATCGCGGCCTCGGCCAACAACGGCTGCACCGTGAAGGAGAAGAAGTACGTCGGCATGTCGCAGACCGGCTCGTCGTTCTTCGAGGCCGCCTGCGCCGACGGCAAGGGCTACCTCTACCGCGTCGACGCCGGCAAGCTGGCCCAGACCTACGAATGCGCCAAGGCCCAGGGCGTCATGGGCGGCTGCACCCTGACCGACACCAAGGAAGCGGTCACCGAGCAGAACGGCCTCTACACCAGGCTGGCCAAGTCGGCGGGCTTCAACTGCGAAGTCGAGAAGTACGCGCCGTTCCCCGGCCCGGCCGGCAAGGACATCGTCGAGATGGCCTGCTCCAACCGTCCGGACGGCGGCGTCGGCGTCTTCGGCGGCCCGAACGACAAGCCGGTCGTCTACGACTGCGCCCGCGCCCCGATCGCCGGCTACCGCTGCTCGTTCACCAAGCTGGACGTCAACAGCTACGGCTCGGTCACCGCCGACCTGAAGAAGATGGGCAAGGCCGACTGCGCGGTCTCCAACGCCCGCGTCATCGGCAAGACCGCCAGCGGCACGACCTACATGGAAGTCGCCTGCGCCGACGGCCTGAAGGGCTACGTCATGGAGTACAGCGCCGACCTGACCCCGCTGAACACCACCGGCTGCGCCTTCACCAAGGACTGCAAGCTGCCCGGCAACACCTGAAGCCGCGCCAGCCACGCCAAAGCGAAAGGCCCGGGGGCGACCCCGGGCCTTTTTTTCTTGGCTCCCTAGCCGCGCTGGGAATCCAGCAGCTCGTGGTTGGTCGCCACGTCCTGCGCCTTGGCGTAGCTCTCGATCAGCAGCAGGACCGCGTCGGCCGGATCGATGACCGGCCGCGCGCCCTCGAAATTGGCGGGAGCGCTCATGATGTTCAGCCGTCCGTCCGGTCGTAGGAGAACTGGATCCCGGCCGTGCCGCCGGTCTCGATGAAGAGGTTCATGAAGGCCGGGACGGTGTCGCTGCGCGACCAGTCGCGCTGCAGTTCGCAGAACAGTTGCGGCACGCTGATCATCTTGCCGCCGGCCTGTTCGATGCGGCGCAGTCCCATCTCGTGGGCCGCGACCGAGGTCCCGCCCACCGCGTCGGCGACCACATAGACCTCATAGCCTTCCTTCAGGGCGTCCAGCGCCGGGAAGGTCAGGCAGGCCTCGGTCCACAGCGCCGTCATGATCAGTTTCTTGCGGCCGGTCGCCTCGACCGCCTTGCGGAATTCGACGTCCTCCCACGAGTTGATCGTCGTGCGGTCATATGTCGGATAGCCGTCCAGCACCTTGCGTAGCTGCGGGATCGGCGGCTTGTTCAGCCCGGTCTTCACATTGACCGTCGAATGGACGATCGGCAGGCCGTAGGCCACCGCCGCCTTGGCGGTCCCGACGATGTTGTTGACCAGAAGCTGGCGGTCCATCGAGGCGATCGAGTTCACCTGCACCGGCTGGTAGTCGATGATCACGAAGGCCGAGTTCTGCGGCGTCAGCAGGTGGTCGCTGGCCGGATCGCGGATGGGTTCGCTGGTCATGGGTCGTTCCTTTCGGGGGAAAAGGGCGCCGCCGGCGGGGGGCCGACGACGCCAGGGGGGCTAGTGGGCGATCTGGCCGAACTGGCCGCGGTTGAAGTCGGCGACCGCCTGGGCGATCTCGTCCTGGCTGTTCATGACGAAGGGGCCGTAGCCGACGATCGGCTCGTCGATCGGCTCGCCGCTGAGCAACAGCACCACCGCGTCGGTGTCGGCCCGGACCTCCAGGCCCTGGCCGTCACGGTCCAGCATCACCATCTGGGCCTCGCGCACGTCCTGGCCGTTGACGTTGATCGCCCCGTCCAGCACGACCAGCGCCAGGGTCCGGCCTTCCTCGATCTCGAACCGGCTGATCCCGCCCTGCGTCAGGCGCATGTCCCAGACGTCCATCGGCGTGAAGGTCCTGGCCGGCCCGCGGCCGCCGCCGTACTCGCCGGCGATCACCCGCACTGCGCCCGCCCCGCCCGGCAGGGCGACCGAGGGGATCTCGGCGTCCAGCAGGGTCTGGTAGCCAGGGGCCGCCAGCTTGTCCCTGGCCGGCAGGTTCACCCACAACTGGACCATCTTCAGGGTCCCGCCGGCGCGGGTGAAGTCGTGGGAGTGGAACTCCTCGTGCAGGATGCCCGAGGCCGCCGTCATCCACTGCACGTCGCCGGGGCCGATCTTGCCGCCGGCGCCGGTGGAGTCGCGGTGCTCGACCTCGCCGTCATAGACGATGGTGACGGTCTCGAAGCCGCGGTGCGGATGCTGGCCCACCCCGCGCGGCTTGACCGCCGGCTCGAACTTGGCCGGCCCGGCATAGTCCAGCAGCAGGAACGGGCTCATGTGCCGCCCGTGGCTGTCGTAGGAAAACAGCGAGCGCACCGGAAAGCCGTCGCCGACCCAGTGCGGGCGCGGGGCGCTGTAGACGCCGAGTATCTTCTTCATGGTGGTCTCCTGAAGCTGGCCCAATCACGTTGGCTCAGGAGGTAGACCTGGGACGATAACGGCGGTAGGCGTCGATTTTCGACCTCAGAGTTCTGAAAATAGAACGACGACATGCAGGATCTGAACGACCTCTACTACTTCGCCCAGGTGATCGATCACGGCGGCTTCGCGTCCGCCAGCCGCGCCCTGGGCATCCCGAAGTCCAAGCTCAGCCGTCGCATCTCCGGGCTCGAGGAACGGCTCGGCGTGCGCCTCATCCAGCGCTCGACCCGCCAGTTCGCCATCACCGAAGTCGGCGAGGTGTTTTACCGCCACTGCCGGGCCATGGTGATCGAGGCCGAGGCCGCCCAGGACGCCGTCGACCAGGTGCGCTCCGAGCCGTGCGGCACGGTGCGCCTGGCCTGCCCCATCGCCCTGCTGCACGCCCATGTCGCCGCCGTCCTGGCCGAATTCCTGGCCCGCTACCCGCGCGTGAAGCTGCAGTTGGAAGCCACCAACCGGCACGTCGACGTGGTCGGCGAGCGCTTCGACCTGGCCTTGCGCGTGCGCTTCCCGCCCCTGGCCGACAGCGACCTGGCGCATCGGGCCCTGGGCGAGAGCCCCCAGCGCCTGGTCGCCCAGCCGGCCCTGCTCGCCCGCCTGGGCGAGGTTCGCAGCCCCGCCGACCTGCACGGCGCGCCCAGCCTCGACTGGGGTCCGCCCACCGGCGAGCACGTCTGGCGGCTGGAGGGACCGGACGGCGCCCGGGCCGAGGTGCGCCACGAGCCGGTGCTGACCACCGACGACTTCGAGACCCTGCGCACCGCCGCCCTGGCCGGCGCCGGCGTCGCCCAGTTGCCGACCCTGATGCTCGGCGACGCCCTGCGGACCGGCGCCCTGGTCGCGGTTCCGGCCGGCTGGGCGCCGCGCAGCGGCCTGATCCATGCCGTCTTCCCCACCCGGCGCGGCCTGATGCCCGCCGTGCGGGCCTTGGTCGACTTCCTGGCCGAGCGGTTCGCGACGCTGGAGCCGGCCTGATCTAGGCGATCCGCTCGAACACCGCCGGCGGCGCCTGCGGGTTGGCGGCAGCCAGCCGCACCTGCAGCTCGTCGCCGACCTCGACCTTGTGGGCGGTGATCCGCGCCACCACCGGCAGTTCGCATAGCTGCATCCGCGCCCCGCGCTCGTCGATGTCGGTGACCACCGCGCGGAAGCTCTCGCCCTCGCGCCCGTGCAGCATCACGCTCTCGGCCAGGTCGATCACCGCCCTGTCGATCTGCCCGGCCTGGGCGTCGGCCCGGGCCATGACCTTGGGCAGTTTCGCGAACGCCTCGGCCGCGGCCGGCGGGGTCGGCCGGCCGTTGGCGATCGCCAGGGCGGTGTCCACCACATAGCGGTCGGCCAGCCGCCGCAGCGGCGCCGTGGCGTGGGCATAGGTCGCCGCCATCGCCGCGTGCCAGGGCGGCGCGCCCTCGGAATAGGGCACGTAGGACGCCGCCGTGCTGGCCCGCCGGATGGCCAGCATGAACGCTGCGTCCTTCGGGTCGGCGGGATCGAGCGTCAGTTCGTACTGCGCCAGGCTGGCCATCGGCGGCCAGGCCAGGCCGAACGCCTTGGCGGTCTGGCGCAGGCGCTTGACCGCCCGCGCATCGGGCTCGGGCATCACCCGGAACAGGCCGGTGCGGCCGGCCTGCAAGGCCGCCGCGACGGCCAGGTTGGTCGCCAGCGACAGCGCCGCGTTCTGGTCCTCGGCCGGCGAGCGCGGGCGAAAGCGCAGTTGCGGCCGTCCGTCCACCATCACCACCTCCTGCTCGGGCGGATCGACCCGCGAGGCCCTGCGCCGCGCCTCGGCGTCCCTGACCCGCTCGGCCAGCTCGGCGAACCCGGCCGGCAGCTCCGCGGGCGTGACCGTGTCATAGGCCAGCTTGGCGACGCTGCGGATCAGCGCCCGCTCGACCCCGTCCAGCCGCACCTCCCCGCAGGGCCCGACCCGCACGGTGAACACCACCGCCGGCCGCGGCCCGGTCGGCAGCAGGCTGGCCGCCCCCTCGCTCAGCTCGCGCGGATAGAGGCTGGCCTTGCCGTCGGGCAGGTAGAGGGTCGCGCCCCGCTTCCAGGCCTCCTGGTCCAGCAGGTCGCCGTCGCGCACGAACCACGACACGTCGGCGATGGCGTAGTGCAGCAGCAGGTCGCCGCCGCTGGCCTCGATCGCGAAGGCCTGGTCCAGGTCGGTGGAGGTCGCCGGGTCCAGGGTGACGAACGGCCGGTCCGTCCGATCGACATGCTCGGCCGGCGCGCGCTGCGCCGCCGCCTTAGCGGCCGCCAGCACCTGCGGCGGAAAGCCGGCCGGAACCTTGAAGCGGACCCGCAACTCCGCCAGCCCCTGGCTCAGCGCATTGCGCGGATCGATGAGCGTCTTCATGCCCAAGCTCTGTCAGGCCCGCTCGCGCCTGTCACCCCCGTCCCCGCCCCCACGTGTCATCAAGTCAGTTGAGCTTTTGGGGCGGCGCCTCATTCGTCAGGCGCGGCGCGAATGGGTCCCGGACAAGCCCTGCGGGCTTTCCGGGGTGACACGGGAAGAACGCCCACAACAAATGCGCCAAAGGCGCACTCCACCCCTCGCACCGCACCATCCGCCCCCACGGCGCCTTCGTGCTCTTAGTGTCCTTCGTGGGCTTGGTGTTTCAAAATCCACCGAGCAGCTTGCGCCAGCCGCCGCCGGAGAAAAAACAGGTGTCATCCCGGTCTTGCTTCGCAAACCGGGATGACACCCAAGGGAACAGGACGTCGCCCCAAACGAAAAGGCCCGCGGATCGCTCCGCGGGCCTTTCTCGTCAGTTCAGGTCGCCGCTTACGCGTGCGAAGGCAGGTGCGAACCTTCGTCGCCACGCAGGCGCGCCAGGACCTTGCTCACGAACGCGTTCACCGCGCGGTAGAAAGCCAACTGACCTTCGACGTTTTCGTATTCAGCAAACAGCATGATCGCCTCCAAATGCTGAAGGCTATCTATGCTGCGACGCACACAAGATCAATGGTGCGGCGCAATATTTCATATTGTGATGAAAAACGTGAAGCGGGCGCCAGGGCCATCCGTGGTTGATTTCGGGCGGCGGCCGGCGCCGTTCGGTCAATGCTGCGTTGCGAAGTTCTCCTGTCGCGCCTGGGCGCAGGCCTGTTCGCACGCCTGCGCAGATGGAGCGCGCCTTCCTCCCCCATTCATGGGGGGGACCGGCGCAGCCGGTGGAGGGGGCGGCGGCTGGCGATGGGCTTGCGGCTCGCCCCCTCCACCACCCTTCGGGCGATCGCCCCTCTCCCGCCAGGGGAGAAGGAAAGCCAAGCCGTCCCTTAGATCGCCGCCTCGATGAACTTCGGGCCGGGCTCGGCCATGGCCCTGGCGAAGGCGGCGTCGAAGTCCTCGGCCGTCTCGCAGCGCACCGCCGGCACGCCCAGGCCCTTGGCCAGCGACACCCAGTCGATCTTCGGGTCGCCCAGGTCCAGCAGCTTGCTGGCCGACGGCCCCGGATTGCCCGAGCCGGTGCGGCCCATCTCGATGTTGAGGATGCGGTAGGAGTGGTTGGCGAACACCACCACCGTCACGTCCTGGTTCTCGCGCGCCATCGTCCACAGGCTTTGGACCGTGTACATCGCCGAGCCGTCGCCGTTCAGCGAGACGATCTTGCGGTCCGGCGCGGCGACCGCCGCCCCGATCGCCAGCGGCCCGCCGATGCCGATCGCCCCGCCGGTCAGGGCCAGCACGTCATGGGCCTTGGCGGTGGCGCAGGGCACGGCGACGCCGCCGCCCGAGGTCACCGAGTCGTCGCAGATGATCGCGCCTTCCGGCAGGTGACGCGCCACCGACACCCCCGCCGACTGCGGGGTCAGCGGGCCGGTGGGGGCGGCGTCGGCCACCTTGTAGGGCTGGGCCGGGCCGTTCGCCGGCGCGCCCAGGGCGTCGGCCAGGGCCGCCAGGCCCGCCACCGCGTCTTCCGAACGCTGCGCCAGGGTCAGGGTCTCGCAGCCCTCGGGGACCAGCACGCTCGGCCGGTCGGGATAGGCGAAGAACGCTACCGGCGTCACCGTCCCGACGAACACCATCAGGTCGGTCCCTTCCAGGTCCGCCAGCGCCGCCTCGCCGAAATACTGCATCCGCGCCGGCTGGAAGACGCCGGCCCCGCGCGGCTGGCGCGCGCAGAAGGTGTCGACCATCACCCGCACGCCCGCCGCCTGCAGGCGCGCGGCCTGCTCCAGGGCCTTGGCGCTGGTTCCCTGGCCGCCCAGCAGCAGCACCGGCTTGGCGGCGGCGCGGACCTTCTTGGCGACATCCTCGACCACGCCGCTCGCCGGCGGCGCGCGGGTCGGAACAACCGCCTTCACCGCGCCCTTGGTGGTTTCCAGCCAGGCCGAGTCGGCCGGCAGGATCAGGCTGACCGGGCCGCCGGGCGGGCCGTAGCTGGCGCTGACCGCCTCGGCGGTCAGCTCGGCCACGGCGTCGGGGCTGTCGGCCGACTTCACCCACAGCGAATTGGGCCCGACGATGGTCGGGATGTCCGAGTTCAGCGGCGCGTCGTACTGGCGGTGATAGGTGGCGTGGTCGCCGATCACGTTGACGATCGGGGTGAAGGCGCGCCGGGCGTTGTGCAGGTTGGCCAGGCCGTTGCCATAGCCCGGCCCCAGGTGCAGCAGGGTGCAGGCCGGCGTCTCGGCGATGCGGCCATAGCCGTCCGCCGCCCCCGTCGCCACGCCCTCGAACAGGCACAGCACCGGCCGCATCTTCGGCTCGCGGTCCAGCGCCGCGACGAACTGCATCTCGCTGGTGCCGGGATTGGCGAAGCAGGCGGTGACCTCGTTTTCGACGAGGGTGGTAATCAGGGCGTCGGCGCCGTTCATCGTCAGAACACCATCACATCAGGAGCTTCGGAAAACAGTCGCTCGGCCGCCTGCGCGTGCAGCGCCCTGGCGACCGGCTGGGCGATATAGCCCTTGTCGGTGATCTCCCCGGCGTTGGCGTCCGGAGGGCCGTCCAGCACCAGGGCCCGCGCCACCTTGCCGCCCGAGCCCTTGGCCCCGGCGTTGAACCGCGCGATCCCGGCGCGCACCGCCGCCTCGATCTCGCCGCGCGGCAGGTTCGGGTTCGGATAGAACAGCAGGCCGACCGCCTCCTGGCCCTCGCCGCAGACCACTGCGTCGGTGACCGCGTCGCCCACCGCCGAGACCGCCTTGACCCGCAGGTCGCCGACCGTGACGAAGGTGCCGCTGGCCAGCTTGAAGTTCTCCGAGATGCGCCCGTCGAAGGCCAGGCCCGCGCGCGGGTCGGCCTCGTCGATGAACCGCGCCGCATCGCCCAGCAGGTAGAAGCGCTCGGCGTCGAAGCTCTGCGCCGACAGCTCCGGGCGCCCCAGATAGCCCGGCGAGACCTGCGGCCCCTTCACCCGGAACTCCAGCTTGCCCGCCGCCGGCGTCAGCTTCACCGAGGCGCCCGGGACCGGCAGGCCGATCAGGCCCATCTTCTCGTTCGGCCAATGGACGTTGCAGGCCGTCGGCCCGGTCTCGGTCGCGCCGTAGCCCGAGGCGAAGCTGATCTTTTCGCCGACGCTCGCCAGCGCCACCGCCTGGATGCGGTCGCAGGTGTCCTGGCCCAGGGCCGCGCCGCCGTACTGCAGCACCCGCACCTGTTCGAAGAAGGTCCGCGCCAGCGCCTCGTCGCGCTCCAGCTCGCCGGCCAGCAGCATCCAGCCGGCCGGGACCATGTTGTGATAGGTGGTCGCCACCTCGGTCAGGTTGCGCAGGGTCTCGCCGAACCGCCCGGCCACCGGCTGGCCGGCGTCGATGTGCAGGGTCCCGCCGCGGTGCAGCGCCATGTGCAGGATCGAGTTGGCGCCCAGGCTGTGGCTCCAGGGGGCGGAATTGACCATCACCGGCGGCTCGTCGTCGGCGAAACAGGCCGCGATCTGGGCGGAGTTCACCGCGATGCCGCGATGCAGGCAGATCACCGCCTTGGGCAGGCCGGTCGAGCCGGAGGTCAGTAGGTACTTGGCGTGGTCGTCGGGCTTGGCGCTCGCCTCGACGCCGGCCGCGCTCAGCAGCCGCGCCAGCGGCACGTCGCCCGGCCGCGCGTTCCGGCCCGCGATCACCGGCAGCCCGGCCAGGAACGGCGCCTCCAGCGCCTCGGAGAACAGGCCCGCGTCCTCGGTGTAGACCGCCGCGGGCCTCAGCACCTCGACCGCATGGGCCAGCCGCGTCAGGTTCGCGCCCGGCAGGCCGTACTGCGGCGAGACCGGCGCGATCGGCATGCCCTGGCTCATCGCGCCATAGCTGACCAGCGCGTGGTCGATCCCGTTGCGGGCCAGGATCAGCAGCGGCCGCGCGCCCACCACGCCCAGCTCGCGCAGCCCCCCGGCGATCGCCCGCACCTGGTCGCGCGCCTCGCTGAAGGACGTCCGCCGCCAGCCCTCGCCCGAGCGTTCGGCCAGCCAGGTCCGCGTCGGCGCCTCGCGCGCCCAGCGCTCCAGCGCCTGGGTCATGGTGGTGAAATCGCGCGAATAGGCGGTCGGATTGGTGAGGATCAGCTCCCCGCCGCCCCTCTCCTCGATCTCCAGCCGGGCCGGCGCATAGCGCGCGTCGCGGAACGGGGCGTCTGTGGGGCGGATTCTGGCGTCCATGATGCGCATAGCCTTAGCGGGCGCGGCGCGAGGGGGGAAGCGGCGGAACGCAAGTTGCGTCGGCCGTCCCGCCAGGCGAGATTTCACATGGACCTGGGGGGAGGCGCATTCGTCATGAGAAGCACTGCTGTGCTGTCGGCGCTCCTGCTCGCCTCATGCGGCGCTGGAACAACCATCCCCGCCACCCTGCCCGTGGCGCAGGAATGCCGGTTGCTTCCGGAGCAGGGGCCGCGATGCCCGGAAGACCCGATCGCAACACGCTTCTGCGCGAACGGCGCCGCGCTCGTCTACGCCGACGGTCGTGAGACCTCGATGGAGGACCTCAAGGGCTTCGAGATCAGTTCAGGCCCAAAACTCTGCAAGGATGGCAGTCGTCCGCGCTGACCCCTCACCCATGTCATTCCGATTTGCAGCTCATCGGTCGGCGGCGCGCATGGCGGGGATCGCGGGGCGCGCGGTGGCGAACCCCGCCTCGCCGGCCAGCCGCGCGGCCCTGGCCCGCTTCGACAGCCGCCGCCCGGCCTCCAGGCGGGAAAAGACGAAGGCGCTCTCGCGCGCCGCGGCATAGGGCGCCAGCATCCCCAGCGAGACGATGCGCAGCGCCGTGTTGGCCACCCGCAGCCGCGCCCAGGCCCGCCAGTCCAGCGGCAGCCACAGGCCGAGCCCCGCCGCCAGCGCCGAGCGCCGCGCCGCCTGGTAGGGCGCCCATGCGCCGGCCAGGGCCAGCCACGCCGCCAGCGCCAGCGCCCCCAGCGCCGCCGCCTGGCTCCAGCCGGGCCGCGCGCGCAGGTCGGCGGGCGAGAAGCCTCCGGCCAGTCCGCCCAGCACCCCGGCCGCGAACAGCCCGATCATCACCGTGCCGAACCAGCCGATGGCGTAGGCGCTGTAGAGCGGCCGGCGCGCCGCGGCCGCGGCGTCATAGGCCGCCGGCCGGTGCGGATGGCGCAGCCCGCCCCACAGGGCCTGGGCCCGCAGGCGCTCGGCGTGCGGCGCCCACCATCCCAGCGTCAGCAGGTTCAGCCCCCAGTCGCGCAGTTCGGCCAGGGCGCAGGCCCCCGACGACCCGTCCATCTCGAACACCTGCCCGCGCCATTCGGTGCGGGTGGCCAGGTAGACGAAGCCGACGAAACGCGAGAAGCCGACGACCAGGGCCGCGCAGGCGCCCGCCGCCAGCGCCGCGGGCGCGCCCCACGGACCCAGCCCGCGGATCGCCGCCGCCGCGGCCAGCAACGCCGCCCCGACCACCAGCACCTGCAGCACGCAGCCGATCAGCAACTCGGCCCCCGAGCCGCCATAGTCCAGCGCCTCGCCGTTCAAGTCGGTGGCCTCCCACAGCGTCCGCCGCATCCGGGCGCGCGCCCAGAAGCCGTAGAATCCGAGGGTGGCGAGGTTGAAAAGCCCATGCCGAAGGCTCAGCGGCAGGAGATCCCGCGCATCGATGCTCTGCACGAGCACCAGACTCGGGCCGCCCGACTCGGCGGCGTTCGATCGCGACATCTACTCCCCCGCGACAGAGGCTCAGGGCGCGCACGAACGCGCCGGGTACTTCCCACCGCCGGTAGTATGGACGTCAATGGTTGCCGAGACCCGAACTCGGGACTTCGCCTCAGCCGCCCAGGGTCTCGGCGAATCGCACCGGCTGGCCCTGGCCAGGCGCCGTCAGTTCGTCGTCGCGCATCACCACCGTGCCGCGGATGATCGTCGCGGTCGGCCAGCCCTTGGCCTCGAAGCCGTCGAACGGGGTCCAGCCGACGCGGGTGGCCATGTCCTCGTGCCTGATGGTCCGCCGGGCCTTCATGTCGACCACGGTGATGTCGGCGTCGTAGCCGACCGCCAGCCGGCCCTTGTCGGCCATGCCGAACACCCGGTTGGCCCCGTGGCTGGTCAGGTCGACGAACCGCTCCAGGCTCAGCCGCCCTTCGTTCACATGGGTCAGCATCACCGGCACCAGGGTCTGCACGCCGGGCATGCCCGAGGGCGAGGCCGGATAGGGCCGGGCCTTCTCGTCCTTCGTGTGCGGCGCGTGGTCCGAGCCCAGCACGTCGGCGATGCCCGCGGCGATCCCGTGCCACAGCCCGGCCTGGTGATAGGCGCCCCGGATCGGCGGGTTCATCTGGGCGTAGCCCTTCAGCCGCTCATAGGCTTCCGGCGCGGTCAGGGTCAGGTGCTGGGGCGTGACCTCGACGCTGGCCACGTCCTTGTGCAGGGCCAGGAACTCGATCTCCTCGGCGGTGGTCACGTGCAGCACGTGGATGCGCTTGCCCAGCGCCTTGGCGATCCGCACCAGCCGGTGGGTCGATTCCAGCGCCGAGGCGGCGTCGCGCACCTCCTCGTGGCTGGTCCAGTCGCCGGTGCGGGCCAGCGGCCGGCGCTCGGCCAGCCGGTACTCGTCCTCGGAGTGGAACGCCGCGCGGCGGTTCACATGGCGCAGCACCTGCTCGATGCCCTCGTCGTCCTGCACCAGCAGGCTGCCGGTCGAGGCGCCCATGAACACCTTGATCCCGCAGCAGCCCGGCAGCCGCTCCAGCTCGCCCAGGAACGGCGCGTTCTCGTGGGTGCCGCCGACATAGAAGGCGTGGTCGGTGTGCATCCGGCCCTTGGCCCGCGCCAGCTTGTCGGCCAGGGCGTCGGGGTCGGTGGTGGTCGGCTCGGTGTTCGGCATCTCGAACACGGCCACGACCCCGCCCATGGCGGCGGCGCGCGAGCCGGTCTCCAGGTCTTCCTTCCACTCCAGGCCGGGCTCGCGGAAGTGGACCTGGGTGTCGATCACGCCGGGCAGCACGGTCAGCCCCCTGGCGTCGAACACCTCCCCGGCGCTGGCCTGCGACAGGTCGCCGATCTCGACGATCTTGCCGGCGCGAACGCCCACGTCGGCCGCGCCGCGGCCGGCATGGTTCACCACCTCGCCGCCCCTCACGATGAGGTCGAAGGTCTCGGGCATGTGTCGTCTCTGGGCTTAACTGGCTTTGGAACTGGTTTGGGCGAGCAGGTCCTTGGCGGCGGCTGTCACCCAGTCCACCGGCAGGTCCATCATGTGACAGAGCGCCTGCGACAGCGTCGGGTCAACCTCGCGGATGCTTTCGAAGCTGCGGATGCCGCGCACTACGCGGGTGTTGGGCCCCCACGGGCCGTAGAGCTTGTCGTCCGAGGGCCCGAACAGGCCGATGGTCGGCGCCCCGGCCGCGGCGGCCATGTGCATCAGCCCCGAATCGTTGCCGACGAACAGTTGCGCGCGCTTGAGGCAGGCATAGGCGGCCAGCAGCTCGACCTTGCCGGCCAGGTCGATGGTCCGCTCGCGCGGGACCACGTTGCGCAGCGCCGCGATCGCCCGGCCGTCGTCGGGCCCGCCCAGCAGCATCAGCCGCCCGCCGGCCATCGGCCCGCCCAGCAACTGGATCGCCACCTGCGCGAACCGCTCCGCCGGCCAGGTCTTGCCGACCCAGTTGGCGGCCGGGGCCATGGCCAGGATCGGTCCCTTGCCCGCGGTCAGTTCGTCGGCATAGGCCTCGGTCGCCGCCGAGGTGAACAGGTAGGGCGCGGGCGGATCGTCCTCGATCTTCAGCAGCCGCGCGGCCTCGACCACCTTGTGGACCCCGCCGCCCGAGCCGCGCTTGAACACCGCCCGCCGCTCGCGGCGCAGGAACTGCGAGATCGCCGAACCGCGCAGGTCGACGATCAGCCCCCACTTGCGATGGCGCACCTCGCGCCACAGCTTGAACCAGTGGCCGCCGTTCTTGGCCTTCTCCAGCACGATGAGCCGATCGAGGTTCGGCGTCTCGGCGAACAGCGGCGCGGCCGTCTTGCCCGCGACGATGGTGAATCGCGCGTTCGGGACCTCGTCCAGCAGTCGTTTGATCAGGCCGGAGGAGAGCACCGCATCGCCGATGCGGGTCGCGGTGATGAACAGAATCGGGAAGGACCCGTGCGCCATCGTCCATCTATAGGGCTCCTGACGCTGGCGCTCCACCCGCGCAGCCCTTAACTCCTCTCCCATGTCCACCCAGCCCCCGATCGCAGTCCTCTCCAGCCGCGCCCTGATCGCCGTCGCGGGCGAGGACTGGCGCAGCTTCCTGCAGGGCCTCATCACCCAGGACGTCGAAACCCTCGCCGCCGGCGAGGTTCGGTTCGGCGCCCTGTTGAACCCCCAGGGACGGCTTTTGTTCGATCTGTTCGTGGTCGGCCGCGACGACGGCGTCTGGCTCGACGTCGAGCGCGCCAGCCGCGAGGCCCTGGTCATGCGCCTGACCATGTACCGCCTGCGGGCCAAGGTCGCGATCGCCGCCGACGAGACGCCGGTGCTCGCCGCCTGGGGCGCCGATCCCGGCCCCGGCTGGCTCGCCGACCCCCGCCTGCCGGCCCTCGGCTGGCGCGGCTATGGCCTGGCCGATGCGCCGACCACCGACGAAGCCGCCTACGACGCCCACCGCCTGGCGCTCGGCGTGCCCGGCCCGGCCGACTGGGGCGTCGAGCAGACCTATCCGATCGAGGCCAATTTCGACCTGCTGCACGGCATCGACTTCAAGAAGGGCTGCTTCATCGGCCAGGAGACCACCTCGCGCATGAAGCGCCGCGGCCAGATCAAGAACCGCATGCTGCCGCTGGCCTTCGACGGCCCGCCGCCGCCCGCCGGCGCCGAACTCCTCCTCGACGGCGAACGCCGCGCCGGCGAGATCCTCTCCGGCGCCCAGGGCCGCGCCATGGCCCTCGTCCGCCTCGACCGCCTCGAAGGCCCCCTCACCGCCGAAGGCCGCGAAGTCCGCGCGGAGAGGCCAGCGTGGCTGGACACCAACTGAAGCTGTCAACACCCAGTGTCATCCCGGTTTCGGCGCAGCCGAAGACCGGGACCCATTCGCGCCGGGCGGGCAGGATGGGGCGGAGCCGTGGATTTGCCTGCACGATCTGGTGTTCATGGGTCCCGGTCTTGCTTCGCAAACCGGGATGACACGAGTGGTCACACCAACCGCGGCTGATCGGGCGTCATCATCGTCAGATAGAGATCACCCCAGTCCGGGTTCTCCGCCTCGATCAGCCGAACCTTCCACTCCCGCCGCCAGCGCTTGAGCTGCTTCTCGAAATGGATGGCCTCGGTCACCTCCCCATAGGCCCGCCACCACACCAGCCGATCGACGCCATATCGCTTGGTGAACCCCGCGACTTCCTTGGCCTTGTGCTGCGTCACCCGGCTCTCGAGGCTGTTCGTCACCCCGACGTACAGCGTCCCATGCCGACCACTGGCGAGGATGTAGACGAAATAGCTCATCCCGCGGACTGTGCGGCCAAGCTCCCACCCGTGTCATCCCGGTTTGCGAAGCAAGACCGGGACCCATGAACACCAGATCGCGCCGGCGAACCTGCGGGCTTTCCAGCGCTCAGGAAATCAAGAACCCCCGCAACGCCGCCAGCGTCTCCGCCGGCTTCTCCTCGGCCAGGAAGTGCCCCGCGCCCTCGATCGCCTGGCCGCGCAGGTCCGCGCACCAGGGCCGCCAGACCTCCAGCACGTCGTACCAGTGGCCCACCGCCCCCTTGGCGCCCCACAGCACCTGGGTCGGGGCGGCGATCTGCCTGACCCCGCGGTCGGCCTCGTCGGCCTTGACGTCGCAGGTCGCCCCAGCCCGGTAGTCCTCGCACATCGCCGCGATCACCGCCGGGTCGCCCAGCGCCGTCACATAGTCGGCATAGGCCGCCGGGTCGAAATAGGTCGCGCCCTGGGCGATGCGGAACGCGAAATGCACCGGGTCGGCGGCGATGAAGTGCTCCGGGAACGGATGGGCCTGGGCCAGGAAGCTCCAGTGCCAGTAGCCCAGCGCAAAGCGCCGGTCGGCCAGCCGCCAGACGTCCGCCGTCGGGATGATGTCGAGGATGCTGAGCTTGCCCACCGCCTGCGGGGCGTCCAGCGCCAGCCGGTAGGCCGTCCGCCCGCCGCGGTCGTGCCCGACCAGGTCGAAGCGCGCGAACCCCAGCTTCGCCATCAGCGCCACCGCGTCGCGCGCCATCGCCCGCTTCGAATAGGGCTCGTGGTCCTCCGTCGTCGGCGGCTTGGAACTGCCGCCATAGCCGCGCAGGTCCGGCGCCACCACCGTGAAGTCCCTGGCCAGCTCCCCGGCGATCTTGCCCCACATCATGTGGGTCTGCGGATAGCCGTGCAGCAACAGCAGCGGCGGCCCCGAACCGCCATGCCGCACCCGCAGCACCGCCTCGCCGACGTCGATCTGCTCGAGCCTGAACCCATCGAAGGCCATGCCTTCCTCCTCCGTCCGGCCACAGGGCTGCAGAGCCCCCTCGTTTTCCTCCCCCTCCCCCGCTGACGCAGGGGAGGAAATGGGCCAGCGTCCACGCGATGGCCCTCATGCTGGGAGCGAGCCTAGACCACCGTCCTCAGAAGAACAGCTTGCGCACCGTCAGGCGCACCGAGCGGCCGACCGGGTCCATCAGGTCGGGCTGATAGCTGATCGGCGTCGTCCCCTGCGGCGTGGTCACGTCCTGGCGCGCGTCGAACAGGTTGTCGACCGCCAGGGTGGCGCGCATGCCGCGCAGCCAGCGGTGCTCGCGGGCGATCGGCTGCATGCCGAGGTCGGCGAACAGGCGCAGGTTCACGGTGGTCAGGTCCGAGAACTTCAGGTCGTCGCCGCTCGGCCCGCCGTCGACATGGGTGGCGCTCTGCCACTTGGCGTTCACCGCCGCGCCCAGCCCGTTGCGGGTGTAGTTGCCCTGCACGTCGACCTGGTTGCGCGGCGAGCCGCCGCCCGAGCCCAGCGCCGCCCCGTCCAGCAGGTCGAGCTCAGGCACGCCCGGCCGGATCAGCACGTCGTCGCGGAACGCCACCGTATGATAGACGCCGAACTGGAAGACCCCGCCGCGCGGACCGCCGCCGCCGAAGCCGCCGGGGCCGCGCCCGCCGCCGGGACCGCCCATCCCCATGCCAGGACCGCCCATCCGCGGGCCCTCGCCGCCGGGCGCGGGCCCTTCCGGGGGCCGCTCGCCCTGCGCGGCCTGGCCCGGCTGAGCCTGCCCGCCCTGCGCCGCGCCCGGAGCCGCCGCGGCGCCTTGAGCCCCTTGGCCGCCCTGTCCCCCTTGGCCGGCCTGGGCCGCCTGCATCCGCCGCCGGAACTCGTCCGGGTTCGGCTGCGGCCCCACCGGCCGCGAATAGGTGAAGCCCCAGCGCAGCTCGTCGCGCGACTGCTTGGCGAAGTTCACCGGCCGCGCGTCGATCACCAGCAGCTCGCCCTCGGCGTTGCGCACGAAGCGCTCGGGGAAGGCGTCCTCCACCTGGGTCGAAGCCGAGGGGAACGCGGCGATGGCGTCGCTGGTGCGGGTCGAGACGAAGTTCGCCTGCAGCGTCAGGTTGGTCGCATCGAACGGCTTGTAGGTCACGCCCAGCTTGAAGACGTCGCGCTGGCTGGCGTCCAGGTCCTGGATGCCGCCGGTGATCTGCGTCACCTCGACGCTCTCGCCGCGCTGGAAATCGAACACCCGCACGCCCGGCGTGGTGGTCAGCGGGTCGCCCAACTGGTTCATGCTCGGGGCCTGGTCGGTGCGGCTGAACGAGGCCAGCACCCGCACCGGCTTGACCGGCGTCCAGTTCAGCCCCGCCCCCAGCGTCTCCAGGTCGCCGAAGTCCGACAGGTGCTGGTAGCCGAGGTTCAGGTTGGCCGACAGCTTGCCGATGTGCTCGCCCAGCCCCTCGCCGGCCCGGGTCAGCGGCACGTCGAAACTGGCCTGCAGTTGGCCGATGCTGCGGTCCAGGTCGGTCGACTGGCGCACCAGCGTCCGTTCGGCGTCGCTCTCCAGCCGCGTGGTCGAGACCCGCGCCGTCAGGGTCGAGCTGACCTGCCCGGCCGGCAGCTCCCACAGCGCCTTGTTGAGCACGATGTCCGACTGCGCCGAGGTGCTGACGCTCTTGGTGCGGTCGGTATAGGCCAGCCCCTCGAGCGCCCGGTCGGTGCGGGTCTTGGTCTCGTCGCGGCTGACCTCGCCGGTATAGGACCACTGCCAGCCGGCCAGCGCCCCGTTCGCCGCCGCGGCCAGGCGGCCGCTCCGGGTGTCCGACGTCCGGGTCAGCGCCTCCGAGGACAGCGGCGAGAGGCCCAGCCGCGACTCGCTCTCGCCGCTCTCGAAGGTCCCGTTCAGGGTTCCCGACATCCCCTCGCCCAGCGGCCGGGCCAGGATGGCGTTCAGCGCCACGTTGCTGGACTTCGGCGACAGGGTGCGGAAGTCGCCCTCGCCGCCCTCGACGTCGCGCTCGCCCTCGTAGATCGGCTCGCTATCGGTGACCTTGGCGTCCAGCATCAGCCGCTGGCCGCGCAGGATGTGCAGCAGCGAGCCGTGCGCCGTCCCGCTCTGGCCGCCGCCGTCCTGGGTCGGGGTCGATGCCGTCCCCTCGGCCAGCCAGGCCTTGAAGCGCTGGCGCAGGACGATGTTCACGACCTTCTGCTCGGCCGGGTAGCCGTACTTCAGCGAGACTTCCTCGGGCAGGATGTCGACCCGCACGATCGCCTCGGTGGGCAGGTCGCGCACCTCCTGCCAGCCCGAGACCCGGCCGCCGTTGATCAGCACCACCGGCCGCCCGCCGCCCTGGCCGCTGGCCGTCTGCGGCGCCAGCGCCGAGAGCAGCTCGGTCACGTTGGCCGCGCCATAGGCCCGGATCTCGCGCGGCGAGATCGACAGCTCCGGGGTGATGTCGCCGATCACCGCGCCGGGCAGGGTTCGCTGGCCGGCCACGACCACCAGCTCCTCGACCTCGGTGTCGACGTCATACTCGTCGCTCTGGGCCAGGGCGGAACCGGCCGCCAGCGCGGCGACGGCGACCCCGGTCAGCAGGCGAACGGCGATCCGGCGGGGAGGCGACGATGAACTCACGAGACACGATCCAGTCATGGGGGGAGGAGGAGGAATGAGGCGACAGCTCTGCGGCTAACTGCCTCCACTCTCCTGAACGGGAGATGAGGCGCTTTCCGTCGCGCTCGCGGCGATCATTCGTCAGGGCCGGCGAAAAACCTGCCGAAACGCCGATAGGGCTCCAACGCCCTGGCGCACAAGCCGCCGGCGCGCCGGCGCGAAGCGCCGCCGATCGCGTCGCCCCGCGACAACCGGCGCCCTGGCGGCCCTATCGTCAGTTTGCTGCAAGGCGGCGGACGGAAACCTGCCGATGGATCGCCAGCGCTTGAAGCCCTCCCCGCCGAAAGCCAAGACTGCGCCCATGACCGGCGACCTGATTCGATGCGGCTGGCGCGGCATGGCCGGCGACGCCCTCTACGAGGCCTATCACGACACCGAATGGGGCGTGCCGGAGTACGATTCCCGCGCCCTCTGGGAGAAGCTCGTGCTCGACGGCTTCCAGGCCGGCCTCGCCTGGATCACCATCCTGCGCAAGCGCGAGGCCTTCCGCGAGGCCTTTGCGGGCTTCGATCCGGAGGTCGTCGCCCGCTTCGGCGAGGCCGAGCGCGCCGCCCTGATGGCCAACGCCGGCATCGTCCGCTCGAACGCCAAGATCGACGCCGCCATTCAGGGCGCGCGGATCTATCTCGACATGCGCGAGGCGGGCGAGGACTTCAGCCAGTTCCTGTGGAGCTTCACCAACGGGCGGGTGATCCAGAACCAGTGGAGCGAGATCGGCCAGGTCCCGGCCCAGACCCGCGTCGCCGAGGAAATGTCCAAGGCCTTGAAAGCCAAGGGTTTCAAGTTCGTCGGCCCGGTGATCGTCTACGCCTTCATGCAGGCCACCGGCTTGGTCAACGACCACCTGACCTGCTGCCACCGCCACGAACAAGTCAAACGGCTGGTGCGTTGATGCCGGACATGATGCTCGAACTGGCCTGTCCAAGCGGCCCCGTCTGCGGGGTGGACGAGGCCGGCCGCGGCCCCTGGGCCGGACCGGTCAGCGCCGGCGCCGTGATCCTCGACCCGGGCCGCGTCCCGGGCGGCCTCAACGATTCGAAGAAGCTCAGCGCCAAGGCCCGCGACGCCCTGGAGCTGGAGATCAAGGCCAGCGCCCTGGCCTGGGGCGTCGGCTTCGCCTCGGTGGACGAGATCGCCGAGCTCAACATCCTGCACGCCACCGGCCTGGCCATGCGCCGCGCCGTCGAGGCCCTGGCCATCGCCCCGGCCTTCGCCCTCGTCGACGGCAACTACCGATTCAAATTACCCTGTGAAATCAAGACCGTGGTCAAAGGCGACTCGATCAGCGCCTCGATCGCCGCGGCCTCGATCCTGGCCAAGGTCGCCCGCGACCGGCTGATGGTCGAGATGGACGGCCTCTATCCCGGCTACGGCTTCGCCGGCCACAAGGGCTACCACGCCCAGGTCCATGTCGAGGCGCTGCGCGCCCTCGGCCCCTGCCCGATCCACCGCCGCGGCTGGGAGCCGATCCGCCTGGCCCTCATCGAGCGCGGCGAGCTGGACGCGGCCGGTTAACCAAGATCAACGGCCGTTAACCACGTTCGGTAAAACCCCCTTCACCACGATGACTCAGGATTCTGACTCCGGACATCGAGGTGAGCTTATGGGCGTTCTGGCCGACACGATCATTCAAGGCGACTGCATCGAGGAGCTGAAGAAGCTGCCCGAGAAGTCGGTCGACCTGGTCTTCGCCGACCCGCCCTACAACCTCCAGCTCGGCGGCGACCTGCTGCGTCCCGACAATTCCAAGGTCGACGCGGTCGACGACCACTGGGACCAGTTCGAGAGCTTCGCCGCCTACGACAAGTTCACCCGCGCCTGGCTGACCGAGTGCCGCCGGGTGCTCAAGGACGACGGCGCCCTCTGGGTGATCGGCAGCTACCACAACATCTTCCGGGTCGGCGCGACCTTGCAGGACCTGGGCTTCTGGCTGCTGAACGACATCGTCTGGCGCAAGTCCAACCCGATGCCGAACTTCAAGGGCACCCGGTTCACCAACGCCCACGAGACCCTGATCTGGGCGGCCAAGGGCCGCGGCTCGCGCCGCTACACCTTCAACTACGACGCCATGAAGATGGCCAACGACGACGTCCAGATGCGCTCGGACTGGACCTTCCCGCTGTGCACCGGCGAGGAGCGCCTGAAGGACGAGAACGGCGCCAAGGCCCACCCGACCCAGAAGCCCGAAGCCCTGCTGCATCGGGTGATCCTGGCCTCGACCAAGCCGGGCGACATCATCCTCGACCCGTTCTTCGGCACCGGCACTACCGGCGCGGCCGCCAAGCGCCTGGGCCGCCGCTATATCGGCCTGGAGCAGGACGAGAAGTACGTCGCCCTGGCCAAGGACCGGATCTCGAAGATCGTCCCCATCGCCCCCGGCGACCTGGAGGTCACCGGCTCCAAGAAGTCCGAGCCGCGCGTGCCGTTCGGCCAGGTGCTGGAGGCCGGCCTGCTCAGCCCCGGCGACGCCCTCTACTGCCCCAAGGGCGAGCGCATGGCCCGCGTCCGCGCCGACGGCAGCCTGGTGGTCGGCGACCTCTCCGGCTCGATCCACAAGGTCGGCGCCATGGTCCAGTCGGCCCCCGCCTGCAACGGCTGGACCTACTGGCACTTCAAGTCCGACAAGGGCCTGGCCCCCATCGACGTCCTGCGCGCCAAGATCCGCCAGGCGATGCCGGCGGCCTGAAAACTGTGACTTACGGCCTCGGGCTCGAGCGGACCGCCAATCGCCTGGCGGCGTCGCACCCACTGTGGGGACAGGCCTTCGAAGAGGAGGCCGTCCGCATTCGCGCGGCGGTCGGCCCGGACGTTCTGGCGATCGAGCACTACGGCAGCACGTCGGTGTCGGGCCTCCCGGCCAAACCGATCATCGACCTGCTGATCGGCGTCACTGACCTCTCCGTCGCCGACCGCCATGCGCCGGCCATGATCGCGCTGGGCTATGACGACTCTGGGAACGGCGGCGTCGAGGGCCATCGCATCTTCGGCAAGGGCGCAGCGCGCACCCATCTAGCCCACTTCGTCGTCTACGAGGGCCCGGAGTGGACCGCGACCCTGCGGTTCCGCGATCTGCTCCGCGCCGATCCCGAACTGCGCGCCGCTTACGAACAGTTGAAGACCCGGCTGGTCGCGGAGCATCCCACGGATCGCCCAGCCTACACGGCCGGGAAGTCGGCGTTCATCCTGGCGACGCTGGCCCGCCCCTAGAGCAAATTGCTCAACCCCGCCCGCGCGGCCTTCAGGAACACGCTGGGCAGGGCGTCCAGCCCCGCGCGCGGCGTCCAGATCAGCCCCTCGGCGTCGCCCTCGGCCCGCAGCAGGCGCAGGGTCAGGCTGAAGTGGGTGAAGACGTGCTCCACCTCCCCCACCGCCCGCCAGTCGGCGGGGGCCGGGGCGACGGCGGCGGCCTCCTCGTCGGTCCAGCCGACCGCCCGCCAGTCGCTGGTCGGCAGGGCCAGCATCCCGCCCAGCAGGCCCTTGGGCGGGCGGCGCACCAGCGCCACCTCGTTCCCGCGGGTCAGGATATAGGCCACGCCGTTGCGGTGCGGCCGCGCCGCCTTGGCCAGCTTGCGCGGATAGGTCTCCGGCTCGCCGCCGGCCAGGCCGGCGCAGACCTCGGTCAGCGGGCAGCGGTCGCACAGCGGCGCCTTGGGGCGGCAGACCGTCGCCCCCAGGTCCATCAGCGCCTGGGCCCAGTCGCCTGGCCGGTGGTCGCGGACCAGCGAGCCGGCCAGCGCCTTGAGTTCGGCCTTGCCGTCGGGCAGCGGCGTCTCGACCGCGAACAGCCGCGCCATCACCCGCTCGACATTGCCGTCGACGACGTTGGTCGGCAGGTCGAAGGCGATCGCGCCCACCGCCGCGGCCGTGTAGGGGCCAAGCCCCGGCAGCGCGCGCAGCCCCTCCTCGCTGTCTGGAAAGACGCCGCCGTGATCGCGCGCCACCGCCCGCGCGCAGGCCAGCAGGTTGCGGGCGCGGGCGTAGTAGCCGAGCCCCGCCCAGGCCGCCATCACCTCGCCGTCCTCCTCGGCCGCCAGGTCGCGGACGCTGGGCCAGCGACGGGTGAACTTCAGGAAGTAGGGCGCGGCGTGCGGCACCGTGGTCTGCTGCAGCATCACCTCCGAGAGCCAGACGCGGTAGGGGTCGGCGCGCACGCCCAGGCCATGGTCGGCCGGCCCCACCCGCCAGGGCAGGTCGCGGGCGTTGGCGTCGTACCAGTCGAGCAGGCGGGCGCGGAGGGTCTCGGGTGTCACGCCTCCTGGCTACCCGATCCTCGCCTCGGGCGGGAGCCTTGTTGTAGGATGGCGGCGATGGCCCGCCCCCTGCCCACGCCCGCCGAAGCCGCCGAGATCCTGGCGCGCAAGCGCACGCGGCCGCAGCGCCGGGCGCCGCCGGTGGCCGGGCGGGGCCTGACCAGGCTGCTCAAGGAGCTCGACGCCAAGTACGGCCAGGGCCCCGGCGCGCTGCAGGCGCGCTGGCGCGAGATCGTCGGCGTCGAAATGGCCAGGCGCACCGAGCCGGTGAAGCTGACCAAGCCGCGCGGCGGCGGTCCGGGCGCGCTGGAGATCCGCGTCGCCGGCGCCTCGGCCGCGCTCATCCAGCACCAGGCCCACGAGATCGTCGCGCGGGTGAACCTGTTCCTCGGCGAGGGCGCGGTGAACAAGCTGCGCATCGTCCAGGGTCCGCTGCGGGCGACCGGCGCCGACCTCAAACCCGTGCGCAAGCGGACCGTCCCGCTCGACGCCGCCCAGGAAGCCGCGCTCGCCAAGAGCCTGGAGAACGCCCCCGACGGCCCCCTGAAAGCCGCATTGCTGAGGTTGGGTCGCGGCGTGATGCGGCGGAACGCCGGCTGACCCCGGTTGACTTTGCCCCGGCCGCCACGTTCCTCCGGCCGGGAATCGCGCTTTAATCTTTCATTCGGAATTCCGCAGAGGTGCAAATGCCGAACTTCAACCGTCGCCTTCTCGTCGTCGCGGCCCTGGGCGCGCTCGCCCTGGCCGGCTGCTCCAAGGGCGGCGGCGGGTCCGTCGACACCGCCGACATGACCCTGGGCGACCCTAACGCCAAGGTGAAGATGGTGGAGTACGCCTCGCTGACCTGCAGCCACTGCGGGACGTTCAACAACGAGGTCTTCCCCGAGTTCAAGAAGAAGTACATCGACACCGGCAAGGTGCATTACACCTTCAAGGAATTCCTGACCCCGCCGAACGAGGTGGCCGCCGCCGGCTTCCTGACCGCGCGCTGCGCCGGCAAGGACAAGTACTTCCAGGTCACCGACGCCATCTTCCACGCCCAGCAGGAGATGTTCACCACCGGCGACATGCGCGGGGTCCTGCTGCGCACCGCCCAGTCGGCCGGCATGACCGAAGAGAAGTTCAACGCCTGCATCACCGACGAGGCGGCGCTGAAGGCCCTGAACGACCGCGTCGAAAAGGCCGTCAAGGTCGACAAGATCAGCGCCACCCCGTCCTTCGTCATCAACGGCAAGAAGGTCAAGGAAGGCGAGATGAGCCTGGCCGAGCTCGACGCCGCCGTCGCCGAGGCTTCGAAATAGGCCATGCGCCAGCCGAACCGCCGCATCGCCGTAGCCGCCCTCGGGGCGCTTGCGCTGAGCGCCGGTTCGGCCCCGGCCGCGCCGCCGCTCACCGGCGACATGTCGCTGGGCGATCCGAGGGCCAAGGTGAAGATGGTGGAGTACGCCTCGCTGAGCTGCACCCACTGCGCCGTCTTCAACAACGAGGTCTTCCCGGCCTTCAAGAAGAAGTACATCGACACCGGCAAGGTCCACTACACCCTGCGCGAGATCCTGACCCCGCCGGCCCAGGTGGCCGCGGCCGGCTACATGACCGCCCGCTGCGCCGGCAAGGACAGGTACTTCACCGTGGTCGACGCCGTGTTCCGCGGCCATGACGAGATGGTCAGGACCGGCGACGCGCGCGCGGTCCTGCTCGCCGCCGCCAAGGCCGGCGGGCTGAGCGAGGCCCAGTTCGAGGCCTGCCTCTCGGACAAGGCCGGGCTCGACGCGCTCAACGCCCGCGTGGCCAGGAACGCCCAGGACGGCGACATCTCCGGCACCCCCACCTTCGTCTTCAACGGCGAGAAGGTGAAGGAAGGCGAGATGACCGCCGCCGAACTCGACGCGGCCGTGGCCGCGGCCTCCAAGCGGTAGGAGGCGCCCCCGGCCCGTGCATTTCCAGAGGCTCCGACTCTCCGGCTTCAAGTCCTTCGTCGATCCGACCGAGTTTCGGATCGAGCCCGGAGTCACGGGCGTCGTCGGGCCGAACGGCTGTGGCAAGTCGAACCTGCTGGAAGCGCTGCGCTGGGTGATGGGCGCCAACTCGGCCAAGGCGATGCGCGCCGGCGGCATGGACGACGTGATCTTCGCCGGCTCCGGCAATCGCGCCTCGCGCAATCACGCCGAAGTCGTCCTGACCATCGACAATTCCGACCGCCGCGCCCCGCCGGCCTTCAACGACGCCCCGGTGCTGGAGGTCGTGCGGCGGATCGATAAGGGCGCCGGCTCGACCTACAAGATCAACGGCCGCGAGGTCCGCGCCCGCGACGTCCAGTTGCTGTTCGCCGACGCCTCGACCGGCTCCAATTCCCCGGCCCTGGTGCGCCAGGGGCAGATCTCCGAGCTCATCGCCGCCAAGCCGCAGAACCGCCGCCTGATCCTGGAGGAGGCGGCCGGCGTCTCGGGCCTGCATTCGCGCCGCCACGAGGCCGAGCTGCGCCTGCGCGCGGCGGAGACCAACCTCGCCCGCCTGGACGACGTCGCCCGGGAGCTGGAGACGGCGCTGGGCCGCCTGAAGCGCGAGGCGCGCCAGGCCGAACGCTACAAGAAGCTCTCGGCCGAGATCCGCGCCCTGCAGGGCGCGGTGCTGTTCGCCCGCTGGTCCGAGGCTCGCGACGCCGCCGCCCGCCTGCGCGAGGAGGCCGCCGCCGCCGCCGCCGCGGTCGAGGCCAATACCCGCGAGGCCGCCGCCGCGACCACCCGCGCCGCCCAGGCCGAGGAGGCGATCAAGCCGCTGCGCGAAGCCGAGACCATCGCAGCGGCGATCCTCAACCGCCTGGCCATCGACAAGGACCGGCTGGAGCGCGAGGGCGAGGCCCTGGCCGCCGAAGTCGAGCGCCTGACCAGCGACCTGACCCGGATCGAGGCCGACCGCGCCCGCGAGACCCAGATCGCCCACGACGCCGAGGCCGCCCTGAAGCGCATGGTCGAGGACCTGGAGGCGCTGGAGGCCGCCATCGCCGCCGCGCCCGAGCGCGCGCCCGAACTTGAGGCCGCCGCCCGCGCGGCCGAGGACGCCCGCATCGCCGCCGACAAGGCGGTCGAGGAACTGGCCGCCCAGGCCGCCGCCGACGAGGCCCGCCGCCGGGCCGGCGCGGCGCGGGTCGACGAGGCGCAGAACCGGGTCTCGCGGACCCGCCGCGCCCTCGACCAGGCCAAGGGCGAGCGCGCCCAGCTCGGCCCCGCCGTCACCCCGCAGATCGAAGAGGCCCGCGCCGAACTCGAGCGCGCGCAAGCCGCGCTGGCCACGCTCCGCGCCGCACTCGAAGCGGCCGAGGACGAACGCGGCAAGGCCGCCGCCGCCGAGGCCGAGGCGCGCGAAGTCTCGCGCAGGCAGGACGAGCAACTCGGCCGGCTGACCGCCGAGGCCCGCGCCCTGGCCCAGATCGTCGCCCAGCAGCGCCGAGGCGGTTTCGCCCCGGCCCTGGATTCAGTCGCCCCCGCCCGCGGCTACGAGCGCGCCGTCGCCGCCGCCCTGGGCGACGACCTCGACGCGGCGCTCGATCCCAAGGCCCCGGCCTTCTGGGGCGGCGGCGAGAGCGCCCCCGCCGCCTGGCCGCCCGGGGCCGAGCCGCTGGGCCCCAAGGTCAAGGCGCCCGAGGCGCTGGCCGCCCGGCTGGCCCACATCGCCGTCGTCGCCCGCGAGGACGGCGAGCGCCTGCAAAAGGGCCTGCCGCCCGGCGCGCGGCTGGTCTCGAAGGAAGGCGACCTCTGGCGCTGGGACGGCTTCGTCGCCCGCGCCGACGCCCCCAAGCCGGCCGCCATCCGCATGGAGCAGAAGACCCGGCTGGCCGAGGTCGAGAGCGAGATCGAGACCCTCGCGCCCAAGGCCGCCGACGCCAAGGCGGCGTTGCAGTCGGCCTCGGCCCGCGTGCGCGCCGCCGAGGACGCGCTGAAGGCCGCGCGCCGCGAACCGCCCGCCGCCGAACAGAAGGTCGCCGTCGCCCGCGGGAACCTGGAGAAGCTGGATCGCGAGGCAACCCGCCGCGAAGCCCAGGCCCAGTCGCTGGACGACATGATCGGCCGCTTCGAGGCCGAGCTGGCCGACGCCGAGCAGATCCTGGCGGTGGCGATCGCCGAGACCTCCAGCAGCGGCGAGCCCGGCGACCTCGCCGAACGCCTGGGGAAGGCGCGCGCCGCCGCCGGCCCGGCGCGCGAGGCCGCCGCCGCCGCCCGCTCGGCCCTGGAGCTGGAAGTGCGCGAGCGCGACGGCCGCGCCCGGCGGCTGGAGACCCTGAAGCGCGATCTCGACGACTGGACCCGGCGCGGCAAGACCGCCGCGCGGCGGCTGGACGACCTGGCCGAGGGCCGCGCCAAGGTGCAGGCCAATCTCGACAAGGCGCTGGAGGCCCCGGCCTCGCACCAGGAGCGGCTGGGCAGGCTGCTGGACGAACTGGCCGCCGCCGAGGCCCGCCGCGCCCAGTCCGCCGACGCCCTGGCCCAGGCCGAAGCCGCCCGCACCGAGGCCGACCGCGCCCTGCGCGCCGCCGAAAGCGCCGCCGGCGAGGCCCGCGAGCTGCGCGCCTCCCTCGCCGCCAGGCTGGAAGCGGCGCTCGAACGCCTGACCGAGATCACCGGCCAGATCCGCGAGACCGCCCGCATCGAGCCCGAGCAGCTCGGCCGCAAGCTGGCCGACGAGGCCGTCGCCATCCCCACCGACGCCGGCGGCATGGAGGCCCACCTCTACAATCTGGAGCGCCAGCGCGATTCGATCGGGGCGGTGAACCTGCGCGCCGAGGAGGAGGCGAACGAGCACGCCGCCCGCCTCGACACCATGATGAGCGAGCGCAGCGACCTGACCGGCGCCATCGCCCGCCTGCGCCAGGGGATCGACGAGCTCAACGGCGAAGGGCGCGAGCGCCTGCTGGCCGCCTTCGAGGTCATCAACGAGCACTTCAAGGCGCTGTTCCAGGCCCTGTTCCAGGGCGGCCAGGCCGAGCTGCGGCTGGTCGAATCCGACGACCCGCTGGAGGCGGGCCTGGAGATCTACGCCTGCCCGCCCGGCAAACGGCTCTCGACCATGAGCCTGATGAGCGGCGGCGAGCAGGCCCTGACCGCCTGCGCCCTGATCTTCGGGGTGTTCCTGGCCCAGCCGGCCCCGATCTGCGTGCTGGACGAGGTCGACGCCCCGCTCGACGACGCCAATGTCGACCGCTACTGCAACCTGCTCGACGAGATGCGCCGGCGCACCGAGACCCGTTTCATCACCATCACCCACAATCCGGTGACCATGGCCCGCATGGACCGGCTGTTCGGGGTGACCATGGCCGAGCGCGGCGTCTCGCAACTGGTCTCGGTCGATCTGCGCCAGGCCGAGGCCATGGCGGCGCAGTAAGGCGAGGTTCCGCAAGGGAATCCTGGTCCTGGTCCGGGTCCGTTCCGCGCGGACCGGCCCCACGCCCGGTGGACGAGTTGTCGCGACGCCGATTTTTTCAATAAATACAAAGCGCTAAATCACACAACCCCAGCCTTGACGCACTGCACCCGCGTCTATAGGTTCCGCGCGACTTGAAGCCCCGGCCGCGGCGGGCGACGTCGTGGTTCCATAAGGCCGCCCGACGCATGCCGCATCCGGACAATTCGCGCGACGAGGCGATCAGGCGCCTCGACGAAAGGGCTGCGGCGCTGGAACAGCGCACAACCCAGACGCCGCGCGACTACGGCTCCAAGGCCGCCGGCTACGGCTATCGCCTCATGGGCGTGCTGATAGGCGGCGTCTTTGTGGGGCTGGGCTTTGGAGCTGGGGCGGACGTTGTTCTGAAAACGGCGCCTTGGGGGATGATCACCGGAGTCCTCGTGGGCTTCGGCGTTTCGATTTGGATGGCCGTTCGCTCGGCCCAGCGCATGTCCGCCGAAGCGGCGAGGGAGTGGGGTCCGCCTCAGGATCTCCCCCCCGACGACGAGGACGATTGAAGGAGTTCGAGGCGGCATGGCCGACCCGATGCATCAGTTTGAGATCCAGAAGGTGCTGGATCTGCCCGCCATCACCCTTCCGGGCATCGGCGCGATCGACATGTCGATCACCAACTCCACCGTGGCCATGCTTCTGGCCGCGGCGTTCGTGGTGGTGTTCTTCGCGGTGACCACCGCCAAGGCCGCCGTCGTGCCGGGCCGCCTGCAGGTCATCGGCGAGGGGGTGTTCAGCTATATCGACGACCTGGTCGTCGGGATCATCGGCCACGAGGGCCGCAAGTTCTTCCCCTACATCTTCACCCTGTTCATGTTCATCCTGGCGATGAACATGCTGGGCCTGTTCCTGGTCTTCACCGCGACCTCGCAACTGGCGGTCACCGCCTCGCTCGCGGTCATGACCATCCTGATCGTGATCGTCTACGGCGTGATGCGTAACGGCCTGAACATGTACAAGCTGTTCGTGCCGTCGGGCGTGCCCTGGTACATGCTGATCCTGGTCACCCCGATCGAGATCCTCTCCTTCCTCCTGCGCCCGGTCACCCTGGCCCTGCGTCTGTTCGGCAACATGCTGGGCGGCCACGTGGCCCTGAAGGTGTTCGCCGGCTTCGTGGTCTCGCTGAGCGCCCTGGGCATGACCGGCGGGCTCGCCTCGCTCGGCTTCGCCGCCGCGGCCCTCTCGCTGGGCGGCGTCGTGGCCCTGACGGCGCTGGAGTTCCTGGTGGCCTTCCTGCAGGCCTTCGTCTTCGCGGTTCTGGCCTGCGTCTATCTCAACGACGTGGTCAATCTCGGCCATCACCACTGATCGGCCGATCACTCTTCAACTCTTCAACTTTCAAACGGGACTGAAAACTATGGACGCGGAAGCTGCTAAGTACATCGGCGCTGGCCTGGCGACCCTCGGCATGATCGGCGCCGGCGTCGGCGTCGGCACCATCTTCGGCCACTTCCTGGCGGGCGCCACGCGCAACCCGTCGGCCGCCGGCGGCCAGTTCACCAACCTGATCCTCGGCGCGGCTCTGACCGAAGCTCTGGGCATTCTGGCCTTCGTGCTCGGCCTGCTCATCCTCTTCTCCTAAAGCCAGTCTCGCAGGTCCCGAGGGGCGCGTCGTCATCGTCGCGCCCTGACCTGCGTTTATAAGGACGCCTAAGCCTTATGGCCGCCGAGACCCCAAACCACGCCGAGACCGCCGGCGCCGATCACGGAGCCCACGCTCCGGCCGGCACGACGGAAGTCGCCGCTCATGGCGGCGGCGAGAGCGGCGGTCTGCCTCAGTTCCGCATGGAATACTGGGGCGGTCAGATCGTCTGGCTCTTCCTCATCTTCGCTGTCCTCTACATCCTGCTGGCCAAGGTCTTCGTGCCGCGGCTGCGCAAGATCAAGGACAACCGCGCGGCGACCATCGCCGACGCCGTGAACCAGGCGCGCAGCGTCCAGGCCGAAGCCGAGGCGCAAGCCAAGGCCGCTCAGGCCGAGATCGACGAAGCCCGCAGCCGCGCTCGCGGCCTGGCCGTCGAAGCCAAGGCCAAGGCCGCGGCCGAGCTGGCCGCCAGCCAGAAGGCCGAGGACGAGCGTCTGCAAGCCCAGATGGACGAGGCGGAAACCCGCATCCGCGGTCTGCGCGATCAGGCCATGTCCAACGTCCGCGGCATCGCCGGCGAGACGGCCCAGGCCATGGTCGAGAAGCTGACCGGTCAGAAGGTGACCGCGGCTGAAATCGACGCGGCGCTGACCGCTCAAGGAGCCGCGTGATGCCTGAGTTGCTCGCTGAAGCCGAAACATGGGTGGGCGTCGGCCTGCTCATCTTCCTCGGCATCGTGATCTTCGTGGCCAAGGCCCCGAAGGCCATCAACACCGCGCTGGACGCGACCACCGCCAAGATCCAGGCCGACCTGGACGAAGCGGCCCGCATCCGCGAGGAGGCCCAGCGCCTGCTGGCCCAGCTCAAGGCCGAACGCGCCGAAGCCGAGGTTCAGGCCAAGGAGATGCTGGCCGCCGCCCACGACGAGGCCCGCCGCTACGAGGCCGAAGCCAAGGCGAAGCTGGAGGAGAGCCTGGCTCGCCGCCAGCAGCTCGCCGAGCGCAAGATCGCCAACGCCGAGGCGCAAGCCGCGGCCGAGGTGAAGGCCGCCGCCGCCGACCTGGCGGCCCAGGCCGCCGAGGTGGTGCTGACCAAGCGCCTCTCGGGCGTGAAGACGGATCCGCTGGTCGACCGTGCGATCAGCCAACTGGGCTCCAAGCTCCAGTAGGACCTACGGTTTAGCGCCGGCGTCTGAAAAGGCGCCGGCTGCGAACCATGAAGCGAAGGCCCTTAGGCGCCAGAAGACGCTCGATCTTCAAAGCCTGATGCCAGGACATCTGCAAAATCTGCGGGTCGCGCCGCAGCAGCCGCCGGATCGGCGAGATCACCCGCGGGTGGGCGTGATGCAGGCGCACGAACTGCCGCCTCGCCTTGAACGAGTTGCGCAGGATCACCATCAGGCCGACGACGATCACCGGGATCCCGCCCGGTCCCGGCAGCGGCGCGATGAGAATGCCGGCCAGCACGATCAGGCCGCCGACGACGACCAGCCCAAAGCGCACGAGCCGCCCCGCGAGATCGCGGGTGACGTCGTCGGGGGCGCGATGGCCGCGCACGCTGGGCATGGCGAGTGACACGTTCAGAACCTGGATTGAGCCCGCGCGCCGAACTGGGGGAGGACCAGCGGTCGGGCGTCCTGCCGATATGAGAACCTATCTAGGACTCGTAAAGGCGATCCTGCGGTTAAATTTCGTCCACCCGGCGGCTATTGCGCCGCGAGCGGCGCCGGGGACACACCCTTGTCATCGGGACGCCACGTAAGACGCGGCTTGCGGGCCGCCAGCGTCTCGTCCAGCCGCCGCAGCGGCGCCAGGTAGGGGGCGCCCTTGAAACGCTCGACGTCGCCCGCCTTGGCCGCGTGGGCCAGGGCGATCAGCGCCTCGCAGAATCGGTCCAGCTCCTGCTTGGGCTCGGTCTCGGTCGGCTCGATCAGCATCGCCCCGTGCACGACCAGCGGGAAGTACATGGTCATCGGGTGGAAGCCCTCGTCGATCATCGCCTTGGCGAAGTCGAGCGTGGTCACCCCCGTCCCCTCCAGCCAGGCGTCGTCGAACAGCGCCTCGTGCATGCACGGACCTTCGGAGAAGGCCGGGCTCATCACCGGCGACAGCCGCGCCTTGATGTAGTTGGCGTTCAGCACCGCATCCTCGGCGACCTGGCGCAGGCCGTCGGTCCCGTGGCTGACCATGTAGGCGTAGGCGCGGACGAACATGCCCATCTGGCCGTGGAAGGCGCTCATGCGGCCAAAGCCGGCCGCGGCCTCGCCGACCGTCTCCTCGACCAGCTTGAAGCCGCCCTCGCCCGACACCACCCAGGGGGCCGGCGCGAAGGCCGCCAGGGCTTCGGAGAGCACCACCGGCCCCGCGCCCGGCCCGCCGCCGCCGTGCGGCGTCGAGAAGGTCTTGTGCAGGTTGATGTGCATGGCGTCGACGCCCAGGTCGCCCGGGCGCACCCGGCCGACGATGGCGTTGAAGTTGGCGCCGTCGCAGTAGAAATAGGCCCCGGCCTCGTGGGTCAGGCGGCCGATCTCGATCACGTCGCGCTCGAACAGCCCGCAGGTGTTCGGGTTGGTCACCATGATCGCGGCGACCTCGGGCGACAGCTTGGCGGCCAGGTCGGCGATGTCGACGCGGCCGTCCTCGGTCTGGGCGATCTCGACCACCGAATAGCCCACGAAGGCGGCGGTGGCCGGGTTGGTGCCGTGGGCCGAGGTCGGCACCAGCACCGTGCGGCGACGCCCCTGCCCCTTGGCCTCGTGCGCGGCCTTGATGGCCAGCAGGCCGCAGAGCTCGCCGTGGGCGCCGGCCTTCGGCGACAGGGCGACGGCCGGCATGCCGGTCAGGGTCTTCAGCCAGTGGGCCAGGCGGTCCATCAGCGCCAGCGCGCCCTGGACAGTCGACTGCGGGGCCAGCGGGTGCAGGTCGGCGAAGCCGGCCAGGCGCGCCATCTTCTCGTTCAGGCGCGGGTTGTGCTTCATCGTGCACGAGCCGAGCGGATAGAGCGCCAGGTCGATGGCGTGGTTCTTCTGGCTCAGCCGCACGTAGTGGCGCATGGCTTCCGGCTCGGAGAGGCCCGGCAGGCCGATCGGCGCGGCGCGGACCAGGTCGCCCAGGTCCGAGGCGTCCTGCGACGCCGGCGCCAGGTCGACGCCGGTCTTGTCCCAGCCGCCCATCTCGAAGATCAGAGCCTCGTCCTGCAGCAGGCCGCGGCCGCCGGTCAGCGAGCCATGCCCCGCGGTCTCGGCGGCGCCTTCGGGACGGGTGGGGCGGCCAACGTTCAGCATGGTCATTACGCGGTCCTCCCGGCGAGCGCCTGGGCGAAGGTCTGGATGTCCTGGGTGGTGGTGGTCTCGGTCGCCGCGACCAGCAGGACGTCGTCCATGCCGGCGCCGGGGTCGAGCCGCGAGAACGGCACGCCGGCCACGACGCCGTCGGCCAGCAGGGCCTCGACGGCCGCGGCCGCATCGCCCTTCAGGCGGATGGCGAACTCGTTGAAGAACCGCGGGGTCAGCACCTGCACGCCCGGCACGGCGGCCAGGGCGTCACGCAGCTCGCGCGCCCGCGCGTGGTTCAGCGCCGCCAGCTCGCGCAGGCCGCGCTCGCCCAGCAGCGACAGGTGGATGGTGAAGGCCAGGGCGCAGAGGCCCGAATTGGTGCAGATGTTCGAGGTCGCCTTCTCGCGGCGGATGTGCTGCTCGCGGGTCGAGAGCGTCAGCACGAAGCCGCGGCGGCCCTCGGCGTCCACGGTCTCGCCGCAGAGGCGGCCGGGCATCTGGCGCACCAGCTTCTCGCGGCAGGCGAACAGGCCGACATAGGGGCCGCCGAAGTTCAGGCCGTTGCCGATCGACTGGCCCTCGGCCACGGCGATGTCGGCGCCCATCTCGCCCGGCGACTTCAGCAGGCCATAGGAGACCGCCTCGGTGGTCACCACGATCAGCAGCGCGCCGGCCGCATGGGCCGCCTGCGCGATCTTCGTCACGTCGGTCACGACGCCGAAGACGTTCGGCGTCTGCACGACCACGGCGGCGGTGTCGCCGTCGATGGCGTCCAGCACCGCGGCCTCGGCGTCGATCGCCGCGGCCTGGCGCACGATGTCCATGCCCTCGGCATGGGCGATGGTCTGGGTGGTCGCCGCATAGTGCGGATGCAGGCCGCCCGACAGCACCGCCTTCTTCCGGCGGGTGACGCGCTGGGCCATCATCACCGCCTCGGCGCAGGCCGTGGAGCCGTCGTACATCGAGGCGTTGGCCACCTCCAGCCCGGTCAGGGCCGCGACCTGGGTCTGGAACTCGAACAGCACCTGCAGCGTGCCCTGCGCGATTTCCGGCTGATAGGGCGTGTAGCTGGTCAGGAATTCCGAGCGCTGGATGATGTGGTCCACCGTCGCCGGAACGTGGTGCTTATAGGCCCCTGCCCCGCAGAAGAACGGCCCCGCCCCGGCCGGGCGGTTCATCGCCGCCAGGCCGGAGAGCTCGCGCTCCACCTCCATCTCGCCCGCATGCAGCGGCAGGTCGAACAGCTCGGCCTTGCGCGCGGCCTGCGGCACGTCGGCGAACAGGTCGTCGATCGAGCCGGCGCCGATGGTCGCCAGCATGTCGGCGCGATCGGCGGGGGTAAGGGGCAGGTATCTCATCAGCTTCTTCTTTCCCGCTCATCCCCGCGCAGGCGGGGACGGGCGGTGTGATTACAGGGTCCCGAGGAAGGCTTCGTAGGCGTCGCGGTCCATCAGCGCCTCGACCTCCGCCGGGTCGGCGACCTTCACCTTGGCGAACCAGCCCAGGCCTTCGGGCTGGTCGTTGACCGTCTCGGGCGCGTCCGACAGGGCGGCGTTGCCCTCGATCACCTCGCCCGAGATCGGGGCGTAGACGTCCGAGGCGGCCTTGACGCTCTCGACCACCGCCAGGTTGTCGCCGGCCTTCACGGTCTTGCCCGCTTCCGGGACCTCGACGAACACCACGTCGCCCAGTTGCTCGGCGGCATAGGCGGTGATGCCGATGGTCGCGACGTCGCCCTCGAGGACGACCCACTCATGATCCTTGGTGAAACGCATCCGGGTGGTCCTCTCTCAGAGCTTGCGGACGTAACGATGGGGAACGAAGGGCATGGCCGTGACCTCGGCGGTCTGGGCCTTGCCCCGCACGATGACCTTCAGCTTCGAACCGGCCGCGGCGTGGGCCGGCGGCACGAAGCCCATGGCGATCGGCTTGCCCAGGCTGGGCGAAAAGCCGCCGGACGTGACCACGCCGATCACATTGCCGGCGTCGTCGGTGATCTGCGCGCCCTCGCGGGCCGGCGCGCCTTCCAGCACGACGAAGCCGACGCGCTTGCGGCTCACGCCCTCGGCCAGTTCCTTGGCGATGCGGGCCGCGCCCGGGAAGTCGCGGGCGTCGCGGCGCTTCTTGGAGACCGAGAAGGCCAGGTCCGCCTCGACCGGGCTGACGCTCTCGTCGACGTCGTGGCCGTAGAGCGGCAGGCCGGCCTCCAGGCGCAGGCTGTCGCGCGCGCCCAGGCCGATCGGCCGCACGCGCGCGTCGGCCAGCAGGGTGTTCCAGACCCGCTCGGCTTCCGAGGCCGGGATCGAGATCTCGTAGCCGTCCTCGCCGGTATAGCCCGAGCGCGAGATGATCGCGTCGGTCCCGAAGGCGCTCATCGTCCGGGCGTCCATGAACACCATGCCCGCCGCCTCCGGCGCGTGCTGGGCCAGGACCTCGGCCGCCTTGGGGCCCTGCAGGGCCAGCAGCGCGCGGTCCTCCAAGCGCTCGATGCGCACCTGGCCGGCCAGTTCGTCGTCGATGACCTTGAAGTCGTTGTCCTTGCAGGCGCCATTGACCACCACGAACAGGCCGTCGTCGTCCGGACGCGCGGCCATCAGGTCGTCGATGATGCCGCCCTTCTTGTTCAGCAGCACCGAATAGCGCTGCTTGCCGGGCTTGAGGCCGATGAAGTCGCCGGGCGTGACCTCCTCGAAGGCCGACAGCGGCGAGACGCCGCGCAGCCGCGCCTGGCCCATGTGCGAGACGTCGAACAGGCCGGCGTTCTCGCGGGTCCAGAGATGCTCCTTCAGCACCCCGTCCTTGTACTGCACCGGCATGGAATAGCCGGCGAACGGCGCCATGCGGGCGCCCGCGGCGATGTGCGCGGCGTTGAGGGGCGTGGTCTTCAAGTTCTCTTCGGACACGTCGGACTCCGGCTGATGACCTCGCGAGCGCGCACGCGGGCCTGGCCCTCGCCACGTTCGCGCCCCCGCTGTCCCTGAGCCTGAGAGATTTCGGGGCCGCGCCTGGCGATCCCTTGCTCCTTCGGCGAGCGCAGGTTTCCCGGCGCTACTTTCCAGCGTGCATCAGCTCGCGCGGTCCTTTTGCCTGAGCGTTTCCGGGGCGGTTGCGCCTTCGGCTCCGGACCCCGAAAGGCCCGATCTCTCCCGCGAGAGTCGGCGCATAACTCTTCGATCGCCGAAGGGGAGTCAACGCGCAAAGCGTCCCGCGCCGCCCCAGGCGCGAGAGCTTGTCGTCACATGCGCTCGGGCGCCTCGATGCCGAGCAGGTCCAGCGCCTGTTCGAGCTGGCGCAGGGTGGTCTGGGCTAGGGCCAGGCGCGAGCCTTTCACCGCCGGTTCGGCGCTGAGGATCGGGCAGGCCGCGTAGAACTTCGAGAACGCCTGGGCCAGCTTGTAGGCGTGCTCGGCGATGAAGTTCGGGGCCTTCTTGTCGTAGGCGTCGACCAGCGCCTGGTCGAAGGCGTCCAGCAGCAGCACCAGGTCGCGTTCGGCCGGTTCGCTCACCACGATCGGCCCGGCCTGGGCGCCCTCGGCCTGGGCCTTGCGCAACAGCGATTTCACCCGCACCGCCTGATAGAGCAGGTAGGGGCCGGTCTTGCCCTCGAAGCTGGAGAAGCGGTCGAGGTCGAAGACGTAGGACGTGCCGCGGAAGTTCTGCAGGTCAGCGAACTTCAGCGCCGCGACCGCCACCTTGTGCGCGGTGTCCTCGAAGGTGTCGGGATCGAGCTCGGCGCCCAGCCCCGCCTCGTGCAGCCGCTCGCGCGCCTTGTCGCGGGTCATGACGATCATGTCGTTCAGCTTCAGGACGCCGCCCTCGCGGGTCTTGAACGGCTTGCCGTCGGTCCCGTTCATGGTGCCGAAGCCGACATGCTCCAGGCTGCCCCTCTCGGCGTAGCCGGCCAGGTAGGCGGCGCGGAACACGATCTCGAAATGGTCGGCCTGGCGCTGGTCCACGGCGTACAGCACATGGTCGGGGCCAAAGCTCTGCTTGCGGTCGAGGATCGTCGCCAGGTCGGTGGTGCCGTACATGGCCGAGCCTTCCGACGAGACCACCAGCAGCGGGTCGGGGCTCGGGACCACCACCACCGAACCGTCGGGCAGCTTCTTCTTCTTGGTCTCGTTCGGGCCGGCGACGTGGACGATGCGCGCGCCCTGATCCTCGACCAGCAGGCCCTTGGCCTCCAGGTCCTCGACCATCGGCTTGATCAGCTCGTCGACGTCGCTCTCGCCCTTCCAGAGGTCGAAGTCGACGCCCAGGGCGTGGAAGTCGCGCTCCAGGGCGACCTTGGTCACCTTGGCGAAGTGCCGCCACAGCAGGAAGTAGCCGCGCTTGCGGGCCTGCAGCTCGGCGGTCAGCTTGCGCGCGCGGTCGCGATAGTCGGGCTCGGTCTTCCCGCGGGCCGCGGCCATCGGATAGAGCCGGTCGAGGTCGGCCAGGCTGACCTTCTGGTCGAACAGGGCGAAAGCCGCCGCCTCGTCCTGCGGGCTCACCTCGGAGCTGGCGTTGAGCTGCTCCACCAGGCTGGCGATCGCCGCGTCCTCGTCGGTGACCGCGCCGATCAGCAGGCCCATCTGGTAGCCCCAGTCGCCGAAGTGGGCGTCGCCCAGCACGGTGTCGCCGCGGAACCGGTAGATGCGCTTGAGCGACTCCCCGATGATCGAGGAGCGCAGGTGGCCCACGTGCATCGGCTTGGCGACGTTGGGGCCGCCGTAGTCGATCATCACCTTGCGGGCGGTCTCGACGTTCAGCGCCCCCAGGCGCGGGTCGGCGGCGATCTCGGCGGCGCGGGCCGACAAGGCCTGGTCGCTGACGCGCATGTTGATGAAGCCCAGGCCCGCGGCCTCGACCGAGGCCAGGCGCGGGTCGCCGGCCAGGTTCGCCACCACCTCGGCGGCGATCTCGCGCGGGTCGCGCTTGGCGACCTTGGCGGCCGGCAGCGCGCCGTTGCATTGGAAGTCCGCCAGGTCGGGCCGGTCAGACGGCGTCACCCGGCCAAGCTCGGCCGGCAGTCCCGCCGCGGCGAAGGCGGCGGCGACCGCTTCGCTCAGGCCCCTTTTCAGGTCACTCATTTGTTTTCGTTGGTGTTCCCGGCGACGGTCGACCCGGCGTTGAGCCGGAAGCGCTTACCCTCGCGGTTGAAGGCCGCCATCTGCGGCGTGACGTCGAAACCGACCAGCACTTCGAAATTGGCGCCGCTGGTGGTCATGGTGGCGCGCGGAATGGTGATCTGGTTGATCGTCTCGGTCGCATAGACCCGATCCTGCCCGGCCGCGAAGTTGATCGGCAGGTTGAAGTATTCCTTGGCCAGCACCGACTCGCCGCGCTGGGTCACCGCCACCCAGTAGCGGTAGGTCTTCGAGGAACCCTCGGCCTGCGGGCCCTTGCCCAGCTCGAACAGGATTTCCATGGTGACCTTGATCGGCTCGGCGTCCTTGTACTGGCAGCCGGCCGAAATCCCCTGGATCTCGCCCGAATAGCCGACGGCGGCCGAGGCCTCGCGGTTGTCCTTGAACTCGACGTAGCGGGCCGCGTCGTACAGCACCTTCACATAGGGGCACGGGCCGGCGTTGCGCAGTTGCGGCAGCGGGGCCTGGACGTCGCTCCATTCCGAATCGCGCTTGCGCTTCTTGGAGGCCTCTTCCTGCTGGCGCTGCTCGTCGTTCCCACGGCGTTGGGCGAGCGCCAGCTCGGGAACCGTGGACCCGGCAAAGATCAGGCCGGCGGCAAGCAGCATCAGGGAGCGGCGCATCGGGGGTCGTCCAAAGCCAGAGGGGCGCAGCCGCCCCTCCGGGCGCTGCGCATGCGTCACCCCTAGTAATGGCTATCGATTGAGGCCGCAACGCGGCTGGCGGACGCCGCCCCGAACGCCTAACTTGCGCCCCATGTTGCAAGAGCCCCGCCCTCGCCCGCCGCTGACGGTCCTGCTGGCCACGCCGCGCGGGTTCTGCGCCGGCGTCGACCGCGCCATCCAGATCGTCGAGCGCGCCATCGAGAAATACGGGGCGCCGGTCTATGTGCGGCACGAGATCGTCCACAATCGCCACGTGGTCGAGCGCCTGAAGGACCTGGGCGCGGTGTTCGTCGAGGAGCTGTCGGAGTGCCCGACCGACCGCCCGGTGGTGTTCTCCGCCCATGGCGTGCCCAAGTCGGTGCCGGCCGAGGCCAAGGGCCGCCAGATGCTCTATCTCGACGCCACCTGCCCCTTGGTCTCCAAGGTGCACGTCGAGGCCCAGCGCCACTACGACGCCGGCAAGGAGATCGTGCTGATCGGCCACGCCGGCCATCCCGAGGTGGTCGGCACCATGGGCCAGCTTCCCGAGGGCGTGGTCCGGCTGATCGAGACCGTCGAGGACGCCCGCGCCTTCACGCCCAAGGACCCGGCCAACGTCGCCTTCGCCACCCAGACCACCCTGTCGGTGGACGACACCGCCGAGATCGTCGCCGCCCTGCGCGAGCGCTTCCCCGACATCGCCGCCCCGCACAAGGAAGACATCTGCTACGCCACCACCAACCGCCAGGACGCCGTCAAGGCGGTGGCGGCGCGCGCGCAGGTGCTGCTGGTGCTCGGCTCGGCCAACTCGTCCAACTCCGTGCGCCTGGTCGAGGTCGGCAAGCGCTCGGGGGCCAAGGGCGCCTACCTGATCGACGACGCCCGCGGCCTGGACCTCGCCTGGCTGGACGGCGTCTCGACCGTCGGGGTCACCGCCGGCGCCTCGGCCCCCGAGGTGCTGGTGCAGGGCCTGATCGACAAGCTGGGCGAAGCCTTCGACGTCACCGTCGAGGAAGTCGACACCGTGCGCGAGACGGTCAGCTTCAAGCTGCCGCGGGCGCTGATCAGCGCCTGACGGTCCGCGCCCGCATCCAGTCGGCCAACTGGTCGACGTCCCGGTTCCCGGCCGCCACGCCCAGCACGGTGAGCGCCGCATCCGCGTGTTCGGCGACCAGTTGCAGGCCGTTCAGCAGCAGGAACAGGCCGCCCGCCAGGAAAGCCGCGCGCTTGTTCCCGTCAGCGAAGGGATGATTGGCCGCCACGCCCACGACATAGGTCGCGCCCAGCACATGCAGGTCGTTGATTTCCTCGTAGTGGAAACGGTTGGCCGGCCGCTGCAAGGCCGATTCCAGCAGCCCTTCGTCGCGCACGCCCGATACCCCGCCGTGCAGGGCGATGCTGCGATCGTGCAGGATCAGAAGCGCGTCCTTGGAGACCCAACGCGGCTCGTTCACTTGGCCAGCGCCCGGAACGTATCCCGGTACTGATCCATGAACTGCTCGCCGAGCGCGACCTCCTCGGCCACCTCCGGGCTATAGGCGGAAAGCCGCATCTCGCCGCTGGCGGCCTCGGTCAGATAGACCGTGTCGCCCTTTTCCACGCCCAGCTTGAGGAGCGCTTCCCTGGGGAGCACCACTCCGACGGAGTTTCCGATCTGCGTGAGTTTCAGGGTGATCATGGCGGCCTCTGCATAAGCGCAGCGGCCGTTATAACGCATGTAATACCTCAAGTCGACTTGACCGGCCGCCCGCGCTCCCGCATCCCGGCGCCACCATGGCCGTCTACACCGATATCTCCGACGAGGAGCTAAGCGCCCTCCTCTCCGACTTCGACCTCGGGGCGCCGCTGGCGTTCAAGGGCATCGCCGAGGGCGTCGAGAACTCCAACTTCCTGCTCGAGACCGAGGCCGGCCAGTTCATCCTGACCGTCTACGAGAAGCGAGTGCGCGAGGACGAGCTGCCTTTCTTCCTGGGCCTCACCCGCTGGCTGGCCCAGCACGGCTATCCCTCGGCCACGCCGATGATCGACCGGTCCGGCGAGGCGCTCAAGCGCGTGCGCGGCAAGCCCTGCGCGATCTTCTCCTTCCTGCCCGGCCTCTCCGTGCGCCGCCCGAGCGCCGCCCACTGCCGCGAGGCCGGCGAGGGCCTGGCCCGGCTGCACCTGGCCGCGCAGGGCTTTTCCATGACCCGGCCCAACGACCTGGGCCAGGACGCCTGGGCGCCGATGTTCGCGGGGCTGAAGGCCGACGCCGAGGCCCTCAAGCCCGGCCTGGCCGCCGTGATCGAGGGCGACCTGCAGCGCATCGCCGCGGCCTGGCCCCAGGACCTGCCCAGCGGCGTGATCCACGCCGACTACTTCCCCGACAACGTCTTCTTCCACCAGGGCGGCAAGTTCGCCGGGACCATCGACTTCTATTTCGCCTGCAACGACGCCCTGGCCTACGACATCGCCGTGGCCCTGAACGCCTGGTGCTTCGAGCCCGACGGCAGCTTCAACATCACCAGCGCCCGCGCCATGCTGGCCGGCTACGAGGCCCACCGCCCGCTGACCCCGGCCGAGCGCGCCGCCCTGCCGGTGCTGGCCCACGGCGCGGCCATGCGGTTCTTCCTGACCCGGCTGCACGACTGGGGGGCGACGCCGGCCGGCGCCCTGGTGCGGCCCAAGGACCCGCTGGAGTACGAGCGCAAGCTGGCCGTCCACCGCGCGGCCCCCGATCTCGTCCTGCTGGGCGAGGCCTCGTGACGCCCCAGGTCGTGATCTACACCGACGGCGCCTGCTCGGGGAATCCGGGCCCGGGCGGCTGGGGCGCGGTGATGCTCTCCGGCGAGCACGTCAAGGAGATCTGCGGCGGCGAGCCGGGCAGCACCAACAACCGCATGGAGCTGATGGCCGCCATCCAGGCGCTGGAAGCCCTGAAGAAGCCCTGCAAGGTCGAGCTCCACACCGACAGCACCTATGTGATGAAGGGCATCTCGGAGTGGATCCACGGCTGGAAGAAGCGCGGCTGGAAGACGGCCGACAACAAGCCGGTCAAGAACGACGACCTGTGGCGGCGGCTCGACGCCGCCCGCCTGCGCCACGAGGTCTCGTGGAAGTGGGTCAAGGGCCACGCCGGCCACGAACTGAACGAGCGCGCCGACGCGCTCGCCCGCAAGGGCCTGGAGCAAGCGCGCAAGGCTTGACCGTTAGATATCGAACCATAACAGTGTTCGACATCAAATAACGGGAGGCCGAATCATGGCCCCGACCCTTCAGGACCGCCCCGACGTCGCGGTGTTCAGCGAGATCGGCGTCATCGAGCACCTGATCCGGCAGTCGGTGGCCCACCACCTGCCGCCCGGCATGACCTACGCCCACTTCGAACTGCTGCAGCACTTCCATCGGGTCGGCGACGGCCAGACGCCGGCCGAGCTGGCCCGCGAGATGATGCTGTCCAAGGCCGCGCTCACCAACATCCTGCAGCGGATGAGCGCGCTGGGCCTGGTCAGCGTGCTGGGCGACGTCAGCGACGGCCGCAAGAAGCGCGTGCGGCTGACCCGGGCCGGCCAGGAGACCCACGCCGGCGTGCTCAAGGACATGAAGTGGAAGATGGACCTGCTGCGCGAGGGGTTCACGGAAGGCGAGTTCCGTCAGGCCCTGCCCTTCCTGCGCAACCTGCGCCTCTTCCTCGAGGAGGTCAGTGCGGGCCCCGCACCCGAAGCCTCGAGCCGCCGCTGAGCCCGATCACCTCGACGATCGCCTCCAGTTCCAGCGGCGCGCCGTCCTCGGACTCCGCCGCCCACTCCTTGCCGTCGATCAGCACCCGGCCCGCGCCGTGCACGAAGGCGGCCGAGACCCGCCCCTTGTGGCCGACCAGCCGCCCGACATTGTCGTTGATGTCGGTGGTCGGATGGCGCTCGCGCGGCCAGAAGCGCCGCGCCACCAGGGTCGTCACGATGGTCAGCACCGCGAACAGGCCGATCTCGACCACCGCGTTGTCGGTGAACAGGCTGATCACCGCCACCACCGCCGCGCAGGCCGCCGGCCACAGCAGCCAGCCCGACCCGAAGGCGATCTCCACCGCCAGCACCGCGGCCCCCACGGCCGCCCAGACCCAGAAGCCGTGCGCGATGTAGAACTCGGCCAGCGGGCTCATCGGGTCAGGCTCCGGTCGGGGGGACGGCTCCACGCCCGGCGCGCGGCGCCGGACGCGGCGGCTCGTCGGTGCGGATGGTCTTCACCAGTTCCCCGACCCCGGCCAGCGAGCCGACCAGGGCCGACATTTCCGCGGGCACGATCACGGTCTTCTGCTGCGGGCTGTCGGCCAGCTTGGCGAAGGCCTCGACGTATTTCTGGGCGACGAAGTAGTTGATGGCGTTGACGTCGCCGCGGGCGATGGCCTCCGACACCATGGCCGTCGCCTTGGCCTCGGCCTCGGCCTCGCGTTCGCGCGCCTCGGCGTCGCGATAGGCCGCTTCGCGGCGGCCCTCGGCCTCCAGGATCGCCGCCTGCTTGGCGCCCTCGGCGCGGGCGATGGCGGCGGACTTCTCGCCGTCGGCCTCGGTGATCACCGCCCGGCGCTCGCGCTCGGCCTTCATCTGCCGGGCCATGGCGTTGGTGATGTCCGGCGGCGGCATCAGGTCCTTGATCTCGATCCGCGCGACCTTCACGCCCCAGGGGCCGGTGGCCGCGTCGATCACGTGCAGCAGGCGCGAATTGATCTGGTCGCGCTGCGAGAGCACCTCGTCCAGCTCCATCGACCCGACCACCGTGCGCAGGTTGGTCATCGCCAGTTGGGCGATGGCGTAGTTGAGGTTGTCGACCCGATAGGCGGCCGCCGCGGCGTCCATCACCTGGATGAAGACGATGCCGTCGACCTTCACCACCGCGTTGTCCTTGGTGATCACCTCCTGCTGGGGCACGTCCAGGACCTGCTCCATCATGTTCACCTTGCGGCCGATCCCCTCGACGAACGGGGTCAGGAAGCTGATGCCCGGCGGCAGCGTGCGGGTGTAGCGGCCAAAGCGCTCCACCGTGAACTCGCGCCCCTGCGGCACGATCTTGATGGCTCCGAACAGGATCACCAAAGCCAGGATCAGTAGGACGACGACCGCAGTCAGTTCCATGACAACCTCCCCGAGAACCGGAGACTACACTAGCGCGGCGCAGGCTCCGCCGTCACGCCTTCCTCTTCGGGCGCGAACGGCATGACGCCCGTGCGATACTTGGCGTGGGCCAGCGTGGTCGAAAGCTCGCGCCCGCGGACTGCGGTCATCTCCTGGGCGCGCCGCGCCCCGTCGTCGCACGACCGGTAGAGTCGCCGCATCTCGGCGAAGCCGGCGTTGAAGCTGTCCTGCAACTGGCGCTCCAGCTCGGCGTCGGCCTGCTCGGTCTCCACCAGCCGCGTCATGCGCGAGCGCCAGTACGTGTCGTCCGCCCCGTCGCAGGCTTGGCGCAGGGCGTGGCTTTCGCCCAGCACCCGCGTCAGCCCGACCAGCGACTGGCGCATCTCGGCCGAGCGGTCCTGGGCCGAGGCGGCCGGCGCGGCGAGCAGCAGCAGCGGCGCGATCAGGAGGAAGGAGCGCATGGGCCGCACTTAAATCCGCCGGCGGCCGCTTGTCACCCGCCGCCCTGAGGGGCTAGCGCTCCTCGTCCAGCCCTTGAGAGACGTTCATGCGCCTGCTGCCCATCGTCCTGGCCCTCGCCGTCGCCTCGCCCGCCGCCGCGGCCGAGCCCGCCAAGCCGGCCCCGAAGGCGCCGGCCTTCGACGCCCGCGACCCGGCCGCCCTGGTCGGGCTGCTGGCCGCCATGGACGCCAAGGCGAGCGTGGTGAGCTCCGGCGAGGGGGTCGCCGTCCTCGACATCGTCACCCCCGGCGGCAAGTTCGGCGCGCAGTTCGTCGACTGCGACGCCAAGGGCAAGGCCTGCGGCATGGTCGCCTTCTCGACCGCGTTCGAGCGGCGCGGCCCGACCCTGGCGCAGATCAACGTCTTCAACCGCACCCAGGTCGCCTGCCGCGGCTACCTCACCGACGACGGACGCTCGAACGTGATGTACGGGGCGATGCTGACCGCGCGCATGCCCGCGGCCGAGATGCGGCAGCACCTGGGCGTCTGGCAGGGTTGCCTCTCGACCTTCGGCCGCTTCAACCGCGACCCGCAGGCCTTCAGCATCGGGAACTAGAGCCCGGTCTCCCAGGGGACGGCCGCCAGCCGCTCGGCCAGGAAGTCCATCAGCACCTTGACCCGCACCGGCCGCAGCCGCCCCGGCGGGCTGACGATGTGCAGCGCCGGATTGGGCGGGCGCCAATCGCACATCGCCGTTTCCAGCGCGCCCGCCTTCAGGTCGCGCCAGCAGATGAACTCCGGCTGCAGCGCCACGCCCAGGCCCGCCCGCAACGAGGCGCTGAGGCTCTCGGAACTGTTCACCCGCATCGGGCCGGCGACCGTCACGCTCTGTTCCTCGCCCGCCGCATTGGTGAACCGCCACAGGTCCGGGCTCTCGACATTGGCGTAGGTGAAGCAGCGGTGCTGGGCCAGGTCGCGCGGGTGCGCCGGCTTGCCGAACGCCTCGAAATAGCGCGGCGCCCCGACCAGCATCACCCGCATGTCGCAGATCTTGCGCGCCAGCAGCGAGGAGTCCTGAAGTTGGGCGATCCGCACCGCCAGGTCGTATCCCTCGGCGACCAGGTCCACCTTGTGGTCGGCCAGGTTCACGTCGAGCGTCACCTCCGGATAGCGGGCCAGGAAGTCGGGCAGGATGTCGGCCATGTGCAGCAGGCCGAATGACACCGGCGCGGCCAGCCGCACCAGCCCGCGCGGGATCGCCGACTGGGCCGCCGTCTCCGCCTCCACCGCCTCGCCCTCGGCCAGGATGCGGTTGGCGCGCTCCAGCGCCGCGCGGCCGCTCTCGGTCAGCGACAGCCGCCGCGAGGTCCGGTGGAACAGACTGGCGCCCAGGCGCGCTTCCAGGCGGCTGATCGCCTTGGAGACGGTGGCCTTGGAGAGCTCCAGCTCGTCGGCGGCGCGGGCGAACGAACCGGCCTCGGCCACCCTGGCGAAGATCGCCCAGGCCTCGAAATCAGGAAGCTTTGACATCGCACTTTCGGAAACAGTCTGTTTCCATCGTTTCTATTTCTAAATCTCCAGGGATCGCTACCTTTTTCTCGAACGGACGGCCCCCGTCCCGGAGCGTAGCAGCCGTAAGTGGATGCCGGTTACGGCGCCGGCCACGCTCCGAATGTCTGAATCGAGCCCTTAGCCGGGCTCAAGGGAGATGCACATGATCGACCTTCGCCCCTTCAACACCCTCGGCGGCGCCAACCACGGCTGGCTCGACGCCAAGCATCACTTCTCGTTCGCCGACTATCACGATCCCAAGCGGATGAGCTGGGGCGCCCTGCGCGTCTGGAACGACGACAAGATCGCCCCGAACTCCGGCTTCCCGCCGCACCCGCACGCGAACATGGAGATCATCACCTATGTCCGCACCGGGGCCATCACCCACCAGGACAGCATGGGCAACCAGGGCCGGACCGAGGCGGGCGACGTCCAGGTGATGAGCGCCGGCTCGGGCGTCCGTCATGCCGAGTACAACGTCGAGAACGAAGACACGACGCTGTTCCAGATCTGGATCCTGCCGACCAAGGCCGGCGGCGAGCCCTCCTGGGGCGCCAAGCCCTTCCCCAAGGGCGACCGCGCCGGGAAGTTCGTGACCCTGGCCAGCGGCGTCGACGGCGACGAGGACGCCCTGCCGATCCGCGCCGACGGCCGCGTGGCCGCCGCCACGCTGAAGGCCGGCGAGACCACCGAGTACCAGCTCGGCGAAGGCCGCTACGCCTATCTCGTGCCCGCCACCGGCGCGATCGAGGTCAACGGCGTCAAGGCCAACGCCCGCGACGGCCTGGCCATCCGCGACGAAGCGACCATCCGCGTCACGGCCCTGGAGGACGCCGAACTCGTCCTCGTCGACGCCGCCTGACGCAAACTGGGCCCGGACGCTCCCCCGTCCGGGCCGCTCCTTTTTTCACCCCGAAAGCCAGGAACCGCCCGATGACCAAAGTCCTCGTCCTCTATCACTCGACCTACGGCCACATCGAAACCATGGCCAAGGCCGTCGCCGAAGGCGCGCGCGAAGCCGGCGCCAGCGTCGACATCAAGCGCGTTCCCGAGACCGTGCCGGACGAGCTGGCCAAGGCCTCGGGCTACAAGCTCGACCAGGAGGCCCCGATCGCCACCGTCGAGGACCTGGCGAACTACGACGCGATCATCGTCGGGGTCGGCACGCGCTATGGCCGCATGGCCTCGCAGATGGCGGCGTTCTGGGATCAGACCGGCGGGCTGTGGGCCAAGGGCGCCCTGGTCGGCAAGGTCGGCGGGGTCTTCACCTCCACCGCCACCCAGCACGGCGGCCAGGAGACCACCATCATCTCGACCATCACCCAGTTGCTGCACCACGGCATGGTCATCGTCGGCCTGCCCTACGCCTGGGCCGGCCAGATGCGTCAGGACGAGATCACCGGCGGCAGCCCCTACGGCGCCTCGACCATCACCGCTGGGGACGGCTCGCGCCAGCCCAGCGCCAACGAACTGGACGGCGCGCGCTTCCAGGGCCGCCACCTGGCCCAGATTGCGGCCAAGGTCGCCGCGTAGCGTCCAGACGACCGGCGGAAGGCCGCACACCCCTTCCGCCGCAACGCCGCGCCCGTCCCCGCCAGCCCCGGGGGCGGGCGCTTTTCGTTGCAGCCTAGGCCGGAACGCCCGCCCGCAGTTTGGCGGTGCGGTCGATGGCCGCCTCGGCTTCCTTGATCAGGTTGGCGACGATCTGCGCCGCCGGCAGCACCTCATGCACGCCGCCGGCCGACTGGCCCATGGCGAAGCAGGAGCGGTCGGGGTCCAGGCCCTCGATCTGGCCGCCGATCCCGCCCATCACCCCGGCCCGGCTCGACAGCATCGCCTGCATCGGGAAGGGCTGGATGTCCTGGGGCCGGGTCTCCCATTCCTCGACATAGGGGTTCTTCTTCACCCGCATCGGCTTGCCCGAGTAGGAGCGAGTGCGGACCGTGTCCTCGTCCGCCGCCTCCAGGATCGCCTGGCGGTAGAGCTCGCCGGCATGGGCCTCCGTCGAGGCGATGAACCGGGTGCCCATCCAGACGCCGGTCGCGCCCAGCGTCAGGGCCGCGGCCAGGCCCCGGCCGTCATAGAGGCCGCCCGCGGCCACCACCGGGATCTTCACCGCCTCGACCGCCTGGGCCACCAGCGGCATGGTGCCGACCAGGCCCGTATGCCCGCCGCCCTCGCCGCCCTGGCAGATGACGGCGTCGCAGCCGGCCTGCTCGGCCTTGACCGCGTGCTTCACCGCCCCGCAGACGACCATGACCTTCAGGCCCGCCTTCTTGAGCTTCTCCATGATCGGCATCGGCACGCCCAGCCCGGCGACGAAGGACGAGGCGCCCTCCTCGATGATGATCTCGACCGAGGCGGTCAGGCTCTCCGGCGAGGCGGCCAGCAGGTCGACCCCGAACGGCTTGTCGGTCAGCGACTTCACCTTGCGCATCTCGTCGCGGATGAACTCGGGCGTGCGGCCGGCCATGCCGAGCACGCCATAGCCGCCGGCGTTGGACACCGCCGCCGCCAGTTCGGCGTAGGAAACGCCGCCCATGCCCGCGAGCATGATCGGGTGCTTCACGCCCAGCAGATCACAAAGCGGAGTATGCAGGGTCATCGAAATCCTCCCAAATCTTATGCCGGGGAGGATGGCGCCCGGCGGCCCGTCTGGAAACCATGACCCGACGTCAGCGGCTCCGCCGCCACCGCCGCCGCCAACGTGTCATCCCGGTTTGCGCAGCAAGACCGGGACCCATGAACACCGGATGGATCAGGATGCGGCTCGGCCGCGCCCCCTCTTCGCCTCCGGCGAAACCGGGATGACAGCCGACCTCAGAAGATCGCATACCCCCCGTCGATCAGCACCGAGTCCCCGGTGTGGAACGCCGAGGCGTCCGACGCGAAATAGACCGCCATGCCGCCGAAGTCGGCCGGCTTGCCCCAGCGCCGCATCGGCACGCGCTTGATGACGTTGTCGTTGAACTTGTCGTTGTCCTGCGCCCCGGCCGTCATGTCGGTGGCGATCCAGCCGGGCAGGATGCAGTTGGCCCGCACGCCATAGCGCGCATGCTCGACCGCGATGGCGCGGATCATCGGGATCAGCGCGCCCTTGGTGGCCGCATAGGCCTCGTTGCGCGCCGCGCCGTCCAGCGCCGAGAGCGAGGAGATCGCCACCAGCGAGCCGCCATGGTCGCCCTGGCCCGAGCGCTCGACCATGTGCTTGCAGGCCTCGCGGAAGGTGAAGAACACCCCGTCCAGATTGACCGACAGCACCTTGCGATAGGTGTCGGTCGGGAACTCGGCGAACGACCTGGCCCCGCCGCCGATGCCGGCGTTGGCGATCACCGTGTCGACCCGGCCCATCTTGCTCACCGCCTCGGCCATGCCGGCGCGCACCGCCTCCTCGTCGGCCACGTCGACCACCTGGGTCAGCACCCGCACGCCGGTGGCTTTGAGCTTCTCGGCCGCGTCGGCGTTCTTCTGGGGGTTCGAGCCCCAGATGACGATGTCGGCGCCGGCCTGGGCCATGGCCTCGACCATGCCAAAGCCGATGCCGCCGTTGCCGCCGGTCACCAGCGCCACCTTGCCGGTCAGGTCGAATGGTTTGTAGGCCACGAGCGCCTCCCTCGTTTTCAAACGTTTGTTGGGCCACAAGGAGCGTGCTTCCGCCGGGGCCGTCAAGCGCCCCGGTTGACTTCCGCCCCGCCTGGGGCGCTCGATCGCTCGCTGCACGGAGCCGCGACATGCCCAAGCTCTACGACCGCCCGCCTTCATCCTGCGCCGCCCGGCCGGGCGGCTGAGATGGGCCGCCGCCGCGCCGCCGGCCTGCTGCTGATCAGCGCGCTCGCCCTGCACAATCTGGAGGAGGGCCTGGCCTATTCCCTGATGCGCGGCCGGGTGGCCGCCATGCTGCATCACCTTGGCCTGGGCTGGTGGTCGCCGGCGCCGGAGATGTTCGCCCTGGTCCTGACCCTGCTGACCCTCAGCGTCGGGGCCCTGGTCGGCTGGGCGGCGACCGGCGCGACCTCCGGGATCAAGATCGGCGTGCTGCGGGCCGTCGCGGCCCTCCTGCTGATCAACGTGGCCCTGCCCCACCTTCCGGCGGCCGCGGTCCTCGGCGGCTACGCCCCCGGCGTCCTGACCTCGCTGCTGGTCAACCTGCCCGTCTCGCTCTGGGTCCTGTACAGGCTGCGAGAGTCCGCACAACCTGGATAACGTTGTTCTCCAGGCTACGGCAGAGCAATCTCCCCGCGCGCATCCCTGCGCGACACAACCAAGGGAGAGTTACGCGTGAGAACGATCCTTCTATCGGCCGCCCTGGCCCTGGCCATCGGCGGCTCGGCCATGGCCCAGAACGCCGCCAGGACCTACGACCTGGGCCCGGTCTGGCAGGTCAGCTACATCGAGACCAAGCCCGGCATGTTCGACGACTACATGGCCTATCTGAACTCGACCTGGCGCGGCATCCAGGAGGCCGAAAAGGCCCGGGGCGACGTCCTCGACTATCGCGTCCTGGCGATCGACTCCCCGCGTGACGGCGAGGCCGACGTCATCCTGATGATCCAGTACAAGAACATGGCCGTCTTCGACCGCAGCCTGGACGAGGACGAGGCCACCATGGCCAAGGCCTTCGGCAGCATCCCCAAGAGCAACCAGGCCGCCGTTTCGCGCGAATCCATCCGCGTGCTGCGGGGCGGCCTCACCGCCCGCGAGCTGAAGTTCAAGAAGTAAGGCCGTTGCGGGCGGGGACCTTCTCAGGTCGCCGTCCAGCCGCCGTCCACGACCATCGCCGCGCCCGTCGCCGAGGCCCCGAGGTCGGACACCAGATAGAGCAGCATTCCGGCCAGGTGCTCGTACTCGACGAACTTCTTGGTCGGCTGGGCCGCCAGGATGACCTCCTCCATCACCCGGTCCTCGGGAATGCCGCGGGTCTTGGCCTGGTCGACGATCTGCGCCTCGATCAGCGGCGTCTTCACATAGCCGGGGCAGATGGCGTTGGCGGTGATTCCGGTCCGCGCCAGCTCGACGCCCAGGCCCTTGGTGAAGCCCACCACCCCATGCTTGGCCGCCACGTAGGGCGCCTTGAACGGCGAGGCGACCAGCCCGTGCGCCGAGGCGATGTTGACGATCCGCCCGCGCCCTTGCGCCTTCATGATCGGGATCGCCGCGCGGCTGGCGTGGAAGGTCGAGGACAGGATGATCGCGATCAGCGCATCCCACTTCTCCGGCGGGAACTCGTCCACCGGGGCGACATGCTGGATGCCGGCGTTGTTGACCAGGATGTCCAGCCGGCCGAACTCGCGCACCGCATAGTCGATCAGGTCGGTGATCTCGTCCGGCTTGGTCATGTCCGCGCCGTGGTAGCGGATCGCCGCATTGGTGCGGGCCTGCAGCGCCGCGCGGTCGGCCTCGATCTTGGCCGGGTCGCCGAAGCCGTTGAGGATCACGTTGACCCCCTGCTCGGCCAGCGCGGCGGCGAGCGCCTGGCCGATCCCGCTGGTGGAGCCGGTGATGACGGCCACATGGCCCTGCAACCCATAGTCGACGGCCATCCGATCAGTCCTTCTGCTTTCTGGCCGCCGACGGCGGCGGAGGCTGGGGCCGCGAGAACACCCATTCGGCGTCGCTCGAGGCGCTCTTCTGGAAACGATAGCCCTCGCTGTCGAAGGCCTTGAGATCCTCGGCCTTCTCGATCCCGTGGTCGATGGCGTAGCGGGCCATCAGCCCGCGCGCCTTCTTGGCGTAGAACGAGATGATCTTCGACGACCCGTCCTTCTCCTCGAAGAACTTCGTGGTCACCACCGGCAGCTTGATCGCATTGCGGTCGACGGCGCCGAAATATTCCTGGCTGGCGCAGTTGACCAGGGTCGGGTCCTTGTGGTCCGCGCCCGCCTCGTTCAGGGCCTTGGCGATGCGGTCGCCCCAGAAGTCGTAGAGGCTGGCCCCGCGCCGGGTCTTGATCCGCACGCCCATCTCCAGGCGATAGGGCTGGATCGCGTCCAGCGGCCGCAGCACGCCGTAGAGCCCCGACAGGATGCGCAGGTGCTTCTGGGCGAAGGCCAGGCGCTTCTTGTCCAGGCCGCGCGCCTTCAGCCCCGAATAGACGTCGCCGTTGAAGGCGAAGGCGGCCTGCAGCCCGTCCTCCATCGCCGGATCGAAGGCCTGGAACCGCTCGCGGTTGAGCTGCGCCAGCTTGTCCGACAGGTCCATCATCTTCTTCAGGTCGGAGACCTTGAGCTTCTTGGCCGTGACGCTGAGCTCGGCGATGTCGGCCCCCATCTGCGGCGTCGTCATCGGCGCGGCGATGTCCGGCCGCGTGAAATCGAGCGCCTTGGCGGGGGAGATGACGATCAGCATGGGGACTTCAGAAAAGGACTCGCGGATTCATGATCCGCTTCGGGTCCAGGCTTAGCCGGATCGCCGAGAGCGCCGCAACCTCGACCGGCGACTTATAACGCCTCGCCTCGTCGGTCTTCATCGATCCCAGCCCATGCTCGGCCGAGATCGAGCCGCCCATCGAAGCGACGATGTCGTGGACGATGCGCGAGCCTTCGGCCCGCAGCGCCGCATGGGCGCCGTCGTCGCCGCCGTCCGGCCGGATGACGTCGTAGTGGATGTTGCCGTCGCCGACATGGCCGAAGGCGGTCACCCGGCAGCCGGGAACCAGCGCCTCCATCCGCGCCGTCGCCTCGTTCAGGAACGCCGCCACCCGGCTGACCGGCACCGAGACGTCGTGCTTCCAGGTCGCGCCCTCGGGCTTCTGGCCCGGCGACTGGTTCTCGCGCACCGACCAGAAGGCCCTGGCCTGGGCCTCGCTCTGGGCCACGGCGGCGTCGCGCACCAGCCCGTCCTCCAGCGCGGCGGCCAGCAGCCGCTCCATGGCGTTCTCGGCCGCGCCGGGCTCGCCCGAGGCGATCTCCACCAGCACGTACCAGGGATGAACCTCGCTCAGCGGATCGCGCTGGTTCGGGATGTTCCTCAGCACGAACTCGATCCCGCGGCGGCCCATCAGCTCGAACGCCTCGACCGCGCCGCCCGCCTCGTCCTTGGCGCGGGCCAGCAGCCGGATCGCCGCCTCGGGGTCGTCCACCGCGGCGATGGCGGTGGCGCGCGAGACCAGCACCGGGAACAGCTTCAGGCTGGCGGCGGTCACCACCCCCAGCGTCCCTTCCGCCCCGATCAGCAACTGCTTGAGATCATAGCCGGTGTTGTCCTTGCGCAGGCGCTTGAGCCCGTTCCAGATCTCGCCATTGGGCAGCACCGCCTCCAGCCCCAGCACCAGGTCGCGGGTGTTGCCATAGCGCAGCACCGCGGTGCCCCCGGCGTTGGTCGAGACGATGCCGCCGATGGTCGCCGTGCCCTGGGAGGCGATGTCCAGCGGGAAGCGCCGCCCGGCCTCCAGCGCCGCGTCGTGCGCCGCCTGCAGCGTCACCCCGGCCTCGGCCACCAGCACGTCGTCGAAGGCGTCGACGTCGCGGATCGCCCGCATCCGCTCGGTCGAGAGCAGGATCTCGCCCAGCGGGATCTGGCCGCCGACCAGGCCGGTATTGCCCCCCTGCGGAACGATCGGGACCCCGGCCTCGGCGCAGACCCCGACCACCGCCGCCACCTCGCGGGTCGTCTTCGGCAGGGCCAGAAAGGGCGTGTTGCCCTGCCAGCGGTCGCGCCATTCCACCAGCTTGGGCGCCAACCGGTCGGGGTCCTGGCTCCAGCCGCCCTCGCCGAGCACGGCCTTGAGGCGGGAAATGACGTCGGCGGGCACGGGAACGGTCATGACGCCGACCCTAGGCCCGCGCCCCGCCCCCTTGAACTCAAATTTCGTCTCGCCCTGGAGTTGGTTCGGACAGGCCCCCGAGGGCCTGCATATGCTGCGGGCGGCGAGACGTCCGTTATCTCGTCTTGCCGCGGGCGGGATCGTCCGCGAACGCGCCGAACATCGGGTCCCACGACAGGATCGTGAGCTCGTCGATCAAACCCTCCACCGCGAAGGGATCGAGGGCGATGAGCTGCTCGACCTCCTCGCGGTCGTCCGCCGTCACGAGGATGAAGCCGGCGCGCTTGCCAAGGCCCTCTACAGGGCCCGACGCCCGGATCTTCCCCACCGCTATCAGGGATTTGAGATAGTCGACGTGGGAGACGACATGGCGGCCCCAACCTTCGCCGTCAGGGTGCGTCATCGTCACCAGGAAGAACGCCATGGGCCTCTCTCTCGTCTGAACCTTGCCCGCCTCTTGCCACGTCCGCCGCGAGCGCGCCATGGCGCGAACCAGGGGACCGCCTTCGCTTCGGCGACATTCCCGAGGCCCCCCGCCTATGCCTTCGCAACGGGTTCAGGAGTGAATCGACCCGTCGCGAACCCGCCGAATCAAGGACGATGTCCGCCCATTGCAGACGTCAGCCCCTCGCCCATGCTAGGCGCCGAGGTCAGCCCCCATCGCGAGGAACATCATGACCCTGCAGGATCAACCCGCCTACATCATCAGGATGCGCGCGAAGCCCGGATCGGGGGACAAGCTCTTTGAGCTTGCAACCGTCGGCATGGCCAAGTCCGGCGCCTCGGATCGGTTCATTATCTTGCGCGAGAGGCAAGACCCCGACGTGCTGTGGAACGTCGAGGTGTTCAGATCGACGGAGGCGAAGGACGAATATGAGAACAGCCCTCTCGCCGACTTGCTGCGCGATGAAATCATAGACCTCCTGGCCGAACCCCCGATGCGGATTGAAGCCAGCCCGTATTCCGCGGCGCCTTGAGGAAGCCGCCGCCCGGAACCGCCGGCCGGGAACGGCTGTTGCCAAACCGCTGTCAGCAGCCTCGGGATATGTCATCGCGATCAAAGGGAGCCGACCATGTCCGACCTCGTCTTCTACACCAACCCCATGTCGCGCGGCCGCATCATCCGCTGGATGCTCGAGGAGGTCGGCCAGCCCTACGAGACCAGGATCCTGCGCTGGGAGACCGGAGAGGCGAAGGGCGCCGACTATCTCGCCATCAATCCGATGGGCAAGGTGCCCGCCATCGTCCATGACGGGGTGGTCGTCACCGAATGCGCCGCCATCTGCGCCTACCTCGCCGACGCCTTCCCCCAGGCCGGTCTGGCTCCGCCCGCGCACAGCCCGCTGCGCGGTCCCTACTATCGCTGGCTGTTCTTCGGGGCCGGCCCGATCGAGCAGGCCGTGGGCGCCAAGGCGGTGGACCTGGAACCGACGATCGAACAGCGCAGCATGCTGGGCTTCGGCTGCATCGAGGACGTCCTGGCGACCGTGGAGGGCGCGGTCGAGAGCCGCCCATATCTCGTCGGCGACAGCTTCACCGCCGCCGACCTCTATCTCGCCTCCCACCTGTCCTGGGGGATGAACTTCGGCACGATCGAAAAGCGCCCGGCGTTCGAGACCTATGTGGAGCGCCACCTGCAGCGCCCCGCCGCACGGCGCGCCGACGAGATCGACAACGCGCTCATCGCCGCCGCCGCCCAGCCGACGTCCTAAAGCCGGGCCGCCGGCGACTTCGGCCGCTCAGCGCACCCCTTCCTTCTCCCTGGGAGCCGAGACGCGGCGCGTCCTGGCTTGCGCCTTGGGCTTGGGCAGCAGTCGGAAGCGCGTCTGGCACCAGGCGAAGTCGACGCCCACGTCGAGCAAGGCGTCGGAACGTCCGCACGGGCAGGCGAAGTCCATGACCGCGAGGACCCGGTAGGTCTCCCCGGCCTGGAGGGGCACCGGCCTTCCCGTGACATGGTTTGGGGCGGCGTTGACGCAGAGAACCAGATCGCCAGGGCCGACGGCGTCACTCATGGCTTTCTTCCCTTGGCCCGCAGGGCGATCGCACATGGAGGTCGCCCTATTTTTCCTCCCCCCGCTGCGCAAGGGAGGAAAAGGGGCCAAGGCCATATGCGATACCCCTGCCTACAATGGGTGAAGACTAGACCCGGACCCCCAGGGCGCAAAGACCGCTTTCCGACCGCGCGCCCGCCTAACCCACGAACCCCGCGGCGCGCTTCAGGCGGTCGTTGATCGCCTCGCCCAGCCCCTCGTGCGGGATCGGGGCGACGGCGATGGCGGCTGGGTCGGTGCGGTCGGCGTCGCGCAGATAGGCGAAGAGGCGCGCGGCGGCCTCGCGCAGGTCGCCGGTCGGGCTGAGGTTCCAGCGGTGCTCGCCCGGACCGAAGGCCAGGTACGCCTCCCCCGCCCGCGGCGCGGCGGCGTTCAGGCGCACCGGGGCCTTGGGCGAATAGTGCCGCGCCAGCCGCCCGGGCGAGCGCCTGGCGTCGGCCTCGGCTTCGGCCAGCGGGCCGATCACCGCCTCGATCTGCGCGCGGGTCACCGAGCCGGGCCGCAGCAGCCGCGGTTCGTCCAGCAGCGCCACCACCGTCGACTCCAGGCCGACCTCGCAGGGGCCGCCGTCGAGGGCGGCGGCGGCCGCCTCGCCGGTCTCCTCAATCGCGTCGGCATAGTTGGTCGGGCTGGGCCGGCCCGAGCGGTTGGCGGACGGCGCCACCACCGGCCCGCCGAACCGCGCCAGCAGCGCCTGGGCCAGCGGATGGGCCGGCGCGCGCACCGCCACGGTGTCGAGCCCGGCGCGGGCCAGGTCGCTCACCGCCCCGATGTCGGCCACCGGCAGCACCAGGGTCAGGGGACCGGGCCAGAACGCCGCGGCCAGCGCCCGCGCCCGATCGTCGAACCGGGCGATCTTCTCCGCCGCGGCCAGGTCGGCGACGTGCGAGATCAGCGGGTTGAAGCTCGGCCGCCCCTTGGCCTCGAAGATGGCGGCGACGGCCTGCGGGTTGGCGGCGTCGCCGGCCAGCCCATAGACCGTCTCGGTCGGCAGGATGACCAGTCGGCCCGCGCGCAGGGCTGCGGCGGCGGCGTCTAGCGCCGCGTCGCCGTCAGGTCGACGCTGACCTTCACCTCGGCCGGGATTTGATCGGTGCTCTTCCACTCGCCCTGTCCGACGCCAAAGGCCGTGCGGTCGAGGCTGGTTACACCGCTGACGCGCGCCTTGTCGCCCTCGATCTTGAGCGTGAACGGCAGGCGCTGCGGCTTGCTGACCCCGCGCAGGGTCAGGGTCCCGTGGGCGACATAGCGGTCCTCGCCGGTCTTCTCGAAGCGGGTGGCGGTGAAGGTCGCCCTGGCGTGGCTGGCGACGTCGAACCAGTCCGAGCCCTTGATCGACTCGTCGCGCTGGCCGTCTCCCGTCACCGCCGAGGCCAGGTCGATGCTGACGCTGACCTTGGACTTGTCGAGCGCCTCGGGGCTGAAGCGGATGTCGGCCCGCCAGCGGTCGAAGCGCCCCTCGATCGCCGTGCCGCTCCAGGAGGTCGCAAAGCCCAGGGTCGAGCCCGGGCTGACGGTCCAGGCCGAGGGTTCGGCGGCGGCCGGCTCGGCCTGGGCCGGAGCGGCCTCGGCGGGGCTCGCGGTTTCGGCGGGCGGGGCGGCGACGACCTCCGCCGGCGCCTCCTCGACCACGGCCGGCGGGGGCGGCAGCGGCCTGGAGGCCGGCGGGGCGGGCCGCACGGCGTATCCCGCGCCGATCACCGCCAGGGCCGCGACCGCGACGCCGAGCAGCCGCGGGTCGAACCAGGCGCCGGGCCGCGCGCCGGGCGCCATGTGCGCCAGCACCGGCTCGTCCTTGCTGAAGAGCTGGTGTTTCAGCGCCCCGGCCACGTGCAGCGCCACCAGGACATAGGCGCCCCAGGCCAGGACCTCGTGCCCGGTCTCGCCGAACGCGTGCCAGGCGGCCTTGGCCGGCGCGGCCAGGTGCGCCAGCCCCGGCACGTGCGGCCAGGGGATGACGCCGTAGAGCAGGGTCGGGACCTGGATCTTGCTGGCCGAGACCATGATCCAACCGGTGATCGGCAGCCCGATCATGATCACGTAGAGCCCGACGTGCGCGGCCTTCGCCAGCCATGTCTCCCAGTTCGCCATGCCGGCCGGCAACGGCGGCGGCCGGTGGGTCAGGCGCCAGCCCAGCCGGATCAGGCTGAGCAGCAGCACGGTGATCCCGATCGACTTGTGAAGCTGGACCAGGGCGAAGCCCTCCGGGGTCCGCCCCCCGCCCATCCGCCAGGCGATGATGACCTGGAAGACGATGGCCGCGGCGATCAGCCAGTGCAGGACGATGGCGACGGCGCTGTAGCGGCTGCGCCCCGGGGCGGTCTCGGACATCGGTCGGTACTTCCTGCTGCGCGCGACGACGACCACGATGCGCCGTCTCGGCAGGATCATGGAAGCGTCGATCGAAAACCTGCCGGTTGGCATGGCCAAGCTCGAAATTCCATATGGGCGACGATAGCCGGCTGGCTAGGGGCCGGCCGGCCGCGGATCGACCATCCTCCGCGCGATCCCCGGGGCCCGGGGCGGCGCAGACAGGCGCGCCACGCCTGGCCGGCCGCGGCTGCGCACCCGCCGACGCCCCTCAAGCCATTGACCCGACATTGACTTTCAATTTGGAACTCGTGGGGGCTTGGAGCGGCGCCGCGCCTCCCCTAAAGAACGCCTGACATATCGGAGTTCAGCATGTCCTTTCGCGCGCCCATCCGTGACCTTGCCCTTTCGCTGCGGATCGCCGGTCACCCGGCGCTCGTATCGGGCGCCTTTGCCGAACTCGATGACGATACGCTCGCCGCGGTGCTCGAGGCCGCCGGCGCCTTCACCGAGGAGCAGCTCGCCCCGCTCAATCGCAAGGGCGACCAGGTCGGCGCGCGCTACGAGAACGGCGCGGTGATCGCCGCACCGGGCTTCGCCGACGCCTACCAGGCCTTCGTCGCCGGCGGCTGGAACTCGCTGTCGGCCGATCCCGAGCATGGCGGCCAGGGCCTGACCAAGGCCATGGAGCTGGCGGTGTTCGAGATGGTCCACGCCTCGAACATGGCCTTCGGCCTCTGCCCGATGCTGACCCAGGGCGCGATCGAGGCGCTCGACCTGCACGGCACCGAGCGCCAGAAGTCGCTGGTCCTGCCCAAGCTGGTCTCGGGCGAATGGACCGGCACGATGAACCTCACCGAGCCGCAGGCCGGCTCGGACCTGGCCGCCGTCACCACCCGCGCCGAGCCCGACGGCCAGGGCGGCTATCGCCTGTACGGCCAGAAGATCTTCATCACCTGGGGCGACCACGACGCGGCCGACAACATCTGCCACCTGGTCCTGGCCCGCCTGCCCGACTCCCCGCCCGGCGTGAAGGGAATCTCGCTGTTCCTGGCGACCAAGCGCCTGGTCGAGGACGACGGCTCGCTGGGCGTGGCCAACGATCTGCGCGCCGGCTCGATCGAGCACAAGCTGGGCATCCACGGCTCGCCCACCTGCGTGATGCTGTTCGAAGGCGCCAGGGCCGAGCTGGTCGGCGAGGTGAACAACGGCATCGCCCATATGTTCGTGATGATGAACGCCGCGCGCCTGCAGGTCGGCGTCCAGGGCGTGGCCATCGCCGAACGCGCCTTCCAGCAGGCCCTGGCCTTCAGCCAGGAACGCCGGCAGGGCCGCGCCGTGTGGTCGGCCGAATATCCCGCCCCGCTCTACGGCCACCCGGACGTGCGCCGCTCGCTGCTGCTGATGAAGGCCAAGATCGAGGCCGCGCGCGGCATCTGCCTGACCACCGGCGTGCTGACCGACCTCGCCCGCCTGGCCCGGACCGACGCCGAGCGCGCCACCGCCAAGGCGCGCCAGGAGCTGCTGACCCCGATCGCCAAGGCCTGGTCGACCGACGTCGGCGTCGAGATCGCTTCCATGGGCCTGCAGATCCACGGCGGCATGGGCTTCATCGAGGAGACCGGCGCGGCCCAGCACTATCGCGACGCCCGCATCGCCCCGATCTACGAGGGCACCAACGGCATCCAGGCGATCGACCTGGTCGGCCGCAAGGTCTCGATGGAAGGCGGCGGCGTCATGGACGCGCTCTGCGCCGAGATGCACGCCACGGCCGAGGCGCTGGACGGCGGGCTCGCCCCGGTCGGGGCGCGGCTGGAGGCCGGGGTCGCGGCGCTGGAGCGCGCCACCGACTGGGTGCTGCAGAACAAGGGCCCCAACGCCCTGGCGGCCGCCACGCCCTATCTGAAGCTGGCCGGCGACGTGATCGGCGGCTGGATGCTGGCCCGGCAGGCCCAGGCCGTCGCCGAAGGTTCGGACGACTGGTCGAAGAGCAAGGCCGCCCTGGCCCGCGTCTACGCCAGCCAGGTCCTGGCCCAGGCCCCGGGCCTGGCCGACGGCCTGATGGAAAGCGCCGACGACCTCGAGGCCGTCGGCGCTCAGGCCCTGGGCGCTTGACGCCTAGAGCTGGGCCAGCATGTAGTCCGCGGCCGAGACCTTGAACTCGCCGGGAGCCTCGACGTTGAGCTCCTTCACCACGCCGTCCTCGACGATCATCGAGTAGCGCTGCGAGCGCACGCCCATGCCGAACTTGGAGGCGTCCATCTCCAGGCCGATCGCCTTGGTGAAGTCGCCGTTGCCGTCGCCCAGCATCAGGATGTCGCCGAGCACCGACTGGCTCTCGCCCCAGGCCTTCATCACGAAGGCGTCGTTGACCGAGATGCAGGCGATGGCGTCGACGCCCTTGGCCTTGAAGTCGGCGACGTGGTCCTTGAACCCCGGCAGGTGGCGGGCCGAGCAGGTCGGGGTGAAGGCGCCGGGCACCGCGAACAGGGCGACCTTCTTGCCGGCGAAGATCTCGTCGACGCTCATCGGCTTGGGGCCTTCGGCCGTTCCTGCGGAAAAGGTGGCGGCGGGCAGCTTGTCGCCGACTTTGATGGTCATGATCTGTCTCCCTGATCAGTTCAGGCCACCAGATAACGCCCTGCGCGGCCGCTTCAACGGCCTTATGTAACGCTATGACTTGAAAGAGCCGCGATCAGAGTCACATTCGAGGCATGGGAGACGGCGCTTTTCTTTCCGGCAAGATGCTGATCGCCATGCCGGGCATCGGCGACCCGCGCTTCGAGCGCGCGTTGGTGCTGATCTGCGCCCACGACGAAGGCCACGCCATGGGCATCGCGGTGAACCGGCCGGTGGAAGGCCTCACCCTGCCCGACCTGCTCGGCCGGCTGGACGTGAAGACCTCGGTCGACATGGCGCCGGACCTGGTGCTGCTGGGCGGTCCGGTCGACCGCGAACGCGGCTTCGTCCTGCACACCGACGACTACATGGCCGGCGAGCACAGCCTGGAGGTCGGCGAGGGCGTGGCCCTGACCGCGACGCGCGAGGTGCTGGAGGCGATGGCCGGCCACGGCCATCCGCCGCGGCGCTCGTTGCTGGCCCTGGGCTATGCCGGCTGGGGTCCCGGCCAGCTCGAGCGGGAGCTGCGCGAGAACGTCTGGCTGACCTGCGAGGCCGACGAGGCGCTGATCTTCGGACCCGACCACGCGCACAAATGGTCGAAGGCCCTGGCCAAGATCGGGGTCGACGCCAGCCTGCTGACCTCGACCGCCGGCCGCGCCTAGCCGCGCGCCTTCACCGGCGCGGCGCCGTCCACGTAGCTTTCGTTGAGATAGACCTCGGCCTCCTGCGGCGAGAGCGCCGGCGCATAGCCGAAGCCCTGGCCGTAGTCGCAGCCCAGCGAGAGCAGTTGGCGGGCCATCTGGGCGTTCTCGACCCCCTCGGCGACCACTTCCAGCGACAGGTCCTGGCCGAGCTTGACCACCGACGACACGATCTTGGCCGACCCCTCGTTGGTGGCCATGGTCCGCACGAAGTAGCGGTCGATCTTCAGGGTGTCGAACGGCAGCCGCGTCAGATAGCTGAGCGAGGAGAAGCCGGTTCCGAAATCGTCCAGCGCCAGGGCGGCGCCGGCCTCGCGCAGCTTGTGCAGGACGATCGCCGCGCGGTCCGGGTCGCGCATGACGTCGCCTTCGGTGACTTCCAGCTTCAGCGCGCCGGGCGGCAGGCCGGTCTCGCGGCGGATCTGGGCCACGTCCGAGATCAGGTCCGGGCGGTCGATCTCGCCGGTCGAGAGGTTGACCGCGACCGTCAGTTCGCCGGCCGCGCGGTGGTCGCGCCGCCAGCGGGCCAGTTGCTCGCCGGCCTGGCGCATCATCATGGCGCCCAGCTCGCTCATCAGCCCCATCTCCTCGCAGAGCGGCAGGAACTGGTCGGGGGTCAGCAGGCCCCGGCGCGGGTGGCGCCAGCGGACCAGGGCCTCGAAGCCGGACAGCGCGCCCGTCGAGAGCCGCACGATGGGCTGGTAGAAGGGCACGATCTCGTTGCGGCCCATGGCGCCGCGCAGGTCGCTCTCCAGGGCCAGGCGCGAGAGCCCGTCGCTCTCCAGGCTGCGGCCGTAGGCGGCCGCGCCGCCGCGCCCGCCGCTCTTGGCCGCCTCCACCGCCAGCTCGGCGCGGCGCAGCAGTTCGGCCGCTTCGGGCGCGTCCTCGCCGCCGACCGCCTCGACGGCGCCGATCGAGAGGGTCGGGTGAATGTCGAAGCCGGCGACCCGCAGCGGCTGCTCCAGCGCCTGGCGCAGGGTCTCGGCGGCCGACTGCTGGCTGACCGGGGTCAGCACCGCAAACTCGTCCTCGCCCACCCGCGCCAGCAGGGCGTGGGGCGGGAAGGCCGCGGCCAGGCGCGAGCCCAGGGCCGCCAGCACCAGGTCGGCGCGCTCGTGGCCCAGCGCCTCGTTCAGGCGGCGCAGGCGGTCGAGGTCGGCGACCACCAGTTCATGTTGTCCGGGATGGGCCAGGCGCTCCCTGGCGCGCGCGACGAAGCTCTTGCGGTCGAGCAGGCCGGTCAGACCGTCCAGGTCCGAGGCGGCGAACTTGGCTTCCGGCGCAACGACCCCGGCGGCGCGCAGCCCTTCCTCCAGCCAGACCCCGCGCCAGATGCAGACGCCGCCGCCGCGCATGCGCAGCCGCACGGAAATCTCGGCGCCCGGCTCCTGGACGCGCAGGATGTCCTCGGCCAGGGCGCGATCGGGCGGCAGCGCCAGCGCGCGCATCGCCGCCGACGAACATTCGGGCGCCAGCGGGCCAAGACCCAAGGCGCGCGAGGCGCCGGTCAGGTGCAGGCGATCCTTCTCGGGTTCCCAAAGCCAAAGGGCCACATCGGCGGCGCCTAGCGCCTCCAAGGTCGCGGTTGCGTCCCAGCTCCAACGATCGTTCGGCATTGTCTCAAGACATTTCTGGCCAACGCGCCGCAGAGCGGTTCGGCCCACGACAGCCGAGCGCTAAACAGACACTCCTTCGTCCGGGCCCTCGTGCGCCCGCAGCGGAGACACGAGACCGAACAGCACATGATCTCGCCAGACGCCGTTAATTTTCAGATAAGCCTGGGCGAGACCTTCCTCGCGGAACCCGGCTCGGTTGAGGAGCTGGCGCGAGGCCTCGTTGCTGGGCAGGCAGGCCGCTTCCAGGCGGTGAAGGGCCAAAGTGCGGAACGCGAACACCGTCAGGGCGCGGACCGCCCCCAGGGTTTGCCCTTGCCGCGCAAAGGGTTGGCCGCACCAATAGCCCACCGATCCCATCTGGGCGACGCCGCGCCGGATGTTGGACAGGGTGATGCCGCCGGTCAGGGCGTCGTCCCGGCTGCGGAACACGAAGAACGGATAGGCGGCGCCCGCCTCGCGGTCGCGGGCATAGGCGGTGAGCCTGCGGCGGAAGGCCGCACGGGTCAGGTCGTCGGCCGGCCAGGTCGGTTCCCAAGGCTGCAGGAAGTCGCGCGACTGCTGGCGCAGCTCCCGCCACTCGGCGAAATCCGCGGCGCGGGGCGGGCGCAGCCACACGCCGTCGCCCTCGATGCGCAGGCCGCTTTCCGGCGCGATCCAATCCAACAAGGCCATCGGCGGAACCTCGCGGGATGCGGGGAGGCCGTCAAGACCGGCCTTGGCCCGCCTTTCCCGTGCGCTACCCGAACAAGGCCCGCTGGAACGCCTCGGCGGCTTTCATCGAGGCCTTGGGGCCGAGCACGCTGGCCGCCGCCCGGCCGGGGGCCAGGATCGCCTCGCCCAGGCGGATGACGTCGGCCTGGCTGACCGCGTCGATCTGCTCGGCCAGTTCGGCCGGCGCCAGGGTGCGGCCGAACAGCAGCACCTGGGCCGCGGCCTGTTCGGCGCGCGACAGCGGCTGCTCGCGGGCCATGAACATCGAGGCCTTGAGCTGCGCCTTGGCGCGGGCCAGTTCGGCGGGCTCGACCCGTTCGGCCATGCCGCGGATCTCTCCGGCGGCGACGCGGGCCAGCTCGACGGCGTCCTTGGCCGCGCAGCCGGCGAAGACGCCCAGGACGCCGGTGTCGGCATAGGTCTCCGAATAGGCGTCGACGGCATAGGCCAGGCCGCGCTTCTCGCGCGCCTCCTGGAACAGCCGCGAGGCCATGCCGCCGCCGAGGATCTCGGCATAGATGCGCAGGGCGAAATAGCCCTGGTCGCGCACCCCGACGGAGGGCAGCAGGAAGACCAGGTTGGCCTGCTCCAGGCTCTTGGAGGTCGTGCGCGCGCCGCCGGCGAAACTGGCCGGCGCCGGCGCGGCGGTCCCCTGCCCCTGCGCGCCGCCGAAGTCGCGCTCGGCCAGGGCCAGCAGTTCGTCCTCGTCCACCGCCCCGGAAGCGGCGATCACCAGGGCGTCGGGCGCATAGAGCGCCGCGCGCCAGTCCGACAGCGTCGCCGGCTCGGCGCGGGCGATCGACTCGTCGGTGCCCAGGATCGGGCGGCCCAGGGGCTGGCCCTCGAAGGCCGCCTGCTGGGCCATCTCGAACACGTGGTCGTCGGGGGTGTCGGCGGCCTCGGCGATCTCCTGGCCGACGACCTGGATCTCGCGGGCGAGGTCGCCGGCGTCCATGGTCGGATGCAGCACCAGGTCGGCGACCACGGCGCTGCCCAGGTCCAGGCCGCCCTTCAGGGCGCGGATCTGGAAGCTGGTGCGCTCATAGCCGGTGGCGGCGTTGATCTGGCCGCCCTCGGCCTCGATCACCTCGACGATGTCGCGGGCCGAGCGCTCGCCCGCGCCCTTGAACACCATGTGCTCCAGCAGGTGCGACCAGCCCGAACGGGCCTCGTCCTCCGATCGCGCGCCGCGGCCGGCGACGACCGACAGGGCCAGGGTCTCGAGTCCGTCGATGGGGTCGCAGACGACCCGGACGCCATTCTTCAGCGTATGAATGTTGGGCAGAGCATCAGCCTTCCGCAAAGGCCCTGACATAGGCCTTGATGGTGTCCGCGTCAGCCGGCAACCGGTCGAAGCGCTCTTCCCGGCCGGCCAGGTGCGCGGCGGTGCGCGGCATGACCGGGGTCTCGCCGGTGGCCGCCTCGACCGTCTCGGGGAACTTGGCCGGGTGCGCCGTCGACAGCACCACGATCGGGGCGGCGGTCGCGCCGCGGGCCCGCTGCATGCCGGCCACGCCGACGGCGGTGTGCGGATCGATCAGTTCGCCGGTCTCGCGCAGGGTGGCGACGATGGTGCGGGTGGTGTCGCCCTCGCCGATCGAAACGCCGGTGAAGGTCTCGCGCATGGTCGCCAGGGCCTGCGGCGGGATGTCGACGCCGCCGGTCTCGGCGAAGGCGGCGAAGGCGCGCGCGGTCTCCAGGCCGTCACGGCGCACGGCTTCGAAATAGAGCCGCTCGAAGTTGGACGCCGACTGGATGTCCATGGCCGGCGACTGGGTCGGGGCGGTGACGCCGCGGACGTAGCGGCCGTCCTCGAAGGCGCGGGCCAGGATGTCGTTGGAGTTGGTGGCGACGATGATGCGGTCGATCGTCAGCCCCATCCGCTTGGCCACATAGCCGGCGAAGCCGTCGCCGAAGTTGCCGGACGGCACCGCGAACGAGACGGACCGATGCGGCGCGCCCAGCGCCACCGCGGCGGTGAAGTAGTAGACGCTCTGGGCGACGATGCGCGCGAAGTTGATCGAGTTGACCGCCGAGAGGCCGACCGACTGCTTCAGCGAGGCGTCGGAGAGCGCGGTCTTCAGGATCGCCTGGCAGTCGTCGAAGTCGCCGGCCACGGCCACGCAGCGGACATTGGCCTCGTCGGCGGTGGTCATGAAGCGGCGCTGGACCTCCGAGATCCGGCCGTCCGGGAACATGACCACGATCTTGGTGTTGCTGCGCCCGCGGAAGGCCTCGACCGCCGCGCCGCCGGTGTCGCCGGAAGTGGCGCACAGGATCGTCTGGGTGCGCTTCTGCTGGCCCAGCACATGGTCCGACAGGCGGGCCAGCAGTTGCATGGCCACGTCCTTGAAGGCCAGGCTCGGCCCGTGGAACAGCTCGGCGATGAAGCCGCCCGCGGCGATCTGGCGGACCGGGACCACGGCGGCGTGGGTGAAGCTGGCATAGGCCTCGGCGCACATCTCGGCCAGCGTCGCGCGGTCGATCTCCTCGCCGACGAACTTGGCGAGCACCGCGCTCGCGACCTCGGCATAGGGGCGGCCGGCGAAGGCGGCGATCTCGTCGCGGGTGAACTCGGGCCACGCCTCGGGGACATAGAGGCCGCCGTCCGGGGCCAGGCCGGCCAGAACCGCATCGACAAAGCCGACCGAGGGCGCCTGCCCCCGCGTAGAGACGTACCGCATCAAGACTTCCGTTTCCGCCCCCCACCCCGCGGGGTCGGTGCTGACTGATTGATTGGCGAGTTTTCGTCGCCGAACCGGCCGCCGTTTCGGCGGAAAGTTCGCCAGAGCATGGCGGCATAGACGCCGACCAGGGCGGCGGCAAGGCCGAACCAGGTCAGGGCGTATTCGAGGTGGCGATTGGAGATTTCCGCCGGGAGCGGGGCCGGATCCAGCGCCGTCCATTCCGGGTTCGAGGAGGTCTCGGCCATCAGGAACAGCGGGGCCGGGGCGTCGGCCTGGAGGGCGTTGGCCATCGCCGCGGTGTCGCGGACGTACCAGCGGTTGGCGGTCACGTCGTTGGGCGGGCTGAACAGGTTGCCGGCCTCGGGCGCGCGCAGGACGCCGACGATCTCCACCGGCGTCGTGTCCGAGACGTTGACGCGCGGCCGGGCCGAGACGTCGTCGCCGACGAAGCCGCGATCGACCAGGATGCTGTTGTAGCGGCCGCCGGCTGTGCGGCAGGCTGAGATCAGGCGCGAGCCGGCCTTGCCCTCGCGGACCGAGAACAGCTCCAGATAGGGCGCGCTGGCCAGGCCCGGGCATTCCAGCCGCACGCGGGCGAAATCGAGATCGGCGCCCGCGCCCATCTGCTCCATGGCCGCGACGCCGGAGGTCGCCGGCGCGGCCTGCAGGGCGCCGACCCGCGCGAGCAGCGCTTCCTTCCAGTGCAGGCGCTGCAACTGCCAGCCGCCCAGGCCGATCAGGATGACGAGCGAAACCGCGACCGCGATCGTCAGGCCGACCGGAAAGCGGCCGGCGCGGTCAGTCATGGCGCGCTTCCGAGGCCCTGTTGGCGAACTGCGCGGCCAGCATCAGGCCCTTGAGCGGCCGCAGCAGGCCGATGCAGACGGCCAGGGTGAGGGGCAGGAACATGACGATGTGCACCCAAACCGGGGGCGAGAAGGCCAGCTCGGTGAAGAGCATGGCGAAGGCGCAGAGGAAGCCCGCGATCAGGATCACGAAGACCGCGGGACCATCGCCGGAGTCGGCCTTGGCCAGATCGTAGCCGCACCGCTCGCAGGCGGGGGCTACGTTCAGGAAGCCTTGGAAAAGACGCCCCTCTCCACAGTTCGGGCAGCGGCCGCGAAGGCCCGCCAGCAGCGGATTGGGGCTGTCCATATCTGCGGTCCTAGTGGCCCGCCCCGCCGAACACCACGTAGATGAAGGCGAACAGGAAGAGCCAGACGACGTCGACGAAGTGCCAGTACCAGGCGGCCGCTTCGAAGCCGAAGTGCTTCTGCGGGGTGAAACCGCCGCGCAGCAGGCGGATCAGGCAGACGGCCAGGAAGATCGTCCCGATCAGGACGTGGAAGCCGTGGAAGCCGGTGGCCATGAAGAACGACGAGCCGTAGAGCCCCGAGTTCGCCGCGCCCTCGCCGCCGAAGAAGTACTTGTGCTCGAGGATGTGGTGGTACTCGTAGGCCTGGATGGCGGTGAAGAATGCGCCGAGCGCGATGGTCAGGGCCAGGGCGATCTTCGTGCCCTTGCGGTCGCCCTGCTGCAGCGCGTGGTGCGCCCAGGTCACCGTGGTGCCCGAGAGCAGCAGGATCAGGGTATTCAGCAGCGGCAGGTTCCAGGCCGGGACCGTCTCGATGCCGGCCGGCGGCCAGGTGGCCCAGGCGGCGCGGACTTCCTCGATCGAGGACAGGGTCCGGTGCTCGTGGAAGAGCGCCATCTCGAAGAAGATCCAGAACCAGGCGACGAAGAACATCACTTCCGAAGCGATGAACATGATCATGCCGTAGCGCAGGCCGATCGAGACGACGGGGGTGTGGTCGCCCGCCTTGGATTCCTTCACCACGTCCGACCACCAGCAGATCATGGTGATAAGCACGCCAACGAGGCCGAGGAAGAACACCCACGGAGAATGCTGGGGAAGGCCGAACATGCCCTTCATCCAGATCACCCCGCCGATCGCCATCACCGCCGCGGACAGGGAGCCCACGAGCGGCCACGGGCTGGGAGGCAGCAGGTGGTAGTCGTGCTTAACTTCGCCGTGGGCCATTTCGGTCCTAACCCCTCTCAGATCTCACAGACGCCTGCCCCTCTCTCGGACCGGCGAATGACAATTCGCGTGTGCTATAGCCCCGCCTTGGCCGGTACGCCAAGGGCCGAAGCGTGCTTTGACGGCGTGGCGTCCGCGCGCTTTTCGCCGCGCTGGGCCTCCACCGACGGGAAGAAGGTGTAGGACAGGGTCACTTCGCCCTTGCCCTTGGTCTCGAAGTCGTCCGCGAACTTCGGATCGACGAAGTAGACGACCGGGAATTCGATGGTCGTTTTCGGCGGAATCGTCTGGTCCGAGAAGCAGAAGCACTCGAGCTTCTGGAAGTAGGCGCCGGCCGATTCGGGCACGACGTTGTAGATCGCCCGGCCGGTCTGCGGCTGGTCGCTGTTGTTGGTGACCTTGAAGAAGGCCAGGCCCGTCTGGCCGATCTTGACCTCCTGGGTCACCTGCTCGGCGGTGAAGGTCCACGGCAGGTCGCGGATGTTGGCGTCGAATCGGATGGTCAGGTTGCGGTCCAGCACCTTGTCCGGCGCCGCCTCGGCCTTGCGCACCGTGCCGTCGAAGCCGGTGATCTGGCAGAACGCCTTGTAGAGCGGCACCGAGGCGTAGGACGCGCCGATCATGGCGGCGAACACGCCGGCCGCGATCATGCCGACCTTGCGGTTGCGCTTCTGGAGCGGGGTGAGCTCGGGCTTAGAACGGCCGCTGGCCAACGCTGCCTCCCAGACGCACGATGGTCACGACGAAGACCAGGACCACGAACAGCACCAGCCCCAGCGCCAACGCGATGTTGCGGCCGCGGCGGGCGCGGGCTTCGACGGTCGGATCGGGGGTGGGCTCGCTCACGAGAATACTCCGACGGCGGGCAGGTCGAGCAGGTGCTCGGCCAACAGGGTGGCGAACAGAAGGGTCAGGTAGAGGATCGAGAACGCAAAGAGATTGCGCGCGTCCTTCGAGCTCGCCTTCACGTCATAGAGGCCATCGTCGTTGCGCTGGCCGCCGGTCTCGCCGGCCTGGCTCCTGAACACGCGCCAGGCCAGGATGAGGAACATCAGGCCGCCGAGCGCAGCGACCGCCAGATAGGTGATCCCGCCCAGGCCGGTGAAGGCCGGCACGATGCACAGCGGCACGAACAGCAGGCTGTAGATCAGGATCTGCTTGCGGGTGGAGGCCGCGCCGGCGGTGACCGGCATCATCGGCACGCCGGCCTTCTGGTAGTCCTCGCTGGTGTAGAGCGACAGCGCCCAGAAGTGCGGCGGGGTCCACATGAAGATGATCGCGCAGAGCAGCCAGGCGTTCAGCGGCGCGGTTCCCGTCGCCGCGGCCCAGCCGATCACCGGCGGCAGCGCGCCGGCGAGGCCGCCGATGACGATGTTCTGCGGCGTCGAGCGCTTCAGCCACATCGTATAGACGACGGCGTAGAAGAAGATGGTGAAGGTCAGCAGGCCCGCGGCCAGCCAGTTGGTCGTCATGCCCAGCAGCATGACCGAGAACAGCGAGAGCACGACGCCCATGGCCAGGGCGTCGGCGCCCTGCACCTTGCCGGCCGGCACCGGGCGGCCGCGGGTGCGGCGCATCTTGGCGTCGATGTCGGCGTCGTACCACATGTTGAAGGCGGCCGACGCGCCCGCCCCGACGGCGATGCAGAAGATCGCCACCGCCCCCAGCACCGGGTTCACCGGCGCGTTGGCGCAGACCAGGCCGGTGATCGCGGTGAAGATGACCAGCGACATGACCCGCGGCTTCAGCAGCTGGACGTAGTCCTGCCACCGCGGGGGCGCGCTGGAGCGGGAAAGGGCTGGCGACATGGCCATCACAATACTCTCAAAACGACCGAAGGGCGCGCGCCGGAATGTCCCAGCCCGCGCCCCACAGAGGTCTTTGGGGAGCCGGACCTAGTGCAGGTCCGGCTTGACCACCGGCAGTTCGTTGAACTGGTGGAACGGCGGCGGCGAGGACAGGGTCCACTCCAGCGTCGTGGCGCCTTCGCCCCACGGATTGGCTTCGGCCTTGCGGCGGAAGATCATCGCGTCGATCAGGACCACCAGGAAGATGCCCACGGCGACCAGGGTCACCAGGTAGCCCATCGACGAGACGTGGTTCCAGAGGGTGAACGCCTCGGGATAGTCGATGTAGCGGCGGGGCATGCCCTGCAGGCCCAGGAAGTGCTGCGGGAAGAAGATCAGGTTCACGCCGACGAACATGACCCAGAAGTGCAGTTGGCCGAGCCACTCGCGGTACTTCACGCCCCACATCTTCTCGAACCAGTAGTAGAAGCCCGCGAAGATGGCGAAGACGGCGCCCAGCGACAGCACGTAGTGGAAGTGCGCCACGACGTAGTAGGTGTCGTGCAGGCTGTAGTCGATGCCGGCGTTCGCCAGGACCACGCCGGTGACGCCGCCCACGGTGAACAGGAAGATGAAGCCCATCGCCCAGAGCATGGGCGTCTTGAAGTCGATGGAGCCGCCCCACATCGTGGCGATCCAGGAGAAGATCTTCACGCCGGTCGGCACCGCGATGACCATGGTGGCCGCCACGAAGTAGGCGCGCAGATTGATGCTCATGCCCACGGTGTACATGTGGTGGGCCCACACGACGAAGCCGATGAACCCGATGGCCACCATGGCGTAGGCCATGGCCAGGTAACCGAAGACCGGCTTGCGCGAGAAGGTCGAGACGATGTGGCTGATGATGCCGAAGCCCGGCAGGATCAGGATGTACACTTCCGGGTGGCCGAAGAACCAGAACAGGTGCTGGTACATGACGGGATCGCCGCCGCCGGCCGCATCGAAGAAGTGGGTGTTAAAGTTCCGGTCGGTCAGCAGCATGGTGATCGCGCCGGCCAGGACGGGCAGCGAGAGCAGCAGCAGGAAGACGGTGACCAGCACCGACCACACGAACAGCGGCATGCGGTGCAGGGTCATGCCCGGGGCGCGCATGTTGAAGATGGTGGTGATGAAGTTGATGGCGCCGAGGATCGACGAGGCGCCGGCCAGGTGGAGGGCCAGGATCGCGCAGTCCATCGCCGGGCCCGCGTGGCCCGAGGTCGACAGCGGCGGATAGGCCGTCCAGCCGCCGCCGAAGCCCGTACCCGGGCCGCCGTCGACGAACATCGAGACCAGCAGCAGGATCCAGGCGGCGACCAGCAGCCAGAACGAGATGTTGTTCATCCGCGGGAAGGCCATGTCCGGCGCGCCGATCATCAGCGGCACGAACCAGTTGCCGAAGCCGCCGATCAGGGCGGGCATGACCATGAAGAAGATCATGATCAGGGCGTGCGCGGTGACCACGGCGTTGAAGCCGTGCTTGGACGCCTCGATCAGGCCGATCTGGTCGAGCAGCGAGCCCTGGGTGAAGACCTGGATGCCTGGCTCGGCCAGTTCCCAGCGGATGAGGCCCGACAGGGCGCCGCCCACCAGGCCCGCCATGATGGCGAACAGGATGTAGAGGGTGCCGATGTCCTTGTGGTTGGTCGAGAAGAACCAACGCGCGATGAAGCCGGGCTTGTGGTCGGCTTCGTCGTGATGATCGTGAGCTGCGGCTTGTGCCATCTTACTATGTCCTAAGCTCAATTCGCGGCCGGCGCCGCGGCGGGCGCGGCGGGCGTGGAGGTCGGGGCCGGCGCGGCGTCGGCTGCGGCAGGCGCCGTGGCGGCGGCCGGGGTCGCGGCGCCTTCGGCGGCCGGAGCGGCGGCGGGCGCCGCAGCAGCGGCGGCCTCGGCGGCCTTGGCGGCCGCTTCATCGGCGGCGGCGGTCATCGAACCGCCCTTGGACGCCACCCAGGCCTCGAACTCGGGCTGGGTCACGACCTTGATCTCGATCGGCATGAAGGCGTGATCGACGCCGCACAGCTCCGAGCACTGACCATAGAAGGTGCCGGTGCGCTCGGCCTTGAACCAGGTTTCGTTGATCCGGCCGGGGATCGCGTCGATCTTCAGGCCGAAGGCCGGCAGCGCGAAGGCGTGGATCACGTCGGCGCCGGTGACCAGGACGCGGACGGTCTTGTTGACCGGCACGACCAGCGGTTCGGTGGAAGCCAGGCGGAAGGGGACGTTACGCGCCTTGGCCTCGTCCTCGGGCAGCATGTTCGAGATGAACTCGCCGACCTTCTGGTCCGGGAGCTCGTAGCCCCAGTACCACTGATAGCCGGTGGCCTTAACCGTGTAATCCGGCTTGGGCATGTCGTGGTAGGCGAACAGCAGCTTGAACGAGACGATGGAGATGCCCATCAGGATCAGGACCGGAACGACCGTCCAGATCACCTCGATCAGGGTGTTGTGGCTCCACTTGGCCGGAACCGGGTTGGCGCGCTTGTTGTAGCGCACGACGACCCAGATCAGCAGAGCCAGCACGAACAGGCAGATCGCCGTGATGATCGGCAGCAGGATGAGATCGTGGAAGTCATGCGCCGCATGCTTCAGCGGCGCGGCCGCCGGCTGCAGCCCGATGCCCCCCGGCGTCGGTTGCCCCATCAATTCCTCAGCGAACGCCTGGACGCCCCAGAACGCCGAAGTTGCGCCCGCCGCGGCTGCCGCCGCCCACGTCCGCATGCCCTGAACCCTAGACTTCATGTCCCCTCGGTCTGCTTGGCCGGCCGCGCCTCGCGAAAGACGATCGCCCCCGCCGACTGAAACAAGGCCAGGCGCCGCGCAAACCGCGAGGCCCCGCCCTTAAGCCGGGGTGCATACGCGCTCTCCCGTAGCTTGCCAAGGCGCTAAGACCCCCTATGGCGCAATGTCTCGCCATGGAGCCGGTCTCCACCGTCCGCACACCCCCGAAAATGAGGGATTTGGCGTAACTTCGGAAGGTTAAGGCCGTGATCTTCCATGAAGCTGACGCCAAACCGGGGCCTAGAGGCGGATTGGGGTGACGATCCGTCCGCGAACACCTATTTCTGAGGGCTCGTATTTCGAAAGCAGCCGCCGATGAACGCCCTCGCCCCCTCCACCTCGATCCTCGAATCCGTCGGCCTCGAGCCCGAACGGGCCCGGGAAATCCTCGGCGAGGCCCTGGCCGGGGCCGACGACGGCGAACTGTTCGTCGAGCGTTCCGAGAGCGAGGCCTTCCTGTTCGACGACGGCCGGCTGAAGTCGGCCTCCTATGATTCGTCGGAAGGCTTCGGCCTGCGGGTGGTCGCCGGCGAGACGGCCGGCTATTCGCACTCGAGCGAGGTGTCCGAGGCGGCGATGAAGCGGGCGGCGCAATCGTCGGCCCTGGCCAAGCGCGGCTATAGCGGCGTCTCGGCGGAAGGCCCGCGGGCCACCAACGCCAAGCTCTATGGCGAAGAAGACCCCACCGCCTCGCCGGCCTTCTCCGACAAGGTGGCGCTGCTGCAGGAGATCGACGCCTGGGTGCGGGCGCGCGACCCGCGCGTCGTCCAGGTGATGGCCAGCATCGCCGGGGAGCGCCGCATCGTCGAGATCCTGCGCGCCGACGGCCGGCTGATCCGCGACGTGCGCCCGCTGTGCCGGGTGAACGTCCAGGTGACGGTCGAAAAGGACGGCAAGCGCGAGAACGGCTATTCCGGGGCCGGCGGCCGGGCCGGGTTCGACGCCTGGATCAGCCCCGACAAGTGGCAGGCCCAGGCCGACGAGGCCCTGCGCCAGGCGATGGTCAACCTGGACGCCGTCCCCTGCCCGGCCGGCGAGATGGACGTGGTGCTGGGCCCCGGCTGGAACGGCGTGCTGCTGCACGAGGCGGTCGGGCACGGCCTGGAAGGCGATTTCAACCGCAAGGGCACCTCGGCCTTCTCCGGCAAGATCGGCCAGCGGGTGGCCGCGCCGGGCGTCACCGTGTTCGACGACGGCTCCCTGCCCGGCCGCCGCGGCTCGCTGACCGTCGACGACGAGGGCACCCCGACCGAGCGGACCATCCTGATCGAGGACGGCATCCTGGTCGGCTACATGCACGACCGGATGAGCGCGCGGCTGATGGGCCTGGCCACGACCGGCAACGGGCGGCGCCAGTCCTACGCCCACATGCCGATGCCGCGGATGACCAACACCGCGATGATGGCCGGCCATCACAAGCGCGAGGAGATGATCGCCTCGACCAGGCGCGGGCTCTACTGCGCCAACTTCGGCGGCGGCCAGGTGGACATCACCAACGGCAAGTTCGTCTTCCAGTGCACCGAGGCCTACCTGATCGAGGACGGCAAGATCACCACGCCGGTCAAGGGCGCGACCCTGATCGGCGACGGCCCCTCGGCCCTGACCCGGGTGACGATGATCGGCGACGACTTCGACTTCGACAACGGCGTCGGGGTCTGTGGCAAGTCCGGCCAGAGCGTTCCGGTCGGCGTCGGCCAGCCTTCGCTGAAGATCACCGGCCTGACGGTGGGCGGGACCAATATCTAAGCTCCATCTCAACAGATGATTACACGCATGTAATCATCGCAATTCTTGCGGCGATTTAATCCACATTTCCTGGATTTAATTGGCGCGACTCCCTGAGCGCAGGTCACTTGCCTGCTTCTTCGGGGAGCATTGTTACATGATCGTTTCGGCCTTGGCGTCCGCACTCGCCCTTGCAGCGCCGGAGGCCGCCGGCGGCGGCGCGGGGCCCGCGCCCACCGCGGCCGCGCCCGCCTCTGACGGCGTCATCAGCTATCCGCCGTCGTTCTTCGCCGCGAGCCAGGCGGCCAACGCCTGGGAGATGCTGCTGCGCCTGCCTGGCTTTGCGCTGGACACCGGCGACGCGATCCGCGGCTTCGAGGGCGGCGGCGGCAACGCCCTGGTCGATGGCCAGCGCCCTTCCAGCAAGACCGATCCGCTGGACGAACTGCTGCGCCGGATCCCGCTGTCGCAGATCGAGCGCATCGACCTGATCCGCGGCGGCGCGCCGGGGATCGACATGCAGGGCCGCACGGTGATCGCCAATGTGGTCCGCAAGCCGGGCGGCGCCTTGCAGGGGCTGGTCGCCCTGGCCAACAACCATGTCTATGACGGCCGCAACATGCACGGCTTCCGCCTGGAGCTGTCGGGCGGCAAGGACGGGCGCAACTGGGAAGGCTCGGCCCGCTACGGCTTCGGCGCCGACGATGGCGGCGACTTCGGGCCGGGCGTCATGCTGGGGCCGGACGGGACGCCGATCCGGATCTCGCAGATCGATTCGACCGGCGGCATCGGCAACCAGACCCTGACCGGCGCCTACGAGCAGCCGGTCCTGGGCGGCAAGCTGCGGGTCAACGGCCGGCTGTTCTGGGAGAAGTACAAGTTCAAGGAGGACAACGTCATCGTCTTCCCGGCGCCGGGGCTGGCGACCACCGACGACATCAACCACACCCATGAGACCGAACTGGGCGGCCGCTTCACCCGCGACCTCGGCGCGCGCGCGACGCTCGACCTGGTCGGCCTGCGCCAGACCCGCGAGCGGGACATCTCGTCGGTGTTCGATTCGCCCGGCGAGGACGGGCGCTTCAACCTGGCGCGGGAGTCCAGCGAGACGATCGGCCGGGGCGTCGTGTCCTATCGGTTCAGCGAGACCCTTTCGGTGGAGACCGGGGCGGAGGGCGCGTTCAACAGGCTCGACAGCCGGACCGCGCTGACCTCGAACGGCCTGCCGGTGCTGCTGCCCGCGGCCAATGTGACGGTCGAGGAAACCCGCGGCGAGGCGTTCGCCAAGGGCGTCTGGCGTCCGAGCCGCCCTTGGACGGTGGAAAGCGGCCTGCGCTACGAGGCCTCGTCGATCTCGTCGTCCGGCGACGTGGCGCTGGACAAGAGCCTGCGCTTCCTGAAGCCGCGCCTGGCCCTGACCTGGGCGCCGAGCGCCACGACCCAGGTGCGGCTGCGCATCGAGCGGGTGGTCGGGCAACTGGCCTTCGACGACTTCGTGGCCGATTCCTCGTTCAACACCGGCGCCGTCACCGCCGGCAATCCCGACCTCGATCCCGAGCAGGCCTGGGTCAGCGAGGTCGCGCTGGAGCAGCGGTTCTGGACGGACGGCGTGATGGGCGTGACCCTGCGCCGCTCGACGCTCACCGACGTGATCGACCGGGCGCCGATCTTCACCCAGTCCGCGGTGTTCGACTCGCCGGCCAATATCGGCGACGGGACCAAGGACGAGCTGGTGCTGAACCTGACCGCCCCGCTGCGCCGTTTCGGCCTGACCGGCGCCCAGTTGAAGGCCGAGGCGACCTGGCGGCGCTCGGAGGTGACCGACCCGACCACCGGCGAGAGCCGCGAGATCTCCAAGCTGCGGCCGGTGGAGTGGGAGGCGACCTATTCGCAGGACCTGCCGCAATGGCGGATGACCTGGGGCGTCGACGCCTATGGCGGCTGGCGCGAGACCAGCTATCGGTTCAACGAGGTGGCGACCTTCAAGCTGGGGACCTTCGTGCGGCCGTTCGCCGAGTGGCGGGCGCGCCCCGACCTGATCGTGCGCTTCGAGCTGCCCAACGTCACCGAGCGGGGCCTGCGCCGCACCCGCACCGTCTATGACGGTCCGCGCGGGTCGAGCGAGGTGCTGTTCACCGACGACCGCAAGCTGGACTTCGGGCGGATGTACTATGTCCGCGTCCGCAAGACCTTCGGGGCCTGACGAAGAAGGGCCGGACGCATGGCTGCGTCCGGCCCCCTCCGTTCGTCGCCTTGACGCGGCCGATCAGCTCTCGCGATCGGCGCGGATCGCGGCCGGGCTCACCGCCTGGCGTTCTCCGTCCAGGGTCGGGGCGATCGGCTCGGGCTGGACCGGGCCGGTGTCGTTCGCGCCATGGGCCCAATGCTTGATGAAGAAGCTCAGCAGGACGAAGACCGCGCCGACGCCGACGCCGGCCCAGCCCAGCTTGTTGAAGCCGTCCATCGAGGTGGCCAGCGCCGCGGCGGGATCCAGCACCTGGCCGCCGACCGTCTCGGTCCCCATGGCGCCGGCGATGATGCCGCCGACGTACTGGGCGATCGAGGAGGACAGGAACCACACGGCCATCATGAACGACACCACCGAGGCCACCGAGAGCTTGGTGATCTGCGAGAGGCCGACCGGCGAGAGGAAGAGCTCGCCCGTGGTGTGCAGCATGTAGAGCAGGGCCAGCATGATCAGCGGCAGGCGATAGTTGTCGTCGGCCAGGCCCTGGGCCCAGACCACGACCAGGAAGCCGAGGCCGACCTGCAGCAGGCCGAAGCCGAACTTCAGCGTCGGGTTGGGGTCACGCCCGCGCGCGCCGAGCCAGGCCCACATCGCCGCGAAGATCGGCGCGAAGATCAGAATGAAGCCGGCGTTGAACGACTGGGTCTGGGCCGCGGAGATGCCCATCAGGTCGACGTTGCGCGCGGCGAACAGGTTGAGCGAGGTGCCGGCCTGTTCGAACAGGGTGAAGAACACCACCGAGCCGAAGATCAGCACCAGGGCCAGCAGCATGCGCTCGCGCTCGATCTTGTCGCACTTCACGGTCAGGAAGTAGCCGATGAAGACCAGGGCCAGGATCGTCGAGACGCCCAGCGCCCAGCCGACGAGCTGGTTGCTCTGCACCAGCAGCCAGATCGGCGCGACGCCGAGGATGGCCAGGATGTAGATCAGCCATTCGCGGTTGACCGGCCCGGCGATCGGGGCCTTGAGACGTTCCGGGTTCGGCGGCTCGCCCTTGCCCTGCAGCAGCGGCTTGCCGAGCACGAACACCACCCAGCCCAGCGCCATGCCGACCCCGGCGAGGCCGAAGCCCGCCCACCAGCCGACCGTCTGGCCCAGCAGGCCGCAGAGCACCGAGGCCCAGAAGGCGCCCAGGTTGATGCCGTAGTAGTAGAGGGTGAAGCCGGAATCCCGGCGCGGATCGCCCTGCGGATAGAGCTGGCCGACGATGGTGGAGATGTTCGGCTTCAGGAAGCCGACGCCCATGATGATCAGCGCGACCGCCAGGTAAAAGGCGTTCTTGCCCAGCGGGTCGACCTGCTTCTCCATCGTGTAGCTGTCCTTGGGCAGGACGGTGGGCAGCGGGCCGCCGGCCGCAAGGCCCTTGATCTCCACGCCGCCGCCCTCGGCGGGACCGAAGTCGTAGGCCTTGTCGCCGACCATCAGCTTGACGGAACGCGATTCCATCCGGCCCTCGGCGACGACCTCGTACTGCTGGCCGGCATAGACGAGATGCTGGGTCGCGGGCTTGCCCTCGACCGCCATGGTCAGGTGGCCGGCGACGAGCAGCAGGGCGCCGAACGCCACGGCCTTGCGGGTGCCCAGATAGCGGTCGGCCAGCAGGCCGCCGATCAGCGGCAGCAGGTAGACCAGGCTGGTGTAGGAGCCGTATTGCGCCCCGGCGGTGGCGTCGTCGAACAGCAGATGCTGGGTCAGGTAGAAAATCAGGATGCCCCGCATCCCGTAGTAGGAGAACCGCTCCCACATCTCGGCGAAGAACAGGATGATCAGCCCTCGCGGATGCTGTTTCAGCAACTGCATGAGGACGGGGATCCCGGTCGCCAGGGTAATGACGATCCCCAGAAGGACTACGATGTTCATGAGGGCGGTGTTCCGATTCCTTGGACTGCCGGCTCTTCAGAGGGTCGTTTCGCCCCCGCCGGGCTAATTTGGCGGGAGAAGATCACGCGGCCGGGCCAAGCACAAGCAATCGGGCGCCTGAAGCTTGGCAATGGGGGAGCCCAGGCCCCACCTTGAGCGTTGCACCTGCACGAAGGAGGAGCGTCCCCATGCTGATCCCCGGCCCAGACCATCCCATCGAGGTCACGCCCGCCAAGACCCGCTGGCGCGCCATGTACGGCGACCACGTGATCGCCGACAGCGGCGATGTCCTGATCCTGACCGAAGCCAGCTATGCCCCGGTGGCCTACTTCCCGAGGGCGGACGTCTCGATGGAGTATTTCTCGCGCACGGACCGCAAAACCCATTGTCCGTACAAGGGTGAAGCCTCGTACTACACGATCCTGATGGACGGCCGGTTCGCCGACAACGCGGTGTGGACCTATGAGGAGCCCTACCCCGCCATGGAGGTGATCCGCGGCCGGCTGGCCTTCTATCCCGACAAGGTCGAGGTCTATGCGGTCGAGGACATGCTGGTCGATCCCAAGCATCCGCACGCGGCGGTGGACCAGATCGTCCAGCACACCGACAGCGGCGCCGGCGCCAGCCAGCGCGACCATTGGCCGCCGAACGTCACCACCCCGCCGCCCGAAGGCTGACGCCGCCGGGAAGGTTCAGGACGTCCGCGGTCCGGGCCATTCGGGGCGGGCGTCCGGGGTCTCGATGCTCATGCCGACGCCTTCGGTGGCGCGCATCGGCAGGGCGCTCGGGTCAAAGCCGTCGAGGCAGAAGACGTTGATCCCGTAGTGATCGGGAGCCGAGCGCTTGCGGTGGAAGGTGTAGATCCCGCAGCGGCTGCAGAAGTAGTGGCGGGCGCGGCCGGTGTTCCAGCGATAGAGCGAGAGCGCGTCCTCGCCCGCGGTGATGGTCAGGGCGCTCTCGTGCACCTTGGCCATGACGGCGTTCTTCTTCACGCACAGCGAGCAGTCGCAGGTGGTGAGCTCTTCGATCTCGGCCTCGACCTGGAAGCGGACGGCGCCGCAATGGCACGACCCGGCCAGCATGGTCAGTAGGCGAAGTCTTCGAAGACGCGGCGCACGTCGCCCTTCCAGGGGCCGTTGTAGAGTTCGAGCAGGCGCTCGGCCGGGGTGATCCCGCTGTCGGCGATCTCTTCCAGCTCGGCCAGATAGCCGCTCTCGTCGACCATGCCGGCGCTGAGGCGGCCGCGGTTCTTCAGGCCCTGCCTGGCGATGGCGACCATGTCCCTGGCCACGTCCTGCACGCTGCGGCCGTTCACCTGCGCCTTGAGGCCGAGGCGGGCGACGTCGGCGCGCAGGCGCTCGTGGTCCTCGACCTTCCAGTCCTTGCAGAGATCCCAGGCGGCGGCGAGCGCGGCCTGGTCGTAGAAGATGCCGGCCCAGAGCGCCGGCAGGGCGCAGAGCCGGCTCCAGGGCCCGGAATCGGCGCCGCGCATCTCCAGGTACTGCTTGAGGCGCACTTCCGGGAAGGCGGTGGTGGTGTGGTCGGCCCAGTCCTTGAGGCTGGGGCGGTCGCCCGGCAACTCGGCCAGTTCGCCGGCCATGAACTTGCGGAACGAGCGGCCGGCGAGGTCGACGTACCTGCCGTCGCGCTTGGCGAAATACATCGGCACGTCGAGGGCGTAGTTGGCGTAGGTCTCGTAGCCGAAGCCGTCGGCGAACACGAAGTCCAGCATGCCGGTGCGGTCGGGGTCGGTGTCGGTCCAGACGTTGGCCCGCGACGACAGGAAGCCCGACGGCTTGCCCTCGATGAACGGCGAATTGGCGAACAGGGCGGTGGCGATCGGCTGCAGCGCCAGGCTGGTGCGGAACTTGGCCACCATGTCGGCTTCGGAGCCGAAGTCGAGATTGGCCTGGACCGTACAGGTGCGGAACATCATGTCGAGGCCGAGCTTGCCGACCTTGGGCATGTACTCGCGCATGATCTTGTAGCGGCCCTTGGGCATGACCGGGATCTCGTCGCGCCGCCACAGCGGCGTGAAGCCGAGGCCGAGGAAGCCGAGGCCGAGTTCGTCGGCGACCGTCTTCACCTCGGTCAGGTGCTGGCCGGTCTCCTCGCAGATGTCGTGCATGGTCTCCAGCGGCGCGCCGGACAGCTCGAACTGGCCGCCGGGCTCGAGGCTGACATTGGCCATGCCCCGTTCCAGCGCGATGATGTTGTCGCCCTCGTAGACGCCCTTCCAGCCGAAGCGCGTCAGGCCGTTCAGCAGGGCCTGGATCCCGGCCGGACCATCGTATGGAATCGGCTCGTAGGTCCCGAGCCGGAACACGAACTTCTCGTGCTCGGCGCCCACGCGCCAGGCGCCGGCAGGCTTCTCGCCCGCTTCGAACCAGCGGACCAGGTCCTCCAGCGTGAGGGGTCGCTCGTCGGTCACGACGTCGGCCATCTCGTTCTCCCCAGCCCAATCCAGCCAAAAACGGCGCGATCTTTACGCCGTTCAGACACGTGGGCGCAATTCAGGAAACCTCAAGGCCACGCCAATCGCCCTGAGCGGCCTGCCACAGGGTAAGCGCGCTGATCGCCGCGGTGTCGGCCCGAAGAATCCTCGGTCCGAGAGAAGCGGGCGTAGCGTAGTTCAGGTTCCGCAAGGTCTCGCGCTCGCTCGGGGAGAACCCGCCCTCCGGCCCGATCAGGATCGACCAGGGCGCCGGTTCGGCGCCGGCGAGGGCCTGCAGGACCGGCCTGGCGTCGCCGGCTTCGTCGCAGAACAGCAGCCGGCGCGGCGCCTCCCAGGCCTCGATCAGCCTGGCGAGCTTCACGGGCTCGAAGATCTCCGGCGCGTCGAGACGCCCGGTCTGCTCGGCGGCCTCGGCGGCGATGGCGGCCAGGCGGTCGATTCGGGTCCGCTCGGCGTTGGTGCGCTCGGTGATCACCAGCCGCACGCGGCGCGCGCCCAGCTCGGCCGCCTTCTCGACGATGGTCTCGACGCGGCCGCGCTTGACCAGGGCGACGACGAGGTCGAGGTCGGGGCCGAAGACCTGGGGCCGCTCGAGCGCCCTGGGCCGCAGGATGACGCCGCGCTTGCCGGCCACCTCGATCTGCGCGCGCCACTCGCCGTCACGGCCGTTGAAGACCAGCACCTCGTCGCCGACGCCGCGGCGCATGACCGAGGTCAGGTAGTGGCTCTGGCCGTGGTCGAGGGTGAGGGCGACGTCCTGGGCGAGATCGGCGGCGACGTAGAGACGGATCATGGCGCGAGGTTCTAGCGTGCTTCTCGGGTTCGCTCGGAGCCCGTCCAACAAGCAGGCGAACTTCAGATCCGGCACACTAGCCCTGCGCGCGGGTTCAGGACTAGGCTCGGCGCATGGGAAAATCCGATGACGACAAGAACGACGACGCCTACGAGGCCGAGCTCGCGGCGCTGCAGCTAGCCCTGGTGCGCTACCAGCAGGGCGCCATGAAGGCCGGCGACAAGGTGCTGGTGATCTTCGAGGGCCGCGATGCGGCGGGCAAGGACGGCGCGATCAGCCGGATCATCGAGCACATGTCGATTCGCGCCACCCGCGTGGCGGCCCTGCCCAAGCCCACCGAGCTGGAATCCAGCCAGTGGTACTTCCAGCGCTACGTCCCGCACCTGCCGTCGGCCGGCCAGTTCGTGATCTTCAACCGCTCCTGGTACAACCGCGCCGGGGTCGAGCGGGTGATGGGCTTCTCCAGCAAGAAGGACCAGGAGGTCTTCCTGCGCGACGTGCCGCACTTCGAGGAGATGCTGGTCGAGAGCGGGCTGAAGCTGGTGAAGATCTGGCTCGACATCAGCCAGAAGGAACAGGCCGAACGGCTGAGGGAACGCCGCGAAGACCCGCTGAAGGCGCTGAAGACCAGTCCGCTGGACGACGTCGCCCAGGAGAAGTGGGCCGACTACAGCGCCGCGCGCGACGAGATGCTGACCCGGACCCACCAGGCGGCTTCGCCCTGGACCTGCGTGGTCACCGACAAGAAGAAAGTGGCCCGGATCAACGTCATGCGCCACCTGATCAAGACGATCGCGCCGGACGCGATCGCCGAGACGGTCGCCGCGCCGGACGACCAGGTGCTGTTCCCCTTCGAGATCGGGGCCATCGCCGAAGGCCGGCTGAACAAGTAGCGGAGCGCGTCGATTGGGGGCGGAACAGATCTCGGCCCGCGAGGCGCGGCGCATCGCGCTGGCCGCACAGGGCTTCGCCGAGCGGCGGCCCGCGAACCCGGGCAGGCGCCACCTGCTGAAGACCATCGAGCGGCTGGGCGTCGTCCAGATCGATTCGGTGAACGTCGTCTCGCGCACCCACTACCTGCCGGTGTTCTCGCGGCTGGGCGCCTATCCGCGGCCGCTGCTGGAGGAGATCGCCTGGGGCAAGCGCCCGGCCCTGGTCGAATACTGGGCGCACGAGGCCTCGCTGCTGCCGGCGGCGACCCACCCGCTGCTGCGGTGGCGGATGGAGGACGCCCGGGCCGGGGTCGGCACCTGGAAAGGGATCGCCCGGTTCCTGCGCACCCACGGCGACTTCATCGACAAGTGCCTGGCCGAGATCGAGGCGCGCGGACCGATGCCGGCTTCGGAGCTCAGCATCGGGGCCAAGGGCGCGGGCAGTTGGTGGGGCTGGAGCGAGGGCAAACGGGCGCTGGAATGCCTGTTCTGGGTCGGCGACCTGACCACCGCCACCCGCCGCGGGACCTTCGAGCGGGTCTATGGCCTGCCGCAGAAGGTGCTGCCCCAGGCCGCCCTGGCCGAGCCGCCGCCGCGCGAGGAAGCGCAGCGCGAACTGCTCAGGATCGCGGCGCGGGCCCAGGGCCTGGCCACCGAGCGCGACCTGCGCGACTATTTCCGCATGGGCGTGGCCGAGACCAAGGCGCGGGTCGCCGAACTGGTCGAGGCCGGCGAGCTGCTGCCCGCGAAGGTCAAGGGCTGGGAGAACGGCGCCTACCTGCACCGCGACGCGCGGCGGCCGCGGAAGATCGCCGCCAACGCCCTGCTCTCGCCGTTCGACAACCTGATCTGGTTCCGCGAGCGGACCGAGCGGCTGTTCGGGACCCGGGTGCGGCTGGAGATCTACACCCCGGCCCACAAGCGGGTGCACGGCTACTACGTGCTGCCCTTCCTGCAGGGCGAGGCGATCACCGCGCGGGTGGACCTCAAGGCCGAGCGCAAGAAGGGCGTGCTGATGGTGCAGGCCGCCCACGCCGAGCCGGACGCCGACGCTGTCACGTCCGAACTGCTGGCCGCCGAGCTGAAGCTGATGGCCGGCTGGCTGGGCCTCGACCGCGTCGAGGTCGCCCCCAAGGGCGACCTGGCGGCGGCGTTGGCGGGCGCGCTGGGCTAGGGAGGCCGCCTCTTTGTCCTCCCCCATTCCGATGGGGGAGGAAGGGGGCCTACGCCTTCGGCGTCATCACCAGCCAGGGGGTGGCCTGGAGGCGGAACTCCCAGACCGCGAGCAGTTGATCAAGGTGGCTGGCGCCCTTGAGGAAGGCCGGCAGCGGCAGGGTCTTGGGCTGGGGATCGAGGCGGACGATGTCGTGGGTGGGCGTGAACCGCTCGACCAGCCGCTGCAGCACGCCCGGCCGATAGACGTCGTGGGTTTCGACGATCAGGTCCATGCCGGCCAAGGCGGGCGAGAGGTCGGGCCGCAGCAGGTCGTCCTCCGCGCCCTCGATATCGACCAGCACCAGGCAGCGGCGGTCCTTGAAGGCTTCGAAGCCGTCGGGTTCGAACCGCTCGCCGATGATCACGCGCCCGGCGACCTCGTTCTTGGCGGCGAGTTCGGCGCAGGCCAGGCGCGCCTTCTCCTGGATGTCGAAGGCATGGACCGTGACGCCGGGCATCATCCGCGCCAGGCCGACCGCGTAGTAGCCCTCGGCGCAGCCCACATCGATCACGCAGTCCAGCCCCCTGGCGGCGAAGGTCGCCAGATAGGGGTGCAGTTCGGATTCATAGGTCCCGATCAGGCGCGGGGTCAGGGCGCCCTCGGTGGCCGAGGCGACATAGTTCATGCCGGCGAAGGGCCCCTGCATGATCTTGGCGCCGTAGTGGCGGACATAGGCGTCGGCGATCGCGCGCGAGCGCCAGACCGCCAGCACCCGAAGCACGACGTTCAGTTCGCGCGGATCGGCCAGCGACGGCTCGCGCGCCAGACGGTCCCGCAGCCACTGAACCACCTGCTCGACATAGGTCATAAGAAACTCCCCCAGGACCCGGCGGGTCCTGGGGGCATCTAGCACGGGCGGCCATGCCCGTGTCAGCCGTCAGACCGATCCTTCGGTGACCGCGTGCAGGCGGGCATAGGCCCCGCCCTGGCGCACGAGGTCCGCATGGCGGCCCTCCTCGACGATCTTGCCCCGGTCGAAGACCAGGATCCGGTCGGCGCCCCGGATGGTGGACAGCCGGTGGGCGATGACGATGGTGGTGCGGCCGACCATCAGCTCCTCCATGGCCGCCTGGACCTGGCGCTCGGTCTCCACGTCCAGCGACGAGGTGGCCTCGTCCAGCACCAGGATCGGGGCGTCGGCCAGGAAGGCGCGGGCGATGGCCACCCGCTGACGCTCGCCGCCCGACAGCTTCACGCCGCGCTCGCCGACCAGGGTGTCGTAGCCCTTGGGCAGGCGGGCGATGAAGTCGTGGGCGCGGGCTCGCCTGGCGGCCAGGACGATCTCCTCGTGCGTGGCGTCGGGCCGGGCGTAGGCGATGTTCTCGGCGATGCTCCGATGGAACAGGGCCGGGTCCTGAGGCACCACCGCGATGGCGCGGCGGAGCGAGCCCTGCTGCACCCGGGCGATGTCCTGGCCGTCGATCAGCACCCGGCCCTCGTCCAGGTCGTAGAGCCGCTGCACCAGTTTGACGAAGCTGGACTTGCCCGCGCCCGTGGGGCCGACCAGGGCGATGCGCTCGCCCGGGCGGATGGTCAGGGAGAAGTTCCGGAACAGAGGCTCGTTCGCCGACTTGTAGCGGAAGGTGGCGTTCTCGAAGATCACCTCGCCCAACTGGCCGGCGAACGGCTCGGCGCCCGGACTGTCGGCGACCTGGGGCGCGATCTCGGCGAAGCGGGCCACGTCCTCCACGTCGTCCAGGCCCTTCTGCAGCATGCGGACGTTTTCGCCGATGTTGCGAAGATAGCCGCTCATCACCAGGAAGGCGGTGATGCCGAAGGCCACGTCGCCGGGGGTCGCCTTGCCCTGCGCCCAGAACAGGAGCAGCAGGCCGGTCAGGCCGCCCTGGAGCACCGCCAGCAGGAGGTTCTGGATCAGCCAGAGATCGGTGAAGCGGTTCCAGGTGCGCACCACCGCCCCGCGCCAGGTCTCGGTGATCTCGCCGATGCGCGCGCTTTCACGGGCCTCCGCGCCGAAGCTGCGGACGGTGGCGTTGCCGGTGACGGAGTCGGCCAGCGCGCCGCCGATCCGCGAGTCCAGGGCCACCGACCGCTGGTTCAGGGGCCGCGCGTACCTGGCCGTCAGGATCACGTTGGAGGCGATGTAGAGCGCGACGATGGTGAGCGAGAAGAGGCCCACCATCGGCCAGCGGACGATCATCATCACTGACAGGCCGACAAGCACCAGCAGGGCCGGGCCGATCCACATCACGATGGCGTCCGAGACGAGGTCGTAGCCCCACATGGCCCGCGACAGCCGGCGCACCGTGGCGCCGGCGAAGGCGTCGGCGTGCCAGTCGGCGGAGAAGGACTGCACCCGCGCGAAGCCTTCGTCGGTCAGGTCGCGCATGTTCAGCGCCGCCAGCGGATTCCAGAACTTGTTGGCGATGTTCCGGACCACCGACAGCACCAGGAAAAGCCCGACGAACAGCGCCCAGGCGCCCCAGGCGGCGTTCGCTGCCTGGGGCCCCTCGGCGACGGCGTCCACCAGCCGGCCGGCCGCCACTGGGATCGCCATGTCGGCGGCGATGGAGAGCAGGCTGAAGAGGATCATGCCGGTCAGCAGGCCGGGGCGCCGCAGCCAGTAGCGCATGACGAAGCCGATGACCCTGCTGTTGGGCAGGGTCCGCTGTTTCTGATCCTCGGCGTCCTCGTAGTGCTCGGTCACAGCTCGGTTCCTTCGGTGACGGCGTGCAGCCGCGCATAGGCGCCGCCCTTGTCGATCAGTTCGGCGTGGCGGCCCTCCTCGACGATCCGGCCCTGGTCGAACACCAGGATCCGGTCGGCGCCGCGGATGGTGGAGAGCCGGTGGGCGATGACCACGGTCGTGCGCCCGACCATCAGCTCCTCCATGGCCGCCTGGACCTGGCGTTCGGTCTCCACGTCCAGCGACGAGGTGGCCTCGTCCAGCACCAGGATCGGGGCGTCGGCGAGGAAGGCGCGGGCGATGGCCACGCGCTGGCGCTCGCCGCCCGACAGCTTCACGCCGCGCTCGCCGACCGGGGTCTCGTAGCCGTTGGGCAGGCGGGCGATGAAGTCGTGGGCGCGGGCCCGCCTGGCGGCCAGCATCACCTCGTCCGGCGTCGCGTCGGGCCGGGCGTAGGCGATGTTCTCGGCGATGCTCCGGTGGAACAGGGCCGGGTCCTGCGGCACCACGGCGATGGCCCGGCGCAGGCTGGCCTGGCTGACCTTGGCGATGTCCTGGCCGTCGATCAGGATCCGGCCGCCCTGCACGTCGTACAGCCGCTGGATCAGCTTCACGAAGGTGGACTTGCCCGCCCCCGTCGGACCGACCAGGGCGATGCGCTCGCCCGGGGCCACGATCAGGGTGAAGTTCTCGTAGAGCGGCCGCGGTTGGTTGGCGTAGCCGAAGGTGACGCGGTCGAAGATGACCTCGCCCAGCTCGCCGCGGAACGGCCTGGCGTCCGCATGATCCTTGAGCTGCGGCTCGGTGCGCATGTAGGTCGCCACGTCCAGCATGTCGTCCAGGCCCTTCTGGAGCATCTGGGTGATCTCGCTGAAGTTCCGCATGTAACCGGCCATGACGATGAACGAGGTGATCGCGAAGGCCACGTCGCCGGGCGTCGCCTTTCCCTGGCTCCAGGCGTGGACCAGAAAGCCGGTCAGGCCCGCCTGCAGGATGATCAGCAGGATGTTCTGGCCCAGGCCGATGATGTTGAAGCGGTCCCAGGTCTTGTTGACCGCCCAGCGCCAGGCGTCGGCGGTCTGCGCGAAGCGGGCTTCCTCGCGTTCCTCGGCGCCGAAGCTCTTGACCGTCGGGTTGGCCCCGATGGCGTCGGCCAGGGTGGCGCCGATCTCGGAGTCCAGCGCCGTCGACCGGAGGTTGGCGGGACGCACGAAACGCACCGACATCAGGACGTTGTAGGCGGCGAAGACCATGATCACGACGGCCACGAACAGCCCGGCCAGCGGCCAGCGCAGGCCCAGCGAAATGGCCAGGCCGCCCAGCACCAGCACGGTCGGCAGCAGCATGGCGATCAGGGCGTCGGCGGCGCTGTCGTAGCCCCACATGGCGCGGCTGACCCGCCGGACCGTCGCGCCGGCGAAGTTGGAGGCGTGCCAGTCCGAGGAGAAGGCCTGCACGCGGGCGAAGCCCTCCTTGACCATGCGCGACATGATCCGGGCGTAGAAGCCGTTCATCACCCGGAACATGCTGGTCCGGGCCATGTAGAAGACCACGTAGAGGCCCGACAGCGAGGCCCAGGCGATCCAGGCCGCGTCGGTGACCTTCTCCGGGCTGGAGACGGCGTTGATCAGGCCGCGGGTCGCCCAGGGGATCAAGAGGTCGCAGACCGTCGCCACCAGGCCAAGGCCGATGATCGTGGCGAACTTGCGCGGCTCGCGCATCCAGTGCCCGGCCATGAAGCCGAGCACCTGGGTGTTGGTCAGGGTTCGGGGACGATCGCCGTCGTCATCGTAAGGTTCTGACATGACGCTTTCACAAATCTGCCCGGCCGCGGCCGGGGTGAAGAAGGTGTCGAGGGTGGGCGCCGGGGCCCATGGGGGAGCACAGGTCCCGGCGCCGCTGCCGCGCCCCTAGACGGGTCGCAGGGCCTCGAAATCGAGTGTTCGGCTGGAGCGGCCGGGCGGCGGTCCTGAGGGCCGGACGGCGCCTACGGGATCCAGGGCGTTCGTCGGGACCGAAATGGGTTCGGGCATGTCGTCGTCTTTCGAGACGGACGGAGTCCTGGCGATGCCGGTCAGGACTCCGTGGAATCGGGAAAGGCCAGGGAAGCGCGAAGGCTCGCGCGGTCAGGCTGGCGATGGAGGGGCAGATCGGGCCGCAAGAGGGGCCCGGCGCGACTTAGTCGCGGAACCTTCCTGCGTAGGCGATCACGGCGACAAGGGGCATCTGCGGACGATGATTTAGTGCTGCCACGATGATCACCTCCCTGTCAGATGGTTGCGGGGCCGGACGACGACGGAACGCAAACTGCGCGCATGGATTTGCCCTGTCAATCATCATGACCGGTGTTATTTCACCCACACCGCAAAGTTGCAGGCGGGGAGTGGCCGCAACGCCACAGGCGCGGTAAAGCCTGCGCATGACCGCCCAGCTCCCCGACGCCGCGCCCAGCAACTGGGTCGACCGCTACGCCCCCGCGGCCCTGCAGCCCTGGCTGAAGCTCGGCCGCTTCGACCGCCCGGCGGGGATATGGCTGCTGATGCTGCCCGGCTGGCAGGGCGCGGCCCTGGCCGCCGCCATGGACGGCGCGCTGCCGGACCCGATCCTGCTGGCCAAGATCTTCGTCGGCGCGGCGCTGATGCGGGCGGCAGGCTGCGCGTTCAACGACATCGTCGACAAGGACTTCGACGCCAAGGTGGCCCGCACGGCCATGCGGCCGGTGGCGTCGGGCCAGATCGCCGTCGGCCAGGCCTGGGCCTTCGTGGTGCTGTGCAGCCTCGTCTCCCTGGCCCTGCTGCTCAGCATGACGCCGCTGGCGGTCGGCCTCGGGATCGCCTCGCTGGGCCTGGTGGCCGGCTACCCGTTCATGAAGCGGATCACCTGGTGGCCGCAGGCATGGCTGGGCCTGACCTTCAACTGGGGGGCGCTGCTGGGCTTCGCCGCGGCCACCGGGGCGGTGTCCGGCTATAGCTGGCTGGCGAGCCTGATCGGCGGCGCCGACCTGGTGGCGGCCGACCAGCTCGAGGTCGGACGGCTGAGCCTGGCGGCGGGGCTGCTCTACGCCTCGGGGATCTTCTGGACCCTCGGCTACGACACGATCTACGCGATCCAGGACCTGGAGGACGACGCCCTGGCCGGGGTCAAGTCCTCCACCCGCCGGCTGGGCGCGGGCGTGCAAAAGGGCGTCCTGGCCTTCTACGTGCTGAGCTTCGCCCTGGCGCTGGCGGCGGCGTGGGCCGGCGACCTGGGGCCGCTGTTCCTGCCGCTGGCGGCGCTGTTCGGGATGCACCTGTCGCGGCAGGCGGCGCGGACCGACATCAACGACGGCCCGCTCGCCCTGGCGCTGTTCAAATCCAACAGCCTGGCCGGGCTGCTGTTGTTCCTGGCCCTGGCGGCCGGGACCTGGAAGGGGCCGATGGCCGGGTTCTAGGCCGCCAGCCGCCTCAGCCGAAGGCCGCGCGGCCGGCGCGCGCGGCCAGCGCCTTCTCCAGCGCCTCGCTGGCGTTGTGCAGGACCTCGATGGCCATGTCGATCTCGCGCCGCTGGGCTTCGAAGGCCTTGATGCGTTCCCTGAACTTGCCCAGGGCCTGGGTGTTCTGGGCGGTCAGGTCGTCGTCGCGTTCGTAGAGGTCGAGGATGTCGCGGATCTCGGCCAGCGACAGCCCCACCATCTTGCCGCGCAGGATCAGGGTCAGCCGGCCACGGTCGCGATAGGAGTAGATCCGCGCCTGGCCTTCGCGGCTGGGCGACAGCAGGCCCTGCTCCTCGTAGTAGCGGAGCGCCCGCGGCGTGGTTCCGAACTCGCGGCAGAGCTGCGTGATGGTGAAGGTGGTCGCCGGACGGCGAAGCTTCTGAAGCATCTGAACCTCCCGTTTTGAGTGCGGCGCTTGTTCCGCGCCCGTCACCACGAAGAGTTCCCCGGGTTTACGTGCACGTCAATGCTGACGTTGGGTGAGCATTGCCGCACCCCGGCCCGCGGCGTGAGGATGCCGCAAACAGGGAGGACGGGACGATGGGAGAGCTGGACTTCACCGGCCGCACCGTGCTGGTCGTGGGCGGTTCGAGCGGGATCGGCAACGGGATCGCGCACGGTTTCCGCGCTCGCGGCGCCCAGGTGCACGTCTGGGGCACCCGCGAGAGCGCCGCCGCCTATGCCGGGATCGAGGGCTCCGACCTCGACGGGCTGGACTACGCCCAGGTCGACGTCGCCGACCGGGCGGCGATCGCCGCCAACGTCCCGAGGTTCGACAGGCTGGACGTGCTGGTGCTGTGCCAGGGGACGGTGGTCTACAAGCGCGGCGAGTTCGAACCGCCCGGCTGGGACCAGGTGATGGCGGTCAATCTCGACAGCCTGATGGCCTGCGCGGGCAAGTTCCACGACATGCTCGCCGCCGCGAAGGGCTCGATCATCATCGTCAGCTCGGTCTCGGGGTTCCAGGCCAACCGCGGCAACCCCGCCTACGCCGCCTCCAAGGCCGGAGCGGTCAGCCTGACCAAGACGCTCGGCCAGGCCTGGGCCGGCGACGGCGTCCGCGTGAACGGCCTGGCGCCGGGCCTGGTCGACACCAAGCTGACCAAGGTCACCACCGAGCATCCCGACCGCCTGCGCGGGGCGCTGAGCCGCATCCCGGCCGGGCGGATGGGCCAGCCGGAGGACATGGCGGGCGCGGCGCTGTTCCTGGCCTCGCCGCTGGCCTCCTACGTGGTCGGCCAGACCCTGATCGTCGACGGGGGGCTGAGCCTGTGAGCCGCCTCAGCCGCTCGATGCAGGGATCGCGGGTGCTGGTGACCGGCGCCGGATCGGGCATGGGCCGGGCGACGGCCGAGGTCTTCGCCCAGGAAGGGGCGATCGTCGCCGTCACCGACCACGCCCTGGCCCCGGCGCAGGCCGTGGCCGACGAGCTCGCCGCCCAGGGCCTGTCGGCGCGGGCCTGGAAGCTGGACGTCTCCGACGCCGCCGAGATCGCCGCCGTCGTGCCGCAGATCGGCGAGGCGCTGGGCGGCCTGGACGTGGTGATCAACAACGCCGGGATCTCGGCCTTCTCGCCGATCGACAGCGACGGCTACGAGGCGGTCTGGGACCGCTCGCTGGCCATCCTGCTGAGCGCGCACCAGCGGACGATCCGCGCCGCCCTGCCCTTCCTGCGCGCCTCGGCCGCGCCGCGGATCGTCAACATCGCCTCGACCGAAGCGCTGGGCGCGACGGCGATGGACAGCCCCTATGCGGCGGCCAAGGCCGGGGTCGCCGGCCTGACCCGCGCCCTGGCCGTGGAGCTGGGCCGCGAGGGGATCACGGTCAACTGCATCTGCCCGGGGCCCATCGCCACCGGCATGACCGCCGCCATCCCGGAGGACCAGAAGGCGGTGTTCGCCAGGCGGCGCACGGCGCTGGGCCGCTATGGCCAGCCCGACGAGGTGGCGCACATGACCTTGAGCCTGTGCCTGCCGGCCGCGTCGTACATCACCGGCGTCACCATCCCCGTCGACGGCGGCCTGATGGCGCGCAACGCCTGATTTGACGCGCTTGTTTGTATGGCGTACAAATACGTCATGCCGAACGTGCGATCCTTGGCCGATGTCCGCGGGGTGCGAGAGCCCGGCAAGCGCATGCGCTCGCGCCTGCTCGACGCGGCCGTGGAACTGTTCAAGGCGCAGGGGCTGGCGGGGGTGGCGGTGGCCGACATCGCCGCCGCGGCCGGGGCGTTCCCCAGCCAGATCACCTATTACTTCCGCACCAAGGAGGCGCTGTTCGTCGAGGCCGCCTGCCGCGAGGTGCTCTATGTCGCCCGCCAGGCCGAGGAGGCCGCGGCCCGGGCGCCGAGCGGCCGCGACTACAACCGGGTGCTGGTCGAGACGGTGATCGGATCGCCGGGCCTGGCGCTGTTCGTCGAGGCGCTGTCCCTCACCCGCCGCCGCCAGGACCTGGTGCCGCTGGTCGAGCGCACCTTCGAGCGGCTGCACGCCCAGGGCGACCGCGCCTATGCCGAGATCAAGGCCCGGCGCGGCTGGTCGGGCGGCGATGATCCGGCCGTCACCGCGCGGCGGTTCTGGACCCTGGCGCTCGGCGTCGTCCTGCGCGACGGCGCGACCGGCGCCACCACCCAGGAAGCCGTCGACGAGATGGCGGCCCTGATGCGGCATGGCCCGCCCGGAGGAGACGACTGATGGCCGCTGCGGCTCGCCTCTCGCCCAAGGACTTCTTCACCGACCAGGAATGGGCGCCGATCTCGGCCCGCTCGTCGTGGAAGGGCGCGGCGATGATCGCCCACGCCTGGGCGCTGATCATCGCGGCCGGGGCGATGGTGGTGGTCTGGCCGCTGACCCTGCCGCTGGCGGTGATGATCATCGGCGCCCGGCAGCTCGGCCTGTCGATCCTGATGCACGACGCGGCCCACGGCGCCCTGCACAGGAACCTGAAGGTCAACGACTTCATGGGCGAGTGGATGACCGGCGGCGGCCTGCACCGCTACCGGCCCTATCACCTGACCCACCACCGCTTCGCCCAGCAGAGCGAGGACCCGGACCTGGTGCTGTCGGCGCCGTTCCCGATCACCCCCCTGTCGCTGAAGCGCAAGGTCGTCCGCGACCTGACCGGCCAGACCTTCTTCAAGCAGCGCTTCGGGATGTTCGTGGCGCGGCTGAAGTCCCGCAAGGCCGGCGAGCCGGTGCTTCCGATCATCGTCCAGGAGATCAAGGACAAGCGCCGCTGGCTGGGCTTTGGCCTGATCGTCACCGCCCTGGGCGCGCCATTCGGCCTATGGTGGATCTGGCCGGTGCTGTGGGTGCTGCCGCAGGCCACCTGGCTGCCGCTGGTCACCCGTCTGCGCAACATCGCCGAGCACGCCTGCATCGACGTCAACGAGCCCGACCCGATGCGCCAGGCGCGGACCACCAGGGCCGGCTTCCTGGAGCGGCTGCTGATCGCGCCCTACTATGTGAACTATCACTGCGAGCACCACATGTTCATGCATGTGCCCTGCTACAACCTGCCCCGCGTACATCGCGTGCTGCGGGAGAAGGGCGTCGGCGAGCGGATGCTGATCGAGCCCGGCGGCTATCTGAAGGTGCTGAAGCTGGCGGCGTCGAAAGGGGCCTAGAGCCCGGCCTTCTTGCGCTCCGAGCGGAGCTGGAAGGCGAGGACCAGCAGGGCGACGCCGAACACCAGGCCATAGACGCCCAGCCACCAGGTCAGCACCACCGCGCCGACCATCGGCGAGATGATCAGCACCACGCCGAACAGCAGCGAGACCACCGCCGAGAAAGCCAGCCAGCCGCGCGCCGGCACCGGCCCGCGCCGCATGGAGGTGACCAGCTTCACCCCGCCGGCGAACAGCGCCCAGACCGCGACGATCGCCACGAACGCCACCATGCCCAGGCCCGGCATGAAGAACAGGATCAGGCTGGCCAGGATGTTGGCGACGCCTTCCACCGCCAGCAGGCCCCAGGAATGGCGCTCGCGCGCGGCCCGGAACGCGCTGGCGATGGCCAGGAAGCCGTCCGCCATCAGGTAGATCGAGAAGACCAGCACCAGCGAGAGCGCCGTCGTCACCGGCGCGAACACCGCCAGCAGGCCGAACAGCAGGCCGACGACGCCGCGCGCCGCGATCGCCTGCCAGGACACGCCCTCGAATATGGCCGTGAGCAGCGGATTGGGTGAGCGCAATCCTTGGTCAGTGGTCATGGTCGTCTCCCGCTTGAGGGGAAAAAGGCGAAAGGGAGGCATTCGGTTCCGCGCCGCTTTCGGCGCCCGACGCCGGCGTGCAGACGTGCTAGGGGGCGGCGGTGATCATTCAGACCCTGGAAGGCCGCCACGCCTTCGTCCTCGAAAACACCCGCCTTCAGCAGCCGCCGCATACGCCGGAGCTGAACCTGCACCTGGCCGACGAGGTCACGCCGATCTGGCGGCTGACCGAGGAGGCGCTGGCGGAGATCGGCCTGCCGCCGCCGTTCTGGGCCTTCGCCTGGGCCGGAGGGCAAGCGCTGGCGCGCTACATCCTCGACCATCCCGAGGAGGTCGCCGGCAAGCGGGCGATCGACTTCGCCTCGGGCTCGGGCATCGTCGGCATCGCGGCGATGAAGGCCGGCGCCGGCCATGTGCTGGCCGCCGACATCGATCCGTTCTGCGGCGCGGCCCTGGCGGCGAACGCCCAGGCCAACGGCGTGCGGGTCGACTACACCGACCAGAACCTGCTGGACGCGCCGGCGCCGGACGTCGACGTCATCCTGGCCGGAGACATCTGCTACGAGCAGCCGCTGGCGGCCCAGGTCATGGACTGGCTGGCCGCCGCGCACGTGCGCGGGACCCGGGTGCTGATCGGCGATCCGGGCCGCAGCTACTTCCCGCGGGTGGGGCTGGAGAAGCTGGCCGAGTACCAGGTGCCGACCACGCGCGAGTTGGAGGACCGCGAGGTCAAGAAGACCGCGGTCTGGACCCTGCCGGCCTGACCACGCCGTCAGGAGGCCGCCGGGGCCGTCGCCGAACCGTCACGCGACGCCGCTATCGTCCGCCACCGGACGAAGCTGGGAGACGGGCGCGATGGGCAAGAGCTGCGGCGAGTGCGGCATGTGCTGCAAGCTGCTGGCGATCCAGTCGCTCGACAAGCCGGCCGGCGCCTGGTGCGGCCATTTCAAGCGCGGGGGCGGGTGCGGGATCTATGAGGACCGGCCGCCGGCCTGCCGCGGCTTCATCTGCCTGTGGCTGGACAGCGAGAAGCTGGACGACGCCTGGCGGCCCGACCGCGCCAAGTTCCTGATGTACACCGAGAAGGACGGCCAGCGGCTCAACGTCATCGTCGATCCGGCCCAGCCGGGCGCCTGGAAGCGCGAACCCTATTACCGGCGCCTCAAGGCCATGTCCGAGCTGGCGCTGGAGGGCCGCGAACTGGTGGTCTGCATCGGCGATCGCCGGATCGTGGTGTTCCCGCACGAGGACGTCGACCTGGGCGTGGTCAATCCCGAGCACAAGCTGGTCAGCGGCTATGCCGAGCGCGACGGGGCGATGATCCCCTATGCGATGATCCTCAGCGACGTGGACGCTCAGGTGAGCTGAGACATCATGGTCGGATCGCATGTGGTGGCCAAGGCGATCCCGGCCCGATCCTGGACCAGCGGCAACAGGCCCTCGCCGGCTTTCGCGGACGGCAGGGTCATGGCGTAGCAGGCCTCGGCCGGGCCGCTCATCGCGCCCAGCAGCCGGACCATGTCCTGTTCCAGCATCCATGTTTCGGCGGCGATTTCGTCGGACGAGGCTTGCACGCCCGACGACTGGCTGAACGCCAGAACGGCGAGCAGCACCATTGACGCCGCCACGGCGTCGATTGTTCGCATGTCTATCCCCTGGCGCCATATAGCCGAGCCAGGGCATGGGGGGCAACCGGACGAAACCGGGCCGAGCCCGGAACGGGGTGCAAAGCCGCCTCAGATCGTGCGCGCGCAGAGCAAACTTCACCTTATAGTGGCGCGTCGCCGAGCATTTGTTTTCCGGAGCCGCCATGCGCCGCCGCACTTTCCTCGCCGCCCTGCCCGCCTCCGCCCTGGCCGGGAGCGCCCTGGCCCAGAGCCGCGCCGACAACCCCAACCGCAACCGCCCCGACGTGCATGGTGGCGACCGGATCGACGGCGCGACCTTCGCCTCGCGCAGCGCCGCCTGGGGCGCGCATGGGGCCGCGGCCACCGCCCACCCGCTGGCCAGCCTGGCGGCGATCGACGTCCTGCGGCTGGGCGGCTCGGCGGTCGATGCGGCGATCGCGGCCAACGCCGTGCTGGGCCTGGTCGAGCCGATCGCCTGCGGTATCGGCGGCGACTGCTTCGTCATGGTCTGGGATCCGAAGACCCGGCGCGTCGAGGGGCTGAACGGCTCGGGCCGCAGCCCCAGGGGCCTGTCGCTGGAGACGGTGCGCGGCCGGGCCAGGAACGGGCTGATCCCCTCCTATGGCGCGGTCTCGGTCAGCGTGCCGGGCGCGGTCGACGCCTGGTGGACCCTGCACCTGCGCTACGGGAAACTGCCCTGGAAGGACCTGTTCGCCCCGGCCATCCTCTACGCCGAGGAAGGCCATGCGGTGTCCCAGAACGTCGCCTACTATCTCGACCGCGCGCTGAGGAACTTCACCCGCCCGGACGCCGGCGTCGAGGAGGTGGAGAACTTCAGGAAGGTCTGGGCGCCGGAAGGCGCCGCGCCGAAGGAAGGCGAGATCTTCAGGAACCCGGCGCTGGGCCGCACCTATCGCCAGATCGCCGCCAACGGCCGCGACGGCTTCTATGGCGGCGAGGTCGCCCAGACCATCGAGGCCTATTTCAAGCGGATCGGCGGCTGGATGACCCGGGCGGACCTGACCGCCCACCACGCCCGCTGGGACCCGCCGCACAAGGTCAACTATCGCGGCGTCGACGTCTGGGGCCTGTCGCCCAACAGCCAGGGACTGGCGACGCTGCAGATGCTGAACATCATGGAGACCTTCGACATCGGGGCCATGGGCTTCCAGTCGGCGGCCGCGATCCACCACGCGGTCGAGGCCAAGCGCCTGGCCTTCGAGGACCGCGCCCGGTTCTACGCCGACCCCGATTTCTTCAAGGTCCCGACCGAGTGGCTGCTGTCGAAGGACTACGCCCGCGAGCGCGCCAAGCTGATCTCGCCAGGCAGGATCCTGACGCCGGTCTTCCCCGGCCAGGCGCCCAGCCGCGGCGACACCACCTATTTCACCACCGCCGACGCCAACGGGATGATGGTCTCGATCATCCAGTCGAACTATCGCGGCATGGGCTCGGGCCTGTCGCCCGACGGCCTGGGCTTCATGTTCCAGAACCGCGGAGAGATGTTCGCCCTGGAAGACGGCCACGCCAACATCTACGCCCCCGGCAAGCGGCCCTTCCAGACCATCATCCCCGGCTTTGCGACCCGGGGCGGGGAGCCCTGGCTCTCGTTCGGGGTGATGGGCGGCGACATGCAGCCCCAGGGCCAGGCGCAGATCATCTCCAACATGGTCGACTTCGGGCTGGGGGTGCAGGAAGCTGGCGACAGCCCGCGCTGGCGTCACGGCGGATCGTCCGAGCCGACCGGCGAGGCGCAGAACGGGATCGGGGTGCTGAACCTGGAGAGCGGCGTGCCGGAGGCGACGCGCGCGGAACTGGCCGCCATCGGCTGGAAGATCGCGCCCGACCCCGGCGGCTATGGCGGCTACCAGGCGATCGAGCGCTGGCCCGGGCGCTATGCCGCGGCGACGGAGATGCGCAAGGACGGCGTGGCCCTGGCCTATTGATGCAAGCCGGCCGCAAGGAGAGCGTGATGACCCCCGAAGACGTCCGCAGGATCGTGCTGGCCTTTCCCGGCGCCGAAGAGGGCGTCTCCTATGGCCAGCCTTCGTTCAAGGTGAACGGCAAGTTCTTCACCCGGCTGCGGCGCGAGGACCAGAGCCTGGTGCTGCTGGACGTCAGCCATGACGAGCGCGAGATGCTGATGGAGGCCGAGCCGGCCACCTTCCACATCACCCCGCACTACAAGGACTATCCGAGCGTGCTGGCCCGCATCGAGAGCCTGCACCCAGGCTCGCTGCACAACTTCCTGGACCGCCGCTGGCGCAAGATCGCGCCGAAGAAGCTGGTCAAGGCGTTCGACGCGGCCAAGGGCTGAGGCGCCGCGCCGAAGATTTCTTGGAACGGAGATGGCGTCAGATCGCTCCCAAGGCGATGGTGGGCGCACGCCGCAACGCCCGCGGAGAGGAGATGACCATGGCCCAGCCGAAACCGCTCGAGCGCTTCGAGTTCGAAGAGACCGACGAGGGCTACCTGCTGACCGTGGCCGGCGCCGGGGGCGAGCCCGTGGCCTTGGAGGTCACGCCGGACCAGATGGACGCCATCATCGACGCCCTGAACGAGGTCCTGGGCGCCGACGACGACTTCGACGACGAAGACTAGGTCCTAGCGGATCGCCAGGCCGGTGCGGACCTGGGCCGAGGCCTGGGCCAGGGTCTCTCGATAGCAATCCGAACGCGCGATGGCCTGCTTGACCATGCGGGCGCTGGCGTCCTGTGCGCCGCAAGCCTCGAGCGAGGCCGCCTGCAGGCGTTTCTGCAGCCGCTCGACGTCGGCCGGCCGGCCGGTGTTGAGGTCGCCGACCCGCACGGCGGCGGAGCCGTAACCCGCCGGAGCGGCCAGGACGGGGCCCGCGACCAGCGCGAGCGCGGCAGAAAATGCGAAGATTTTGAGCATGGCGTTTCCCTACTGCCAAAAGATGTCGCAGCCAGGAGGCTCTGCGGCCTCGTTGCGCCACAACACTTGACAGATATGGGGTTTGCGCCGTCGGCGCCACCCGAAAAGGGACGCGCCTAGAACTCGTCTTCCATGGCCGAGCGGAACTGCTCGAAGATCTCGGCGGCGCGCTCGTGGCTGGGCTGCTCGGGCTCCGGCTCGGGAACCGGCGCGGCCGCGCCGACCAGACGCCCGGCGACCGCGCCGTTCTGGACCAGCAGCAGTTCCTCGCCCGCCTCCAGGCCGGCGAGCAGTTGGGCCGCCTTGGGCGGCAGGTCGTCGAGATCGATGCGCTTCATGACCCGCCGATTTTACCGGGCCGGCGCAGGTGACACCAGCGTTGCCCCGCCCTAGACCAAGCTCAGCACGAATGGAGAGCGCATGGCCTACCGGTCGCTGAGGGATTTCATCGCCAAGCTGGAAGCCGCGGGCGAACTGGTGCGGGTCAGCGAGCCGGTCTCCAGCGTGCTGGAAATGACCGAGATCCAGCGCCGTCTGCTGGCGACGGGCGGCCCGGCGGTGCTGTTCGAGAACGTGATCCGCGCCGACGGCGAGCCCTCGGCCATGCCGTGCCTGGTCAACCTGTTCGGCACCGTGAAGCGGGTGGCCATGGGCGTGACCCTGGAGGGCCAGGAGCGCACCACCGCCGCCGAACTGCGCGAGGTCGGCGAACTGCTGGCCTTCCTGCGCAGCCCCGAGCCGCCGCGCGGGCTGAAGGACGCCTTCGACATGCTGCCGCTGGCCAAGACGGTCATGTCCATGCGCCCGGCGACGGTGAAGAAGGCCCCGGTGCAGGAAGTGGTCTGGACCGGCGACCAGATCGACCTTTCGAAGCTGCCCATCCAGACCTGCTGGCCGGGCGAGCCGGCGCCGCTGATCACCTGGCCGCTGGTGGTGACCAAGGGGCCGTCGGACGAGCGCGAGGACGACTACAACCTCGGCATCTACCGCATGCAGGTGCTGGGCAAGGACAAGACCATCATGCGCTGGCTGGCCCACCGCGGCGGCGCCCAGCACCATCGCCGCTGGAAGGCGGCCGGCAAGCCCGACGCCCTGCCCGCCGCCGTGGTGATCGGCGCCGATCCCGGCACCATCCTGGCGGCGGTGACCCCGGTGCCGGAGACATTGTCGGAATACCAGTTCGCCGGCCTGATGCGCGGCGCGAAGGTCGACCTCGTGCCGGCCAAGACCGTGCCGCTGCTGGTCCCGGCCCAGGCCGAGATCGTCATCGAGGGCCACGTGATGCTGGACGAGTACGCCGACGAAGGCCCCTACGGCGACCACACCGGCTACTACAACTCGGTCGAGCAGTTCCCGGTGTTCAAGGTCAGCGCGATCACCATGCGCAAGGACCCGATCTACCTGACCACCTTCACCGGCCGGCCGCCGGACGAGCCGAGCGTGCTGGGCGAGGCGTTGAACGAGGTGTTCATCCCCCTGCTGCGCCAGCAGTTCCCCGAGATCATCGACTTCTGGCTGCCGCCCGAGGGCTGCTCCTACCGCATCGCCGTGGTCTCGATGAAGAAGGCCTATCCCGGCCACGCCAAGCGCGTGATGATGGGCGTCTGGAGCTTCCTGCGGCAGTTCATGTACACCAAGTGGGTGATCGTCGTGGACGACGACGTCGACGCCCGCGACTGGAAGGACGTCATGTGGGCGCTGTCGACCCGCATGGACCCGGCCCGCGACATCACCCTCGTCGAGGGCACCCCGATCGACTATCTCGACTTCGCCTCGCCCGAGAGCGGGCTGGGCTCGAAGATCGGCCTGGACGCCACCAACAAGTGGCCGCCCGAGACCAGGCGGGAGTGGGGCGAGAAGCTGGGCATGGACGAGGCCACGGTGAAGGCCGTCAGCGAGAAGTGGGCGCGGCTGGGCCTGCCGGGCGGCGGCGAGCCGGTCTGACCAGGTCGTGACCAGGCCAAGCCTTGCCCTTTGAGTGAATCCAAGTCCAACTGCGCGCCTTCGCGGGGGCGAAAGAAGGACAATCGAGTATGGACGCCGTGACATCCGGCCACGCCGCGGCCCTGTGGGTCGGGCTGCACCTGATCCTGTTGCTGGTGCTGTCGCTGCTGGTGGTCCGCCAGCGACGCCGGCACAAGGTGGCGCTGGGCGACGGCGGGGTGCCGGAACTGGCCCAGGCGATCCGCGCCTTCGGCAACGCCACCGAGTACGTGCCGGCCGCCATGGTCGGAATCGCGGTGCTGGCCATGGTCGACGCGCCGCCGCTGGCGGTGCACCTGACCGGCTTCCTGCTGTTCGTCGGCCGCGGGCTGCACGCCTTTGGCCTGTCGCGCAGCGGAGGGGCCTCTTTCGCCCGTTCGATCGGCGTCACCCTGACCTGGCTGGCCTATGTGTTCGCCAGCGTCGCCCTGCTGTTCTACGCCATCGCGTGAGGCGCGGCTTGCCGCGGGCCGCGCATCCCGCCATATGGCCTGGATGGATGAGAGCCTCCTAGCCGATGTCGTCGCCGCCGCGCTGAAAGCCGGGGCGGACTCCGCCGAAGCCGTCGGGGCGCAGCGCGCCGCGCTCGGCATCAATGTCCGGATGGGCGAGCTGGAGGAGGTCGAGCGCGAAGAGAGCCGCGACCTCGGCCTTCGCGTGTTCGTCGGCCAGCGCCAGGCCACGGTGTCGGGCTCGGACATCTCGCCCGAAGCCCGCGCCAAGCTGATCGAGCGGGCGGTGGCGATGGCCAGGCTGGCGCCCGAGGATCCCTATGCGGGCCTCGCCCCCAAGGAACGCCTGGCCCAGGGCCCGTTCGCGGACCTGGAGCTCTACGACCCGCAGGAACCCTCTCCGGAATCGCTGGAGGACGTCGCCCGCGCCGCCGAGGACGCCGCCCGGGCCAATCCCAAGATCACCAATTCGGACGGCGGCTCGGCCTCGGCTTCCTCGTCGCACTGGCGGCTGGTGACCTCGGAGGGCTTCTCCGGCGTCTACCGGGCCTCGGCCTTCTCGATCACCGCCTCGGTGGTGGCCGGCGACGGCGAGACCATGGAAAGCGGCTATGACGGCCGCTCGGCCCGCTGGCGCGACGACCTGCCGAGCGCGCAGTCGATCGGCGAGGAAGCCGGCCGACGCGCCGCCCAACGCCTGGGCGCCCGCAAGATCGACTCCACCACCGCCCCGGTGATCTTCGAGAACCGCGTGGCCATGTCGCTGATCAGCCCGCTGATCGGAGCCATCGCCGGCCCCTCGATCGCGCGCGGCACCTCGTTCCTGAAGGACAAGCTGGGCGCCCGGCTCTTCGCCAAGGGCGTCAACATCGTCGATGACCCGCACAAGGTCCGCGGCCTCGGCTCCTCGCCGTTCGACGACGAGGGCGTCGCCAACCGCCGCTGGTCGCTGATCGACGACGGGGTGCTGACCACCTGGATCATGAACACCTCGTCGGCGCGGCAGCTCGGCCTGGAGACCACCGGCCACGCCTCGCGCGGACTGGCGGGCGCGCCGGGCGTCTCGACCACCAACCTGACGCTGGAGCCGGGCGCCCACAGCCAGGCCGAACTGATCGCCCAGGCCGGCAAGGGCCTGCTGATCACCTCGATGTTCGGCCCCTCGCTGAACGGCAACACCGGCGACTGGTCGGTGGGCTGCTCGGGCTTCTGGTTCGAGAACGGCGAGCTGGCCTATCCGGTCGCCGAGATCACCGTGGCCGGCAACCTGATCGACATCTACGGCCGGCTGGTCCCGGGCTCCGACCTGGAGATCCGCGGCTCGGCCAACGCGCCGTCGCTGCTGGTCGACGGCCTGGCGATCGCCGGGCGCTGATGACCGATCCCGCCCAGGACCTGGAACTGATCACGCAGGCCGCGTTCGAGGCCGGGGCCCTGGCCCTGAAACTGCGCAGCCAGGGCCTGGAGACGACCTACAAGGAAGGCGACTCGCCGGTCACCAACGCCGACCTGGCCACCGACGCCCTGATCAAGCAACTGCTGACCAGCGCCCGACCCGACTACGGCTGGCTGTCGGAGGAAACCGCCGACGATCCGGCCCGGCGCTCGCGCCGGCGGCTGTTCGTGGTCGACCCGATCGACGGCACCCGCGCCTTCATCAAGAACCGGCCCTGGTGGGCGGTGTCCGTCGCCGTCGTCGAGGACGACAAGCCGATCGCCGGCGTGGTGTTCGCCCCCGATGTCGACGAAACCTACCAGTCGATCGCCGGCGCCGGCGCGACCCTGAACGGCCAGGCCATCCACGCCTCGGACCGCGAGGTGATCGAGGGCTGCGGCATGGTGGGCGACGCGCGCATGTTCGCCCATCCCGCCTGGCCAGCGCCCTGGCCGCCGATGCGGATCGAGGCGCGCAACTCCACCGCCTACCGGCTGTGCATCATCGCCGCCGGGGCGTTCGACGCCACCCTGGCCCTGGTCGCCAAGTTCGACTGGGACCTGGCCGCCGCCGACCTCATCGCGCGGGAAGCCGGCGCCTTCGTGGGCGATCACCGCGGGCGGCCGTTCGTGTACAATGGCGCAAAACCTGCGCAACCGAGCCTGGTTTGCGCCGCGCCGCGCCTGGCCCCATTGATCCTTGAGCGCGTACGGCATATCGACCTACCCAACTGACCAATTTGGGGAACATCATGCCCGACAAGCAGCTTCTTCACCTCGTCATCGGCGGCGAACTCGAGGATCTGGAGCACAATACGTTCCGTGATCTGTCGAAGGTCGACCTGGTCGGCGCCTTCGCCAGCCACGGCGAGGCCCTGGCCGCCTGGCGGCGCAAGGCCCAGGAGACCGTGGACAACGCCCACATGCGCTATTTCATCATCCACGCGCATAAGCTGCTCGACCCCGACAAGGACACCGAGCACAACTGAACTGGACGCTAAGCGCCCCCGACGGCGGCGAGGGTCCGCCCTTCTCCCTTTGCGGGAGAAGGAAAGCCCATGGCCGCCTCGTCATGGCCGGCAGGTCCCGGCCATCCATGGACGCCGAGGTCCGTCGGCGATCCCGGGCGCGTATGGATCCCCGGCACGCCTACGCGGCCGGGGATGACGATCGCAGGCGGGGGCGAGGCGACGACGCCATATGCGATCGCCCTGCCGGGACCTACTCCCGCTTGAGAATGCCCTCGGTGAGCAGCCGGCCCCACATCTGGGCGCGGAAGTCGGCCTTGATGGCGGCCTCGTCATAGGCGTCGCTGTCGACCCATTGCAGGAAGCTCTGCCCCTTGGGCTCGCCCTCGGCCAGGTAGCGCTCGAAGGTGTAGTCCAGCACCCCGGTCTTGCCCTGCTTCACATGCAGGTAGCGGATGTGCAGTTGGTCCAGGGCCTCGCGGATCGGCAGGCCCTTGCGGAAGTGCATGTAGAAGACGCTCATGATCCCCGCCCGGTCCGCGCCGGACTTGCAGTGCATCAGGGCCGGATACTCGATCGTCTCGAACAGCTCCTTGGCGCCGTGGACGCGGGCGCGGCTGGGCACCTCGCGCGAGGTGATGGTGAAGTCGACCATCTTCAGGCCCAGGCGCTCGCAGGCGTCCTTCTCCAGCGCATGGAAACTGGCGTCGAACCCGCCGCGCAGGTTGATGATGGTCTTGACGCCGCGCTTCTTCCACTCCGCCAGTTGGTGGGGCCAGGGCTGGTTGGTGCGCACCAGCTCGTCGCTGATCCAGTGGGCGTTGGAAAAGCCCAGGCGCAGATAGGCGTGATCCTTCCAGAGGTAGTCCAGATAGGTCGCGGCGCGCCCCTGGGGCGTGGAGAGGTCGAAATCGGCCAAGGGGGCTTCCTGCATTGCGGGGGCCTAGATAGGCGGTTCGGTCCTCCAGCGGAAGCCGAGCGCGACGTCTGGTCCTAGGTCGCGGGCTTCAGGACGGCGGTGAAGCCGGCGACCTTGCCGCTGCTGGGCATCAGGGCGCAGGTGAAGGTGAAGTCCCTCCAGGTCGAGCCGGAGCGCACCTGGCCGACCCCGGTCAGGCTGCGGACGCTGACCAGGGTCAGGGTGGTCGGATCGTCGGAGCCCAGGAACACGCGGTCGGCGTTCGGCACCTGCTTCTTGAGCGCCGGCAGCGCGGCCGGGCGGCAGATGACCTCGGCCACCTTCTTGGCGTTGTTCCAGCCCGCGGCGAGGTGGCGCTCCTCCGGCGTCTTGAGCGCGGCGATCGACTTGGCGATGGCCGCGTTCTGGGCCCGCGACAGCGCCGGCTCCGCGGGGGCGGGCGCCGGCCTGGCCGGCGTCGTCGCGACAGGCTTCGCAGCGGTCGGCGCAGCGGGCGGCTGCGCGGCGACCGTCGCGGGCGCGAAGATCATGACCAGGGCGAATGCGACGGCGCGCATGACAGTCTCCTTCGGGGTAAGGTTTGCCCGAGGCGCCCTTGAAAATAGCATCGAGCCCTCTGTTTCACCCCGTTCGACACCATATGCCGCCTTTGCGCTGGGCCAAGACGCCTTCTTGACTTCGCCGCGCCGAGAGCCGACCCCAGGACCGATGAGCGAGCCCGCCGCCGAACTTTCCACCCGCGCCGTCGTCGCCCGGATCGCGCGCGTCTACATGGCGCCGCGCTGGAAGGGCTGGACGGTGGCCATGATCGCCGCGATCGCGGTGGCCTATCTGAGCGCCAGCCTGATCCAGATCCTGGAGCCGGCGATCAACGACCTGCTGGTCAATCACAAGCCGGGCACGCTGCTGGCGGTGCCGCTGACCATCGCCGGCCTGGCCATCGCCCGCGGGCTCTCGCAGGTGATCCAGGCCACCCAGGTCAACCGCATCGGCAACGAGGTGGTCGGCCAGGTGCAGGTGCAGTTGTTCGGCAAGCTGGTCCGCGCCGACCTCGCGCGCCTGCGCGCCGGGCACACCGGCTCGTTCGTGTCCTCGGTGCTCTACGACGCGGGCCTGATCCGCGAGGCGGCGACCGCCGGGATCATCAACTACACCCAGCACCTGCTGACCGTGATCGGGGCGATCGTGGTGATGGTCAGCAACGACCCGATGCTGTCGCTGACCCTGGTGGTCGCCGCGCCGCTGTCGACCTGGGTGATGCGCCGCTTCTCCAAGCGGACGGTGAAGGCCACCAAGGGCGCCATGGCCGAGACCTCGGCCCTCTCCACCGCGATCATGGAGAGCCTGGACGGCGTGCGCGTGGTGAAGATCGAGAACCGCGAGGCCTACGAGGAGAACCGCGTCGCCGAGGTGGTCAAGCGGCGGCAGAAGTTCCTGGTCCGGGGCGCCAACGCCCGCGCCCGCGCCGCGCCGGCGACCGAGACGCTGATGACCCTGATCACCGCCGGGGTGATCGCCTATGCCGGCTGGCGCTCGCAGTCGGGCGGCATGAACGTCGGGGCCTTCGTCGCCTTCATCGGCGCGCTGGGCCTGGCCTCGCAGTCGTTGCGGCAACTGGCCAACCTGCAGACCGTGATGGCCGAGGGGCTGTCGGCCGCCCGCCGCCTGTTCGCCGCGCTCGACGTCGAGCCGGAGGTGCGCGAGCGCCCGGGCGCCCGGCCGCTGGTCATCACCGAGGGCACCGTCGCCTTCGACGAGGTCGGCTTCGCCTACGGCGCGGAGGACCGCCCGGCCCTGCAGGGCGTCAGCTTCGAGGTGCGGCGCGGCGAGACCGTGGCCCTGGTCGGCCCCTCGGGCGGCGGCAAGACCACGATCCTGAACCTGATCCCGCGGTTCTACGACGCCAGCAGCGGCAAGGTGACCATCGACGGGGTCGACGTGCGCGACGTGACCCTGGCCTCGCTGCGCGATCACGTGGCGCTGGTGACCCAGGAGCCGTTCCTGTTCGACGACACCATCCAGGCCAACATCGCCTATGGCCGCCCGGGCGCCACCGACGCCCAGATCATCGAGGCGGCCAAGGCCGCCGCCGCCCACGAGTTCATCGGCGCCCTGCCGGAAGGCTATGAGACCCTGGTCGGCGAGGCCGGCGCCCGGCTGTCCGGCGGCCAGCGCCAGCGCATCGCCATCGCCCGCGCCTTCCTGAAGGACGCCCCGATCCTGCTGCTCGACGAGGCGACCAGCGCGCTGGACACCGAGAGCGAGGCCCAGGTCCAGGTCGCCCTCTCGCGGCTGATGGCCGGCCGCGCGACGATCCTGATCGCCCACCGGCTGTCGACCGTGCGCGGCGCGGACCGCATCTATGTGATCGAGAAGGGCAAGGTGGTCGAAACCGGCGACCATGCGAGCCTGATCAGGAAACGCGGCCTCTACGCCCGGCTCGCCAAGAGCCAGGACCTGGACATGGAACCCGCGATTTGAAGACCCTGCTGCGTAATCCCGGCGTCCAGACCTTCCTGAGCTGGCTGCTCTGGCTGCACCTGATCATCACGCTGAAGAGCCGCCGCTGGGTGCATGACAACCTGGCCTGCGTCGAGCCGGTGCTGAGTGACGGCAAGCCTGCGGTCGCGCTGTTCTGGCATGGCGCCATCCCGCTGTGCCTGGGCCTGGCGCCGGTCTGGTGGCGGCGCGACAAGGTCCGCTGCATGGTCTCGCCCTCGGCCGACGGCGAGTTCATCGCCCAGGCGCTGTCGCGCGCCGGCTTTCCCGCCATCCGCACCTCCTCGGCCAAGAAGGGCGACACCACCAAGGCCCGCCAGGCGGTCGCCGCGATCCGCGAGGCGATCAACTGGGTCAATGACGGCGGCGTGCTGATCGTCACGCCGGACGGCCCGCGCGGCCCCGCCGAGGTCATCGCCCCAGGCTCGCTGCAGATCGCCAGGAAGACCGGGGCGCCGATCTACCTGATGGGGCTGGCGGTCTCTCCGGCCATCGTGCTCGACACCTGGGACAAGGTCACCTTCGCCTGGCCGTTCGGCCGCGGCGCGACCGCCTGGGACGGCCCCTTCTACGTCCCCGCCGACGCCGGCGAGGCGCAGATCGCCGCCCTGATCGAAGATCTGTCCGCCAGGCTGACCGCCACGACGAAACGGGCCGAGGCCCTGGTCGGCCGGCGTTGATCCTTCCGCCGCGGGGTGAGACATAGGGGCATGGCGCACGACCACCCCGGCCACCGTCACGACGATCACGACCATGATCACGCGCACGGCCATGATCACGGTCATGGCGCGCACGGCCACGCCCATTCGCACGACCATTCCCACGGCCCGGGCGGGCATAGCCACGCGCCCAAGGACTTCGGCCGCGCCTTCGCGATCGGGGTCGGGCTGAACTTCGCCTTCGTCCTGGCCGAGACCGCGGCCGGGCTGTGGTCTGGATCGCTGGCCCTGCTGGCCGACGCCGGACACAATCTTTCGGACGTGCTCAGCCTGCTGCTGGCCTGGGGCGCGACGATCCTGGCCAAGGCCGCGCCGACCGGCCGCCGGACCTACGGCCTGCGCAAGGCCACGATCCTGGCCTCGCTGGCCAACGCCGTGCTGCTGCTGGTCGCGGTCGGGGTGATCGTTTCGGAGGCCATCCACCGCTTCAGCGAGCCGGCGGACATCGCCACCTGGCCGGTGATGATCGTCGCGGCCATCGGGGTGGTGATCAACACCGCCACCGCCCTGATGTTCATGAAGGGCCACGAGGACCTCAACGTGCGCGGGGCCTTCCTGCACATGGCCGCCGACGCGGCGGTGTCGCTGGCGGTCGTGATCGGGGCGGGCCTGATCGCCCTGACCGGCCTGCTCTGGATCGACCCGGCGCTGAGCCTGCTGATCGCCGCGGTGATCGTCATCGGCACCTGGGCGCTGCTGCGCGATTCGGTCGACCTGGCGCTGGACGCCGCGCCGCGAGGCGTGGACGTCGAGGCGGTGCGCGCCTGGCTGACCTCGCGGCCCGGCGTCACCGAGGTCCACGACCTGCACATCTGGGCCATGAGCACGACCGAGGTCGCCATGACCGCCCACGTGACCCGGCCCGACAACGAGAACGCCGACGACTTCCTGCACGCGGTCTGCGAGGGCCTGGCCAGCAAGTTCGGCATCGGCCACGCCACCTTGCAGGTCGAGACCGGGCACGCCGCCTGCCGGCTCGCGAACGCAATCTGAGTCCGCGCCTTGCGCCCCCTTTCCCTAGCGCTCTACGCCGCGGCCACCGGCCTTGCCGAACCCCTGGCCCCCGGCATCCTCCGCCGCCGGGCCGCCCGCGGCAAGGAAGACCCCGCGCGCCTGGCTGAGCGGCTGGGCCGCGCCGGCGCGCCCCGGCCGCCCGGCCCGCTGATCTGGCTGCACGGCGTCAGCGTCGGCGAAAGCCTGTCGCTGCTGCCGCTGGCCGAGGCGCTCGCCCGCCCCGGCCTGACCCTGCTGGTGACCTCGGGCACCCGCACCTCGGCCGAGCTCCTGGCCAGGCGCCTGCCGCCGGGCGCCATCCACCAGTACGCTCCGGTCGATGCGCCGGGGGCGGTGCGGCGGTTCCTGGATCACTGGAAACCCGACCTCGGCGTCCAGGTCGAGAGCGAGCTGTGGCCCAACCTGATCCTCGGCGCCAAGGCCCGCGGCGCGAAGCTCGCCCTGGTCTCGGCCCGCATGACCCAGGCCAGCGCCGACGGCTGGGCCCGCGCGCCCGGCGCGGCGCGCGCCCTGCTCTCGGCCTTCGACCTCATCCTGCCGCAGGACGCGGAGACGCAGGCCCGGCTCCAGGGCCTGGGCGCCGCCGTCGGCCCGCGCCTGAACCTGAAGAACCTCGGCTCCCCCCTGCCCGCCGACCCCGCCGAGCTGGAGCGCCTGAAGGCCGCGATCGGCGCACGGCAGGTGGTGCTGGCGGCCAGCACCCATCCCGGCGAGGAAGAGATCATCGCCCGCGCCGCCGCCGGCTCGGGCGCGCTGCTGATCGTCGCGCCGCGCCATCCCGACCGCGGCGAGGCGCTCGCCGCCCAGCTTCGGCAGATGGGCCTGTCCATCGCGCGCCGCGCCGCGGGCGAGCCCCTGACCTGCGCCACGGACGCCTATGTCGCCGACACCCTGGGCGAGATGGGCCTGCTGTTCCGGGTCTGCGACGTGGCGGTGATGGGCGGCAGCTTCGTGCCCGGGATCGGCGGCCACAACCCGCTGGAGCCGGCGCGCCTGGGCGTGCCGATCCTGACCGGACCCGACGTGTTCAACGCCGCGGCGACCTATGACGAGATGTTCGAGCGCGTCGCGGCCATCCGCTGCGCGGACGAAGCCGCCCTGGCGCGGGACCTGCGCGGCCTGCTCACCGAGCCGCTGATCGCCCCGCGGATCGGGCGGGCCGCCCTGGCCTATGCCGAGCGCCAGGGCGCGGCCCTGGGCCAGGCCCTGGCCCTGCTCAAGCCCCTGTTGCCGGCATGAAGCTCTCCACGCCCCGCTGGTGGTACGTGCGCGAAGGCGCGCCGGCCCCCGTCACCCGCGCCCTGCTCAAGCCGGTCTCCTGGATCTGGGCCGCCGCCACCGCGCGGCGGATCGCGCGGGCCGAGCCGGTCGATCCGGGCGCGCCGGTGATCTGCGTCGGCAACTTGACGGTCGGCGGCTCGGGCAAGACCCCGGTCGTGCGCGAGATCCTGCGGCGCCTGCCCGGCGCCCACGGCCTCTCGCGCGGGTATGGCGGCTCCGAGCGTGGCCCGCTGCGCGTCGATCCGGCCCGGCACACCGCCGCCGAGGTCGGCGACGAGCCGCTGATGCTGGCCCGGGACGCGCCGATCTGGATCGCCCGCGACCGCGCCGCCGGCGCCCAGGCGGCCGCCAAGGCCGGCGCCAAGGTCATCGTCATGGACGACGGCCACCAGAACCCCAGCCTGAAGAAGGCGCTGTCGCTGGTGGTGGTCGACGGCGAGACCCGCGACGGCGTCTGGCCGCTGGGCGACGGCTCGGTGTTCCCGGCCGGGCCGCTGCGCGAGCCGCTGGCCATCGGCCTAGCCCGGGCCGACGCCGTGGTCCTGATGCTGCCCGCCGACCTCGCCGAGCCGGACCCGGCCCTGGTGCGGGCCTTGATCGACAAGCCGATCCTGATCGCCCGCCTCGACCCGGCCGCGCCGCCGCCGCCGGGGCCGCAGGTCGGGTTCGCCGGCATCGGCATGCCCTGGAAGGTCGAGCGCGCGCTCAAGGCCGCCGGCTGCGAACTGGCCGACTTCCTGCCCTTCCCCGACCACTTCGCCTATGACGCCGGCGCGCTGAAGCTGATCGAGAGCCGGGCCGAGCTGTTCGGCGCCGGCCTGGTCACCACCGAGAAGGACTGGGTGCGCCTGCCCTCCGACTGGCGCAAGCGCGTCACCGCCTGGCCGGTGCACGCGGCCTTCGAGGACGACGCCGTGCTGGAGCGCCTGCTGGCGCCGTTCCGCTAGCCTAGAAGATCGGCTGCAGGCCTTGCGGCGGCGGCGCGGCTGGAGCCGCCGGGGCGGGCGCGGCTTGCGGGACCGGGGCGGGCTGGCTTTCGACCGGGGCCTGCGGCGCAATCTCTTCCAGCGGCGCTTGCGGCTCGATCGGCGGCGGGGCGACCGGGGGGAGGCCGATCTGGCGGCCGTTGGCGCGGACCACGCCCTTGCTCATCGCAAAGCGCGCGAAGTCCCGCCAGATCTCGGCCGGCAGGCCGGCGCCGGCCACGCCGTTCATCGGGCTGTTGTCGTCGTTGCCGACCCAGACGCCGATCACCAGGTCGCCGACATAGCCGAGATAGAGCGCGTCGCGGTAATCCTGGGTCGTGCCGGTCTTGCCATAGGCGTAGGGCGAGACGTTGCCGCCGTTGGCGGTGCCGAAGACGACCGCCGCGCGCAGCAGGTCGCGCAGGCCGTCGCGCTCGGCGGCCGGAAGCTCCTTGGGGGCGGGCTTGCGCGCCTGGATCACGCCATAGGGCGTCACCGGATAGCGCCCGCCGGCCACGCCGGCATAGGCCGCCGTCATGTCCAGCAGGGTGGTCGGCGCGGTGCCGAGCGCAAGGGTCAGGTCGGGCGGGAACTGCGAGCGCAGGCCCATGTCCTCGGCCGCCTTGATGATCGCGCCGCGGCCGACCTGCTGGGCCAGGCGCGCGGCGGCGACGTTCGAGGAGCCGGCGAAGGCGTTGCGCAGATGGATCTCGCGGTTGGCGTAGTGGCCCTCGTGGTTCTTGGGCGACCAGTCGGCGATGGTCACGGGGGCGTCGAGGATCAGGCTGTCGGGCGTCATCCCCTGGCGCAGGGCGGCCTGGTAGACGAACAGCTTGAAGGCCGAGCCGGGCTGGCGCTGGGCGTCCGCGACGCGGTTGAACTGGCTGACCCTGTAGTCGTCGCCGCCGACCATCACCAGCACCCGCCCGTCGGGGCGCATGGCGACCAGGGCGGCCTGGCCGGCGTGCAGGTAGCCGCCGTGGCGCTTCAGCGCCGTGCGCACGATCTCCTCGGCGCGGTCCTGGAGGACGGAGTCGAGGGTGGTCGGGACCATGACCTCGCCATAGGCCGCCTCGAACGCCTCGCGCGCCTGGGACGAGACCCAGTCGGCGAAGTAGGAGCCGACGGGCAGCTTCTCGCGGCCGGAGCGGACGCTGGCCGGGCGGGCGGCGCGGGCCTGCTGCGGCGTTATGACGCCCTGGTCGGCCATCGCCGCAATGACGATCCGAGCCCGCTCGCGGGCCGCCTCCAGGTCCTCGGTCGGGGCCAGGCGCGAGGGGGCCTTGACCATGCCGGCCAGCATCGCCGCCTCGCTGATCGAGAGCGTGTCGGGGGTCTTGTCGAAGTAGTGGCGGGCGGCGGCGCGCAGGCCGAAGACGCCGTCGCCGAAATAGACGGTCGACAGGTACCTGGAGAGAATCTCGTCCTTGGACAGCCGCGCTTCCAGGTAGAGGGCGATCAGGGCTTCCTGGGCCTTGCGGCGCAGGCTGCGCTTGTTGCTGAGGAAGGCGTTCTTGGCGAGCTGCTGGGTGATGGTGGAGCCGCCCTGCTGGACCTCGCCGGCCGAGACGTTGCGCTGCAGGGCGCGGGTCAAGGCCTTCAAATCTATACCGAAATGGCTGTAAAAGCGCCGGTCCTCGATGGCGATGAAGGCGCCGGGAACGTGGCGGGGCAGCCCGGTCACGTCGACCGGCGGCTCCTTGTAGGAGCCGCGCCGGGCGAACGGCTTGCCGTCGGCGGTGACCAGCACCAGGGTCGGATCCGGCAGCGGCTCCAGCGCCCGCCCGAGCGGCAGGGACCAGACCATGAAGACGATCGCCGCGACCAGTGCCAGCGCCGCGCCGCCGGCGATCTGCCAGGGGCGGCGGCGCCAGATCGGCGGCCGTTCGCGCACGACGTCGGGTGCGCCGGTAAGCTCGGTCATGGGGTTCCGTACTCGGACGTTGGGCAAGGGCCCGGATCGGCCGATCGCCCTCTTCGCACGCCGCGACGGCGGTTTCTAGGCGCCGGCCCTCCGGGCGTACTCCCAGGCCGACTTGGCCAGCAGCGGCACGCGCTCGGCCATGGCCGCGGCCTGCGGGCTGTTGGCGGTGCCGTCGCGCACCCGGCCCACGATCCCCTGACAGATCCCGGCCAGCCGGAACATGTTGTAGGACAGGAACCAGTCGAGATGGTGCAGGCCCGCGCGGCCGGTGCGGGCGCAATAGGCCTCGACCGCCTCCTCGATGGTCGGGATGCCGTGCGCCTTGAGGTCGGGCAGTTGCGAGATCGTGCCGTTGACCCAGTTCATCAGGAGATAGGTGAAGTCGGCGAGCGGCTCGCCGAGCGTGCCCAGCTCCCAGTCGAGCACGGCGATGACCCGCGGCTCGGTCGGGTGGATGACCATGTTGTCCAGGCGGTAGTCGCCATGGACGATCGAGGTGCGCTCCTGCTCGGGCAGGGTCTTGGGCAGCCAGTCGATCAGCCGCTCCATCTCCTCGATGTGGGCGGTCTCCGAGGCCTTGTACTGCTTGGTCCAGCGGTCGACCTGACGGCCCATATAGTTGCCGGGCTTGCCGTAGTCGCCCAGGCCGATGGCCTGGTAGTCGGTGTTGTGCAGGTCGGCCAGGGTGTTGATCTTGGCCATGAAGATCGCATGGCGCTCGGCCGGCTCGTACTGCGGAAGCTGCTGGTCCCAGAGGATGCGGCCCTCGACCATGTCCATGACGTAGAACATGGTGCCGATGACGCTGTCGTCGGTGCAGAGGCCATAGGAGCGCGCCACCGGGAACCCGGTCGGATAGAGCGCGGTGATCACCTTATACTCGCGGTCGACCGCGTGGGCCGAGGGCAGCAGCTTGCCCGGCGGCTTGCGCCGCATGACGTACTTCTTGGCCGGGGTGATGAGCTGGTAGGTCGGGTTCGACTGCCCGCCCTTGAACTGACGGACTTCGAGCGGGCCGGCATAGCCCTCGACATTGGCCTGCATCCAGGCGGCCAGCGCGGCCTCATCGAAACGATGGGATTCGGCGACCTCCTTGGTCCCGCTGTTGAGCTGTTCGCGCTGCTGCTCTGCGGTGTCGGCCATGGCGGTTCCCTCGACGTTCGTACAGTTGTTTGAACCACCATACCGAGGCCGAGGCATACCGAGCAAGCCGTTCCGCCGCGGGAGCCGCCCAGGAACCGACCGCTAGCGGGCGGTCAGCGCCCGCCAGCCGATGTCGGTGCGATGGAAGCCGCCCGGCCAGTCGATCCGGGCCACCGCGGCATAGGCCTTGTCGCGGGCCTCCTGCAGGGTCGCGCCGCGGGCGCAGACGTTCAGCACCCGGCCGCCGGCGGCGCGCAGGGTCCCGTCGGCGTCGCGCGAGGCGCCGGCGTGGAAGACCACGACGTCGGGCCCGAAGTCCTGGTCGGCGCCGCGGATGATCGAGCCGGTCACCGGGCTTTCCGGATAGCCGTCGGCGGCCAGGACGACGCAGATCGCCGCCTCGTCGCGCCAGACCGCGGCCGGCGCCTGGGCCAGCTCGCCGTTGGCGCAGGCCAGCAGATAGGGAACCAGGTCGCTCTCCAGGCGCAGCATCAGCACCTGGCACTCGGGGTCGCCGAAGCGGACGTTGAACTCGACCAGCTTGGGGCCGTCCTTGGTGGCCATCAGCTCGACGAACAGCACGCCCTTGTAGGGCGCGCCTTCCGAGGCGATGCCGGCGAAAGCGGGCTCGGCCAGCCGCAGGCGGGTCTGTTCGATCAGCTCGGGTGTGAACACCGGGGCCGGGGAATAGGCGCCCATGCCGCCGGTGTTGGGGCCGATCTCGCCGTCATAGGCGCGCTTGTGGTCCTGGGCCGCGCCGAAGACGATGGAGTCCTTGCCGTCGCAGAGCGCGAACAGCGAGCCGATCTCGCCTTCGAGGAACTCCTCGATCACCACGCGGGCGCCCGCCGTGCCGAACCGGCCGCCCAGGGCGTCGTCGATGGCCGCCTCGGCCTCGGCCCGGTCCTGGGCGATGACGACGCCCTTGCCGGCCGCCAGGCCGTCGGCCTTGATCACATAGGGCGGCTGGAAGCCGTCCAGCGCCGCCTTGCCGGCCTCGGCCGTGTCGCAGACCTTGTAGCCGGCGGTCGGCAGGCCGTGGCGGTCGGTGAAGGCCTTGGTGAAGGCCTTGGAGGACTCAAGCCGGCCCGCGGCGGCCACGGGGCCGAAACAGGGGATCTGGGCCGCGTTCAGCGCGTCGGCCAGGCCCGCCTCGACCGACACCTCGGGTCCGATCACCACGAGGTCGGCGGCGATCTCCCGCGCCAGGGCGACCAGGGCCGGCACGTCGGTCGCCTTGATCGGCGCAAGTTCGCCCAAAGCCGCCATGCCCGGATTGCCCGGGGCCATGACCAGGCGCTTCACCAGCGGCGAGGCCGCGATCTTCCAGGCCAACGCATGTTCGCGCCCGCCCGAGCCGACGAGGAGGATGTTCATGCGCCGAGCGTTTGGCGCGCTTGATCGCGGCGGTCAAGGACGGGCCGCGCCGAGCCACCGGCGGACGACCTGCGCCGCCCGCTCGCCGGCGCCCGCGGCCGGCGCGCTGGGCGGGGCGGTGATCTCCAGGACCACGCCGTCGGGGTCCTCGAAATAGATCGACTGCTGGGCGCCGTGATCCTCCTCCCAGAAGCGCACGTCGGCGGCGCGGAGCCGGGTTCGCCAGGCGGCGAGGTCGGAGACGGCCTCGATCGCCATGGCGTAGTGCCGCGCGTCCCGCGGCAGGTCGCCATAGTCGGGGAGCTGGGCGTCCTTGAGCTCGACCAGCACGATCTCGCCGCCGCCGGGCAGCGGGAAGATCATCATCAGCCAGGGATAGGAACCCCAGTCGTCGCCATCGTGCGCCTCGGCCAGGGAGAGGCCGAGGACGTCGCGGTAGAAGGCGAGGCTTCGTCCGGCGTCGCGGACCGGAAAGACCACATGGTCCAGTCTGAGCATGCCAAACCCTCCTTTGAGGGAGGGGCCAGCATAGCACATGCGCCGGGCCGGCGGGGGCGGCTTCGGCCCTAGCTCCAGACCCGGAAGTGCTTGGAGAGCTTGAGGCCCTGGCGCTGGTAGTGGGAGCCGTTATCCCCGTACAGACGGGCAGGTTTCGCGGTCAGGGGCTCATAAACCAGCCGAGCGACGGTCTGGCCGTCCTCGAGCAGGAACGGGGTCTCGTGGCTGCGCACCTCGAGCACGCCGCGCGAACCGACGCCGCCCGCCTCTTCGGTGCCGAAGCCGGGATCGAAGAAGCCGGCGTAGTGGACGCGGAACTCGCCGACCGAGGGGTCGATCGGGGTCATCTCGGCCGCTTCCATGACCGGGATCTCGACGGCCTCCTTGGAGGCCAGGATGTAGAACTCGCCCGGATCGAGCAGCAGCTCGCCCCGGCGCGGGATCAGCGGTTCCCAGAAGTCCTTGGGGTCGTGGCCGTCGACATGGTCCATGTCGACGACGCCGGCATGGCGTCGCGCCCGGAACCCGGCGACGCCGTCGGTGAGGTCGACCCCGACGCTGCGGACCTGGAGCTTGGGCGGCTCGCCGCGCTTCAGGCGCAACTGGTTGAGGCGCGTGGAGGTGCGCACCAGGATCGAGAAGGTCTGCGGCGCGATCTCGATATAGGTCGGGCCGGCATAGCCCTCGGACACGTCGTCGAAGGCGACCGAATTGTTGGTCAGCAGCCGCACGAACACGTCGACGCGGCCGGTGGAGCTCTTGGGATTGGCGCGAGCCGAGATGCCCTTGGGCAGGGCCAGGGCCTCCTGCAGCTCGGCGATGTAGACGCAGCCCCGCTCCAGCACCGCCCCGCGGGTCAGGTCGAGTTCGTGCATGGCCACGTCCTCGATGCGCTGGGGCACGGTGCGCCCCAGGCCCGGCAGGAACGAGGCGCGCACGCGCCAGGCCCGCGCGCCCAGGCGCAGGTCCAGGCTGGCCGGCTGGACCTGGTCCCTGTCGAAGGGACGGGAGGACGTGATGGCGCCCGCGGCGATCAGGTCTTCGATGGATTGGGAGGGCAAGATGCCGGGGGCGTCGTTCATCGCCGCGACACTCGCCGCCCGTCACGAGTCTGGCAAGGCTCGACGCCCGCTTCACCTGCAAGCCGCGGCAGATTTTCACTGGTGGCGGAGGGCCGGGACGGGGTTTAGAACGCGACGCCTAAGCTGAAAGGAACCACCATGGCCGAAGACACGCGCGACTGGGAGCTCGAGACCAAGCTGGTGCGCGGCGGCCTGGCGCGGACGCCCTACGGCGAGATTTCCGAAGCCCTGTTTCTGACCCAGAGCTTCTCCTACGAGAGCGCCGGCGCGGCCGACAAGCGCTTCTCCGGCGAGGAGCCGGGCTTCATCTACCAGCGCTTCGGCAACCCGACGACGGCGATGTTCGAGGACCGCCTGGCGCTGCTGGAAGGCGCCGAGTCCTGCCGCGCCACGGCCTCGGGCATGGCGGCGGTGCACGTAGCGCTGCAGGGCCTGGTGCGGGCCGGCGACCATATCGTGGCGGGCCGGGCGCTGTTCGGCTCCTGCCGCTGGATCCTGTCGGAATGGATGCCGCGGTTCGGGGTCGAGGTGACCTATGTCGACGCCACCGACCTGGACGCCTGGAAGAACGCCGTGCGGCCCAACACCAAGGCCTTCCTGGTCGAGAGCCCGGCCAACCCGCTGCTGGAGGTGACCGCCATCGGCGCGGTCGCCGAGATCGCCCACGCGGCCGGCGCCAAGCTGGTGGTCGACAACGTGTTCGCCACGCCGGTCTTCCAGAAGCCGCTGGCCCTGGGTGCGGATATCGTCGTCTATTCGGCGACCAAGCACATCGACGGCCAGGGCCGGGTGCTGGGCGGCGCGATCCTGGGCGCCGAGCCGCTGATGACCGAGTCCTACAAGGAAATCCTGCGCCACACCGGGCCGGCGCTGTCGCCGTTCAACGCCTGGGTGCTGCTGAAGGGGCTGGAGACGCTGGAGCTGCGCGTCACCCGCCAGGCCCAGAACGCCGCCAAGATCGCCGAGGTGATCGCCGCGCACTCGAAGGCCAGGACGGTGCTCTACCCGACGCGGCCCGACCATCCGCAGGCGGCGATCATCGCCAACCAGATGACCGGCGGCGGCAATGTCGTGGCCTTCGACCTGGGCAGCCGCGAGGCCGCCTGGCGGTTCCTGGACACGCTGGAGATCGTCGACATCTCCAACAACCTGGGCGACGCCAAGTCGATGGCCACCCATCCCTGCACCACCACGCACCGCTCGATGCCCGAGGCCGAGCGGCTGGAGATCGGCCTGACCGAGGGCTGGGTGCGGATGAGCGTCGGCCTGGAAGGCGCCGGCGACCTGGCCCGCGACGTCAACCGCGCGCTGGACGCGGCCTGAGTTCGAGCCACTCCAGGATCTCGGCGCTCATCTCCACCGGATAGGTGTGGGCGAGGTCGGCGATCTCCCGATAGGCGACCTCGGCGCCGGCGCCCTCCAGGGCCCGGACGGCGTCGCGCGCCATCTCGACCTGGAACATCCAGTCGAGCGCGCCGTGCGCGACGTGGATCGGCAGGCCGCGCAGGCGATCGGCGTCGGCCATCTGGGCCAGCATCGGATGGAAGGCGGCGGCGACGGGGGCGAGGTGCGTGAAGGGCGAGCCCGGCTCCAGCCCGCTCACATAGCTGAAGGTCCCGCCGTCGCTCATGCCGGTGAGCAGCAGGCGGCCGGGGTCGAGGTTCCAGCGCGCGCCGATCTGCGAGACGATGTGCGCCAGGTTGGGGGTGTCGAGGTCCGGCCCCGACAGCGCCCAGGTCTGGCCCAGGGCGGTGGGGGCGACGACGATGGCGCCGTGGCTGCGGGCGGCCCGCAGCCAGCTCCACAGGAAGGCGCGGCCATTGCCCGAGCCGCCGTGCAGGGCCACCACCAGCGGCCAGGCGCGGTCGGCGGCGTAGTACTCCGGCACGTAGAGCGAGAACGCGCCGCGCGCGCCCGGCTCGCCGCCGGCGTGCATGACGCCGGTGTGCGGCGCGGGGGCGTTGAAGCGGGCCTGCCGTCGCGGGTCGCCGCGGACGCCGGGCTCCAGGAAGAAACGGTTCACCGGCGGCAGCAGGCCGGCCAGGGGATAGAGCGCCTCCAGCGCCTGCGGCCCGTGGCGCAACGCCTTGAAGGCCTCGCGCGCGTCGCCGGCCGCCACGCCCGCGCGCAGGGCCTCGAACCCGGAGACGACGGCTTGGCCCGCTTCCTCCAGCGGCCCGCGCAGCGCGGCGACCGGCCCCTGCCAGCCGCCGGCCCGTTGCAGGTGCTCGGCCAGGCCCGCCTCGGGCGCGCCGACCGCGGCCAGCAGCGCGGGCAGGTCAGGCGGGTTCAGCCGCCGACCGATGAAGGCGAGCGCCTCCAGCGCGCCCAGAAGCGCGCCGGTCAGGGCGGCCAGCTCGTCGAACTCGCGGTCGGCGTCATCCATGCCGCATAGTCGCGTCAGCGGCGGCGGGAGGCCAGCCCCGAGAAAGCCTGGAAATCAAGGCTGTCATCCCGGTTCCGGCGCAGCCGAAGACCGGGACCCATTCGCGCCGTGCCTGACGAATGAGGCGCGGCCTTGCCGCAAAAGCTCAACTGACTTGATGACGCCTATGAACTGATGACAGCCGTGAGCTAGAGGCTGGCCGGATCGATGGCGTAGACCGTCGAGCAGTATTCGCAGGTGACGCGGATCTGGCCGTCGTCCTCGACCATGTCGGCGCGCTCGTCCGCGCCGAACGACTTCAGCACGGTCTCGATGCGCTCCTGCGAGCAGCGGCAGAAGGCCTGCAGGGCCTTGGGCTCGAACACCCGCACGCCGTCCTCGTGGAAGAGGCGGAACAGCAGGGTGTCGGCCGAGATCGTCGGGTCGAGCAGCTCGTCCTCGCCGATGGTCTCGAAGAACGCCTGGCTGCGCACCCAGGGCTCGGTGGTCGGGCCGCGGGCCTCGTCCTCGGCGATGTTCTGGATCAGCATGCCGCCGGCGCGCCAGTGCGGCCCCTGGCCGACATCGGCCTGGCCGACGGCCAGGCGCACGCGGGTCGGGGTCTGCTCGGACTGGGCGAAGTACTGCTCGGCGCACAGGGCCAGGGTCTCGCCCTCGATGGCGGTGACGCCCTGGTAGCGGTCCATGTCCGGGCCCTGGTCGACGGTCATGATGAACACGCCGCCGCCCAGCAGGCTCTTGGCGCCGGGGCGCGCGAAGCCGGTGGTCAGCTTGGCGACCTCGTCGGCGTCGAACCGGCAGTAGCCGCGCAGGGCGCCGGAGGTGTCGTAGTCGGCCACCACGTAGCGCACCGGGCCGTCGCCCTGGGCCTGGACGATCAGCCGGCCTTCGAACTTGAGGCTGGAGCCGACCAGGGCGGCGAGCGCGCAGGCCTCGCCCAGCAGGTTGGCGACCGGCTCGGGATAGGCGTGGCCGGAGAGGATCTTGTCGACCGCCTCGCCCAGGCGGACCAGGCGTCCGCGCACGGGTTCGCCTTCGATCTGGAAGGGGGCGACGATGTCGTCGGGGATGGCGTTCATGACGGTGTCGGACATGGTGGCGGCATATAGGGAGCCGATGTCGAAGTTGCGAGCTTCACCGATTTTCCTCTTCCTCCCCCATCGCGACGGGGGAGGAAGGGATCGTCAGATCGCGCCGAAGCACCAGGCCAGGATCGACTTCTGGGCGTGGATGCGGTTTTCCGCCTCGTCCCAGATCAGCGACTGCGGGCCGTCGATGACGTCGTCGGTGACTTCCTCGCCGCGGTGGGCCGGCAGGCAGTGCAGGAAGACGCCGTCGGAGGCCGCCAGGGCCATCAGGTCGCGGTCGACCTGATAGGGCTCCAGCGCTTCCAGGCGCTCGTCGTGGTCGGTGTCGCCCATCGACACCCAGGTATCGGTGATCACGCAGTCGGCCCCGCGCACCGCTTCGCGCGGGTCGGCGGTGGTCATGATCTGGCCCTGCTGCTCGGCGGCGCGGGCCAGGTCCATCAGGTCGGGGTGATAGACCGCCGGGCTGGCGATGTTCAGCTTGAAGCCGAGCTTGGGCGCGGCGTGGATGAAGCTGGAGCAGACGTTGTTGCCGTCGCCCACCCAGGCGAAGGTCTTGCCGCGCACCGGGCCGCGATGCTCCTCGAAGGTCATCAGGTCGGCGATGATCTGGCAGGGATGGCCCTTGTCCGACAGGCCGTTGATGACCGGCACGGTGGAGGCGTAGGCCAGCCGCTCGACGTCGTCGTGGCTGTTGGCGCGCAGCATGATCGCATCGACCATGCGCGAGAGCACCTTGGCGGTGTCCTCGATCGTCTCGCCGCGGCCGAGCTGCATGTCGGCGGCGGTGGAGATGATCACGTCGCCGCCAAGCTGGCGCATGGCGGCGTCGAACGAGAAGCGGGTGCGGGTCGAGTTCTTCTGGAAGATCATCGCCAGCGTGCGCTCGCGGGCGGGCGCGTCGCCGTCGGGGCGGCCCTGCGGCCAGCCGCGGCGGGCGGCCTTGCGGGCCTTGGCGTCGTCGAGGATGGCGCGCAGGTCGGAAGCTTCGATCTTCCAGAGGTCGACAAAGTGTCTGACGGGTTGGGTCATGGCGGGGTCCAACTGACCCCGCTCGTCCCGGCCGGGGCCGGGGGCCAGTTTCCTCTGGCGCGAGCGGGGTGTTTCACCTGGGTCCCGGCCTTGGCCGGGACGAGCGGTTGTATTCAGGCGGCCTTGGCCTTGGCGCGGGCGGCTTCGCAGGCGCGGTCCAGCTTCTCGACCGCCTCGCGGGCCTCCTCCAGGGTGAGGGTCAGGGGCGGCAGCAGGCGCACGCAGTTGTCGCCGCCGCCGGCCACCAGCAGGTGCTGGTCGCGGGCGAGCTGCATGAACTCGCGGTTGTTGGTGGCGAGCTTGAGGCCGATCAGCAGGCCCTTGCCGCGGATGTCGAGCACGACGTCGGGATAGCGGTCCTTCAGCCCGTTGAACTGCTGGGTGAAGTAGCCGGCCAGCTCGCGGACGTGGTCCATGAGCTCGGGCCTGGACAGCTCCTCCATCGAGGCCAGGCCGACGGCCATGGCCAGCGGGTTGCCGCCGTAGGTCGAGCCGTGCGAGCCGACGGTCATGCCGGCGCCGGCCGCGGCCGAGGTCACGCAGGCGCCGATCGGGAAGCCGCCGCCCAGGGCCTTGGCCAGGGCCACGATGTCGGGCTTGACGCCGGCCGCCCATTCCCAGGCGAACAGCTTGCCGGTGCGGCCCAGGCCGCACTGGATCTCGTCGAGGATCAACAGCACGCCGGTCTCGTCGCAGAGCTGGCGCATCTGCTGGAGCTGCTGCTCGGTCAGGGCCCGCGCCCCGCCCTCGCCCTGCACCGGCTCGACGATGATCGCCGCGGTGGTCGGGCCGACGGCGGCCTTCAGCGCCTCCATGTCGCCGAACGGCAACTGGACGAAGCCCGGCATGCGCGGGCCGAAGCCCTCCAGATAGGCGGCGTTGCCCGAGGCGTTGACCGCGGCCAGGGTGCGGCCGTGGAAAGAGCCCTCGAAGCCGATGATGTCGATCCGCTCGGGCGCGCCCTTGGCCCAGTGATACTTGCGCGCGGTCTTGATCGCGCACTCGACCGCCTCGGCGCCGGAGTTGGTGAAGAACACCTCGTCCAGGCCGGTGAGGTCGGTCAGCACCTTGGCCAGCTTTTCCTGGCCCGGGATCTGGAAGACGTTGGAGACGTGCCAGAGCTTCTCGGCCTGCTCCTTGACCGCCGCCACCAGCTTGGGGTTGGCGTGGCCGAGCGCATTGACCGCGATGCCGGCCATGCAGTCGAGATAGGCTTCCCCGTCCGTGGTGAACAGGCGCGCGCCCTCGCCTCGTTCGAACGCCAGCGGGGCGCGGTTGTAGACGCCCATGATGTGGTCGCTGGGAACGGTCGCGGCGTGTTGCGCGGTCTTTTCAGTCACGGGGATGCCCTCCGAAAACGTAAGCGTCCCCGCGGCGAGCGCTGCGGGGACTGGAAGGCTTGGCGTTTTCCGCTGGGAACGGCGGTCTGTCAATGACCGGTTCTGTGAAGCTTCATGGACCGCCTGGCCGCCACGGTCCATGTTTGGCCACGTTCGCCCCCGAGGAGGCCCGCATGAAACCGATCCACGCCCTCGCCCCGCTCGCCGCCCTGGCCCTCGCCGGATGCGCATCCATGGAACCGCCGCCCGCCGCCCAGGCCCAGGTCACCGGCTCGGTGCTCTATCGCGAGCGGATCATGCTGCCGCCCACCGCCACGGTGACCGTGACCCTGGCCGACACCTCGCTGATGGACGCCCCGGCCCAGGTGATCGACACCCAGGTCATCACCGGCGGCTCGCCGCCCTACCGGTTCGCGCTGTCCTACGACCCGGCCAGGATCATCGCCAACCACACCTATTCGGTGTCGGCGCGGATCGAGGTCGACGGCAGGCTGCGCTTCATCACCGACACCCATACGCCGGTGATCACCCACGGGGCGCCGACCCACGTCGAGATGATCGCCGTGGGCGTGCCGCAGACCTGAGCCCAGGGCCGGCTCAGGTCTTGAGCTTGTAGCCGGTCTCGAACATCCAGAGGCACAGGCAGGCGAAGGCCGCCACCAGGCCCGCGGTCATGCCGACGCCGGCCAGCAGCGAGCCCTCCGCATGGCCGATGAAGCCGTAGCGGAAGCCGTCGATCAGATAGAAGAACGGGTTGTAGTGGCTGGCCGTGCGGAACGGCTCGGGCAGCTTGTCGACCAGGTAGAAGGTCCCCGACAGGAAGGTCAGGGGCATGATGATGAAGTTGGTGACCACCGCCATGTGGTCGAACTTCTCGGCCCACAGCCCGGCCATGATGCCCAGCATCCCCAGGATCAGCGCCGCGCTGATCCCGAAATAGAGCACCGCCCAGAGGTGGACGACCGGCAGGGCGGCGAAGGGCAGGATGGCCGCGAAGGTCACCGCGCCGACCACCACGCCGCGCGTGGCCGCGCCCAGCGAGAAGGCCAGCACCTGCTCGACCGGCGTCAGCGGCGGGGTCATGAAGTCGCCGACCAGGCCGTTGAACTTCGCCTGCAGCAGCGACGATGACGAGTTGGCGAAGGCGTTGTTGAGGATCTGCATCATGATCAGGCCCGGCGCCACGAACACCGCGAAGGGCGTGCCGTGGATCGGCGGGGCCGCGCCGCGCACCGCCACGACGAAGACCATCATATAGAGCAGCGCCGTGACCACCGGGGCGGCCAGGGTCTGCATCCCCACCTTCCAGAAGCGGCGGACCTCGCGGGTGTAGAGGGTTCCGAACCCCGCCCAGTTGAACCCGTGATAGTCGCGGGGCTGCGGCGGAACGACGGCTTCGGATGCGGGCATGTCCTTCATGGCCCTGGATGTGCGCCCGCTGCAGCCAGTTCGCAAGCGCCTGGAGGCGCCGCCCGGCAGGCGAACCCTGTGGACAGAATCAACATCTGGTTTCTGTGGACGAAGCTAAGGGCGCCTATTGTGGCCGTTAATGGATCGGTTACGATATCTAGTAGTTGATGGCGGTCAGGTTTTCGGACTGCCACAAGATGTAGATCCCGGCCAACCCGCGGGGGCGGCGCCGGGGGCGTACAAGCGGGTGGAGGCCAGACATGGGTTGGACTGACGAACGCGTCGAGAGTCTGAAGAAACTCTGGCAAGACGGCCTTTCGGCCAGCCAGATCGCAAAGCAATTGGGCGGGGTGACCCGCAACGCCGTCATCGGCAAGGTCCATCGCCTGGGCCTGTCGGGACGCGCCGCGCCCTCGAAACCGGCGCGCCCGGCCTTCAAGGCGCCGCGTCCGGCCCGTCCGGCGGCGGCTCCGGCCACGCCGCGGCGCATCGCCGAGCCGACCGCGGTCGCCGCCGCGCCGGCCCCGACGCCCGCGCCGGTGCGCTATGTCGAAGAAGCTCCGGGCACGGCCACCGTGCTGACCCTGGGCGCGCACATGTGCAAGTGGCCGATCGGCGATCCGTCGAGCGACAGCTTCACCTTCTGCGGCCGCCGGCAGGACGAGGGCCCCTACTGCATGGAGCACGCCCGCGTCGCCTATCAGCCGGTGCAGACCAAGAAGCGTTCGGGCGCCAACGAACTGGCCCGCTCGCTGCGCCGGTACATCTGATCCGGGGGGATGGGTTCAGGGCGCGCCCTGCGACGGCTTGCTGTCGCCCGGCGCGCCCGAACTTCTTTTTGACGGCGCACGCCGCTATGTCTCGCCCATGACCGACGTCGCGCCCGACACCGACAGCAACGCCAAGGCCTACTCGGTCTCGGAACTCGCGTTCGCGCTGAAGCGGACGCTGGAGGACGCCTACGGCTTCGTGCGCCTGCGGGGCGAGCTGTCGAAGGTCACCCACCACTCCAACGGCCACGTCTACCTGACCATCAAGGACGAACGCGCCGCCATCGACGGGGTGGTGTGGAAGGGCTCGGTCAAGAACCTCTCGATCCGTCCCCAGCAGGGGATGGAGGTCGTGGTCACCGGCAAGATCACCACCTATCCGGCCGGCTCGCGCTACCAGATGGTCATCGAGACCATGGAGGCGGCCGGCGTCGGCGCCCTGCTGGCCCAACTCGAACGCCTGAAGGCCAAGCTGCATGGCGAGGGCCTGTTCGACCCGGCCCGCAAGCAGCCGCTGCCGACCATGCCGGGCGTGGTCGGGGTGATCACCAGCCCGACCGGGGCGGTGATCCGCGACATCCTGCACCGCATCCGCGACCGCTGGCCCTGCCGGGTGATCGTCTGGCCGGTCGTGGTGCAGGGCGACGCCGCCGCCGGGCAGGTCGCCAACGCCATCGCCCGCTTCAACGCCATGGGCGACGACGGCCCCGTGCCGCGCCCCGACATCCTGATCGTCGCGCGCGGCGGCGGTTCGGTCGAAGACCTCTGGGCGTTCAACGACGAGAACCTGGCCCGCACCGTGGCGGCCGGGACCATCCCGCTGATCTCGGCCGTGGGGCATGAGACCGACACCACCCTGATCGACTTCGTCTCCGACCGCCGCGCCCCGACCCCGACCGCCGCGGCCGAGATGGCGACGCCGGTCCTGGCCGAGCTGAAGGCCTATATCGGCGACCTGTCGGCGCGGCTGCACCGCTGCGGCGGACGCACGGTCGAGGACCGCCGCGGCCGGGTCGAGCACGCCGGCCGGGCGCTGTCGCGGGTCCCCGACCTGGTCGAGATGGCCGCCCAGCGCTTCAACCTGGCCTCCAGCCGGCTGGGCGCGGGGCTGTCGCGCAACGTGGCGGCGCACCACACCGACCTGGTGCGGATATCCTCGCGGCTGTCGCCCAGCCTGCTGCAACGGCCCCAGCAGGTGCACGCCGATCGCCTCTCGCGGCTGGTGCTGCGCCTGAAGCCGGCGATGGAACGCGGCCTGGACCGGACCGCCGAGCGGCTCTCCAGCCTGTCGAAGCTCTACGCCTCGGTCGACCCCAGCGCGCCGCTGAAGCGCGGCTTCGCCCGCGTGCACCGCGCCGACGGCTCGCTGGTGCGCGAAGGCGCCTCGCTGGCCAGCGGCGAAGGCGTGCGGCTGGTCTTCGCCGACCAGAGCCGCCAGGCGACCATCGACGGGACGCCCAGCGCCGCCCCGCCCGCGCCGTCGCAGCCGGCCAGGCCGGCGCGCGCGCCGAGGCCCCCGCCGCCGCCCTCCAACCAGGGCGATCTGTTCTGACGGCGCCCTGTTCCGACCGACTTTCGCGCGCTACATAGAGATCCATGAACGCCCACGACCGCGACCTCACCGGCTCCGACATCGCCACGCTGCACTATGGCGACGGCGAATTCGTCGTCCTCAAGCCGGGCCGCTACGTGATCTGCGCCGTCTCCAAGGTGAAGATCCCCGTGGAGGCGCTGCGCTACTGGAACCCAGCCCTCCAGGAAGCCTACGCCACCCCGGTCGAAGCGCTGGCGCGGTGGAAAGAGCTGCATCCCTGACGCGCGCCTGAACCGCCGCGCGGCGGTTCTCGGGCTGGCCTCCACCGCGCTGAGCAGCCCCGCCCTGGCGGCGGCCGAACTCTCGCTGAGCGGGCGCTTCCAGCAGGGCGGCTTTGCGATCGGCCGGACGGTCAGGCACGCCCAGGTGTTCCTGGACGGCCAGCCGGTCACCCGCGCCTCCGACGGCGGCTTCTTCTATCTGGGCTTCGACCGCGACGCCGGACCCAAGGCCGCGATCCGGGTCGACGGCCGCGGCGGCGAGGCCAGCCGCGTGCTCGAGATCGGCAAGGCCGACTACGACGTCCAGCGCATCAAGGGCCTGCGGCAGGTCTACCAGGGCCAGGCCAGCCCGGAGCTGGAGGCCCGCATCGCCGACGAGAGCCGCCGCAAGGCGCAGGCCTTCGCCAGCCGCGTGGAGCACGACGACTTCCGCGGCGGCTTTTCCGCGCCCTTGCGGGACTTCCGGGTCACGGCCCGGTTCGGCGGCCAGCGGATCATCGACGGGCGGCCGCGCCCGCCGCACTACGGCGTCGACCTGGCCGCGCCGCGCGGCACGCCGGTCTACGCCCCGGCCGGCGGGCTGGTGGTGCTGGCCGACAGCGACATGCTCTTCGAAGGCGGCCTGGTGATGATCGACCATGGCCAGGGCCTGGTCTGCGCCTATCTGCACCTGAGCGAGGTGGACGTCATGCGCGGCGCCAGGGTCGCCCGCGGCGAGCGCATCGGGGCGGTCGGCGCGACCGGCCGCGCCACCGGCCCGCACCTGTGCTGGCGGCTCAAGTGGCGCGGGCGGAACATGAACCCGATGCTGATGGTGGGCGTGCCGGGGCCGGCCTGAAGTTGCTCAGCGGCCGCGCCGATAGGTCTCGTTCGGCCAGCGCTTGTGGGTCCAGAACCATTCGGCCGGACGCTCGCGCACCATGCTCTCGATCATGGCGTTGATCTTGCGCACGCCCGCCTCGATGTCGGCGGTCATGTTGCCGGTGCGCTCCAGGCGGATCGGGTCGTGCACGACCACTCGGAAGCGGGCCTTGCGCCCCCGCTGCACGGACATCGGCTGGAGCACGGTGTTGAACCGCAGCGCCAGGCGCGAGGGCCCCGGCGCGGTGTGGCAGGTGACGCCGAAGAACGGCGCGGCGACCCCGCCGTTGAACTTCTGGTCGTTCATCAGCGCGACGGAATCGCCCCGGCCCAGGGCGGCCAGCAGTTCGCGCGCGCCGTCCCCGCCCTTGGGTGCGAAGTAGCGGACGCCATAGCGGAAGCGATAGTCGCGGACCCGCTTCTCGACGTGCGGGTTGTTCATCGCCCGATAGGTGATCTGGCACTTCACGGGCGAATTGACGATCGCGGCCGGCATCACCTCGAAATTGGCGAAGTGGCCCGAAACGAACACCACCGGCTCCTGGTTGGCGGCGATCTCGTCGAAGCGCTGGCCGTTGACGATCTCCACGCGGCCGGGCGCGCCGATGATCCGGTCCATGATCAGCAGTTCGAGGAAGGTGCGGCCGGTATTGTCCCACTGGGCCTTCAGCAGGCCGGCGATCTCGGCGTCCGAGGCCTGCGGAAAGGCGATGCGCAGATTGGTCTCGGCCACCTTGTGCGCGCCGGTCAGCGGCCCCAGGGTCTTGAAGAACCAGGCTCCGAAATCGGACACCAGGTCGACCGGCAATATCCGCGCGAACGCGATCACCACGTCGAAGGCCAGGGCCTCCAACCGCCACAAAAGATCCTGCGCCAACGGGGGCTTGGTCTGCGTCATGCCCCTCTAGTAGTCGCCTCGTTCCCTGTCGCGCAACGCGAACGGCGCTCGCTTGGCGCGCGACTTGCGAAATTCGGTTCAGGCCGTCTCGCTTTGGGACGGGCGCCAAGCAGAGGAACCGGGGGCGATGGAAGCCATGGGCAGCAATATCGACGTTCATCTGGGCAAGCGGCTGCGCCGTCGGCGGCGCCTGCTGGGCCTGACCCAACAACAACTGGCCGGCGCCTGCGGCGTGCGGTTCCAGCAGATCCAGAAATACGAGTGCGGCGCCAACCGCATTTCCGCGGCCCGCCTGTGGCAGTTGTCGGAAGCGCTGGAGGTGCCGGTGGGCTATTTCTACGACGGCCTGGCCGAGGCCGCGCAGCGCGAGCATGCGCTGGGCGAGGGCCTGGGCGAAGCCGGCGGCGAGGTGCTGGGCCGCAAGGAGACCCAGGACCTGATCCGCGCCTATTATCAGCTCGGCGAGCGTCCGCGCCGCCGGCTGCTCGACCTCGCCAAGTCGCTGAACGGCGAGCACGAGGCCGCCTGACGCCTGCTTGCGCCCGACCTTGCGTTTCCCCCTTCTCCTCAGGGGGATTTCGCGGACGCCGGCGGCAGGGTAAAGCGGGAGCCATGCCCGCCTCCGACCTTGCCGCCGGCCGTCTGGCCGAACTCGACGCCTTCCTGATCGAGCTGAACGCCGCCGCAGGGCGCGTCACCCTGCCCTACTACCGGGCCGACCACGGCCTGGAGGACAAGGGCGGCGCACGCGGCTTCGACCCCGTCACCGCCGCCGACAAGGGCGCGGAGGCGGCCATCCGCGAGCTGATCGCCGAGCGCTATCCCGAGCATGGGGTGATCGGCGAGGAATATGGCGAGGACCGCCCGGACGCCGAGTTCGTCTGGGTGCTGGATCCCGTCGACGGCACCCGCGCCTTCATCGCCGGCCTGCCGCTGTGGACCACGCTGATCGGCCTGCGCCACCAGGGCCGCCCGGTCCTGGGCTCCATCGGACAACCCTATCTGGACGAGGTGTTCATCGGCCATGCCGGCGGCTCGCGGCTGATCGCGCGGGGCCAGACCACGCCGCTGAAGGTCCGCCCCTGTCCCAAGCTGACCGACGCGATCATCGCCACCACCGACCCGGAGGGCTGTTTCGACGGGGCCGAGCTGGGCGCCTGGACCCAGGTGCGCGCCGCCGCCCGCCTGGCGCGGCTCGGCTGCGACGCCTACGCCTACGCCATGGTGGCGATGGGCAGGATGGACATGGTCATCGAGGCGGGCCTGAAGTCCTGGGACATCGAATCCGCCATCCCCCTGATCGAGGGCGCCGGCGGGCTGGTCACCGACTGGCGCGGCCAGCCGGTGGGCCAGAACGGCGGCCAGGTCGCCATCGCCGGCGACCGGGCCTGCCTGGACGAGGCCCTGGTCGCGCTGAAGCGATCGGCGAAATAGCTACTTCTTCGCCGGCGCCGTCTTGGCGGCGGCCGGCTTCTTCGCAGCCGCGGTCTTCGGGGCGGCGGCCTTAGAGGTGGCGGCCTTGGGCGCAGCGGGCGCCTTGGCGGCCGCCGGCTTGGCCGCAGCCTTCGCCGGGGCGGCTTTCGCGGCAGGCTTGGCGGCGCTCTTGGCCGGAGCGGCCTTCGCTACGGCGGGCTTGGCCGCCTTCGGCGCGGCGGCGGGCTTGGCGGCGGCGGTCTTGGCGGGCGCCTTGGCCGGAGCCGCGGCCTTCGGCTTTGCGGCGGGTTTGGCGGCGGCCTTGGGCTTGGCGGCGGCCTTCGGCGCGGCGGGCTTCCTGGCGGGGGGCGCAACCGCCGCGGCCGGCGCGGGCTCGGGGGCCTTCGGCGCGGGCGCGGGCTCCGGAGCGGGGGCCGGCTTGGCTTCGGCGACGGGCGCGGGCGCCGCGGCGGCGACCGGCTGGGGCGCGGGCTCCGCAGGCTTGGCCGCGGCAGGGACCGCCGGCGCGGGCGCCGACTTGCCGAGCAAGGCGTCCAACGCACGCAGGAAGATGTTCCGCATAGTGTCCGTCTCCATCAGAATTTCGTGGTACGCGCCGGCGACGCTGACGAACTCGCCCTGGGGCAGGTTCCTCGCGGCGGCGCGCTGCGCAGAGTTGTCGACGAGTCGGTCTTGTTCAGCCGAGACGATGACGACCGGAATCGTCACGTTTTTCAAGTTTTCCGGGCGGGACAGATAGCGCGTGGCGCTCAGGGCGAAGTCGATCCAGCCCCAGGTCGGACCGGCGAGATCCAGTTTCGGCTCGGCCCGGACCTGCGCCCTGGCCCGCTCGTAGCGCGCGCGGTCGTGGGTGAGGATGTTGGTCTCGAAGGTCTCGGCGGGGCCGGGCGGCCGCGCCATGGCGCCGGCGCGTCCCAGCAGGACGTTCAGCCCCGCCATCAGCCGTGCGGCCGGCAGCGGCGTCTTGCCGAGCTGCAGGCCCAGCATCGGGGCGCAGAGGGCCGCCCCGGCGAAACGGCGCGCCTCGCCGCGGGCCAGGGCCAGCAGCGTCAGGCAACCGCCCATCGAGTGGCCGATGGCGAACCAGGGCTTGGGCAGCCGCGCCTCGTAGGCGGCGAGCAGGGCGCGGTAGTCGGTGAGGAACGCCTCGTAGCCGCGGGCGTGCCCGGCCAGCGGGTCGGCGAGCTCGCGGTGCGACAGGCCCTGGCCGCGCCAGTCGTGCGCCAGCACCACGAAGCCGCGCGAGGTCAGGTCCTCGATGACCTCGAAGTATTTCTCGATCGGCTCGGTGCGCCCGCCGCTGAGCACGATCGAACCGCGCACCGGCCCGCGGGCCGGAAACAGCGCCGCGCGCAGCCGGGCCTTGCCCGCGCCCTCGAACCAGGCCGCTTCGCCGCCGGCGGGGACCGGCGCGCCCGGGATGGCGAGGAGGGGCGCCGGCGTCATGCTCATCCCAGTTTGGCGAACAGGGCTTGCATCTGCGGCTGCAAGGCCATGGCCAGGCCCATGTCGGAGACCTTCAGCCGGCCGGTGATGACCGCGGTCATCGGATTGAGCTCGCCCGCGCCCAGAGCCTTGAGGTCCTTGCGGCTGATCGAGACGGTCAGGTCGGCGGGCTTGTCGTCGTTGGTGACGCTGGCGCCGTCGATATGGATGAAGCCCTCGCCGCGCAGGTCGACCTTGAACGACCTGCCAAGGCCGGCGTCCTCGCCCACCGCGGCGGCCACGCGTTCGGTCAGTTCCTGAAGGGTGGTCATGTGCGCCGTCTCACATCGTCGTGAGGCGGCAGCTTCGCCTCAAGCGCGAGCCAAGTAAACGGCTCAGCTAGGGTTTGAGCGGCGATTTCGTCGCAGCGTGGTTAAGAGCCCGCCGCCTCGGCAGGCGCCGCCACAGGACAGGTCTCGCTGATGCGCTTGGCGGTGGTGACGGCGTTGGCGCTGAGCGGCACCCCGGCATAGGTGGTGCTGATCTTCGCGTTCATCGTGAAGGTGGTCGGCGAATAGGTCCCGGTGGCCTCGATCGCCGCCTTGCTGCCGTTCTTGGTGGCGCAGTCGCCCTTCAGGCGGATCTTGCCGTCCTTGAAGACCCGGGTGGGGTAGTCGCACTTGTAGTGGCGGTTCGAGGGGCCCATCACGAACTTCGAGACCTCGGCCGGGGTGATGCAGCGCTTCTCGCTCTTGGACTGGCTGATGATGGCCGAGACCTTGTTCGTCACGTCCCAGTAGCCGGGCAGGATGGTCTGCTCCTGCGCTGCGGCGGGCGCGGCCAGCAGCAGGCCGGCGGGGATCAGGGCGAGCAGGACGTTGCGGAGCATGGTTGGCCTTTAGCGCATCAGGTACGAACCAGACTAGCAGGTTGGAGCTGACTGCAACCTGACAGGGCCAGGCCCGGCGCCGTTCATCTTGGGATGACAGGCCGCCCTTTCAAGCGCATGTTTGCGAACAACTCTCAACAAGAACGGGGAGCGAGCGCATGAAGACCCTCGATCTGGCGGCCATCGACGAGCTCTATCGCCCGCCCGGCAAGCTGGTCCTCGACAAGGTGCTGGACCATGTCGAGAAGAACGGCCGCGCGTTCATCGGCCTCTCGCCCTTCTGCGTGGTCAGTTCCGCCGGCCCGGACGGCGCGATCGACGTCTCGCCGCGCGGCGGCGGGCCCGGCTTCGTGCATGTCAGCGATGACGGCAAGACCCTCTACCTGCCCGATCGCCCCGGCAACAACCGGCTGGACACGATCCGCAACCTGCTGTCGGGCCCCGGGCGGATCGGCCTGATGTTCATGATCCCCGGCTTCGACGACGTGTTCCGCGTCAACGGCCGCGCCAGCGCCACCGCCGCCCCCGACCTGCTGGCCCAGTTCGTCGAGTTCGGGAAGACGCCGCGGCTGGTCCTGATGGTCGCGGTGGAGGAGGCGTTCCTGCACTGTCCGAAGGCGATCATGCGCGGCCGGTTGTGGGAACCCGAGGCGCAGGTGGACCGCAGCGCCCTGCCCTCCGGCGCCGAGATGATCTTCGAGCAGCTCAACCTGGGCAAGACGCCCGTGCCCGACGAACAGATCATCGCCGGCTACAAGGAACAGCTCTGATAGTCGGGCGTGGAGGCCGGTTGCGGCGTGCCTTGCCCTGAAGGCGCTAGGCGGCGGGCTTGACCAGCCGCAGGGTCATCCGGTCGCTCTCGCCGATGGCGTCGTACTTCGTGCGATCGAAGCTGGGATCGGCCGGCTCGCCGCGCGGCGCGGTCAGGCGGACCGGCGGCAGGGTCCACACCCCGAACGGATGGTCGCGGGTGTCGGCCGGATTGGCGTTGATCTCGCTGGTCTTGTCGAGGACGAAGCCCGCCTCCTGGGCCAGCCGCACGGCGTAGGCTTCCTGGACATAGCCGCTGGCGGCCAGCACGTCCTGCACCCCGCCCGGGGCGGCGCGATGCTCCTCGACGCCCAGCACGCCGCCCGGCTTCAGGGCCGCGAAGGCGTCGCGGAAGGCCTTTTCGGCGATGCCCGCCGCCATCCAGTTGTGCAGGTTGCGCAGGAACAGCACCAGGTCGGCGCCGCCCGCCGGGGCCACCGGGCCGCTGGTCGGGCCGAAGGCGGTGACCTGGACGTCGCCGTAGATCTTCGGGCGAGCCTTCAGGCGGGCGCGATAGGCCTCGACGATCTCGGCCGAGGCCGGGTCGCTGGGCTCCAGGTCGGCGGCGATCAGCCTGCCCTTGTTGGCCGCCAGGTAGGGAGCCAGGATGTCGGTGTACCAGCCGGCGCCGGGCCAGAACTCGACCACGGTCTGGCCGGGCTTCAGGCCCCAGAACTCCAGGGTCTCGACCGGATGGCGCCAGGGGTCGCGGGCCTTGTCGGCGGCCGAGCGCCACTCGCCGGCGACGGCGTCCTGGAGGGTCATGTTCCGCGCCGCCTTGGCCGGCGGGGGCTCGGCCTCGCCCTTCCGGCCGCAGGCGGCCAGGGCGAGCGCGCCGATCAGGGCGCCTCGCCGCGAGAAGGAAGCCGCCGAAACCGGAAGAATACGCCGCATGGAAATCTCGAAGTCGCCATCGTCCCGTGCCCGCTTACCTGACCCGGGACGATGGTCAAAGCGTGGCCCTACGGTTTCACGAACCGCAGGGTCATCCGATCGCTCTCGCCGATGGCGTCGTACTTGGCGCGATCGAAGCTGGGATCGGGCTTGTCGGCGGCCGGCGAGCGGCGGACCGGCGGCAGGGTCCAGACGCCGAAGGGATGGTCCTTGGTGTCCTTGGGGTTCGCGTTGATCTCGGACCTGGCGTCCAGCTTGAAGCCGGCCTTCTCGGCGGCGGCGATCACGAAGTCGGTGGCGACGTAGCCGTCCGAGGCGCCGGGGACCTGGTCGCGGGTCGGGTCGGAGCGATGCTCCTCCACCGCCAGCACGCCGCCCGGCTTCAGCACCGCGTGGAAGTCGTTGAACACCTTGTCGACCATGCCCGGCTGGCCCATCCAGTTGTGGACGTTGCGGGCGGTGATCACGACGTCGGCCGAGCCGGGCGCGCCGAGCGGGCCCGAGACCGGGCCGAAGCCGACATAGGTGATGGCTCCGAACTTATCCTGGTCGGCGTACTTGGCCTCGAAGTCCGCACGGCCCTTGCGCGCGCCCTCCGAGAGCTGGGGGTTCTGCAGGTCGGCGACGCCGGCGACATAGGTCCCGCCCGTGGCCTTGGCGTAGGGCGCCAGGATCTCGGTCCAGTAGCCGGAGCCGGGCGAGATCTCGATGACCGTCTGCTGGGGCTTCACGCCCCAGAACCCAAGGCTCTCATAGGGGTGGCGGGCGGCGTCGCGGGCGACGTGGTCGGCGCCGCGCTGGGGACCGGCGATGGCGGCCTTCAACGCCGCGTCTTCCGCCGCGGCGGCGGGTTGGGCGAGCACGGCGAGCGCCGCGGCGGCGGCGAGCGCAAACATTCGGGGGGACATCTGTGTCGTGCCTTCTGGTTGTTTCCTGGACGCGGCGGAGCCTAGAGGCGCACGCGGCGGTGGCAACCCGGCTTCAGCATTCATCGAGGGCGCGTCGCACGAATGTTGCGCGGCATGGGGCTTGAACCGGGCAAATCGCCTCCCACCTAGACAATCGAAGGCGCTGGGCATCCGGGCCTTCCGGACACAGGGCGAGGCCGCTTTCAGGCTCGCGTGCAGTCCGACCCACGCAACCTTGCTTAAGCCAAGAAGGTCCTTTCACATGCGTACCATCGACTTCTCCCCGCTCTATCGCTCCGTCGTCGGGTTCGATCGCCTGGCCTCGCTGCTGGAAACCGCCAGCGTCGACGCCGCGGCCGGCTATCCGCCCTACAACATCGAGCGCACCGACGAGAACGCCTACCGCGTCGAGATCGCGGTCGCCGGCTTCCGTCCGGAAGAACTGAACATCGAGGTCAAGGAAAACCTCCTGACCGTCCAGGGCCGCAAGGCCGCCAACGACGACCAGCGCCGGTTCCTCCACCGCGGCCTGGCCGAGCGCAACTTCGAGCGCCGGTTCCAGCTCGCCGACTACGTGGTGGTGACCGAGGCGAAGCTCGCCGACGGCCTGCTCTCGATCTCGCTGAAGCGCGAGCTCCCCGAGGCCCTGAAGCCCCGCACGATCGAGATTTCGACAGGGGCCGAAACCAACCTGATCGAAGGCGAGAAGGCCGCCTAACCCTCCCCCCAGAGGCGGCCCTCCAGCCCTCCCCGGGGCGGCGCAGCGACCTGCGCCGCCCCGCTTCCCCTCCCAGACTTCGCGAGGGCGGCTCCGCAAGGCGCCGCCCTTCTTTTTTGCTCAGAACGCGCCGTGGCGGCCCTGGCCGGAAGCGAAGCGGCTGGCGCCGTCGCGGGCCTCGCCGCTGGCCAGGGTGGCGCGGCCCAGCTCGACCTCGAAGCGGGCGGCGCTCTCCCAGTCCATCGACCACTGGGCGATCGCCGAGGCGCGGTCGTTGCGCAGGCAGAGCTGGGGGAAGGCCGAGATCTGCGCCGCCAGCTCCAGGGCCGCGTCCAGGGCCTGGCCCTTGGGCGCCAGCCGGTTGGCCAGGCCGATCTGGAAGGCCTCCTGGGCGCTCACCGGCCGGCCGGTCAGGATCAGGTCCATGGCCCGCGAATGGCCGATCAGCCGCGGCAGCCGCACGGTGCCCAGGTCGATCAGCGGCACCCCGAAGCGGCGGCAGAACACCCCGAACACCGCGTCCTCGGCGGCGACGCGCAGGTCGCACCAGGCCGCGACCTCCAGCCCGCCGGCGACGGCGTGGCCCTCGATCGCGGCGATCACCGGCTTGGAGAGCGCCAGGCGGGTGCAGCCCATCGGTCCGAGATCGCCGTCCCGATGCACGGGATTGCCCCGCCCCTCGCTGACGCCTTTGAGGTCGGCGCCGGCGCAGAACGCCCCGCCGCGCCCCTGCAGGACGGCGGCGTCCAGGGCGGCGTCGGCGTCGAAGGCCTTGAAGGCGTCGTAGAGCGCCTGGGCCGTCGCGCCATCGACGGCGTTGCGGCGCTCAGGGCGCTCGATGGTGACGATGGCGGTCCGCGCACGGACCTCGACGCTGACGGTTTCCATGATCGCGGGCCTCCTGATCCGAAGGCCGCACGATAGGCGATTGCCCGGGCGTCAGCCCACGCGCGGTCAGATCACGTCTTCGAGGCCGCGCGCGCCCCATCGCTGGGCGTTGGTCAGGTTGGCGGTCCGCACCATGGCGCTGGTGAAGTTGGCGCGGCTGAGGTCGGCCTCGACGAAGATCGCGTGGCGGCAGTCGGCCCGCGCCAGGTCGGCGTTCTTCAGCGTCGCCCCGGTCAGGTTGCACGGCAAGGTGCGGTCGGCGCCCAGCAGCAGCGGCCCCATCTGGGCGTCGCGCAGGTCCGCGCCCGACAGCTTGGCCCCGATCAGCCGCGCGCCCCGCAGGTCGGCGCGGCGCAGGTTGCAGTTGCGCAGGTCCGCCCCGTCGAGCTGGGCGCCCTGGAGCTGCACGCCCTCCATGTCGAGGCCGTAGAACACCGCCCCCTTGGCCGACAGCGCAGTCAGGTTGAAGCCGCGGATGGTCTCCAGCGCCCGCAGGTCGGCGTTGTCGAACACGCTGGGGGTGCCTTCGGCGCCGCCGGTCTCGCACCACTTGGCGTGGTCGCGGATCATGGTCTTGTAGGGCAGGTCCTGCACCGACTTGCCGACCGGATCGTCGGTCAGCACGCCGCGCATGTCGGCCTGGGAGACGTTCCAGGCGAAGGTCTTGGCGCCCACCAGGATCACGTCGCGCATATCGGCGCCGGCCAGGTCGGCGCCCGAGAGGTCGCAGCCGGCCATGTTGGCGCCGGACATGTTGGCCTGCTTGAGGTTGGCCCGCACCAGCTTGGCGTCCTTCAGGATCGCGTCGCTGAAGTCGGCCTTGATGGCCATGACGCCCGACAGCCGCGAGCGCTCCAGGTTGGCGCCGGCCAGGATCGCGCCGGAGGCCTCGCCCACGCGGTTGATGTGCTCGAGCACGCGCAGGCCCTTGTCGCGGTCGCCGACGGCGATCGAGCCTTCGCGCAGGTCGGCCTCGAAGAGGTCGGCGCCCGTCAGGTTGGCGCCGCGCAGGCAGGCGCCGCGCAGGTCGGCCCGGCGCATCGAGGCGTCGGTCAGGTTGGCGTTCTGCAGGTCGGCGCCGAACAGGTTGGCGTGGTCGAGACGCACGCCCTGCATCTGGCAGTCGGCGAGCACGGCGCCGGTCAGGTCGGCGTCGCAAAGGTTCTTGCCGCGCAGGTCCAGTCCCGAGAGATCCTTCCAGGCGAACACGGCGCGGGCGCCGCCCGGCTTGGAGGTCCAGAGGCGGTCGTGCTTGGCGCAGACGGCGTCGAGCTCGTGCTGGTCGAGCTTGCGCAACTCCTGTGCTGGAGCGGTCTGGGCGGACATCGGAAACCCCACTGACTTTCAGCCGGGGATCCTAGGCCAGCGTAATTAACACGCTCTTTCCGCGGCTTAGCCTGGCCATGGTTAATTTTGCGGCGGGGCGTAGTTTTCGTAGAGGCCGGCGGCCTCATCGGCGAGGACCCCCAGGCGCACGGGAATCCCCGCCGCCCGCAGCCGTTCGGCCCCTTGTCCCGAGGCGTAGGGCGAGGCGTCCTCGCAGGCGATCACCACCTCGGCGACGCCGGCGCTCGCCAGCCGCTGGGAGCAGGAGGCCGCGCCCGACGACCTGGCGCCGCACGGTTCCAGCGTCACATAGGCGACGGCGCCGCGGGCGTTTTCGCCGGCCTTATCAATGGCCTGCTCCTCGGCATGCGGGCGGCCGCCCTGGGCGGTGACGCCCTCGCCGACCACCACGCCGTCCTTGACCAGCACGCATCCGACGCTGGGATTGGCGCCGGTCAGGCCGACATGGGCCTGCGCCAGGGCGATGGCGCGGCGCATGTGCTGGCGGTCGGCCTGCGTCGTCATGCCGTCTGCGGCAGGGCGGTGGCGCGGGCCTCGTCGAGATAGCGGGCGGACACCGGCTTAAGGTTAGCGTCGAGCTCGATCAGCAGCGGATTCCCGGTCGGGATTTCCACGCCGATGACACCCTCGTCGGACAGGCCGAACAGCAGCTTCACAATCGCGCGTAGAGAGTTTCCGTGCGCCGCAACCAGCAGGGTCTCCCCGGCCTTCAGGTGCGGGGCGATCTCGGCGTCCCAGTAGGGCTGAACGCGGTCGAGCGTGGTCTTCAGGCTCTCGGTGTCGGGCAGGACGGCGCCGGCGTAGCGGCGGTCCTTGGAGAAGTCGAACTCCCCGCCGGGCGCCAGCGGCGGCGGCGGCACGTCATAGGACCGGCGCCACACCTTGACCTGCTCCTCGCCGTGCTGGGCGGCGGTCTGCGTCTTGTTGAGGCCGGTGAGGCCGCCATAGTGGCGCTCGTTCAGCCGCCAGTCCTTGGTCTCCGGCACGAAGACCTGGCCGGCCGCGGTCAGGGCCAGCCAAAGGGTGCGGATCGCGCGGGTCAGGACCGAGGTGTAGGCGCGGTCGATCTGCAGGCCGGCGGCCTTGATCAGTTCGCCGCCCTTGCGCGCCTGGGCCTCGCCCTCGGCGGTCAGGTCGACGTCCACCCAGCCGGTGAAGCGGTCTTCGAGGTTCCATTGGCTCTGGCCGTGGCGAAGAAGGATCAGGGTGGGCAAGGCGCGCGCTCCATCTGCGGAATGCCTGCGGGCTAAGGCCCGGCGCCCCCAGCGTCAAGGTCCGCTGGCCCCTGAGGGCGGCGCTGGCTATATGAGCGTGCATGTCCGATCGTCTGTTCTTCCCCCTGGCCGCGGCCCTGGCGCTCGCCATGGTGGCCTTGGCCGCCGTCTGGCCCCAGGGCCTGGGCGCACGCTCGCCGGGCCCGTTCGGCCACGTCCCGGTCCAGCAGACCGCCCAGGCGCAGGCCGCCATGAAGCGCGAGACGGAAGCCTCCGAGCAGCGGCTGAAGGCCGCGCGCGAAGCGGTCGCCGACATCCAGACCCAGAGGCTCAGCCCCGCCAAATGACGGACCCCGCCCAGATGACAGATTTCGACGCCGTCGCCGTGGGACGCCGGGTGCTGAGCGCCGAGGCCGAGGCCCTGCGCCTGCAGGCCGACGCCCTGGGGCCCGCGTTCGTCAAGGCGGTGGACCTGCTCTACGCCGCCAAGGGCCGGGTGATCTGCACCGGCATCGGCAAGTCGGGCCATGTGGCCAAGAAGATCGCGGCCACCTTCGCCTCCACCGGCGCGCCGGCCTTCTTCGTCCACGCCAACGAGGCCAGCCACGGCGACCTGGGCATGATCGCCGAGGGCGACGTGATCCTGGCGCTGTCGAAATCGGGCCAGAACCAGGAGCTGGCCGACGTCATCGCCTATTCGCGGCGCTTCCACATTCCGCTGATCGCCCTGACCGCCTTCGCCGACAGCCCGCTGGGCCAGGCGGCCGACGTCGCGCTGCTGCTGGCCGACACCACCGAGGTGACCTCCGAGGTCAAGGCGCCGACCACCTCGACCACCCTGCAGATCGCCCTGGGCGACGCCCTGGCCGTCTCGCTGCTGGAACGCCGCGGGTTCAGCGCCAAGGACTTCAAGATCTTCCACCCCGGCGGCAAGCTGGGCGCGATGCTGCGCACGGTCGGCGACCTGATGCACGGCAAGGACGAGCTGCCGCTGGTGGCCCAGGACACGCCGATGTCGGAAGCCCTGCTGATCATGACCGAAAAGGCCTTCGGCATCATCGGCGTGACCGACGAGAGCGGCGCGCTGAAGGGCGTGATCACCGACGGCGACCTGCGCCGCCACCTGGACGGCCTGCTGACCCATACGGCCGGCGAGGTGATGACGCCCGGCCCGAAGAAGACCGCCCCGCCGCAGATGCTGGCCGCCGAGGCCCTGGCTCTGATGAGCGACCCGCTGCCGATGGTCACCGTCCTGTTCGTGGTCGAGAACGGCCGGCCGGTGGGCATCCTGCGGGTTCACGACCTGGTCCGCGCCGGGGTCTGAACGATCGTCACGAAACGGCCGCCCGAGGTTCGCGTTGGCATGGTCTTAAGGTCTCGCGGCCTTTAAGAGCCACAAAAGAGATAACGGAGTTACGATGCTGCCCGTCCCGCGCGCCGATCTCACGCCCAATACATTTGAATACGAAGTCGTCCCGCTGGTTAAGGCGACGGGCTTCCGCGAATACGACGCGCGCTGGCTGTTCGGGCCGGACATCAACCTGCTGGGCGTCGAAGCGCTGGGCCTGGGCCTGGGGACCTACATCCAGGAACTTGGCCAGACCAGGATCGTCGTCGGCCACGACTACCGCTCGTACTCGCTGTCGATCAAGCAGGCCCTGACCGTCGGCCTGGTCGCCGCGGGCTGCGAGGTGGTCGACATCGGCCTGGCGCTGTCGCCGGTCGCCTATTTCGCGCAGTTCGCCCTCGACGCGCCGTGCGTGGCCATGGTCACCGCCAGCCACAACGAGAACGGCTGGACCGGCGTGAAGATGGGCGCCCAGCGGCCGCTGACCTTCGGCCCGGTCGAGATGGGCCGCCTGAAGGAGATCGTGCTGGGCGGCGAGGGCAAGGCGCGGCCGGGCGGGTCGCTGACCCACGTCCAGGGCTTCTCCGAGACCTATATCGCCGACGTCTCCAGCCGGGTTTCGATCAAGCGGCCGCTGAAGGTGATCTGCGCCTGCGGCAACGGCACGGCCGGGGCCTTCGCGCCCGAGGCCCTGCGCCGCATGGGCGTCGAGGTGGTCGAGATGGACTGCGACCTCGACTGGACCTTCCCGCGCTACAACCCGAATCCGGAAGACCATGAGATGCTCATGGAGATGGCCAAGGCCGTCCGCGAGCACGGCGCGGACCTGGCGCTCGGCTTCGACGGCGACGGCGACCGCTGCGGCGTGGTCGACGACACCGGCGAGGAGATCTTCGCCGACAAGATCGGCCTGATGCTGGCGCGCGACCTCTCGGCCCTGCACAAGGACGCCACCTTCGTGGTCGACGTGAAGTCGACGGGCCTGTTCGCCACCGATCCGGTGCTGAAGGCCAACGGCGCCACGACGGTCTACTGGAAGACCGGCCACAGCTACATCAAGCGCAAGACCGCCGAGCTGGGCGCCCTGGCCGGCTTCGAGAAGAGCGGCCACTTCTTCTTCAACGCCCCGCTCGGCAACGGCTACGACTGCGGCCTGACGGCGGCGGCGGCGATCCTGGCCATGCTCGACCGCAATCCCGGCCAGAAGCTCTCCGAGCTCAAGGCCGCCCTGCCCGTCGCCTGGACCTCGCTGACCATGTCGCCGCACTGCGCCGACGAGGAGAAGTACGGCGTCGTCGACGACGTGGTCGCCGAGTACGAGGCCCTGGCCGCCGCGGGCGGGACCATCCTGGGCCGCAGGATCGTCGAGGTGATCACCGTCAACGGCGTGCGGGTGGCGCTGGAGGACGGCTCGTGGGTGCTGGTGCGCGCCTCGTCCAACAAGCCCGAGATCGTGGTGGTGGTCGAAAGCACCCGCTCCGAGGACGACATGCGCGCCCTCTTCCGCGAGGAAGTAAAGCCGCGCCTGGCCAAGCGGCCGCAGATCGGCGTCTATAATCAGGAAGTCTAGCGCCGCGTGGCGCGGCGTTTGCTTGCTCGGAAGACCAATGTTCCGGTCTGGATCAACGCGCGATTGCGGGGGCGCTCGCGGCGTGGTGAAAGGCGGGGCGCGACAGGATCTTAAGGATACTCCATGCACGTCACGATGATCGGCACCGGCTATGTGGGCCTGGTGAGCGGGGCCTGTTTCGCCGATTTCGGCCACACCGTGACCTGCGTCGACAAGGACGCCGGCAAGATCGAGCGCCTGCGCGCCGGGGGCATCCCGATCTATGAGCCGGGCCTGGACGTGCTGGTCGCCCAGAACGTCAAGGCCGGGCGGCTGTTCTTCGACACCGAGGCGGCCGAGGCCGTGAAGAAGGCCGATGCGGTGTTCATCGCCGTGGGCACCCCCTCGCGGCGCGGCGACGGCCATGCCGACCTCTCCTATGTCTACGCCGCGGCCGAGGAGATCGCCGACCTGCTGGACGGCTTCACCGTCATCGTCACCAAGTCGACCGTGCCGGTCGGCACCGGCGACGAGATCGAGCGCATCGTGAAGGCCAGGCGTCCCGACGCCCAGTTCGCCGTGGTCTCGAACCCGGAGTTCCTGCGCGAAGGCGCGGCCATCGAGGACTTCAAGCGCCCCGACCGCGTCGTGGTCGGCATGGAGGACGAACGCGCCCGCCCGGTGATGACCGAGCTCTACCGGCCGCTGTTCCTCAACGAGACGCCGATCCTGTTCACCGGCCGGCGGACCAGCGAGCTGATCAAGTACGCGGCCAACGCCTTCCTGGCGATGAAGATCACCTTCATCAACGAGATCGCCGACCTCTGCGAGGCGGTGGGCGCCGACGTGCAGCACGTCGCCCGCGGCATCGGCCTCGACAAGCGGATCGGCGGCAAGTTCCTGCACGCCGGCCCGGGCTATGGCGGCTCCTGCTTCCCGAAGGACACCCTGGCCCTGGTCCGCACGGCGAGCGACGCCGGCGCGCCGGTGCGGCTGATCGAAACCACCGTCCAGGTGAACGACGCTCGCAAGAAGGCCATGGCGTCCAAGGTCTCCGAGGCCGTGCCCGGCGAGCTGGCCGGCAAGACGGTCGGGGTCCTGGGCCTGACCTTCAAGCCGAACACCGACGACATGCGCGACGCGCCCAGCCTCGACATCATCCCGGCCCTGCAAGCCATGGGCGCGAAGGTCCAGGCCTTCGACCCCGAAGGCGTGCACGAAGCCCGCAACATGCTGCAGGACGTTGTCTTTAAAGAAGATTCCTACGAGGCGGCGGCCGGCGCCGACGCCCTGGTGATCATCACCGAATGGGACCAGTTCCGCGCGCTGGACCTGGACCGCGTGAAGGACGTGATGAGGACGCCGGTGCTGGTCGACCTGCGCAACATCTACCGCCCCGACGACGTGCGCGGACGCGGCTTCAAGTACGCCTCGATCGGCCGCAGCTAGACCTTGGCGGCGTCAGCCCGCCAGCATGTGGATCAGGGTGTTGCCGATCCACAGGGCGCCCGACCAGAAGGCGATGGCGAGGATGGCGACGAAGGCGAGGCAGGCGATCGAGGTCAAACCTCGCGCGGCTCCCCGCGATGCGCCCCCGAAGGCGACGGGTCGTGGCATGTTTCGCTCCCAGACTTTTCGTTTATCCCCACCGGTCGAGCGGTGTGGACATCACAAGGCTGACACGAATTAACCGATCTGCAAAGTCCTGCCGCGGAGCGCGACAAATAGGCGCAAGAACAGACTTGGCCCGGCAGGTGATCTTCACTGTGGATAAGTCGGTCAGCGGCAGCTCTTCCTCCGATTACGCAACGTCCGGACGTCGCTAGAGTTCACTGTTCCGCGCGACAAGGCGGCGGAGCCGGGGGACCTGCAAGCTATGCTTCCGCTCGTCGGCATTCTCTTGGTCGTGGTCGGGTTCACGGCTCGGCTCAATCCCTTGCTGGTGGTTACGCTCGCGGCGCTGGTCACGGGCCTGGCCGGCGGCATGGGACCGGTCGAGGTCGTCGAGACCTTCGGCAAGGCCTTCAAGGAAAACCGTTACGTCTCAGTGGTCTGGGTGGTGCTGCCGGTCATCGGCCTGCTGGAGCGCGCGGGCCTGCAGGAACGCGCCAAGACCCTGATCGGCCAGGTGAAGGCGGCCACCACGGGGCGGCTGCTGCTGCTCTACTTCATCCTGCGCCAGGCGACCGCGGCGCTGGGCCTGACCTCGCTGGGCGGCCATGCGCAGATGGTGCGGCCGCTGATCGCGCCGATGGCCGAGGCCGCCGCCGAGACCCGCCATGGCCCGATCTCCGACGACACCCGCCAGACGATCCGCGCCCATACCGCGGCGGCCGACAACATCGCGCTGTTCTTCGGCGAGGACATCTTCATCGCCATCGCCTCCATCCTGCTGATCAAGGGCTTCCTCGAGCAGAACGGGATCATCGTCGAGCCCTTGCAGCTCTCGGTCTGGGCGATCCCGACGGCGGCCGTCGCGCTGCTGGTCCACGGGGCGCGGCTGATGCTGCTGGACCGCCGGCTGGCCCGCACCCTGGCGGAGGCCGCCGCATGATCGGGCTGGAGGTCCTCTATGTGATCGGCGGGGCGTTCTTCGCCGCCGTCGCGGTGCTGAGCGCGCGCGACGCCAGCAACCCCAGGCGCTGGAAGAACACCGCCTTCTGGGGCCTGTTCGCGGTGAGCTTCCTGTTCGGATCGCACCTGCCCGACTTGGCCAACGGCCTGGTGGTCATCGCCATGGTCGCGGTGGCCGGGTTCGGCGGGCTGGGCCGCGGCGAGCCCCTGACCACCAGCCTGGCCGAGCGCGCCGAGAGCGCGGCGCGGCTGGGAAACCGCCTGTTCCTGCCGGCCCTGGCGATCCCGGCGACCGCCCTGGCCGGGACCTTCCTCTTCAAGCGCCCGGAACTGGCGGGCCTGGTCGATCCCAAGCAGGCGACGCTGGTCTCGCTGATCCTCGGGGTGCTCGTCGCCCTGGCCATCGCCATGCCGATGCTGCGCGCCAGGCCCGCAATCCCTTTGCAGGAAGGCCGCCGTCTGCTGGACACGGTCGGCTGGGCGGCGGTGCTGCCGCAGATGCTGGCGGCGCTGGGCGCGGTGTTCGCCGCCGCGGGAGTCGGCGTGGCGATCGGCCAACTGGCCGGCCAGTGGCTGCCGGACGGGAGCCGGCTGGCGGCGGTGGCGGCCTATACTTTCGGCATGGCGATCTTCACGATGATCATGGGCAACGCCTTCGCGGCCTTCCCGGTGATGACCGCGGGAATCGGATTACCGCTTGTCGTTCAAAGGTTTGGCGGCGACCCGGCGATCATGGGCGCGATCGGGATGCTCTCCGGCTTCTGCGGGACGCTGATGACGCCGATGGCCGCCAACTTCAACATCGTCCCGGCGGCGCTGCTGGAGCTGAAGGACCGCAACGGGGTGATCCGCGCCCAGGTCCCGACCGCCCTGCTGCTGCTGGCGGCCAACACGGCGCTGATGTATGTCCTCGTCTTCCGTTTCTGAGCTGAATCAAGAGCTTGGCGAGAAATTCGCGCGGCTGGCCCTGGGCCATGTGCGGCGGCCCTACCCGTTCAAGCTGGACCAGGTGCTGGCCGGGGACGAGGACGTACTGGCGCCGCGCGTGCTGCACCCGATCTTCCACGGCAGCTTCGACTGGCACTCCTGCGTGCACGGCTACTGGCTGCTGGCCAGGCTCTATCGGCGCCTGCCGATAATACCTGCCGCTGACGAAATCCTCAGCCTGTTCAACGAGATGCTGACCCCCGACAAGGTCGCCGGCGAGCTCGCCTACCTGCGGCGGCCGACCAGCGCCGGGTTCGAGCGACCCTATGGATGGGCCTGGCTGCTGATGCTGAGCGCCGAACTGGAGCGCCATGAGGGCCGGCCGTGGGCCGCCGACCTGCGCCCGCTGACCCACGCCTTCGCCGACCGGTTCAAGGCCTTCCTGCCCAAGGCGACCTATCCGATCCGCACCGGAACCCATTCCAGCACAGCCTTTGCGCTCACCCTGGCCCACGAATACGCCGGCCAGGTCGGGGACCACGACCTGGCCCGGCTGGTCGAGGCGACGGCCCGCGGCTGGTACCTCGGCGACGCCGACGCCAACGCCTGGGAGCCGAGCGGCGACGACTTCCTGTCGCCGACCCTGATGGAGGCCGAATGCCTGCGCCGGATGCTGCCATCGGCAGATTTTCGGGCCTGGTTCTCCAGGTTCCTGCCGAACGCCGCCGAGCGCCGGCCGGCGACCCTGTTCACCCCCGCCACGGTCAGCGACCGCAGCGACGGCAAGATCGCCCATCTGGACGGATTGAACCTCAGCCGCGCGTGGTGCTGGAGGTCGATCTCCAAGTCGCTGGCCCTGACCGACCCGGCCCGGCGCGTGGCGCAGGCCGCGGCCGACGCGCACCTGGCGGCGGGGCTGGCGCATGTGGCCGGGGACTATATGGGCGAGCACTGGCTGGCGACCTTCGCGCTGCTGGCGCTGGAGGCGTAGCTTCTCGTGTCATCCCGGAAAGCCCGGAGGGCTTGTCCGGGATCCATTCGCGCCGCGCCGGTCGGGGTGGCGAGGCCGCGCCGCATCCGGACGATCGGGTGTTCATGGGTCCCGGTCTTGCTTCGCAAACCGGGATGACGCTGGGGGAGCTAGTCGGCCGCCACGTAGGCGTCGATCTGGGCCAGGTGGCGGGCGATTTCGTCGGGGGCGAGGAAGGAGCCGGTGAAGCTGTTGCGGGCCAGGGTCGCCAGCTCGTCGCGGGAGAGATCGAGGGCCTGGGCGGTCTCGATCCAGTTCCGGGCCAGATAGCCGCCGAAATAGGCCGGATCGTCGGAATTGATCGTGGCGCGCAGGCCAAGGCCCAGCATCCGCTTGAGCGGATGGGCGGCCAGGTCGCCGACGACGCAGAGCTTGAGGTTGGACAGCGGGCAGACCGTCAGGGTCATGCCCTCGCGGACCAGGCGCTCGGTGAGGGCGTCGTCCTCCAGGGCGCGGTTGCCGTGGTCGATGCGGTCGACCTCCAGCAGGTCGAGGGCCTGGTAGACATAGTCGGGCGGCCCCTCCTCGCCGGCATGGGCGACGACCTTGAGGCCGAGCTTGCGGGCGGCGGCGAAGACGCGGGCGAACTTGGCCGGCGGATGGCCGACCTCGGAGGAATCGAGCCCGACCCCGGCGATGCGGTCGAGCCAGGGCTGCGCCTGCTCCAGGGTCGCGAAGGCCGCGTCTTCGGGCAGGTGACGCAGGAAGCAGAGGATCAGCTTGGAGGTCACCCCCAGGGTCTGCTCGGCCTCGTCCATGCCCGCCAGCAGCCCCTCGATCACCACGGCGAACGGCACGCCGCGGTCGGTGTGGGTCTGGGGATCGAAGAAGATCTCGGCATGGCGCGCGCCGTCGGCGGCGACGCGGCGGAAATAGGCCGTGGCCAGGTCGTGGAAGTCGGCCCGGGTCAGCAGGACCTGGGCGCCCTGGTAGTAGATGTCGAGGAAGTCCTGGAGGTTGGAGAAGGCGTAGGCGGCGCGCACCGCCTCCACGTCGGCGAAGGGCAGCTTCACGCCGTTGCGCCGGGCGAACTCGAACATCTGCTCGGGCTCCAGGCTGCCCTCGATGTGCAGGTGGAGCTCGGCCTTGGGCAGGCCGCGGATGAAGGCGGCGAGGTCGCTCACGCCGCCGCCTTCTTCACCGCGCCGACGATGTCCTTGACGACCTCGCTGACCAGCTTCTCGTCGTCGCCCTCGGCCATGACCCGGATCAGCGGTTCGGTGCCGGAGGCGCGGACCACGATGCGGCCGGCGCCGTTCAGGCGCTGCTCGGCGTCGGCGATGACGCCCTTGACGTGGGCGGTCTCCAGCGGCTTGCCGCCGGCGAAACGGACGTTCTCGAGGATCTGGGGGACGGGGTCGAACTGGCGGGCCAGCTCGCTCATCGGCTTGTCGGCGTCCTTGAGCACCGCCAGCACCTGCAGGGCGGCCAGCAGGCCGTCGCCCGTGGTCGAGAAGTCGGACATGATCATGTGGCCGGACTGTTCGCCGCCGAGGTTGAAGCCGCCCTCGCGCATGCGGGCCATCACGTAGCGGTCGCCGACCCTGGTGCGTTCCAGCTTGAGGTCGCGGGCGGCCAGGAAGCGCTCCAGGCCGAGGTTCGACATCACCGTGGCGACCACGCCGCCGCCGCTGAGGCGGTCGCGCTTGGCCCAGTAGTCGGCGATCAGGGCCATGATCTGGTCGCCGTCGACCACGTGGCCCTTCTCGTCGCAGATGATCAGGCGGTCGGCGTCGCCGTCCAGCGCCACCCCGATGTCGGCGCGGAACTCCTTCACGGCGCGGGACACCGCCTCCGGATGGGTCGAGCCGCAGTCCTCGTTGATGTTGGTGCCGTCGGGGCTGACCCCGATCTTGATGACCTCGGCGCCCAGTTCGTAGAGCACCACGGGGGCGACCTTGTAGGCGGCGCCGTTGGCGCAATCGATGACGATGCGCAGGCCCGAGAGCGACAGCCGGCGCGGGAAGGTCGCCTTGGCGATCTCGACATAGCGGGCCTGGCTGTCGTCGACGCGGGCGACGCGGCCGAGCTCGGTCGGCGGGGCGAGGCCGTCGGCCAGGCCCTGGCTCATCAGCGCCTCGATCTCCAGCTCGCGGTCGTCGGAGAGCTTGTAGCCGTCGGGGCCGAACAGCTTGATGCCGTTGTCGGTATAGGGGTTGTGCGAGGCCGAGATCATCACCCCGAGGTCGGCGCGCAGCGAGCGGGTCATCATGGCCACGCCCGGGGTCGGCATCGGGCCGAGCAGGCGCACGTCCATGCCGACGCTGGCGAAGCCCGCCACCAGGGCCGGTTCGACCATGTAGCCGGACAGGCGGGTGTCCTTGCCGATCACCACCAGGTGGCGGCGCTCGTCCTGGGACTTGAACAGCTTGGCGGCAGCCAGGCCGACGCGCAGGGCGACCTCGGCGGTCATCGGGTGGCTGTTGGCCTGACCGCGGATACCGTCGGTGCCGAAATAGGCGCGCTTGGACATTCGTGTTCCCGAAACGATGCGAAACTCAGATTTAGTCGACGCCGCGTTTGCGAATGCTAAAGGCGACACAGGATTATCACGCCTTCGGGCGGCAAAAGGAACTAGGGCGGCATGTGCGGCATCATCGGCATCGTCGGCGACACCCAGGTCCAGGACCGGTTGCTCGACAGTCTCAAGCGCCTGGAATACCGCGGCTATGACAGCGCCGGCGTCGCCGGGCTGGTCGGCGGCAAGGTCGAGCGCCGGCGCGCCAAGGGCAAGATCCGCGCGCTGGAGGACGTGCTGGCCGCCGATCCGCTGAACGCCAGCGTCGGCATCGGCCACACCCGCTGGGCGACGCACGGCGCGCCGTCAGAACGAAACGCCCACCCGCACACCGCCGGCAAGGTGACCCTGGTCCACAACGGCATCATCGAGAACTTCGCCGAGCTGCGCCGCGAGCTGGAGGCCGCCGGCCGGACGTTCGAGAGCGACACCGACACCGAGGTCATCGCCCAACTGCTGGATTCCGAACTGGCCACCGGCCTGGAGCCGCTGGCGGCGCTGAAGGCCACCCTGGACCGGCTGACCGGGGCCTATGCGATCGGGGTGCTGATCGAGGGCGAGGGCGACCTGGTGATGGGCGCGCGCCGCGGCAGCCCGCTGGTGGTCGGCTATGGCGAGGGCGAGATGTTCATCGGCTCGGACGCCCTGGCGGTCGGCCCGTTCACCAACAGGATCGCCTATCTGGAAGAGGGCGACTATGTCGCCATCGACCACAAGGGCGCGCGCATCTTCGATGAGACCGGCCGGCCGGTGGAGCGCAAGACGCGGGTCGTCTCGGCCTCGGCCGCCCTGGTCGAGAAGGGCAACTACCGGCACTTCATGGAAAAGGAGATCCATGACCAGCCGGACGCCGTGCAGCGCACGCTGTCGGCCTATATCGACCCGGTGTCGGGCACGGCCAGCGCGCCCGACGGCGTCGACTTCGCCAAGATCGACCGCCTGCAGATCGTCGCCTGCGGCACGGCCTATTACGCCGGGCTGATCAGCCGCTACCTGTTCGAGCGGCTGGCGCGGCTGCCGGTCGACATCGACGTCGCCTCGGAGTTCCGCTACCGCGAGCCGCCGGTCTCGCCCGGGACCCTGGCGGTGATGGTCTCGCAGTCGGGGGAGACCGCCGACACCCTGGCCTCGCTGCGCTGGTGCAAGAGCCAGGGATTGAAGACCGCCGCGGTGGTCAACGTGCACGAATCGACCATGGCGCGGGAAGCCGACGTGCTGTTCCCCACCCATGCGGGGCCGGAGATCGGCGTCGCCTCGACCAAGGCCTTCACCGCCCAGGTCACCGCCCTGGCGGCGCTGGCGGTGGCGGCGGCGGCGGCGCGCGGCCACATCGATGCGGCCGAGGAGGCGCGGCTGTCGAAGCTGCTGCTGGAGGCGCCGCGGCTGATCGCCGAATCCCTCAAGGCCGAGGAGGCGATCCGCGCCCTGGCGCCGGAGCTGGCCAAGGCCCGGGACGTGCTCTATTTCGGCCGCGGGGCGATGTCGGCCCTGGCCCTGGAAGGGGCGCTGAAGCTCAAGGAAATCAGCTATATCCACGCCGAGGGCTATGCCGCCGGCGAGCTGAAGCACGGGCCGATCGCACTGATCGACGAGGCCACCCCGGTCATCGTCATCGCCCCGAGCGACAGCCTCTTCGAAAAGACCATGTCGAACATGAGCGAGGTGATGGCGCGGGGCGGCCCCATCCTGCTGATCACCGACGCCGAGGGGGCCGCGCGGGCGCCCAAGGGCGTCAAGGTCATCGTGGCCCCGACCTGCGATCCGCTGATCGCGCCGCTGGTGTTCTCCGCTCCCATCCAACTGCTGGCCTATTACGTGGCCGTCCAGAAGGGCGCCGATGTCGACCAGCCGCGCAACCTGGCCAAGTCGGTGACCGTCGAGTAGCGGCCTACTTGGCCGGCGGGGTTGCGGGGGGAACGTCCACCAGCGGCGGGGTTGCGGCCATCGAGCCCGTCGCCGGCGGGGTCGCCGTCATCGCGTCGGCGGGCGGGGTCGCCGCCATGCTGTCGACCGGCAGGGTCGTCGTCGTGTCCTCGGGCGGGGCGATGACGGCGGTGTCGGCGGCGGGAGTCGCCTCCTCCGCCTTCTGGCCGCAGGCGGCCAGGCTCAAGGCCAGCATCGAGGCCGCGGCCAGCGCGGTATAGGTGCGAAGTTTCATGGAAAGCCCTTCATTCGAACTAGGGGTGGCGCTGCGTGAACCGTTCACGGCCTCGTGAGTTCCGGCCGGCCGGCCACGAAACGGAGCGCAATTGTCGCACCCGGCGTAAGCTGGAGCGGATTCGGGATTGGCGGGCCGCTTAGCTTTGAGGCAACCCAATCCGTTGAAAAGAGCTGTGCAACGATGCGAGCGTGACGGAACCGGACGTCCAGTTTCGGGGCGTCACGCCGCGGCGTTGAATTTCGAACATCCCGTCATCTGGTCGGGGATCGTACGGGAGGGGCTTGCATGACCAAACGTGTGCGCAAGGCGGTGCTGCCGGTGGCGGGGCTGGGAACGCGGGTGCTGCCCGTGGCGCGGGCGACGCCGAAGAACCTGCTGAACGTGTTCGACCGCCCGATCCTGTCCTATGTGGTCGAGGAGGCGCGCGCCGCCGGCATCGAGCATTTCGTGTTCATCACCAGCCGCGGCCAGGGGCCGATCGAGGACTATTTCGACGGCAATCCCGAGATCGAGGGCGCGCTGGAGGCCAAGGGCAAGGACGACGTCCTGGCCGAGGTGCGCCGCGACCTGCTGCCCCCCGGTTCGATGAGCTTCGTGCGCCAGATGGCGCCGCTGGGCCTGGGCCACGCGGTCTGGTGCGCCCGCGACATCATCGGCGAGGAGCCGTTCGCGGTGATCCTGCCCGACATGCTGATGGCGGCGCAGACCCCGGCCCTGGCCCAGGCGGTGGCGGCCTATGAGCAGGTCGGCGGCAACATCGTGGTGGTCGAGCCGGTTCCCGACAGCGAGACCCACAAGTACGGCATCGTCGCGCTGGACGAGCGCGAGGGCCGGCTGAACCGGATGACCGCCATGGTCGAGAAGCCGAAACAGGGGACCGCCCCCTCCAACCTGATCATCTCCGGGCGCTACATCCTGCAGCCCGAGATCTTTCCGCTGCTGGAGCGGCAGGGCAAGGGCGCCGGCGGCGAGATCCAGCTCACCGACTCCATGCTCGAGCTGATGAAGGCCCAGGACTTCCACGCCCTGGAGTACGACGGGACCACCTATGACTGCGGCGACAAGATCGGCCTGCTGCGGGCCAATGTCGCCTTCGCCCTGCAGCGCCCCGAGTTCGCCGACGCCGCCCGCAAGGCGATCGGGGAGCTGCTGTAGGGGCCGGCGGTGCGCCTGTTCATCTACGGCTACGGCTTCGTCGGCCGGGCGCTGGCCCGGCGGATGCGGGCCAGGGGCTGGGAGGTCGGCGCCAGCTATCGCGACGCGGCCGACGCCGGGCCGATGCGCGCGGCGGGGATCGACGCGGTCGCCGCCGACGACAAGGGCGCCATCGCCGAGCGGCTGGCGAACGTGCAGGCGCTGCTGGTGACGCCGCCGCCGGGGGCCGAGGGCTGCCCGGCGCTGCAGGTGCTGGTCCCGGCCCTGGCCAAGGCCGGCGCCTTTCCCGACTGGATCGGCTATCTCTCCACCACCGGGGTCTATGGCGACCGCCGCGGCGGCTGGGCGTTCGAGGACAGCCGCCTGGCCGCGCAGTCGCTGGAAGGCGCGCGGCGGGTGGCGGCCGAGCGCGACTGGCTGGAGGTCGGGCGCGGCATGGGCCTGACCATCACCGTCCACCGGCTGCCGGGGATCTATGGGCCGGGCCGCTCGGCCTTCGATCGCCTGCGCGAGGGGCGGGCCCGACGCTACGACGCGCCGGGGCATGTGGTCGGGCGGGTGCATGTGGACGACGTGGCCGCGGGGCTGGAGGCCTCGATCGCCCGGCCGCGAGCCGGCGGGATCTACAATCTCTGCGACGACGAGCCGGCCGCCAACAGCGAGGTGATCGCCCATGCGGCGGCGCTGTTGGGCCTGCCCGAGCCGCCGCTGGCGCCGCTGGACGTCGACGCCCTGCCGCTCAAGGCGCAGCGGTTCTATCGCGAGAACCGGCGGGTCTCGAACGCGCGGGCCAAGGCCGAGCTGGGCTGGCGGCCGGCCTATCCGACCTATCGCGAGGGGCTGGCGGCGATTTTGGCGGAGACGCGCCAGACTTGAGATGCTCCGCCGCTGGGGGAGGATCTACTGGATCTGGCCCAGCAGCAGGCCGCCAAGGGCGCAGGCGATCAGGGTCGGGGTCAGGCCGAGCCGGAAGCGCAGCATGGCGAGGCCGGCGGCGAGGGCCAGCAGGGCCGGGCGCCAGTCGAAGCTGGCCAGGACCGGCAGGTCGGGGCCAGGGCCGCTGGTCACCTGGCCGAACAGCAGGTGCAGGCCAAACCACAGGGCGAGGTTGGCGATGACGCCGACCACCGCGGCGGTGATGGCGCTGAGCGCGGCGGCGGCGGCGCGGTGGCCGCGCAGGGCCTCGACATAGGGCGCGCCCAGGAAGATCCACAGGAAGCAGGGCGCGAAGGTCACCCAGGTGGTCAGCAGCGCCCCGAGGGTTCCGGCGACCAGCGGGTCGAGGCCGCCGGGGTGGCGGTAGGCGGCCAGGAAGCCGACGAACTGCAGCACCAGGATCAGCGGGCCAGGCGTGGTCTCGGCCAGGCCCAGGCCGTCGGCCATCTCCCCGGGCCGGAGCCAGCCGAAGCCCTCGACGGCGGCCTGGGCGACATAGGAGAGCACGGCGTAGGCGCCGCCGAAGGTGACCACGCCCATGGTCGAGAAGAACCCGGCCAGCCGGGTCCAGACGCTGGTCTCGCCAAGCAGCAGGAAGAGCACGGCCAGCGGGGCCAGCCAGACCGGCAGCCAGACCGCCAGCACCCGCAGGGCGCGGCCGCGCGAGGGCGTCAGGTGCCCCCCCGCCCCCGCCGCCAGGACGGCGTCGACCAGGTCGGGGGCGTCGGGCGCCTCGCCGGCCAGGGCGGGCGGGGCGACCAGGGCCGGCGCGAACCAGCCCAGCAGGCCGGCGGCGAGGATGACCAGCGGGAACGGGACATTGAGCAGGTAGAGCGCCGCGAAGGCCGCCATGGCGATCAGCAGCGCCGCGCGGGTCTTCAGCGCCCGGCGCCCGACGCGCAGCACCGCCTCGACCACGATGGCCAGCACCGCCGACTTGATCCCCAGGAACAGGGCCGCGGCCAGCGGCGTGGCCCCCAGCAGGGCGTAGGCGATGCTGAGCCCCAGCATGACCAGGGCGCCGGGGATGACGAACAGCAGCCCGGCCATCAGGCCCCCGGCGGTGCGGTGCATCAGCCAGCCGACATAGGTGGCGAGTTGCTGCGCCTCGGGCCCGGGCAGCAGCATGCAGTAGTTGAGGGCGTGCAGGAACCGCCGCTCGCCGATCCAGCCGCGCTCCTCGACCAGCACCTTGTGCATCAGGGCGATCTGCCCCGCCGGCCCGCCGAAGCTCAGGGCGCCGATCCGCGCCCAGACCCTGGCCGCCTCCCAGAAGCTGGGGATGGGGGCGGGGCTCAGGCCAGGACCTCGTCCAGGGCGGCCAGCAGGCGCGCCAGATCCTGGGGCCGCGAGAGGCGGTGGTCGCCGTCCTTGATCAGGGTGAAGACCACGTCCTCGCCGCGGATCGCCTGGGCCAGGTCCAGGGCGTGGCGCCAGGGCACGTCGGGATCGGCGCCGCCCTGCAGGATGCGGACCGGCGCGTCGATGTTGACGGGGCCGGGCAGGATCGACCAGCGGGCGCCGTCCTCCAGCAGTTCGCGGGCGATGGGATAGGGCTCGCCGTACTCGGACGGGCGCAGCCAGACGCCGGTGGCGGCCATCTGCGCGCGGTCGGCGGGGGTCATCTCCGGCGCCATCAGCTTTTCGGTGAAGTCGGGAGCGGGCGCGACCAGCACCAGGGCCTTGATCCGCTCGGGAACCGCGCCGGCGGCCAGGCAGGAGATCCAGCCGCCCATGGACGAGCCGACCAGCACGGCCGGCCCCTCGACCAGCTCGTCCAGCACCGCCAGGGCGTCGGCCCGCCAGCGGGTGATGGTTCCCTGCGCGAAGTCGCCCTCGGACTCGCCATGGCCGAAATAGTCGAAGCGGACATAGGCCCGGCCGCGCGCCAGCGCCCAGTCGGCCAGGGCCTGGGCCTTGGTCCCGGCCATGTCCGAGCGGAAGCCGCCCAGCCAGACCACCGTCGGGCCCGCGCCCGCCACGCGCCGCCAGGCCAGCCTGACGCCGCCCGGCCGTTCGAGGAATCCGCTCGTTTCACCCATGGCTGGGTCATAACGCGTGGATGTGACATCGTTAAGCGCGCGCAGAGGGTTTACCAAACCGAGGCTTGCGCTATGCAGAACCCCGTGACGCTTCCCCCAGACTTCACTCTCCTGCAGGTCGTGCCGGAACTCGAGACCGGCGGAGCCGAACAGACCACCATCGATGTGGCCGATGCGGTCGTGCGCGCCGGCGGCAAGGCCCTGGTCGCGACCCGCGGCGGCCGCATGGCCGCGCGGCTGGAGGCCGACGGCGGGCGGCTGGCGCAGATGCCGGTGCAGACCAAGAACCCGCTGGTGATGCTGGGCAACGCCGCGCGGCTGGTCGACCTGATCCGCAAGGAGAAGGTGTCGATCGTCCACGCCCGCAGCCGCGCCCCGGCGTTCTCGGCCCTGTGGGCGGCGCAGGCGACCAAGACCCCGTTCGTGGCGACCTATCACGGCGTCTACGGCGCCAGGAACAGCGTCAAGCGCTGGTACAACGCGGTGATGACCCGCGGCGACCTGGTGATCGCCAATTCCGACTACACCCGCGACCACGTGCTGGCCGAGCACGACATCGACCCGGACCGCATCGTCTCGATCCCGCGCGGGGTCGACCTGGAGCGCTTCAACCCCAGTTGGGTGACGCCCGAGCGCGTGCAGGCGCTGCGCGAGGCCTGGGGCGTGGATTCCCGCGACCGGCGGGTCAAGCTGCTGCTGGCGGGGCGGCTGACGCGGATCAAGGGCCACCTGCTGATCATCGAGGCCGCCCGGCGCATGCGCGCCACGGGGACCGAGAACTTCCTGATCCTGTTCGCCGGCGACGACCAGGGCCGCACCGGCTATCGCGAGGAGGTCGAGGCGGCGGTGGTCGCGGCGAGCCTGGCGGACCATGTGCGGCTGGTCGGCCATTGCGACGACATGCCGGCCGCCTACCAGATCTGCGACCTGGCCATGCTGCCGACCACCAAGCCGGAGTCGTTCGGGCGCACGGCGGTCGAGCCGCAGGTGATGGGCAAGCCGGTGCTGGCCTCCGACCACGGCGGCACCACCGAGACGGTGCTGAACGGCGAGACCGGCTGGCTGGTCAAGGTCGACGACCCCGACGCCTGGGCCGCGGCCATGGCCAAGGCGATCGAGATGGGCGCGCCGCGGCTGGCGGCCATGGGCCAGGCCGCCGCCAACCGCGCCCGGCGGCTCTATTCAGTCGACGCCATGTGCGCGGCGACCCTGGACGCCTACGCCCGCGTGCTGGCCGCCCGCAATTCGGGGTTCCACGGCTGATGGCGCGCGAGATCAAGAAGATCCTGGTCATCAAGCTCTCGGCCCTGGGCGACTTCGTCCTGGCGCTGGCGGCGATGAAGAAGATCCGCGAGGTCCACAAGCGCGCGCACATCACGCTGCTGACCACGCCGCCGTTCGAGGGCCTGGCCAGGGCCTGCCCCTATTTCAACGCCGTGGAGACCGACGGCCGGCCGCAGGGGCTGGGCGAATGGCTGGCGCTGCGCAAGCGGCTGAAGGCGGCCCGGTACGACCGCGTCTACGACCTGCAGACCTCGGCGCAGTCGGCGCGGATCTTCCACATGCTGGCGCCCTTCCCACCGGAATGGTCGGGGATCGCGGCCGGCTGCTCGCTGCCGCACAAGAACCCCAACCGCAACCGCCTGCACACGCTGGAGCGCCACGCCGACCAGTTGAAGTACGCCGGCATCTGGCCCGACGCGCCGACCGAGCCCGGATCGGCCCCCGGCCCCGACCTGTCGTGGGTGCTGCCCAAGCCCAGCCAGACCCGGCCGGTGCCCGGCGGGGTCAAGCCCAAGCCCTATGCGCTGTTCGTGCCCGGCGGCTCGGCCCACCGGCTGGACAAGCGCTGGCCGGCCGAACGCTACGGCCAGCTCGGCAGGATCCTGGTCGAGCGCGGCTATGACATCGTGATCATCGGCGGCCCGCAGGAAAGCGCCCTGGCCCGCCAGATCCAGCGCGAGGTCGGGCAGGTCCGCGACCTGACCGGCCGCACCGACTTCGCCAAGATCGCCATGCTGGGAGCCAAGGCCGCCCTGGTGGTCGGCAACGACACCGGCCCGCTGCACCTGGCCGCGGCCACCGGCTCGCCGACCGTGGTGCTGTTCTCCAGCGCTTCGGACCCCGAACTGGCCGCCCCGCGCGGCCATGTGACGGTGCTGCGCTCGGGCAGCCTGGGCGACCTTTCTGTGGCCGAGGTCCTACAAGCGGCGAATGCTTTGCTGCCGCAGCCCTAGCACCGCTTGATTGGGACCATCCCCTTCGTCATATATGGCGTCCTGACCGGAGCCCCGCGCTGCCGGCCACACCTGTTTCAACAGCTCTAGGAGCGAAAGCCTATTCGCCGCCCCATGCAGGCGCCGCCCGTCAAAGACGGACCGCGCATCAATGATGAGATCCGCGTCCCCAAGGTTCTGCTTATCGACCAGCACGGCGAGAAGCAGGGCGTGATGCCGACGTCGAGCGCCATGGAGGCCGCTGAGGAAGCCGGCCTCGACCTGGTCGAGATCGTGCCCAACGCGGATCCGCCCGTCTGCAAGATCCTGGACTACGGCAAGTTCAAGTTCCAGGAACAGAAGAAGAAGAACGAGGCCCGCAAGCGCCAGAAGGTCGTCGAGATCAAGGAGATCAAACTCCGCCCGAACATCGACATTCACGACTACGAAGTGAAGACCAAGGCGATGCACCGGTTCTTCGACGAAGGCGACAAGGTGAAGGTCACCCTGCGCTTCCGCGGTCGCGAACTGGCCCACCCGGAACTCGGCATGAAGCTGCTCCAGAAGGTCAAGGCCGACTTCGACGAAGTGGCCAAGGTCGAGTACGAGCCGCGCATGGAAGGCCGCCAGATGATCATGATCCTGGCCCCGCGCTAGGCTCTGCCGGCATCGACGGAACGACGAACGGCCGCCCTTCGGGGCGGCCGTTTTGCGTCCGGCCTATCCGACCGCCTGCGCACCGATGTCGAGCAGGTCGTACGGGGTCGTGCGGTAGATCTCGTTGATCCAGTTGGCGAACAGCAGGTGGGCGTGGCTGCGCCAGCGGTTGTTCGGCGTGCGATCGGGGTCGCCGCCGGGGAAGTAGTGCGCCGGCGCGGGGGTGGCGGGATCCCTGGCCCGGTCGCGGACGAACTCGTCGGCGAGCGTCGTGGCGTCGTATTCCAGGTGGTTGAACATGTGCAGCCCGCGCCGGGCCGGGTCCTCGACAAGGCAAAGGCCGGCCTCGTCGGAGTCCAGCAGCACCTTGAGCCCCGCGTGCGGCGGCAATTCTTCGCGCCTCACCTCGGTCCAGCGCGAGACCGGCACGTCGACGTCGTCGGACAGCCCGCGCAGATAGGCGGAGCCCGGCGCGACCAGGCGGTGGGTGAAGACGCCCGAGCGCTTCGCCGGCAGCACGTGCTTGCCGACCCCGTGGAAGTGGCGCAGCGCCGCCTGGGCGGCCCAGCAGATGTTCAGGCCGCTGTGCACGTGGCTCTCGGTCCAGTCGAAGATCCGCCGCAGCTCGTCCCAGTAGTCGACCTGTTCGAACGGCAGGGTCTCGACCGGGGCGCCCGTCACGACGAAGCCGTCGAAACGCTCGTGCTTCACCTCGTCCCAGGTCCGATAGAAGGCGGCGAGGTGCTCGGGCGGGGTGTTGCGCGGAGTGTAGCTGGCCAACTGGACCAGCGAGAGCTCGACCTGGAGCGGGGTGGCGCCCAGCAGGCGGGCGAACTGGATCTCGGTCTTCGGCTTGTCCGGCATCAGGTTGAGGAGGCCGATGCGCAGCGGCCGGATGTCCTGGCGCGCGGCCTGCGTTTCGGCCATGACGATGACGCCCTCGGCTTCCAGGGTGGCGCGCGCAGGCAAGGCGTCGGGAATCTTGATCGGCAAGGCTCGGCCCTCAAAAACTTCGAATCGGCGCGGGACGGAGCTGGGATCACCCGTTTGATTGCCGCCTCGGCCACATCCTCCCGGCGGGAGCGCCACCTTGCTCGGGAAAGCAGGTTGGCGTTGGGCGACGCCCAACTCTTGATGCGAGGCCAGCAATAGGAAATGCCGGCGCCGCCGACAAGCCTCGACATCCCATCGGCCGGCCTGGAGCGCTCGGCTCCCAGCCGGACGGCCGGCACGAACCGCTCGACTTCGGCGTCCCGCGGGGTGCGATCATGCCGTCGCGACGGCTGGGCCAGAGGGGTTCGTGCACGCCGCGGAACGAGGGCTGGCGGCGCCATACTGAGGCGTCGAAGCCGCATCCCCCCGCCGCGAACAACCCAGCGCCGAACTCGGGCTTGCGGCCCAACGCAGGTCCGCTTAACAGCGTTCACATGTCCGACACCGCGCCGCGGGGGAAGGCTCCGTCCCCGATGGCGGCGCCGTCCCTGATCGCCGTCATCTTCATCAACATGCTGGGCTTCGGGATCATCGTCCCGTTGCTGCCGTTCTACGCCAAGTCGTTCAACGCGCCGGGCTGGCAGATCGGCCTGATCTTCGCGGCCTATTCGGTCGGCGCCTTCTTCGGCGAGCCGTTCTGGGGCCGACTGTCGGACAAGTACGGGCGCAAGCCGCTGCTGATCTCGACGATCACCGGCAACTGCCTCTGCTACTTGGCCCTGGCCTTCGCCCCCAACATCTGGGTCGCGTTCGTGATCCGCCTGATCGGCGGCCTGGCGGCCGGCAACGGCGCGGTCGTGCAAGGATACCTGGCCGACGTCACCCCGCCTGAAAAGCGCGCGCGGCAGATGTCGTACCAGAGCGCGGCCTGGAACGTCGGACTGATCGTCGGCCCGTCGGTCGGCGGCCTGTTCGTGCACACCGGCGCCGGGCCGGTCGGCTTCCGGATTCCGCTGTTCATCGCCTCGGGCCTGGCCCTGCTCTGCGTCATCGCGATCATGCTGTTCATCCGCGAGAGCCGCATCCGCGACACCAGCATCACCGATCGCCCCAGCCGCTGGTCGGCGATCGGCGAGGCCGTCGGCCATCCGGTGATCGGCCGGCTGATGCTGCTGACCTTCCTGGTCGGCTTCGCCTTCACCGGCATCGAATCGATGTTCGGCCCCTGGGCCAACGCCCGCTTCGGCTGGGAGCCGCGCGACATCGGCGTCTGCTTCGCCTTCGTCGGGGTGGCCGCGTTCCTGACCCAGACGCTGGTCACCGGCCAGATGTCCGAGCGGTTCGGCGAGGGCCCGATGCTGGCCGTCGGCATGAGCATGACCGTCATCGGCGCCCTGCTGCAGACCGTGTCCACGGGCGGCCCCATGACCATCGCCCTGATGTGCTTCACCGCCGTCGGCCAGTCGGTGGCGTACCCGAACGTCGGGGCGCTGATCTCGCGCACCGCCGACCCGCACAAGCAGGGCCAGATCCTGGGATTGAACAACGCCTGCGGCGCGGCCGCACGCGTGGTCGGGCCGATCACCGCCGGCTTCGTCTTCGAGCACGTCCTGAACGGGCCCTTCATCATCGGCGCCCTGGTGGTGGCGCCGGCGATCTTCCTGGCGCTGGCGGCCAGCCGCCGGGCCAAGGCTCACCTGCAGGCCCAGCAAGCTCAATCGGCGGAACGGCCATGAGCCCGGCCCCCGTCTCGCGCGGGGAGGAGACGCGGGCGCTGATCGTCCTGTTGTCGGTGATCTTCCTGAACATCGCCGGCTTCGGGCTGGTGATCCCGCTGCTGCCGTTCTTCGGCAAGGCGCTGGACGCGCCGGCCTGGCAGATCGCCATCCTGTTCTCGGCCTTCTCGTTCGGGCAGTTCCTGGGCGAGCCGTTCTGGGGCCGGATGTCCGACCGCCTCGGCCGCCGGCCGGTGCTGATGGCCACCATCGCCGGCGGGGCGCTGGCCTATGTGGCGCTGGCCTTCGCCCCGACCATCTGGCTGGCCTTCCTGGCGCGGTTCGTCGGCGGCTTCCTGTCGGGCAACATCTCGACCCTGCAGGGGGCGCTGGCCGACATCACCCGGCCGGAGGAGCGGGCGGCGAAGATGGGGCTGATGGGCTCGGCCTTCTCGCTCGGCTTCATGGTCGGCCCGGCGCTGGGCGGCCTGCTGGCGCGTCCGGACCTGGGGCCGCTGGGCTTCCATATCCCGCTGTTCGCGGCCGCGGGCTTCGGGCTGCTGTCGGCCGGAGCGGTGTTCGCCTTCGTCCGCGAGAGCCGGCCCGAGCCGCGCCAGGGCCCGCAGCCCAACCGCATGGAGGTGCTGCGCGCGTCGCTGGCCCATCCGGTCATCCTGCGGGTGATGTTGATCAGCTTCGTGGTCATCTCGGGCTTCGCCGGGATCGAGGCCACCTACGGCCTGTGGACCGAGCACAGGTTCGGCTGGGGCCCGCGCGAGATCGGCTTCGCCTTCATGGGCATCGGGGTGCTGGGCGCCTTCTGCCAGGCGGTGGTGACCGGCATGCTGGTGCGCCGCCACGGCGAGACCACGGTGCTGACCGCAGGCCTCATCGCCATGTGGATCGGGATGATCTTCCAGTTCGCCTCGCCCACCTGGCCGGTGGCGATGGTCGGCTTCGCCTTCGTCTGCTTCGGCCAGTCGATCTGCTTTCCGTGCCTGACGGCGCTGATCTCGCAGGCCGCGCCGCCGGAGCGCCAGGGCGAGACGCTGGGGCTCAACATGTCGAACATGGCCCTGGCGCGGATCGGCGGCCCGGTCTTCGCGGGGCAACTGTTCTCGCTGGTCGATCCGGGCGCGGCGTTCGTAGTGACCGCCATCCTGATCGTGCCGGCGGTGGTGATGGCCCTGCAGATCCTCAAGCGCCTGCCCCGCGCGGCGTGACGCGGGCGGGCCGCTTCCGCTAGATTGCCGCGCATGTCCGAAGTCCATGCGCCCGCGCCGGGCCTGCGCGCCCTGGTTCCCTATGCGGCGCTGGTCGGAGCCATCGTGTCGCTGTGCGTGGGCACGTCCTTCGCCAAGCAGTTGTTCCCGCTGGTGGGAGCCCAGGGCGCGAGCGCCTATCGGGTAGGGTTCTCGGCGCTGCTGCTCTGCCTGATCTGGCGGCCGTGGCGGACGAGGCTGTCGCGCCAGGACCTGACCCGGCTGGCGCTCTACGGCGCGGTGCTGGGGCTGATGAACCTCAGCTTCTACATGTCGATCCGCACGATCCCGCTGGGCCTGGCCATCGCCATCGAGTTCATGGGGCCGCTGAGCCTGGCCCTGGTCCATGCGCGCCGCCCGATCCACTTCGCCTGGATCGGCCTGGCGGCGCTGGGGCTGAGCCTGCTGCTGCCGCTGGGCGGCGTCGGCCTCGGCCTCGATCCCACCGGCGTCGCCTTCGCCGCGGCGGCGGCGGTGTTCTGGGCGCTCTACATCGTGCTGGGCAAGCGGACGGGCCACCTGCCGGCCGGGCAGTCGGTGGCCCTGGGCATGTCCACGGCGGCCTTGATCGTCGTGCCCTTCGGCCTGCTGGAGGCCGGCGCGACCCTGTTCAGCCCGGCGATCGTGGGGCTGGGCCTGATCGTGGCGATCGTGTCGAGCGCCGTTCCCTATTCGCTGGAGATGATCGCCCTGCGCGGCATTCCCAAGCGCAGCTTCGGGGTGGTGCTCAGCCTGGAGCCGGCGGCCGGGGCCGTCGCCGGGCTGCTGATCCTGGGCGAACGCCTGGCGGCGACCCAGTGGCTGGCGATCGGCCTGATCGTCTGCGCCTCGATCGGGGTGATCCTGACCGATCCGGCCCGGGCCGGCGACATGGTGGAGGACGATCCCGCCCCCGCGCCGTGACCTAGCCCTGGAACAGCCCGGCCAGCAGGTTGATGGTCAGGGCCAGGACCACGGTGTTGAAGGTGAAGGCGACGACCCCGTGGACGGTGCCGATGCGGCGCAGCGCCTTGGAGGTGAAGGCGATGTCGGCGGTCTGGCTGGCGACGCCGATGACCAGCGAGAAATGCACGAAGTCCCAGTAGTCCGGCTCCTCGCCGCCGGGGAACAGCAGGCCGCCGGCGTCATTCGGCGTGTCGTCGTCGGGGGCGTAGTACTCGTGCGCATAGTGCAGGGCGAAGATCAGTTGCACCATGAACCACGAGGCCGCGACGGTGGCGAACACCAGGGCGACGCGCAGCGCCTTGACGAGGCCGACGTCGGCCTGGGCCGCCGACAGTTCCTGGGCGATGACCCAGATGCTGGCCGCGGCGGCGACGACGGTCAGGGTCAGGATCACCCCCTGGCCCTGGTCCTGGGTGGCGGCGATGGCGCGCATGCGGGCCGGCTCGGCGCCCCACATCATGCGCACGGCCAGGACGATGAAGGTCAGGCAGACGGCGTCCCAGGCGAGGATCGCCGAGGTGACCGCGCCCAGCCGGCTGGGAACGAAGAGGCAGAGCCCCCAGACGACGACGCCGACAGCGACCGCGATCAGCAGCCGGGGCCGGGTCACGAAGGCCCCGAGCAGGCGCCGGCGGGGGGTTTGCGGTGCGGGCGTCGACGTCATCGGACCCTCGTTCCAGGCAGGCGTCACGACTATAGGCCAGCCCTGCGCGAGTGGCCGCAGCCCGACTCAAAGCCTTGCCTTCCCTCACCCTTTCGCGTAAACGCCCCGCTCTTCGGAGTCGTCTGGCCAAAGGCATGCCAGGGCGGTTCATCAATACACCAGAGGACGGGACCGCGAGGTTCCGCAGAGAAATGCCCAAACTGAAGACCAAGTCGGGCGTTAAAAAACGCTTCAAACTGACCGCGACCGGCAAGCTGAAGGCCGGCGTCGCTGGCAAGCGTCACCGCCTGATCAGCCACAACGCCAAGTACATCCGTCAGAACCGCGGCACCAAGGTGATGACCGAAGCTGACACCAAGATCGTCAAGCTTTGGCTCCCCTACGGCCTTTAAGGAGAACTGACAGATGGCTCGCGTGAAACGGGGCGTTGTCGCCCACGCCAAGCACAAGAAGGTTCTCGAGCAAGCCAAGGGCTTCTACGGGCGCCGCAAGAACACCATCCGCGCCGCCAAGGCGGCCGTGGATCGGGCCGGCCAGTACGCCTATCGCGACCGCAAGGTCCGCAAGCGCAACTTCCGTTCGCTGTGGATCCAGCGCATCAACGCTGCGGCTCGCCTGGAAGGCTTCACCTACTCGCAATTTATCTTCGGCCTGGACAAGGCCGGGATCGAAATCGACCGCAAGGTCCTCTCGGACATCGCCGGTAACGATCCCACCGGGTTCAAGGCCATCGCCGACAAGGTTCGCGCCGCGCTGGCTTGAGGCCGTTTGAGTCGACAGACTCACTGAGCATTCGAGAAGCCCTCCGGCCGAACCGCCGGGGGGCTTTTTGCTGTCCCTCTTCCTCCCGGCGGCGGCAAGCTCGGAGCCCGGTCTCGCCCCCTCCACCACGCTGGCGCGTGGTCCCCCTCCCCCGCCTTGCAGGGGAGGAAAGGATTTCACTCCAGACGAAGCCCCTCTAAAGACGTCAGCCCATGACCGCCCAACTCGAAGCTGAAATCCTCGCCGCCGTCGACGGCGCGGGGGACGCCGCCGCCCTTGAGGCCGTGCGCGTCTCCGCGCTCGGCAAGTCCGGCTCCATTTCCGAACTGCTCAAGTCGCTGGGGGGCATGAGCCCCGACGAGCGCCGCGAGCGCGGCCCGCAGATCAACGGCCTGCGCGACCGCATCCAGACCGCCATCGCCGCGCGCAAGCAAGTGCTGGAGGCCGCCGAGCTCGACGCCAGGCTGGCGGCCGAGCGGGTCGACCTGTCGCTGCCGGCCCCGCCGCGGCGCAAGGGCAGCGTCCATCCGACCATGCAGGTCATGGACGAGATGATCGCCGTGTTCGCCGAGATGGGCTTCTCGGTCGCCGAAGGCCCGGACATCGAGACCGACTTCAACAACTTCACGGCCCTGAACTTCCCGCCCAAGCACCCGGCGCGGGAGATGCACGACACCTTCTTCCTGCCCGAGGACGAGCACGGCGAGCGCAAGGTGCTGCGCACCCACACCAGCCCGGTGCAAGTGCGGGTGATGCACAAGGTCAACGAGAAGCTGCCCGGCTGGATCGCCAACGGGCAGGAGCCGCCGATCCGGGTGATCGTGCCGGGCCGCACGTTCCGCAAGGACAGCGACCAGACCCACACGCCGATGTTCCACCAGATCGAAGGCCTGGTGATCGACAAGGCCATCCACATGGGCCACCTGAAGTGGACGCTGGAGACCTTCCTGGCGCGCTATTTCGAGACGCCCGAGGTCGTGACCCGCTTCCGGCCGCACCACTTCCCGTTCACCGAGCCGAGCGCCGAGATGGACGTGCAGTGCGACCGCTCCGGCGGCGAGGTGCGGATCGGCCAGGGCACCGACTGGCTGGAGATCCTCGGCTGCGGGATGGTGCACCCGAACGTGCTGCGCAACTGCGGCCTGGACCCGGACGTCTGGCAGGGCTTCGCGTTCGGCTGCGGCGTCGACCGCCTGGGCGTGCTGAAGTACGGCATGCCCGACCTGCGCGACATGTTCGCCAGCGACGTGCGCTGGCTGGAGCACTACGGCTTCAGCCCCTATGCGGCGCCGAACCAGGCTTCGGGGCTGAGCTGATGTCTGCGCTGGAGCACTTTGCTTTCGGCGACAGCCCGGCGATGGCCGACGAGCTTCTCGCCCTGGTGCTCCAGGGCAAGAAGACCGCGACCTGCTGGCCGGCGTCACAGGGGCTGAAGGGCAGCGCCCCGGGCGCACGCTACGTGGTGCTCGATGGCGCGGGCGCGCCCCGCGTCGTCATCGAGTCCACAGAACTGGTTCAGCGGCGGTTCGACGAGGTGCCGGCCGACTTCGCCGCCGAAGAGGGCGAAGGCGACCTGAGCTACGCTCACTGGGCCGCCGTCCACGAAGACTGTTTCACCCGCGAAGGCGTCTTCGCCCCGGACATGATGCTCTGGTGCGAACGCTTCCGCCTGGTCGAGATCATCGGCGAAGGAGCCGATCAATGAAATTCACGCTCTCCTGGTTGAAAGACCACCTCGACACCGACGCGACGACGCAGGCCGTGGTCGACGCCATGACCATGGCCGGGCTGGAGGTCGAGCATGTCGACGATCCCGCCGCCAAGCTGGCGGCGTTCTCGGTCGCCAAGATCGTCGAGGCGGTGCAGCACCCCAACGCCGACCGCCTGCGCGTCTGCCAGGTGGACACCCGCGACGGCCGCAAGGAGATCGTCTGCGGCGCGCCGAACGCGCGGGCCGGGATCACCGTCGTCTATGCGCCGATCGGCGCCTATGTGCCGGGCCTGGGCGTGACCCTGGTCGAGAAGCCGGTCCGCGGCGTGGTCTCGCACGGCATGCTCTGCTCGGCCTCGGAGCTGGAGACCGCCTCGGAATCCGACGGCATCATGGAGCTGCCCGACAGCCTGGCGGTCGGGACGCCGGTGGCGCAGGCGCTGGGCCTGGAAGCGGTGATCGACTTCGAGGTCACCCCCAACCGCCCCGACTGGCTGGGCGTGGTCGGCATCGCCCGCGACCTGGCCGCCGCGGGCCTGGGCAGGCTGAAGGACGTTTCCATCGCGCCGGTTCCCGGCCAGTTCGCCAATCCGATCGAGATCCGGCTGGACGGCTCGGACGGCTGCCGCCAGTTCACCGGCCGGCTGATCCGCGGCGTGAAGAACGGCCCCTCGCCGGCCTGGCTGCAGCAGAAGCTGACCTCGATCGGCCTGCGCCCCATCAACGCCCTGGTCGACGTCACCAACCTGATCTCCTACGACCGCGCCCGGCCGCTGCACGTCTATGACGTCGGCAAGCTGACCGGCGGCTTCATCGAGGCCCGCGCCGGCAAGGACGGCGAGAGCGTCGAGGCGCTGGACGGCAAGACCTACGCCGTCACCCCGGAGATCACCGTCATCGCCGACGGCTCGGGCGCGATCGGCCTGGGCGGGGTGATGGGCGGCCTGTCGACCGGCTGCTCGGACGAGACCACCGACGTCTTCGTGGAAAGCGCCTGGTTCGACCCGATCCGCATCGCCCAGACCGGCCGCACGACGGGGATCACCTCGGACGCCCAGTACCGCTTCGCGCGGACGGTGGACCCGGCCAGCCAGGTCCCCGGCCTGGAGCTGGCGACCAGGCTGATCCTGGAGCTCTGCGGCGGCGAGCCGTCGGAGGTGAGCGTGGTCGGCGAGGCCCCGGCCGCGCCGGACGCCATCGCCTTCGACCGCGCCTATGTGAAGCAACTGTCGGGCCTGGACCTGACCCGCGAGCGGATCGACCAGATCCTGACCGACCTGGGCTTCGTCCTGGACGGCGACCAGGTGCAGCCGCCGAGCTGGCGGCGCGACGTCGAAGGCAAGGCCGACCTGGTCGAGGAAGTGGCGCGGATCGAGGGCTATGACGCCCTGCCCGCCTCGCCGCTGCCCGAGGTCGCCGCCAGCGCCGGCGGCGTGCTGACCGCGCGCCAGTCGCGCGTGCGGGCCGGCCGCCGGGCCATGGCCGCCAAGGGCTATGCCGAGACCATCACCTGGAGCTTCACCAGGCGCGAGACCGCCCAGATGTTCGGCGGCGGCGCGCCCGAACTGGTGATCACCAACCCGATCGCCTCGGACCTCGACTGCATGCGCCCCTCGATCCTGCCGAACCTCGTCGAGGCGGCCGGCCGCAACGCGCGGCGCGGCTTCCCGGACGTGGCGCTGTTCGAGATCGGCCCGCTCTATCGGGGCGACCAGCCGGCCGACCAGCTCACCGCGATCAGCGCCGTGATCGCGCCGCATCCGGCCCGGCGCTGGGACGGCGTCAGCGCCGATCCGCTGTTCGAGCTGAAGGCCGACGTGCTGTCGCTGCTGGAGGACCTGGGCGCGCCGACCGGCTCGCTGCAGACGACGCAGGGCGGGCTGGCCGACTGGTGGCATCCGGGCCGCTCGGCGGCGCTGCGCCTGGGCAAGAACGCCCTGGTCGAGTTCGGCGAGATCCATCCGCGGGTCCTCAAGGCCCTGGACGTCGAGGGGCCGGTGCTGGGCTTCGAGCTGATCGTCGACGCCATCCCCGAGCCGAAGAAGAAGTCGACCAAGACCAAGCCGGCGCTGGAGCTGTCGCCGCTGATGCCGCTGAGCCGCGACTTCGCCTTCGTGGTCGACGAGGCCGTGGCGGCCGGCGACCTGACCAAGGCCGTGGCCGGCGCCGACAAGGCGCTGATCACGCAGGCGCGGGTGTTCGACGTCTATCGCGGCCCCGGCGTGGCCGAGGGCAGCAAGTCGGTGGCGGTGGAGATCCTGTTGCAGCCGCGCGAGAAGACCCTGACCGACGCCGAGATCGAGGCGCTGTCGGCCAAGGTGGTCGCCGCCGCTGAAAAGGCCGTGAGCGCCAAGCTCCGCGCTTGACCTGAAAGTCCAGGTCGGGGTCTTTCCTCAAGCCAGGAGAGACCCCGACCGCATGACCGACATCTCACGCCGCAAGCCCAAGCCCGCCGCCGAACGCTGGCTGGAGGCCGGACTGTTCCATTCGCGCTGGCTGATGGCGCCGTTCTATGTGGGGCTGGTCGCAGCGCTGATGGCGCTGCTGGTGGTGTTCTTCAACGAGGCGGTCCACGAGCTGTCGCACCTGTTCGTCATGAAGCCGAACCAGGCGATCATGATGGTGCTGTCGCTGATCGACCTGTCGCTGGCCGGCAACCTGCTGCTGATCGTGATCTTCTCGGGCTACGAGAACTTCGTCTCCAAGATCGACACCGCCGACGACGAGGACCGGCCGAGCTGGATGGGCACGGTCGACTTCTCGGGCCTGAAGATGAAGCTGATCGCCTCGATCGTGGCGATCTCGGCGATCGCCCTGCTCAAGGCGTTCATGGAGCTGTCCGAGGGCAAGGAACTGTCCGACCGCAGCCTGATGTGGCTGGTGGTGATCCACATCACCTTCGTGGTGTCGGGCGTGCTGCTGGCGCTGATGGACTGGCTGGCGGCCAAGACCGACAAGCACTGAGGCTCAGCGTCTTTCCTCCCCTGCGCAGCGGGGAAGGAAAAAGAGCGCTCAGGCGCGGGCCAGTTCGTCCAGGATGATCTCGCGGCAGAGGCTGGTCGCCTGGCTGAGGACGTCGTGGCCGCAGCCGGCGGCGATCTGGACGCGCAGGTCGGGATAGGCGGCGGCCAGGGCGTGGTCGGCCTCGTCCATCAGCGAGGGGGCCAGGGCCAGGTCACGCGGGGGCGACAGGGGGACGTCGCCGCAGACCACCAGGGCCGGGGCCTTCAGCCGGTCCAGCAGGGCGCCGTAGCTGCGGTTCTGCTCCAGCGCCCCGTCGCGCCAGCCGAGCGCCTGGAACAGGAAGTCGGGGTTGGGCAACTGCCCGCGCTTCTCGGTGCGCTCGAGCGCCACCTCCAGCGGCCAGCGCCCGGCGGTGGCGAAGAACGGGTCGAAGGCGATGCTGGCGTAGCCGCGCGCGTTCAGGGCCAGGGCCAGGAGGCCGCCGAGCCCGAGGCCGGCGACGAGCACCCGCCGCCCCTGGGTGACGCCGCGCAGGCTCTGGTGGAGGCCGGTGACCAGCTCGTCCCAGCCGCTGGCCGACAGCAGCGGCGCGGTCCCATGGCCGGGCAGGCAGGCCAGCATGACCTCGGCCTCCGGCTCCAGATGGCCGAACCAGGGGGCCATGGAGCCGGGCGTGCTGAGGACGTCGTGGATCAGGACGACGACCGACTTGTGCCGGTCGCGCAGTTCAGGACGGGCGGCGAAGATCAGCGTGTCGCCGGAGGGGATCACGCAGTTGATCCACTTGGTCTCGCTGACCGGCCGCATCGCGTCCCCTTAGAACGGCAGGGTGCGCCGCTGACGGCTGAAGCCGAGATAGCCGACATTGGCCCCGAGCCGCAGCCCGACCCCCGCGCGGATCGGCGCCAGGGTGACGTCGTCCGAGCGCAGGTAGTTCACGCCCAGGCCGGCGACCAGATAGGCCGAGCCCTCGACCCCCGGGAAGCGCTGGAAGATCACTTCGGGGTACTGGAGATTGTAGCAGAGCGTGAAGACCCGGCTGGCGTTGCCGCCGAAGTCCCAGCCGACCGAGGGGCCCTGCCAGAAGACTTCGATCGGGTCGCGGTTCTTCATGTAGAGCAGGCCGCGGCCATAGCGCGCGCCGCCCACGAAGGCGCCGGAGGCTTCCTCGCCGGCGATGTAGGCGGTGGGCCGGCCGTTGTCCTGGAAGGCGCGCTCGATGGCGCCCCCGGCCGCCTCGGCGGTCACGCCCAGGAAGTCGGAGGTGGTGTTGACCAGTTCCTCGCGGCTGTAGGTCTGAGCCTGGCCGGTCGGATAGCTGGGATTGGCGGTGGCGCTGGGGCTCGGCGGCGGCGGCGAACCTGGCCCGGCCGGCTGGGCCGTCGCGCAGCCCGCAGTCCCGATGGTGGCGAGTCCCGAAACGATCAGCGTGCGGCGGTCCATGAATTTCCCTTGAAGCTTGAACGAGCCTCACATCCCCAGAGGGCATGAATGCGGCGGTCAGGCTTAACGGGCGATTAACCATGCCTGACTGCAGTCCTACGCTCCCCAAGGCCCCGCAGGATCAGTCATGCCCGTAGTTGTCGCCGAATACGTGGTGCGTTGGACCACTTCGCCGTTCGGCCAAGTCGCCGATGCCCCCTGGCGCATAACGCTGGATGCGCCGACGCATCTGACCAACGCCCTGGCGAAGCTCCCCGCGGACTACGACGTCATCGATGACGTTGCGGTCCATCGGACGGCGATCATTGAACCGGGCGCGATCATCAAGGGGCCCGCCATCGTTGGGCCGCGCTGTTTCGTAGCAGCGAGCGCCTATCTGCGTGGAGGGGTGTTCATGGACGAGGACTGCATCGTCGGTCCTGGTGCGGAACTGAAGACAACCTTCATGTTCAAGGGTTCGAAGCTCGCGCACTTCAATTTTGTGGGCGACAGCATCCTGGGCGCAGGGGTCAACCTGGAAGCTGGCAGCATCATCGCGAACTATCGCAACGAGTTGGACGACAAAGTAATTCGCCTGCGACTTGGAGATCGCGTGATCGACACCGGCGTTGAAAAGTTCGGAGCGCTGATGGGCGACGGAACGCGCGTCGGCGCAAATGCTGTCATCGCGCCTGGCGCGGTGTTCGCGAAGGATGCGCGTGTTGGTCGTATGTCATTGGTTGATCAGTATCCATTCGCCAATGGGCCAACGATCCGTCGATAGACGGCGCGCTCGCGATATTGTGTGAATGTGCTAGAGGCAGCGCACCATGACGACGCCCCTTTCCCATATCCGCAACTTCTCGATCGTGGCCCACATCGACCACGGGAAGTCGACCCTGTCCGACCGCCTCATCCAGGAGACCGGCGCGCTGACCAAGCGCGAGATGACCGAGCAGGTCCTGGACAACATGGAGATCGAGCGCGAGCGCGGAATCACCATCAAGGCCCAGACCGTGCGCCTGGAGTACAAGGCCAAGGATGGGGAGACCTATGTCCTGAACCTGATGGACACCCCCGGCCACGTCGACTTCGCCTATGAGGTCAGCCGCTCGCTGGCCGCGTGCGAGGGCTCGATCCTGGTGGTCGACGCTTCGCAGGGGGTCGAGGCCCAGACCCTGGCCAACGTCTACCAGGCGATCGACAACAACCACGAGATCGTCCCGGTCCTGAACAAGATCGACCTGCCGGCCGCCGAACCCGACCGCGTGCGCCAGCAGATCGAGGACGTGATCGGCATCGACGCCTCCGAGGCGGTGCTGTGCTCGGCCAAGACCGGCGAGGGCATCGCCGAGGTGCTGGAGGCGGTGGTCGCCAAGCTGCCGCCGCCGAAGGGCGACCGCGAGGCGCCGCTGAAGGCGCTGCTGGTCGACGCCTGGTACGACCCCTATCTGGGCGTCGTGGTCCTGGTGCGCGTGCTGGACGGGGTGCTGAAGGCCGGCATGAAGGTGCGGATGATGAACGCCGGCGCCACCCATCAGGTGGACAAGATCGGCGTGTTCCGGCCCAAGCAGACCGAGGTCGCCGAGCTCGGCCCCGGCGAGATCGGCTACATCACCGCCCAGATCAAGCAGGTGGCCGACGCCGCCGTCGGCGACACCATCACCGAGGAAAAGCGCCAGACCGAGCACGCCCTGCCCGGCTTCCGCGTCGCCCAGTCGGTGGTGTTCTGCGGCCTGTTCCCGGTGGACGCGGCCGACTTCGAGGACCTGCGCGCCGCCATCGGCCGCCTGCGCCTGAACGACGCCAGCTTCACCTACGAGATGGAGACCAGCGCCGCGCTCGGCTTCGGCTTCCGCTGCGGGTTCCTGGGGCTGCTGCACCTGGAGATCATCCAGGAGCGGCTGAGCCGCGAGTTCGACCTGGACCTGATCGCGACCGCGCCCAGCGTCGTCTACAAGATCCACATGACCGACGGCAGCGAGATCGAGCTGCACAACCCGGCCGACATGCCCGACCCGGTGAAGATCGCCGACATCAGCGAGCCGTGGATCAAGGCGACCATCCTGACGCCGGACGAGTACCTCGGCTCGGTCATCAAGCTCTGCCAGGACCGCCGCGGCGAGCAGCGCGAGCTGAGCTATGTCGGCAGCCGCGCGCTGGTGGTCTACGACCTGCCGCTGAACGAGGTGGTGTTCGACTTCTACGACCGGTTGAAGAGCGTCTCGAAGGGCTACGCCTCGTTCGACTACGCCATCGAGGGCTATCGCGTCGGCGACCTGGTGAAGATGTCGATCCTGGTCAATTCCGAGCCGGTGGACGCGCTCTCGATGCTGGTCCACCGCGACCGGGCCGAGACCCGCGGCCGCGGCATGGTCGAGAAGATGAAGGACCTGATCAGCCCGCACCAGTTCCAGATTCCGCTGCAGGCGGCGATCGGCGGCCGGATCGTGGCCCGCGAGACCATCCGCGCCCTGCGCAAGGACGTGACGGCCAAGTGCTATGGCGGCGACATGAGCCGCAAGCGCAAGCTGCTGGACAAGCAGAAGGCCGGCAAGAAGCGCATGCGCCAGTTCGGCAAGGTCGAGATCCCGCAGGAGGCCTTCATCGCCGCCCTGAAGATGGACGCCGACTAGGATCTGTCATGGCCGGCCGCTTGCGCCGGCCACCCACGCCCCGTTGATCAGCGTCGCCGGGCGAGCCTAAAAAACGCCAGGAAGCTTGGCCATCACCATCGGGGCGAGACCCTTGGCCGAAACACTTTGGGGGGACCACCCATGCGCAAGATCATCACCCTCGCCGTCGTCGCCGCGGCGCTCATGACCTCGGCCTGCAACACCGTGGCCGGCATCGGCCGCGACGCCCAGGCCGCCGGCGCGGCCATCACCGGCGCCGCCAACGACATGAAGCGCTGAGCCTAGGCGTCCTCCTCGCGGGACGCCTCCTCGGCGATCCTCGCCTTCTCCGCGGGCGGCACCACCGCCGGGTTGGCGCTGCGCGAGACGTCCTCGGCCGGGGTCGTGGGCCCCACATGGCCGTGCGGCGGTCTTTCCGCGGGCGCGCGGGAATCGTCGGTCATCTGCAGTCCCTCGGCGGGTTGGCGTCCCAGGTGAAAAGCCTGCGCGGCGGCGCCGTTCCGCGCCTGCGGCGGCCGCGCCCCTTTCCTTGCGGCGCTCCGAAGCGCATATCGAAGCGCGAAGTCACCCAGGTATCGCGTCCATGTTCGTGCAATCGATGCTCCGCGGCCTCAAGGGCCGCTGCCCCGCCTGCGGCGAAGGCAAGCTGTTCTGGCGCTATCTGAAGGTGGAGCCGCGCTGCCCGGTCTGCGACCTGGACCTGGCCAGGTATCCGGCCGACGACGGCCCGGCCTATTTCACCATCCTGATCGTCGGCCACCTGATCGTCGCGCCGCTGCTGCTGTTCCCGGTCATCTGGCAGGCGCCGACCCTGATCGTCCTGCCCGCGACGCTGATCCCCCTGGCCGTCGTCACCCTGATCCTGCTGCCGGTCACCAAGGGCTGGTTCATCGGCCTGCTCTACGCGCTGGGCGTCAAGCAGGGCGACAGCACGATCCACACCGCCGACGTCTCCGACCGCTAGCGGAACTGCGCCCAAGCCTGGCCGTTGGCCTTGGAGAGACCGGCAGGGAGGGGAAGTCATGAAGCTGGACGTCGCGCTGCTCGCGATCCTGAGCGCGTGCCTGGTCATCGCCCTGCCCGTCTGGAAGCACTCCCGCCGCTGGGGCTATCTGCCGTTCGCGGGCCTGGCCCTGACCCTGGCCATCGTCGTGGTGCTGGACCTGGCCGGCCGCATCTAGCGAATATCCGACGAATCTGGCGATCTGCCGTTTTCCGGACAGAGCCGTTACGCTCAAGCGCCGAGGATCCTGGCCGTGAACTTCCTGAGCGCCCTGTCGAGGGCAGACATCGCCGCCTTCGCGATCTTCGCCGTCGCCTGGCTGGCCTATGAGCCGCTGCTGAAGGCGCTGGCCCGCGGCAGGGGCGTGCTCAACACCGACATGACCGTGCTGCGCGCCGCCTGGATGCGGACCATGGCCGGCCGCGAGAACAAGTTCATGGACGGCCAGTTGCTGGGGCACACCCTGAACTCGGCCTCGTTCTTCGCCTCGTCCAACCTGATCCTGATCGCCGGGGCGGCCGGGGTGCTGTTCGGCGGCGAAGGGGCGTTCCGCAGCGCCTCCAGCCTGATGGTGCTGAAGACCTCCTCGCGGCTGCTGTTCGAGGCGCAGATCGCCCTGGTGCTGCTGACCCTGGCGCGCGGCCTGCTCGACTTCATCTGGGCGATCCGGCAGATGAACTACTGCCTGGCGGTGATCGGGGCGACGCCGACCACCGAGGACAAGGACTTCCAGCGCGACTACGGCGAGACGGCGGCGCGGCTGCTGAACCCGGCGCTGTCGTCGTTCAATCGCGGCGTGCGCGGCTACTACTTCGCCCTGGCGGCGGCGGCCTGGCTGTTCGGCCCGATCGCCTTCACGCTCGTCACCCTGTCGGCCGTGGCGCTGCTGTTCGCCCGCCAGCGGCACTCGCCGGCGGCCCGCGCGATCCGCGACGTCCGCACCCTGCTGGAACGGCGCGAGGACTAGAGGCCGAGCTCGGCCCGGAGCTTGCGCGTCAGCTTGGCGGCGATGAGGTCGTGCGAGGCGGCGATCCAACCGGCGACCTCCTGCGCGTCCACCGCGTCCAGGTCGACGCTCACCCACTGGCCCTTGGCGAGGTAGGGCGCCTGGCGTCCCGGACCGCCCTCGTCGGTCAGCACCATGAAGCCGATCTCGGTGACCTTGAACGACAGGCCGCCAGCCAGGCCGCAGATCGCGAACACCTTGCCGCCGACCTTGTAGACGTCGGCGCCGCCCCACTGGACGACCCTGGTCGCCGCCGGCAGGGCCAGGGCCAGGACCTCCACCTCCTCGCGGGTCATGCCGGGCCGATCTGCGGGCGCGGCGCGCCGCCCGGCCTCACGCGCGGACGCCGACGCCGATCGGGCAGGTCACGCCGGTGCCGCCGATCCCGCAGTAGCCGGCAGGGTTCTTGGCCAGGTACTGCTGGTGGTAGTCCTCGGCGAAGTAGAACTCAGGCGCCTCGGCGATCTCGGTGGTCACCGCGCCGTAGCCCCGGTCCGACAGCGCCTGCTGGTAGGCCTGCAGCGAGGCCGCGGCGGCCGAGGCCTGGGCGTCGTTGTGGACATAGACGCCCGAGCGGTACTGCGTGCCGATGTCATTGCCCTGGCGCATGCCCTGGGTCGGGTCGTGGTTCTCCCAGAACACCTTCAGCAGGTCCTCGTAGGTGACCACGCGCGGATCATAGACCACCCGCACCGCCTCGGTATGGCCGGTGCGGCCGCTGCAGACTTCCTCGTAGGTCGGGTTGGGGGTGACGCCGTTCACATAGCCGACGGCGGTGACCCAGACGCCGGGAAGCTGCCAGAACTTGCGCTCCACGCCCCAGAAGCAGCCCATGGCGAAATCGGCGATCTCCAGCCCGTCCGGATAGGGGCCCTTCAGCGGCCGGCCGTTGACGAAGTGGGTCTGGGCGGTCGGCAACGGGGTGGAGCGGCCCGGCAGGGCGGTGTCGAGGGTGGGGAGTTCGAGGGTTTTCTTGGCGAAGATCATGGCGCGCCCGATCGATGAGAATGCGCCGCCAACATAGGTGCGCGCGCAGGCGATTGCACGCCCGCGCGCAAGGCCGCTTGCCCGCAGGGGCGTCATGAGTATATTGCGCGCCTTCCGCGAGGGGCTGGCCCCCTTCAGGGCCTGTGGTGAGGTGGCGGAGTGGTCGATCGCGCACGCTTGGAAAGCGTGTATAGGTGAAAGCCTATCGAGGGTTCGAATCCCTCTCTCACCGCCAAACCCCCTCAATAAAATCAATCTCTTAGGTAGACCTTCCCAAGGGCGCCAACCGGCACAGCGCCTTGGCACACCTCGGCGCCCCCTGCATCTTCACGCCGCTGCACCAACGCAGCGAAGGAGGACCCATGCCACGCACCGCCGCGCTTATGTCCGCAGCCTGGTCGCCCTGTTAGGCACCGCCGCCATTGCGGCAAACGCCTCGAAGGATCGCGTCGCCCCTGTCTACACTCGGTTCACAAACGAGAAGGGGGATTGGGTCGCCAGCGTCTGGAGGGACCTGGACACCGGCTGCGAGTATCTCATGCGAATGGGCACCCTGACCCCGCGCCTCGGCGCCAATGGGCTGCCGAAGTGCGAGCCCTAATTAAGGCCCACCCTAGTAATCTCCTGATGGAGACCTGATGGATACCCTGAGAGAGAAGGTCCGCCAGCAGCTCGCCCCGGAGGACGAGGCCCGCGCGCTCGGGGCCGACCGACACCGCACTCGCCGCCCGCTGCCCTGGCGCACGGACACGGCTGGAGTGAGCGAGGAGAGCGAGCTTCCTCCTGGCCGCCAGCTCCTGAAGCTGACGATCATGCCGACCGCCGCCGCCATCGCTGAGTTCTGCGCCCGGATCGAGGAGGAAGGCTGGCCGGTGAAACGGGCGTTGGCGAGTTCGATGTTCAGCGACCGAAGGGCCGCCTCGCCTCAGTCCTTGCATGCGCCGCGAGTGCTGGCCTGACATCAGACAGACCAAAGGTCTGCTCGAACCACCGCCCGCCCAAACTCCCTAATCCATGGGGCTTTGGAACGACTCCGCTTCGGTAGGCGGCCAATCCTTCACCCACCAACGGAGATTGCTGAAGCGCGGATCGCTCTTCAGACTGGCTTCAAGATCACTAAGGAACGCGATGAATGCAGCGCGATTGGGCCAGAGCCGCCAGGTCATGTCCTTCGACTGAAGAATATAGTCGTCGATGAAGGTGACCTGCATCCAGAAGCGCTGCCCTTGGCGATAGGCATTGAGCGACCAGCCGTTCTCGTGTTCATTTTCCGGCTCGTCGACGCGATAGCCACGGGCCCTCAACATTTCTGCGACAGATCGAACGACCGCCTGTCCAGCGAACCGAAGCTCGTTACCGTCTTCGGCATAGAGGGCGTCGTCCGGGAAGTCGGCCTTGAACCAGACGTTCGGCCTTAGCTTCACCATTCCTGCTCTCCCTCCAACTCGTAGGCGGCGCCTCCGGCTGCAGCGCCGACCCCTCCGATCCGCGCCTTCAGAGGCGCAGGGCTCCCATGCCACAGTCGACCTGCGAGTCCATACTCCGGCAACCCAAGATCACGCCCACTCCAGCGCTCACCCAGGACACTTGTCCCATAAAACCTTGGGTCAGCGTCTCGGGTGAACCGCGCGGCCCTACGCCGCTGACGTTCCATGAATTCCGCGATGCCTTCACCCATGCCTAGCGCCGGCCCGAGCGGCCGCCCCTTTTCCTGTTTGATATGCAGGCTGGAGCGTCACCCACGCTCGTCCAGCGAAGATGCAAGATGCCCATCCGGATCAGGCCCGTCAAGAACAAAACAAGAACACCTGGAGGTGCGAGGCGAGAGGAGGTGCACGGCAGCCGTCTTCGCCTTCCGTGTCGACTTCATCCAGCGAGAGCTCGTCCCTTTGGCTGAGGCCTCCGCCTGACGGCTCACGCGGAGACTTGTAGGCGGATGACTGCTTGCATCGCCAACCAGTCAGAGAACTCTTCTCTCTTCCGGCGCTGAACATCCAAGCCGCGGACAACGCGGTCCACACACAGCTTCACCCCGTTGTCCTGCTTTCGCGCAATCGATCAGTCGCGACGAGGCTGGCCATGCAGCCGGTCTCGTCGCAAACATCTGATGAAATGGGTCCTGCAAGCGCCGTCGCCGACTTCGTGCGTCTGGGAATAGGCGCGCTTGAATAGCGCCTTGTCGGCCGAGCGATGACTCGCCCTCAGGCGATCGGCGCCATCCAGGGACAGCGGCGTTTCGATTGTCAGGCGGCTTCCGTCCGATTCTCGTAGGCGGCCCAGAGCCGGGCTCTGGCTTCCGCGGCTCGAGCCATTCCGGCTGCCTTGACCGGACCATATCCGCGCGCCTGCGCTGGCCACTCAGCGAGGGCGAGCGCGGATGTAAACGCCGTATCGGTGAGACTTGCGCAAATGCGATCGATGTCGGCGAAGTAGTCGGAAACCAACTGACGCTCGGCGCGCCGTTCCTCCGTGCGCCCGAACGGGTCCAGCATCGTGCCGCGAAGCGCCTTGCCGCGCGCAAGCCAGCCCATCACAGGCAATATCCAGGGACCGAAGCGCCGCTTGCGGGGGCGACCGGTGGCCGCGTCCGGGCGGCTCATGAAAGGCGGCGAGAGCCAGAGGCTGATCTTCTTCGAGCCCTGCAGATCGCGACCGAGCGCGCCCCGGAACTCCGGATCGGCATAGAGGCGCGCCACTTCGTACTCGTCCTTATAGGCCATAAGCCGATAGGCCTGGGTGGCGACCACCCGCGCCAGGGCCTCGCCGCGGCTCCCTTCGGCCTGGCGCACCTTGTCGACCAGGGCCTCGAAACGCGCGGCGTAGGCGCGGTCCTGATAGGCCGTGAGCTCCCCCGCCAGACGGCCAACCAGTTCCGCCACCGTTTCCGCATGGATAGGCGCCGTCCGCATTCCAAGTATCTGCGCGACGCCGACCTCGTCGTGCGCCACCGCCCGCCCCCATCGAAACGCCTTCTTGTTGGCGTCGACGGCGACGCCATTGATCTCGATGGCGCGGAGGATCGCGGCCTCCGAGAGGGGCAGCGCGCCGAGTTGCCAAGCGTAGCCCAGCAGCAGCGTGTTCGCTGTCGCCGCTTCACCGAAGATGGCCTCGGCGTAACTTGTCGTGCGCCACGCCGCGATGCGCCGCGCCTTGCGCCCGATCGCCCGCCGCATCGCCGCGAGCGGTAGGCGCGCATCGCGGTCCGCCACGGCGTCCGCTGTCGGCGCGGCGTCCTCGTTGAGGACCACCAACGTGCGTTTTGAGTCGAGGCGCATCTGCGCGTCTGCCGAGCTGCCCACCACGATGTCGGCGGCGAGCATCAGATCCAGGGCGCCCTCGCCGATCCGCACCGCGTGCAGCACGCCAGGGTCGGCGGCGATCCGGACCTGGCTCGTAACGGCGCCGTTCTTCTGCGCCAGCCCCGTGAAATCGAGCGTCGTCGCGGCCAAGCCTTCCACATGCGCCGCTGTCCCCAGGAGCGCCCCCAAAGTCAGCACGCCCGTGCCGCCGACTCCAGCCACGAAGACATTGAAGTCCCGGTCAAGGGCCGCAAGACGCGGTTGCGGCAGGGCGTCGAACAACGCGGCGGCCGCTTTGGCGAGCGCCTGCTCGTCGGGACGGGGCGGCGTAGCGCCCTCGATCTCCACAAAACTGGGACAGAAGCCTTTGACGCAGGAGAAATCCTTGTTGCAGGCGCTCTGGTTGATGCGGCGCTTGACGCCGAAGGCTGTCTCCAGCGGCTCCACCGCGATGCAGTTCGACTGTATCTGGCAGTCGCCGCAGCCCTCGCAGACTCGGGGGTTGATGAAGAGCCGCCTGTCGGGATCGGGGAATGCGCCACGCTTTCGCCGCCGCCGCTTCTCCGAGGCGCAGGTCTGCTCATAGACGATCGCCGTGACCCCGGGAATCTCGCGCAGCTCGCGCTGCACGGCGTCGAGAGCCTCGCGGCCGTGGAAGGTTATTCCTGTCGCCAGCCCCTCGGCGCCGCGCCAGCGATCGGGCTGCTCGGAAACGAGCGCGATGCGCGAGACCCCTTCGGCCGCCAGTTGCCGGGTGATCCGCTTAGGATCGATCCGACCTTCCGCAGGCTGGCCGCCAGTCATGGCGACAGCATCGTTGTAGAGGATCTTGAAGGTCATGTTGGCGTCGGCCGCCACGGCGGCGCGAACGGCGAGCAGCCCCGAATGCTGATAGGTCCCGTCGCCCAGATTCTGGAAGATGTGCCCGGCCTCGGCGAACGGCTCTGCGCCGATCCATTGCGCGCCCTCGCCACCCATCTGGCTGAAGGTCGAGGTCTTCAGCTTCGGCTCGCTAAGCGCCATTACGTGGCAACCGATACCGCCGCCGGCAATGGAACCGTCCGGCGTGCGAGTGGACGTGTTGTGGGGGCAACCTGCGCAGAAGAAGGGGCGACGCGCCACGAGGCCCGAGACGTCCGGCCGCGCCGCCTGCGCCTCCCATTTCGCAAGGATCGGCGCGAATTCGGCCGCCGCGGCCCCCAGGACTCGGCTAAGCGCGCGCGCCACCAGCAGCGGCGTGAACTCCAGGATTTCGGGGAAGAGCGGTGCGCCGTCGCGGTCGCGCTTGCCGATGACCGCCGCGCGGCGCGAGGCGGGGATGTTGTAGAGCGCAGCCTTGAGCTGATCCTCGACGAAGCCTCGCTTCTCTTCGACGACGACAACGAGCTCGGCTTCCTGCGCCAACACTTGCAGTTGGGAGGTTTCAAGCGGCCAGCTCAGGGCGACCTTGTAGATCGCCACGCCCAAAGCCCCCGCGCGCGCCGCGTCAACGCCGAGGCGTGCGAACGCCTCCATCACGTCTTGGTGCGCCTTGCCAACGGTCACCAAGACGATCCGCCGCCGCGGCGCGTCCTGCACGATCCCATCAAGCCCGTTGGCCCGCGCCCAGGCCGCTACGGCCGGCAGGCGCTCCTCGATGAGACGGCGCTCGAGCTCGGCGCGGGCGCCCGGCCAGGTGACGGACGGATCCCAGTTGAGGCCGTGCGGCGGCGGAAGGAAGTCCGCCGGGGCCACGAACCGCGGCAGCGGGTCGGGGGCCTCGAAGGAGGCGGCGCTCTCAACGACCTCCGCGATCGTCTTCATGGCGACCCAGACGCCTGCGTACCTTGATAGGGCAAAGGCCGAGAGCCCCAGGGTCAAGATGTCCCGCACCGACGACGGCTGCACCACCGGCATCGAAACCGAGTGGAAGATCGCATCCGTTTGGTGCGGGAACATCGATGACTGCGCCGAGTGGTCATCGCCGGCCAGGGCCACCACTCCGCCGAGCCGCGACGTACCGAGCATGTTGGCGTTGCGGAACACGTCGCCGGAGCGGTCGACGCCCGGCCCCTTGCCATACCAGACGCCGAACACCCCATCCACGCGGGCCGGTCCGTAGGCGCGATGCATCTGCGCGCCCCAGAGCGCAGTCGCAGCAAGGTCCTCATTGAGGCCCGGCTGAAAGACGACATCGTGCGATTTGAGGTGTTTTTCCGCGCGCCAGAGTTGCTGATCGTAAGCGCCCAGGGGCGAGCCGCGGTAGCCCGAGATCAATCCGGCCGTCGACAGGCCCCGCGCCCGATCGAGCCGCCGCTGCATGAGCGGCAACCGAACAAGGGCTTGAATTCCGCTCATATAGAGACGGCCGGCCTCGCGCGAATAGACATCGTCAAGGCTGAACTGGAGATCGACGGCCGACATGCAACGCCCTCCCAAAGGAAGGGTGGACAATATCGCCAACTAGGAGAGTATTTCCCACCAAACCACCTACCTGTATTGGGGTTTATTAGTGCTTTTGCACCAGGATCATACGCAACCATGACGCAAACAACCGCCCCCCGCCTCGACCGTACGGATCGCAGGATTCTTGCCGCCCTGGCGGCGGACGGACGTCTCAGTTGGCGTGATCTTGCTGCGCAGGTCGGCCTGTCGCTTACGCCGGTGATGCGGCGCGTAAGGCGGTTGGAGACCGAGGGCTTCATCACCGGCTATGCGGCGCGGTTCGACGAGCGACGGCTGGGCGCTGCGTTCAGCGTCTTCGTTCAGGTCAGCTTGGAGCGTCAGGCGGAGGAGGCTCTCGAAACCTTCGAGAGCCGCATCGCGCAGGCGCCCGAGATCATGAGCTGCTACCTGATGTCCGGCGATGCGGACTATCTGCTACGGGTCGTCGCCGCCGACCTGGAATCCTATCAAGCTTTCATGACGGGATTTCTGACGCGGATCCCCGGTGTCGCGCGCATTCAGTCCTCGTTCGCCCTAAAGCCAGTGATTGACCGGACCGCTCCGCCGCTCGGGTGAGCGGCCGCGGAAACGCCAGGCGGAACGGTCGCAGGGCCACCGAATCTCAATGCGCGAAGGGCGAAGAGGCCTCACCCAGCGCTTCTGCGGCGCTGACTGATGTCGAGGATGGTCGCATCGCGCTCCACCGTGGCCTTGACCGCGACCGCCGGGCGGGAGCGCAGGCAGACGGACAGGATGCGGCAGGGGCCGGGGCTGGCGGCGATCCAGGCATGGCCGATCTCGCTGTCGAAATAGATGGAGTCCCCCGCCGCCAGGCGTGCTGGCGCGTAGACCTCGGTGTGGAAATCCACTTCGCCTTCAAGGACGTAGACATATTCCTCACCCGCGTGGTGATGGAAGTCATCGAAGTTCTCGATCGACCGAGCCCTGACGTCGACAATGACCGGCGTCATCCCCTTGTGCAGCAACTCGGTCGCCAGGTAGGTGTCGGCGTAGTGCTCGGACTCGATGGTCTGGCCTTCGCCCGCCCGCACGATGCTGCGCCGGCCATTGACCACGATCGCCGACGGCGCCGTGCTGGGCGCCACGATCTGGGCCATGTCGATGCCCAGGGCCAAGCAGATCTTCTCGATCTTGTCGTAGGTCAGGGAGATCTTGTTGTTTTCCGCCTTCGACAACGTCGACAGCGCCAGTCCGCTGCGTTCATGCAACTCGGCCAGGGTCAGCCCGGCGCGCTGCCGATAGGAGCGCAACGCGCCACCAATCCCGCCGGGGGGCATCTTAGCTTCCGACATCACGCGCCTTCCTTCCGATGGCGCAGAGAGCTCAAGGCGCCAACGATTTTCACATTTTTAGACCAAACGAAAATAGGCCGTGGATATTGATGAAACAATGTTGAATTCACACCTTTAGCGAGCCGCCTCGCCATCCACGCGGCAGTCTGCTCAACCATCGAGGAACGCTCTCGCCTGGGACACGACGGCGGCCTTCAACGCCACGAAGGCCCGCGAGGCGCTCAGCTTCGGGCGCTGCTCGAACCAGCCCACCAGAAACAATCCCCGCATCAACATCATCGGCGACAGCAGGGCCAGCGAATCGTCGGCCAGGGGTTCGATGGCGGCGTAGGCCTCCAGGAACGTCGCCTCGCAACGCCGATAGTCCGCCTCGCCAACCAGATGGAACAACAAGGTTCCCAGGTCGTACAGGGGAGAGCCGAAGCCCGCGTCGTCGAAATCGATCAGGCGCAAGCCATCGCCGTCCGCCATCACATTGGCGAGCGTCAGGTCGCCGTGGATCAGGCTGGACGCCGCGGTCTGGCCGGCAAGACGCTCGCGCAGGTCGTCGCGCGCTTGAGTCAACACCGCTCGTTCATCCCTGGTCAGCGCAGGGTGCCGGTCGAAGTGGCCCCAGACCGGCGCATCCCCGATCAGGGTCTCGAAATTCAAGGCCCGACGCACGAACCCCGGCGGCGGACGCCAGGCTTTGGCCTGGGCGTGCATCCGGGCCGTCGCCGCACCCAGCTTCGCCAGATGCGCGCCCTGCACCAATTGTTCGGGGCAGGTCTCCAGCATCTGATGGAGCGACATGCCGTTCACCCAGCGCGCGAGGCTTGCGAAACGCTCCTCGCCCGTCTCTGTCCGGATCGCCGCCACCGCACCGCCATCGCAGGTCAGGCGCCGGTCGGGCACGGAGACGCCCGCGTCGGCCAGGGCCTGAACCCAGACGAACTCCGCCTCCAGCTCCTCCCGGCTGTTATGGCCCGAACGGTGAAGCCGCAGGGCGTAAACGGTGCCTTGGAAGTCTTCGGCCCGGAAGGTCAGGTTCTCGCCGTGCCAGGCCAGTGCGACCGTCCGGGCATCGACCCCGAAGGCCTTAAGCGCGTGCAGAGCGGCCGGCAGGAAGCGGGCCTCCGTCCCGGATCTAGACATGGGTCTGGCTCATCGCCTGGTCGAAAGCCTCGACGAAGGCCTCCGCGTCGGCGAGCGAAAAGGCCAGGGGCGGCCGCAGCTTGATGACGTTGCCGTGGACTCCGGCGTTCGCCGTGAGGAAGCCCATGGACTTCAGGCGATTGACGACCTCCACGGCCAGCGCCTTGTCCGGCCGTGAATCGCCGTGGCCACGGACCACCTCGACACCCAGGAAAAGGCCCGCGCCCCTGACGTCGCCAATCCGCTGATCCATCGGCTGACGCTGCCGGAGCATAGCCTTGAAGGCCGCTCCGACGCGCGCGGCGTTCTCCGCAAGCCCCTCGGCCTCGATCACATCCAGCACGGCCATGCCTACCGCGGCCTGCAAGGGGCTGGCGGCAAAGGTGTTGAAGTAGTGGGTGCGGGCGCGGAACCCTTCCACGACATCGCGCCCCGCCATTGTCGCGGCCAGGGGCAGACCAGCTCCCATTGCCTTGCCCAAGACCGTGATGTCGGGCTCGAAGCCGGCGTGCTGGTAGCCCCACCAGGCTCCCGTCCGGCAATATCCGGCCTGCACCTCGTCAGAGATGACCAGGCCACCCGCGGCATGCGCCATCTCGCAGGCCCGGCGCATGAAATCCTTGGGGATGTCCGGCAGCCCATCATTGGCGAAGATCGGGCAGACGATCAGGGCGGCGAAGCCGGCGCCGTTTCCTTCCAACGCCGAGATGGCCTCTTGCAGGCGCTCAAGATAGGCCTCGGCGTTACGGGCCTGGTCCGCGCCTGGCGCGATCGGCCGGTAGAGCTCCGGCGTTGGAAAGACGCGCACCGCCTCGGACGGCGCCCGCCGGCGCTCGAAGGGATTGAGAGCGCCGACCAGTTCGCTGTTGCCGTGATAGGCCGCGCTGGAGCAGACGACCCCATGGCGACCGGTGGCGATCCTCGCCATCCGGATGGCGACCTCGTTGGCCTCGGTTCCCGTGCAGCTAAAGACGACGCTAGCGACGCCCGAGTGGTTCAGGCCCACCAGCCGCTCGGCGAAGGCCACGGCGCCCTCGTGGAGATAGCGGCTGTGCACGTTCAACATCGCCTGCTGCGCCGCCATCGCCTGGACGACCCGAGGATGTCCATGCCCGACGGAGGGCACGTTGTTGTAGAGATCGAGGTATCGCCGCCCGTCCGCATCGAACAGATAGACCCCTTCCCCACGCACGATATGGAGCGGCTCGCGGTAGAACAGCGGCGCCCCGGCGCCAAAGACGCGATCGCGCCGCGCCGCCAGCGTGTGAGCGTTCCCGGCCGTCATCCCCACAGGACCGGCGAGGCGGGGTGGACCATGCCATTCTCGAACCGCATCGGCGGATCGCGGTCCCGCGCCAGGGTCGTCGGTCCGTCGAGGTCCACGTAACGGGCGCCTTGTCCGGCCAGCAGGCCCGGAGCGATGGCCAGGGAGGTGGACAGCATGCAGCCCATCATCACCCCCATGCCATGGTTCTTGGCGGCCGCCGCCAGATCCAGGGCGCCGTTGAGGCCGCCCGTCTTGTCCAGCTTGATGCTGACCAGTTGGTACTTGCCCACCAGCGCCTCCACGTCGGCGGCCACGTGGCACGACTCGTCCGCACACAGCGGCATGCCGAGCTTGAGGTTGCGCAGCCCCTCGTCCTGCCCGGCCTTGCACGGCTGCTCGATCATCTCGATGCCCAGCGCGCTCATCGGTCCGGCATAGTTCGCCAGTTGATCCAGGCTCCACCCCTCATTGGCGTCGCAGATCAGCCGCGCATCCGGCCGGGCCCGGCGCACGGCCGCGACACGCTCGACGTCGGCCTCCCCCTCGCCCAGCTTCAACTTGAGGATCTTGAAGTCCGCCCAGGCAGCGGCGTCCGCGGCCATCCGTTCCGGAGTGTCGAGGGTCACCGTGGCCGTGGTGACCAGGGCCGTGGGTTCCTGCATGTGCAGCATCGACCAGGCGGGGACGCCCGCCCGCTTGGCGGCCAGATCGACGAGCGCGCAGTCCACCGCGTTGCTGGCGGCGCCTCTCAGGTTCAGGCGCTCCACGGGGGGCGGCGAGCCGGACTCGATCTCGTCGCGGCAGGCCTCGATGGCCGCGACCACGCTTTCCGGCGTCTCGCCATAGTGGGCGTAGGGCGTGGCCTCGCCCCGGCCGATGGCGTCGCCTTCCTGAATGCGAACCACGACGACGACGGCGCTCAGGTCGACGCTGCGCGAAATGGCGAACGGCTTGATGAGCGGCCAATCCTCGATGGCCACCTCAAGGGTGCGGGCGCGGGTCACGACAGGGTCTCCGTGATGGGCGCGACGCCGAACCGGACGGGATCGACGCAGGGCAGGCCCAGCCTCCGATCGGTCTCCCTGAGAAGGGCCTCGGCGGCCGAGGCCGTGAGCTTGCCCGTGTTGATGGAGACGCCGACGCAGCGGATGTCGGCGTTGGTCACCCGCCCCAGCCGGGTCGTCAGGTCGATCACCGCCTCGAGGCTGGGCACGGGGGTCTCCACTCCGGCCATGACCGTACGGGTCGGCTCGTGGCAGACGACGAAGGCGTCAGGCTGCGAACCGTGCAGCAACCCCAGGGACACCCCGGCGAAGGCGGGATGGAACAGCGACCCCTGCCCTTCGATCACGTCCCAGTGGTCGGCGTCGGCCGCCGGCGCAAGCTGCTCGGCGGCGCCGGCGACGAAGTCCGCCACCACGGCGTCGACGGCGATCCCGCCGCCGCCGATCAGGATGCCGGTCTGCCCCGTCGCCCGGAAGGTGGCCGCCACGCCCCGCTGGCGCAGGTCGGCGTGCAGGGCCAGGGCCGTATACTTCTTGCCCACGGCGCAGTCGGTGCCCACGGTCAACAGTCGCCGACCCGGCCGCTTCCGCCCGTTGCCGACCGTATAGTCGCGGCTGGAGTGGCGCACGTCGATCAGGCGACGCCCCGTGCGGTCCGCCGCAGCCTGTAGCGCCGGGATCGCGCCCAGCCGGTCATGCAGGCCGCTGGCGACGTCCAGGCCAGCTTCCATCGCCTGGACCAGGACGTCGATGTAGCTGACCGGCAGCGCGCCGCCTCGCGGCGCGATGCCGATGACCAGGGTGCGGGCGCCGGCCGAGGCCGCCTGGGGCGGCGACATCTCCGGCAGGCCAAGGTCGATTTCGCAGCCGGGCAGCCGGGCTTGGCCCAGGCAATCGGGTCCGCGCCATTGCACAAGGCCAAGGCCGGTCTTGGCGGTCACCTCATCCCTGACGTCACCGAGGAAGACCAGGTAAGGCGGCAAGATATTGATCTGACTACTCATCGAAGCTCGCATGTTCCGGATTGAGAGTGTGAAACCGCTCGCGAAGCTCTCGCTTCAGCACCTTGCCCAGCGCGCCGCGCGGCAGCCGCTCGACGACCACGACGGCCGCCAGGCGCTGCACCCGTCCCAGCCGCTGGTTGGCCCAATCGCGCAGGTCGTGGCCCTGGACCCCGGCGCTGTCGCGCAGGGTCACCGCGGCGGCCGGGGTTTCGCCCCACTGCGCGCTGGGGATTGCGAAGACCGCCGCCTCGGCCACCTCGGGATGGCCGGCGAGAACCTCTTCGAGGTCGGCGGCGTAGACGTTGAAGCCGCCGGAGATGATCATGTCCTTCTTGCGATCCAGGATCTGGAGGAAGCCCTCCTCGTCCAGGCAGCCAATGTCCCCCGAGCGCAGAAAGGGATCGCCCGCAGCGTCCCGCCAGATGAGCGCCGCGGTCGCCTCCGGGTCGTTGTGATAGCCATCCGTGACGTCGACGGCCCGGCCCACCACCTCGCCGACCCGACCGACGCCCAGTTCCAGGCCGTCCTCGTCGATGATCTTGATCCCGTCGGGCACGTCGCTGCTGCCCACCGTGTGCAGCTTGTCGGGTCGCTCATGGGCCAGCAGCAAGGTGGAGGGCGCGCCCTCGGTCATCCCGTAGACCTCGATCAGACCGCCCGGCCACAGGCGCAGGATCTCGCGCTTGTGCTCCACCGGCATGCGGGAGCCGGCGCACCATTTCGTCGAGGGCGGGAGGGCGGCTAGCTGCGCCACGGCCGTGGGATCGTCCAGCAGTCGCGCCACCTGAACGGGCACGAGATAGACGTTGTCCGGCGCGAACCCTTGGCAGGCCTCGACCAGGGCCCCGGGCGAGAACCGCTCCATCAGGTGCGCATGGCCGCCGTTCCACAGCGTGTAGACCAGGGCGCACAGCGTCCAGTTGGAGTAGAGGCTGGTGGTCGTCAGGGTGCGCACGCCCGCTGGAAAGGCGAGTTCGCTGACGCCGATCGACCAGGCCGCCCGCAGCGCGTGGCTGTGGACGATGCCCTTGGGACGGCCCGTCGTGCCGGAGCTGTAGATGATGTTGAACTCGTCGCGGGGCCGCACCGCAGCCTCGGGCGCAGTCTCGTCCGCGCCATCCAGGAAGGCGCCGGCGGAAAGATATCCCTCCGCCTCGAAATCGATGGCGATCCGGGGAATTGGCATGTTTGCGACACGGGGCGTCACCAGTCGTCGGTATCGCTCCGACACCAGCAAGGCCCCGGCCTGGCAATCGCTCAGGATGCGCAGAACCGCCTCGTCGCCGACCAAGCCGGGAACGGGTACGACGGATGCGCCGGCCTTCAGCACGCCCAGAAGCCAGAGCACGCCCGCCACATCGGCGCCGACCATCAACGCCACGCGGGCGCCGGCGCCTATGCCCGCGCCGGCCAGGGCGTTGGCGATGCGGTTCGTCTGCGCGTCGAGCTGCGCCCAGGTCACGCTGTGGGCCGGGTCGCTCAGCGCAGGCGCATCGCCCAGGCTGCAGCCATGCAGGTGCAGCCTGTCGACGAGGGTGGGGGGCGCGTCCGCCATCAGACCCGCCCCAGGATCAGCGCGCTGGTCGGCGCGGGACCAGGGCCGCCAGTCACCAGGCAAAGCTCCGCGCCGCCCACCTGGCAAGTGGAGGTCCCGCGCATCTGGCGCACCCCCTCCACCACATGGTTCAGACCATGGATGTAGGCCTCGGAGAGATTGCCGCCGTGGGTGTTGACCGGCAATGCGCCATGCGGCCACTGGATCGCGCCGCTGGCCGAAAAGGCGCCGGCCTCGCCGCGCGGGCACAGGCCATAGTCCTCCATAGCCATCAGCGCCAGGCCGGTGAAGTTGTCGTAGATCTGGGCCACGTCGATGTCCGACGGCTTGACCCCTGCCCGTCCGTAGAGGTCGTTGGCCAGGCTGGCCGCGCCGATGGTGGCGAAGCTTTCCAAGGGCATGTTGAAGGCGCCCAGCGGCCCTGACGACCAGCCGACGCTGGACCCGTGCGCCGACGACAGAATCGGAACCGGCGCTGCGCCCAGGTCGCGCGCGCGTTCCCAGGTGGTCACCAGCACTGCACAGGCGCCGTTGGTCTCCAGGCAGCAGTCGTAGAGCCGCAAGGGGTCGGCGATGATACGCGCGGAAAGATAGGTCTCCATGTCCAGCGGCCGGCCGCGGGTGACGGCGGCGGGGTTTCGCTGGGCGTGTTCGCGACAGGCCAGGGCGAAGGCGCCTAGCTGCTCCTGCGTGACCCCGTGCTCGTGCATGTAGCGGGCCACGTGCATGGCCAGGAGCTGCGGCGCCGCCAGCAGTCCGAAGGGATAGATGAAGCTGCCATGCCGTCGCTTGGCGCTGTAGCGGCCGTATCGCCCCGTCTGCCCCTGGGCCAGGCTGCGCACGGCCACCACCGCCTTGGCCTGTCCCGACATCACGGCCATGGCGGCCAGGTCGACGGCCCCGCAGGACCCGCCGCCGCCGCCGCCCCAAAGGATGGCGCTGAGCCTCACCTCCGTCAGGCCGAGGGCCGCCTGCACCATGGCCGGCTCACAGCCGTCGCCGCCGAACGAGGTGACGCCATCGATGTCGCGAACCGCCATCCCGGCGTCCGACGCGGCCGCGACGATCGCCTCGCAGCCGAGCCCGAGCTCGGTGGACTCAAGCGGCGCGTTCCATCGCGTGTACACCGTCTGGCCGATACCGACGATGCAGGGGGTCTCGGGCTTCATGAGCGAGACGCCGGCTCGAAACGCGGCACGATCCGGCCCCCGCCCGCCGCCTCCCAGACAAGCGACAGCTTCATACCGATCCGTAGGTCCTCGTTGGCGCAGTTGACGATGTTGGAGACCAGCCGCACCGACTGGGTCCCCGGGAACATCACCACGGCGGCGTTGTAGGGAACCGCCGGCGCCAGGCTTGCGTGGCTGGCGTGGCGCACGATCGTGAAGGTGAAGAGTTCCGCGTCCTCGCCCGGCGGCTTCCACAGGTGATGCGGCGAGTTGCACGCACCACAGAACGGCATCGGCGGATGCCTGACGACGCCGCAGTCGGCGCACGTCTGAAACCGCAGCGATCGCTGGGCGCAAAAGTCCCAGAACGGCTGTTCCCAAGGCTCCGGATCACCCACCAGGGCGTCTGTGGGCAGATAACTCATGCGCGCCCCCAACCGATCAGCGCCTGGCCGGCCCCCGCGAGCCTATCTAGCGCGCGGGCGAAGGCCTCGATCGCCCGCTCGACCGCCGAGGCGTCATGCGCCGCGCTCAGCAGGCCGCCGGGCCAGTTGTTCAGGTCCAGACCCTGTCGCAGCAGCTCCACGCGCAGGTCGTTGACCAGCCGAAGAGGCCGAGCACGCAACTCCTCGGCGGCGCAGGTCGAGGGATCGAAGGCGCGAGGCTCGAAGCTTCGGCCGAGCGGGTTGATGAAGATGTGCAGAGCGGAGTGCTCGCCATAAGCCGCCCACCCGACCCCCTGGCGCGCGAAGGCCGCATTGAGGCCGGCGCGCAGCGCCGTCGCGGCCGCGTTGGCTCGCCTGATCAGTTCGCCATCGGCGATGGCCGCCAGGGTGGCCAGCCCCACGGCGGCGACCACGGGATTGCCATTGCCCGTGCCCATGTGCGCGACCCGCTCGGGCCCGCCGGTTCCTCCGGGCCGGTTGTCCAGGGCTTTCATCAGCCCACGCGACCCCGCCAAGGCGCCGGCCGGCAGGCCGCCGCCCAGGATCTTGCCCAGGATGGTCAAATCAGGTTTCAGGCCCAGCAGCTTCTGGGCTCCGCCTGGGGCGACCCGGAAGCCGGTAATGGTCTCATCGGCGATGCACAGGCTGCCGTGCCGCCCCGCCGTTTCGCCCAGGGCCAAGGCGTCGGCGGCGCTCAAGGGAAGCTTGCCGAAACTGCCGCCGGTGGGTTCGAAGATGATGCTGGACACGCGCCGGCTGGCCAGCACCGCCAGCGCTTGGGCGACATCCTGAGCCTCGACCAGGACGACCTCGTCGTCGGCCAGGGCCAGGTCAAGAAACCGATCCGCCGCAACCCTGCGCAGCAGCGCGGGGCCCATCCAGCCGCAGTAGTGGTCACGCAGAACCAGCACAGGCGCACGTCCGGTGACCGCGCGGGCGATGGCGAACGACAGGGCGCAGGCTTCATTTCCAGAGGCCGTGAATCGAATCTGCTCGGCGCCGGGCATGAGCGCGCACACCGCTTCGGCCCAAGCCACTTCCGCTTCGCTGCCGGCGCTGAAGTTCAATCCCGCTTCAATGGCCCTGAGCCCCGCCTCAACCACGCCAGGATGGGCATGGCCCAGCAGCAGGCTGCCGTTCCCGCATTGCAGATCGACCAGCTCGCGGCCGTCGACGCCGGTCTTGAACGGTCCCGCAGCCCGCCGCACGAAGGGGCCGCCGGGCTCAAGCTGCCGGCCATCATGGCTGGCTCCGCCGGGCATGACCTCCAGCGCCCTGCGCGCGACTTCCGCGACGTCTCCGCGCCCCGCGACCGTCACGTCCAACTCCGGCACGACGCGAAAGCACTTTTCTCTTCCGACAATTTGAAACCAGGCTCCGAGGCGGGCGAGCAGGTTCCAGACACAGCACCGCCGCGCCTCGGCCCCTTCCGCCAAAGGTGTTTGAAAAAGCGGCAGCCCTGGCGTCATCGCCGTCCGCCGATGGCGATCACCCTATGAGAATTTTCTATTTTAGCTAGATGGAAAATTCTTTCTTGCAAGGTGAACGTTTTTAGGCGGACTAATGAATGCGCGACGAAACCTCACCATTGAGTGCAGCATGGACGCGTTGCCACGGGGGATGACATGACGATGATCGAACAGTGTTCCGACGCGCAGACACGAGCGAGCGGACGGACGCGGCGGAGGCTGACGCTGATGTCCAGCGCCGCCTTAATGGCGCTGCCCTGCGCGGCCTGGGCCGATGAAGCGCCGACGACGGACAACACGGTGGAAGCCGTCATAGTCACCGCCACCAAGCGCGCCGAAAACCTCGAGGACTTGCCCCAAGCGGTCACCGTCTTCGGCGGACGGCGCCTCGAGGAGATCAAGGCCGACAGTCTTGAAAGCCTGGCGGGCTACGTCCCGGGCCTGGAGATGCAGACCTTCGCGCCGGGCCGCACGCGCATCACCGTGCGGGGCGTCTCGCCCGATGAGCAGACCGGCGTCACCACCGTCAGTTACTATCTCGACGAAATTCCGCTGACGGCCGCCGACCAGCGCAGCCAGCCCACCATACGCTTCTACGACATCAGCCAGGTCGAGGTGCTGCGGGGCCCGCAGGGCACCCTATATGGCGAAGGCGCCATGGGCGGTACGATTCGCATCATTACGAACAAGCCCGACACAGATGCGTTCGCCGCCTCGATGAAACTCGACGGCTACACCGTCGCGAAGGGGTCCCAGGGTTATGTGGCCGACGGCATGATCAACCTGCCGCTGGTCAGCGACAAGCTGGCGGTCCGGTTGGTGGCGGAGCAACGGCGCAACGCGGGTTGGATCGACCAGACCATGGTCTCCATCCCCGTCCCGACGGTGGGCCCGCCCGCCCGCTACGTGACCACCGGCAAGGAGAAAGACGTCAACTCATCGGAGGAGACCTCGATCCGCGCCGCGCTGCGTTTCACGCCGACCCCGGAGTTCACGGCGGACCTGACCTACATCTACAACGACCTGGACATCCGCTCGGCCAGTATCGCCTCGGTCAATTCCTACGAACACCTCGACTTCGCCCTGCGCCCCAGCAAGGGAAGCAGCAATCTGTGGAACCTGACGCTGCGCTATGATTTCGACGGCTTCACGTTGACTTCCACCAGTTCGCAGACCAACCGCGACACCAAGCGCTTCGATCCCTATGAGCCTATCGTCTTCGGCACCACCGACGCCAGCAAGCTAAGCTTCACCACCTTCCTGAACGCTGATGTCTTCACCCAGGAGCTGCGCGCCGTCTCCAAGTCCGACCAGCGGCTACGCTGGACCGTGGGCGGATACTTCCGCGAAACCAAGGAAGACAGCGGCGGCACCTACGACGCCTATCTGCCCGCCACCAACGCCAACGCCGTCTTCTACACCTATACCAGCCAGGTCAAATCCAGCGCGCGGGCGGTGTTCGGCGAGGCGGAGTTCGACCTCACCGACGCCATCACCCTGATCGGCGGCCTGCGCTGGTTCGAGGAAAAGCAATCGGCGGGCAGCCTCCATCGCAAACCCGACGGCGTAACGCCCAAGGCCACCATCCGCTACCGCGTCAACGACGACCTGATGGCCTACGCCACCTATTCCGAGGGCTATCGGTCAGGCGGCTTCAACTTCAACGCCGGCCCGGCGGAATATGCGCCGGACACCACCAAGAACTACGAGATCGGCGCGAAATATACGTCTCCGGACGGCAGGCTCTACGCATCGGGCGCCGCCTACTACATCGACTGGAGCGACATGCAGTTCATCCAGCTCGATCCGGCCGGCTTCTTCACCTACATCGGAAACGCCAACAAGGCCTCCAGCCGCGGCGTGGAAGCCGAGGTGAATTATCGCTTCACCGATAAGCTCTGGACCCAGGTCAGCGGCAACATCACCTCGGCCCACCTGGATTCCGACGTGCACGGCAATTTTACCCCGACCATCTTCTCCGGCACCGACCTGCCGTCAGTCCCGCCGTACAAGTTCAACGCCATCGTGGGCTACGAAACCCCGGTGATGAACGACTACACCTTGAAGCTCACCGCCGCGGTGAGCTTCGTGGGACCGCAGCAGACCAAGCTGGAACGCAGCGGCGCCTATACGGACTTCCTCTTCGGCACGACCTACGTGGTGGGCAGCCGTATCCCGGCCTCCGCGAACGGGCGCCTGCGGGCCGAACTCAGCCACGGGGACTGGGCGGGCGCGCTCTACATAAACAACGTCTGGAACGACCGCACGCCGGTGGGCAACGACAACTTCCTGCCCACCCTCGGCCAGCCGCTCTATTACCTGCAGCCCAGGACAATCGGCTTGGAACTCTCTGCGAAATTCTAGTCACCTCTAAGCTTCCAAGACCGGAGCGCCTCGAAGGCGTTCCGGTTCGTCCTTAAAAGGCGGTCATCAGCGTTGTCGCAGCCCCACACCATACCGGCCCGAGGGGCCCGCCTGCCCACGGGATCTCTCCTGGCGTTTTCCAGTCCGGCGCTGGCGGCGACCCTGCTGATCTATCCCGTGTTCGGCATCCTGCCGAGCTACTACGCCCTGAACACCCAGGTCACCTTGGCCCAGATCGGCGGCCTGTTCCTGGTCGCCCGCGTGGCCGACGCCCTTATCGACCCGCTGGTCGGCATCCTGTCCGATCGCACCCGCACCCGGCTGGGCGGCCGCCTGCCCTGGATGATCGCCGGCGCGGCGATGGCGATCCCGTCGATCTATTTTCTGTTCCTGCCGCCGCCGGCCGCCACGGCGAGCTATTTCCTGATCTGGTCCACCGCCGTCATGTTCGCCTGGACCTTGATGACTATCCCGCACGGGGCCTGGGCGGCCGAGCTGTCCGACGACTACGACGAGCGTTCCCGCATCTTCGGCATCCGCAACGTGCTGGCTCAGATCGGCGGCTTCGCCTTCCTGTTGCTTCCGCCGCTGCTGGCGCCGTTGACCCACACCACCGAGATCGGCCAATCCACCATGTGGGGTCTGGTGATCATGCTGTGGATCGTCACGCCGCTCTCGCTGCTCTGGGCGGGCCTGAAGTCGCCCAGCTTCGGCAGCGCGGCCAGCCAGGCGGCGCAACCGCAGTCCTCACTTGCCTCGGTCCTGCGCTCGATCGGATCCAACAGGCCCTTTCTCTACTTCATCCTGGTCACCGCCATGGGTGGGGTGGCGGCGGGGATGAGCACGGCGCTGCTGTTCCTCTACGTGCAGGACTACCTGAAGCTGGGAGCCTCCTTCTTCGTCGTCGGGCTGATCAGCTCGCTGGTGATGATCGGCTCCACGCCTCTGTGGCTCTGGGCCAGCAGCCGGTACGGCAAGCACCGGACCTGGACCTTCGGGCTGCTGCTGGGCGTTTTGGTGTCCCTGCCCTTGCTGGTCATCGTCCCCGGGCCGCAGGCGTTGATTCCCTTGTTGCTCGTCAGCGCGCTGAGCGGACTTGCGCAGGGAGTGATCATTCCCCTGCCATCGTCGATCCTGGCCGACATCTCCGACTACGCCCTGTGGAAGGAGAAGGCGAACGCCACGGGCAACTACTTCTCCTGCCTGGTCCTGCTCTCGAAGATCACGGCGGCCGTCGGCTCGTCCCTGGCGCTCATCCTCAGCGACATCATGGGCTACACGCCCCACGCCGCCGCGGCGACCAAGGCGGTCTCGCTGCTGACGCCGTTGGTCATCGTCCCGGCGATCCTGCAACTGATCGCCGCCGTCCTCGTCTGGAACTTCCCGCTCGACCGTCGCCGCCAGGGCATCATCACCCGGCGGCTGGCGCAACGGCAGGCGCGCCTGGAGGCTGCCTCGTGACGCCGCCGCCCCTCGACGATCTCGCCGACCGGGTCTCGCGCGCGCGGGCGGCGGCCGAGTGTCCCGGGCTCACCTTCGGAGTGATCCTCCATGGCCGGATGACCAGCGCCGCCGCCGGCGTCGTGAACATCGAGACCGGGGTCGAGGCGCGTCCGGACAGCCTCTTTCAGGTCGGGTCGATCACCAAGGCGATGACGGCCACCTTGATCATGCAGGCCGCCGAGGCGAGGCTGCTGGACCTCGACGCGCCGGTCGAGACCTACCTGGGCCGCCCGATCGGAAAGGGTCCGTACAGCGGGCCGTTCTCATGCCGGCAACTGCTGGCGCATCTGAGCGGCCTCGATGGAGACCTGTTCGCCGACACCGGCCGGGACGACGAGGCGCTGGCCCGTTACGTGGCTCAGTGCGAGGGCCTGGAGGTGATGTCGCCTCCCGGGCTCCACTACAATTATTCCAATGCCGGCTACGTCGTCCTCGGCCGCGTCCTGGAAATCGTCCACGACCGGTCCTTCGACCACGTGCTGCGCGAGCAGTTGCTGGCGCCCCTGGGCCTTCGCCGCTCGACGACCTTCGCGGAGGACGCCGTCTTCGCCCGTACCGCCGTGGGCCACGCCCCGGACGTGAACGGTCGGCCCGCGCTGGTCTCGCAGGTCACCCTGCCCCGCGCCCTGGGCCCGGCCGGCCTGTCGCTGTATTCGACCGTGGAAGACCTGCTGAGCTTCGCCAAGGCTCACCTGGCCGGCGCCCCCACGATCCCGTCGTCCATCATCGCGGCGATGAAGACGCCGCACGCCCGGTTGATCGACGGTACGGCGTGGGGCCTGGGCTGGAAACTGATCGACCGGGGCGCCGTCAGCTTCGTGGGCCATGACGGCGGTACGATCGGACAATCGGCCTTCCTATGGACGGCGCCCGAATACGGTCTCGCGGTCGCCCTATGCGCCAATGGCGGCGACGCCAGCGCGGCCTGGGAAGCATTGGCCCATCCCGTCTTCCGCGACATCTGCGGCCAGATTCCGCAGGCGGAGCTCCCTGCACCCTCGGACGGACCCATCGATCTCGCGCCGTTCGTCGGGCGCTACGAGAACGTCGGCGTCGACGCTCACGTCACCGTGGACGGCGACCGGCTGAAAGTCGTCGCCCACCAGCAGGCATTCGCCCTGCCCCCCATCGTCTTCCACATGCGTCCGTTGGGCGGCGGCCTGTTTCGCGCAACCGTGGGCCAGAACGACAGGATCGTCATGGGCTTCCTGGACTTCGACCTCGATGGTCGGCCGCAGCTATTCTATGCCGGCCGCCTGCATCGTCGGCGCGCGTCCTGATGGACGCCGCCCTCGCCAACGCCCTGCAAGCCCAGATCGACGACGCCTGTCGTCGTGGCGGCCTGTGCGCGGCCAGCCTGGCCCTGCACACCGATGGGCAGGTCCACGCTTTCGCGGCGGGCCTTGCGAACGCCCGGGAAGACATCTCGGCCAACCCCGACACCCTGTTCCACATCGGCTCGGTGACCAAGGCCATCACCGCAGAGCTGGTCTGGCGCCAAATCCTGGAGGGGCGGCTGTCGGCAGATACGCCGGTGATCGACGCCGCCCCGGAGCTGGCCCATATCGCCACCCTGGCCGACCCGCGCCTCACCATCGGCCATCTGCTCAGCCACACAGGCGGACTGGACGGCGACATCGTGTTCGACGCCGGACGCGGGCCCGATGTGCTGCAGCGCTTCCTGGCCCGGATCGCGGCGATCGGATCGTTGGCGCCCCCCGGCGTACGCTTCTCCTACGCCAACGTCGGTTACAACATCCTGGCCCGGATCCTTGAACGCCGCGTGGAAACGCCGTTCGAGGATCTTCTACGGACCCTTCTGCATGAGACCCATGGCCTGACGCAGGTCGCCATCCTGCCCGAGGAGAAGCTGCGCCACCGCACCGCAGTCCTGTTCACGGCTGAGGGCCGGGGCTGGTCCCCGGTCGCCTTTGGGCCCCATTCCAACATCGGCTCCGGCACGGTCCTGGCCATGAGCATGCCCGACCTCGCGCGCTGGGGCGCGGCGCTCGCCAGCTCGAGCGACATCGTTGGCCAGATGACGCGGCCGGCCATCGCCCTGCCCTACAGCCACCGCTACGCCGGCTGGGGGTTCGGCGTCACGCTGTTCGACGGCATGGGCCAGACGGTGTTCGGACACGATGGCGGTACGGCGGGCACGACGACGTTTCTGCGCGTCGCACCGCGCAGCGGGGCGACCTGGGCCTTTTCCGCCACCGGCCCGGAGGCCCTGGCGGTCTTCCGCGCGCTGGACGGCGCGATCCGGGCCGACCTCGGCCTTTCGCCCGCCGCCTCGCCCAAGACTCAGGTCGCCCCCGCCGATCTCGCGCCCTACGAAGGCGACTATTTGCGTCACGGCATGAGCCTGAGCGTTCGAAGAGCGAACGCGGGCGGGCTTGTATTGTCCACCGGGGGCGACCTGCCGATCCTGGACGGCCTCCAGCTACGCCCCCTCAGTTCGGAGGTCTTCGAAGCCGAGATCGCGTCCATGGGCGGCGCGAAGATCTGGCTCTCATTCCATGAATTCGATCCCGACGGTCGGCCCAGGCTGTTGTACGCCCTGGAACGCCTGGCCCGTCGCGCGGAGGCCATGCCGTGAAGTTCTACTGCGCTTCCATCGCCCACGAAACCAGCCGCTGGTCGCCGATCCCGACCAATCTCGACAGCTATCGCCGCCAACTGCTTTACCTGCCCTCGGCCGGGGAGCAGCACCCCCTGCCCCCCGAGGCGATCGATCCGGCTGGCTGGTGCGGGGTCCTGCGCGCCCGCGGGCATGAGACGGTTATCGGTCCCTTCGCCTCGGCTGTCCCCAGCCGCCCCACGCCCCGCGCCGACTACGAGGTGCTGAAGGGCGAACTGCTGGCCGCCTTGCGCGCCGCCTTGCCCGTCGACGGCGTGGCTTTGCTGCTGCACGGCGCCCAGGTCGCGGAAGGGGTCGATGACTGCGAGGGCGACATGCTGGCGGCGGTCCGTGCGATCGTCGGCCCCGACGTTCCCATCGGCGTGGTGTTCGACCTGCACGGCAACGTGTCCGACGCCATGGTCGCCTCGGCCGACGTGCTGCTGGCCTGCCTGGAATATCCGCACATCGACTTCGACAGCCGCGCGGTCCAGATGGCGCTGTTGGTCGAACGCGCGGCGAGGGGTGAAATCAGGCCCACGACCGTGCGCCAGCGCGTGCCGATGCTGGGCACCTACTACACCACCGTCCATCCGATGCGCGGGCTCGTGGACTGGGCCAAGGCGCACGAGGGCCAAGACGGCGTGCTGGCCGTCAGCATCACCCACGGCTTTGCCTGGGCCGACATCGCCGACTGCGGCGCGTCCGTGCTTGTCTGCTCCGATCAACGTCGGCCCGAGGCGCGGGCGCTGGCCGACCGGATCGCTGATCGCTACTTCAGCCTGCGCGATCAGATCCGTTCGCCCAGGCTGCCCGCCGAGCAGGCGGTGGCGGCGGCCCTGGCCCACCCCGCCGGCCCGGTCGTCATCGCCGACACGGCCGACAATCCGGGCGGCGGCGCGGCCGGCGATTCCACCTTCCTCCTGCGGGCGCTGCTCGATTTGAAAGCTTCAAACGCCGCGTTGGGCATGCTGTGGGATCCGGTGGCCGCCAGCCTGGCGATCAAGGCGGGCGTGGGCGCGCGGTTGAGGCTGCGGATCGGCGGCAAGACCAGTCCAGCTTCCGGCCCGCCCCTGGATGTCGACGCCCTGGTTCTGGCCTGCCGCACGGACGCCACCCAGAACGCCCAAGGCGCCGTCTCGCCCCTGGGTCCGTCGGCGCTGATCCAGGTCGAGGGTGTGAAGGTCGTGCTCAACAGCATCCGCGACCAGGTGTTCGATCCCGCCTGCTTCGAAGCCTTCGGCGTGGATCCGCGCGGCTGCGACATCGTGGTGGTCAAGGGCCAGCAGCACTTCCATGCCCTGTTCAGCCCCTTCATGGCCGCCGTCCTCTACGCCACCCCGCCGGGAACGGTGGACACCGATTACGAGACCATGACCTTCAAGAGGATCCCCTCGCCCATGCACCCCATCGTCAAACCGCCCTTCCAAGCCTTCGGCCGCGAGTGGAGCGTCTGATGCGCCTGTTCACCGCCTGCCTGGCCCATGAATCCAGCAGCTTCTCGCCGATCCCCACCAACATGGAAAACTTCCGCGACGCGATGCTGCATCGCCCGTCGCGCGGAGAGACCGTCAAGGGCCGCTTCAAGTCGATCGAATGCGCCCTCACGGCCAAGGGACATGACCGCGGCCATGACATCGTCGAAAGCGTCGGCGCGGTGGCCATGCCCAGCGGCCCGCTGGCCCGCACCGACTACGAGGAACTGCGCGATGAGATCGTCAACGACCTCCGGCTGGCCATGCCCGTGGACGCGGTGGCCCTGTTCCTCCACGGCGCGCAACTGGCCCAGGGGTATGACGACTGCGAAGGCGATCTGCTGGCCGCGCTCAGAGCGGTGACCGGGCCCGACATCCCCATCGGCGTCGAGATCGACCTGCACGGCAACGTCACCGAGGCGATGACCCGCAACGCCACCGCCATAATCGCCTGCAAGGAATATCCGCACACGGACTTCCTCGAACGGGCCGACGAGCTGCTGGATATCCTGGAGGCCACGGTCGCCGGACGGGCGCGCCCGGTGATGGCCGTCTGCAAGCTGCCCATGACCGGCATCTTCCACACCACGCGCCAGCCCTTGCGCGGCATCGTCGATGGCCTCTTCGAGCTGGAACAGCGCCCGGGCGTGCTCTCCGTCTCCATCGCTCACGGCTTTCCGTGGCATGACACCCCGCATGTCGGCGTCGCGGTGATCGTGGTCTCCGACGGCGACGAGCCCCTGGCCCGAACGCTGGCGGACGAGGTTGGCGCCCAGGTGTTCGCGGTGCGCGAGCAGATCGCGGCGCCCCGCACCTCGCTCGAGGAAGCCCTGGCCCAGGCTGCGGGGCTGAACAGCGGCATGGCGATCATCGCCGATACGGCGGACAACGCCGGCGGCGGCGCGGCCAGCGACTCCACCTTCTTCCTGCATGAGCTGATCCGCATGGAGGCGCAGGACGCCGCGGTCGGCATGATCTGGGATCCGGTGGCGGTGGACATCGCCTTCACCGCCGGCGTGGGGGCCACGCTGGCCATGCGCATCGGCGGCAAGACCAGCGTCCTTTCCGGTCCGCCGGTAGACGCCGAGTTCAAGGTGATGGCCCTGACGCCGAGGCTGGGGCAAACCGCGTTCGGCTTCTACCGCATCGTTGGGCGTGCGGCGCGGCTGCGCACCGGCGGCATCGACGTGGTTCTGATCGAATCGCGCGAGCAGGTGCACAGTCCCGAATGCTTCGAGGAACTGGGTGTCGACCTGGCCTCGACGCGCATCCTCGTGGTGAAGTCGGCCCAGCATTTCCACGCCCGCTTCAAGCCGCTCGCGGAGAAGATCATCTACGCTGTGGCCCCTGGGGCGACGAGCGTGGACTTCACCACCTTCGACTACGCGCGGCTGGTCCGCCCCATATGGCCGCTCGACCCCGAGGCCGCCTTCCCCTCGACGCCGGGGCCCCGGTGACCATGCTCTCCGCCGACCAAGTCGGGGGCCTGGTCGCGCCGATCATGCAGCGGTTCAGCCTGCCCGGGCTGGGGCTTGCGATCGTGCGCGGCGACGACGGCCTGGCCCTGGGGTTTGGCGTCGAGGACAGCGGCCGGAGCAGCCCGGTCGGTCCGGACACGGCCTTCCAGATCGCCTCTTGCGGCAAGGCCTACACCGCCACGGCGGCGGCTACCCTGGTCGATGCGGACGAGCTTGGTTGGGACACGCCCGTGCGGGACGTCCTGCCCGAGTTCCGGATGCATGACGAGCGCCTGTCCGGCCTCGCCACGGTGCGGGACCTGCTGTCGATGCGCCTGGGCTACTTGCCCAAGGGGCCGCTCAACTTCGGATCCAACCCTGAGCTCGGGTTGGACGCGGTGTTCGAGCGCCTGGGTCATATGGAGGTCGGGGCCGGCTTCCGCGAGCAGTTCATCTATCTGAACCCCGCCTACGCGCTGCTCGCCGAGATCGTTTCCCGACGCGCCGGGCAGCCCTTTGGCGACTATCTGGCCAGGGCGGTGACAAGGCCTCTGGGCCAGACCCGCACGTTCAGCCGGGCCGGGGAGGCGCCGGCCATGCCCTCGCACGCCCTCCCCCACGTCATCCTCGACGACGCCGGCCCGACGCCGATCGCGCCGCTCTGCGGCGGACGGGCGGGGGAAGGCTGCATCTACTCGACCCCCAGTGACGCCGTGGCTTGGCTCAGGCTTCACCTGGGCCTGGATCACGTCGGCCTGGTTTCCCAAGCCGCGCTCACCGAGATGCGTCGCCCCCAGTCGCTGGGCCTGCCCTCTCCGCTGCTCGGCAACAACTTCGTCACCTACGGCTTCGGCTGGCAATTGCGTGACACGCCCCATGGCCAGATCGCCCTGCACGAAGGGGTGGAGTTCGGGGTCGCGACCTTCACCCTGCTGGACCTCACCCGCCGTACGGGCGTCGCCGTCTACGCCAACCGCAACAGCGGCCCGGCGGTGAAGGCGCTGGCCTACGCCCTGATCGACGCCCTGGCCGGCCGCGCGCCCTCCGACTGGGTGAGCCTATTTGAGAGCCTGGCCGCGAACGAGCGAGCCGCCGCAGCGCAACGGCGCGAGCGGCTATTGAGCGACAGGCTCCATCGCCCGCCGCCCTCCGCGGACATGACCGGCGCCTACCTCCACCCTGCTCATGGGGTGATCGACATCGTCGAGGACGCGGGTGGCCTGGAACTGCGGTTTCGAGATGCGCGGGCCTACAACGCAGCCCTGCGCCCCATCCAGGACAATCTCTTCGAGGGGCGCTTTCTGTACCCGGGCATGCGGGCGCTCACCAGCGGCAGGACCTTGCTGCGCGTCTTCAGCGACGCCGGAGGCCCGGCGCTCGACATCGCCGACATCGGGGTGGCCCGCAAGCTCGCTTAGTCGCCGATGAACTCGATCTCGGTCCATCACGGATGGTGTTCTACGACATTGAAGAAGGTTGAGACCGCCGCTTCGCCGACCAAGGCGTAGCCGTCCGCGCGGCTGCACCTCCCGCACCCGGCGTCCAGGGGTCGATTACGGCGTCAGCAGGTTTGGATCGATGAACTGGCGGGGAACGCCGGGGCCTTCGAACCAGGCGCCCAGCCAGGAGCCGCCGCCGCCGTTGAAATACTCCACCCGGATGGCGTGCTTGCCGGGCTTGAGCTCGACGCCGCCGCTGGCGGTGATCACGCCGTGGTCGCCGTCGTTGTCCACCACCGTCTTGCCGTCGATATAGAGCTTGCTGCCGTCGTCCGAGGCGAGGGAGAAGCCGTAGGCGCCGGCGGTGGCGATGTCGAGGTAGCCCTCGAAGACCACGGCGACGGCGTCTTCACGCGGAAGCGTCAGCCCGTCGATGGTGATTTCGTGGGACGTGCCGGAAGCGGCGGGTTCGAGCCGGGAGAAATCGGGCAGCCGCACGGGCCCTTCCGGCAGCAGATAGACCTTGTAGCGGACCCCGCGCGCCTCTGCGCCCTTCTGGTCGAGGATGCGGAAGTAGCCGATGGCCGGAACGCTGGCCGGCTTGCCGTCCACGAACAGCATGGCGCGCACGATCGTGCTGCGGGCGATCTCGACCGGGCCTGAGTAGGGCGTGGACCTGTTCGTGGGGATGGAGTTGTCCAGCGTGTAGCGGATTTCGCCGACCGCGTTCGGGTTGCGGATGGTCATCCGCGCCGGCCGGTCGACGAACAGGCCGCCCGAAGGCGAATTGCCGTCGCCCGCGGGCTCGATCACCGGCGAGGCGTAGAAGGTGCTGGTTCGATAGGCCTGCGGGGGCGTGCGCTCGCCCTTCAGGACGGGCTTCACCGGGCGGCCCAGCCAGGCGTAGGGGATTTCCGCGCCGAGCAGCCAGGCGGCGGTGGCGGGGGTGTCGAAGGTATTGATGGGCAGGTCGAGCCGGACGCCCGGCTTGATGTCGTGGCCATAGGCGATCCACGGGATTTCCAGTTCGGCCAGGGTCTCGCCGCCATGCCCCTTGCCCACGCCGCCATGGTCGGAGGTGACGAAGATCACGGTCTCGTTCGCGATTCCGGCGTCCACGACGGCCTGCCGGATCGCGCCGATCAGCCTGTCGGCCTTGGCCACGGCTTCGTAGTAGTGGGGCGTTCCATGGCCGTGGGCGTGGCCGGCATGGTCGACATGGTCGAAATGCACGAAGAGGAACGTCGGGCGCTTCGCCCCGATGTACGCCGCGGCCAGAGCGGCGGTTTCATCTTCGCTCTCGCCGTGGACGTCGTAGTCCACGAAGCGATGGTCGTAGAGGTTTCCGAAGCCTTCCCAGTGATAGATCGACCCCACTTCCCATTCCGGATGCTGGTCGGTGAGCACCTGGAAGATGGACGGAAAGAAGCCGCCCGAGCCGGTCACCGAGGTGGGGAAGTTGAACTCGCCCACCCGCCAGTCGTTGCTGGTCACGCCGTGCTGCTCGGGCCCGGCGCCGCCGATGATGGACGCCCAATTGGCGCCGCTGGTGGTGGGCAGCACGCCGCGGGCGTGCATGCTCCAACTGCCGTTCTCCATCATGTCGCGCAGGTTCGGGGTGTCGGCGTGCATTATCCCGTCGGGACTCAGCCCATCCACGCCGATGATGATCACGTGGCGAGCCTTCTGGGCGGCGGCGGCGGCGCTGGACCAGCACGCGCCCGCCACGGCCGCGAGGAGCGCGACGAGCAGCGGGATGCCTCGAATCGGATTTTTTATGACGCGCTCCATGGATCGGCGAGGTCGATGGGGAAGTTCGGCCGTCACGAACGCGGGCGACCATGTCGGCCACCTAACCATTCGTGGTATAGACCAGATAACAGATTGCGTTGGCAGTTTTGCGACGCCGGGGGGCGTTAGGGCGCAGCCTCGTCCGCGATCAGGTGCTGCAGTACGCGCTTTTCGAGCACCAGCAGCGCGCCGACATTGTTGGTGCGCATGACGAGCCCGTCGGCGAGCGGCCTGGCGGCCTCGCGCACGGCCCCGGCCAGGCGCAGGAAGTCGGCGCGGGCGCGCCCGCCGACGCCGTGCAGGGCGCAGAGCTGACGCCAGTCCTGGACGAAGCTCTCCAGCAGCATGCTGAACCGCGCGGCGCGGGCCTGTGCTTCAGGCGTGTCGACGGCGACCGCCAGTTCTGCGCACAGGTCATCGACCAGCAACTGCACTTCGGCCGCAGGCATCACCGGCGAGCGCTGGTCGCTCTCGGTCAGCAGCCGTGGATCGGCGCCGGGATCCCAGGCCACCGTGCGCCATTGATCGCGCGGCGGGGCCTGGCCGCAGGCGAACCGCCAGAACGCGGCCGTGCCGGTGGTGTCCGCGACGAGATGGATGCGCTCGGCGCTGGCCCCGTTCTCCACATGGTGCCGGCGCCAGTTGTCGAAGATCCAGGCTTCGCCCGCGGCCATGTGCACCGATTGCCCGTCGCAGTGGAAGCGCACCTGCGGCCAGGTGATGACCGGGATGTGCAGCCGCACCCGCGTATGCCAGTGGTAGTTGATGTCGGCGTGCTCGGGCACGCCCGCCCCCGGCGCGAGACGCATCAGGCGCGAGCGGCTCCACACCACGCCGAAGCCCGCGAGGACCTGGCGCAGATAGGGCATGTCCGCGAGCCAGCGCGTCGGCAGCATCTGCCCGTGGACGCCGTCTGTCTCGCCGCCGCCGGCGCTGATCAACCGCGTCGCGCTGTTGCCAGGCACGCGATCGGGGTGCGGCGCCCATGCCTCGGCCGGCAGGGCCGCGACCTCGGCCTGCAGGCGCGCCGCCTCGAAGAGCACGGGGAGCTGGAAGAAGGGGCGCGAGAGCCGCATGGATCAGGCCTCGTAGCCGGTCACGGCGTCGCCCAGGGCGTCCCGCAGCGGCGCAAGCCAGGGCGCATAGTGACGCCATTGCGCGAGCCCCTCCCGGCCGATGGGCTGGCGCACCTGCTCGGAACTGGGCGTGCGCACGCTGCGCCGGGTCTCGTGGAAGGCCAGGCAGGCCGGCTCGAAGGGCAGCCCGCAATGCTCCAGCATGCGCCGCACGCTCCCCTCCAGGTCCTCGACCACGTCCTCGTACCGCACCCTCAGCACCCGCCCCGGCAGCACCTCGTCCCAATGCCGCATGAGGTCGAGATAGGTGCGGCAGTAGCGGGCGATGTCATCGACGCCGTAGGTGAATTCCTGGTTGGTGGTCCCGAACAACTGCTTGAGGTTGCTGAAGCAGCAGGCCATGGGCTCGCGCCGCACATCAATGATGGTCGATCGCGGCAGCATCAGGTGGATCAGGCCGATGTGCCAGAAATTGTTCGGCATCTTGTCGATGAAGAAGGCTCGGCCCTGCCTGCGATAGGTCCGGGTTTCCGCCAGGAAGCGCTCGCCCAGCGCGCGCGCGTCCCCGGCCGCCAGGCGCCGCAACGCCTTAGGATGCAGCGGCAGGCCGCAATCCGGATCGCGGCCGCAGAGTTCACCGACATACCGGTCGATTTCGGTCAGTTCCTGCGTGCCCTCCACGCGGGAATGGGAGGCCAGGATCTGCTCGATCAGCGTCGAGCCCGAACGCGGCAGCCCCAGGATGAATATGGGCGCCGGATCGTCCACGCCCCAGCCGGCGCGCGCGGCGAAGACTTCGGCGGTGAACACCTCCTTCAATCGGAGAGCGCAGGATTCCGCGACGTCGGGGCGATAGCGGCCGGAGCCCCGCCGCGCCGCATTGCCGCGCTCGTAGTACGCCCAGGAGGATGCGTAGTCGCCCCGGTCCTCCAGCGCCTTGCCCAGCGCGAAACACAGATAGATGCGGTCCATGTCCTGGGCGGCAGGCCGGGACTCCGCGGCGCGCATGCGCGCGATCTCGTCGTCGGTGAAACGGTAGGTCTTGAGGTTGGCGAGGCTGAACCAGGCCACGCCATAGTCCGGCCGCGCCGCCAGGGAGGCGCGATAGTCCGCGACGGCTTCCTGCGGCCGGCCCGTGACCTTCAGGGCGTTCGCCCGCCACAGGCGCAGGTCGGCGACCTCGGCCCCCGGCTGGCCCGGGTCGGCCAGCAACCTCTCATAGAGATCGATCACCGGCTCGTAGTCGCCCAGGCCGATGCAGGCCGCGCCGTACTGCTTGATGTATTCGCGGTTGTGCGGGTCGTGGCTGAGCAGGTGCTCGGCCTGGCGCCGCGCCTCCAAGTGCTTCTGCTGCTGCAGCAGCACCACGGCGTAGTCGAAACGCGCTGCGTGATAGTCCGGGGCGCGCTCGAGCGCCGCTTGCAGCAGCGCCTCGGCCTCGCCGGGCGCGTCACACGCCTGGCGGATACGCGCCAGCAGGCGCAGGGCGCCCACATTGTCGCCGTCCTTGCGCAGGTAGCCGCGGATGACTTCTTCCGCCGGCGACAGGTCGCCATCGGCAAGCAGGCTGTTCGCCGCCACCACCTCGGCCGGAAGCTGCCTCAACATGGCGAGATGCCGCGCCGCGGCGGCCGCCTGGGCGGCGTCGCCCAGCATGAGGTAGAGCTGTTCCAGCATGTCCCAGCATGCCGGCAGCGTCGGGTTGAGACGCACCGCCTCCCGCAGCGCCTCGATGGCCGCCGGCGCGTCGCGGCGCAGGACATGACAGTGACCCCGCTCCTGATAGAGGCGGCTGAACCGGGGATGCCGTTCCTGCAGCCGCGCAAGGGCCGCCAGGGCTTCGGGAATGAGCTGGCGCGAGCGCAGGTCCCTGGCCTGCTGCAGCAGGGCGTCGCGCTCCCCGGAAGGCGGGGCGGCGCTCATCGCGCGCCTTCGAAGCTGTAGCCGAACAATTCCAGGTCCTGCGCATAACGGGCGGCGACGGCGTCGATCAGGGCCTGGTCGTAGTAGGAGCGATAGTCGCCGCGCCTCGTGCCGTTGACGCGGTCTAGCCGGCGGGACGGAATGCCGATGCGCGCGCAGATCGCGTCGAACGACCCCTGCATATCCTCGACGCGGCCCACCTCGTCGGCCAGCAGGGTCTTTCCATCCTCGTCCACCAGCAGCCGGGCTTGAGGCTGGAACAGGATGTGATGGTCCGGCGGCGCCTCGAAGAGAAAGTGGCGCATCACCTCCTGCGGCCGCTGCTGGAAGGCCTCGCCGCCCCGCAGCATGAAAGCGCAGTACGAGACGAAGCGGTCGAACGGATTGCGCACGAAGGCGAACTTGAAATAGCCGCCGAACGCCTCCTCGCCGAGGTATGGACGCACCTGCCGCAGAGCCAGATGGCCATGCCGGATCGCCGCCAGTTCCTCCCAGGGGAAGCGCTTGTCGACGAACAGCCCCACCTGCTCGACGTCCCCGTCGCCCAGTTGCTCGCGCAGAGCCTGGCGCACGGAATGGGTGCCGGTCTTGGGCACCGCGGCGAAGATGAAACGGTGGCGGTGGGAAACAATCACGTTCCAGCTCACGCAGGAAAGGCGCCCCGCTCCCGAAGGAGGCGGAGCGCCCGGTTCGCCATCTGTGGTCGTCTCAGAACTTGTAGCTGAGCCCGACCATGTAGGTCGTGCCGCTCTGGTTCTGGTTGTAGAGATAGCGGTTCTGGCCCCAGAACTGCGTGTCCTTCTCGTTCGTCAGATTGATCGCATCCAGCGTGACCTGAAGCTGATCGGTGACGTTCACGAAGGCTGCGGCGTCGACATAGGTGGACCCCTCGAAGCCTCGCGTACTGGCGCTCATGAGGGAGTCGCTGCGCCCAGTGTACCAGCGGGTGCGGTGGTTCAGCGAACCACGAGCGCCCCAGCGGTCGGTCTCATAGTAGAGCGTGAGGTTGTAGCTGGTCTTCGATATGCCGGTGAGCGCCTTGTCGGCGTCCACATAGGTGTAGTTCGCCACCAGGCCCAGGCCGTCGAACGGCGCCGGCAGGAACGAGAACTGGGTCTGCGCCGCCAGTTCCAGGCCGGTCAGCTTCTTCGTGCCGGGGATGTTCACCGGCATGGAGAATTCCGAGACGATCGATTCGGCCGTCGCGCCCGGTATGGTGCTGAACGGAACGCCCGTCTGGCTGAAGGGGATGTTCTCGAGCGTCTCCGAGCCGATGAAGTTCTTGATGCTCTTGTGGAACACGCTCGCCGACAGCAGGCCCATCTGGCCGAAGTAATATTCGACCGACAGATCCAGCGTGGTGTCCTTGTAGGGCTTGAGGTTCGGATTGCCGCGGGACGCCGTGATCTCGTCGGAATCCGAATCCTGGAAGGCGCTGCCCTGGGCCGCCATCGACCCCATGCCCGGACGGTTCAGGTTCTGCGTGGCCGAGAAGCGCAGCAGCACGTCCGGCGTCAGCTCCAGCACCGAGTTCATGGCCGGCAGCACGCCCGAATAGCTGCCGCTCACGTCGGTCGTGCCGAGATAGGCGTAGCTGTCGCCCTGGATCCAGCCGGTGCTGTGGGTGTCGGTGCTGTAGCCGCGCAGGCCGACATTGCCGCGGAAATTCCGGCCAAGCAGTTCGCTGTCCCAATCCACCTGCACGTAGCCGGAAACGGTCTCTTCCGTGGTCGCGTAGACGTTCTCGATGTCCTGGATCGCGCCGCCGGACCCGTCGGCGTTGGGCTCGAACCGGTGGTGCTCGTTGTACTTCGCAAAGCCCCTGTCGTAGTCGCCGATCAGCCACGCACCGAAGTCGTTCCTGAACACCGTGGTGATGTCGCCGACCGAGGTGCCCCGCGTCTTGGGCCGGGTTCCATTGACGTTGCCGTCGTAGAAGAGGTCGATGCCTTCCTGCGAGAAGCGATGGTAGGCCACCCCCGCCCGCAGCGTCAGCGCGTCGTTCAGATCATAGCGCGCGTTCAGCACGCCCTCGCGCAGCTCCGACTGGTTGTTGAAGCCGCGATAGTAGAAGTCGTCCATCGCATAGTTGGCCGGGTCGGTGGGATCCCAGCCCGGATACTGGAACGAAGCCGATCGGCCGTCGGGGCCGTAGTTGGCGATCTGGTTGCCCCGGGCGCGCATGTAGAACTTGTCGTCGTAGGGCGTCTTGTAGGTCGACTTCTCGTAGCCGATGTGCCCGTCGATCACGAGACGCTCGGACACGTCCCACTTGCCGGTCAGCGCCACCTGGTTGAAGCGGTTCTCGTTCAGCGAACGGCGATGCTCGCTGCCGAAGGTCACGCCGGTGACATCGGTCATGGTGGCGTAGTTGCTGCCGTCCCAGGCAAGGTCGTTGATGACCGACGCGGTCTGGAAGATGGCCGGCCAGACGCCGCCGGCGGCGGTGTCGAACGCGACCGAGCCCGTGGAGGCGAGCGGCCGCGTCGCGAGATGCAGCTCGCTGCGGCGGGTGGTGAACTCACCGTGCAGCGCATCGAGCGTCAGCAGCACGTTGTCCGCCGGCCGCCACTGGACCGCGGCGGTCACGCCGAGACGCTCCATCTTCGCGTCCCAGGAGGAGATGCGGTTGCCGTCCGCGAAGTACAGGTCGCCGGACAGGAACTTGGCCTGCTGCGCGGTGGAGAGCCTGGAGATGTCCAGCCCTCGGGCGACCAGATTCCCCAGGGTCGCCGCGTCGGCCTTCACGTAGTTGTAGGTGTTGTGGCCCTGCTCCGTGGTCTCGCGCGTGGAATAGGCGGCCGAGACCAGCACGCCGAACCTGTCGTCCCAGTTATGGCTGAACAGCGCCGCGGCGCGCGGCTGGGTGTCCTTGGTGTATTCGTTGGTGCCCAGCTTGAACGACACCGCGCCCTTGGCGCCCGGCCCGTAGTCGAAGGGCTTGCCCGTGAACAGGCCGACCGTGCCGGCCATGCCGCCTTCGTTCTGGGCCGCCTGGAAGGTCTTTTCGACCTCCACCCGCGAGAACAGTTCCGAGGCGAAGATGTTGAAGTCGAAGGCGCGGTCGCGCGAACGCTGGCCGCGGCTGTCCTGCGCGGAGTCGACGTTGCCCAGCACTTCCATGCCGTTGAGCTGCACGCGGGCGAAGTCGGGACCCAGGCCCCGCAGCGAGATGCGCCGGCCCTCCCCCGCCTCGCGGTTGATCTGCACGCCCGGCAGGCGCTGCAGAGATTCGGCCAGGTTCAGTTCCGGGAACTTCGCCATGTCTTCGGCGACGATCGCGTCCTTCTGGATGACCGAGTCCCGCTTGATGTCGCGCGCGTCGCCCAGCGACTTCCGGTAGCCGGTGACGACCACCTCGTCGACCAGCCCGCCGGGCGCCTGTTGCGCGAGCGCGATCCGTGGGCTGGCGCCGGCGACCAGCGCCGCAACGGTGGCCAGCAAAAAGCTCTTGAGGTTCGGGCGTTTGACCCGAACGGAATGTCCCGTCGACATGAATTATCCCCGCCAAACTGGTATGAACCAATATTGTTAAAGCAGCTTGGGGCGACATAAGCGTGACAAGGGAATGATGATCGCATTCGGCTGAGCGCGAACGACCTTGAACGAATTGGCCTGGACCAATGTCACACGGCTGCAATCCGCCCGCTCTAGGAAGGCCGCCACCGGATGCAGCGGCGGCGACGTCCGCTCATCGCTCGATCGACCAGGTCGGGGAGCGGCCTCAGCGCGGCGCGCCCGCGATCCTTGGTCGCCACAATCGTTTCAGGAGCACCGAGCATGGAGACGATGCAGGATCGTCGCAGCTTCATCCGCGCCATGATGGCGACGGCCGGCGCGGCGGCGGCCTTCACCCCCTCCATCGCCCGCGCCCTGGAGATCCCCGCCGCCGGCCGGACGGGCACGCTGAAGGACGTCGACCACGTCGTCATCCTCACGCAGGAGAACCGCTCCTTCGATCACTATTTCGGGGCGATGCGCGGCGTCACCGGCCACGGCGACCGCTTCGCCGTTCCGGCCCCGCCGCTTCCCACGGCGCCCGATCGCACCGTCCTCGTGCAGCCGAACGAGCATCCGGGCGCCGAGCCGGCGCTGATCACGCCGTTCCGGCTCGATACGTCCGTCGACTTCCGCCTCTATCGCCCGCTCGGCACGCCTCATGGCTTCGTCGACAGCCAGGCGGCGTGGGACAATGGGCGGATGGGCGCGTGGCCGCGCTTCAAGCGGAACCACGCGATGGCCTATTTCACGCGCGAGGACCTGCCGTTCCAGTACGCCCTCGCCGAGGCCTTCACCCTGTGCGACGCCTATCACTGCGCCATGCACACCAGCACCAACCCCAACCGGCTCTACATCTGGACCGGCACGCACGACCCGCAGGCCAAGGGCAACGGCCCGGCCATCGACAACAGCTATGACCTGCTGGAGGCCGATCCGCTGCGCCATGGCGGCTATCTCTGGACGACCTATCCCGAGCGCCTGATGGCCGCCGGCGTCAGCTTCCAGATCTATCAGGACATGGCCGACAACTTCAGCGACAACCCGGTGGCCGGTTTCCAGAGCTATCGCCGGGCGCTCGGGGCGTCCGAGGCCGCCGCCGCCCTGCTCGTGCGCCGAACCCTGACCACCCGCACGCTCGACGACCTGCGGCAGGACGTGCTGGACAGGCGGCTGCCGCAGGTGTCGTGGATCATCGCGCCCGCGGCCCTGTCGGAACACCCGAGCGTCTCCACCCCGCTCCAGGGCGCGGACTATGCGGCCAGGGTGCTCGACGCGCTCACCGCCAATCCGGACGTCTGGGCGCGGACCGTGCTGCTGATCAATTTCGACGAGAACGACGGCCTGTTCGACCATGTGCCGCCGCCGGCCCCGCCGGCCCGCGTGTCGGGGCGCGCGCTCGGCGCGACCAGCATCCCGGCGGACGACGAATACCACGTCCATTCCCAGGCGGCCCCGGACGCGGTCTATCTGGACCGGCCCTACGGCCTTGGCATGCGCGTGCCGCTCTATGTGGTGTCGCCCTGGAGCAAGGGCGGGCATGTCGCCTCCGAGGTCTTCGACCACACCAGCATCCTGCGCTTCCTCGAAGCCCGCTTCGGCGTCCACGAGCCGAACATCAGCGCATGGCGGCGGGCCGTGTGCGGCGACCTGACCTCCTGTTTCGATTTCGGCGCGCCCGACACGGTCGAGTTCATGGCGGCGCTGCCGGTCACCGCGGCCCTGTCCGAGCGCGCGGCGCGGCTGGAGGAGATCCGGCCGCCGCTTCCGGAGCAGGCGGCCGCGCCCGTGCAGGAGACCGGCCTGCGCCGGCGGCGCGCGACGCCCTACGCCCTCGACGCCCGGTTGCGCATGGAGGGCGCCGGCCGCGCCCTGTCGTTCGCCAACCGTTCGATCGCGCGCGCGGCGGTGTTCCATGTCTATGACGTCACGCGGCTGGACGAGACCCCCGCCCGCTACACGGTCGGCGCAGGCCAGGAACTGGCGCACCCGCTGCCCGTCTCCGGGCAGGCCGCGGACATCTTCGTCCTCGGGCCCAACGGCTTCCATCGGCGCCTGACCGGGAGGAACGACGTCTTCTCGGCCGGCATCGAGGGCGGCGTCGGCGCCCCTCCCTCGCTGCGCCTTGAGAACCTCACCTCGACGGCCCAGTCCATCTCCATGACGGATCGGGCCTACGGCGCCCCGCCCGAAGTGATCACCCTGGCCGGCGGGGACGCGCGCAGCATCCGACTGGACCTCACGAAGAGCCACGGCTGGTACGATCTGCAATTCGCGGCGGGAGGCCAGGCCTGGCGCATGGCGGGGCATGTCGAGACCGGAGCGGCGTCCTACTCGGATCCGGCCGCCGGCGGGCCTGGTCCCCTCAGGCTGGCCCCGTCAGCCTAGCGGGGCCCGCCCGGCGACATCGATCTCGGCGCAGAGCAGTTCGCGGTAGCTCTCCAGGTCGTCCAGCTCGACGCCGGCGACCTTTCCCTGTTCATCGTAGCGCCGCAGCCGGATGGCGTCGGCCGCGCCCGCCTGGCTCAGGAAGTCGTCGGCCTCCGCCCGCGTCATCGGCCCGCCCTGCAGGGCCAGGCTCTGGGCCGAGGCCGGGCTCAGAAGCTCGAAATAGCCCGGCTCGAAGGCCGCCAGATAGCGCTTGGCCTCCACATGCAGGCGAACCGGCTCGGTCACCGCCGGCCCGAACGCCCGCGCGAGCCAGGCGGCGCCGATGCGCTCGTGGCGCGCGTCGATCCCGCGATCGGCGGCGTCTTCCCCATGGCGCTGCAGCAGGTGGCCGATATCGTGCAGAAGGCAGGCGGCCACCAGCGCGTCCGGCGCCCCGTCGGCGCGCGCGTGGTGGGCGGTCTGCAGCAGATGTTCCATCACGCTCACGCCCTCGCCATAGTGACGCTCGCCCCTCAGGGTCACGAGCTCAAAGATGTTCGACACGAAGTCCTGGGCGAAAGGCGAAGCGGTCATCAGCAATCCGTAAACGTGGAGGAAGCGCGCGGCGCCGCATCGGCCCGACAGCCGGGTCCGCGCGGCTCTGGTCAGTCGCCAGCGGCCGCGCCTGGCGCGCGCCGCCGCTGCTCTCCCAAATCTCAAGTTTGGTCCATACCAAAATAAGATAGGCCGTGGGCGAATCTTTCGTGAAATCGCACGTCGTCTTGACCGCTTCCCGCGGCCAGTGTGCTCTTGGCCCGCGGTCGGAGTCGGCCGCGCAGGAAGGAAACAGTCCCGCCGATGTCACCGGCCGACGCGACCCAGGAGTTGCACTATCTCAGTATCCGCGACCATATCGCCGACCGGATCGCCGCGGCGGGCCTGAGGGCCGGCGACCGGCTGCCGTCCGAGCGCCAGTTGCAGACCTCCAGCGGCGTCGCCCGCGGCACGATCCGGGAAGGTCTATTCCAGTTGGAGGCCGAGGGGCTGATCTACCGGAAGGACCGCAGCGGCTGGTACGTCTCGCCGCCTCCGGTGGTCTACGACCCGACCCGCTGGGAAGGCTTCATGTCCTATGTGGAGGCGCAGGGCCGCCGCCCCTCCACCGAGACCCTGAGCGCCGAAGAGATCGCCGCCGACGCCCTGCTGGCCGAGGTGTTCCGCCGCCCCGTCGGCGCGCCGCTCTATCTCATTCGCCGCCGGCGCTACATCGACGGCCGCGCGGTCCTGGTGGAACGAATCGTGGTCGACGCCGCCCTCGCCCCCGACCTGCTACGTTTCTCCTTGGACCAGTCGCTGACCAACATCTTGAAGTCCGAGTATGGCCTGGCCGCCGCCCGCAACCAGATGATCATGCAGCCCTGCGCGCTCACCCTGCGCGAGGCCGAGGCCCTGCGGGTGAAATCCGGGCTGCCGGGCCTGAGCGTCGTGCGGACGAGCTACGATGCTCAGGGCCGCATCATCGAGTTCGACCAGGAGTTCTGGCGCCACGACGCGCTGAAGATCAGCGTCGACATCCGCGTGCGCTGAGGCCCTTCAGGCGGCCTGCCCGGCCCGCGCATGCAGCGCCGGGATCAGGTCGGCCACCGACTCGATGATCATGTCGGCGCCGGCCGCCGTCAGCCGGGCCGCGGAGTCGGCGACGCGCCGCGCCCGTTCGGCGGGATCAAGGGCGGCGAAGGCTTCTTGCGAAAGACCCATGCCGTTGCCGGAGGCCGCGACGCCGACGGTGAAGCAGCCCGCGGCCCGTCCTTCGGCCACGCCGACCTCGGCGTCGTCCACCTTGACCACGCGGGACATCGGCCAGACCCCGAGGTCGATGCAGGCCTTGTAGACCATCAGCGGCGAGGGCCGCCCCTGAAGAGTCTCGCCCGAGCAGGTGACGTGGTCGGGGCGATATCCTTGCGCTTCGGCCCGGGCGAGCACGGCCTGCATCATCTCGCGGGTGTAGCCGGTGGAGGAGGCGATCTTCAGCCCGGCCGCGCGCAGCGCCGCCGCCGTTTCCGCGGCCCCCGGGATCAGCACCGCGCAGTCCTCGGCGGCCTTCAGCATCGGCGCCTGCAAGGCCGCCATGACGGCTTCGGCCGCATCTTCGCCGGGCGCCGACCCGTGGGTCCCGCGCCATGCGGCGGCGACGTCGGGCGCCTGGAGCATGTTTCGGACGTGATCCTTCTTCGCAAGGCCCATGTCGGCCCGGGCCTGCGCCTCGGTCACGGTCACGCCCAGCGCGCCGAAGGCCTCGACCAGGGCGATCACCGGCGCGCGGCTGCCGAAGTCGACCATGGTCCCGGCCCAGTCGAAGATCACCAGATCGAAGGCGGCGGCGAGCGGAGTCATTCGGGGATATTCCTTCCATAGAGGTCGGCCACCACCTCCTCGCCCAGGGCGAAGCCGGTGGAGGCGCCGTTGCCGCTGGTGACCACCACCAGCCGCTGGTTGTCGGCCAGCCGCTCGACCAGGACGTGGCGGTCGGCGGCCTTGGCGTAGGCGCCCGTCCAGCGCTCGATCACCGGCGGCGCGGCGCAGCCGGTGGCGGCGGCGAACTCGTCCAGGATCAGCCGGTCGATCGCCTCGCTGCCGAAGGGGTCGGGCGTGGCGGCTTCGTGGTGGCTGTCGCCGACCACCAGCGAACCGTCGGCGTTCTGCACGGCGATCAGGTGGACGCCGTGGCGGAGGTGCCCCGACTGCTCGGTCTCCAGGCGCCGGCGCAGGGCCGCGGCCTCCGGAAGGTCGGCGTATCCGGCGTAGCGCACGAGCCCGAGGTCGGACATCAGCGGGGCGGGCGCGCGGAAGCCCGGATCGGCCAGGCGCATCATCTGCAACTTGGAGCGGACCACGCCCGCCGCGGCGAAGCGGTCGGGATAGAGGGTGACGAGATCGTCGCCCGGGCAGACGATCGCCGCCTCCGTCTCGATGACCCCGCGAGAGGTGACGACGCGCTCGCCCTCCACCGCCAGGACCGCCGTCTCGCGCAGGAAGGTCACGCCGTGGCGCGTCTTCATCCAGGCGGCGAGCCGCGGGATGGCCGTGCGAGAATCCACCCGCAGGTCGTGCGGGCTCCAGAGCACCCCCTCGCAGTCCGGAGGCGTCAGCCACGCGCCGCGATCGACGGCCTCGGCGCGGGTCAGCAGGGCGCAGCCGTCCCCCATCTCCGTGCCCATGAAGGCTTCGAGCACCGCTCGGGCCTCGGGTCGGCGCACGGTCATCCACAGCCCGCGCTGCAGGATGGTGACGCCCGCCTCGGCCGCCAGGCGTTTCCAGACGTCGCGCGTGCGGCGCGCCCGGTTCCAGACCTCGCCGCGAGCCTGGCCGGTGACGGTGATGAAGCCGAAGTTGCGCACCGAGGCGCCGTTGGCCTGGGCGTCGCGGTCGACGACGGCGACCCGTTTGCCCAGCCGCGCCGCCGCCAGGGCGCAGGAGAGCCCGACGACGCCGGTGCCCACCACCACGAGATCGACCTTGGGAAGCGTCATGGCGGTTCAGTAGGCTCGAACCGCGAGCGCGGCCGCCTCGCCGCGGCAGGCGGCGGGGTCGGGCGAGGCGGCGGCGGCGCGCGCCTTCGGCAATTCGGCGCGGGCGGCCTCCAGGTCCTGGCGGAACGCCGGCTGGGCGTGCAGGGCCGCCGTCGCCGCCGCGCCGGCCATCCAGCCGGCCTGCACCGCGCTCAGGCTGTGCGAGCCGCAGACGAGCCGGCTTTCGCCGAAGGCCCGGCCGCGGGCCAGGATGTCGGTCGCCCGATCGGGCGCCAGCTCGGCGAGGATGAGCGCCTCCATCCAGCCGCCGGCGGCATGGCCGGAGGGATAGTCGGGATTGGCGGCCAGGTGCGCCGTCTTGGCCTGGCAGATCTTGGCCGTCCCCGAAAGGTAGGGGCGCGGCGTGCGATAGAATTGCTTGGCCGGGTCGACCACGCCGCTGGCGCTCGCCCTGTCGAGCAGGCGGGCGGTCATGGGGGCGAGATCGCGCGTCAGCTTCGCGCCCAGGGCGCAGGCGAAGTGGTCGAAGGCGTCGGTTTCGACATCCGAGGTCGCCAGCGCCCAGCGCGCGCCGCCGTCGGCCTTGCGCGTGGCCTCGAAGATCGCGGCGTCCGCCGCCGCCTGGGGCCCGCCGGGCGCGGGCGGGGGCGGCAGGACGCGGACGCCGTCCGGCGTCGCCTCGGGCGTCAGATAGGCGTCGGACGGATCGGAAACGGTTTCGACGACCGCGCCGCCGCAGCGGCCGGCCGCCTTGGCCGCGAGGTCGCACCTGGCGGGGGCCGTCGAGGCGGCAAGCGGGACACCCATCCCCGCCAGCAAGGTCAGCGCCGCAAAACCGCTTTTCACCCACGTCTCCCGTCATCCGCCCGTTACGCATCTGGTCTAGACCATGCATTTGTAACGGGGGCGTGTCAGATGACCGGCGATCTCAGACCTTGGCTGCAGCGAGCCAACCCGATCCTCTTCATGACGGTCGCAGGCCTGGCGGGCTTCTGCGCCTACTTCTCGATGTACGCCTTCCGCAAGCCGTTCAGCGCGGCGACCTTCGACCATGTGGACGGCTGGACCTTCGCGCTCGACTTCAAGATCGCCCTCGTCCTGGCCCAGGTGGCCGGATACGCGCTTTCCAAGCTGATCGGCATCAGGGTGATCGCCGAGATGTCGCCGGCCCGCCGGGGCGTGACCATCCTTGGCCTCATCGGCGCCGCATGGCTCGCCCTGATCCTCTTCCCACTGATCCCGGCGCCGTGGAACGTCGCCATGCTGTTCCTGAACGGCCTGCCGCTCGGCATGATCTGGGGACTGGTGTTCAGCTACATGGAGGGGCGGCGGACCTCCGAGGTGCTGGGCGCGATCCTCTGCGCCAGCTTCATCCTTTCCTCCGGCGTGGTGAAATCGGTCGGCAAGTGGCTGATGGAGAGCGCGCAGGTCTCGCCCTTCTGGATGCCCGCGGCCACCGGCACGATCTTCCTGCCCTTGCTGCTGGTCTCCGTCTGGCTGCTCGGCCAGTTGCCGCCGCCGGACCACCGCGACGAGGCCGAGCGCACGCCGCGCAAGCCGATGGGCCGGAGCGAGCGGGCGGCCTTCCTGGCCGTCTACGGCCTCGGCGTCGCCCTGCTGGTCGGCTCCTACGTCCTGCTGACGGCCTTCCGCGACTTCCGGGACAACTTCGCCGCGGAGATCTGGACGGCGCTGGGCTTTGGCGAGGCCTCGGCGGTCTTCACCGCCAGCGAGGCGCCGGCGGCCGTGGCCGCCCTCGTGGTCATGGCCGGGCTCATGGCCGTAAAGGACAACCTCAAGGGCCTGATCGCCATCCACCTGGTGATCCTGGCGGGCTTCGCGCTCCTGGGCGCTTCGACCTTCGCGTTCCAGGCCCACATGCTCTCGCCGCTCGCCTGGATGATCCTGTCGGGGGCGGGCCTCTACATGGCCTACACGCCGTTCAACGCCATGCTGTTCGACCGCATGATCGCCTATGGCGGCCGACCGGGAAACGCCGGCTTCCTGATCTACATCTCGGACACGTCGGGCTACCTCGGCAGCGCGTCCTTGCTGGTCTATCGCAACTTCTTCGCCGCCGACCTGGACTGGCTGCAGTTCTTCATCGCCAGCGCCTACGTCACCTGCGTCGTGGGGATCGTCCTGGTCGGCCTGGCGGTCGCCTTCTTCCTCCTGCGCGCGCCTTCGCCCTCAGCGCGGCCGGCAGGGTTGGCGGCGGCCCGTGGAGACAAGTCCGCGTTCGATTGACAGCAGCGCCATTTCCGTTTGGCGACCTTGCTCTCGCAGGGCGCTAGGCGGTCGGCAGAAACCGATGATCGCAAGGTTCGCCAGAGCCGCCGGGAAGCCGGTTACCGGATGCGCTCGTAGCGGTAGGGGTCGGCCTCGCCGGGCTTGAACTGGCCGATCAGGTCGTATTGGCCGTCGCCGTCGACGTCGAGCAGGGCCTCGTCGAAATTGCCGTCGCGGCCGTGGTCGATGATCGCGCCGTCGATCTTGCCGTCGCCGTCGTGGTCGAACAGGTAGGTGATCGGATCGCTCTTGCGGGCCGGCTCGATGACCACGAAGTCGCCCTCGCCGTCGCAATCGACGTCGACCAGATAGCCCATCCCCTTGGGATCGGTCGTCGGCCATTCCTCCAGGGCCGCGGCCTCGCAGGACTTCGAGGCGAGGTTCTTGCGCACGGCCGTGGCGCGCGCGGCGGTCCGGTCGGCCTTGAGCGCCAGGAAGGCGCGCACGTCGTCGGCCGAGACCGCGAAGTTCAGGCCCTCGCCGTCGCTCTTGAAGCTGTTGATGCCGATGATCTCCAGGTTGTCGTCCAGCAGCGGGCCGCCGGAATTGCCGGGATTGATCGGCGTCTGGGTCTGCACGACCGTGGCCTTGTGGGCGAGGCCCATCTCCGTCCTCCAGGCGTAGTCCTTGCGGACCTGGCTGACGATGCCGCGGGTGTAGGTCCAGGCCTGGCCGGTGGGGTGGCCGATGGCGTGGACGTCGGAGCCCACCTGCACCGGGCCGGACGCGGCGAGCTTCAGCGGCTGGACCCCGGCCGGGATCTCGGAGACCTGGAGCAGGGCCAGGTCGGCGACCTCGTCGCGACGGATCACCTTGGCGCGGCGGAGGTCGGCCTTGCCGAACGCCGCGCCCTCGGTCGCGGGCTTGAAGACCACGCCCACCTCGTCGGCGTCGCCGACCACGTGCAGGTTGGTGACGATCTTGCCGTCGGCGCTGATCAGCGCGCCCGACCCGAACGCGTCGCGGGTGACGACCAGCACCACCGAGGGCGAGGCGGCCTGGTAGACCTCGGCGTCCTTGGCGCCGCGGGTGACCTGGCGGCTCTCGGCGCCGACGCCGTCGAGGATGGTCGAATAGCGGGCTGCAGCCGCGCCGGGCAGCCCCGCGGCCGGAAGCTTCTTCTGCGAGGGAACGGCGTCGGCGCCCGGCGCGGGCATGGCGCCGCCCGCTTGCCCTACCGCTGATTGCGCGAACACATAGGATGGTGAAGCTAGAAGCAACACCGCCGCACAGACCTGGAGCCGCCGCATGGCGCCTTTTCCCCCGATGACTTCGCCCAGGCGGAGCCTAGCGGCGTGCGGCGCGCTCGCAAGCTTCATATTGCTGAGCTCGCAACCGGCAGTCGCAGCAGGCCCGGCGCCGTCGCCCTGGGGCCTTTATTTCCAGGGCAAGGGCCAGACCGCGCGCGAGCTGCTGGAGCGGCGGCTGGGCGGCGAGGAGCTGGATCCCGCGGCGCGGCGAGAGGCGATGGCGACGCTGCTGGAGATCTGCATCCACAGCCGGGCGCGCGACTGCATCCTGGAGCAGGTTCCCAAGTACGTCGCCCTGCCCGCGCCGCCGGCGGCGAACGAGCTGATGCGGCGCGAGGACGTCCGGCGCACCGGCTATTTCCTGGACTACGGCAAGTTCACCTACGGCGCGGCGCCGGTCACGGCGGGGATCCTGGCCGGCGACCTCTGGCGGCAGGAGAACGCCGCCAACGCCGGCCTCTATCTGCGTCGCCAGTTGCTGGCCTCCAACATCCAGCTCGAGCAAGGGGACCACGCCGCGGCGGGGACGAGCCTCGACAAGATCCTGTCCCTGGTCGCGTCGCTGAAGACCCCGCAGGACGATGCGTTCCTGGTCGCCTGGGCGCTGTCGGACGTCATCGACAGCCTGAGGGTCCTGGGGCAGAGCGACCGCGCCTATGGCGTCTACCGGGCCAGCGGGCGGTTCATCGCCGCCTCCCTGCCGCCGCTGAGCGTCGACGCCATGACCTACCGGCTGGTCGAGGCCGAGCTGCTGCTGGAGCAGGGCCAGTTCGCGCAGGCCGTGGCCGTGCTGGACGCGGCCGCCGCCACCGCGCGGGCCATCGAACTGGACGAGGCCAGCCGCGCCTATATGATCGCCCAGGCGATGACCCGCAAGGCGGCCGCCTGCGCCAGCCTGCTGCGGCTGGATTGCGCCCGGGACGCCATCGACGCTCATCCCTACGGCAAGCTCTACGCCCGCGCGGGCCGGACGCCGGCGGATTTCGAGGAGACCGCCTACCTGGCGGCGCGCGCGCTGACGGCGGCGATCGAGCAGCGGCCCGATCCCGTCGCCGCCAAGGCGTTGGCGGAGGCGGCCCCCTACGAGGCGGCGGCAGGAGCGAACGCCGAGCCGGCCGCGATCTACCGCACCGCCGGACGCGCCCTGGCCCTGCCGCCCGGCGCCGAACGGCAGGCGGGCCTGGCGCAGACCGGGCGGCTGATCGTGGCGGCGGCCAAGCGGGCGCCGTCCCTGGGCGTCGGCATGTCGCGCCGGCCCGCCGCCCTCGAGCAGATCCTGATCTCCTTCGCCCTCAGCCAGGCCGACGCCGCCGGCGCCGAGGCCGACGAGACGAATTTCGCGCTGTTCCAGATGGCGGGCAGGATCCAGGCGAACGTCGACGCCGACGCCCTGACCGCGCTGTCGCAGGCCAAGGACGCGCTGCAGCGCCGTTCGATCCACCAGGGCCTGCGGCTGCGGGCGCGGCGGGACGCGTTCGAGCGGGGCGAGCTCGCCAAGCTGGCGACCCGCCCGCCGACGCCCGGCGCCCAGGCGCTGCTGACCCACGACGTCGCCACCCGCGGCGTGCTGCGCGACTTCGCCGTGCGGCTGGGCGAGATCGACGGCGAGCTGGGCCCGGCGACGTCCGGGTCCGACCTGATCGAGCTGAAGCGCTTCCAGGCGGCGCTGCGCCCCGGAGAGGCGGCGCTGAGCGTGGCCATGGTTCCCGGCGGCATGGCCTATATGTGCGTGCGGCGCGACAGGGTCGAGCGCCTGGTCGCGCCGGCGGATTGGCGGCAGGCGACGCTGGACATCAAGATCCTGCAGGCGGCGCTGACCGCCGGCCACGCCCCGTCCGACGCCCTGGACGCCCAGTTTCCGGCGGCGGCCGCCGTGCGGATGCACGGGCTGCTGATCGCGCCCTTCGACGGCTGCGTGCAGGAGGGCGACCACCTGCTGTGGCTGGCGAACGCCTCGATCACCCCGCTGCCGCTGTCGGTGCTGCTGCCGCAGGCGCCGCCGAAGCTGGGCGAGGGCTACGACCTGGCCAGGGCCGACTGGCTCGTCCGCCGGCACGCGGTCAGCTACGCCGGGTCGCCCAGCGCGATCCTGGCCGCGCGCTCGGGGGCGCTGGCCCCGGCCTCGGACTTCGACTTCCTGGGCGTCGGCGATCCGGTGCTGAGCGGCGCCACCGACCAGGGCGAGGATCGCGCCAGGATGCTGCTGCAAGGCGCGCGGAGCGCCGGGCTGGCGGCCCTGGCGCCGTTGCCGGAGACGAAGGACGAACTCGAACGCTCGGCGAAGGGGTTCGCCACGACCAAGCTGCTGGTCCAGAGCGCGGCGACCGAGCGCGGGGTGCGCGGCCAGTTGCTGGGCTCCTACCGATACCTCTCGTTCGCGACCCATGGCCTGATCCGCGACGAGCTGGAGGGGCTGTCCGAACCGGCGCTGGCCCTGACGCCGGTGTCCTCGTCCGACCCGCTCGACGACGGGCTGCTGACCGCCTCGGAGATCGCCGACCTGAACCTGGGCGCGCGGTTCGTGGCGCTCTCGGCCTGCAATACGGCCAATTACGACGTCGCCCAGATGGCCGGCGAACTGCCGGCCCTGGCCTCGGCGTTCGCGGTGGCGGGCGTGCCCTCGACGCTCGGCTCGCTGTGGGCGGTGGATTCCGAGACCACCAAGGAGGTGGTGGCGACGACCTTCGCGACCCTGCGCTCGGAGCACGGCGAGAGCCCGGCCCTGGCGCTGGCCGGGGCGCAGCGGGCCTTCCTGGCCGCGCCGCCGTCGCGGGCCTACCTGCACCCGCGGTTCTGGGCGCCGCTGATCGTACTGGGCGACGGCGCCCGCCCGCCGCCGCCGGCCCCCAGCTCCGGCGTGGTCACGGTCGAGCCGGTGACCACCGAGCCCGGCGAGGTGATCGCCTTGCGCCGGTCGGGCGGCGAGGTGCTGACGAGGTTCTCGGACGCCGGCGCCCAGCCTGTTTCCGGCGTGGCGATGAGCGGCCGCTGGCGACGCGAAACCCGCATGGCCGCGCCGACCCGACTGCTGGTCGAGCAGGAGTCGAGCATCATCGTCGGCGGCGGGGAGAAGGGCGCGGACGGGCGTCTGGCGCCGGTCCTGGAGACGTTGGACAAGGCGAGCGGCGCGGTGCGCGCGATCTGGCGCGGCGAGGCCGCCGAGGGCATGGATTCGCTGGTCGCCGCGGGCGTGGCGCTGGGACCCGCCCGGGTGCTGGTCGCGCTCGCCGACAGCGCCGCCCGGACGCGAGGCGCCGGCCAGGCGGCCGCGGACGGGCTGCGCGTCATGCAGATCGACGCTGGGCAGGCGCCGCGCCTGCTGTTCACGGTGGTCCCGCCCCAGCCTGTGGCGATCGAAGACGCAACCCTGACGCCCATGGGCGATCGCCTGCTGGTCACCTACACCGTGCGTCATCCCGCGTCCCCGCGCCGGCCGCTGGGCGAGGACGACTATGAACTGGCGCCCTGCATGGGGGTTCCGATCACCTGGACGGAGCTGCGGGAGATCCGCACGGGCGCACTGATCTCTTCACGGCAGTTGACCGGATGGACGGCGCCGACGGCGCTGGCGCACGACGGGCGCGTGCTGCTGGGCGGCGGCTTCATGGAAAGCTGCGAGGCGGAGTTGAAGGCCGGCGTGATCGCGCTGGACGACGCGCTGCGCTCGACCATGATCTATCGCGACGAGAGCCTGGGCTGGTCGGAGGTGCGCGCCCTGGGCGCGATGGACGGCGGGGCCCTGATCGCGGCGGCGAAGCTGAGCCAAGTGGACTATCGGCCGGAGCCCGCGGACCGGCGCGACCCTTACGCGCCCGGCGACATGCGGACCCACGTCGGCGGAATGCTGGTGCGGCTCGAGGCCGACGGTTCGCTGTCGGCGCCGAAGCTGCTGGATTCCGGATCGAACATCTACCTGTCCGCGGCCGACGCCAGCCGGCCCGGAGAGGCGCTGTTGGGCGGATCGCTGGGCGGCGCGGCGGTCGTCTTCCGGCTGACGACCGCCGGCGAGCCCTGACGGATCAGGACTTCTTGCCCTTGGCCTTGGGCGGCGGCTCGGCCGAGGTGACGAGGCTGGAGATCTGGCACTTCGAACCGTCGACCAGCACCTGGCCGAAGCGGTCGAGGGTGTTGGTCCCGCGGGTCACGAAGCCGACCTTCACCGCATGGTTGAGGCCGATGCAGGGGCCGAACAGCTCGGCGCGGTACCATTCGCCGCGCTGGCCCTCGATCCACAGCGCGTTGTCGCCGTCGGCGCGGAAGTTGCGGATGCCGGTGGTGTTGGCGAACGGGATCCTGGCCTCGACGCCCAGCGGACGCTCGGCCGGCGCGGGATTGGCGAAGGCGGCCGCTCCGGCCAGCAACACGGCGCCGCCAGCCAGCGCGGCTATCAACGTCTTCATGTCATGGCCCTTTCTCTTCGGGCGTTCCTGTAGGGGCTCGCATCCTGCAAGCGCGGCTTTGAACTGGCCTTGAGAGGGCCGTTCATCTGGCGTTCATGTCGCCGCTCAGCACTCGACGATGTTCACGGCCAGGCCGCCCAGCGAGGTCTCCTTGTAGATCTCGCTCATGTCCTCGCCGGTGCGCTTCATGGTGGCGATCACCTTGTCGAGCGAGACGGTGTGCTGGCCGTCGCCCAGCAGCGCCAGGCGCGAGGCGTCGATGGCCTTCACCGCGCCCATGGCGTTGCGCTCGATGCAGGGGATCTGCACCAGGCCGCCGATCGGATCGCAGGTGAGGCCGAGATTGTGCTCCATGGCGATCTCGGCGGCGTTCTCGACCTGGGCGTTGGTCCCGCCGAGCGCCGCGGTCAGGCCGGCCGCCGCCATCGAGCAGGCGACGCCCACCTCGCCCTGGCAGCCGACCTCGGCCCCCGAGATCGAGGCGTTGCGCTTGTAGAGCGCGCCGATCGCCGCGGCGGTGAGCAGGAACGTCCGCCGCCCTTCGGCGCCGCCGCGGTGGAAGCGGTCGTAATAGCGCAGCACGGCCGGCAGCAGCCCCGCCGCGCCGTTGGTGGGCGCAGTGACCACGCGGCCGCCCGAGGCGTTCTCCTCGTTCACCGCCAGGGCCCAGAGATTGACCCAGTCGAGCGCCGCCAGCGGATCGGAGATGTTGCGCTCGACCTTGCTCATCAGGTCGGTGTGGATCTGGCGCGCGCGGCGGCGGACCTTGAGCCCGCCGGGCAGGCAGCCCTCCTGGCGCAGGCCGCGCTCGATGCAGGCCTCCATGGCCGCGAAGATCGTGTCGAGGCCGGCGTTGACCTCGCCTGGGCTGCGCACGGCGGTCTCGTTGGCGAACATCAGCTCGGCGATGGTGAGGCCCGCCCGGCCGGCCTGCTCCAGCAGCTCGGCGCCGGACGTGTAGGGATAGGGCTCGGCGACGGCCCGCGCCGGCGCGGCGCCCGCGGCCATTTCCGCCTCGTCGAGGACGAAGCCGCCGCCGACCGAGAAGTAGCGCGTCTCGTCCAGCAGGGTCTCGCCGGCGTAGGCGCGGAAGGCCAGGGCGTTGGGGTGCTGGGGCGCCCGCGTGCGCCCCTCCCAGAGGATGTCGCGCGCCGCGTCGAAGTCGACTTCCGGCCCCTCGGCGCCCAGCTTCAGGCGCTTCGTCGCGCCGATCGTCTGGAGCGCTGAGTCGGCGGCGTCGGGGTCGATGCTGGCCGGCAGGAACCCCGCCAGGCCGAGGATCACCGCGCGGTCGGTGGCGTGGCCGCGGCCGGTCAGCGCCAGGGAGGCGTAGAGCACCGCCTCCACCCGCGTCGTCCTGGCGAGCAACCCCTGCTCGGCCAGCCGTTGCAGGAAGCGACCGCCGGCGGTCATCGGGCCCATGGTGTGCGAGCTGGACGGCCCCACCCCCAACTTGAACAAATCGAACGCGCTGGCCATGGCTTGTTGGTACGTCATTGCGCGATTTCCGCCAAGTCGGGGCAAGGCCGTTCGCGCCGCAAGCTGTGAGGTGACGCCCTCCTTGCGGTTGGCTAGGCATGGAGCATGAGTGAGCCCCTGAGTATCCGCCTCGCCGGGCGCGAGGACATTCCCGCCCTTCGCGCCGTGATGGCGCGGGCGATCAGCCAGTTGCTGCCGGCCTTCCTGCCGCCGAACGAGGTCGCGGCCTCGCAGGAGATCATGGGCCTGGACACCCAGTTGATCGAGGACGGCACCTACTATGTGGTCGAATGCGGCGGGGCGATCGCCGGCTGCGGCGGCTGGAGCCGGCGCGCGACCCTGTTCGGCGGCGATCATTCGGCCGGGCGCGACGCGGCGCTGGTGGATCCGGCGACCGAGCCGGCGCGGGTGCGGGCCATGTACACCGACCCGGCCTTCACCCGCCGGGGCGTCGGGCGGCTGATCCTGGCGACCTGTGAGGACCGGGCCAGGGCCGAGGGGTTCAGCCGCTGCGAGATGGCCGCCACCCTGGCCGGCGAGCCGCTCTATGCGGCCTGCGGCTATGAACGCATCATGCCGTTCGAGGCCGAGACCTCGAACGGCGTGCGCGTGCCCCTGGTGCGGATGGGCAAGGCCGTCTGAAGAAAAGCTGGGCGGCCCAGAGGGCTCTTCCTCCCCCATCGGGATGGGAGAGGAAGAGGAGAGGCCCCCTAGAACGTCGCCGCGACGCGGACGAAGTAATAGCCGCCCTGCCAGTCCGCCAGGGTGTCGGAGCGATAGATCCGGCCGTTGGTGCCCGACTCCCCGGTCTTGTCCGGGTCCGGGAACTTGTCGAACACGTTGCGCGCGCCGACCGTCAGCCTGTGCTGCTCGGTGACCTGCCAGCTCGCCTCGACGTCGAACTGCACGATCGGATCCCACTTCTGCACCACCGGGATGGCGACGCTGTACTGGTTCTTGTACGGCCCCCAGATGTTGGCCCGGCCCATCAGGGTGAAGGGACCGACCTCGTGGGTGGCGGTCAGCACGCTGCGCCACTTCGGATTGGCGTTCTCGAAGTCGAACACCGCCTCGCCGTCGAAGAAGGCCGGGACCGTGTCGATCTTGTACTTGTTGTAGTTGAAGCTGCCCATCAGCCGGGTCGTCTGGCCGTTGTCCCAGCCGATGTTGTAGGTCGCCACGACGTCGACCCCGGTGGTGGTCGAGTCGAAGGCGTTCTGGAAGAACTGCACCTGGCCGATGGTGTCGGCGCCGGGCACGCCCGCCGCGATCAGTTGAGCCCGGATCGCCGGCGTCACCACGATCGGGGTGACGGCGTAGAACTGGTCCTCGAGCTTGATCTGGTAGAGGTCGACGGTGACGTTCAGGCGGTCGAACAGCGTGGCGGTGAGGCCCAGCGAGACGTTGAACGACTTCTCCGGACCCAGCTCCTTGGCGCCCAGGAACTGCGACACCGCATTCGTCGCCGGGAACAGGCCCGAGGCGACGGTGGCCCCGTTCTCGATCCGGGTGGAGACGTTGGTGGTGAAGAGCTGGCCCGGCGTCGGCGCGCGGAAGCCGGTGCCGAACGAACCGCGGATGCCGAGGTCCTCGGTCAGCTCGTAGCGGGCCGCCACCTTGTAGTCGAAGGTGTCGCCGAAGTCGGAGAAGTTCTCCGCCCGGAACGCGACGGTGGCGAACAGGGCCTCGGTGATGTCGGCCGAGGCTTCGACATAGGCCGCGTAGCTTTCGCGGCTGAGATCGCCCGAATAGGCGGGCGTGTTGCCGGGGAAGCCGTTCGAACCCACCGGCAGGGTCGTATAGACCGGGTCCGAAGCGCTGGCGCAGTTGATGCCGGCGTTCTGGGGCGCGGTCGGGCGCAGGGTGCGCTGGGAGACGACCGCCTCGTTGGTGCAGAAGTCGAACGGGTCGGGCGTGGCGAACGGCCCGGCGACGTAGGACGGCAGGTCCCCCGGAACGATCTCATAGCCTTCGTTGCGGTATTCGACCCCGAAGGCGACCACGGCCGGGGTCGCGAACGGCCCGCCGATCTCATAGGCGAAGTCGGCGTTGAAGGCGTATTCCGACGAGATCAGGTCGCCGTCATAGAACTGGTCGGGCGAGCTTGGCCCCATCGACGGGTTGAAGGTGTCGGTGAGGTGGTAGGAGATCTTGTTGCGGCCGTAGCGGGCCGACAGGTCGTAGGAGAACTTGTCGGTGAAGTCGCCCTTGTAGCCGCCGGTCAGGCTGTAGTCGGTGACCTGGCCGAAGAACTGCGGCGTGAAGCCGCCCGGCCAGATCGAGTTGAACGCGAAGGTCGAGCCGTCCTGCAGGCGCACCACGTCGTCGACGATGCTGCCGGTCGAGCCGACGCCCACCGGCGGACGATAGTTGAAGTCCTGCTTGGCGTCGGAGTTCGAGTAGTTGGCGAAGGCGTAGAGCTTGGAGCCGTTGCCGAACTCGTAGCCGGAGTTGATGAAGCCGCGGAAGGCCTCGATCTCGGGCTGGCCCCACTTCTGCACCACCGGCCGCTTCACCACCGCGGCGAAGGCCGGGTTGCTGGCCGCATAGGTGTCGACGCAGAAGCCGGGCGCGAGGTTGGGGATGCCGACGTTGCAGAACTGCTCGCCGCGCGAGGTCGGCTGGGCCGTCACGTACTCGGCCGAGATGCTGACGAAGCCGGAGTCCAGCAGCGGCAGGCCGATATTGCCGGAGACCACGACCTCCTCGCCGTCCTTCTCGTAGTACTGCCCGGCCGACACGTTGAGGGAGCCGCCGCTGGAATTGTCCTTCAGCAGGAAGTTGATCACCCCGGCGATGGCGTCTGAGCCGTACTGGGCGCCGGCGCCGTCACGCAGGACCTCGACGCTCTTCAGGGCGGAGGCCGGGACGGTCGCGGCGTCCGGCGGCTGGCTGCCGTCGCCGCCGATGGTGACCAGGGCCGCGCGGTGGCGGCGCTTGGAGTTCACCAGCAGCAGGGTCTTGTCGCTGGACAGGCCGCGCAGGGTCGCCGGCCGGATGAAGGTGGCGCCGTCCGAGATCGGCTGCCGCGCCAGGGTGAAGGACGGCACCAGCGTCTTCAGGACGTCGTTGGTGTCGGTATAGGAAGCCGATTTGATGTCGTCGGCCGACAGCACGTCGATCGGCACCGGCGAATCCTGGACCGTGCGCGGCAGAGCCCGCGCCCCGGTGACCACCACCTCGTCGATGGTCGCCGACGACGAGGTCTGCGCCGCCGCCAGCCCGGTCGAAAACAGAGTCGCGAGAGAGACGCCCGCGAGCAGTCCGATACGCATCTTAGTTCTCATGATTATTGCCCCCACAGCACTGGCGGCCGACATCGACCGCCATCGTCACAGGCCCCATCCTCGCTTTTGGAGTTCAGGGACCCGGATCGGTCGGGCGGGCACGGGCGCTGGAGCCCCCATGCGACGCCATGATTTCGGAAAGTCTGGTCGCGGCAGCCGGCGCCACGCGCCCCGGCTCGTCTGGATCGACACCTGTTACGCTAAGCAGACACATCTCAGACACTCTCCGCGACGGTGAGATGCCCGGTTCCCGCTTGTTTCCTCGAACGCGCTTTTTCTTTTTGAACTCAAGAATTACTGGCGTCGTCAGGGCCGTTCTGGCCGCTGCGACTTTCGAAGGCTCGGCGCGGCAGGTTTAGACTGTCAATGAGGGCCAGTTGTCGAAACCGCGAATGCATCGCTTGCTGCACGACAATCGGTCAGCGCGCCGTCAAAATTCAATCAACACCTGGGCGATAGGGTTATCACCGGATTCGAACGCCGTTCCGGGTGCGGAATATTCAGGCCCATGGCGCCGCCGGATTGATCAGGCGGGCGACGACCGGGGCCTGGACCACCGAGCGAACTTGAACCGCCGCGAGCGGGGGCCGGTCATGACCGCCTTGGTGGTTGATCGGGGAATTTTAGTGATGGGGATCAGTCGGCGGTTGTTTCTTCACCGTCTGGGCGCGACCGGGGGATACGGCGCGACCTATTCGGCGATGCGGACCTTGGGCCTGATGGGGGCGGTGGCCTCGGCGGCGACGCCGGCCATGGCCGCGGACGCCGGACGCGGCAAGCGGGTGGTCATTCTGGGCGGCGGCGTGGCCGGCCTGGTGGCGGCCTATGAACTGGAGCGGGCCGGCTATGCGGTGACGCTGCTGGAGGCGCGCGAGCGGCTGGGCGGGCGCAACTGGACGCTGCGCGACGGCGACAAGGTGGAGATGGTGGGCGAGGAGACGCAGACCGTGCGCTTCTCCGAGGGCCTCTACATGAACGCCGGGCCGGCGCGCATTCCCAGCCATCACCAGGGCCTGCTCTCCTACTGCAACAAGCTGGGCGTGCCGCTGGAGGTCGAGATCAACTCCAGCCGCAGCGCCTATCTGTGGGACGAAAGCGGCAAGAAGCTGCAGATGCGCCAGGGGGTGAACGACACCCGCGGCTACATCTCCGAGCTGCTGGCCAAGGCGGTGAACAAGGGCGCCCTCGACCAGGACCTCTCCCTGGAGGACAAGGAAAAGCTGCTGCCGTTCCTGAAGGCCTATGGCGATCTCGGCGACGACATGGCCTTCAAGGGCACCGAGCGCTCGGGCCTGCTGCAGGCGCCCGGCGCGGCGGACCAGTTCGCCAAGGCCCGCGATCCGGCGGCGTTCCGCGACCTGATCGGTCACCCGCAGATCGGCGCGACCCTGTTCGAGGACAACATCAACATGCAGGCGACGATGTTCCAGCCGGTCGGCGGCATGGACCAGATCATCGCCGGCTTCGAGCGGGCGATCCGCAGCCCGGTGATCAAGAACGCCGAGGTCACCCAGATCCGGGCCGACGGCAAGGGCGTGAAGATCACCTATCGCGACCGCGTCAGCGGCAAGAGCCAGGCGGTCGAAGGCGACTATACGATCATCACCCTGCCGCTGGCCCTCCTGGCCAAGATCGACAACAACTTCGGCAAGGACGTGAAGGCGGCCATCGCCGCGGTGCCCAACGACTTCTCCAACAAGATCGGCTTCGACGCGCCGCGCTTCTGGGAGAAGGAGCAGATCTATGGCGGCATCTCGTTCGTCGGCGGCGAGACCAGCCTAGTCTGGTATCCGTCCAACGGCCTGCATACCGAGCGCGGCATGCTGCTGGCCTGCTACGGCTCCGGCGGCCGCGCGGAGGGGTTCGCCAAGCGCCCGCTGGCCGAGCAGATCGCCATGGCCCGCAGCGTGGTCGGCAAGCTGCACCCCGGCCACGAGGCGGACCTGACCAACCCGGTCGTGGTCAACTGGAGCAAGATCCCCTTCAACATGGGGCCCTGGCCGCGGTGGGGCGAACGCGGCGGCATGCAGGAAGGCCACTTCGATTCGGCCGAGTACCGGCTGCTGAACCAGCCGCACGGGCGTGTGCATTTCTCGGGCGCCCACCTCAGCCAGACGCCCGGTTGGCAGGAAGGCGCGGTCTACTCGGCGCAACGCACGATCGCAGCTATCAACGAACAGGTGAAAGACCGGGCATTGGTGGAATCGCGCGCGGCGGCTTGATCCGCGCCGATATTGCCTGCCCAATAGCCCAGCTCAGTCATAGGAATTGAAATTCATGCGAAAATTCATCCTGCCCGCCGCCCTGCTGGCGCTGGCCGCGGCCACGCCTGCGGCGGCCCAGGTCAAGCGGATCGGCGCGCCGACCTCGCCGATCCTGCAGGCCGCCGTCGTGCCCGCGGGCACGGACATCATGTACGTCAGCGGCATCACGCCGCCGGTGCTGAACGCCGGGGCGCCGGCCGGCACGCCGCCGGAGTTCGGCGACACCAAGACCCAGACCATCGGCGTGCTCAAGCGCATCGAGGACATCCTGAAGGCCGAGGGCCTGACCCACGGCGACGTGTTCATGATGCGGGTGCTGCTGGTCGGCGACCCGGCCAAGGGCGGCAAGATGGACTTCGCCGGCATGATGGAGGGCTACAATCAGTTCTACGGAACCGAGGCCCAGCCCAACAAGACCGCCCGCATCACCAGCCAGGTCGCCGCCCTGGTGGCGCCCGGCATGATGGTCGAGATCGAGGTCCAGGCCGCCAAGCCGAAGCCCTGACGCGCAGGGTCGGCCGGGCCGCGCCTGGTCGACCCACGCTTCGCGCGCCCTATCCAGCCTGGGCCGCGGTTGGTACGACCGGACTTCCAGATGGGACCGGACGCGCAGACGTCCGGCTCATCGTTCATGCGCCGGCGAGGAAACCGTGACCGACACCCTGGGCCCCCTGCACTCATTCCAGCCCCCCGTCACGCCGGCCCTGGTCGTGCGGCGCGCGACGCTGGAGGCGAACCTGGCGGCCATGCAGGCCGCCTGCGCCGCGGCGAGCGTCGCGCTGCGGGCCCACGGCAAGATGCACAAGTGCACGACGCTGGGGCTCCGCCAGGTCGAGCTGGGCGCGGTCGGCCTCTGCTGCCAGACGGTCGGCGAGGCGCAGGCCTATGCGGCCGCCGGCGTGCGCGACCTGCTGATCACCTCGCCGCCGGCGCCGTGGGGGGCCGAGAAGATCGCCGCCATCGCCAGGTCGGGCGTCGACATCGCCGTCGTCGCCGACGACGCCGGCCAGATCGCGCGGCTGGGCGCGGCGGCGCAAGGCGCCGGAACCACCATCGGCCTGGTGGTCGACATCGACCTGGGCACCCACCGCACCGGCGTTCCGCCCGAGCAGGTCGCCGCCCTCGCCCGCCTGGCCAGCCAGACGCCGGGCCTGCGCTATCGCGGGATCCAGGCCTATCTCGGCCACCTGCAGCACCTGGCCGACCTGGAGGCGCGGCGCGGCGCCTGCCAGGTGACGCGCCAGCGGCTGAGCGCCCTGGTCGGCGAGCTGACCCAGGCCGGGCTGAAGCCGCAGATCGTCACCGGCGGCGGCACCGGCACCTATGTCGAGGACCTGGCCAGCGGCGTGTTCAACGAGATTCAGGCCGGCTCCTACGTGTTCATGGACGTGGAGTACGAAGACTGCGGCGCCATCGACGGCCAGGCCTGGCCGTTCCGCCAGGCGCTGTTCATCGCCACCAGCGTGGTCTCGGCCCGCCACAAGACCCACGTGGTCTGCGACAGCGGGCTGAAGGCGCACTCGGTCGATGGCCCGCCGGCCCGGGTGGCGGCCGGGGCGCCGCAGGGCGCGCGCTGGCGGCCGATGGGCGACGAGCACGCGGCGATCTTCCACCCGGCGATGATGGGGGTGGTCAAGGCGGCCGGCGCCGACTTCGCGGCCGGGATCAGCGCCGCCGACGAGGACGCCGCCATCCCCTGGCCGGCCGACGCGCCCAAGGTCGGCGACGTGGTCTGGCTGCAGCCGGGCCACATCGACCCGACCATCAACCTCTATGACGCGCTGATCGTGGTGGACGAGGATGGCTCTTCCGAAACCTGGCCGGTGGACGCGCGGCGCAGTTCACGCTGACGCCTCGCCCAGGTGTCATCCCGGTTTGCGAAGCAAGACCGGGACCCATGAACACCAGATGGATCAGGATCCGGCCCGGGCGCACGCCATTCCCGCTACGACGGCGCGAATGGGTCCCGGTCTTCGGCTGCGCCGAAACCGGGACGACAGTTTGTGGGTGCTTGCTTTGCCGCGCCCGCTGCCGTTTGGTGCGCCCGACTCGAAACCTGCCCATGAGGACGCCATGAAGACCCGCGCCGCCGTCGCCTTCGAAGCCAAGAAGCCGCTGGAGATCGTCGAGGTCGACCTGGAAGGTCCCAAGGCGTTCGAGGTGCTGGTCGAGATCAAGGCCACCGGCATCTGCCACACCGACGCCTACACCCTGGACGGGTTGGACAGCGAGGGCATCTTCCCCTCGATCCTGGGCCACGAGGGCGCGGGCGTGGTGGTCGAGGTCGGCCCCGGCGTCACCAGCGTGAAGCCCGGCGACCATGTGATCCCGCTCTACACGCCCGAATGCCGCCAGTGCAAAAGCTGCCTGAGCCGCAAGACCAACCTCTGCACCGCGATCCGCGGCACGCAGGGCAAGGGCCAGATGCCCGACGGCACCAGCCGGTTCTCCTACAAGGGCCAGGCGATCGCCCACTACATGGGCTGCTCGACCTTCTCGAACTACACCGTGCTGCCCGAGATCGCGGTGGCCAAGATCCGGCCCGACGCGCCGTTCGACAAGGCCTGCTACATCGGCTGCGGCGTCACCACCGGGGTCGGGGCGGTGGTCAATACGGCGGGCGTCGAGCCGGGCTCCAACTGCATCGTCTTCGGCCTCGGCGGCATCGGCCTCAACGTGATCCAGGGCCTGAAGATGGTGGGCGCGGACATGATCGTCGGCGTCGACATCAACCCGGACCGCCAGGCGTGGGGCGCCAAGTTCGGCATGACCCACTTCGTCAACCCGAACGACATCGGCGGCGCCGACATCGTCGCTCACCTGGTCGCCCTGACCGACGGCGGCGCGGACTACACCTTCGACTGCACCGGCAACACCAATGTCATGCGCCAGGCGCTGGAGGCCTGCCATCGCGGCTGGGGCGAGAGCGTGATCATCGGCGTGGCCGAGGCCGGCAAGGAGATCGCCACCCGCCCGTTCCAGTTGGTCACCGGCCGCGTCTGGAAGGGCTCGGCCTTCGGCGGCGCCCGCGGCCGCACCGACGTGCCGAAGATCGTCGACTGGTACATGGACGGGAAGATCCAGATCGACCCGATGATCACCCATGTCATGCCGCTGGAAGACATCAACAAGGCCTTCGACCTGATGCACGCGGGCGAGAGCATCAGAAGCGTGGTGGTGTTCTAGAACGCTGGCGGGGCGCGCGCACTCCTGCTCGCCACGCCGCCGCTGGAGATAGCGACCTATGCCTGTACGCAATACGATCGCGCCGGCGCCCCGATGACGACTCACGTCATGCCATGTCTTCGATCTAGTGCATCCAGGCTGGAGCACCAGAAGCGTGGCGGCGCTTAAGAGGCGCTTTGCTGCACGCCTGCGGCATGTCCACTCGCGACGCCCGCTCCGGCGCCGAGCAGTCGCCCGATGTCCTTCGGTAGGAAGTGATCAATGAGGTATTGGGGGCCAAGTTGGCGCAGCGCCGCCCGCTGCGCGCGGCTCAATGCCGCCCATCTGCCAAACTTGGCCTCCAGCAGGGCCCCGCTAGCGAGAACCTGATCTGCGATGGTCGTTCGCCCCTCGAATTGTCGGCGGACCTGGGTCTTGGGGAGACGCCCATCTCTCGCTACCGACTTGAGGTAGGAGAGCCCCTCGCCAAGTTGCCCTTTGACCCTTGGCGAGGCGGCTGCCGCCCCATACTTCCCAAGGGCGCTGAGACCTCTACCAGTCACCGCCCCGCCCACAGCGCCATAGAGCGCACCGTCGCGCACCTCGGCCGCAGTCGCCAACTCTCCTCGCCCAGCGCTCTTAAGGGTCGGGGTAAGGGCGCCCGTAACTGCCGCGGCGGCAGTTGGTCCGCCCATCCGGCCGACGACGCCTCCCACCACACCTGACGCCAGCGACGCTCCATAGTCACTCGCAGTGCTGACGCGCCCAGCCGCGATATCCTGTATGACCTGATCAAGACCGCCGACGGCGGCGCCGCCAACGCCCGCTAATGTCGTGACCCCACGCTTGTCAAAGCCGATCCGCTTCACCGGTGCGGCATTTCGCACGATCCGAGCCCCCTTGGGCAGCGCTTCGATCAGCGCCGCCCCACCACGGCCAAGGCCGGCGCCAACGGCCAGTCCAGCGACAAGCCCGCCCGCCTGTCCCGCTGTGTGAGCGCTTGACCGGTGCTCAGCGTCGTATCGGTCGCGCTCTTGTTGGAGCGCAAGGCGCGTCTCGTATCGCTCACCCAGAGAACGGCCATCATTGAGCGACGGTACAGCGGTTCTGACACCGGTTTCCAGGAGCGCCTCCAAACCTGCCTCTATTTCGTTGGCCTTCCCAAAGCTCAGCGTATCACCTGCGCCTCGCACGAAAGCGTCGACCTGCATCAGGGGGGCGGCGATTGATGCCTTGCGGGAAGGAACTGGAGACGCTCGACCAGGCTTTGCAGCCTCTGGCTGAGACACAACGGCGCGAACCACTTGCGATTTTTGTGAGGGTGCTCCCTGCTTAGCGGCGCCCTGCGCCAACACTTGCAGCGCTTGGTTTCTTATTCCTGGCGGCGTCGCCGGATGTAGGGCTAGCGAGAGTTGTACGGCGTTCGCCGCCACGCGGCTGCCCACCCTCTGCGCTTGATCATAGACGGAATTGAGCCCCGTATCGGCTCCCTTCTGCAACTTGTCGATGCTCGCCCCGACGCCGTCGATCAACGTTCCGAGGGTTAACCGAGACGCCATCAAAGCCTCCTAGATCTGAGTGAAGGCAGGGAGCGATCACCCGCATAACGACGCCATAAGTAATCCACAGTTGCACTTTTGGCAAGAACAAAATAAGAACATCCGTGGTCGTATCCGCCAAGGCGCATCAGGAAGGACGGACTCACATGTGGCTTTTGGTTTTCGTTCCCGCCCTGCTCGGCATCCTGAGGTACCGCTACGCGGCCTACTGGCGATGGGTGGTCGCGATGTGGCTTTGGCAAGCGGCGGCCGCCTACCTCTTCGCCAGCTATGGCAGCCTGGCCCAGCCAGAACGTGATGGTCTGATCAGTCGGGCAATCCGCCAAGCGACGGACGATGGTCCCCTTTTCGCGCTGTACGGAATCGTCTTCCTGGTCGCGTTCTACGGTGGCGTCGCCTACTTCATCCGTCGTCTGTACGTCGAAGCCAAGTCGTTCAATCATGAGGGGATTGCGCACGCATCGAGACGGCGAAAGGCCACCGAGTTGACGGCCCTCACCTTAGTAACTGGGGCCCTCCTCTATTCGAACTTCGCCTCGCTGCGCGCCGCCAATGTCGACGCCCCCTCAGATGCGTCGGTCGAAGCCAGGATCGACGACGAGATCGCCATGGTGGCGTCGATGGTCCCGGCACGGTTGGATGACATTACGATCCTGACCGGCGCCCGGCGCGAACAGAAGACGCTGGTTCTCGACTACGAAGTGACCACGCCAGCGCTGACGCGCGACACGACCACCGCCTATCTCATCAATGAAAAACCGGCGGAGGCCTGCGCCAACACCAACATACGGAACATCGTGCAGAATGGCGGCGTCATTCGATATAGATACAAGCTGGCTGCGGGCGGGGATCCAGCAGCTTTTGAGTTAACGGCTGCGCATTGCGCGGCCCTGGACGCCGCCCCTCAGAAGAACTCGTCCATCAGCCGGTAGAAGGCGCAGGCGGCCTCGTCCACTTCGGCCAGCGGATAGCGCTCGCGCAGGATGGCGGCGGCGTCGATGTGCGGGTGGTTGAACTTCGCCGAGCGCAGGAAGAGGGCGAGGTCCTGGTAGCGGTCGGCCAGGCCGAAGCGGCCGAGGTCGACCATGCCGACCGGGCGGCCGGGGCTCCAGATGAAGTTCGGCAGGCTGGCGTCGCCGTGGGTGAGGACGAGCCGCTCGATCGCCGGGCGGGTGGCGATGGCGTGGTCCAGGGCCTGGCGGGCGGTCCAGCCGGCGCGCTCGTCGTCGAAGTCGTCCTCGTCCACCAGGCCCTCGGCGACGTGGCGCTCGGCGAGGGCGAACCTGGCCGCCAGGCTCATGTCGTAGGGGCAGCCGGCCGGGTCGAGGGCGTGCAGGCGGGCCAGCAGGTCGACGGTGGCGGCCAGGGCGTCGGCGGCGTCCCGGGGGCCGACGTGGGAGACCGCCTCGCCGCGCAGGCGCTCGCTGATCAGGCAGAAGCCGCCCTCGAAGGCGCCGCTCCAGAGGTTGGCGGCGACGCGGACGCGGCCGTCCAGCCAGCGCACGACCTCCGCCTCGCGGGCCAGGGTCGCGACATTGTCGGGATGCTCGCCGGGGGCGAACTTGACCACCCAGGCGCCGACCGTGGCGATGAGGTCGCCGGACTGACCGTGGCCGACCACGTCGACCGGGGCGCAGCCGGGCGGCAACCCCGCCTCCTCCAGCATGCAGCGGACGTAGTCGTCGATGGACGCGACCTCGTACATGGCCGCCTCCTTGCACGCCAAAGTCCAGGTTCAGTGGACCTAGGTGGTGACGAGCCGGGCCAATGTCACCCCCTCGCTGACCTGGTCGCCCACCGAAACCGACAGGGATTCCACCTCGCCGTCGAAGGGGGCGCCGAGGGCGTGCTCCATCTTCATGGCCTCGAGGGTGAGCAGGGCCTGGCCGCGGACGACCTTGTCGCCGACCGAGACCGCGACGGCGACCACCTTGCCCGGCATCGGCGCGCGGACGGCGCCGTCGCCGCCCCCGCCGTGGGCCGCGTCCTTGACCGGCGGGCGCGGGGTGAGGACGAAGGTCTCGCCGGCGTCGAAGACCACCACCTCGCCGTCCTGCGTCAGCAGCACGTCGCCCGGAAGGTCATCGCTGTAGAGCGGCGCATCGAAGCCCTGGTCGCCCAGATAGAGCCGCATGGAGGCCAGCGGCGGGGCGTTGATGCGAAAGCCGGTGAGGCTGGCCCACGGCTCGGCCGGCGCCGCGCCTTCCTCGTCCAGGGTCAGGGCCATGGCCGCCGCGGCCAGCGCGACCTCCGACGGCGCCGGCTGGGCGGCCAGCGCCTCCAGCCGCGCCTCGATGAAGCCGGTGTCGACGTCGCCGGCGATGAAGTCGGGGTGGTCGAGGCAGCGGGCCAGGAAGCCGGCGTTGGTCCTGACCGGCCAGACCTCGACCTCGCTCGCCGCCTGGGCCAGCAGGTCGGAGGCGCCCTCGCGGGTCGTCGCGTGGGCGATCAGCTTGGCGATCATCGGGTCGTAGAAGGGCGAGACCTCGCCGCCCTCCTCCACGCCGGTGTCGACGCGCACCAGGTCCTCGGGCAGCTTGAAGTGCTCCAGCGGCCCGATCGAGGGCAGGAAGCCGCCGGCCGGGTTCTCGGCGTAGAGCCGCGCCTCGATCGCGTGGCCGTTCAGGACGATGTCGTCCTGGGCCAGGGGCAGCGGCTCGCCGGCGGCGACGCGGATCTGCCATTCGACCAGGTCGACGCCGGTGACCGCCTCGGTGACCGGGTGCTCGACCTGCAGGCGGGTGTTCATCTCCATGAACCATATGCGGTCGGGCCTCAGGCCCTCGCTGGCGTCGGCGATGAACTCGACGGTGCCGGCGCCGACATAACCGACCGCCTGGGCGGCGCGGACGGCGGCCTGCGTGACCGCGGCGCGGGCGGCCTCGCTCATGCCCGGCGCGGGGGCTTCCTCGATGACCTTCTGGTGGCGGCGCTGCAGCGAGCAGTCGCGCTCATAGAGGTGGACGACCTGGCCCTGGCTGTCGCCGAACACCTGCACCTCGATGTGGCGCGGACGGGCGACATAGGTCTCCAGCAGCACCCGGTCGTCGCCGAACGCGGCGGCGGCCTCGCGCTGGCAGGAGGTCAGGGCGGCGGCGAAGTCCTGCGCATGCTCGACCTTGCGCATGCCCTTGCCGCCGCCGCCGGCGACGGCCTTGATCAGGACGGGATAGCCGATCTTGTCGGCCTCGGCCTGCAGCCGCGCAGGCGTCTGGTCGTCGCCCAGATAGCCGGGCGTCACCGGCACGCCGGCATTGGCCATCAGCGACTTGGCGGCGTCCTTCAGCCCCATGGCCCGGATCGCGGACGGCGGCGGGCCGATCCAGGTCAGGCCGGCGGCGACCACGGCCTCGGCGAACTCGGCGTTCTCGGAGAGGAAGCCATAGCCCGGATGGATCGCGTCGGCGCCCGTGGCCAGGGCCGCGTCGATGATCTTCTCTCCGACCAGGTAGCTCTCGCGCGCGGCGGCCCGGCCGATCAGCACGGCCTGGTCGGCCATGCGCACGTGCGGGGCGTCGGCGTCGGCTTCCGAGTAGACGGCGACGGTGGCGATGCCCATGGCCTGGGCGGTGCGAAAGACGCGGCAGGCGATCTCGCCGCGATTGGCGACCAGAATGCTGGTGATCATGGTCACATCCGGAAGACGCCGAACCGGGTTTCCGGAATCGGCGCGTTGAGGGCGGCGGAGATGGAGAGGCCGAGGACGTCGCGCGTCTGGACCGGGTCGATGACGCCGTCGTCCCAGAGCCGGGCGGTGGCGAAGTAGGGCGAGCCCTCGTGCTCGTAGCGCTCGCGGATCGGGGCCTTGAAGGCCTCCTCCTCGGCGCTCGTCCACTTGCCCGAGTCGCGGTGGACGGTGGCCAGCACGCTGGCGGCCTGCTCGCCGCCCATCACCGAAATGCGGCTGTTGGGCCAGGTCCAGAGGAAGCGCGGGGAATAGGCCCGGCCGCACATGCCGTAGTTGCCGGCCCCGAACGAGCCGCCGATCAGGACGGTGAACTTGGGGACCTCCGCCGAGGCGACGGCGGTGACCAGCTTGGCGCCGTCCTTGGCGATGCCGCCGGCCTCGTACTTCCCGCCGACCATGAAGCCGGAGATGTTCTGCAGGAAGACCAGTGGGATCTTGCGCTTGCAGGCCAGCTCGATGAAGTGCGCGCCCTTCAGCGCGCTCTCGGAGAACAGCACGCCGTTGTTGGCCAGGATCGCCACCGGCTGGCCCCAGATGCGGGCGAAGCCGCAGACCAGGGTCGCGCCGTAGAGCGCCTTGAACTCGTCGAAGTCCGAGCCGTCGACGATGCGGGCGATGACCTCGCGCACGTCGTAGGGCGCGCGCACGTCGGTCGGCACGATGCCGTAGAGCTCGGCCGGATCGTAGGCCGGCGGGCGCGGGTCGCGCAGGTCCTGGCCGGCCGGCTTGGTCGAGTTCAGGTTGGCGACGATCGAGCGGACGATGGTCAGGGCGTGCTCGTCGTCCTCGGCCACATAGTCGACGACGCCGGAGCGGCGGCCATGGGTGTCGGCGCCGCCCAGCTCCTCGGCGCTGATCACCTCGCCGGTGGCGGCCTTCACCAGCGGCGGGCCGCCGAGGAAGATGGTGCCCTGGCCGCGGACGATCACCGTCTCGTCGGACATGGCCGGGACATAGGCGCCGCCGGCGGTGCACGAGCCCATGACGCAGGCGATCTGGGGGATGCCCTCGCCGCTCATCCGCGCCTGATTGAAGAAGATGCGGCCGAAGTGGTCGCGGTCGGGGAAGACCTCCGCCTGGTGCGGCAGGTTCGCGCCGCCGCTGTCGACCAGGTAGACGCACGGCAGGCGGTTCTGCATGGCGATCTCCTGCGCCCGCAGATGCTTCTTCACCGTGGTCGGGAAATAGGCCCCGCCCTTCACCGTCGCGTCGTTGGCGACGATCATCACCTCGCGGCCCGACACGCGGCCGATGCCGGTGATGATCCCGGCGCCGGGGGCCTCGTCACGATAGACGCCGTGGGCGGCCAGGGCGGCGACCTCCAGGAACGGCGAGCCGGGATCGAGCAGCCGCTCGACCCGCTGGCGCGGCAGCAGCTTGCCGCGCGCGGCGTGGCGTTGGCGCGACTGTTCGGGACCGCCCAGCGCCGCCTGGGCGGTATGCTGCGCCAGTTCGGCGGCGAGCGCGCGGTTATGGGCGTCGTTGGCCTGGAAGGCCGCGCCGGCCTTGTCGATCGAGGTGACGAGTTTGGTCATGCGCCCAGCAGTTCCCGGCCGATGAGGAAGCGGCGGATCTCGTTGGTGCCCGCGCCGATGTCATAGAGCTTGGCGTCGCGGACCAGCCGCTCGACCGGGAATTCCTTGGTGTAGCCGGCGCCGCCCAGGGCTTGGACCGCCTCCAGGCTGACCTTCACCGCGTTCTCCGAGGCCAGCAGGATCGCGCCGGCCGCGTCGAAGCGGGTGGTGAGGCCCGCGTCGCAGGCCTTGGCCACCGCATAGACATAGGTGCGGGCCGAGTTCAGGGCGACGTACATGTCGGCGATCTTGCCCTGCATGAGCTGGAACGAGCCGATCGGCTTTCCGAACTGCCTGCGCTCGCGGACATAGGGCAGGACCACGTCGAGGCAGGCCTGCATGATGCCCAGCGGCCCGGCCGCGAGCACGGCGCGCTCATAGTCGAGGCCGCTCATCAGCACGCCGGCGCCGCCGTTGAGCGGGCCCAGCACGTTCTCCTCGGGGACCTCGCAGTCCTCGAACACCAGCTCGGCGGTGTCGGAGCCGCGCATGCCCATCTTGTCCAGCTTGGGCGAGACGCTGAACCCCTTCATGCCCTTCTCGATCAGGAAGGCGGTGACGCCGCGGCTGCCCTCGTCGGGCGAGGTCTTGGCGTAGACCACCAGGGTGTCGGCGTGCGGGGCGTTGGTGATCCAGAACTTGGTCCCGTTGAGCACGTAGCGGTCGCCGCGACGCTCGGCGTGGGTGCGCATGGAGATGACGTCGGAGCCGGAGCCGACCTCGCTCATGGCCAGCGAGCCGACATGCTCGCCGCTGATCAGCTTGGGCAGGTACTGGCGCTTCTGTTCGGGCGTGCCCCAGCGGCGGATCTGGTTGACGCAGAGGTTGGAGTGGGCGCCGTAGGAGAGGCCGACCGAAGCCGAGGCGCGGCTGACCTCCTCCATCGCCACCACATGTTCGAGATAGCCGAGGCCGAGGCCGCCGAACTCCTCCTCGACCGTGATCCCGTGCAGGCCCAGCTCGCCCATCTGGGGCCACAGCTCGCGCGGGAAGGTGTTGGCGGCGTCGACCTGGGCGGCGATCGGCGCGATCTTGTCGGCGGCGAACCGCGTCGTCGTCTCGCGGATGGCGTCGGCGGTCTCGCCGAGACCGAAATGGAAGCTGGGACCGGTCATTCGGGGCTGCCTTCTGCGGGGCGGTCTGGAACTAGCCTCGCAAAACTAGCGGCCGAAGAACAATCCACAAAATTGAATGATCATGATGCACATGATAGATGCCATCTATCATGGACCGTTACCTGCTGCGCTACTTCCTGGCCGTCGTGGAGACCGGGAACTTCAGCCGCGCGGCGGCGCGCGAGAACGTCGCCCAGCCCACCCTGTCGGCCGGCGTCGCCAAGCTGGAGGCCCAGCTCCAGGCGCGGCTGTTCGACCGCACCAACCGCCGGGTCCACCTGACCGAGGCCGGCAGCCGGCTGCTGGTCCATGCCCGGCGCATCGAGCATGAGTTCAACCTCGCCCAGGCCGCGGTGTCAGGCGTCGCCCCCGCCAAGCTGCTGCGCGTGGCGGTGCTGTCGACCATTCCGGCGGCGCTGATCGAGGAGATCCTCACCCGCCGCCCGGCCGGCGCCGAACGCATCGAACTGCTGGAGGGAACCGAGCGCGAGGTGGTCAGCCTGCTGGACCGCGGCCGGGCGGAAGTCGCCCTGACCGCCATCAATCCGTCCACGGATCGTTTCGAGAGCGAGCGCCTGCACGAGGAGGGCTATGGCCTGGCCCTGCCCGCCGCCCACCGCCTGGCCGGGGCCGAGGTTCTGGACGGCGAGGCCCTGGCCGACGAGGTGATGATGGTGCGCCGGCATTGCGAGGTGTTGGCCCAGACCAGCCGCTACTTCACCGACCGCGGCGTGCGGCCGTTCTTCAGCTATCGCGGGACCAGCGACGAGAAGGTGCTGAGCCTGGTGCGGGCCGGCCTGGGGATCACGGTCATGCCCGACAGCTATCGCGACCCCGGCGTGGCGCGCGTGCGGCTGGACGGCTTTTCGCCGCGCCGGATCATCGGGCTCTGCTACGCGGGCGAGGCCGCGCGCCCCAGCGCCTTCGTCCAGGCCGCGCGCGAGGTGTTCGCCGAGGCGGGCTGACCAGCTTCGGCGCCGGCCGCGCCGGGGATCAGGGAAACGCCCGATGTCGGGGCGGGCCGTTGGGTGTTTGGCTCGCCGCACGCCAAGGAGCCGCCCATGACCGACCGCTCGCCGCGCAAGGCCCGCCCGATGCTGCCCAGCGACCTGGGCACGATGCGGACCGTGATGGCCGCGGACCGGACGCTGATGGCCTGGGTCCGCACCTCGCTGTCGATGCTCAGCTTCAGCTTCACCATCTACAAGTTCCTGGAGACCGCCGCAAAGCAGGACGTCATCGCCCGCTCCGACAGCCCCCAGCAGGTCGGGCTGTTCCTGGCCGGCATGGGCACGCTCGCCATGGTGCTGGGCGTCGCCAGCTACTGGATGACCCTGAAGGACCTCCAGCGCACCGAGTCGTTCCGGCTGGGGCGCCCGTCGCTGATCATCGCGGCGATCATGATGCTGGCCGGCGTGGCCCTGTTCGCCGGCATCGCCGGCCGCGTGGTCTGAGCTAGTCCTTGCGGAACTTCAGCGGCCCGTCGGCGGTGGCGATCACCAGGGCGCCGTCAGGGGTGAAGCTGTAGGCCGAGGCGGTTTCCAGCGCCCTCAGGTACTTGCCCTCCTGCTCCATCAGCGACGGGGCGCAGGCCATCATGGTCGAGCCCATCTTGCCCAGCGTCAGTTGGTCGCCCTTCCGGGTCCAGGTTCCGAAGTAGCGGTTGCAGCCGCCCGCGCCGGCGGCGGCGCCGTCCTTGGCCAGGGTCAGGGTGACGTGCGAGCGGTCGATGATCCCGCCGCCCAGCAGGTCCTCCAGCCGCCATTCGGGGCCGACCAGCGGGCCGCCGCCCCCGGAGGAGGGCGGCGGCGCGGTCGCGCAGGCGGACATGACCACGCCCGCGAGACTCAAGCCGGCCAGGGCAGGAGGAAGACGCATCAGTTCCACCGTGTGCAGAGGACGTCGGCCAGGTAGATGCGGCCGGAAACCGTCTGGGCGGCGCCGTTCTTGGACCGGACGTAGCCCATGGATTTGCAGAAATTGTCGGATTCGCGGGTGATGCAGGCGGCGCTGCCGCCCTCGCGGTCACAGGCGTTGATGCGGCGCCCGCGGGCTTCCGGGGCCGGGAAGAACTCGGCCGCCATGCCCTTCAGCGAACGGCCGCCGTCGCCTCCGGGGACCGGCTGCGGCAGGGGCGTGGCCCCGCCCGGGGCGGCCCGGATCGAGCGCACGCCGCTGACCCCGAGCTGGGCCTGGAGATTGGCGCTGGAGCCGGTGAGCACGGTGCAGCGTCCGCGGAAGTTGGGCAGTTCGCAGACCTCCCAGGAACTGCCGCCGCCCATGCGGATGCTGCGCGGCGACCAGGTGGCCGCGATCACCGGCGTGTCGCGCACCACCGTCACGCTGCGGCCCTGATAGTTGGTTCCCGAGAAAAGCTGGGCGTTGGGCGCCATGCGGTCCTGCGCCATGGCCGGCGCCGACAGGGCCAGCAGCGCGGCCGAGGCCAGGATGATCCGAGACAGCATGCAGTCCTCCCGATGAGCCCGTCGCGGCTAATAATGATCAAGCACAGCCGTAGTTCCCGGGACGCGGCGGGCCGTCCGCGCTCGCCTAGCGGACCTTCAGCGCGGCGAGGTCGGCGGTCATGTAGCGGGCGTCCTCGCCATAGCCGGCGACCTTGGCGCGCAGCGGCTCGGGCAGGTCGGCCTGCGCCGCATAGCCGAGCTTTTCCCAGAACCGCCAGGCGCCCTGGACGGCGACGAGGTCGCCGCGGGACAGGCCGAAGTCCAGGGCCGCGCCAGCCGCCGCGCCGACCAGGGCGCGGCCGAGGCCCAGGCCCCGCGCGGCCGGGCCGATCGCCAGGTCATGGACGAACCAGTTGTCGGTAGGCGGCGGCGGGGCGAGCCTCGTGCCGATCGGCGGCGGGCTGGCCGCCGGCCAGGGGTGGCTGAGGATGTAGGCGAGCAGTCCCTCGCCCTGGAACGCGCCCCAGCACAGCGTCGGCGCCACGACGAGGCGGCTGGCCAGGATCTCTTCCGGCTCATGGAAGAGCGGCGCGAAGGCGACGAGCTGCAGGGCGGCGACGGCCGGCATGTCGGCCGCCGCCAGGCGGCGAAGGGTGGGTGTCGAGGTCATGGGCGACCCATACACCGCCTCTATGGCGGCGACATCGATTGTCCTCCCGTTCTCATGGGCGTTATGGAACGCGCTGGGCAGCGCGGAAGGCGGTCGAGATGAGCGTGGAAATCCATCAGCGGCACAAGGTCCATGGCGGGACGCTGAGCTACGCCTCGCACGCCAGCGCGGCGACCGGCACGCCGATGCGCTTCTCGATCTTCGTCCCGGGCGAGGCCACAGGGCCGGTCCCCTATCTGATCTGGCTGTCGGGCCTGACCTGCACCGAGGACAACTTCACCACCAAGGCCGGGGCCTACGCCTATGCGGCCAGGGCCGGCGTGGCCATCGTCGCCCCCGACACCAGCCCGCGCGGCGAAGGCGTGGCCGACGATCCCGCCTATGACCTGGGCCAGGGCGCCGGCTTCTATGTCGACGCCACGCAGGCCCCCTGGGCGCCGCACTTCCGCATGGAGACCTATGTCGCCCTTGATCTGATCGCCGCGGTCGAGGCGGCCTTCCCGCTGGACGGCGCCCGGCGCGGGATCTTCGGCCACTCGATGGGCGGGCACGGGGCCCTGACCCTGGCCCTGCGCCATCCGCAACTGTTCAAGACGGTGTCGGCCTTCGCGCCGATCGCCTCGCCGACCCGCTGCCCGTGGGGGCGCAAGGCGCTGGGCGCCTATCTCGGCCCCGACGAGACGGCCTGGGCCGAACACGACGCGGCGCTGCTGATCGCCGCCGGCAAGGCGCGCGGCCGCGAGATCCTGGTCGACCAGGGCGGCGGCGACAGTTTCCTGGTCGAACAACTGAAGCCGGAACTGCTGGAGGCCGCGGCGGCGAGCGGCGGCGCGGCCCTCACCCTGCGCCTGCAGGACGGCTACGACCACTCGTACTTCTTCATCGCCAGCTTCGTCGGCGACCATATCGACTGGCACGCCGCCCGGTTGTAGTCGCGGAAGGTACACCACCCGCACACTTGTGAGCCGGCGCGCCTTGTGGTGTCGTTAACCATGAGTCGTGGGACGGTTTCGTCGGAGCGTTGGTTGATCACCGGCGCCACGGGCCTGATCGGCGGCGCCGCCCATGCGGTCGCGGCCGGCGACGGGCCGATGCTCATGCGCCTGTCGCGGAGCGGCGCGCAGTCCAGCATGGCCCACGATCTCTCCGACACCGCTTCGCTGCCGCCGCTGCTGGACGCCCTGGCCCCGGACCGGATCATCCATCTGGCCGCGATCTCCAAGCCCGACCGCGTCGAGCGCGAGCAGGACAGCGCCCGGCGCGTGAACGTCGCGGCGACGGCGACCATCGCCGAATGGTGCCGCACCCGCGGCAGGACGCTGCTGTTCACCTCGACCGACCAGGTGTTCGACGGAACCAAGGGCGCGCCCTATCTCGAGGACGACGCGCCCGCGCCGACCACCGCCTACGGGCGGATGAAGCTGCAGGCGGAGGCCGCCGTGCTCGCGGCCGGCGGCGGCGTGGCGCGGTTGGGCTGGGTGCTGAACGACCAGCCCGGCGGACGGCCGGACTTCTTCCACATCGCGCTGGAGCGGCTGGCCAGGGGCGAGCACGTGACGGCGGTCGACGACGAGCGCCGGACCACCATCACCGCCAGCGCGGCGGCGCGCGCCCTGCTGTCCCTGGCCGGCGACGGCTTCGCCGGCCTGATCCACCTGGCCGGCGAGCGCGACACGACCCCGTTCCAATTGATCGCCAACGCGGCGCGGGCCCGGGGCCTCGACACCGCAAGGCTCCAACCGATCTCGCGCCGGACGCTGTCGCCGCCGGGACGACCCGGCGACGTGCGGCTGCGCTCAGCGCTTGACCAGGTCCGCCGCCCGGCGATGGCGATCGCCTAGAGCGCGCTCTTGTAGAGGGCCAGCAGTTCGGCCCAGGCCCTTTCGGCGGCGGGCTCGTTGTAGACCTGGCTGCCCTTGACGGTCCAGCCGTGAGCGGCCCCGTCATAGACCTCGACATGGCTCTTCAGCTTGGCGGCGTCGAGCGCGGCCTTGAGCTTGTCCTTGGCGGCCGGATCCTGCTTGTCGTCGTTGTCGGCGACCAGGACCAGGTACTGGGCGTGGGTCTGGGGCAGCAGCAGGTGCGGGCTGGTCGGGGCGTCGGTGACGAGCCCGCCGCCGTGGAAGCTGGCGACGGCGCCGACCCGGTTCGGAACCGCCCCGGCGGTGCGGAAGGCGAGCGGCCCGCCCATGCAGTAGCCCTGGGTTCCGACCTTCTTCTGCCTGTCCGTCTGCGGCTGCGCGTCGAGGAAGGCCAGATAGGCCGCCGCATCGCGATCGGTCCCTTCGGGCGTCACGCTGGCGCGGAGCGGCGTCAGCTTGGCGCGGTCCTCGGCGTTGGCGAAGTTGAAGCCGCCCTCGACCACCGGGGCCTTCTTGACCCGATAATAGAGGTTGGGGACCAGCACCACATAGCCGGAGGCGGCCAGGCGCCTGCCCATCTCGCGGAACACCGGGCGCAGGCTGACGACGTCGGGCCAGATCAGCACCGCAGGCCATGCGCCCTTGCCTTCCGGATAGTAGAGCGCCGCGTCGGCGAGCCCGTCCGGGGTCTTGATCTCGACGTCCTTCTCGACGACCGGGACCGCGGCGTGCGCGCTGGCGGCGGACAGGCCGGCCGCCGCGACGGTCATCAGGCCGAAGGTTCGGCGCGAAACGGTGGGGTCCTCGATCAGGCCCTGGTGGATATCGTCGTCGCACATTGGCGTTGCCTCCCTCTGCCGGTCCATGGAGCGCAGCATTTGTTGCGCGGATATGTCGGAGAGGGAAGCCGGCTCACGCCGCCAGGCCCAGGCGCTCCAGTTCGGCGAAGTCGGGGGCGGGCAGGGTCGGACGCGCCGCATGCTCGATGACCGGCTGGAGGCGGGACTGCGCCTGCCGGGCCTGAAGGACAACCTGGAGACCCGGCTGATCCTGCTGCGACGGCGGCTGGACGAGAAGGCCGCGCCGATCCGGCTGGCGCGGCCGGGGCGGGGCCAGATCCGCCTGGAGGTGACCGGGACGCCGCGGCTGGAGGTGGTCGCGAACGCGGGCGAGGCGAGCTAGCGATCCTCGCGCCAAATCCCGCGGGCGACGACGCCGAGCTGGCTGACGATCAGGTGTTCGCGCTCGACCCACGGGAAGCCCGGCTTGGCGATCAGCAGCGAGACCAGGCCGTGCATCGCCGTCCAGGCGCTCTGGGTCAGGGTCTCGACATCGAGGTCGATGGTCAGGCCGCGGGCGTGCAGCTTGGCGATCTCGCCGCGCATGACCCCGTAGGTCGACTGGACCGCGGGGGTCAGGCCGACGTCCTTGGCGTCGGACAACCAGTTCCTGACCTGCTGCCCCTCGGACATGAAGGCGATGCGGTACATGTCCGGATTGTCGAGGCCGAAGTCGACATAGACGCGCAGCATCTGCGCGAAGCACGCCGGCGTGTCGACGGGACCGCGATCGCCGTAGGCCAGCCTTTGGGCCAGCAGGGCGAAGGCCCTGCCCTGGAGCTCCCGGCCGATTTCGTCCTTGGTCGGAAAATAAGCGTAGAGGGTCGGCTGCGAGATGCCGACCGCCTGGGCGATCTGCCGGGTCGAGACGGCGTAGACCCCGAACTCGGTGAACAGCCTGAGCGCCGCCGCGAGGATCTCCTCGCGCCGCTCGGCCCCCTGCCCCTTCGCCTTGCGCGGCGATCGCAACCTCGGCGCATTCATTCCTGCATGCCTGTCATAAGCCGCTCCCGCTTGACAATCCCACATTATCGATCACTGATCACCTATCACTGATTGATTATTGGAGACACCGGTGCGTATCAGGCGTTTTTTGAGACCACGCCTCGTGCGCGCCGGAGTGGCGGCGGCCGCCAGCCTGGCCGCCGCCACCGCCTGTTCGAAGGCCGAGAAGCCGGCCGACGCCGTGGCGCCCGCCTCGGTCGAGGCGGTGGCGGTCCGCGGCCCCTCGGACGGGTCGGTCCTCACCGCGACCGGGCCGCTGGAGCGCCGGCGCGAGATGACGCTGTCGTTCCGCATCGGCGGGGTGATCACGGCGCTGAACGTCGATGACGGCGACGTGGTGCGGGCCGGCCAGGTGCTGGCCAGCCTCGATCCTGCCGGCGTGGCGGCGGCCCAGACCCAGGCCGACGTCGAGGTCGAGCGGGCGCAGCGGGACCTCGCCCGCGACCAGGCGCTGTTCGACAAGGGCTTCGTCTCGTCCCAGCGTCTCGACGACCGCAAGAGCGCGCTGCGCGCCGCCCAGGCCAGGGCCGGATCGGCGGCGTTCGACCGGCGCTGGGCCAGGCTGGTCTCGCCCGCCGACGGCGTCGTCCTGCAACGCACGGCCCAGTCGGGCGAGGTCGTGCAACCGGGTCAGGCGGTGCTGCGCATCGCCGACGAAACCAGCCCGCTCACCCTGCGCGCGCCCCTGGCCGACCGCGACGTGAATCGCGTCCGCGTCGGCCAGAGCGCCAGCGTGCGCATCGACGGTCTCCCCGCCGTCGTGCCCGGTCGTGTCAGCCGGGTGGGCGAGCGGGCCGGACCGCAGACCGGCGCCGTGGACGTGGAGATCGAACTGCTGGGCGCCCACCCGCTGCGCTCGGGCCAGATGGCGACGGCGGAGATCTCCGTCGGCGCGGCGCCGACGACGCCGATGGCGCGCGTGCCCGCCGAGGCGATCCTGGAGGCCGACGGCAAGCAGGCCTTCGTACTGGTGATCGACAAGGACGTGGCCCGGCGCCGCGCGGTGGCCTTCGGCGGCTTCGACGGCGACGACGCCCTGGTTTCGGGCCTGCCGACAGGAACAAGGGTGATCACCGCCGGGGCCGGCTTCGTCGGCGACGGCGAGAAGGTGCAGGTGGTCGATCCCAGCCAACTGAACCTCGCCGCGGCGGGACGCTGAGGCCATGCGGTTCGACGTCGCCGCCTTCGCGGTCCGCAACTGGCAGTTCACGCTGGTGGCCTTCGCGCTGCTGGCCATGCTGGGGCTCAACGCCCTGCTGACCACGCCCAGGTCCGAGGACCCGCATTTCCCGATTCCGGTCGTGGTGGTCCGCGCCGTGCTGCCCGGCGCCGAGCCGGCCGAGATGGAGCAACTGGTCGCCGACCCGATCGAGGACGTGCTCGACGGGCTGGACGACGTCAGCAAGATCAGCTCGACCAGCCTGGACGGCGCGGCCGTGGTCAGCGTCGAGTTCGACTGGAGCGTCAATCCCGAGCGCAAGTACGACGAGGTCGTGCGCGAGGTGAACGCCCTGCGCCCCAACCTGCCCGCCGGCCTGACCCGGCTGGAAGTGCGCCGCGTAAGGACCACCGAGGTGGCGATCGCCCAGGTGGCGCTCGTCAGCGAGCACCTGCCCATGCGGCGGCTGGAGAAGCTGGCCGACAATCTGCGCGAGCGGCTGGACCGCACCCCGGGCGTGCGCGAGGCCCGCTACTGGGGGGCGCCGCCCTCCGAGGTGCGGGTGGCGGTGGACCTTCCCAAGCTGGCGGCGCTGCAGTTGCCGCCGACCGCGGTGGCCGACGCCCTGCGCGCGGCCGGGGCCGAGACGCCGGTCGGCGCGGCCCATGCCGGCGACCGCCGCTTCAACGTCAAGGCGGGCGGAGCCTTCCGCGACCTGGCGACCGTGGCCGACACGCCGGTGCGGGCGCAGGACGGCCAGGTGGTGCGGGTCAAGGACGTGGCGCAGGTCTCCTGGGCCCAGCAGGAAGCCGACCACCTGACGCGGTTCAACGGCCAGCGCGCGGTGTTCGTCACCGTCGCCCAGAAGGACGGCGCCGACGTCGCGCGGGTGACCAGGGGCGTCGACCAGGCGCTCGACGCGTTCCAGAAGACCCTGCCGGCCGGCGTGAAGCTGGAGCGCGGCTTCGTCCAGGCCAAGAACGTCGAGCACCGGCTCTCGCGGCTGTTCCGCGACTTCGGCCTGGCCCTGGGCCTGGTGATGGTGACGCTGCTGCCGCTGGGCCTGCGCGCCGGCGGGGTGGTGATGCTGTCGATCCCGCTGTCGCTGCTGATCGGGCTGTCGGTGCTGCAGGCGCTGGGCTTCACGGTCAACCAGCTCGCCATCGCCGGCTTCGTGCTGTCGCTGGGACTGCTGGTCGACGACAGCATCGTCGTCACCGAGAACATCGCCCGCCACCTGCGCGAGGGCGAGACCCGGCTCAACGCGGCGATCAACGGCACGCGGCAGATCACCCTGGCGGTGATCGGCTGCACGGCGACGCTGATGTTCGCCTTCCTGCCGCTGCTGGCCCTGCCCGGCGGCTCGGGCGCCTATATCCGCTCGCTGCCGGTGACGGTGCTGGCCACGGTCGGCGCCTCGCTGCTGGTGGCGCTGACCATCATCCCGTTCCTGGCCAGCCGCATGCTCTCGCGCCACGAGGAGCCGGAGGGCAACGCGATCCTGCAGGCCGTCAACGGCGCGATCCATCGCTTCTATACGCCGGTGCTGCACCGGGCGCTGGCGCGGCCCTGGGTCGCCATCGCGATCATCGGGGCGATCTGCGCCACCGCCGTGCCGATGCTGGGCGCCATCGGGTCGAGCCTGTTCCCGCCCGCCGAGACCCCGCAGTTCCTGGTGCGGGTGGAGGCCGCCGACGGCGCGGCCCTGGCCAAGACCGACCAGGCGCTGCGCTATGTCGAGAAGCGCCTGAAGGCGACGCCGCAGGTCGAATGGACCGCCGCCAACCTCGGCCGCGGCAATCCGCAGATCTTCTACAACCAGCAGCAGCGCGAGACCCAGACCAGCTATGGCGAGGTGTTCGCCAGCCTGAAGGCCTGGGAGCCCGGCAGGAGCGAGCAGGTGCTGGACGCCCTGCGCGCCGACTTCGCCCGCTATCCGGGGGCGAAGATCAGCATCGTCACCTTCGAGAACGGCCCGCCGATCGAGGCGCCGGTGGCGGTGCGGATCACCGGCGAGAACCTGGAGGTGCTGAAGGCCCTGGCCGCCCGCGCCGAGCAGATCATGAAGGCGACGCCCGGGACCCGCGACGTGGAGAATCCGCTGCGTCTGGACCGCACCGACATCGACCTGGGGATCAACGAGGCCAAGGCCGCGGCCCTGGGCATGCCGGCCGGCGCGGCGCGGCGGACCGCGCGGCTGGCGCTGTCGGGCGAGGACGCCGCCCGCTACCGCGATCCGGACGGCGACGACTATCCGGTGCGGGTGCGGCTGCCGATGGGCGAGCGCAACGAGCTTTCGGCCCTGTCGCAGGTCTATGTGCCGACCGCCGGCGGCCAGTCGGCGCCGCTGGCGGCGGTGGCCGAGCCGAAGTTCCGCTCCAGCCCGGCGCGCATCACCCGCTTCGACCGCGAGCGGACGGTGACCGTGACCTCGCAGGTGCGGACCGGAGCCCTGACCTCGAAGGTCACCGCCGAGGTGCAGCAACGGCTGGCCAAGGAGCTGCCGATGCCGGCCGGCTACCAGCTCTCGTTCGGCGGCCAGGCCGAGGCGCAGTCGGAGAGCTTCGCGGGCCTCGGCGCGGCGATCCTGGTGGCGGTGTTCGGCATCCTGGCCATCCTGGTGCTGGAGTTCGGCAAGTTCCGCACGGCGCTGGTGGTGGCTGGGGTGATCCCGCTCGGCCTGTTCGGGGCGGTCGCCGCCCTGTGGCTGACCGGCCATTCGCTGTCCTTCACCGCCACCATCGGGCTGATCGCGCTCATCGGCATCGAGATCAAGAATTCGATCCTGCTGGTCGACTTCACCGAGCAACTGCGCAAGGGCGGGATGGGCCTGCGCGAGGCGATCGAGAGGGCCGGCGAGGTGCGCTTCCTGCCGGTGCTGCTGACCTCGGTCACCGCGATCGGCGGCCTGACGCCGCTGGCCCTGGAGGGCTCGGGGCTCTATTCGCCGCTGGCCATCGCCATCATCGGCGGACTGGTCACCTCGACCTTCCTCAGCCGGGTGGCGACGCCGGTGACCTATCTGCTGCTCTCGCGCAGCGAAGAGAAGCCGAGCTCCGACCTGCAGGAGCTGGAGGCGCAAGCGGCCTGAAGCGCGCGGCCGGCGGATGACAAAGCCGCCCATTCCGGCCAGTCTCGCGCCATGACCCTGGCCCCCCTGCCCGCCCAGCCCGCCGACGTCCAATGGCCCACGGAGGCCTGGCCGACCGGCGAGTTGCCCCCCTCGCTGAAGCGCGAGCGGTTCGAGGCGCTGCTGGCGCAGGCCTTCGAGGGCGACGAGGTCGGCGAGACCCACGCCCTGGCCATCGTCCAGGGCGGCAAGCTGATCTTCGAGCGCTATGGCGAGGGCCATGGCCCGGACGCGACCTATCCGTCCTGGTCCAAGGCCAAGAGCATCACCCAGGCCCTGGTCGGCATGCTGGTGCTGGACGGCAAGCTGGACATCCACGCGCCGGCCAAGGTTCCGGAGTGGGCGGCGCCGGGCGACCCGCGCGCGGCGATCACGCTGGACCAGTTGCTGCGCATGTCGAGCGGGCTGAAGTTCATCGAGGACTATGCGCCCGGCAGCGTCTCGGACGTGATCGAGATGCTGTTCCAGTCGGGCAAGGGCGACGTCGCCCACTACGCCGCCAGCCAGCCGCTGGAGCACGCGCCCGGCGCCTTCTGGTCCTATGCCAGCGGTACGAGCAACATCGTCGCGCGGATCGCCGGGGCCGCGGCCGGCGGCGACCTGAAGGCCTTCATGACCGAGCGGCTGTTCGAACCGCTGGGGATGAAGACGCCCAAGCCGAAGTTCGATGCGGCCGGGACCTTCATCGGCTCGTCGTTCTGCTACGCCAGCGCGCGGGACTTCGCGCGGTTCGGCCTGCTCTATCTGCGCGACGGGGTGTGGGACGGCCGCCGGCTGCTGCCCGAGGGCTGGGTCGACTACGCCCGCACGCCGACCTACCAGCAGGAGGGCGCCGTCGAGGGGCGCTATGGCGCGCACTGGTGGCTGGACATCGCCGGCCCGGGCTCGTTCTCGGCCAACGGCTATGACGGCCAGTACACGGTGCTGGTTCCCGACCTCGACCTGATCCTGGTGCGCCATGGGGCGACGCCGCTCGAGAAGAAGGACGCGCTGAAGGCCTGGGTCGGAGAGGCGGTGGACTGCTTTCGGTGACGGGAGCCGCCAGTTCTTCGCGACGGGACCCATTCGCGCCGCCTGGCGACGTTTGCAGGAGCCTGACGGAATCCGGTGTTCATGGGTCCCGGTCTTCGGCTGCGCCGAAGCCGGGATGACAAGTTCAGATGTGGCGGCCGGCTCGGGCCAGTCGCCTCAGCCGGGATCGCCCTTCAGCACCACGTCGCGGTACTTCAGCGCCACGGCGGCCGGCATGCCCGACCAGCCCTGCAGCAGCGAGCCGCGGCCCCAGGGCGGGGCGAAGTATTCGACCGCGCCCATCCAGCCCTGCTCCAGGCAGGTCTCCCACCAGCGCAGCATCGGATAGCGCCAGCCGGGCAGGCCGCGGCGCAGGCGCTCCTCGGCGTACAGGCCCGACAGCCAGGGCCAGTCCGAACCGTTGTGGTAGCGATAGGCGAAGGCCGACTTCGAGCGGGTGTCGGCCTTGTGCCGGAACGGCGGGAAGCAGCACATCGTCCCCCAGTCGCCGAAGCCCTGGGCCTGGTTGTGGCGGCTCTCCAGCCTGGCGCGCACGGCTTCCAGCACCTTGAGCGCGCGGTCCGGCGGGACCGCGTCGTGGCGCAGCAGGGTCAGGCTGTCGAGCGTCAGATGGTCCTCCAGCACCGGCTCGACCTCGGCCAGGCCCGGCGGGGCGTGATAGTCGGCGTACCAGCCGTCCTCGCGCCACAAGGCCGCATCGATGGCCTCGCGGCTGGAGGCGGCCAGGATCCGCGCCTCGCCCGAGAGCTGCGGGTCGATCTTGCGCCCCAGCCGGGCGACGACGTCGAGCGCGCCCACCCAGAGCCCCAGGTCGTAGGCCACGTAGCCGCCGCGATAGACGTTGTCGGCCCAGTCGCGGTCGTGCCGCGGCTTCACGGGCAGGCCATGCTCGCTGAACCCGCGATAGCGTTCGACGATCGCCTTGATCAGCGGCCAGTGACGTTCGGCCGGCTCGTCGTCTCCGCTCGTCCGCTCGTAGTCGCCGATGGCCAGGATGAAGAACAGCGGCGAGTCGAAGTGATCGCTCCACCAGTCGTTCGAGCGCGTGTGGATCCAGTCCAGGCCGAACACCGTGGTGCGCAGCTCCTCCCAGGACTTGGCCTGTTCGGGACCGGAGACGATGACGCCGCTGGGCGCCTCGCCGTCCGGCTGCACGCCCGAGGCCAGCATCTCGATCTCTTCGTGGACCATGGCCGGGGCGGCCTGCAGCAGCAGTTGCAGCGTCCAGTAGCCGTCGCGGTAGTAGGTGCGCGCGGGGGTCGAATAGTGCAGCCCGGCGGCCAGGCCGTCGAAACGGCCCCGCTCGTCGCGACGGACGCTGGAGAGCCCGGCGTGCGCGCCCTGGATCACCATGCTGCGCAGCATCGGGTCGGCCTCGGGCAGGCGGTCGCAATGGGCGGCGTAGGCCCGCGCTTCGGCGACGATCGTCTCCACGGAGAAGTGCAGCGCCCACTCGGCCTCGGCGAGGTCGGCGCCGGCCGCGATCACCAGGTCTGCGCCGCGCTGCTCGATCAGCACGCTGGCCCAGGGCAGGTCGATGCGGCGGCGGGTCTTTTCCCGGCGGACCACGGTCTTGGGATGCTGCGTCCGGTCCCAGGAGGCGCAGCGCCGGGCCGGGGTGAAGCCGCGATAGGCCGCGCCGAGCACGACCATCACCGGCGCCTCCTGGGCCGCATGGATTCCGCCGCCGGGCGCGGTCAGCATGTTGGGGCCGTAGACATAGGGGCCGGCCAGCGGCGTGAAGCGGATACGCCCCAGGTCCCCCTCGCCCCACAGGGCCAGGTCGCCGAACCCCTCCGCCGACAGCTCGCCCTGCAGACGCGGCGCCATCACCGGCAGCAGCACCGGCGCGGCGCTCTCGACCAGGCCGTCGGCCCGAGGGGTCAGGACAGGCATCGTCGGCTCCCGCTGATGGCCATGGCTTAGGCCGATAGGGAAAACGCGGAAAGGCGAACTTAGCTCGCACGCACCGCGGTGATCAGGCCGCGAAGGTTCGCCCCCGAGAAGATCTCGATCCAGTAGCCGTCCGGGTCCCTGATGAAGGCCAGGCCCTTCATGGCGCCGTCGTTCGGGCGCTTGACGAACGTGACGCCGAGGTCCTCGAAGCGGGCGCAGGCGGCCTCGACGTCGGGAACCGAGATCCCGATGTGGCCAAAGCCCCGCGGGTCGGAATTGCCGTCGTGATAGGCGAAGTCCGCATCCTCCTCGGTCCCCCAGTTGTGGGTGAACTCCAGCAGGGCGGGCTGTTCGAACACCCACTTCACGCGCTCGGCCGGATCGGTCGGGATCGCGCCGCCGGGATAGCCCATGAAGTAGAGCGAGAACTTCGCCGCCTCGAAGTCGTAGCGGTCCAGCAAGGTCATGCCGAGCACGTCGCGGTAGAAGGGCACGGTCCTGGCCGGATCCTTGATCCGCAGCATGGTCTGGTTCAGCACGAAGCCGTCGGTGTCGCTCATCTTCAGGTGTCCTTCAGGCCGTGGGCCCTGGCCGCCACGGCCAGTTCCTCGCGCATGACGCTCCTTAGCCGCTGGGGCGCGATGATTTCCACCTTGTCGCCCCAGGTGAACAGGTGCCAGGCCAGTTCGCGCATGCCCCCGGCGGTAAAGCGGACCAGCACCGAGCCGTCCGGCTGCGGCTCGATCGACTGGGTCGGGTGGAAGCGCCAGCCCATCGCCTCCTCCGCGCCGTGCGGGAAGACCCGCAGGACCACGTCCTCGATCTCGTCCTGGTAGATGCCGAAGCTGCGGTTCATGAACGCCTGCAGCGAGAAGCCCTCGGGCCGGCTGCCGGCCGTCTCCGACACCTCGATGTCGCGGATGCGGTCTAGGCGCCAGGTGCGCGGCTCGGGGGAATCGCCCTCGCCCCCGACCAGGTAGTTGGAGCGCCCGAACAGCAGGCCGAAGGGGGTGATCTCGCGCACCCGCCCGGGCGAGGAGCCGCCCTCGTAGCGCAGGCGCAGGCGGCGCAGCGACTTGATCGCCTCGCGCACGGCGCCCAGCACCTCCTCGTCCTCGAAGGGCCGTGGACCGGCGTGGATGGCCATGGTCTCGGCCTCCAGCAGCGCCTCGAGGTCGGGGGCCAGCTTGCGGCGGGCGCCGGCGCGGATCGCCGAGAGCACCTTCTGCTCCAGCGACAGCAGGGCGCCGGCCCGGTTGCGCGATCCCGCCGCCCTGAACTGCTCGGCCGCGGCGCGCAGGGCGGCGAACTCGTCGGCGCTGGGCGCCTGGAAGATGCCGTCCAGGCCTGCCGGAATGCGGAAACGGCGGGTCGGCGGGTCGTCGACCTCCTCAAGCTGCGGAAAGGCCTCGCGGACCGCGTCGCGCATGCGCTCGGCCGTGCGGCGGCCGACGCCGAGGCGCTCGGCCATCTCGTCCAGGGTCAGCCCCTCGGCGGACGAGGCCAGCATCCGGGCCAGATCCAGCAGGCGCGCGGCCTTCTCGTGACGCATGAGAACTTATCCGGAACAAACATACGTCCGATTTTGACGCATCGGCACCTTATCAAGAACCTGCCGATAGGAAAGGAGCTTCCCGATGCCCGCCGCCGCCCGAGTGACCCCGTTTCGCCGTTCCTACGCCGACCCGCTGTTCCTGTTCGAGGCCCGCCGCCCGCTGGTCCCGGCCAGCGCCGAGATGATCGACCAGGTGATCACCCACGCCGACGTGGCGGTGCGCCAGTCGGGCGGTCGCCTGAAGCTGCGCGTCACGCCGCAGATGATCGAGCAGCTTCAGGCCGAGGGCAAGCTGGGCGAAGGCGCCCATCGGCTGGCCGACCTGACGGTGATCTGGGACGAGGCCGAGGGCCAGGTCCACACCGTCCGCGACGACGCGCGCCTGCGCGAGGCGGCCGATCGCTGGGCCGACTGGGACGCCCTGTTCGACGAGGAGAGCTTTCGCCCGGTGAGCGCGGCGGCCTAGCCCCAGCGCCTGCCCATCGCCTTCACCGTCTCCTCGAACTCGGCGACGGTCTCGGCGATGACCTGGGCCACCGGCTTGACCGCGTCGATGCGGCCGGCGACCTGGCCGGTGAGCGGGATCGATTTTTCAAGGTCGCCGCCGAAGTACATCTCCTTGGCGTGGGCGAACTCGCCCATCACCCCGTCGCCGCCCTCGCGCTCGTAGGTTCCGGTCTTCTGCGTGCGCAGGGCGCGCAGGGCCGGCCCCGGGCCGAAGCGGTTGAGGAAGACGGTGTCGGTCTCCCTGGCGCCGACGATGGCGTCCTTCCAGTTCCGGTGCACCGGGCTCTCGGCCGCCGACACCATGCGCGTGCCCATCTGCACCGCCTCGGCGCCCAGCGCGAAGGCCGCGGCCATCGAGCGGCCGTCGGTGATCCCGCCGGCGGCGATCACCGGCACGTCCACCTTCGAGCAGACCAGCGGCAGGAGGACCATGGTGGAGACGTCGCGCGCGTTCTTGAAGCCGCCACCCTCGCCGCCCTCGACCACCAGGCCGTCGACGCCCGCCTCGATCGCCTTCAGCCCCGCGGCCAGCGAGGGCACCACATGGAAGACGGTCAGGCCCGCCGCCTTCAGCGCCGAGCAGTACCTGTTGGGGTCGCCGGCCGAGGTGGTGACGAACTTCACGCCCTGGTCGACCACGAAGGAGACGATGTCCGGATCGCGGACGAAGGCCTGGGCGATGTTCACCCCGAACGGCTTGTCGGTCAGTTGGCGCATCTTCCTGACCTCCTCGCGCACGGCGTCGAGTTCGCCCGACGAGGTTTCGATGACGCCGAGGCCGCCGGCGTTGGAGACCGCCGAGGCCAGTTGCGAGCGGGCGATCCAGCCCATGGGCGCCTGGACGATGGGATACTGGATCCCAAGCATCTCGGTGATGCGGGTCTTGATCACGGCGGCGCCTCCCAAACGCTTGTTTGAACCATAGGGCGGCGGCGGCGCAGCGGCGTCAAGCGCCCGCTTCGCCACGAAATCGGCCAGGCTGCAGATTCACTGTTGCGAGTCATTATCACTAGCAATACGGTCACGGCGGTCCAAGGAGCCCACCGATGTCCCAGCACGCCCCCCGGCAGGACGATCACGCCCGCCTCTGCGATCTGTCCCAGGGCGAGCACATGCTGCTCTGGGCCTTCCGCGCCGCCGCCTTCGGGGCCGGCGACTGCCATCTGGTCCGCCGCCAGTTCGAGGAGGCCTGCGGGCCGCTGGGCTTGGAGGCGCTGACCGCCCTGTCGGTCTTCGTCCGCGAGCTGGGCGTCTCAGGCCGCCGCAAGATCACCCTGGCCGCCCCCGGCTCCTACCGCCTCACCCGCGACGAACAGTCGGTGCTGGCGCTGTTCGCCGCCGCCCAGGCCGAGGACTATCCGAGGCTGGAGGCGCACCTGGCCTGGCTGCTGGCCGACGCCCCGCGCGCGCCGTTCCCGGCCGCCGCCTGCCTGGTCGCCCAGGCGCTCGCCATGGGCGGCTACGTCCTGCGGCTGCCGACCATCGAGGCGGCGCGAGCGCCCGAGGGCGACGAGGACGGCGACGCCATGCAGAACGTCCTCGCCTTCCGCCGGCGCGCCTCCTGATGGCGGCGCTCGATCACCTGGTCTGGGCCGCGCCCGACCTCGACGGCGCGATCAGGGACATCGAGGCCCGCACCGGCGCCAAGGCCGCGCCGGGCGGGGCGCATCCCGGAAACGGCACCTGCAACGCCGTGCTGGGCCTGGGCGCCCGCAGCTATCTGGAGGTCCTGGCCCCCGATCCGGCCCAGGCGCCGCAGCCCGGACCGGCCGCGGCGCTGAGCGCCCTGCCCGCGCCGACCCTGCACACCTTCGCCGTGGCCACCGACCGGCTCGACCGCGTCGCCGCCAAGCTGGAGCAGGGCGGCCTGCCGCACGCCGGGATCATTCCGATGTCGCGCCGCCTGCCCAGCGGGCGACTGGTGCGCTGGCGGCTGCTGATTCCCGCCGGCCACGCCTACGGCCCGCTCGTGCCGTTCTTCATCGACTGGGGCGACAGTCCGCATCCGGCCGAGAACGCCGGCGAGGCGTGCCGCCTGACCTCGCTGACCCTGTCGCATCCGGAAGCCTGGAGCCTGCGCCCGCTGCTGGAGCGGCTGGACGTCGAGGCGCAGGTGGAGACCGGGCCGCCCGCGATCACCGCCGACCTCGACACCCCCAAGGGCGCCGTGCGGCTGTCGTCACGCGATCACGTCGCCGGCTGACCCGCATCGGTCGCGTCCGCCAGCCAGGCCGGCGACACGTATTTCAGGGCCTCGAGCATGGCCCCGGCGCCTCTGCGGACCTGAGCCCACGACGCCCGCAATCAGAACGCGATGCACGCACGGCCTGATGTCTTCAAACCGCCGGCGCGCGGTGACAGAACATCGTCATCCGAATGCACGCCCCGCAATCAGAAGGAGGGTCAGGTGCAAGTCGATCAATCCAGACTGGAAGCGTTCCAAGGCAAGATGCTCGGCGACATGGGGGCGGCGATCTCCGCGGCCCTGGTGATCCTCGGCGACAAGCTGGGGCTCTACAAGGCGATGGCCGAGGGCGGCCCGACCACCTCGCTCAAGCTCGCCGCGGCGACCGGCACCACCGAACGCTACGTCCGCGAATGGCTCGCCGCCCAGGCGGCCTCCGGATATGTCGAGTACGACCCGGTGAAGGCCGAGTTCTACCTCACCCCCGAACAGGCGATGGTGTTCGCCGACGAGGCCGGACCGGCGTTCATGGCCGGCGGCTTCGAGGTGCTGGCCGCGATGTTCCGCGACGAGCCCAAGGTCACCGCGGTGTTCAAGAGCGGCAAGGGCCTGGGCTGGCACGAGCACGACGTCTGCCTGTTCCGCGGCACCGAGCGGTTCTTCCGGCCCGGCTACAACGCCCATCTGACCACCGAATGGATCCCGGCGCTGGACGGCGTGGAAGGCCGGCTGAAGGCCGGGGCGCGGGTCGCCGACGTCGGCTGCGGGCACGGCGCCTCGACCGTGCTGATGGCCAAGACCTATCCGAACTCGCGGTTCTACGGCTTCGACTATCACGGGCCGTCGATCGAGCGGGCGCGGGAGGCGGCCAGGGAGGCCGGGGTCGAGGACCGGGTGACGTTCGAGGTCGCCAGCGCCAAGGACTTCAACGGCGGCGCCTACGACATGGTCGCCATCTTCGACGCCCTGCACGACATGGGCGATCCGGTCGGGGCGGCCAGGCACATCCGCGAGAGCCTGGCGCCGGACGGGACCTGGCTGCTGGTCGAGCCGTTCGCCAACGACGAGCTGGCCGACAACCTCAACCCGTTCGGGCGGATCTTCTATTCGGCCTCGACGATGATCTGCACCCCGGCCTCGCTGAGCCAGGAGGTGGGCCTTGGCCTGGGCGCCCAGGCCGGCGAGAAGCGGCTGCGGCAGGTGGCCGAGGACGCCGGCTTCACCCACTTCAAGCGCGCCACCGAGACGCCGTTCAACCTGGTGTTCGACGTGCGGCCCTAGCGGGTCAGAAGGGGAAGAAGACCGGGATCGCGATCATCGCCGCGATCCAGGTAACGATGTTCAGCGGCACGCCGACGCGGACGAAGTCCATGTAGCTGTAGCCGCCCATCTGGAAGACCAGGACGTTGGTCTGGTAGCCGAACGGCGTGGCGAAGGCGGCGCTGGCGGCCATCATGACGCCGACCAGGAAGGGGCGCGGGTCGACCCCCAGGCTCTCGGCCAGGGCGACGGCGATCGGCGTCACCAGCACCGCGACCGCCGCGTTGGAGAGGAACTCGGTGGCGACCAGGGTCACCCCGTAGAGGATGATCAGCGCCGCCAGCGGGCCGAACGGCCGGATGAACCCGATCAGGAACTCGCTGCCCGCCGCCGCCAGGCCGGTGACCTCGATCGAGAGGCCGACCACCACCATGCCGGCGATCAGCAGCAGCACGTCGGGGCGCAGGCCGGCATAGGCCTCGTCGGGGCTGATCACCCGCAGCAGGATCAGCGACACCGCTCCGGCGAAGGCGGCGGCGGAGATCGGCGCGACCCCGAACGCCGCGGCCGCGACGACGGCGACGAAGACCGCCAGGGCGGTGAGCGCCTTGCCGAGCTGCAAGGGCCGGTCGGCGGCGGTGAACAGCGCCACGTCGCCCAGCACGGCGTCGCCGGCCCCGCCCTCGTGGCCGCGGGCCTCGCCGAGCGGCACGGGCGAAGCCTTGTCGGCGGCCGCGGCGGGAACCTCGTCCTTGGGCAGCAGGCGGACCCCGAAGACGTAGAGATAGAGCGCCCCGGCCCCGGCCACGCTCAGGCCCACGGGGGTGATCTCGAACAGGCCGAAGCTCGGCTGGCCGGCGTTGCGGGCCATGTCGTTGACCAGCAGGTTGGTCGAGGTGCCGATCAGGGTCAGCAGCCCGCCCATCACCGTCACATAGCTCAGCGGCATCAGGAACCGCTTGGGCGACAGGCCGATGGAGGTCGCGACGTCGCGGATCACCGGCGCGGCCAGCACCACGATCGGGGTGTTGTTGAGGAAGCCCCCGACCGTGCCGCAGAAGCCGATGACCAGCCACAGGCCCCTCTCGCCCAGCCGCGCGCACATCCGCGACGCCTGGCGGATCATCAGGCCCAGCAGGCCCGACAGCTCGATCGCGTAGGCGATCACGAACAGCGAGGCGAGCGCGATGACCGCCGGGCTGGCGAAGGCGCCCTGCACCTCGACCGGGCGGATGACGCCCAGCAGCAGCAGGGCCGCCGCCGCCGACAGCGCCGCGACATCGGACCGGACCCGTCCATGGATCAGAACGCCGACGACGGCGACGAGGACCACGAGCGCGGCGACCTGATCGAAGTTCATCTGGGCGGGGGGACCTTCCGTGACGTTCACGCCAAGGTTCTTGGAACGCGCGAACGCTCACATGCTAGCCTTGGCCTTATGCCTCCCGCAGATGTGAACTCCGCGCGCCGAGGACGGGCGGGCCGCGCCGCCGTTCTCACCCTCTCGGCCCTGCTGCTGGCCTGCGGCCCGAGGGAGCCCGCCCCGCCGGCCCCGCCGCCGAAGATCGAGCCGCCCCCGCCCCAGGCTCCGAAGCTCATCACGCCGCCGCCGCCGGCGGCGAGCCGCGCTGACCTGCTGGCGGCGGCCGCGGCGGCGGCCTCCGCCTATGCCGCGGGGACCGCGCCGCAGGGGAGCGACCCGCTGGCCGGGCGCACCTTCACGATCCGCTCGGCCTTCGGCTGCCTGGGCCCGGCGCGCGAGGGCAGGCCGGCGGCCGGACTGGCGGGCTGGGCGCCGCGCGCCAAGGACGCGGCGGTCGAACTGAGCCTCACCCCCGCCGACTGGAGCGCCTCGCCGCTGTTCGCCCAGGCGATCGAAGCCAGACTCTGGGACGGGGCCGAAGGCTACTGGATCGATCGCCCGTGGCTGGCCGCGGAGACCTGCCCCGCCGGGCCGGCCGAGCCCTCCGAGACGCCCTCGCCGCAGACGGTCGGCCTGGCGGCGGTGTTCGAGCCGCAGGGCTCGCGCTTCGGCCGCCGCAAGGGCCGGGCCTACGGCTTCACGCTGCGCGGGACCGGCGAGGCGCCGCCGGCCCTGCCCGCCAAGGGGTTCCGGCTGGTCCTCGAAGGGCGGTTCGCGACCTTTCCGGACGGGCGGACGATCCAGTGCCGGGCGGACGGGCCCGACCAGCGGCCGCTCTGCGTGGCGGCGGCGACGCTCGACCGGGTGGCGTTCGAGGACGGCGACACCGGCGGCCAGATCAGCGAGTGGCGAAAGGACTGAGGCGGCCCTAGATTTCATCGATCAGACCCAGGCGCCAACGAGGACCCAGATGGCCGACGCCCCCGACCTGCCCGAGGTGACGCGCACCGACAAGCGCTTCGAGATCCGCGTCGGCGAGGACGTCGCCTTCGCCGAGTACCGCCTGCGCGGCGACAGCGTGATCTTCCCGCACACCGTCGTGCCCGAGGCGTTCGCCGGCCAGGGCGTCGGCAAGCGGCTCGTCGAGGCGGGGCTGCAGTTCGCCCGCGAGCAGAAGCTGTGGGTGCGGCCGCATTGCCCGTTCTTCCACGCCTACATCTCCCGGCATCCGGAACTGCACGAGATGGTGCATCCCGACGAGCGGCCCGGCCTGACGGCGAAGGCATGAGCGAGGTCGTCCGCACGCCGCGCCGGTTCGAGATCGCGCTGGACGGCGGCGAGGTCGCCTTCGCCGACTACCAGGTCGTGGGCGACAGCATCGTCTTTCCGCACACGCTCACCCCCAAGGCCTTCGAGGGCCAGGGGCTCGCCTCGCGGCTGGCGCAGGCCGCCCTCGCCTATGCCCGCGGCCAGGGCCTGAAGGTGCGGCCGCGCTGCGCCTTCTTCCGCGCCTACATCGCCAGGCGCCCGGAACTGCACGACCTGGTGCATCCGGACGAGCGGGCGGCGCTGACGGTCTAGGCGGTCACGGTAACGTCACGCCGCCGTTCGGCGAAAGCAGGGTAAGCTGCGCCATCGTCGATCGAGGGGCTTCCCGGCATTCGACGACTGGAAGTCATGGGCTTGACCGCCCGCATGCTCCCGCCAAATCGGAAGGGGAGTGCGTTGTGCCGCTCTATACGATCTATCCCACCAAACCGAACGGCGTGGCCGCGACCTTCGAGGCGCTGAGCTGCCCCACCGACAGCATCGCCGTCGCCGAGGCCCTGCTGCTGCTCGGCCAACACGCCAGCGCATCGCACGTGGTCGTCTGGCAGGGCCTGCGCCGGGTCGTGACCTGCGAGCGGGTCCCCGAGCCCGACCCGCGCCTGGCCTAGGAAACGGCGCTCACCCGAGCGATCCGTGCGCGATGCCGCCGAAGCGCCGCGCCCAGCATGCCGAACCCCAGGATCAGCCCCACCCAGGTCGCCGGCTCGGGAATCGGCGCCAGCCGCGTGACGGTGAAGCTGTAGTCGAACGGCCGTCCCAACTCCCCGTCGCGCACGAACACGCCGAAGAACGGATTGTCCGCCTTCACCTCTTCGTAGAGCGGGGCTCCGATCGGAATCCCATAGACCTCGTAGACGGGACCGGCGTCGAAGAAGGTGATCTTCGTTTCGGGGACGAGGAAGGTCCAGGAGAACGCCAGCCCCGTCCCGCTGGCGGCGCCCTCGATCGGCGAGCTGTTGCCCTCGATGAACTCGCTGTGCGGGCGCGGCGGCGGGGCCAGGAAGATGTCCCAGTGCTCGTCATACGAGGCCAGGAACTCGAAGGTCACCGGGATCGAACTGGTCGCCTCGAACCGATAGTTCCCCCCGCCGGGCAGGCCGACGCCGAAGAGGTCGAGAACGTTCGTGTTCCCCGATTGCTGGAACACGACGACGCCGGCGTTCGCCACGCTCCCCACGCCCAGCGACAATGCGAACGCCGTGCTCGCGATGACATGCTTCATGGCCCTTCCTCCCGTACCGGCCAACGGGCGCAAAGGCGACCACGCCCGCAGCGACGCTACGCCTCGCCCGACGGCGGGCTCAAGCCCTGACGGCTCGACCTGGTATTAACCCTTAGTCCGACCTGAGGGCGGATGCGGCGCCGGGGCGGATCTCGTTTTTTCCTCCCCCATTCATGGCGGAGGAAGGAGGCGCCCCCCCGCTGGGCGCCTCTACGCCGCCAGACCCTGCATCTTCGCCGCGACCCTGCGCACCCGCTCGGGCCCGCCCAGCAGTTGGCGGTTCAGGCCGATGCGCTTGAACCAGTAGTGCAGGCCCAGCAGGTCGGTGATGCCCATGCCGCCATGCACCTCGGTCGCGGTGCGGGCGATGAAGCGGCCGACCTCGGAGGTGTGGGCCTTGGCGTGGGCGGCGGTCAGCCCCGCCTCGGCCGGGGCGTCGTCGAAGGCGTAGGCGGCGTACCAGACCAGGGCGCGGCAGGGCTCCAGCTCGGCGGCCATCTCGGCGCACATGTGCTTGACCGCCTGGAACGAGCCGATGACCCGGCCGAACTGCCGGCGCTCCTTGGCGTAGGCGACCGCCTTCTCGATCATCACCTCGGCCGCGCCCAGGGTGTCGGCGGCCAGCAGCGTCCAGGCCGCATCGCGCACGGCGTCGAGCGTGCCGGGGGCCAGCGGCTCGGCCGGGACGCCCTCGAAGGCCAGTTCGCCCAGCCGCCGGGTCAGGTCGATGCTCGTGACCACCGCGCGGCGCAGGCCGGGCGCGTCGCCGGCGACCAGGTGCAGGCCGCCGGCCGTGTCGGCGACCACGAGGAGATCGGCGCTCATCGCATCGGTGACGAACAGCGCCCCGCCGCTCAGCCTGCCGCCGGCAGCGGTCACGCCCATGCCGTCGCGCGCGCCGGCGACCGCCTCGGCGAGCGCCAGCCCGACCACCACGTCGCCGGCCGCGATCTTCGGCAGCCAGCGCGCCTGCTGCTCGGGGGTTCCGCCGCGGGTCAGGGCGATCGAGGCCGCCACCGCGCCCAGGAACGGCGCCGGCGCCACGGCCCGGCCCAGCGCCTCGGCGGCCAGGGCCGCGTCCAGCAGTCCCAGGCCCAGCCCGCCATGCTCCTCGGGGATGACGACGCCCGGCAGGCCGAAGTCGGCCAGCGCGGCCCAGATGTCGGCGCCGGCGTCGTCGCGGTCGGCGGCGAACCTGCGCACCCGGTCGAGGCCGGCGGCGGCCTCCAGGGTCCTGGCCAGGCTCTCCTGCATCAGCCTCTGGTCGGCGGTGATCGAGAAATCCATGTCAGGCGCTCGCGAGCTTGGGTTCGCGCGGCATGCCAAGGCCGCGTTCGGCGATGATGTTCTTCTGGATCTGGGCGGTGCCGCCGCCGATGATCAGGCCCAGGTCGAACATGTAGTTCCACTGCCAGGAGCCCTTGGCCCGCAGGTGCGGCCCGTCCTCGTAGAGCACGCCCAGCTCGCCCAGGGCGTCGATGGCCAGGGCGGCGATCTGGTGGTTCAGCTCGCAGCCCTGCAGCTTGACCACCAGCCCGGCCATGCCGCTGGGCTCGCCGGCCATCGAGGCGGTGACGTTGCGCAGGCCGTTGAACTTCATGGTCAGCACCCGGGCCTGGAGCTGCATCAGCCGGTCGCAGAACACCGGGTCGTCGATCAGCCGGCAGCCGTCGACGCTTTCGGTCTTCATCAGCTCGATCAGGTTGTGCAGCCGCGCCTCGGTGGCGTTGGGATCGCCCAGCATGCCGCGCTCGTGCTTGAGCGTGGCGTTGGCGACGAACCAGCCCCGGCCCCGGCCGCCGACCACCGCGCTCTTGGGCACGCGGACGTCGGTGAAGAACACCTCGTTGAACTCGGCCGAGCCGGTCATGGTCTTCAGCGGCCGCACCTCGATCCCCGGCGTCGTCATCGGGAACAGGATGTAGGAGATGCCGTCGTGCTTGGGCGCGTCCGGCTCGGTGCGCACCAGGCAGAAGATCATGTCGGCCTGCGCCGCGGTGCTCGTCCAGATCTTCGAGCCCGAGATCACGAAGTCGTCGCCGTCCTCCACCGCCCGGGTCTGCAGCGAGGCGAGATCGGAGCCGGCGCCCGGCTCCGAATAGCCCTGGCACCAGACCACCTCGCCGCGCAGGGTCGGGCCGATCCACCGCGTCTTCTGCTCTTCGGAGCCGACCTCCAGCAGGGTCGGGACCAGCATCGAGATGCCTTGGTTGGCGAAGCCGCGCGGCGCGCCGGCGCGGGTGAACTCCTCGGCGATGATCCGGGTCTTGAGCACGTCGGGCGCGGCGCCATAGCCGCCATATTCCTTGGGGATGGTGCGGGCGGCGTAGCCGTTCTCGATCAGCAGCCGCTGCCATTCCAGGGCCGCCTCGCGCGGGCGCGCCGCCTCGCCGGCATAGCGGTCGTGGTGCTTGGCCAGGAAGGCGCGAACCTCGTCGCGGAAGGCTTCCATCTCGGGGGTGAATCTCAGGTCCATCGGCGTCCTCCCAGGGCGTCGTCGCCCTTAGGCGAGCACCCCGACCGCGCCCTCGCAAGTATGACCCGACGGAAGCCGAGGCGCGCCCGCCGCCTCACGAAACCTCAAATTGAACTTCAGTCCAAGATGAAACAGGCGTCACTATATTACCTAGAACTGTAGTTTCCGCCAGGCCCACATCCAAGGGTTACAGCCCCGCCAGGCCAGCGCCGCCCCCTGTGGCGGCTTGTCGCACCCGATCGCACAAGTCCCCGCAAATGCATGGGAAACGGCGCCGACCTCCCCGCCGCAGTAACCATTTCTTCAGCCGAAACCACCTAGCGATGGGGCACGTGACGTAGGGGGCTGCGCGTCATCGCGCCCGAACTTACAAAGTATTGGTAGGAGATTAGTGCGCGTCTGCAGGCGTTGGCCTTTCGTATACTCAAGAACATCGTTTTTCGAATGCGGGGCGCGCAAGCCTATCCTGCATGTTCTTGTTATCGGTACGGAAGAATAACCCTGGGCGCGCGCGCATCGCATCGCGCAATCGGCGCTGCGGTCTGAACCTGGGGACGGCCTGTGTCTTTCGACAATCTGAAAATCTCCCGCAAGCTGGCCCTGGGCTTCGCTGCGGTCGTGCTCACCATGGCGGGCATGGGCGGCGCCATGCTGGTCAACCTGCGCACGCTCGATCACGCGCGCCTGGAGATCAAGGAAAGCCGCGAGGTGCTCACCGCCCTCGACGAGGCCAAGTTCTTCATGACCCGTCAGGAGAACAGCTATCGCGGCTATCTGCTGTCGAAGAACGACTACTATGTCGAGCGGGTGAACAAGCACCGCGCCAACTTCAAGAAGCGCCTGGACGCCGCCCGCGCCGGCCTGACCGACACGCCCGAGCTGGCGGCCAAGATCGACACCGCCACGGCCGCCGCCGACAAGTGGTACGCCGAGATCTTCGAGGCCGGGGTGAAGCTGGCCTCCGACCCCGCGACCCTCGACCAGGCCATCGCCATGGTCGGCCCGGACGGCGCCGCCGACTCCGTGATCGCCCCGGCCGAAGACGCGATGGACGCAGTGCAGGCGGCGATGACCGAGGAAATGACCCGGCTGCAGGTCCAGCAGATCAAGGCCTCGAACACCGCGACCGCCAGCCTGGCGATCGGCCTGACGCTGGCGGTGCTGATCGCCGTCGGCCTGGGCTGGCTGCTGAGCAAGATGATCGCCGCGCCGGTGACCGCGATGACCGCCGCCATGCGCCGCCTGGCCCAGGGCGATTTCACCGCCGCCGTCCCGGCCATGGGCCGCAAGGACGAGGTCGGCGAGATGGCTCAGGCCGTCGCCGTCTTCAAGGAAGCCGGGATCGAGAAGCTGCGCCTGGAAGGCCAGACCGCCGAGCAGCGCGCCGCCGCCGAGGCCGAGCGCCGCGCCCGGGAAGAGGAAAAGGCCCGCAAGGCCGAAGAGGACGCCGTCGCCATCGGCGCCCTGGCCGAAGCGCTGGGCAAGCTGGCCAGCGGCGACCTGACCCATCGGATCACCGCCCCGTTCGCGCCGGACGCCGCCCAGCTCAAGACCGACTTCAACGCCGCCATGGGCCAGTTGCAGGACGCGATGAGCGTGGTCATCGCCAACGTCCAGGGCATCAAGAGCGGCGCGGGCGAAATCAGCATCGCCGCCGACGACCTGTCGCGCCGCACCGAGCAACAGGCCGCCAGCCTGGAAGAGACCGCCGCGGCCCTCGACGAGATCACCGCCACGGTCAACAGGACCGCCGGCGGCGCCAAGACCTGCAGCGACGTGGTGCTGGGCGCGCGCGGCGACGCGCAGAAGAGCGGCGAAGTGGTGCGGCAAGCCGTCGCGGCCATGAGTGAAATCGAACAATCGGCGCAACAGATCAGCCAGATCATCGGGGTGATCGACGAGATCGCCTTCCAGACCAACCTGCTGGCGCTGAACGCCGGGGTCGAGGCCGCCCGGGCCGGCGACGCCGGCAAGGGCTTCGCGGTCGTCGCCTCGGAAGTGCGGGCGCTCGCCCAGCGCTCGGCCGAAGCGGCCAAGGAAATCAAGGCCTTGATCTCCGCCTCCAGCCAGCAGGTCGGCCAGGGCGTGCACCTGGTCGGCGAGACCGGCGAGGCGCTGCAGCGGATCGTCAGCCGCGTGGCCGAGATCGACAGCCTGGTTTCGGAGATCGCCGCCAGCGCCCAGGAGCAGGCCGTCGGCCTGCAACAAGTCAACACCGCCGTTAACCAAATGGATCAGGTCACGCAGCAGAATGCGGCCATGGTCGAAGAATCGACGGCGGCGAGCCACGCCCTGGCGGGCGAAGCCGAGACCCTCGCGGGCTCCGTCGCACGGTTCAAGATCGGCCAGGCGCAGGCCGCCCCGACCGGACGTCGTCCGGTCGCCGCAGCCCCGCAGATGAAACGATCGAGCCGTGACGGCTCGGCGCTCCGCAGGCCGGAGCCCGAGGCGGACGGTTGGGAAGAATTCTAAAGCGCCGCCAAAGCGCGGCGACCTGGGGGAGTTAAGATGACGGAGCCAGCGGCGCCCGCCGTAGTCAGCTTGCAGCCGATCCTGGACCTGCAGGCCGCCGAGCCCCTGCGGGCCGAACTGATGGCCCTGCGGGGCCGTCCCCTGACCCTGGACGCATCGCAGGTGACCCGCCTGGGCGGCCTGTGTCTGCAAGTTCTTATGTCGGCGCGGAAAATCTGGGCCGAGGACGGCCACAGCTTAACTGTGGATCAACCGTCTTCGGGCTTTTCAGAACAACTAGCCGCGTTCGGCGAGCCCGAGCTGCAATTCGAGTCCTAGGGGGATCCTCGTGAGCAAGACCGTCCTGACGATCGACGACAGCCGCACCATGCGGGAAATGCTGAACCACGCCCTGGTTCAGGCCGGATACACCGTGATCCAGGCCGTGGACGGGGTGGAAGGACTGGAAGTCCTGCAGGCCAACGGCGCCGACGTCGTCATCACCGACATCAACATGCCGCGCCTGGACGGCTTTGGCGTGATCGAGGGCGTGCGCGCCAATCCCGATCACCGCGCCACGCCGATCCTGGTCCTGACCACCGAAAGCGACGCGGCCAAGAAGGAGCGGGCCCGCGCGGCCGGCGCCACCGGCTGGATCGTAAAGCCGTTCAATCCCGTGAAGCTGGTCGAAGCCGTCCGCCGCGTCGCCGCCTAAACCTTTTCCACCCAACCGGAGCGTTCCGTTGGATCCGTTCGAGAGCATCAAGCAGACCTTCTTCCAGGAGTGCGACGAGCTCCTGACCGACGCCGAGCAGGGTCTGCTGGCGATGGAGGCGGGCGACGCCGACAGCGAGACGATCAATGCGGTGTTCCGGGCGGTCCACTCCGTCAAGGGCGGCGCCGGCGCCTTCGGTCTCGAAGACCTGATCCGCTTCGCCCACGTCTTCGAGACGGTGATGGACGAGCTGCGCTCGGGGAAGATGGAGCTGACCGACGAGGTCGCCAAGACCCTGCTGCGCGCCTTCGACGTGCTGGCCGACCATGTGGCCGCCGCGCGCGACGGGACGATGGTGGACGAGGCCCGCTCGGCGGGCATCCTCTCCGAACTGAAGGCGCTGATCGGCGACGAGGGCCTGGACGACGGCGACCTGGGCGAGGACGAGGACTTCGGCTTCGTGCCGATGGCCGTCTCCATCGACGACGACTCCGCTCCCGCCGGCGACCTCGGCCTCGACCTGCCGCCGCCGGTGGCGCTCGAGCCCGAGCCGGCCGCCGCCAGCGGCGGGGCCTGGATCATCGCCTTCGCGCCGAAGACCGAGATGTACGCCAAGGCCAACGAAGCTGGCCTGGTGCTGCGCGAACTGGCCCGGCTCGGCGAGACGGAGGTCACGCTCGACGACAGCGACCTGCCGCCGCTGGACCAGATCGCCGCCGAAAGCGCCTATCTGCGCTGGACCGTCCGCCTGACCACCGAGGCGGACGAAGCCTCGATCCGTGAAGTGTTCGAGTTCGTCGAGGACGACTGCGTCCTTTCGATCAGCCGCGAAGGCGGCGACGAGCCTGCGCCCAAGGCCGACGTGCCGATGAGCGACGACGACCTGGCCAAGGCCAGCGCCGACGCCCCGCTGGACCTGGCCGCCCTGCTGGCCCGCGTGTCCGGCGACGCGCCGGCCGCCGAGGCGGCTCCCGAGCCGGCGCCCGAACCGGCCGGCGAGATGGACGTCGCCGCCCTGATCGCCCGCGCCCAGGCCGAAACCGTCGCGCCGCCGGCCGCCCCGCCTGCGCCCGTCGCCGCGGCCGCTGCGCCTGCGCCCGCCGCCAAGGCGGCCAACGCGCCGGCGTCGCAGGCCGCCGCGCCGCAAGCCACCATCCGGGTCGACCTCGACCGCGTCGACCGCCTGATCAACGCCGTCGGCGAGCTGGTCATCCAGCAGGCCATGCTGTCCCAGCGCGTGCTGGAAAGCGGCCTGGCCCGTTCCTCGAACGTGGTGCTGGGCCTGGAAGACCTCGAGCTGCTGACGCGCGAGATCCAGGACAGCGTCATGGCCATCCGCGCCCAGCCGGTGAAGAGCGTGTTCCAGCGCATGCCGCGCCTGGTCCGCGAAGTCGCCGACATGGTCGGCAAGCGCGTGCGCCTGGTCATGGAGGGCGAAGGCACCGAGGTCGACAAGACCGTCATCGAGCGCCTGACCGACCCGATCACCCACATGCTGCGCAACGCCATCGACCACGGGCTGGAGACGCCCGAGGGCCGGGCCGAGGCCGGCAAGCCGGCCGAAGGCGTCGTGCGCCTGCGCGCCCTGCACCGCGGCGGCCGCATCGTCATCGAGATCCAGGACGACGGCCGCGGCATCAACCGCCAGCGCGTGCGCGGCATCGCCGTGGAAAAGGGCCTGATCGCCGAGGACGCGGTGCTGTCGGACGAAGAGACCGACAACCTGATCTTCCTGCCCGGCTTCTCGACCGCCGAGACCATCTCCGACATTTCCGGCCGCGGCGTCGGCATGGACGTGGTCCGCCGCTCGATCCAGGGCCTGGGCGGCCGCATCTCGATCTCGTCCGAGCCCGGCAAGGGCTCGAAGTTCACCATGTCGCTGCCGCTGACCCTGGCGGTGCTGGACGGCATGGTGGTGACCGCCGCCGAACAGACCCTGGTCGCGCCGCTGTCGACGATCATCGAAAGCCTGACCCCGCGTCCCGAGGACGTGCACTATGTCGGCGGCAAGGACGCGGTGATCCGCATCCGCGAGACCTTCGTGCCGCTGATCGACGTCGGCGTCTCGCTGGGCTTCCGCGACACCCCGACCGAGCCGTCGCAAGGCGTGGCGGTGCTGGTCGAGAGCGAGGGCGGCGGCAAGGCGGCCCTGCTGGTCGAAGCCATCCAGGGCCAGCGCCAGGTGGTGATCAAGAGCCTGGAAGCCAACTACCAGCAGATCGAAGGCATCGCGGCGGCCACCATCCTGGGCGACGGCCGCGTCGCCCTGATCCTCGACGTCGACGCCCTTGTGACCACTCAGCACCGGCGCAAGCCGGCGCCGCGTAGCGAAAAGCGAATGGCCGTATGAGTATGAGCGACCCGATGACCCCCGCCGCGGCCGGCGCGCGCCGCGAGCTGATCGCCTTCCGCATCGCCGACCAGGAGTTCTGCGTCGACATCATGCAGGTGCGTGAGATCCGCGGCTGGACGCCCGCCACCCCCCTGCCCCGCACCCCGTCCTACATGAAGGGCGTCATCAACCTGCGCGGCGCGGTGCTGCCGATCGTCGACCTGGGCGCGCGCCTGGGCCTGACCACCAGCGAGCCCAGCGCCCGCCACGTGATCATGGTCGTCAATGTCGGCGGCCGGACGCTCGGCCTGCTGGTCGAGGCGGTGAGCGACATCATCAATGTCAGCGACGACATGGTGCAGCCGACGCCGGACGTCGCCTGCGACCAGGTCAAGACCTTCGTCAAGGGCCTGTTCGCCATCGACGGGCGCATGGTCAGCCTGATCTCCCTGGACCGGGTGCTGCCCGAAGCCGAAGCCGAGGCCGCATGACGAGCCCGGTCGACACCCGCGCCAGGGGCGGCGCCGCGGCCGGGCTGGTCGAAGGCGAGTTCCTGTTCACCGACGACGATTTCCGCAAGATCGCCCACATCCTGCACAGCCACGCCGGCATCGCCCTGGCCGAGGGCAAGGCGGCGCTGGTCTATTCGCGCCTGGCCAAGCGCCTGCGCTCGCTGGGCCTGCGCTCGTTCCGCGAATACTGCAGCCTGATCGAGGGCCAGCAGGGCGTCGACGAGCGCCAGGCGATGATGGCCGCCCTGACCACCAACGTGACCCGCTATTTCCGCGAGCCGCACCACTTCGACCACCTGCGCGAAGTGGTGATGCCCAGGCTGGCCGAGCGCGCCCGCAAGGGCGGCCGCGTGCGCCTGTGGTCGGCGGCCTGCTCCAACGGCCAGGAGCCCTACTCCATGGCCATCACCGTCCTCACCGCCCTGCCCGAGGCGGCCAGCCTGGACGTGAAGATCCTGGCCACCGACATCGACCCGAACATGATCGCCGAGGGCAAGACCGGCGTCTACCGCGAGGACGCCGTCGCCCCGGTGCCGCTGGAGCTGCGCCGCAAGTGGTTCAAGAAGGCCGGGTCCGGCTGGGAGGTCGCCGACGAGCTGCGCGAGCTGGTGGCGTTCCGCGAGCTCAACCTGATCGGCGACTGGCCGATGAAGGGCAAGTTCGACGTCATCTTCTGCCGCAACGTGGTGATCTATTTCGACGAACCGACCCAGGAGCGGATCTGGAGCCGCTTCGCCCCGGCGCTGGAGCCGGGCGGCACGCTCTATATCGGCCACTCCGAGCGCGTCTCCGGCCCGGCGACCAGCCAGTTCGAGACCACCGGCCTGACCACCTATTCGCTGCGGGGCCCGCGATGAGCGTCGGTGTCCTGGTCGTCGACGACAGCGCCACCATGCGCGGCCTGATCGCCGCGGCGCTGAAGCGTGATCCCGAGATCGAGGTGCTGGGCTTCGCCAACGACCCGATCGAGGCCCGCGAGCAGATCAAGAAGCTCAATCCCGACGTCGTCACCCTCGACATCGAGATGCCCAAGATGAACGGGCTGGAGTTCCTGGAGAAGATCATGCGCCTGCGGCCGACGCCGGTGGTCATGGTCTCGACCCTGACCCAGGCCGGCGCCGACGTGACCCTGGAGGCCCTGGAGCTGGGCGCCGTCGACTGCGTCGGCAAGCCGGTCGGCGGGGTCACCGCGCAGGAAGCCTTCAACGAGCTGACCGCCAAGGTGAAGGCCGCGGCCCGCGCCCGGGTCAAGCCCTACAACGGCCCGGCCGCGCCGGTCGAGCGGGACGGCGACTACCGCGCCTCGGACGCGATCCTGGCGATCGGCTCGTCCACCGGCGGGGTCGAGGCGCTGATGACCATCCTGGCGGCCTTCCCCGAGACCTGCCCCCCGACGGTGATCACCCAGCACATGCCGGCGACCTTCACCCGGAGCTTCGCCGCGCGGCTGGACCGCATCTCCGGCGCCCATGTCACCGAGGCGCGGGACGGCGACCGCCTGCAGCCGGGGCACGTCTACATCGCGCCGGGCGGCGAGCTGCACATGGAGGTCCTCTCCGCCTCGCATCCGGTGATCCGGCTGCGCCCCGGCGAACCGGTCAACGGCCACCGCCCCTCGGTCGACGTGCTGTTCGAGTCGGTCGCCCGGCTGAACCGCCACGCGGTCGGCGCGATCCTGACCGGCATGGGCCGCGACGGCGCCGCGGGCCTGCTGGCCATGCGCAAGGCCGGCGCCCGCACGCTGGGACAGGATGAATCCTCCTGCGTCGTCTACGGCATGCCGCGCGTCGCATTCGAAATGGGCGCCGTCGAGAAGCAGGTGGGCCTCTCGCGCATGGGGTCCGCCATCTTGAACCTCTGCTCCGCCGCAGACATCCATAGGAGCGCCTGATGCCCGCCGCCGTCACCATCAAGACCCTGATCGTCGACGACCAGCAGACGATGCGCTCGCTGATCCGCACCAGCCTGCACGCCCTGGGCATCACCCAGACGCGCGAGGCGCCCGACGGCGAGGAGGCCCTGCGCCAGCTCATCGCCGCCCCGGCCAACCTGGTGATCACCGACTTCAACATGCCCAAGCTGGACGGGCTGGGCCTGCTGCGGGCGATCCGCGCCCATGGCCCGACCTCGAAGACCGCGGTCATCATGCTGACCGGCCGCGCCGACCGCGAGCTGGTGCAGCGCGCAGTGCAGTTCGGGGTCAACAACTACCTGGTGAAGCCCTTCACCACCCAGACGCTCAAAGAAAAAATCGAAGCGGTGTTCGGTCCCCTGACATGATCGTCGAGAACGTCTCCGGACGACCGGGCAAGCGGATCCATGTGGTGCAGGGAGAGCATCACATATCGGCCGATCCCGATGTCATGCTGACCACGATCCTCGGATCGTGCGTGGCCGTCTGCATGCGCGATCCGAAGACCGGCGTCGGGGGCATGAACCACTTCCTGCTGCCCGAGGGGCGGGCCGAGGGCCTGGACGAGGGCCGCCGCTACGGCGCCTACGCCATGGAACTGCTGATCAACGAACTGCTGCGCTCTGGCGCGCGGCGCGAGCGGCTGGAGGCCAAGCTGTTCGGCGGCGCGCGGATGTTCGGCGGATTGTCGGACGTCGGCGCCTCGAACGCCGCCTTCGCCGAGAAATTCCTCCGCGACGAAGGCATTCCGGTCGTCGGATCGAGCCTGGGCGGCCTGTCGGCCCGCCGCGTGCAGTACTGGCCGACCACCGGGCGGGCGCAACAAAGGACCGTGACTGATAACGCGGAGCTAACCCGTCTGCGCGAACCTGTGGCGCGGATCCCTGCGCCGGTCGAGGACGAAGGGTCCGTGGAGCTGTTCTGATGAGCCAACCCGCCATCGTCCGCACGCCAGAGGTGCTGGCCTCCATCGCCCAGGAACTGGAGCATGCCGGAGAGCTGTGCGACCGCCTGGAGACCCTGGTGACGCAGCTCGTGCGCGCCAGCCGCGGCGAACCGCTGGCCATCGCCCTGCACGAGGCCCAGACCCTGGACGTGCTGACCCAGCACCTGGCGGCCCTGGCCAACTTCACCCGCAAGCTTTCGGCCCAGGCCGAGAGCGACGCCTACGACCTCACCGACGCCGTCGCCGGCGTCACCCTCGGCGATCTCGCCAACCGCCTGGCGCGCGTGACCCGCGAGGGTCCCGCCCGGGCGACGGCGGACGCCGGGGACCTCGACCTCTTCTAAGCGGCTCGCCGATGGCCCTCGACCCCAAGATCAGGATCAATCTCGACCGATCGGTGGTCCTGCTGGTCGACGACAACCCGCAGGCGCTCGACGCCCTGACCTCGATGTTTCGCGGCTTCGGGGTGCGCAAGCAGTTCAAGTCGACCTCGGGCGCCGGCGCGATGCACGTGGTCAAGACCCAGGAACTGGACCTGATCGTCATCGACTCCTCGATGCCCGACATGGACGGCTACGACTTCGTGCGCTGGCTGCGCCGGGAAGGCCCCGAGGCCTCGCGCTTCACCCCGGTGATCATGCTGACCGGCCACGCCGCCCGGGCGATGGTCGAGAAGAGCCGCGATTCCGGCGCCAACTTCGTGGTCTCCAAGCCCTTCACCCCCGAGATCCTGCTGCAGCGGGTGTTCTGGGTGGCCAAGGACGAGCGCCAGATGGTGGTGGCCGACGGCTATGTCGGCCCCGACCGCCGCTTCAAGAACATGGGCCCGCCGCTGGGCGTCAAGGGCCGACGCAAGGACGACCTCTCCACGCATGTCGGGGCCGCCACGGATCCGAACATGGATCAGTCCGACATCGACATGCTGCTGAAACCGATGAAGGCGCAACTGTGAGCGAAGCTGAATTCGTCAAGGTCAAGTACCGCTTGACCGAACAGGTCGCCCGTCCGGGCGGCATGACCGCGGGCCTCGCCAGCGAGCGCGCGCAGCGCGAACTGGCCGCCCATGCGGGCGACGCCATGAAGTCGCTCGGCAACATGATCGGCCGCCTGGAGGCGATGAACCGCGAGCAGGTCGCGCCGCTGGACGCCGTCTACGAGGAGGCCTCGACCATCCTCGACATCGCCGGCCTGTTCGACAAGCGGGTGCTGTGCGACGCCTGCTACAGCCTCTGCGAACTGGTCGACCGCCAGCGCACCCACGACCGCCAGGACTGGGCGAGCATCGGCGTGCATGTGAGCGCCCTGCGCCTGCTGTGGACCAAGGACGGCCAGGACCCGGCCTCGCTGAAGTCTGTGGTCGACGGGCTCTGGTCGATCACCGACCGGCTGGCGCCGTAGGCGCCGCCGTCCCTATTCCGGCTTGGCGTAGCGCTGGCTGACCTTGCGCAGGCCGGCCAGGACCGCCTGGGTTCCCGCCGCGTCGGCCGCGCCCTCGGTGTGCAGCAGCAGGCGGAAGGCGCGCAGGTGCACGGCCACCGCGTTGGCGTCCCAGCGCTGCTGGCCCTTCAGATAGTCCAGCAGGTCCGAGAGGCTGATCAGGGCGGTGTCGACGGCGGTCAGGCCGCAGACGCTGGGCACCCCGATCGGCTTGGCGACGATGTCGTAAAGCTCGCCCGCCAGCGCCGCGTCGTAGTCCGCCCCGGCCCGGCCCGCGCAGGCCTCGGCCTGCTCCAGCACCGTCATCAGCTCGCCCAGGCATTCGGTCTTCAGGCTGGCCAGGCCCGCGCCGGCCCGCTGGACCGCCTCGGCCACCGGCAAGCCGCCCGGGGTGCGCAGGAGTTTGGCCAGCTTGACCGGAGGCGTGAAGATCTTCACCGCGCTCATAGTTCCACCCGTCTCGTTTTCATCAGGCTGTCGATGACCTCCTGATCCATGTTGGGGCTTTGCGCCTCGCCGATATCGCCCTGCAGGTCGTCGCGGCGGCGGCCGGTCATGCCGGGGGGCACGCCGTCGTTCTTGAAGCGCCGGTCGGGGCCGACATAGGTGTCGCATTCCACGAACCGCCGCCCCTCGCGGGCGATCCAGATGATCCGTTCCAGCACCGCGATCGGGGTCAGCGGCTTGGCCATGATGAAGTGGGCGCCGCAGTCGCGCGCCTTCTGCACCGCATGGCTGGGGGTGTGGCCGGAGGTCAGCAGCACCGGCACGTAGCAGTTCGGCTCGATCTTGCTGGAGCGCAGCCAGGAGACGAAGTCATAGCCCTCGCCGCCAGCACCCATGGCGTCGCAGACGACCAGGTCGACCTCGACCTTGGTGATCACGTCCTTGGCTTCTTCGACCTTCTCGCAGCGGTGCAGGGTCTTCACCCCGAAGCCGGTCAGGATCTGGACGAGGATGCTCATCCCCATGGGGGACTCGTCGAGCACCAGCACCGAGGTACGCTCGAGATTGAAGCGGGCGCGGGATTCCGGATTCAGCCCCATGCTCTTCCCGGGCGGCGAAACGACTGCATCGACCCTAGGGCGGCACGGTTAATAACTGTTTCCAGGCCGCCGCCTGCGGCGTCCGGCCACAGGACTCGGGGCTCAGGGCCGCAGGTAGATCGGGTTGCCCAGCAGGACGAGCTTGCCGTCGGCGCCGCGCACGTCGACCCGCAGCCAACGCGCCTGGCCATCGGCGATGAGGTCGAAGCCCAGGGTCTGGTCCCCGCTCGCCAGGCCGGGATCGGCCAGGGTCGCGAGTTGGGCGCCGTCCCCCGCCAGGACGATGCGGCCGCCCGGAACGCCCACCACGCGCGTCGTGATCGTCACCTTCGCCCCCGCCGGCGCGGCGAGCAGGTCGCCCATCTGGGCCTCCGCGCCCCCGGCGCTCGCGCTCACCTCCAGCACCCGGTCGCGGGTTCCGGCGACGTCGAGGAACACGTGGCCCTGGCGGATCGCCTGCAGGATGGCCGCCTGGCTGAGTTCGGGCGCGCGGACCACCGTGGTCGGCACGCCGATCGCCGGCGCCTTGGCCGGGTCCAGGCTGGCGTCGTGGTTGTCGGAGCCGCCGATGGCGGTGATGCGCAGGCCCTCGTTGAGCCTGGCCTCCCAGAAGGCGAGGCCCGAAAGCGGCCCTTCGGCGGCGCCGCCGTTGATCACCTCGACCGCCTGGACGCGCGAATAGTCCGTATCCGGAGCAGTCCAGCCGCAGCCCATGCAAAGCTCGCCCGACGGCAGGCCCGGATGGTTGATCGAAAGCAGCCCGCCGGCCCGTTCGGACTGGGTCTGGATGCTCGCGAAGGTCGGCGCGCGCGGGCCGCCCAGTTGGAAGTCGATGAAGGCGGTGGGGCCGAACAGGTTGGCGTGGCCGTGGAAGGTGGTGATCTCCCGTCCCGGCATGACCAGCAGGTCGTCGTAATAGGGCGCCAGTTCCCGCAACGCCTCGAAGTGCGAGGTGGTGTTGTGATCGGTGACCGCCACGAAATCGAGGCCGCGGGCGACGGCGGCGTCCAGGGTCCTGAACACCGGGCACGGGACCTTCGCCCCCTTGCGCGACAGGCACGAGCCGTCGCTGTGGCCGGTGTGCATGTGCAGGTCGCCGCGCCACCAGCGCTCGCCGCTGGCGGTCGGCTGGTCGGAAAAGCCCGCGAACGGGGCGCCCGCCGGGTCGAACCAGATCCTGGCCACATAGTCGGCGCGGGCGGCCTTGCGGATGTTCGGCGCGCCGAGGATCAGCTTCCAGGTTCCCGGCTTCAGCGGCCCGGCCAGGTAGGACGGGGTGGCGTCGGCCTCGGCCACGGTGAAGCGGCTCTTGTTGCCGCCGCTCCAGCCGCGGAACCGGTCGGGATCGCGCAGGCCCAGGTCGATGACCGACTTCTGCTCCTTGCCGGTGTAGCTGAACTCGACGCTCAGCCGCTGGGTCCCGGCCGGAACCTTGAACGGCAGCTCGGCATAGGTCTCGTGCGCCGCCCCGGTGAGGGTTCCGGTCAGGGTCAGGTCGGGCGCGCGCGAGGTCTGCGCCCGCGCGACCGCCGCCTCGAAGAAGAAGGCCAGCATGACGAGGGCGATCAGCACCGCCCCCGCGCGCAGGCCCTGTCGCAGGGTCCGGGTCATCAGAAGCGGTATAGCACGGCGGCCCGGAACGCACGGCCGAGCTCGGGCCGGCCGAGATAGTACTTCGCCCCCGTCTCGCCGCTGATGAACTGGCCAGCCCGCGGGTTGCCCTCGGTCAGGCCGATCTCGTTGGTGAGGTTGGTGCCGTAGGCGTAGAGCGTCAGGTTGTCGGCGACGTTGTAGCGGACCTGGGCGTTCAGCAGGAAATAGTCCGGGATGATCAGGGTGTTGGCCGCATCCGAGAACCGCTTGCCGTAATACTGCAGGTCGCCCTCCAGCCGCAGCTTGCCGTCCAGCAGGTTGAAGCCCGGCGTGATCCGGCCGCTGACCTTGGGCGCGCGCACCTGGGTGTTGTCGGAGAAGTCGCGAGGCACAAGCACGCCGCCGACGTTCTCGTTGAACACGAAGTCGCCGAAGCGCGGGTTCTGGGCCGTGCCGGTGAACGAGACGTCGAACCAGTCGACCGGCCGCACGACGCCCTCCAGCTCCACGCCGTAGGAGGTGGTCGAGGTGAACTCGGTGCGGCTGACGAAGGTGTTGGTGACCGGGTCGAAGCGGGTCTCGCCGAACGACTGGCTGTCGAAGCCGGTATAGAAGGCCGTCGCATAGACGCTGAACGTCGGTTGGTCGATCTTGATGCCGGCCTCGGCCAGGTCGATGCCCTGGACCCGCGGGTCGGTGCGGGTCGGGTTGGTCAGGAAGTCGCCCAGCGACGGCAGGCGGAAGCCGTAGGTGTAGCGGGCGAAGACGCCGAGGTTCGGTTGGATCTGGTAGTTGACGCCGACCGTCGCGCCCCAGCCGTCGAACTCGCGATCCAGCGGATCGAACACGCCCGTGCCGCTCAGCACGCTGTCGTCGGCCGGGGTCGGCGACTGGCCGAGATTGATCGAGGCGCTGCGCTCGTTGCGGCCCGACATCTCGATCCGCTCCCAGCGGAAGCCAAGGTCGACGCGCAGCTTGTCGTTCAGGCGCCATTCGTCCGAGGCGTAGAGGGCGAGGGTCTTGGATTCGCCCTCGGCGTTGTTGAACTGCAGGCCATAGCGGGAGATGCCGCCCTCGGTCATGTTGGCGACCACCTGGCCGGCGGCGTTCAGGGCGACGATGTCGAGCAGGCGGGCGTTCTCGCGCACGTCGACCAGGGCCGAGGCGCCGATCTGGAAGAAGGTCTCCTCGACCTTGGCGTAGTAGAGGCCCAGCGCGACGTCATGGGTCTGGCCGCCGATCTCGAAGCGGTTGAGCAGCCGCAGGTCGTTGATCCATTCGTCGAGCGTGATGTCCTGCTGGCGCATGGAGGCGTCCATCACCAGGCCGTTGCCGTTCTGGTTCGCGACGTCGAAGCGTTCGTTCGGGGCGTTGACGAAGCGATACTCGACGGCGGTCGCGCCGAGCGCCGCGGGCAGCCCGGCCTGCACCTGCGCCAGGCGCGAGGCGGCGGTCACCGGGCTGTTGGGGAACAGGCCCGCGCGGGCGACGTCGCTGGTGCGGTAGCGCAGGTTGTCCTGCACCTCCCAGCCGCCGCCGAGCTCGTAGTTGAAGTTGAAGGTGTACTGGGTGAGCTTCACGTCCGCGCCGCGGGTGAGGTCGAAGTCGTACGGCCCGCGGTTGGTGCGGAAGGTGAACCTGCTGGTCTCGCGCCCGGCGAAGGTGCCGTAGTTCGGATCGAAGCCGGGCACGCCGGCGGTGTCGCCCTTGGAATCGAAGGTCAGCGGCACGCCCAGGAAGAAGATCGTGTTGTCGTCCAGGTGCTTGACGTTGAAGTCGATCGAGCCGCGCTCGAAGTCGCGGCCGATCGACAGGCGGATCTGGCCGCCTTCGTCGGCGCGGTAGCCCGGATCGCGGACCCCGTCGCTGACCCGGTAGAAGCCGCCCAGGCCGACGCGGAAACCGGCCACCGGCCCGCCGACCCAGAAATCGCCCCGCGCCAGGCCGTAGTCGCCGACCTGGGCCTTCACCAGGCCCTCGAAATGGTCGGAGCCCTTGCGGGTGATGAAGTTCACCACCCCGCCCGGCGCGTAGGAGGTGAAGATCGAGGACGGGCCGCCGCGCACGACCTCCATGCGCTGCACCGTCTCGTCCATGCGGAACGAGAAGTCGGAGTTGAGGAAGCCCAGGCCGCCGTCGTGCTGGATCGGCGTGCCGTCCTCCTGCATGGCGATGGCCGAATAGCCTTCCATCGGGATGCCGCGGGCGCGGATATTAGCCCCGGCCTCGCCGCCGGAGGCCTCGACCCAGAAGCCGGGCACGTTCTTCAGCGCCTCGGCGACGCTGACCGGCGACTGCAGGCGCAGCTTCTCCTCGCTGATGGTGGTGATGGCGTAGCTCGCCTCGACCTTGCGCTGCTCGGCGCCGGCGCGGGCGGTGACGATCAGTTCCTCGACCGTGCCGTCGGCGTCGGCGGCGAGCGCCGGCATGGCGGCGAGCAGCGCGGCGCTGGCCGCCGCAGCAAAGAGGATGGCTTTCATGAGAATCCGGGCCCCGGGGTACTGTCCTGGACCGGGGCTTAAAGGCGCTGCATATCGGCTCGGCGACGGTTCGACGTCGGCCGGGCGACAGCTTTGCGGCCGAACGGTTACAGATGATGCGTCTACGGAGCATCGCCCTTCAGCATCAATAGTGCGACCGGTCGTGCGTTTTATGATTGCCGCCGCGACAGCCCGTCCATATTTACGTCGTAAGCAAAATTGGGAGACGGGTATGGGAACGAGCCTGCAACTGCGCTCGCTGGTGAAGTCGAGCGGCGAACTGGAACTCTCTCTGGCGCGCGTGCCCGTGCCGGAACCGGCCGCCGACGAGGTGCTGGTCCGGATCGAAGCGGCGCCGATCAATCCGTCCGACCTTGGTCTGCTGCTGGGCCCGGCCGACATCGCCAACGCCAAGGCCAGCGGCTCGGGCGCCGACGCCGTCGTCACCGCGCCGGTCCCGCAGCAGTTCCTGCGCGCGCTGGCCGCGCGGCTGGACGACTCCATGCCGGTGGGCAACGAAGGCGCGGGCGTGGTGATCGCCGCCGGCTCCTCGCCCGAGGCCCAGGCCCTGATCGGCAAGACCGTCGCCCTGCTGGGCGGCGCGACCTACGCCCAGCACCGCACCGCCAAGGCGGCCGACGTGCTGGTGCTGCCGGCGGACGCCACGCCGGCGGACGGCGCCTCCTGCTTCGTCAATCCGCTGACCGCGCTCAGCATGGTGGAGGTCATGCGCCGCGAGGGCCACACCGCCCTGGTGCACACAGCCGCCGCCTCCAACCTCGGCCAGATGCTGAACCGGATCTGCCTCCAGGACGGCGTGCCGCTGGTCAACATCGTCCGCAGCCAGGAGCAGGCCGACCTGCTGCGCGGCATCGGCGCCAAATACGTGGTGGATTCCACCGCCCCCGACTTCATCGAGGCGCTGACCGACGCCATCGACGAGACCGGCGCCACGCTGGCCTTCGACGCCATCGGCGGCGGCAAGCTGGCCTCGCAGATCCTTTCGGCCATGGAGGTCGCCGCCAACCGCAAGGCCACCGTCTACAGCCGCTACGGCTCGTCGACCTACAAGCAGGTCTACATCTATGGCGGTCTCGACACCCGCCCGACCGAGCTGGCCCGCAACTTCGGCCTCTCCTGGGGCGTGAACGGCTGGCTGCTGACGCCCTTCCTGGTGAAGCTCGGCGCCGACGCCGCCAAGCTGCGCGCCCGCGTGGCGGCGGAACTGAAGACCACCTTCGCCAGCCACTACACCGCCGAGCTCTCGCTGGCCGAGGCCCTGCAGCCCGAAACCATCGCCGCCTACGCCCGCAAGGCCACCGGCGAGAAGTACCTGATCAACCCGAACAAGGACGCCTAGGCAAAAAAATGCTGCACCCACGCCTTGCAGCATGGGTGCAGCATGAACCGCGGTAAGCCGCTGTTTCTACAACGACTTCTCGTTCGTGAAGATCACCGTGCCGGAGGCGGCGAACATGCCGCCGACGCCGTGGGCCACGCTGATCTTGGCGCCTTCCACCTGAGCCGGCGCCGTGCCGCGCATCTGCCGCACGCTCTCCTGCAGCGCGTACATGCCGTACATGCCCGAGTGCATATAGGAGAGCCCGCCGCCGTTGGTGTTCAGCGGCAGCTTGCCGCCGATGGCGGTATTGCGCTCGTTGATGAAGTCCTTGGCCTCGCCCGGCTTCACGAAGCCCAGGTCCTCCAGCCCATAGAGCGGCAGGTGGGCGAAGGCGTCGTAGATCATCAGGTGATCGACGTCGGCGTGCTTGATGCCCGCCTCGTCGAACGCCTTCTTGCCGGAGATCTTGAACGCGGTGGACGAGGTGAAGTCGTACATCTGCGAGACCAGCGGGGTCTCCACGCTCTCGCCCGTACCCAGCACGTAGACCGGCTTCTGCGGGAAGTCCTTGGCCCGGTCGGCGCTGGTCAGGATCAGCGCTCCGCCGCCGTCGGTGACCAGGCAGCACATCAGCATCCGGAACGGCCAGGCGATCATCGGCGAGTTCAGCACGTCGTCGATGCTGATCGGGTCCTTGAAGCTGGCCCGCGGGTTCTTGGCGGCCCACTCGCGCTGGATCACCGCCACATTGGCCAGGTCCTGCTCGGTGACGCCGTAGGTCTTCATGTAGCGAAGCACCGGCACGGTGAACATGGTCGGCGGCGAGGTGACGCCGAACGGCATCTCGAACTGGCCCATCAGGCTGGAGGGCGAGCGCGCCCAGCCGCCGGCGCCGACCCTGCTGCGGCCCGATTCGCCGTGGGTGATCAGGATGGTCTTGGCGTGGCCGGCGTTGATCGCCGCCGCCGCATGGCGCACGTGCAGCATGAACGAGCAGCCGCCGACGCTGGTGCCGTCGGCATAGGTCGGCTTGATCCCGAGATAGTGGGCCAGTTCGACCGGGCTGATGCCGGCGGTGGCGACGCCGTCGATGTCGGCCGGCGTCAGGCCGGCGTCGGCCATGGCGTTCAGCGCGGCGTCGGCGTGCAGGCCGATCACCGACACGTCCGGAATCTTGCCCATCTTGGTGGTTTCCGCGGCCCCGACGACCGCGACGGAATTCTTTTGCATGGTCATCGAGCCCTTACGACTTGGCCGGTTGGAAGAAGGGCAGCGAGATCGTGTCGCTGAACTTTTCGAAGACGACCTCGAGCGGCATGTCGAGCACCAGGGCCTCGGGCGTCTGCGGGCAGCCGACGATGTTGGTCATCATGGTCGGCCCTTCTTCGAGCTTCACCACCGCGATGGCGTAGGGCTCGGTCCCCATGTCGGGGCGGGGACGGTGGTTGATCACATACGAGTACAGGACCGCCTTGCCGCTGGCCTTGAACACCTCGACGTCGCGCGAGCCGGTCTTCGGGCAGAACGGGCGCGGCGGGAAATAGGCTTCGCCGGTGGCCTTGTTGCGTTGCAGGAGCAGTTCGCCCCGGGCGGCCCCGTCCCAGAAATGCTGGGTCTCGGGCGTGGGTTCAGGCAAGATTCTCGCCATCTTGAAATTCGTCCCCAATCAAAATTCGACATTCGGAAATTGGCCCGCCTGACGACGGGCGCGGCAGCAAAGCCCGATACGGCGCCGTTGTCGATGCTGACGCTAAGGGAAACCTCGATGTTCGACCCCTTCGACCTCGCCCGTTTCGTCGACGCCCAGGCGCCGGTGATCGCCGGCGCACGGGCCGAACTGGCCGCGGGACGCAAGCGGTCCCACTGGATGTGGTTCGTGTTCCCGCAGATCGCGGGGCTGGGATCGAGCGCCATGGCCCAGCGCTATGCGATCGGCTCGGCCGACGAGGCGCGGGCCTATCTGGAGCATCCGGTGCTGGGCTCGCGGCTGCGCGACCTGACCGAACTGGCCAACGAGGCCCCCGGCTCGGCGCGCGACGTGTTCGGCCCGCCCGACGACCTGAAGTTCCGCTCCAGCATGACCCTGTTCAACGCCGTGGCGCCGGAGGAAGCGCCGTTCCGCACCGCCCTGGCCCGCTACTTCGGCGGCGAGCGCGATCCGCTGACCTTGGAAGTTCTGGAGCGGCTCGCCAGCTAGCTCACACCGGCGACGACGCCAGCTTGCGGCGCTCGGTCGAGGCGACCAGCTCGGCCCAGACAGCCGCCTCCAGGCCCGCCGCGCCCTTCGCTTCGGCCGCCGCGTGCAACTCCACCAGCGCCGCACGCAGGGCGTCGTTGGCCGCTTTCAGCGACGAAAGCCGCAGGTCCTCGTCGGCGCCCGTCGCCAGGGCCGCGAAGTCGAGCCCCGTCTCCCCCGCCCTCGCCAGCAGCGGCCGGATGGCGCGGTTCTCGGCGACCAGGCGGGCGGCCATGCCGTCCCAGACCTCGGCGGCGACGCCCAGCAACGCCGCCGACAGGCCGAGCGAACTGGCCCTGTCGGCGGGATGGACGTCCGGCATGGCGTTGCGCATGCACAGCCCGGCCAATTCGGCCAGCACGGCGGGAACGGTCGGGTTCATAGGCGTCCCATCACTTGCAGGGTGGCGCGGTCCTGGGCGTTCTGCAGCAGCCAGGGCGGATAGACCATGATCGGCTCGCGGTTGCCGCCGTCGATCCAGACGCGGGCCGAGGAGATCCAGATCGCCTGGCCCTTCACGCAGTTGAACAGCTCCCACCAGTGCAGCGCGGCCGGGTCGGCCGTCAGGCCGCTGGCGCGTTCCCAGACGGCGATGGCGTCCTCGCGGGGCAGCAGCCCGCCGGCCTTGCCCTGGCCGAACGACCAGACCGGGTTGAAGCTCCAGCCCAGGTCCTCCAGCGGATCGCCCAGGTGGCACATTTCCCAGTCGAGGACGCCGTGGATGCCCCCGGCCTCGTCGTAGAGGAAATTGCCGGTCCGATAGTCGCCGTGCACGACGCTGACCCTCTGGGCCGGCGGCGGCGGATTGGCGCGCAGCCAGCGGATCGCCGCGCGGGTGATCGGCAGCGGCTCGGGCTCGTCGCGGTCCAGCAGCCCCTCCCAATAGCTGAGCTCCCGGTCCCAGCAGGCGTCGGGCGCGACAGGCGCCATGACCTCGGTCAGTCCCAGGGCGACCGGATCGGCCTTGGCGATCTCGCCCAGGATGCTCCACTTGCGCTGGCCAAGCTGCTCCAGGATCGCCGCATAGGGTGGGCCGAACAGCAGCGTCGGCGCGGCCTGGAAGCCGGCGATCTCCTCGGCGATGAAGAACGGATGGTCGAGGGCGTCGTCCTCTTCCTCCAGCCACAACATCTGCGGCACCGGCACGGCGCTGCCGTGGAAGGCGCGATAGGCCTCGAACTCGATCCGCCGTTCGGTCTCGATCAGCGAGGCCGGCGGGTCGCGCCGCAGGATCAGCTTGCGCTCGCGCGCCGCGCCGCCCTCGTTCCAGACGAGGCGGAAGCGATAGGTCTCACGCGAGGCGCCGCCGGAGATACGCGACAGGTCCTCGACCGCCACGTCGCTCGCGCCGGGCATGCGGGCGGCGATGTAGGCGGCCAGGCGGGGTTCGAGAGCGCTCATGAACGACCACCGGCCCGATCCGCCCCCTCTGCAGGATCGTACATAGGGGGCGCTTTTTCCTCCCCCATCCTGATGGGAGGGGGCTTGCGGCCCAAGCCGCGAGACGGAAGGGGCCTGCTGAAGACGTCGAAGTCCCCCTCACCGGGCCATTCGGCCCGGAGCTCCCCCAGCGGGGGAGCATCGAAGCGATACGCGGTCATGATCAATGCATCGAGAAGCGGACGGGCAGGGTCTTGGGCCCGCTGACGAAGGTGGCCTGGCTCTGCTTGGGCTCGCCGTTCAGCTCCAGGGTCTTGATGCGCGGCAGCAGTTCCTCCCAGAGGATCCGCATCTCCATCTTGGCCAGGTGCTGGCCCAGGCACAGGTGCGCGCCGTAGCCGAAGGCCAGGTGCTTGTTGGGCCTGCGCTCGATCCTGAACGCGGCCGGGTCCTCGAACACCTCCTCGTCGCGGTTGCCCGAGGCGTAGCAGAGCATCATCCAGTCGTCCTTGGCGAGCTGGCGGCCGGCGAACTCGGTGGCTTCGGTGGCCGAGCGCATGAAGGTCTTCACCGGGGTGATCCAGCGGATGCTCTCGTCCACCAGGCCGGGGATCAGCGACGGGTCGGCCTTGACCTTGGCGAACTCGCCCGGATTGGCGGCCAGGCCCCACAGCGCGCCGGCGGTCGAGGACGAGGTGGTGTCGTGCCCGGCGGTGGCGACGATCATGTAGTAGCTCATCGCCTCCAGCTCGGAGATCGGCTGGCCGTCGATCTCGGAATTGGCGATGACGGTGGCGACGTCGTCCCGGGGATTGGCCCGGCGGTCGGCCGACATCTTGGCGAAGTAGGCGTAGAAGTCGGCGACCACCCCCTCAGTCAGCATCTTGGAGATGTCGGGCGCGCTGTCGCGGGCGAGCTCTGGGTCGGTGGCGCCGAACAGCTCCTGGGTCAGGGTCAGCATCCGCGGCTCGTCCTCCTCGGGGACGCCCAGGATCTCCATGATCACATGCAGCGGATAGCCCAGCGCCACGTCGCGGACGAAGTCGCACTCGCCGCCGGTGGCCGCCATCCGCTCGACCGCCCGCCGGGCGATGCCGCGGATGCGGTCCTCCAGGCCCTTGATGTTGGTCGGCATGAACCAGGCCTGGGTCAGGGCGCGATACTTCGGGTGGTCGGGGGCGTCCATCTGCACCAGGCTGCGGACCAGGTGCGGGCTGCCGCCCATCATGGCGCGCACGGCGGTGTCGGCGGCCTTGTTGGTGATCACCGTCGCCTTGTCGCCGCTGTGGAACAGCGCGTTCTGACGGCTGATCTCCAGGATGTCGGCGTGCTTGGTCGCCACCCAGAACGGATCGAAGCCCTCGATCTCGGCCAGTCCGAAGGGATTGTTGGCGCGGAGCCAGGCATAGGTCTCGTGAATACGGCCGTCCGCATAGGCGGCAGGGTCGACCAGGTTGGCCGCGTATTCGTCCGGTATGCGCGCGTTGCTTGTGCTCATCTCTCCTGAGCGCTCGTTGCCGGTTCACGCCGCGTAACCTTACGTGGCGTCAGCAAAAAGCGTCCTCCCTTGTTTTGTTATCTTTGTTCACTTGATAATGCCGCAGACGGCGACGTCGCAATACCGTCAATCGACAAAGACAAGATCGCTGCAGTGCAAGAGACGTCTGGGAGGACGCCACCCATGCTGACCAAGGCCGACGATTTTCCGATCCACCAGACGCCCGAGCCGATCGCCTATGCCGGCACGGACCGGAATTTCTACGATCGCTACTTCTTCAACGGCTACCAGCCGGACGGGACCGAGTTCTTCGCGATCGCCTTCGGCGTCTATCCGCAGCTCAACGTCGCCGACGCCCATTTCTCGGTGATCCGCGACGGGATCGAGCACTGCCTGCACGCCTCCAAGGTGATGAACATGGAGCGGCTGGACCTCTCCTGCGGGCCGATCTCCATCGAGGTGATCGAGCCGCTGCAGAAGCTGAAGGTCACGCTCGCGCCGTCGAACGGCTTCGCCGCCGAGATCGTCTTCGAGGGCCGCAGCTTCCCGATCGAGGAGCCGCGATTCATGCGCCGGATCGGGCCGCGCGCCTTCATGGACTACACCCGCCTGACCCAGAACGTGCGCTGCACCGGCTGGATCGAGGTCGACGGCGTGCGCAAGGAGCTGGCGGCCGGAACGGTGGGCACCCGCGACCGCTCATGGGGCATCCGCCCGGTCGGCGCGCCCGATCCGCAGCCGCCGGTCCCGATGACGGTCAGCGGCTTCTTCTGGCAGTGGACGCCGCTGAACTTCGCCGACCGCAGCATCTTCTTCCACGTCAACGCCGACCCCGACGGCCGCCCCTGGAACACCCGCGCGGTGATCGCGCCGGACGGAGCCGGACCGGACGCCTTCCACGAGAGCGAAGGGGCGACCATGGACGAGGTCTCGCTGATCGCCGGCACCCGCCACGCCCGGACCGGGACGCTCAACGTGCCGCTGGCCCAGGGCTCGGCCAGCATCCGCTTCGAGCCGTTCCTGACCTTCCTGATGCGCGGTATCGGCTACGGGGCGCCGGCCTGGCGCCATGGCGGCTACAAGGGCGAGCTGGTGGTCGAGCGCGAGGACATCGACCTGGGCGCCGTCGACATGGCCAGCCCGGAGAACGTGCACATCCAGGCGCTCAGCCACGTCACCCTGACCCTGCCGGGCGAGGCGCCGGTCAAGGGCATGGGCGTGTTCGAACAACTGATCGCCGGGCCCTATCGGCCGTATGGGGTGTAGGAACTGGCCCCGCGCCCCGCTGTCGTCCCGGTCTTGCTTCGCCGAAGCCGGGATGACAGCGCCCCGCGAACGCCCGTTTGAACCAGCGCTTGCGCACGGCCCCCGCCCCCTGCACACTCGCGCCCATTGAAGACCGCCTGGCGCAATTACGCGCGACACTCGAAAGTTTGAGACTTTGACCGCTATTTCTCCCGCGGCGATTAAGGCCGCGCAGCCGGACGTCCTTTCTTCCGTGGACGCCCTGATCGAAGGGCTGGCCGGCGTCGGCTACATCGCCTCGCGCCGCATCGCCACCGCCCTCTACATGGCCATTCACCTGCAAAAGCCGATCCTGGTCGAAGGCTCGGCCGGGGTGGGCAAGACCGAACTGGCGCTGTCGACCGCGACCCTGCTGGGCCAGCCGCTGATCCGCATGCAGTGCTACGAGGGCCTGGACGAGTCCAAGGCGCTGTACGAGTGGAAGTACGGCAAGCAGTTGCTCTACACCCAGATCCTCAAGGACCGGATGGGCGAGGCGCTGTCCGACGCCAAGGACATGGACGCCGCCATGGGCCGCCTGCACGGCATCGGCGACCTGTTCTTCTCCGAGCCCTTCCTGGAGCCGCGCCCGCTGATGAAGGCGCTGAAGGAAGATGACGGCTGCGTGCTGCTGATCGACGAGATCGACAAGTCGGACGAGGCCTTCGAAGCCTTCCTGCTGGAGGTGCTGTCGGCCTACCAGGTCTCGATCCCCGAGCTCGGCGTGATCAAGGCCAAGACCCCGCCGCTGGTGTTCCTGACCTCCAACAACGTCCGCGACCTGGGCGATGCGCTGAAGCGCCGCTGCCTGCACCTGCACATCCCGCTGCCCGACGCCGACCTGGAACGCAAGATCGTCGCCAGCCGCGTGCCGGGCATCGAGCAGACCCTGACCGCCAGCCTGGTGGACTTCGTGCAGTCGCTGCGCACGCTCGACCTGCGCAAGTCGCCGTCGATCTCCGAGACCGTCGACTGGGCCCGCGCGCTGATCCTGCTCAACGCCGACAGCCTCAATCCCGAGGTCGTGCGCGACACGCTGAACGTGCTGCTGAAGTTCGAGCCGGACATCGCCGCGGTGGAGCCGCAGATCTCCGAACTGCTCCGCCGCCCGGCGGCGTAAGACCCATGCAGGGTGCGCTGGAGGACTTCTTCCGGGCCCTGCGGGCCGCGGACGTGAAGGTCTCGCCTGCCGAGGCCATCGACGCCCACCGCACGGTGGAAAAGGTCGGCTTCGCCGATCGCGAGCTGTTCAAGGACGCGCTGTGCGCGACCCTGGCCAAGACCTCGGACGAGGTCGTGCGGTTCGACGAGACCTTCGAGACCTTCTTCAGCCGCGACGAGCTCGGCTTCGAGCCGCCGCCGCAGGGGGACGGCGACCCGATGGAGGGTCTGCCCGAGGGCGCCGAGCAATCGGACCTCGCCCGCATGCTGATGGAGGGCGACGCGCCGGGCCTGGCCCAGGCGATGGAGGAAGCCGCCCAGCGGGCCCAGGTCTCGCAGATCCGCCTGACCACCCAGCGCTCGCGCCTGACCCGGCGGCTGCTGGAGGAGATGGGCCTGGCCGAGATCGAGGCGCTGATCAGCAACGCCCGAAAGCTGGAAGGCGGCGGCGACGCGGCCGACCGGCTGGAGGCCGGCAAGCGCCGGCTGGCCCAGGAAGCCCAGCGCTATGTCGAACGCCAGCACGAGCTCTACGCCTCCGGCTCGGGCAAGATGCTCCGCGAGGAGATGCTGGCCCGCAAGGCGCTGAACGCCGAGGGCGGCATCGATCCCGTCGACCAGGCGATGATGCAGGCCCTGGTCAAGAAGATGGCCAAGCGGCTGGCCGACCGCTATTCGCGCCGCCGCAACCGCGCCCGCAAGGGCCACATGGACATCCGCCGCACGCTGCGGAAGTCGATGCCCTATGGCGGCATGCCGTTCGAGATCATCTGGAAGACCGAGAAGATCGACAAGCCGTCGATCGTCTGCATCTGCGACGTGTCGAAGTCGGTGGCCGCCGCCGCCCAGTTCCTGCTGACCTTCCTCTACTCGCTGAACGAGGTGGTCGACCGGATGGAGGCCTACGCCTTCTCGGGCCGGCTGATCAGCGTCAACGACATCCTCGACGACGAGCATGTCGACGGGGCGATCTTCCAGGTGCTGCGCAAGATCGGCTTCCAGCAGACCGACTACGGCAAGTCGCTGGAGGACTTCTGCGAGAACCACCTCGACCATGTCGACCGGCACACCACCGTCATCTTCCTGGGAGACGGGCGGTCGAATTATGCCGATCCGCGGCTGGATCTGATGGCCACGATCCACAACCGGGCCCGCTCGGTCATCTGGCTGAACCCCGAACCGGAGAGCTACTGGAGCCAGGGGGACAGCGTCATGTACCGCTACGAACGCTTCTGCCACGTGGCCAAGACCTGCAACACCCTGGGCCAGTTGGAGCGGATCATCGAGGACGTGTTGCGGACCTACGTTCCGCACTAGCCGACCGGCGCGCGCTGGCCTCGAAGGCGCCCCAGGCCAGCGCGGCCAGGAAGCCGAAATAGAGGATGTAGAGGCTGGCGACATAGCCGCGCGCCAGCAGGGTGACGTCGGCCAGCTTGGCCGCATGGCACAGCAGGGTCAGCGCCTCGGCCGCCCAGGCGCCGATCAGCCACTGGCGGTCGTAGAACCATATCAGCAGGGTGACGACGCCCAGCACCGCGGCGTCCACCGCCGCCACGCCCCAGAGCGGCTGCGGCAGGCCGCCGAGCTGCTGGGCCAGGGGGCTGAGGAAGAAGGCGGCCAGGCTGACCACGGCGGCGATCCGCTCGGGCGCGCCGCCCTTCCACAGCGCCAGCAGCGTGACCAGCGCCGTGGCCACGGCGCCGGCCTGCTGCACGGGGGCGTCGAACATCGCAAACCAGCTCATCCCCGGAAGGGAAAGCGGTGCGAGCATCGCGTCAAGCCGCCGCCGAGACCGCCCGGAGCGCGGGACCATCGGCGTCCGACACCGCGGTCGGCGGCTTCTCGACGCCGGTGCCGTGCAAGGTGGTCGGCTGCACGCCCAGTTGCGGCGAGGCCTTCTCGAAGGCGGCGTGGGCCGACATGGCGTGGCCGCGCGCCTCGCCCAGGGCGTCAATGGTGCGGGTCAGGGCGGCGACGGCCTCGTGCCCGAGGACGGCGGAGTAGTTGTGCTCGCGGCGCAGGGCGCTGGTCTGGGCGATCAGCAGGGCGGCGCGCTCCAGGGCGGCGTCGAGCGCGGCCTCGGTTTCGAACAGGGACGTGGCGATGGCCTGGGCCAGTTCGCGGCGTTGCATGGGATATCCTTCCTCCGCGACGGGGCGCGGGACGGGTGGTGTGGGTGAGATGGGATGCGGCGTCGGCTTCGCCGATCAGCCGCGGGCAAGCCAGGCGTCGAGCGTCTGCATCAGGTGGCCAAGCTGGATGGCGATGGCCAGACCGCCGATCAGCAGGGCTCCAGCAACCAGGGTGAACAGCATGGCGCTCAGGAGCCGTCGCCAGGGGGTCCGGGCGGGCCCTGAGCCAGCCACCGCCATGACTGGGGGGGCTGGGCCTCGTCGGGCAACAAGACGAGCGCGACGCAGATAATCTCGCGCAGCAGATCGAGCCTCGTGAGATAGGGGCTCATCTCCCGCGTCACCTGCAGCAGGTGATGCACCGTCTCCTTCTGCTGACCCGTGCTGGCCAGGCTGTCGAAGATCGCTTCCAGGTCGCCCCAGGTCGTCTGTGGCAATCGTTTCGCCGTATGGGGCATGTGCGCCTCCTTTCGAGAAGGAGGTCAGCATCTCGCCGACGTCGGCGGCCAGGGGGAGCGGCGCCCCTACGTAGTCATCACGTACATCGCCGGCGAGCATGCGCGCGGCGTCGCGCCGGTTCGACGCGCCCAGCTTCTTCATCGCCCGCTCGATGTGCTTGTCGACCGTGCGCGCCTCGAGCCCGAGCTCGCGGGCGATCTCCTTCGACTGGAGATGGCGCGCCACCCCCATGAGGCACTGCCGCTCGCGTGGCGTGAGCGTGGCCAGCCTGTCCATTACGCGTCCCCCGACCCTCGGCGGCCGGGCGGGCGAACCGCCGTTCACGGCAGACGCGCGCAGCGCAGGCCGCGAGACTTCGTAAACTTGCTTAACGCGCAGGGCGAAGCAAGCCGGGCGCGGTCACACCCCCGTGCGCGCCGGGCGGCGGATCACCAGCTATCGATCCAGCGCAGCTTCTTCTCGGTACGGACGGGCAGCGGCGGCAGGGACTTCAGGCCCGACAGCACCCAGCGGCGGGTGTCGGCCGGGTCGATCACGTCGTCGAGAGCCGGCCCCATGGCCTGGGACAGCGCCTTGCCGCGGGCATAGGCGGCGGCGACCATCTCGTCGAACCTGGCCTTGCGTGCGGCCGGATCCTCGATCGCGGCCAGTTCGTTGCGGTAGCCGAGCTTGACCGAGCCCTCCAGCCCCATGCCGCCGAACTCGCCGGTCGGCCAGGAGACGCAGAACATCGAGCCCTGGTAGGAGCCCCCGGTCATGGCGATGGCGCCCAACCCATAGCTCTTGCGCAGGATCACCGAGAACAGCGGCACGGTCAGGTTCGCGCCGATCACGAACAGCCGCGAACAGTGGCGGATCAGGCCGGTCTTCTCGGCCTCGGGCCCCACCATGTTGCCGGGCGTGTCGGAAAGCGACAGCAGCGGAATGTCGAACGCCTCGCAGAGCTGCATGAAGCGCGCGGCCTTGTCCGAGGCGTCGGAATCGATCGCCCCGCCGAGGTGCTGGGGATTGTTGGCGAAGACCCCGACGGGCCGCCCCTCGATGCGGATGAAGGCGGTGACCATGGCCAGGCCGAACTTCGGACGCAGCTCCAGGACCGAGCCCTCGTCGGCGATCAGCTCGATCACCTTGCGGATGTCGTAGACACGCAGCCGGTTCTCCGGGATCGCCCGGCGCAGCAGCCGCTGGTCGGCCGCCGTCCACTCCTTCACCGGCCCCTGGAAGTAGGACAGGTACTGCTTGGCCAGCCGCACGGCGTCGGCCTCGTCCTGCGCCAGCACGTCGATGGTGCCGTTGGCCTGCATCACCTTGACCGGGCCGATCTCCTCGGGCCGGAACACGCCCAGGCCGCCGCCCTCGACCATGGCCGGCCCGCCCATGCCCAGCGCCGAATCCTTGGTGGCGATGATCACGTCGCAGCAGCCGAGGATGGCGGCGTTGCCGGCGAAGCAGCGGCCCGACGAGATCCCGACCAGCGGCACGGCGCCCGACAGCCGCCCCCAGAACTCGAAGCCGCGGACGAAGCCGCCGCCCTCGGTGTCGCCGGGCCGCCCGCCGCCGCCCTCGGTGAAGAACACGGTCGGCAGCCGCCAACGGGCGGCGATCTCGCTCATCCGGTCGAGCTTGTCGTGGTTGTGCGAGCCCTGGGTGCCGGCCAGCACGGTGTAGTCGTAGGCCATGACCGCGACCCGGGACTTCTCCTCGGCGAAGCGATCGCCGTTGACCGACCCCAACCCCATGACCATGCCGTCGGCGGGCGTCTGGGCGATCAGTTCGTCGACGGTGTTGCGGCGGCGGCGGGCGGCGACCGTCAGGGCGCCGTACTCGGTGAAGCTGTCGCAGAGGTCGTCGATGTTCTCGCGCGCGGTGCGTTGGCCGGTCTTGCGGCGGCGGGCGACGGCGTCCGGCCGCGCCGCGTCGAGGGTGAGACGATGCCGCTCCAGCACCTCGGCGAGATCGGGGCGGATGTGATCGAGGTCGACCTCCTCCTGCGCCGTCACCGCGCCGCCGGCGACCTCGCCTGGCTCGATGAAGGCCAGGGCGTGGTCCTCGAAGACCGTGTCGCCCTCCCCCGCCGCCACCAGCCGCACGACGCCGGAGACGTCGGCGGCGACGACGTGCTCCATCTTCATCGCCTCCATGACGAACAGCGGCTGGCCCTCGCGCACCTCGTCGCCAGCCTGGACCATGACGCCGATGACCGTGCCTTGCAGCGGCGCGCGGACGGGCTTCGTGCCCTCGGGCCCCTCGACCTCTTCGGGCTCGTCCGAGGACGCCGCCTCGGCCTTGCCGTGATGCAGGACGGCCAGCGGGTCGGTCGTGTCCACCTGCGCGCCGGCCCGCCTGGGCGCCGCGCCGGCCGCCTCGAAATAGAGCCTGGGCCGCTCGGGGCTTTGGCTGAGCTCCTCCATCCGCTCTTCGATGAAGCGGGTGTGGACCTCGCCGGCGGCGACGTCGGGATGACCGAGCAGGCTCTCCAGGAAGCCGATATTGGTCGCCGCGCCGACGATCTTGAACTCCGAGAGCGCGCGCCGGGCCTTGGCCGTCGCCGCCGGAAGATCGGCTGCATGGACGACCAGCTTGGCCAGCAGCGAGTCGAACCGCGCGCTGGTGCGGTAGCCGCCATAGCCGAAGCCGTCGACGCGGATCCCCGGGCCGGACGGCGGCTCGTAGGCCGACAGCAGGCCGCCGGACGGCTTGGCCGCGCCCTCGGGGGTCATGGTCTCGAGGTTGATACGCGCCTGGACGGCGACGCCGCGAGGCCGGGGAACCTCGGCCTGGGTCAGTTCGAGATCGGCGAGCGAGCGGCCCGCGGCCAGATCGATCTGTATGCGGACAAGATCGAGCCCGGTGACCTCCTCGGTGACCGTATGCTCGACCTGAAGCCGCGGATTGGCCTCGATGAAGACCACGCGCTCGCCGTCGACCAGGAACTCCACCGTACCCAGACTGCGATAGTGCGCGGCGCGGCCAAGCGCGACCGCGGCCTCGAACAACCGCTCGCGCGTCTCGCGCGGCAGGGTCGCGGCCGGGGCGATCTCGACCACCTTCTGCCGCTGGCGCTGCAGGCTGCATTCGCGGTCCCAGAGGTGGGAGACCACCTGGCCGTCGCCGACGATCTGCACCTCGATATGCCGGGCGTGCGGCAGGAACTCCTCGACATAGAGCGCGCCGTCGCCGAAGGCGGCCTGCGCCTCGGAGGCGCAGCGCTCGAAGGCGTCGGTCAGTTCGGCCGGCGATCGCACCGGGCGCATGCCGCGGCCGCCGCCGCCGGCGACGGCCTTGACCATGACGGCGCCGCCCGCGCCCAGGCTCTCCAGGAAGACCCGCGCCTGCGCCAGGGTGACCCCGCCGTCCGTCCCCGCCAGGATCGGCACGTCGCAACGGGCGGCCAGCGCCCGGGCCGCGCCCTTGTCGCCGAACAGTTGCAGCGTCTCGGGCGAGGGGCCGACGAACACCACCCCGGCCTCGGCGCAGGCGCGGGCGAAGGCGGCGTTCTCGGAAAGGAAGCCATAGCCGGGATGGATCGCGTCGCAGCCGTGCTGGCGGGCGACGGCCAGGATCTGCTCGGCGTCGAGATAGGCGGCGGGACCGGCGCCGGTCAGGGCGTGGGCGCCGTCGGCCTTGCGGGTGTGAAGCGAGGCGGCGTCATCGGTGGAATAGACCGCCAGGGTCTCGATCCCCATCTCCGCGGCGGTGCGGGCGATACGGATGGCGATCTCGCCGCGGTTGGCGATCAGCAGCTTCTTCACTGGCGTTTCCCCTGAGCGTGACGTCGCCACGCTCGGCTCCTGGATTGAGAGGCTTTTCCCCACCTTGCCCGGGCGCCGCCGGGGCCGTCTACGCCTGGTTCGGCGCAAGCCCTTCGAAGAACGGCCTGACGTAGAGCGCCGCGGCGGTCTGGGGCGTCACGCCGGGGGTCCAATGATGCAGTTCGGCGGCGGCGTTGATCATGGCGGTCAGCATCTGGGCGCCGATATTGACGTCCACCGGGCGCACCGAGCCGTCGGCGACGCCGTCCGAGATCAGCGAGGCGAAGCGGTCCGAGATCCGGTCGAAGCGCGCGATCAGTTGCGGCTGGATCGCCTCGGGCGCCGAGGTCAGGGCCGAGGCGCGCAGCAGCGGCGCATTGCCGGTGAGCTGATATTCGACCAGGGCCGAGGCGATGGTGGTCAGGGTCTGCAGGCCGTCGCCGGACACGCTCTCCGCCTGGCGGATCGCACGGCGCATGACGTCGAAGGTCCGCTCGAAGCAGGCGACGACCAGTTCGTCTTTGGTTTCGTGGTGGTGATAGAAGGCGCCCTTGGTGACGTTCAGCCGCGCCGAGATCTTCTCGACCGAGGCGCCGACATAACCCTCGTCATTGATCAACTGGGTCGCCGCGCGCAGGAAGAGCTCGCTGGAGGCCTCGCCGCCCGCCTTGGGGATCAGGGCCGGCAGGGCCACGGGGTTCCAGGATGCGCCAGGCGCCGCCAGGCCGTCCACGGCGATCGACCAGAACCGGCGCGAGGCGCGGCCGAAGTCCTCCGGATCGTGGCGATGCAGCCAGAGCGGCGCCCAGAACACCTCGGAGATCAGCAGCAGCGCGCGCGCGCCGAGGGCCGGACGCGACAGGCCGCGGGTCTCCGGGCCGGCGAACAGCGTGCGGATGCGCCGGAACATGTCGACATAGGCTGCATTGACCGGCGCGCAGTTGAGCGCGCGCACGTCGTTGAAAGCGGTCAGCGGCTCGACCTCGCCGGCCAGCATCCGGGCGCGGTAGTCGAAATAGGCGTCGAGGAACAGCCGCAGCCGCTCGCGGACGTCGCCGCCGTCCTCGGCCGCCGCGATCAGGCGATTGTACCGCTCGATCCCACGCAGGAAACAGGCGGCCGCCAGCTCTTCCTTGTTCTTGAAGTAGTAGATCACCCCGGTCGGCACGAGGTCGAGGCGCGCGGCCACATCGGCCAGGGTCATGCCGCGCACGCCCCTGCGATTGAGGACCTCCACGGCCGAACCGACAATAGCGCTCTTGCGCTGTTCGAAGCGCTTGGTCGGCGTACGGACCATCGTCGTCATTGATCTTTTTCTTGTTATCCAGGCGACGACGGATCAAGCCCGCCGCGTCCTCCCTTGGTCATGATGGCTTAGCTCGGCGCGCTTAGCCACTCCTGAGGAAAGCAGGATCGATCGGCAGTTGGCGGATGCGCTTTCCTGTCGCAGCGAAGATGGCGTTGCACATGGCCGGCGTCGCCGGCGGCAGGGCCGGTTCGCCCAGGCCGGTCGGCGCATTGTCCGACTTGATGAAATGCGTCTCGACGGGCGGCGCCTCGTCGATGCGCATCAGCGGATAGTCGGAGAAGTTGCTCTCGACCGCCGCGCCGTTCTCGATGGTGATGTTCTGGTGCAGGGCGCCGGACAGGCCGTCCAGGACCGAGCCCTCGATCTGGTTGAGCGCCCCGAACGGATTGATCACATGGCGGCCGACATCGGCCGCCACCCAGACCTTGACCACCTTGACCGCGCCGTCGGGCGCCACCGCCGCTTCGACCACTTCGGCGAAATAGCCCAGGTGGCTGTAGTGGAAGGCGATCCCCAGGCCCGAGCCCTTCGGCATCGGCCGTCCCCAGCCGGACTTCTCGGCGGCGAGCTTGACCACCGCGGCCATGCGCCCGGCCGCGTAGCCGGACGGCGGCTCGCCGACCATCGGCTTGTCGCCCAGCAGTTTCAGCCGGAAGGCGACCGGATCGGCGCCCGCGGCATGGGCCAGTTCGTCGATGAACGACTGCACCACGAAGGCGATGGCGTTGGAGCCGGGCGCCCTCAGCGGCCCGGTCGGCGCCCCGCAGGCCATCATCGACAGGTCGTAGCGATAGTTCGGGACGAAGCGTGCGGGAAACTCCGTCGGCGACATGCCGGCGCTGCGCGCGGGCGTGCCGTTCTCGCCGAGGGTGACGAAATGGTCGTGCCAGCCGACCAGGTCTCCGGCCGCGTTCACCCCGCCCTTGAGGAAGTGCCAGCCGGCTGGGCGGTAGAAGTCGTGGCGCATGTCGTCTTCACGCGTCCAGAGCAGCTTGACCGGCGCGCCGGCCTGCCGGGAGATCCAGGCCGCCTCGACCATGTAGTCGTTCATCAGCCGGCGGCCGAAGCCGCCGCCGCAGCGGATCATGTGGATAGCCACCGCCTCGGGCGCGATGCCCAAGGTCTTGGCGACCAGTTGCCGGCCCGGCTCCGGATTCTGGGTCGGGGCCCAGATCTCGACCTTGCCGTCCTTGAAGTGGGCGGTGCAGTTCTGCGGCTCGAGATTGGCGTGCGAGATGAATGGATAGGCGTAGGCCACCTCCACCGTCCTGGCGGCCCCCTGCAGGGCGGCGGCCACGTCGCCGTCGTTGCGCTCGGTCTTGCCGGGCGCGGCCTTCGACAGCTCCAGCGCCTGGGCGGCGAAACCGGCCGAGGACTGGCTGGAGGTCGGGTGATCGGCCCAGCGGATGTTCAGCCTGTCGCGGGCCTTGCGCGCCGCCCACCAGCTATCGGCGACCACGGCGACGCCGGGCAGCAGGCCGTCCAGCGCCGTCTCGCCCTCGACCACGAAGGCGTCGCGCACGCCCTTCACGCCCTTGGCGGCGGCCAGGTCGGCGCTGGCGACCCTGGCTCCGAACACCGGGGCCTTCTCGAAGGTGGCGTAGAGCATTCCGGGCACGACGACGTCGATGCCGAACAGCGGCTTGCCGGTGACGATGGCGGCGGTGTCCACCTGGCGCAACGGCTTGCCGATGATCTTGTAGTCCTTGGGGTCCTTCAGCGGGACGGTCTTCAGGTCCGGCGCCGGCGCGCCGGCGGCCTTGATGGCCAGCGAGCCGTAGGTCGCCTTGCGCCTGGACGCGGCGTGATGGACGACGCCCGAGGCGGTCGTGCACTCGGCGGCCGGAACCCCCCAGCCTTGCGCTGCGGCGGCGACCAGCATCACCCGGGCCGCGGCGCCGACCCTGCGCAGCTCGTCCCAGTGCAGCGGGGTGGCCATGCTGCCGCCGGCGAACTGGCGGCCATAGGTGGCGAAGTCGTTCATCGCCTGCTCGGTGCGGACCTGCGACCAGTCCACGTCCAGTTCCTCGGCGATCAGCATCGGCAGCATGGTCTTGATGCCCTGGCCGATCTCCGGGTTCTTGGAGACGATGGTGACGGTGTTGTCGGGGGCCACGCGGACATAGGCGTTCAGCTTGTCGCCTGCGCCGCCGGCCTCGGCCGCGCCCGCCTTGCCGGCGACCGCAAAGGAGAGAACCAGGCCCGCGCCGGCGAGCACGTCGCGGCGGCTGGCCGAGGGAATGTGCGATCCGTCCGCCATGGGATCAGGCCTCCGCCTTCTGGCCCGAGGCCAGCTTGATGGCCGCGCGGATGCGCGTGTAGGTCGCGCAGCGGCAGATGTTGCCCGCCATCGCCTCGTCGATGTCGGCGTCGGTCGGCCTGGGCTTCTCGGCCAGCAGCGCCGTGGCCGACATGATCTGGCCGGCCTGGCAGTAGCCGCACTGGGCGACGTCGAGTTCGCTCCAGGCGGCCTGGACCTTCTTGCCGACGGCGTTGGCGCCGACGCCCTCGATGGTGACGATCTTGGCGCTCTCCAGTCCCTCGACCGGGATCGAGCAGGAGCGCATCGGCGCGCCGTCGATGTGGACCGTGCAGGCCCCGCACTGGGCGACGCCGCAGCCGTACTTGGGTCCGAGGATGCCGAGGGTGTCGCGCAGCACCCAGAGCAAGGGGGTGTCCCCGTCGACGTCCGCCGACAGGACCTTGCCGTTCACGTTCAGCTTGAAGGCCATGGAAACCGCGCTCCCTTCTGTTCGCTTGAATCTAAGGGCTGGTACGGCTTGGCCGCAAGCGGAGGAAATCTATCGGCTGCGAGTGGAGGCGGAATCTAAACCCCAAGTAATTAATCGCATGTACATTCGGTAATATTCTTAAACTTGCGTCATTACTCCGGTTTAACAAGACTTCGCGACAGCATCCGGAATATCTCAACGTCATCGGCGGCCCGCACGGCCACCTCAAAGATTTGGGAGAATTCAGATGATCAAGTTCAGCAGCACCCTGGCCGGCCTCGCGACCATCGCCCTGGCGGCCGTCCCCGCCCTGGCCCTGGCGACGGGCGCCCAGGCCGCGCCCGTCGCGGTCAAGGTTTCGGACATCAACATCAACGCGCCCCGCGACGCCCACATCCTGGACCAGCGGGTCGCGGCGGCGGCGGCCGAGTTCTGCAGCAACGCCGCAGCGGGCCGGATCACCCTCTCGGCGCGGCACGACTGCCTGCAAGGCGCCCGGGCCGAGATCCAGGAACAGCTCGCCCAGCGGCAGGTTCTGGCCGCCGCGCCTCAGGAACTTGCCCAACGCTGAGCGCCGCGTCCCAGCCCCCGACAGGCGCGAGAGGCCCGCCACCCCGTGGCGGGCCTTTGCCGTTGCGGACCTAGCGCGAGCCGGCCGCCTGCATGATGCGATCGGAGGATGGGCGGCCGTAGAGGCCGTCGGCGGGGGTCACGGTGATCCGCATCTCCTCGCCGTAGAGGATCGCAGAGGGGCGGCGGCCTTCGACCAGCTTCACCTTCTTCACCCGCGAGAGCAGGCTGCGCCCGTCCGGGCGGCGGGAAATGCGCACCACCGCCTCGGCGGTCACCGCCGCGGCGTCGGCGACCACGGCGGAGGAGGCCGGAGAGGCGTCCGCTTCGAAGGGGATCAGGCGGCGCGCGGCGCGGGTGGCGCGGGCGCTGGCCTGGGCCAGGCGCTCGAGCAGGACCTGCGGGCTGAGCGGCGCCAGGCGCAGGGCGCCGCCGGCGCCGGCCAGCGCGGCCGGCGAGCCGCCGGGCCGGTCGGGCGTGAACAGGGTCAGCCCGCCCAGGCGCGTGGCCCGCAACATCGGCTCGCCCAGATCGTTCTTGTAGATGACGTCGCCGCGCGGCGCGGGATGCGGACGCAGGGCCCAGATTTCCGGGCTGTCGTCGAACTTCATGTAGACGCGAGGCTGGCTGCGATCGAGGACGAAGGCGGCCCCGTCCTCGCTGACATATCGCGCAACCGGCGGGCTGGCCTGGCGGCCGGGCGCAGGGCGGTCGCCGAACAAGCCCTCGCGAAGGGTCTGGGGTCCGGCCTGCGCGACCGACGCCCAGCCAAAGCTCATCGCCGCGGCGAGCGCCGCGACGATGAGGCTTAGGTACGCTGACGCCGGTCTTTCGCTCACCATCGAGCTAGGCAGATGCCCTTTGACTGGGGCGCTTTTTGGACGCGCAGCAAGCTTAGCCGGCCATGTACTGGCCACCGTTCAGCGACAATGTCGACCCGGTGACGTAGCCGGCGTGCTCGCCGGCCAGGAACGCGACCATGTCGGCGATCTCCTCGCCCTTGCCCAGCCGGCCCACCGGGATCTGCCCGATGATCGAGGCCAGCACGTTTTCGGGCACCGCCTGCACCATTTCGGTGTCGATATAGCCGGGCGCGATGCAGTTGACGGTCACGCCCTTGCGGGCGTTCTCCAGCGCCAGGGCCTTGGTGAAGCCGATGACCCCGGCCTTGGCGGCCGAATAGTTGGTCTGGCCCATCTGGCCCTTCTGGCCGTTGATCGACGAGATGTTGATCACCCGGCCCCAGGACCGCTCGCGCATGCCCTCGATCACATGGCGGGTCATGTTGAAGACCGAGTCCATGTTGACCCGGATCACCTCGGACCATTGTTCCGGGGTCATCTTGTGGAAGACGCCGTCGCGGGTGATGCCCGCATTGTTGACCAGCACCTCGATGGGGCCGAGCTCGGCGGTGACGGCCTCGACCGCGCGGCGGCAGTCTTCGAAGCTGCCGACATTGCCCTTCACGACCATGACGCCCAGCTCGTCGGCGCAGGCCTTGGCCGCCTCCTCGTTGCCCGAATATCCCGCGGCGACCTTGAACCCGTCGCTCTTCAACCGCTCGCAGATCGCGCGGCCGATACCGCGGGTCCCACCCGTCACAAACGCCACTCTGCCCATAGGGCCGCCTCCCGTTTGAAAAACAGGGGCGCCGGTTGCTCCGACGCTCCCGACTCAGATGGTCAGACTGCTTCGACGCACATGGCAACGCCCATGCCGCCGCCGACGCACAGCGTCGCCAGGCCCTTCTTGGCGCCCGAACGTTTCATTTCGTGCACGAGGGTGGTCAGAATCCGCGCACCGGAGGCGCCGATCGGGTGGCCGATGGCGATCGCGCCGCCGTTGACGTTCACCTTGGCCGGGTCGAGGCCCAGGTCGCGCACGACGCAGATCGACTGCGCCGCGAAGGCCTCGTTCGATTCGACCAGGTCGAGGTCGGCGACGCTCCAGCCGGCCTTCTCCAAGGCCTTGCGGCTGGCGGGGATCGGGCCGGTGCCCATGATCTCGGGCTCGACCCCGGCATTGGCCCAGGAGGCGATGCGGGCCAGCGGCTTGAGGCCGCGCCGGGCGGCTTCATCGGCGCTCATCAGCACCAGGGCCGCGGCCCCGTCGTTGAGGCCCGAGGCGTTGGCGGCGGTGACCGAGCCGTCCTTGGCGAAGGCCGGACGCAGGCCCGCTACGCTCTCCAGCGTCGCGCCGTGGCGGATGTACTCGTCCTGATCAACGATCGTATCGCCCTTGCGGCCCTTGATGGTCACCGGCGCGATCTCGCCGGTGAACCGGCCGGCCTTCTGGGCGGCCTCGGCCTTGTTCTGGCTGGCGACGGCGAACTTGTCCTGTTCCTCGCGGGTGATCTGCCAGCGGGCGGCGATGTTCTCGGCGGTCTGGCCCATGTGGTAGCCGTGGAAGGCGTCCCACAGGCCGTCCTTGATCATGGTGTCGACCAGGGCCAGGTCGCCCATCTTCTGGCCCGAGCGGAGCTGCTGGGCGTGCGGCGCCTGGCTCATGCTCTCCTGGCCGCCGGCGATGACGACCGTGGCCGAGCCGTCGGCGATCTGCTGGGCGCCCAGGGCGACCGCGCGCAGGCCCGAGCCGCATAGCTGGTTCAGGCTCCAGGCCGGGCTTTCGACGGGGATGCCGGCGTTGACGGCGGCCTGGCGGGCGGGGCCCTGGCCGGCGCCGGCCTGCAGCACCTGGCCCATGATCACCTCGCCGACGTCGGCGGCGGCGATGCCCGCGCGCTCGATCGCCGCCTGGATGGCGACCTTGCCCAGATCGTGGGCGGGCACGCTGGATAGCGCCCCATTGAACGATCCGACGGGGGTGCGGACGGCCGAGACGATGACGACGTCGCTCATGGCGGGCTCCTCAAGCTCATTTAAGGTTTTCATCTATCGATAAAGGGCGGAGCTTGGGCAAGGGTGCAAACCGACTCGCGTAATCGGAGCCCAGACTTTCCGAAGCCGCTCGCATCCGCGATACTGCGGTGCAAGAATGATAATCCGCCGTCGGGGGCGGGCTGATAAAGGACTGTGGGATGGCTGACGCCCAGGGATCCGACGACGGCCGCGTCGTCATCAAGAAGTACGCCAACCGGCGGCTCTACAACACCGCCTCGTCCTCGTACGTCACGCTGGAACACCTGTCCGACATGGTGAAGAAGGGCGTCGACTTCGTGGTCTACGACGCCAAGACCAACGAGGACATCACCCGAACCGTCCTGACCCAGATCATTTTCGAGGAAGAGAGCCGCGAGGGGCAGAACCTGCTGCCCATCCAGTTCCTGCGCCAGTTGATCGGGTTCTACGGCAACTCGATGCAGGCGTTCCTGCCGAGCTATCTGGAGCTGTCGCTGGCCACCTTCGCCGAGCAGCAGGAGCGCATGCGCGCCCAGTTCGCCAGCATCGGCCAGGGTTCGGGCCTGGGCGGCCCCTACGAGGAACAGATCCGCCAGAACCTGGCGATGTTCGACCGGGCGATGAAGATGTTCTCGCCCTTCGCCTACACCCGGCCCGAGGAGCCCGCCGCGCCCAAGCCCGCCGCGGCGCCCACGGCCGCGCCGGCCAGCGACGAGACGCTGGACGTGCTGAAGAAGCAGATGGCCGAGATGCAGGCGCAGATCGAGAAGCTGGCCAAACGCTAGCTTAACCTCGCCGCCCTAGGCTTCCTGGTCATGACTTCGCCCATCGACCCGATCCGCAGGCCGAACCAGACCCGGCGCGTGAAGCGCTCCGGCGACGCCTCGCGTCCGGAGTCGACGGATCGCAGCGTGCCGGCGCTCTACGAGCCGCCGCTTCCGCCGGCGCCGAGCGCCGCCACAGGGCCGGAGGCGGCGTTCGCCGCCCACATGCTGGGCCAGGACGGCCAGAAGCGCGGCCTGCGCGGCGGCAAGGAGACGCTCGACAGCGCCCGCAGCCTCTACAACAAGATCGAATATTCCGGCGCCGCCGACCGGCGCACGCCCAAGGGCCGCACGGCCAAGACCGAGGTCTAGCGCCCCTTCAGCCGCGCCAGCTCGGCCTCCAGCGCCGCCACCCGCTTCTCCAGCGCCAGCAGCCGCCCGGTCAGGTCGCCCTGGCCGGGGACGGGCGTGGAGACGCCGGCGCGATCGGCGATCTCGGCGGGCGGCACGCCCAGCAGGTCGGCGAAAATGCCTACCTCCTCGGCGGAAAGTTCCCGCTGGTCCTTGAAGACCAGGACGATGTCGGCCTCGCCCATGCCGGCCGCGGCGGCGAGGATCCGCTGATTGAGCCCGCGTTCGGCGAGCTTTTCCTCAAACCACTGGCGGTCGAAGAACAGCGCCATCAGCCGCGGCCGCTCTGGCGCCAGTCTTGCTTAACGGGGAGTGAACCTATTGCCGACGGGACTCCCATGTTCGCCATCGCAACCCGCTTCTTCGACCTGGCCGTCGTGACGCTGATCTTCTCGGCGCTCACCTAGAGGGCGTCCTGGCCGAAATCGACGTCCCGCCGCGCCGAGACGATGGTGACGATGAAGCCGGCCAGCACGTCCAGCAGGACCATCACCGTCAGCAGGAAGAAGGTCGAGGTGGCGAAGGCCGGGGCCAGCAGGAACTCGACCAGGCAGGCGACGAACAGCAGCATCGACAGGGCGTGATTGACGATGGCGGTCCGCCGGCTGGTCGTCGATTTCAGCAGTTCGATGAACAGCACCACCAGCCCGGCCAGCAGCAGCAGGTCGCCCAGGGTCACAGGCCATTGGGCGGTCGAATTCATCGCCACCGTGAACAGCGGCTCGGTCATGCGGATGGTCGCCTCCTGCGAGGCGAAGCCGCCGGCCAGGGTCAGCGCGGCCAGGTTGTAGGCGAGCACGGGCAACGCCAGCAGCGGCAAGGCGGCGAACATCAGAACCCCTCCCCCTTCGGGATCGAGCAGGAGCTTCCGCTGCTTTTCCAGGCGCGACAAGCGCTCGGCCATCAGAGCTCTTCGACGCGGCCCGGCAGGCGCGAGCGCGACTGCAGCCACATCACCCCGAACAGGTCCGAGAGCGAAGCCCACAGCCGGCCGAGGTTGGTGTACTTCGACTGGCCGGTCTGGCGGTGGCGGTGGTTCACCGGCCGGAAGTCGACCCGATAGCCCTCGCGCAGCATCAGGGCCGGCAGGTAGCGGTGGATGTGATCGAAGTACGGCAGGCGCAGGAAGGCCTCGCGCCGGAACGCCTTCAGGCCGCAGCCGGTGTCGTTGGCGGTGTCCTTGAGCAGCTTCTTGCGCACGCCGTTGCCGAACCGGGAGGCGAACTTCTTGGCGGCGCTGTCCTGGCGCTTGACCCGCTCGCCGCCGACCAGGACCAGGTCGGCCGGCCCGGCGTTCAGGGCGTCGACCAGCCCGGGCCCGTCGGCCGGGTCGTTCTGGCCGTCGCCGTCCAGGGTGACGATGACGTCGCCGCGCGCGGCCAGGACGCCGGTGCGGATCGAGCGGCTCTGGCCCGAATTGCTGGCGTGGCTGAGCACCCGAAGCTGGGGGATCTGCGCCTTGAGCGCGGTCAGGGCCGCGCGCGTGCCGTCGCGGCTGCGGTCGTCGACGAAGATCATCTCATAGTCGCGGCCGGCGAAGGCGGCGGCGATCTCGCGTGCGAGGTCGGGCGCCGCGCCCTCCTCGTCGAAGACGGGGACGACCACGGAAATGTCGGGCGTTGATTTGGCCATGGCCCCTCCATAGCGGAAAATTCGCCGCGCGGATGCTATCAACGCTGCCATGAGTCTTCAGGCCTATCTGGACCGGTTCAGCCGGGGGTGGCGCGCCCCTGCATTCGCGGCGCTCGTCGCCTTCCTGGCGGGGCTGCCGGGCGTCTTCGCCATGCCGCCGCTGGACCGCGACGAAAGCCGGTTCGCCCAGGCCACGGCGCAGATGCTGGAGAGCGGCGACTTCGTCGTCATCAAGTTCCAGGACCAGCCGCGGTTCAAGAAGCCGGTCGGGATCCACTGGATGCAGGCCGCCAGCGTGGCGCTCGTGTCGCAGGCCGAGGACCGCGAGATCTGGGCCTATCGCCTGCCCTCGCTGCTGGGCGCGATGCTGGCCGCCGCCGCCTGCGCCTGGGGCGCGATGGCGTTCTTCGGCGGGCCCACCGGCCTGCTGGCCGGGGCGATTCTCGGCTCGACCTTCCTGCTCTCCACCGAGGCCTTCATCGCCAAGACCGACGCGGTGCTGGCCGGGACCACGACGCTGGCCCTGGCGGCGCTGGCGCGGATGTACGCCGCCTCGCGGGACGGTCCGCCGGCCGGGCGGCTGACGCGGCTGCTGTTCTGGCTGGGCCTGTCGCTGTCGATCCTGGTCAAGGGGCCGGTCGGGCTGATGGTCGTGACCCTGACGGCGCTGTCGCTGTGGGCCTGGGACCGCAAGGGCGCCTGGCTGAAGGGCCTGGGCTGGACCTGGGGCCTGATCCTGATGGCGGCGATCGTCGGCCCGTGGGCGGCGGCGGTGACGGTGGCGACCGACGGCGGCTTCTGGACCACGGCGTTCGGGGCCGACTTCGCGCCCAAGCTGGTCGGCGGCCAGGAAAGCCACGGCGCCCCGCCCGGCTATCACACCCTGCTGACGCCGCTGCTGATCTTCCCCGGCGCGCTGCTGCTGCCGGCCGCCCTGGCGCTGGGCTGGCGGGCCCGCAACGAGCCGGGCGTGCGTTTCGCGCTGTGCTGGCTGATCCCGGCCTTCATCGTCTTCGAGGCCACGCCCACCAAGCTGGTGCACTACACCCTGCCGACCTACGGGGCGCTGGCCTGGCTGATGGCGGCGGCGGTCATGCGCGCGCCGGTGGGCGCGGTCGCCAGGTGGATCGGGATCGTGCTGTCGGCCCTGGTCGGGGTCGTGTTCGCGGCGGCGGTCTTCTACCTCTATGGCGAGTACGGCGATCCGGGCGACCTGCCGGCGACCATCGCCACGGCCCTGCTGCTGGCCGCCGCCGGACTGTCGGGCGCCTACCTGCTGTGGCGCGGCCAGGCCCTGAAGGCGATCGCCGCGGCCGGCGCCCTGACCATCCTCGGCCATGGCGCCTTCGCCGGCGCCTTCGCGCCCAACCTGGAGCCGCTGTGGCTGTCCAAGCGCACCGAGGACGTGCTGGAGCAGGCCAGGCTGCTGCCGCGCCAGGGCTTCACGCCCGCGCCGGTGGCGGTGGCCGGCTATGCCGAGCCCAGCCTGGTGTTCGCCCTGGGCACCCCCACCGACCTGGGCGACGTTCCCGAGGCGATCGAGGCCATCGCCGACCAGCGCCCAGCCGTGGTCGAGGGCCGCGAGCAGGAGGCGTTCGAGGCCGCCCTGAAGGCCCGCGGCCTCAAGGCCCGCGAAATCGGCAAGGTCGAGGGGCTCGACTACTCCAACGGCGACGAGATGACTTTACGCATCTACGCCCCAGCCCCATCTGAGACTCCATGACCCGGTTCATCGAAATCGTCGAAGTCGGTCCGCGCGACGGATTGCAGAACGAGAAGGCCATCCTCGACGTCGAGCAGAAGCTCGACTTCATCGGCCGCCTGCAGGCCGCCGGGGCCAGGCGCATGGAGGTGGTGTCCTTCGTCAATCCCAACCGCGTGCCGCAGATGGCCGGGGCCGAGGAGATCATGGCCGCCCTGCCGGCCGGGTCTGGCCTGTCGCGCATCGGCCTGGTGCTGAACATGCGCGGCTGGGAGCGCGCGGTGGCCGCGGGCTGCGACGAGGCCAATGTCGTGGTCTGCTCGTCCGACGGCTTCGGGATCCGCAACCAGGGCGCCAACGTCGCCGAACAGATCGAGGCCATGCACGCGATCGCCGCGCGCCGGACGTCGGAGGGCGGGCCGCCGATCTCGGTGACCTTCTCGACCGCCTTCGGCTGCCCGTTCGACGGTGAAGTGCCGCAGGAGCGCGTGGTGTCGCTGGCCCGCGAGGCGGCCAACGCCAAGGTCGACGAGATCGCCCTGGCCGACACCATCGGCGTGGCCGACCCGTGGATGGTGCGCAGCCGGGTCGAGGCGGTGCGCCAGGTGATCGGCGACATCCCGCTGCGCCTGCACTTCCACGACACCCGCAACACCGGCCTGGCCAACGCCTATGCCGGGGTCGAGGCGGGGGTGGACATCCTGGACGCCAGTTGCGGCGGCCTGGGCGGCTGCCCGTTCGCGCCGGCCGCGACCGGCAACATCGGCACCGAGGACCTGGTCTACATGCTCGAGCGCGCGGGCTTCACCACCGGCTACGACATCGAGGCGCTGATCGAGACCGCCAAATGGATGTCCGGCCTGCTGGACAAGCCGATCGCCGCGTCGGTGAGCCGGGCGGGCGTGTTCCCGCCGGCGGTTGCGCCAGCCTAAGCCGCGCGGCCGCGGATGCGCCACATCATCGGGCGCGCGATGGCGGTGCAGACGATGATCGGCGACAGGATCAGGGCCAGCAGCCGTTCGCCCAGGCCCTCGGCGCGCTTGCGGAAGTAGCGGGCCAGGCCGACGCCCTTGTGGAACTCGACCCGCAGCGGGCTGGCGTGGCTGGTGTGGCCCAGGTGGATGACCTCGGCCTTGGGCTGGAACAGCACGACCCCGCCGGTCTGGCGCACGCGCCAGCAGAGGTCGACGTCCTCGACGTGCAGGAAATAGCCCTCGTCGAAGCCCTGGACGATGTCGAAGTCCTCGCGGCGCATGCAGAAGCAGGCCCCGGAAATGGTCGGCACCGCGATCACCGCCTCGGGCGGGGCCTCGGTCTCCCAGTGCACCTCGTAGCGGCGCCAGGCGGGAATCCGGCGCGACAGGTGGCTGAGGCTGAGCAGGGCGCTGACCGGGGTGATGTCGCCGCGCCGCGCGCCGCGCTGCTCGGTGCGGTCGGCGTTGAGCACCCGCCCCCCGACCAGGGCCGGCACCGGACGCCCCTCGATGGCGCGCGCCAGCTCGGCGATGCAGCCCGGCTGCAGGAAGGCGTCCGGATTGAGGAAGACGATGACGTCGCCGACCGCGCCGCGGGCGCCGAGATTGGCGCCGCGGGCGAAGCCGACATTGCCCTGGCCGGTGATCAGCCGCACGCGCGTGTCGCTGTCGGCGAGGCGCTTCAGGCGCGCCGCCTCCATGCGGGTCGAACCGTTGTCGACGATGACGAGCTCGTCGACCAGCGGGTCGGCGAGCACGCATTCGATGCTCTGCTGCAAGGCTTCGCCGGTCATGTAGACGACCATGACGACGGACACTTTGCGATGCGGCTTCAGGAAGTCCTGAGTCGGCGCGGGCTCATAAGCGACGATCGGTGCGGCGATGCCGTTCATCCAGCCTCCCTAACCCCGACCGCGCCGTGCTCGGTCGGAACGCCCCGAAGCACAGCCTGACGTGCAACATCCGGCGGACTCGCCTCTAAGGCAAGTTTATAAACCGCCTCATCCAGCGAGAGTATGGACTGACCTTCCGAGCCGAACCGCCTCAAGGCGACCTTGCCTTCCTCAGCTTCCCGCCGGCCGACCACGGCGATGACCGGGGCCTTGGCGAGACTGTGTTCACGGATCTTGTAGTTGATTTTTTCGTTCCGCAGATCCGTTTCAACCCGGAGTCCCGCGGCGCTCAATTCTTGAGCCACCCGCAACGCATAATCATCGGCGTCTGACGTAATTGTGGCGACAACGACCTGCGTGGGGGCGAGCCACAGCGGAAACGCGCCTGCATAGTTTTCGATCACCACGCCGATGAATCGCTCCATCGAGCCGCAGATCGCGCGGTGCAGCATGACCGGGCGCTGCTTGGAGCCGTCCTCGACCACGTACTCGGCGTCGAGCCGCTCGGGCAGCACGAAGTCGAGCTGCAGCGTGCCGCACTGCCACGTCCGGCCGATGGCGTCGGAGAGGTGGAACTCGAGCTTGGGGCCGTAGAAGGCGCCCTCGCCCGGCAGCCGCTCGACGCCCATGTTCACCGCCTGGCGGGCGGCGCGATCGAGCTTGTCCTCGGCCACGTCCCAGACCTCGTCCGTGCCGGCGCGCAGCTCGGGGCGCAGGGCCAGCTTCACGCTGTGCAGCTCCAGGCCGAAGTCGGCATAGACCGAGTTGAGCAGGCGCACGAACCTGGTCGTCTCCTCCTCGATCTGGTCCTCGCGGCAGAAGATGTGGGCGTCGTCCTGGGTGAAGGCGCGCAGGCGCATGATGCCGTGCAGGGCGCCCGACGGCTCGAACCGGTGGCAGGCGCCGAACTCGGCCATCCGCAGCGGCAGGTCGCGATAGGACTTCTGGCCGAAGTTGAAGATCTGGACGTGGCCCGGGCAGTTCATCGGCTTGACGGCCAGCTCTTCGCCTTCCGTCGTTTCGCAGGTGAACATGTTGGCGCCGAACTTCTCCCAGTGGCCGGACTTCTCCCAGAGGGCGCGGTCCATGATCTGGGGGGCCTTGACCTCGACATAGCCGTCGGCGTCCAGGCGGCGGCGCATATAGGCCTCGACCGTGCGGTAGAGCGTCCAGCCCTTCGGGTGCCAGAAGATCATGCCCTTGGCCTCTTCCTGCAGGTGGAAGAGGTCCATGGCGCGGCCGATCTTGCGGTGGTCGCGGCGTTCGGCTTCCTCCAGGCGCTTGAGGTGCGCCTCGAGGTCGGCCTCGCTGGCCCAGGCCGTGCCGTAGATGCGCTGGAGCTGGGCGTTGCGGTGGTCGCCGCGCCAGTAGGCGCCGGCCAGCTTCATCAGCTTGAAGGCCTTGCCCACCGCCTTGGTCGAGGGCAGGTGCGGCCCCAGGCAGAGGTCCTTCCACTGGCCCTGGCGATAGACCGTGATCGTCTCGTCCTTAGGCAGGTCGGAGATGATCTGCGCCTTGTAGTCCTCGCCGATCGACTTGAAGTGGGCGATGGCCTCGTCGCGGTCCCAGACCTCGCGGACGATCTTCTCGTCGCGGTCGACGATCTCCTTCATGCGCTGCTCGATCGTGGCCAGATCGTCCAGGCTGAAGGGCGTGTCGCGGGCGAAGTCGTAGTAGAAGCCGTCGTCGATGGCCGGGCCGATCGTCACCTGCGTGCCGGGGAACAGCTCCTGCACGGCCTCGGCCATGATGTGGCTGGCGTCGTGGCGGATGGTTTCCAGCGTCTCGGGGCTCTCGCGCGTCAGGATCTCGAAGGCGCCGCCCTTGTCGAGCGGGCGGTCGAGGTCGCGCAGCTCGCCGTCGAGCTTCACCAGCACCGCCTTCTTCTCCAGCGACTTGGCGATGGAGGCGGCGACGTCGCGTCCCGTCACGCCGTCATCGAACTGGCGCTTGGAACCATCGGGGAAAATCAGGTCGATCATGTCTCACATGTCCATGTCCGCGAGGCCGGCCCCTCTCCGTCAGGGGCCTTGTCGCGCGGTTGGGGGACCGGGTCGTAGCCCGAGGCTCCCCAGGGATGACAACGGCACAGCCGCCGGGTCGCAAGCCAGGAGCCGCGAACGGGGCCGTGCAGGATCAGGGCCTGCGCGGTGTACTCCGAGCATGTCGGAAGGAACCGGCACTGGCGCCCGATCAGGGGCGAAAGCGTCAGCTTGTAGGCGCGCAGTGCGCCGCGGACGCAGGTCTCGTAGAGGTTCATGCCGGCTCGCGGACGTGCGATTCAGCCGCAGCGATTACGCTGTGCGACCTTGAGGATCAAGCCGCGCCGGCGCGGCTAGTTCGTTCCATGGCGCGGCGGACAGCCTCGGCCGCGGCCTCGAACGCCAGGAGCGTGGAGGCGTGGCGGGCGGGATAGTCCTTCACCGGGGCCAGCATGGAGAGATCCGAAAAACGTCCTTGGGGCGCATCTGCGCCTTGCTTGAGCATAGCACGGAACTGGTCCCGGGCCATCTCGATCTCGGTGAGGCTGGCGCCGAGCACGCTGGCGCCCAGCACCGCGGCCGAGGCCTGGCCCAGCGCGCAGGCCTTCACGTCCTGGGCGAACTGGGCGACCTGGCCGTCCTCGACCACGACGTCGACGACCACCCGGCTGCCGCACAGCTTGGAGACCTTCTCCGAGCTGGCGTGCGGCGCCGGCAGCCGGCCGAGATGGGGCATGTTCGCCGCCAGCTTCAGGAGTTTGGCCGAGTAGAGGTCGTCGATCATGTCGCTGATGTAGGGGTTCCGCCCTGCGCGCGCCATTCCGCCTCGGCCCGCGCCTTCAGCGCCTCGCTCATCGCCTGGAAGCCGCGATAGATCTTGCGGCCCATGCGGCGGGCGATCGTCGGGCCCAGCAGCCCGCCGATCAGTTCGCCGTTCGAGAAGATGGTGCTGGCGGTGTCGAGCTTCTCCAGCTCCATGAAGCGGGTGTTGAGCACCAGGCCGCCGAGCATCTTCAGCCGCCAGTGGATCTGGTCGTTCGGCACCCATTCGAACACCACCGGCCGGATCACCCGCGGCGCCTCGCCCTCCAGGGCCAGGGTCAGGACGAGCTGGCCGCCGATGCGGATCTTGCCCTCGGCCTGGGTGTAGAGCGGGTTCCACTCATGCCAGCGCTCGATGTCGTAGAGGATCTCCCAGATCGTCTCGACGGGCGCCTGGATGCCGATCCGGTGCTCGACCCGCACGCCGCTGGGGCCGGCGGGGGCGCGGCCCTTGAACTTGAAGCCGGCGCCGGCGGTGAACATGCTGGCGCCCTGCACCTTCGGACCTAAAGCCATCAGACAGACTCCCTGATCCGCCAGGTCGCGCCGGTCGGACCGTCCATCACCTCGATGTTCAACGCCGTCAGTTCGTCGCGGATGCGGTCGGCGGCGGCCCAGTCCTTGGCGGCGCGCGCCTCGACGCGCTGGGCGATCAGGGACTCGACCTTCTCGCGCAGTTCGTCGGTGACGCCGGCCTGGAACCAGTCCTCGGGATCGCCCAGCAGGAAGCCCATCAGGTTGGCGGCGGCCAGCAGCTCGCCCTTGGCCTGGGCGCGGCCCTTGCCGGTCGCCGTCTCCAGCTTGGTCGCCATGCCGAACAGCTCGGCGAAGGCGGCGGGCGTGTTCAGGTCGTCTTCCAGCGCGGCCAGGAAGGCGGCGGGCGGCGCGACCTCCTCGGCCTCGACCTCGGCGGCGCGGCGCAGGGCGCCGTAGAGCCGGTCGAGCGCCTTCTTCGACTGCTCGATGAGGTCGCCGGTCCATTCCAGCGGCGCGCGATAGTGGCCGACCAGCAGCGCCCAGCGCAGCGCCTCGCCCGGAGCCTGGGCGATGAGGTCGTGGACCAGGGCGACGTTGCCCAGGCTCTTGGACATCTTCTCGGCCGCCATGTTCAGGAAGCCGTTGTGCATCCAGTAGTTGGCGTAGCCCGCCTGGTGATCGTGGCCGGCGCAGACGCCCTGGGCCATCTCGTTCTCATGGTGCGGGAACAAGAGGTCGATGCCGCCGCCATGGATGTCGATCGGCAGGCCGAGGGTCTTCTCGATCATGGCCGAGCACTCGATGTGCCAGCCGGGGCGGCCCGGCCCCCAGGGGCTGTCCCAGACCGGCTCGTTCTCCTTCGAGGGCTTCCAGAGCACGAAGTCGGCCGGGTGCTGCTTGTAGGGGGCGACGTCCACCCGGGCGCCGGCGATCATGTCGTCCATCGGCTGGCGCGAGAGCTTGCCGTAGTCGGCATAGGCCTGGGTGTCGAACAGCACGTGACCTTCGGCCGCATAGGCCGAATTGTTGCGCACCAGCTTGCCGATCATCTCGATGATCTCGTCCATGGTCTGGGTGGCGCGCGGCTGATGCGTCGGCCGCAGGGCCCCCAGGGTCGCCATGTCGTCGTTGTAGATGGCCAGATAGCGGTCGGTGATGGTGTCGATCGGCACGCCCTCCTCGGCGGCCTTCCTGTTGATCTTGTCGTCCACGTCAGTGACGTTGGCGGCGTAGATCACGGACTTTTCGCCATAGGCGTGGCGCAGCAGGCGGAACAGCACGTCGAAGACCACGACCGGTCGGGCGTTGCCGATATGGGCGTAGTTATAGACCGTGGGCCCGCAGACATACATCGTCACCCGGCTCGGATCCTTGGGGACGAAGGGCCGTTTTTCACGGGCCATGGTGTCGTAGAGCGAGAGGGCCATCGGGTCCTTCATGAAAAGACGCATCAGTGTTTGAGAAAAACTGACGCTGGGTAACGGTTGCCCGCAAAGGGGTTGGCCCCATATACATTCGGTCCGGCCGCGAGGCCACGGTTCCGTCCGTGGTCGCGCACATGGCCGTAACGAGGGGTGGCACGCGTCATTTCCGGGACCTTCGTCCCGGCGCAACTCAGGCCCCGGAAAGAAACCGCTTACACATGGACGCTCCCAGTCGCGACCGAACCCTGATCGGCACGCCCGGTCTTGATCTTGAAGCCGTGAAGCGCCCGTCGCGCGAAGAGGCTATGGAAGCCGTGCGCACGCTGATCGCGTGGGCGGGCGACGATCCCCGCCGCGAAGGCGTGATCGACACCCCCAAGCGCGTGGTCGATGCGTATGGCGAATGGTTCGAGGGCTACCAGCTCGACCCGGCCAAGGAACTCTCGCGCACCTTCGAGGACGTGCAGGGCTATGACGACATCGTCATGCTGCGCGACATCGAGGTCGAGAGCCACTGCGAGCACCACATGGCGCCGTTCCTCGGCAAGGCCTACGTCGCCTACATGCCGACCAACCGGGTCGTGGGCATCTCCAAGCTGGCCAAGGTCGTGGAAATCTACGCCCGCCGCCTGCAGACCCAGGAGACCATGACCCAGCAGATCGCCGACGCGATCACCGACAGCCTGCGTCCGGCCGGCGTGGCGATCCTGATCGACGCGGCGCACCAGTGCATGACCACCCGCGGCGTGCACCACCGCCATGTCTCGACGATCACCACCCAGTTCACCGGCGTGTTCAAGACCGACGCGACCCTGCGCCAGCGCTTCCTCGACTTCGTCAACAAGCGCTGAGCCCTTCCGGCGTCAGGCCTTCTTCGGGAGGCCTGACAGCAAGAGGTTGGCCGTGGCCTCGGGCGAGCCCTCGCCGGTCAGCGCCACGGCCACATAGGCCTGCTTCTCCAGCGAATAGGCGACCATCGCCTTGGCGCCCGGCAGCCCGCCGGCGTGGCCGATCCACGTGTCGCTGGCGGCCGGGTCGGCGAGCGCCAGGTCGCTGACCATCATCCCCTGCCCGTAGAAAGAGGCCGGCGACACGCCCGCCATCGGATAGAGCCGCGCCAGCCGCCCGGCCGTCGCCTGGGCGCCGTGCAGCCGGTTCGACATCAGCGCCCGCCAGAACCGCACCACGTCGGCCGCCGAGGCGGCGACCGCGCCGGCGGCGTAGGGCGTGGTGAGATCTTCGGTTTCCGCGCCGGCGGGAGGCGCCATGTCCGCGGGGACCTGGCGGGGCGCCAGGATCGTCGTTTCCCGCAGCTCCAGGCGCTCCACGATCCTGCCGGTGAGCGCCTGATCGTAAGGTTTTCCGTCCACGGCCTCCATGATCCTGCCGAGCAGGACATAGCCGGTGTTGGAATAGCTCCAGGCCGCGCCCGGGCAGAACAGGGCCGGATGGGCCGCGGCCACGTTCAGCAATGTTTCCGGGGACTTGTAGCCAGGGTCGGCGCGCAGGCCCGCGTCCTCCTGGAAGCTGTAGAGTCCGCTCGTGTGGGCCAGGAGGTCCTCTATCGTCACGTGCGCGGCGTTCGGCAGGTTCGGCGCCCATCGGCCGACAGGGGCGTCGAGGGCGAGCTTGCCCTCCTCGACCATCTGCAGGATCGCGCTCGCGGTGTAGGCCTTGCCGACGCTGGCCCAGAAGAAGCGGGAGGGCGGCGGGCCCGCGGCGGCGTGGGTCTGGGTCCAGAGGCTCCCGTCCGGGCGGGCGAGCGCGGCGCCCAGGGCCTGGACCTGCATCTGGCCGGCGGCCCGTTCGAGCCTGGCTTCCAGGCCATCGTCGATGACCGGCTGCAGCCGGGCCGCGCCGGCCCTGGCGGCGGCCTCCAGCGCGCCGGCGGCGAGCGGCGCGCGCAGCGGCGGCCCGGCATAGGCGACGCGGCCCTTGCAGCGCGGCGCGGGCTTCTTCTTGGGCCGGGCGGCGGCGGCCGGTCCCGGCAGGGTCGCGGCCGCGGCGGCGGCCAGCAGGGTTCGGCGGTCGAGGCGCATGAACGGCTCCGGTTGTTCAGGAACGCTCTTCGAGCCCAACCGCGGCCTTAGAATGGCGCCCGCGGGCCCGCGGCGCAGCCGTGGCGGCCCGTTCGGGCCGGTGAACCAGGGTGACCAGCACGAAGCTCAGCATCATCAGCAGATACCACGACCCCATCTTGGCCAGGGGCACCAGGCTCCAGCCGTCCTTCTGGCTGGGATAGATCCAGGCCGAGGTGAAGGTGCCGACGTTCTCGGCGATCCAGATGAACAGGGCGACCAGGACGAAGCCGAGCAGCATCGGCATCCGCCGCGCCTTCAGGTCCGGGGTGAACTGGAACCAGGCGCGGCCGAACAGCATCGCCGACAGGGCGTAGAGCCCCCAGCGGATGTCGGGGAGGTAGTGGTGGGTGAAGAAGTTCGCATAGGCGAGCACCGCCAGGATCCACGGCCCCCACAGCGGCGGATAGCGCTCGAACCGGATCTCGAACAGGCGGATCGCGCGGGCCATGTAGGAGCCGACGCAGGCGTACATGAAGCCCGAGAACAGCGGCACGCCGCCGATCCGCAGCAGGCTGTCCTCCGGATAGGTCCAGGAGCCGTGGGCGGTCTTGAACACCTCCATGGCCGTGCCGACCACATGGAAGATCAGGATGACCAGCGCCTCTTCCATGCGCTCCAGCCTGGTGGCCAGCAGCAGGCCCTGGATCAGCACCGCGGCGACGACCAGGGCGTCGTAGCGGGCGAGCGGCGCGTGATCGGGCCAGAAGAAGCCGGTGAGGATCAGCAGGGCCAGCATCGCCCCGCCGAACAGGCAGGCCCAGGCCTGCTTGAGGCCAAAGAGCAGGAACTCGTAGGCGTAGCCGTGCCAGCGGCCGCGCTGCGCCCACGGCCGGGCCCAGGCGTCGAAGCGGGCGACCTGGCCCTTGATCTGGTCCTTCAGGCTCATGGATTTCAGGCTAGCGCGAGCGCGGGCGCGGGCGCCATATGCGCGCCATGACCCAAGCGAGCTTTCCCACAGCCTCTTCCAAGGACGCGCTCGAACGCGGCGAGGTCCTGAGCCCCCGGTTCGACGCAAACGGCCTGGTCGCCGTCGTGGCGACCCATGCGCAGACCGGCGAGGTGCTGATGTTCGCGCATATGAACGCCGAGGCCCTGGCCCGCACGCTGGAGCTGGGCGAGGCGGTCTATTACAGCCGCTCGCGGGGCGAGATCTGGCACAAGGGCGCGACCAGCGGCCAGATCCAGCAGATCGTCGAGATGCGCATCGACTGCGACCAGGACTGCATCTGGATCAAGGTGCTGCCGCAGGGCGACGGCGGCGCGTGCCACGTCGGCTTCCGCTCGTGCTTCTACCGGACCATCGAGGACGGCCGCCTGGTCGAGCGGCCGTAGCGCCCGAAGGCGCCGCTAGACCTCCGACAGCGCCGACACCCCGCGCGCCTCGGGCGTGACCTTGAAGGTCTTGAGGACCTTGGTCTCGAACGTCTTCGACACGATGGTCGAGACGGTCATCAGTTCGGCCCTGGCCTCCTGGCGGGTCAGGGTCAGCAGCACGAAGCCCTTGGCCGCCTGGTCGGAGAAGACCACCTCCTTGTTGGCGGCGAACAGCTCGCCGACCGAGAAGCCCTTGATCGAGTCGTTGGCGCCGGGGCTGGTGATCCCGGTCGTGCCGAACTCGGCGGCGACGCGATCGCCGGCGTCGTCATAGAGCTCGTTGGCCCAGAAGGCGTGGCTGTCGCCGGCCAGGACGATGGCATGGGCGCCGGCGGCCTTGATGGCGTCGTAGACCCGCTCGCGGTCGGCGGGATAGCCGTCCCACATGTCCAGGCCATAGGGCAGGCCGAGCTGGGCGAGCTGCTCCATGCGGACCAGCCGCTTCCGGGAGGCCTCGCCCTCGCTCGCCATCACCTCGGCGAGCCGGGCCTCGCCGAGCTGCGCCTTGAGGCTGGGGATCGGCAGGCGGGCCATGACCACCTCGTTGCCCAGCACCTGCCAGACGCGGCCGGCCTGGACCGAGTCCTTGAGGCCGGCGGCCAGCCAGGCTTCCTGCTCGGCGCCCATCATCTTGCGCGACGGGTCGTTGAGCTTGGTCCTGAAGGCGGCCAGTTCGGCCTCGCCGCCGGGGGCGGGCAGGTCGCGGTCGTAGCTGAGCTGCTGGTCGCGGGCGGTGAGCCTGGTCTCCAGCATGAACAGGCTGAGCAGGTCGCCGAACTGGAAGGCCCGGTTGATGGCCGCCCCGCCGTTGGCCGGCTCGCGGATCGGCATCCACTCGTAATAGGCCTTGATGGCCCGCGCCTTGCGCTCGTTCCAGTCGCCCTCGGTGTCGGGCTGGTGGTTCTGGGCGCCGGACATGAAGCTGTCGTTGGCGGTCTCGTGGTCGTCCCAGACGACGATCCAGGGCGCGCGGGCGTGGGCGGCCTGGAGCTGGGGGTCGGATTTGTACTGGGCGTGGCGGCGGCGATAGTCGTCGAGGGAGACGATCTCGTGGTTCGGATCGTGCGGCCGCTCGCCGGCCACGGCCGAGTTCATGCCGTAGGTGTCGGGGCCGCCGTACTCGTAGATGTAGTCGCCCAGGTGCAGGACCGCGTCGACGCGCGGCAACTGGGCGATGGCGCCGTAGGCGTTGAAGTAGCCGTTCGGATAGAGCGAGCACGAGGCGACCGCCAGGACCGCGTCCTGGGTGGGCCCGGCCGGCAGGGTGGCGGTGCGGCCCACAGGCGAGGTGACGCCGTTGGCGGTGAACTCGAAGCTGTAGGCGCGGCCGGCGTCGAGGCCCGCGGCGTCGACCTTGACCGTCCAGTCGCGGCCAGGCCCGGTGACCCCCCGGCCCGACCTGGCGCCGCCGGCGCGGCGGTCGACCGGGTTGAGCTTCCAGCTATAGGCGATGTCGCCGGCGTTCGGATCGGACGGGGTGATGCGGGTCCAGAGGATGACCCGGTCGGCCAGCGGGTCGCCCGAGGCGACGCCGTGCTCGAACGCCACCGCGCCGGTGTAGCGGGCCGCGCCCTGGGCTGCGGCGGGACTGGCGGCGGCGCCCAGGCCAAGCAGGGCCAAGGCCCGGCGTCTATCGATCCGCATTTCGAAGTTCCCCCTCGCACTCTACAGTTGAGCTTCGAGTGTAGAGGAGAAGGATGACGGGCAGATGTCCAGGCCAGAGGCCCGCTCATCCGGGTGAAGGCCGGGGCCTGGCGAACGCCGCGCGTTCCGAGCGGCTGCGGCGGGGAGAGCCCCCAGACCCTCCGTGCGGCCCCGGCCCTCGCCGGGATGAGCGGTTCGACACGGAGGCGGCGGCCGCCGCAGCAGCCTGGGCCGCCGCCTCCGGTCCTGGTGATCCAGTGATGGTGGGGACCGTCGGATCACCGCAGGGCCGGCGCCGCGGCGGGGAGACCGGGCTGGCCCTGACTACTCGTGAGTTCGGGCACGAAGACCATCGGCGCCGGAGGCGGCCCGGCGCGCGCCGTGGTGGTCAGGGCGATCACGCCCGCGGCGATGAACGAGGCGAGCGAAAAGCCGAGCGTCAGGTACTTCATGGGCGTTGCATTCCTCCGCCGGCGATCTCGAGGCCGCCGTTCTCGTGGTTGCCGGCGTGTTTACGGAGAACGCCGTTCCATGAGCAGTTGCAGCGGCCTGCGACGGCCTGCGCAACGGTTGCAGCGGGGCGTGCAACCGTTGCATTCCAAAGCGCAACCGTTGCATGCAGGGTTGCATTCTGAGGGGGCTATGGAATCATCGAGATCCCATGCACTTCGCCACGCCCTTCTCCGAGAAGCTGGATCTGGTCCTGAAGGCGCTCTCGATGAGCCGGGGGCGCCTGGCCGCGGACCTCGGCGTCGACAAGTCGCTGGTGGGGCGCTGGGCCTCCGGCGCGGTGACCCCTTCGGCGCACAACCTGGAGAACCTGACCCGGCTGGTGGCCCGGCGGCGCGCCGGCTTCACCATGCTGGACTGGGACCGCGACCTCGAAGGGCTGGCCCAGGTGTTCGGCGTCGAACCGGCGGCGCCCCGCGGCCCCGACAAGGCCGACGGCGCGACCGTCGAGGGGCTGCCGCTGCCGGGCCTGGACATGGTGCGGATGGTCACCGAACGGCGCGGGGCCACCTATGAGGGCTTCTGGCGCAGCACCCGGCCGTCGATCGCCATGCCCGGCGAGATCTTCCATGACTACGGCATGATCCGGCGCGGCGCGGACGGCCTGCTGCGCTTCAAGATGGGCGGCTCGGGGCTGCTGTTCGACGGCTGGCTGATGCCGGTCGAGGGGCAGGTGTTCGCCATCCTGTTCGACACGGTCGGCCAGACCCCGGTGTTCCTGGTCTTCAACGGCGTCTCGCTGCACAAGGCGGTGCAACTGGACGGGCTGATCCTGGCCGCGGCGCTGAACGCCGCGCGCACGCCCTCGGCCTATCCGGTGGTGCTGGAGCGGGTCGGGGACTTGACCGGCGACCACGAAACCGACGACGAACATTGCGCCGAGCTGCTGAAGCTCGACACCGCCGCCACCGAGGAAACCGCTCCCGAAGCCATGCGCAAACACCTGATCCGCGACATCGGGCCGGCCGCCGCCGCGGCGGGGACGGGCGAGCTGTTCCTGCTCTCGACCTGGGCCACCAGCCTGTCGAAGGGGCTTTCCTCCGGCGGACACCTGCAAGGGTGAGCCAAACCGAAATCGAGGACGACGACCTCGCGGCCGACGAGCCTTCGGCCGAGGCGGGGATGCTCGCGCGCCGGGTGACGATCGCGCCGGAGGCGGCCGGCGGGCGGCTGGACAAGACCCTGGCCGAACACCTGCCCGACCTGTCGCGCGGCCGCATCCAGGCGCTGCTGGCCCAGGGCCTGGTCAGCCGAGACGGCGCGCCGCTGGCCGACGCCTCGGCCAAGGCCAGGCCGGGCGAATACCAACTGCTGATCCCGCCGCCGGCGCCGGCCGATCCGCAGCCCGAGGACATCGCGCTGTCGATCCTCTTCGAGGACGAGCACCTGATCGTGGTCGAGAAGCCGCCGGGCATGGCCGTGCACCCGGCGCCGGGCAGCGAGACCGGCACCCTGGTCAACGCCCTGCTGCACCACTGCGGCGCCAGCCTGTCGGGGATCGGCGGGGTGGCGCGGCCGGGGATCGTGCACCGGATCGACAAGGAGACCTCCGGCGTGCTGGTGGCGGCCAAGTCGGACGCCGCCCACCAGGGGCTTTCGAAGCTGTTCGCGACGCACGATATCGAGCGGGTCTACATCGCCCTGGTCCGCGGCGCGCCGAGCCCGGAGCGCGGGACCATCGAGACGCGGCTGGGCCGTTCGACCCACGACCGCAAGAAGATCGCGGTGCTGAAGACCGGCGGCCGCGAGGCGATCACGCACTATCGCACCGAGCGCACCTTCGGGGGCGAGCGCAAAGCCCTGGCGGCCCGCGTCGCCTGCACCCTGGAGACCGGGCGCACGCACCAGATCCGGGTGCACATGGCGTCCAAGGGCAGCCCCTGCCTGGGCGATCCGGTCTACGGCTCAGGCCCGCCGGCCGGGCCGGTGCGCGAGGCGATCGCGCAGGCGGGCCTTAAGCGGCAAGCCCTGCACGCCGCGGTGCTGGGGTTCGTCCATCCCGTGACAGGCGAGGCCTTGAGGTTCGAAAGCCCCCTGCCCGCCGACATGGCGCAACTGCAAGCTAATCTGTCAGCTTTGTAAGAAAGCTTGTGCCCCTTCCGCCTTGAAGGCGCCCCGATCGGCCTGTACTAATACCTGAGTAGAGCAGTCGGACTTCCGGGCCGCCGGTTTCTCCCAAGCCAGGCCCTTACGCCCACCGCAACCAATACCTATCTGAGTGGTTGGAGGGGGCGGACGGTTTCGCGCGTGCGACGCGCAGCGATCCGAAAGTCCGCCGAGTAAGAAAGGGGATATGTCCATGGCCGCAAACGCGCTCGCCGTGATGTCGCCGGAAGGCGGACTGAGCCGGTACCTGACCGAAATTCGCAAATTCCCCATGCTGGCCAAGGACGAGGAGTTCATGCTCGCCAAGGCCTGGCGTGAGCACGAGGACTCCGAGGCCGCCCACCGGCTGGTGACCAGCCACCTGCGGCTGGTGGCCAAGATCGCCATGGGCTATCGCGGCTATGGCCTGCCGATCGGGGAAGTGATCTCCGAAGGCAATGTCGGCCTGATGCAGGCGGTGAAGAAGTTCGAGCCGGACAAGGGCTTCCGCCTGGCGACCTACGCCATGTGGTGGATCCGCGCCTCGATCCAGGAGTACATCCTGCGGTCCTGGAGCCTGGTGAAGATGGGCACCACCGCCGCGCAGAAGAAGCTGTTCTTCAACCTGCGCAAGGCCAAGAGCCAGATCAGCGCCTTCCAGGACGGGGACCTGCACCCGGACCAGGTCAGCCAGATCGCCACCAAGCTGGGCGTGCTGAACGAGGAAGTGATCTCGATGAACCGCCGGCTGTCCGGTCCGGACGCCTCGCTGAACGCGCCCCTGCGCGCCGACGGCGAGAGCGAATGGCAGGACTGGCTGGAGGACGAGACCTCGGTCAGCCAGGAAACCTATGTCGCCGAAAACCAGGAGCGCACCCAGCGCATGACCCTGATGGAAGCGGCGATGACCGAGCTGTCGGACCGCGAGCGTCACATCCTGACCGAGCGGCGCCTGAAGGACAGCCCGACCACGCTGGAAGAACTGGCCGCGGAATACGGCGTCAGCCGCGAACGCGTCCGCCAGATCGAGGTCCGGGCCTTCGAGAAGCTGCAGAAGTCGGTGACCGCCGCGGCGCGCGACAAGAATCTGATCGAAGCCTGACGCCAGGCTCCGAGCTCAAGTTGGAGGCGCCGCAGTCGCAAGATTGCGGCGCCTTTTTCTTATCCCCGCCGCCGGCTGCGCCGCGCGTGGACAGGAGCCTAGAAAATCTGCCGCCAGAAGCGGCAGGCCCAAATATGCTGAAAGCGTCAAAAATTCGAGGTGAATAATTGCGCGACACGGCTTGAGCAATTCTGGCGCATTTCCGAGAGATACTGACTAACCCCCGAAAAACTTGACCATGACTATCCCCGCAGCGTCGCAGCATTGCGCGTCGCTTCTATGGGGATAGGAATGAACACCAGAACACTTGGAACTACTCTGCGCGGCCTGTTGCTGGCCAGCGCCCTGACGGCTCCCGCGTCAGGCGCCCTGGCCCAGCAGGTCGACGAGGTCGTGGTCACCGGCCGGCGGGTCTCGGAAGCCGCGGTGGCGATCGGGACGGACCAGCCGACCGCCACGGTCTCGATCACCCGTGACGCCCTGCTCTCGGCGCCGGCGGGGATCACCGGGCTGAAGATGCTGGAGAGCCTGCCGGGCTTCAACGTCCAGGCCAACGACCCGCTGGGCATGTACGAGTTCGGCAACTCGGTCAGCGTGCGGGCCTTCTCGTTCACCCAGATCGGCTTCCTGCTGGACGACGTGCCGATGGGGCGTTCCGACCAGTTCGGCGGCTCGCCGATCTACCGCTATGTCGACAACGAGAACCTGCTGCGGGTGCAGGCCTCGTCCGGCGCCGGCGACGTCAGCCTGCCGAGCTACGCCTCGCTGGGGACGATCGTCGACTACTTCACCACCCCGCCCGAGGAGACGTTCGGCGGTTCGGTCAGCCTGACCGCCGGCTCCGACGCCCTGTTCCGCAACTTCCTGCGCATCGACACCGGCGAGCACGCGGGCTGGTCGGCCTATATCGCCCGCTCGGACATCCAGTCGGACCTGTGGCGCGGGGCCGGCGACATCAACCGCGAGCACGTCGAGGGCAAGATCCGCTACCGCTTCGACGGCGGCGCGGAGGTGACCTTCCAGGGGGTCTACAACGACTATTTCGACTACGACTCGCCGGCCATCACCAAGGCGCAGTACGAGGGGCCGCCGGACCAGTTCGGCCGCCGCGGGCGCTTCTTCCCCTATCTGGACTACGTGCCGGTGCTGCCGGTCAGCACGCCGGGGATCACCTATTCGAACGCCGCCTACAACCAGTACTACAAGCAGGCCGTCAACTCGCGGACCGACTACCTGTGGGCGCTGACCGCCAAGACCCCGGTCGGCGAGAACATCGACCTCACGGCCACCGCCTATTACGAGGACAAGCAGGGCTACGGCGTCTCGCCCGAGGCCTATGCGACCTCGCTGGCCAGCCACAACGCCGAGCGGCTGATCATTCCGGGCCTCGTCGCGCCCAGGGGCCTGCAGTACGGGCTCTCGACCATCAACGGCGAGCGCAAGGGGATCAGCACCAAGGCGACCTGGCGGGTCGCCAACCACAACATCCAGGCCGGCCTCTGGTACGAGCAGGACGACTACCACCGCACCCAGGCCCGCTATAACCACGAGGGCGGCAATCCCGACGGCCAGCCGCTGCTGAACGAGCCGGTCCACCTGCAGCGCAACTTCGTCTCCACGCGCGAGAGCACGCAGTTCTTCCTGAAGGACGTGATCGGGCTGCTGGACGACCGGCTGAAGCTGGACGTCGGCTTCAAGGGACTGTGGATCGACTACGAGATCAGCGGCTATCGCAATCCCGGCGACTACATCGCCCAGCGGCGGCCGACCCTGGGCGCCAAGTGGGAGGACAGCTTCCTGCCGCAGGTGGGCGCGGTCTACGACCTGACCGGCCGCGAGCAGATCTTCGCCTCGTACTCCGAGAACATGGCCCTGCCGCGCGGGGCGGACGACGTCTTCTCGGCCGCCAGCCCGACCGTGCCGCCGCCCGAACCGGAGACCGCGAAGAACTGGGAGCTGGGGATCCGCACCAACCGGCCGACCTTCAACGCCTCGCTGGTGGCCTACCAGACCAGCTTCGCCAACCGGCTGCAGTCGTTCGCCTCGGTGGTGCCCGGCTCGACGACGACGGAGACCTTCTTCCAGAACGTCGGCGGGGTGGACGCCTATGGCGCGGAGTTCTCGGGCCAGTGGAAGCCCGACGCCCTGGGCGGCAAGATCTACTTCAACACCAACCTGTCCTATAACCATGCGGAGTTTAAGGACGACTACACGACGATCGTGAACGGGGTCCCGACCCCGGTGGCGATCGCCGGCAAGATCGTGCCCGACTTCCCCGAGTGGGTGATCCAGGGCGGGGTGACCTTCGAACCCACCGACTGGGCGCTGTTCAACATCTCGGCCCGGCACATCTCGTCGCGCTACACCAACTTCATCAACACGGAGTCGGTGGACGGCTACACGGTCTGGAACGCCTATCTGGACGTCGGCGAACTGGGCACGGGGCCGCTGAGCCGCCTGAAGTTCCGGCTCAATGTCGATAACATCTTCGACGAGGACTATCTGGGCACCATCAACCCCACGACGACGGGGCTGGCCTCGTTCCGGCCCGGCCCGCCGCGCTCGGTGCAACTGACCCTGTCGGCCGAGTTCTGACCGACCGGGGCGCGGGCGGCCGCTAGGCCGCCCGCTCCTTGCCCGGATCGTCCTTGGGCAGGAAGGCCAGCAGGCCCGCGGCGTGCCGGGCGATGTCCTCGGGGACCAGCACGCCCGACTGCGCGGCGATCGCCAGATGCTTCTGGAACTCGGCGGTCGCCGCCGCCAGCTTGGCGTTCCTGGTCACGCCCGCGGCGCGCTGCAGTTCGACCATCTGGGCCAGCAGGGCGCGCATCGCCTGGTTGGGATCGGTGGCGATGGCCGGGATGGCCGAGCGGACGATCTTCAGCGCCTGGGTGATGCGCTGCGCCTCGGGCGTGGCGCCGACGTCGGAGCGGCGCTTCAGCGGCCCGCTGTAGTCGCCGGAATTGAAGCGGCGGCGGTCGGGGCCGACATATTCCACGGCCTCGATCCAGTCGCGCGGATGCAGGGTCACCGCCTCCAGGCGGCGCAGCAGGTCCTTGGTCGTGTAGGGCTTGCGCAGGAACTCGTGCACGCCGGCGTCGCGCGCGGCCAGGATCGCGCCGGCCGTAGCCGTGGCCGTGACCATGATGATCGGCGCCATGCGGCAGGCGGCGTCCGAACGGCGGAGCTGGCGGGAGAAATGGACGCCGTCGACATCGGTCCCCGACAGCTCGACGAAGATGAGCTGCGGATTGACCTGGCGGGCCGCCTCCAGCCCCTTGCGGGTGGTCGGCGCGTGCCAGAGCTGCACATTGGCGATGTTGCGCATCAGGTCGGCGAGCAGCCGCGCGCTGGCCGGGGCCGGGTCGACGATCAACACCCGCTGCATGAGCGGCGCCATCCGCTGAATCTGTTTCAGGTTCTCGGTGAACACGGGCGGCGCTCGGACTCCTGGATGGTAGCCGCAGAGTGCCTGAGCGTCCTTAAGAACGCCTTACGCCGCCCGTCGCCGATCAGTCCTGGAACGGGTCGCGGACCATGATGGTGTCGTCGCGCTGCGGACTGGTCGAAACCATGGCGGCGGGCGCCCCGATCAGCTCCTCGACGCGGCGGACATACTTCACCGCATTGGCCGGGAGATCCTTCCAGGAGGTGGCGCCGACGGTGCTTTCGCTCCAGCCGTCCATCTCCTCATAGACCGGCTCCAGGGCCGACTGCGCCTTCAGGCCGGCGGGGAGATAGTCGAACACCTCGCCGTTCAGGCGGTAGCCCACGCAGATCTTCAGCTTCGGCAGGCCGTCGAGGACGTCGAGCTTGGTGAGCGCGACGCCGTCGATGCCGTTCAGCGCCACCGACTGGCGCACCAGCACCGCGTCGAACCAGCCGCAGCGGCGCGGACGGCCGGTGACGACGCCGAACTCCTTGCCCACCGTGCCCAGGTGCTGGCCGATCTCGTCGCTGAGCTCGGTCGGGAACGGGCCCTCGCCGACGCGGGTGGTGTAGGCCTTGACGATGCCCAGCACGTAGCCCGGCCCCTTGGGCCCCAGGCCCGAGCCGGCCGCGGCCTGGCCGGCCACGGTGTTGGACGAGGTCACATAGGGATAGGTGCCATGGTCGACGTCGAGCAGGGCGCCTTGCGCGCCCTCGAACAGCACGCGCTTGCCCGACTTCACCTCGGCGTCGAGCAGACGCCAGGCCGGGCGCGAGAACGGCAGGATCTTCGGGGCGATCTCCTCCAGCGCCGCCAGCAGTTGGGCGCCGTCGTATTCCGGCAGGCCCAGGCCGCGACGCAGCGGGGTGTGGTGGGCCAGCAGCCGGTCGATCTTGGCTTCCAGGGCGTCGCGGTCGGCCAGGTCGCCGACGCGGATGGCGCGGCGGCCGACCTTGTCCTCATAGGCCGGGCCGATGCCGCGGCCGGTGGTGCCGATCTTGTTGGCGGCGGCCGCCTCGCGCGCCTGGTCGAGGTCGCGGTGCAGGGGCAGGATCAGGCAGGCGTTGTCGGCCAGGACCAGCAGGTCGGGGGTGATGGCCACGCCCTGGCCGCCCAGCTTGGCGATCTCTTCCAGCAGGTGCCAGGGATCGACGACGACGCCGTTGCCGATCACCGACAGCTTGCCCTGGACCACGCCCGAGGGCAGCAGGCTGAGCTTGTAGACCTGGTCGCCGACCACCAGGGTGTGCCCGGCGTTGTGGCCGCCCTGGAAGCGCACCACGACGTCGGCGCGGTTCGACAGCCAGTCGACAAGCTTGCCCTTGCCCTCGTCGCCCCATTGAGCGCCGATCACGGTCACATTGGCCATTTGGATACGATCTCCCGGCCTGCCGAGCGGGTCCGACCACGCCCTTCGACAGGCTCTCGGCGGGTGGACTGGATCGATTGTAGGAAGCGGAGGCGCGGGCCTTCAGGCGGCGGCTCTCCGTTCGGGCGGGGTAAACCAGCGGGGAGCGCGCACGTCAAGCCCCAGGTCGCCTGACGCGGCGACGCAGGCTATGAAGGGGCCCATGACCCGACCGCGCTTTCACCTCGCCTTTCCCGTCCGCGACCTGGCCGAGGCGCGCGCCTTCTACGGCGGCCTGCTGGGCTGTCCCGAGGGCCGCTCCAGCCCCGACTGGATCGATTTCGACTTCTACGGCCACCAGATCGTCGCGCACCTGTCGCCGGACGAATGCGGCCATCGCCACACCAGCAGCGTCGACGGCGAGGACGTGCCGGTCCGCCATTTCGGCGCGATCCTGACCCTGCCCGAATGGCACACGCTGGCCGGCCGGCTGGAGGACGCCGGGATCAGGTTCGTGATCGAGCCGCAGATCCGCTTCGAGGGCCAGCCCGGCGAGCAGGCGACGATGTTCTTCCTCGATCCGTCCGGCAACGCGCTGGAGTTCAAGGCCTTCGCCGACGACTCGATGGTGTTCGCGACGTGAGCGTGAGCCTGGCCGACATCGAGGCCGCCGCCGGGCGGCTGGCCGGACATGCGGTCGAGACGCCGCTGATCGAGAGCCCGGCCCTGAACGAGCGCCTGGGCCGCCGGGTGCTGATCAAGCCCGAGACGCTGCAGCGGGTCGGGGCGTTCAAGTTCCGCGGGGCCTACAACCGGCTCTCGCAACTGTCGGCGGACGAGGCGCGGCGCGGGGTGGTGGCGTTCTCCTCGGGCAATCACGCCCAGGGCGTGGCGCTGGCGGCCAGGCTGCTGGGCATGCCTGCGATCATCGTCATGCCCGCCGACGCGCCGGCGGTGAAGGTCGAGGCGACGCGCGGCTACGGCGCGCAGATCAAGCTCTACGACCGGCTGACCGAGAGCCGCGAGGAGATCGCCGCGGCGATCGCGGCCGAGCGGGGCGCGGTGACGGTGCCGGCCTTCGACGACCTCGACGTGATCGCCGGCCAGGGCACGGTCGGGCTGGAGCTGGTCCGTCAGGCGCAGGCCCGCGGCGTCGCCTTCGACACCGTCGTCGCCCCGATCGGCGGCGGCGGCCTGATGGCCGGGGTCTCGACGGCGGTGAAGGCGCTGTCGCCGAACACGGCGATCGTCGGGGTCGAGCCGGCCGGGTTCGACGACACCCTTCGCTCGCTGCAGAAGGGCGAGCGGATCGTGACCAGACCGGCGGCGCGCTCGCTGTGCGACGCCCTGGAAAGCCCGGCGCCCGGCCTGCTGACCTTTCCTGTGCTGCAGAAGACCGTCGCCGACGTCGCCGTGGTCGCCGATGCGGAGGTGGCGCAGGCGATGCGCTATGCGTTCTCGGTGCTGAAGCTGGTGGTCGAGCCGGGCGGCTGCGTCGGCCTGGCCGCCCTGCTGGCGGGCAAGGTGAAGTCGTTCGGCGCGGACACGACCGGGCTGGTGCTGTCCGGCGGCAACGTCGATCCCGAACTGTTCGCGAGGGTGCTGCGGGGGGAGGTCTGAGGCGAGGCCGCACGACCTCCGCATCGGCATGACCGCCGCAGTCAGATTCCTGGGGCGCCGGGCTCGTCCGCCGTGGGCGCGAGCTGGCGATGGATATCGGCCAGGGGTGCGCTGAAGAGCACGGTGACGACGACGCTGAAGAGGGCGAAGACAGCCGCGCCGATCGCGATCGCCGGCGCCGCCCGGGCCAGGGTCAGCGTGCTGAAGTCAGGGGCCCCCTCCCACCCCATGAGGCCGTAGCCGGCGAAGAGGACGACGGCGAGCAGCACCATCTGGAGGATGAAGACGATCACGCTCAGCGCGATGCCGACCAGCGCCATTTTCCCGGCCTGACCGGCCGTCAGGCGCCAGGAGTCGAACAGGCGGAAATAGCTGTCCGCAAAGGACATCGGCAGGCCCAGGCTGAATCTCAGGAACAGCCAGATCGCCGCGGCCGTGGTCAGCAGCAGCATGGCCAGCATGGCGAGCGCCGCGCCGACCCCGGGCTCGGCGCCCGTGGCGGCGGAGGCCCCGGCGAGAATCGCCGTCACGATGAAGATCGGGATCATCGCAACGAAGATCAGCATGAAGCCGACGACCCACATCGTCACGATGCAGACGCCCAGCCAGAGCTCCTGCCGGCTGGCCCGCAGGTAGAACCAGGCCTTGTCGCCGGGCTCGAGCACGGCGCGGAAGATCGCGCCGGTCAGGAGGGTCGAGGCGGCCAGGCTGCCGGCGAACTGGATTAGCTGGAAGGCGCTGAAGCGGCTGCTGAACGCCAGCATCTGCTCCAGCGCCGCATCCGACTGGGCCGCGTCGGCGCCTTGCTGAGCCGTCATCGCCTGGAGCTGCGGCCAGATCGCCGCCGCCATCAGCGCCTGCGGCGCGAAGGCGACGACGAGAGAGATCAGGGCCCAGACCAGGATCGCCAACGGATTGCGGGCGATGATCTTGAAGCCCGACGCGAACGCCTGCCCCGTGGAAAACGTCGCCATGCCCGCACCCCGCAACTAAGAGATGCAAAGCATAGCCTGCTCGCGGCGCGCCGCAACAGCGACGCTTAGAGCTTGTCCTCCGGGACGGGCTGGCCAGGCGCCTCGCGCGGGGTGATCAGCCTGGCGAGCTTGGGACGCAGCCAGTTCTCGAAGTCGTCCACGAACTCGTAGACCACCGGCACCAGCACCAGCGAGAGCAGGGTCGAGGTGATCAGGCCGCCGATCACCGCGACCGCCATCGGCTGGCGGAACTCCGCGCCCTTCTCCAGGGCGAAGGCGGTGGGCAGCATGCCCGCGGCCATGGCGACCGTGGTCATGACGATCGGGCGCGCACGCTCGCGGCAGGCCTCGATCAGCGCCTGCCGCTGCTCCATGCCCTCGCGCTCGCGCTCGATGGCGTACTCGACCAGCAGGATCGAGTTCTTGGCCGCCAGGCCCAGCAGCATCAGGAAGCCGATGAGCGAGGGGATGGACAGCGAGAGGTTGAAGATCAGCAGGCCGAGGAAGGCGCCGCCGACCGCGAGCGGCAGGGCCGAGAGGATGACGATCGGCTTGAAGAACGAGCGGAACAGCAGCACCAGCACGCCATAGATCATCGAGACGCCGGCGAAGACGGCGAGCCCGAACGAGGCGAACAGCTCCTGCATGGCCTCCAGCTCGCCGGTCTGGGCGGGGGTCACGCCCTCCGGCAGCTTCTTCATGATCGGCAGGTTGTCGACCGCCTTGTTGGCCTCGCCCATCTCCACGCCGTTGAGTTCGGCCTGGATGGTGAGCTGGCGCTTGCGGTTGAGGCGCTCGATCTTCGCCGGGCCGGCCTGGAACTCGACGTCGGCCACCGCGTCCAGGGTGGTGACGGCGCCCGAGGCGGTGGGGATGCGCAGCGCCTTGATCCGCTGGATGTCGGCGCGCGCGTCGGCCGGCAGCCGGATGCGGATCGGCAGGCGCCGCTCGCCGTCGGTGAGCTTGGCGACGTTGGCGTCGATGTCGCCGACCGTGGCGACGCGCGCCACCTGGGCGATGGTGTCGGCCGAGACGCCGAGGCGCGCGGCTTCGGCCGGCCGCGGACGGATCACCACTTCAGGCCCGACGGGCGGGGTGGAGGGACGCGGGTTGGCGACCTGGTTGAGGCCGCGCATCTGGCGTTCCAGCTCCAGCGCCGCGGCCTGCAGCCTGGCCGGGTCGTCGCTCTGCAGCACCTTCGAGAGGCCGGCCTGGCCCTGGAAGTCGAGGAAGGTCACGCGGGCGTCGGGGACGGCCAGCAGTTCCTCGCGCATCTCGCGGCGCATCTGGTCGCCGCTCACCTTGCGGTCGGGCGAGAGCAGGATGGTCATGGTGCCCGAGCGCAGGTCGCTGCTGCCCCCGCCGCCGCCGGGCCCGCCGGTGATCACCGTCGACCCGATCTGGACGAAGGTGCCGGTGACCTCCGGGCGGCTGGTGAAAAGCTGGTTCAGCCGCCGCGCGGTGTCTTCCATGTCCTCGACGGTGGCGCCGGGGGGACCCTGGATGTCGACATAGAGATAGTCGGGGTCGCCGGCCGGCTGGAAGCCCTGCGGCAGCAGGGTGGCCAGGCCCAGCGAGCCGACGAACATCACCCCGCCGAGGACCGAGGCCAAGATGCGGTGATCGAGCGCCCACTCCAGGGCGTTGCGGTAGAAGCCCTCGAACGGCTTGCGCGGGGCCGGGTGGGCCGCGGGCTTGAGCAGGTAGGCGGCCATCAGCGGGGTGAGCAGGCGCGCGACGACCAGCGAGAACAGCACCGCCACCGAGACGGTGAGGCCGAACTCGCGGAAGAACTGGCCCGCCATGCCGGCCATGAACGAGACCGGGGTGAACACCACGACGATGGCGAAGGTGGTGGCCACCACCGCCAGGCCGATGGCGTCGGCGCCCTCCATGGCGGCCTGGAACGGCCGCATGCCCTCGGCCACCCGCTTTTCGATGTTCTCGATCTCGACGATGGCGTCGTCGACCAGGATGCCGATGACCAGGGTCAGGGCCAGCAGGGTCACGACGTTCAGCGAGAAGCCGAACAACTGCATGAAGAAGAAGGTCGGGATCAGCGAAACCGGCATGGCGAAGGCGGTGATCGCGGTCGAGCGCCAGTCGCGCAGGAACAGGAACACCACCAGGGCCGCCAGGATCATCCCCTCCAGCAGCACGTGCTGGGTGGCGCGGAAGTTGGCGCGGGTCTCCTCGACGCTGGAGAAGATCTTGGTGAAGGTGACGCCCTTGTACTGGCCCTCGGCCTTCTCCAGGGCGGCCATGACGTTGTCTTCGACCGCGACGTCGCTGGAATCGCGGGTCTTCATCACCAGGAAGCCGACGACCGGCTGGCCGTTGAGGCGGGCGAAGCCGCGCACTTCGGAGGCGCCGTCGCCGACGTCGGCGATGTCGGTCAGCTTGACGAAGCCGCCCGTGCCCGTGGGGATCGTGAATTCGCGCAGCGCCTTGAGGGTGTTGACCGAGCCGAGCACCCGCAGGGTCTGCTCGCGGCCGCCGACCTGCACCCGGCCGCCCGGCGAATCGAGGTCGGCCGCACGCAGGGCGTTGTTGACCTGGGCCGCGGTCAGGCCGCGGGCGTTCAGCTTGTCGGGGTCGACGATGACGTTGATTTCGCGGCTGACCCCGCCGACCCGGGCGACCTGGGCCACCCCCTTCTGCGACTGGAGGGCGCGCGAGACGGTGTCGTCGATGAACCAGGACAGCTCGGCGTCCGACATGGCCGGCGCGGCGACCGCGTAGGTCAGGATCGGCTGGCTGTCGATCTCGACCCGGGTGATGGTCGGCTCGTCGATCTCGCGCGGGAGGATGGCGCGGGTCTGGTCGATCCGCGAGCGCACCTCGTCGGTCTTCTTCTGCAGGTCCTCGCCGATCTCGAACTCGATGGTGGTGGTCGAAACCCCCTGCATGACCGTCGAGTAGATGTTCTTGACGTTGGGGATCCCGGCCAGCGCGTCCTCGACCGGCCGCGTGATCTGGGTCTCCATTTCCCCGGGGGCCGCGCCGTTCTGGGTGACGGTCACCGAGACCGCCGGGAACTGCACGTTCGGGTACATCTTTACGAACAGGCCGGAATAGGCCACGAGCCCGGCCAGCAGCAGCGCGATGAACAGCACCGCCACCGGGACAGGGTTCTTGATGGCCCAGGCGGAGATCTGCATCCCGCCGCCGCTGCCGCCGCCGGTGTGAGACTGGGTCATCAGCGCTTATCCGCCGCTTGGGGCCTGGCCGCGGGCTGGGCGGGCGCGGCCGGCGCCGCGCCCTCGACCGGCTTGACCATGTCGCCGTCGAGCAGGAAGGCCGCGGCGTTCTGGATCACCCGGGTCCCGGCGGGCGGCCCCTTGACCAGGGTGACGAGGCCCTCGCCACGCGCGCCGGTCTGGACGTTCACCCGCTTGACCCGGTTGTCGGCGCCGACGGTCATGACGCTGGCGCCGTCGGCGTCGTAGCGGATCGCGGTCTCGGGCACGGTCAGGCCCTGGCCGCTGGCGTCGCCGAACACCGCGCGGCCGAAGCCGCCGGCCCGGATGTCGCTGCGCACCGGCAGCAGGACGCGCACCGTGCCGAGCTTGGTCTGGGGGTTGATCTGCGGCGAGACGATCCGGACCTTGCCGACCGCCGTGCCGCCGGCCGGCAGGGTGACGGCGGCCGACTGGCCGACGCGGATGCGCGCCAGGTCGTCCTCGGAGAGGTCGGCGGAGAGCTCGATCTGGCCGTCGCGGGCGATGCGGAACCAGGGCGTGGCCCCGCCGCTGGCCAGGTCGCCGGGCCGCACGGTGCGTTCCAGGACCAGGCCCGAGACCGGGGCGGTGACCGCCAGCTTGGTCGACCGGGTCTGGACGTCGCGATAGGCTGCGGCCTGGGCGTTGGCGGTGGCGCGGGCGGCCTTGGCCTGGTAGCGGCGCTGGTCGATGGCCTCCTGGCTAAGCACGCCCTGGCCGTCGAGCCCGGCGACGCGCGCGGCCTCGGCCTCGGCCTGCTGGGCCTGGGCGTCGGCCTGGGCGGCCAGGGCCTTCTGCTGTTCGAGCTGGGCGTTGATCAGCACGCCGTCGAGCTGGGCCAGGGTCTGGCCGGCCTTCACATAGGCGCCCTCCTCGACCAGCACACGGGACACGCGATAGCCGGTCACCTCGGGATTCACCGCCGCCTCCTCGCGCGGGATCAGCGAGCCCGACGCCGTCAGGGCGCCGGTGATGGCGCGGTTCTCGATCCGCACGACGCGGACGGCGCGGGCGTTGGCGGCCGGGTCCTTCTTCGGCGGCTCCTTCGGCCCGCAGGCGGCGAGCGTCAAGGCGGAGGCCAGGCCGACCGCGATGGCCAGGATGGTCGTCGTTCTCGTCACGTCAGCGCGCCTCTTTGTTGGTCGGGGCGGTCTCGAGCGGCCAACCGCCGCCGAGGGCCTTGTAGGATTGAACGGCGCGGCGCAGGGCCTGCACCTGGGCCACGGTCTCCAGGGTGCGCACGGTGCGCCACGCCTGTTCGTTGTTGAGCATGGTCTGCAGATCGGTGAAGCCGGCGACATAGCCCGTGCGGGAGGCTTCATAGGCCCGCTCGGCCCGGGTCTCGCCGGCGTCGAGCAGCTCCACCCGGCGACGGTCGGCGGCCAGTTGGACCAGGGAGTTCTCGGCCTCGCCATAGGCGGTCTGCACCGCCTTCTCATAGGCGATGGCCGCCTGCTCGGCGCGGGCGTCCTGGGCCTTCATCTCCGAGAGCAGCCGCGGGACGTCCAGCACCGGGATGACGACATTGCCGCCGATGGTCCAGTTCTGGATCGTCGCCGAATAGCCCGGCTGGTCGCTCTTCTGCAGGCCGACGCCGGGCGTCAGCTTGAAGGTCGGGAAGAAGGCCAGCTTGGCGTAGTCCAGGCGCCCCAGGGCCGAGACGAGCATGGCCTCGGCGCGGCGCACGTCGGGCCGGCGGGCCAGCAGCTCGCCCGGAATGGCGGCGGGAACCTCGGGGATGGCGCCGACCTCGGCGTCGATCGGCAGGCTGGCGATGGGATCGATCCCGCGGCCGGTGAGGATCAGCAGATTGCGGCGCTGGGCCTGCAGGTCGGCCTCCAGGCCGGCGACCTGGGCGCGGGCCTGGGAAAGGTCGCCGGCCACGCGGTCGGCGTCGGCGGGCGAGCCGATGCCGCGCTCGGCCCGGATGGTGGTGATGCGATAGAGCTCGGCCTGGATCCGCTCGGTCGCCCGCGCGTCCTCGAGCTGGATCGCCAGGCCGCGGGCCAGGAAGTAGCCGTCCGCCACCCCGGCGGCGAGGCTGGCGCGGGCGGCCTCGTAGTCGAGGCGGGCGGCCGCCATCTCGGCGTTGGCGGCGCGGCGGGCCGCGAAGATGCGGCCGAAGAGGTCGATCTCCCAGCTCACGTCGAAATTGGCGCTCTGGGTCTCGCTGTCGCCCGAGGTGGAGAAGCCGGGGATGGTGACGGCGGTCCCGTCGATCACCTTGCTTTCGGTCTCGGAGGTCGAACCGCGGATATTGCCCTGGGGCAGGAAGCCGGTCAGGGCGCCCGAGCGGGTGGCGCGCGCCTCGCGCAGCCGGGCGGCGGCGCTGCGCGCATCGGGGCTGGCGGCCAGGGCCTGCTCGATCAGGGCGGTGAGCTGCGGATCGTCGAAGGCGGTCCACCAGGCGTCGAGCCCCGGCGCGTCGGCGACGACGACGGCGGGCGGCAGTTCGTAGGCGGCGGGCAGGCGCGTATCGACGTCGCGGGTCGAGGCGCAGGCCGAAAGCGTCAGGCAGGCCAGGCCGACCATCGATACCGCAGGGGAGACTAGGCGCATCGCTCTTTTCATCACTATCGGTTTGCGACGCCGCCTGCCGCGCCGTGCGGACTTGGGCGGCGCGGCGCAGACCTTGATACCGGCGTTCCGTTCTTAGCCGCGGTCATGCTTCAGGTCGATTGCTGAGACGACATGATCGGCAATGGAGACGACGACTGTCGCAAAGCGGTCGCACGACGCTGGCGCAAGACCGCGCCCCGCACTAGGGTTCCGCGCAATTCCACCCCCCATTTGAGTGAACTATGAAACAGTTTCTCCTCGCCAGCGCCGCTGTCTGGGCCGTTTTCTCCGCCCCGGCGCTGGCGGCCGACATCGCCCCCGACAAGATCGCCGAACATGTGAAGGTCCTGGCTTCCGATGCGTTCGAAGGCCGCGGCCCGGCCACCGAAGGGGAGACGAAGACGGTCGCCTATATTACCCAGCAGTATGAGGCGGCCGGGTTGAAGCCGGGTGGAGATCTCGTGGACGGCCAGCGCCGCTGGACCCAGGACGTGCCGCTGGCGCGCTTCGAGATCAAGGGCCCGGTGGCGATCAGCGTCACCGCCGGCGGCAAGAGCGCCATCTGGACCCAGGGCGAGGAGGTGGCCCTGCGCGCCGCCCAGACCGGCGACGCCCGCGTCACCGTCAAGGACGCCCCGATCGTCTTCGTCGGCTACGGCGTCACCGCGCCCGAGCGCGACTGGGACGACTTCAAGGGCGTCGACCTGAAGGGCAAGGTCGCCCTGGTGCTGGTCAACGACCCCGACTTCGAGACCGGCCCCGACAGCAGGAACGGCGGCGACTTCGGCGGCAAGGCCATGACCTATTACGGCCGCTGGACCTACAAGTTCGAGGAGGCCGCGCGCCAGGGCGCGATCGGCTTCCTGGTGATCCACGAGACCGCCCCGGCGTCATACGGCTGGGCGACGGTGAAGAACTCCAACACCAACACCCTGTTCGACATCATCCGCGACAAGCCGAGCGAGGCGCACGCCCTGCTGGAAGGCTGGATCCAGCGCGACCGCACGGTCGAACTCTTCAAGGCCTCGGGCCTCGACTTCGAAGCCCTGAAGAAGCAGGCCCAGACCCGCGACTTCAGGCCGGTCGAGCTGAAGGGCGCGACCTTCTCCACCGACTACGAGGTCGACGTGCAGAAGATCGTCTCCAAGAACGTGGTCGGCATGATCGCGGGCGCCAAGCGGCCGGACGAGACCATCATCTATTCCGGCCACTGGGATCACCTGGGCGTGGGCCTGCCCGACGCCAAGGGCGATGCGATCTACAACGGCGCGGTCGACAACGCCGACGGCATCGCCACCATGATCGAGATCGGCCGCGCCTTCGCCAAGGGCCCGCAGCCCGACCGCTCAGTGGTGTTCCTGGCGGTCACCGCCGAGGAGAAGGGCCTGCTGGGCTCGGAATACTACGCCGCCAACCCGCTCTATCCGCTGGGCAAGACGGTCGCGAACATCAACATGGACGCGCTGTCGCCCGCCGGCCCGGCCAAGGACTTCACCACCTCGGGCGACGCGGCCTCGACCCTGCAGGACGCCCTGGTGGCGGTCGGCAAGAGCCATGGCCGCTACTACGTCCCCGACCCGCGCCCGGAAGCCGGCTCGTTCTTCCGCTCGGACCACTTCCCGTTCGCCAAGCGCGGCGTGCCGGCGATCTCGTTCGGCTCGGGCCGCGACCTGATCGAGGGCGGCGAGGCCGCGGGCGCGGCCTATTCGAAGGCCTACACCGCCGAGCGCTATCACCAGCCGGCCGACCACTTCGACGATAGCTGGAACCTTGAAGGCATCGCCCAGGACGGCCAACTGATGTTCGAGCTGGGCCGCCAACTGGCCAATTCGACCACCTGGCCGGAGTGGAAGGCGGGCTCGGAATTCAAGCTGACCCGGGACGCCACCGCGGACCAGAGGAAGTAGCAAGGGCGAGGAACGAGATGGCGCAGGCAGGTCAGATTCGAACCGGGATCGGGGGCTGGATCTTCGAACCCTGGCGGGGCGTGTTCTATCCGCAGGGCCTGAAGCACGCGGACGAGCTGTCCTATGCCAGCCGCCATCTCACCACGCTGGAGATCAACTCGACCTACTATTCCAGCCAGAAGCCCGAGACCTTCGCCAAGTGGGCGGCCTCCACCCCGGACGGTTTCGTCTTCTCGGTGAAGGCCTCGCGGTTCTGCACCAACCGGCGGGTGCTGGCCGAAGCCGGCGAGTCGGTGGGCAAGTTCCTGAACCAGGGGATCGTCGAGCTGGGCGACCGGCTCGGGCCGATCAACTGGCAGTTCATGGCCACCAAGAAGTTCGACCCCGACGACTTCGCCGCCTTCCTGGAACTGCTGCCCAAGAAGCTGGACGGCCTGGCCCTGCGGCATGTGGTGGAGGTGCGCCACCCCAGCTTCGCCGATCCGGCCTTCGTGAAGCTGTGCCGCGACCAAGACGTGGCCGTCTGCGTGGCCGAGCATGAGACCTACCCGCTGATCGCCGACATCACCTCCAGCTTCGTCTATCTGCGGCTGATGAAGGGCGTCGACGAGATCGAGACCGCCTATCCGCCGGAAGAACTCGACGCCTGGGCCGAGCGCCTCGCCGACTACGCGAAGGGCCAGGTCCCCGGCGACTTCAAGCCGCTCGACCGCACCGGCCCCGCCGAAGGTCCGCGCGAGGTGTTCGCCTATGTGATCCACGAGGGAAAGGTCCGCGCCCCGGCGGCGGCGCAGGAACTGCTCAAGCGGGTGGGCAAGTAGTCGCAAATGCAAAACGCCCCCGGCCATGGGCCGAGGGCGCGATCTGCAAGAATGCGAATTCTTGTTGCGGGCTTACGCGCCGCCGGGGAAGCGCATCGGCACCTTCACGACGCCGGTCTTCGACCCCATCGGCAGAGCATCGGCCACGCACAGGGCGGCCTTGTCGAAGCCCTTGCCAGCCTTGCTGTCTTCCAGGACCTTGCAGCCCGACAGCTTGCCAGCCTCGGCGTTGCACTCGAGCATCACCACCGCGGCGTCGCGGGTGTTGGCGTGCTTGGTCAGGCACTTCGACATGCTTTCCTGGAAATCAGCCGCAGCCGACGCGCCGGCAAACGCCAGGCAGAGGGCGACACCGCCGCCGATTTTGATGAGATTCTTCATGGCCCCACTCCTTTCTAGATAACGGACGCATCCCCTCTATGAGGCATTCAGGTTAAAAGAATCTGATGGCCGAGAATTAGATGTGGTTAACGTACAGTAAATGACGCAATCACATTTCCGGCGTCTCTCTATATATTACACACGCGAAGTCAGGAAAATCCGGACTTCCAGTGACGATTGGTTAGCAACCTCCCCGCATTGTGAACCTAAGGATACTACCTAGTCGGGGGAAATTTTGGTGAAGCGCTTTCGGCTCGTCGACTTGCCGCTGATCGCGAAGATCGGCTTCGCGCCAGCTTTCGCATTGGTGATGCTGGCCCTGACGGCCGGCGGCGCCGTCATCATCCAACGTGGCCAGGCCAACGACCTCAAGCAGGTCGTCCATACCGACCTGCCCAACAGCCTGCGCCTGCAGAAGGTGTCCGAACGGATCACCGCGGTGCACGGCCAGCTCTACTTCCTGCTGACCCACCAGGCCGCCTCGATCGAGACCGACAAGATCGAGGGCGAGAGCCAGAAGCTGCTGGCCGAGGTGGACGCGATCACCAAGGAAGTGCAGGCCATCGAGGCCGCGGCGCCCGCCTCGCAGAAGAAGGCCTTCCAGGACCTGGTCAAGGCGCTGAAAGGCACGCGGGACGCGCTGGACGTGATCGCGGCCATGATCAGCACCGACTTCGGCACCGCCGCCGGCTTCGCCGCTCCGTTCGAGCAGGAGTATGCGAGCATGGCCGGCATGCTGAACAACATCGTCGCCGCCAACAACAAGCTGACCGACGCCAACGCCAAGGCCAGCGAGGACCGCTCGCAGACCGCGCAGATGGTGACCATGGTCGCCGCCGTCGCGACCCTGCTGATCGCCGGCGCCCTGGCCTGGGCGCTGACCATGATGCTGCGGCGCGACGTCAAGCAGATCGCCGGCGCCACCGAGGCCCTGGCCCGCGGCGACAACGCCATCGACCTGGACAAGCTCCGCCGCAAGGACGAGCTGGGGGCCATCGTCTCGTCGCTGACCGTCTTCCGCGACAACCAGCTTCACCTCGAGAAGCTGCGCATCGAGCACGAGCAGACCGAAGCCTCGGCCGAGGTCACCCGCCGCCAGAACGCCGAAGCCGCCGCGGCCATCGCCGAGGAACAGGCCATGGTGGTCAACTCGCTGGCCCGCGGCCTCGACAGCCTGGCCGCCGGCGACCTGACCTACCGCCTGGAGACCGAGTTCCCCGGCGACTATCGCAAGCTGCGCGACGACTTCAACGCCGCCTCCGCCAAGCTGGAGGAAGCCATGAGCGCCATCGCCGGCGCCACCGCCTCGATCCAGTCGGGCGCGGGCGAGATCAGCACCTCGGCCGACGACCTGTCGCGCCGCACCGAGCATCAGGCCGCGACCCTGGAAGAAACCGCCGCGGCGCTGGACGAGATCACCGCCACGGTCAACAAGACCTCGGAAGGCGCCAGCCACGGCCGTGAAGCCGTCGCCGCCGCCAAGACCGACGCCGAAGAAGGCGGCGTGGTCGTCGGCCGCGCCATCGAGGCGATGGGCCAGATCGAAAGCTCGGCCAAGCAGATCAGCCAGATCATCGGGGTGATCGACGAGATCGCCTTCCAGACCAACCTGCTGGCGCTGAACGCTGGGGTCGAAGCGGCGCGGGCCGGGGAAGCCGGCCGCGGCTTTGCGGTCGTCGCCTCGGAAGTCCGGGCCCTGGCCCAGCGTTCGGCCGAAGCGGCCAAGGAGATCAAGACCCTGATCTCGGCCTCCAGCCAGCAAGTCAGCCAGGGCGTGAGCCTGGTCGGCGAGACCGGCAAGGCGCTGGAGCGCATCGTCCGGCAGGTGGGCGAGATCTCCAACGTCGTCGGCGAGATCGCCGCCTCCGCCAAGGAGGAGGCGCTGGGCCTCGGCCAGGTCAACACCGCCGTCAACCAGATGGACCAGGTGACCCAGCAGAACGCGGCCATGGTCGAGCAGTCCACCGCCGCCAGCCGCGTGCTGGCCGACGAGGCCCAGGAACTGGCCCGGCTGGTCGCCCGCTTCCGCGTCACCGGCGGCGGCGTCCAGGCCGCCACCCGCACGGTCGCGCCGACCCCGCACCGGCCGCCGCCGGCGCAGCGCCTGGCCACCCGGGGCGCCACCGCCCTGGCGCCGAGCGCCCACGCCGACCAGGATAGCTGGGAAGAGTTCTAAGAATACAAGACGTCCAGGAACGAAGGGGGGTCGCCGTCCGGCGGCCCCCTTTTTCGTTGCGCGCCGCCCGCGCCCGGCCCGCTTGACCGACGCGGCGTCAGGCCAGGCGCACTTCCTCCGCCCCCGGGAGGACACGCCATGGCCCAGTTCTGCGCCGACCACCTGACGTTCAAGCCCGGCCTGAGCGCCTGCCGTTATGGTTAACCGGGCCTTAAGGCGGAACGGCTCAAGCCCTGGGCATGCGCTTAGCTCCGCTCCTGCTGATCCTGGCCCTGGCCGCCTGGCCGGCGAACGCCCAGCAGACGCCCCTGCGCGGCCCCGTGAAGCCCGAGCAGGCCCAAGAGCCGCAGCAGCCCGCGACGCCCCTGCCCGGGCTTCTCGCGCCCCTGGCGGGCCCCGGCGGCGCCGACGCCGAGCGCTGCCGCCTCGACTGCGCCGGCAGCTACTACGTCTGCCTCTCGACCGAAGCGGCGGAGGATTGCGCGCCGAACTGGATGCAGTGCCGCAGCGGCTGCGCCGCGTCCGCGCGCCGGCGGATGATTACGACGGGTCCGGACCGTTCCTGAGCATGAGCGTCTGGCTTCCGGTTCGACCTCGTCATAATATGACGGGCGTCACCTTTTCGAGTCAGGCCTGAGATGTCCGAAGTCGCCTATCTACCGCCCGGCAAGCGCGAACTGACCAAGGTCGCCAATCGGCAGGCCATACTGGACGCCGCGCGCAAGGTGTTCGGGGACCTGGGCTACGAGACCGCGACGGTGCGCGACATCATCCGCGGCACCGGCCTCGCGGCCGGGACCTTCTACAACTACTTCAAGTCGAAGGACGAGGTGTACCTGGCCCTGGCCAGCGAGGGCGCCCGCCAGTTCGCCCCGCTGCTGAAGGCGCAGCGCGCGCAGTCGGCCGGCTGGGAAGAGTTCGTCCATGCCGCCATCGAGGCCTATTTCCTGTTCCTGGCCGACGCGCACAAGAGCTGGCTGAGCCAGCGTCCGGCCGGCGAGATCCAGCCGCACGTGCACGGCGAAACGCCGGAGATGACCGCCGTCTTCAACGAGGTCCGCGAGGCGATCGTCGAGGAGATGGCCGGCGGCGGCGCGCCGGTCGCCGACCCGGACTACCTGGCCGCCGCCTGCATCGCCATCGCGCGCGACGTGGGCGAGAAGATGCTGGCCCGCCGCCCGATCGACACCAAGGGCGCCACCGCCTTCGCCGTGGCCATGATCCAGGGCGGACTGAAGGGCCTGCAGCAGGCCGAGGGCTGAACGGCGTGGCCAGTCTCCAGCGCGCCCTCGCCCGTACGATCCTCTCGCTGCCCTCGCCGATCCTGCGCCTGATGTCCGGGGGCGCGGCCGTCTATCGCGGCGGCCGCACGCTCGATCCGCGCTTCCAGTTCATGGCCGCCCAGGCGGCCCGCATGCCCGCCATGACCACCCTGTCGCCCGAGGAGGCCCGCCGCGCCGCGGCCGAGGGCGGCAAGGTCTATGGCGGGCGCCCGGAGCCGGGGGTCGCCGCCGAGCCCCTGGCCATCCCCGCGGACGACCGCAGCATTCCGGCCAGGCTCTACCGGCCCGAGCGCCAGGACCCGGCCGCGCCGGCCATCGTGTTCGCGCACTTCGGCGGCGGGGTGATCGGCGACCTGGAGACCTGCCACGCCTTCTGCGGCATCCTGGCCAAGGTGACCCGCGCGCCGGTGGTGTCGGTGGACTATCGCCTGGCGCCCGAGCATCGCTTTCCGGCCGGGCTGGACGACGTGCTGGCCGCCTACAGGTACGTGCGCGACGACGCCGGGCGGTTCGGCGCCCCGGCCGGGCGGGCGGTGATCGGCGGCGACTCCATGGGCGGCAATTTCGCGGCGGTCGTCTGCCAGGACCTGCGGCGCGCGGGCGAACCGCAGCCCGACCTGCAACTGCTGGTCTATCCCTGCGTGGACGTGGCCAGCCAGAGCGCCTCGATGACCACCTATGCCGAGGCCTTCCCGCTGTCGCGGGCGACGATGGACTGGTTCATCGGCCACTATATGGGCGCGGGCGCCGACCCGGCCGACCTGCGCCTCTCGCCCCTCGGCGAGGAGGACCTGTCGGGCCTGGCGCCGGCGGTGGTCGTCACCGCCGGCTTCGACCCGCTGGTCGACCAGGGCGAGGCCTACGCCACGCGCCTGCGGGCGGCGGGCGTGCCGGTGGTCTATCGCTGCTATGACGGGCTGGCGCACGGCTTCACCGCCTTCACCGGCGTGGTCCCCTGCGCCGACGTGGCTTGCCGAGAGATTGCGGGCCTGGTCCGCGAAGGCCTGGAGGGACGTATTGCGCGCGCTGCTGGTTGAGGAACTTGGCCCGAACTACGGCGGCTGCGTCCTGAAGGAGATCCCGACCCCGGCGCCGGGGCCGGGCGAGGTGCAGGTCAGGGTCCGGGCCGCGGCGGTCAACTTCCCCGACCTGCTGCAGACCCGGGGCGAGTACCAGCACAAGCCGCCCCTGCCGTTCATTCCGGGCATGGAGATCGCCGGCGAGGTCAGCGCCCTGGGCGAGGGCGTGGACCAGTTCCAGATCGGCGAGGCCGTCGTCGGGGGCGCGCGCATCGGCGGCTTTTCCGAATATGCCGTGACCCCGGCCGCGGGCCTGCGCCGCAAGCCGGAGGGCCTGACGTTCAGCCAGGCGGCCGGCTATGCGACCGCCTATCTCACCGCCTATGTCTCGCTGGTGCGCCGCGCGGCGGTGGAGCCGGGCGAGTGGGTGCTGGTGCACGGGGCGGCCGGCGGCGTCGGCCTGGCCGCGGTGGACCTCGCCAAGCAGCTCGGCTGCAAGGTCATCGCCGCCTCGGCCTCGGACGACAAGCTGGCCGTCGTGCAGCGGGAGTATCAGCCCGACGCGGTGGTCAACGTGACCGGGGGCTTCCGCGAGCAGGTCAAGGAGATCACCGGCGGCGGCGGGGCGGACGTGATCTACGACCCGGTCGGCGGCGACGTGTTCGACGAGAGCCTGCGCTGCATCGCCTTCAACGGCCGCATCCTGTCGGTCGGGTTCGCCTCGGGCCGCCAGCCGGTGCTGCCGGTCAACATCGCCCTGATCAAGGGCTTCTCGGTGATGGGCGTGCGGGCCGGCGAGTACGGCCGCCGGTTCCCCGAGAAGGGCCGCGAGAACGTGGCGGCGATCTGGGACATGGCCGCCCGGATGAAACCGCGGGTCGATCACGAGTATCCGCTGAGCGACTGGCGGGCGGCCTTCGATTCCCTCGCCAACCGCAAGGTGGTCGGCAAAACCATCGTCAGACCGGACCTGTGACCTATATAACCGGGTCATGACCGTCGAACACGAACACGAACTCGAGGGCCTCAAGGCCGCCGGCCGGCTGGTCGCGCGCACGCTGGAGGCCATGGGCAAGGCGCTGGAGCCGGGGATCACCACCCGCGAGCTCGACCAGCTCGGCCGCCAGATGCTGGAGCTGGAAGGCGCCCGCTCGGCCCCGGAGCTGACCTACGACTTCCCGGGGGCGACCTGCATCTCGGTGGCGCCGGACTGCGCGCACGGCATTCCCGACGACCGCCGGATCGAGGCCGGGACCCTGGTCAATATCGACGTCTCGGCCGAGCTGAACGGCTTCTTCGGCGACACCGGGGCCAGCTTCGCGGTGCCGCCGGTCAAGCCGAACATCGAGCGGCTGTGCCGTGACGGCCGCCGGGCCATGTGGGCGGGCATCCGGGCGGTGCGGCCGGGGGTCAAGCTCAACGAGGTCGGCAAGGCCATCCAGGGCTTCGCCGACAAGAACGGCTACTCGCTGGTGACCAACCTCGCCAGCCACGGCGTCGGGCGCTCGCTGCACGACGAGCCGGCCGAGATTCCGACCTGGTGGGAGCCCAGCGACCGCCGCCGGATCCATGAGGGCCTGGTCTTCACCATCGAGCCGTTCCTGTCGCTCGGCGCCGACTGGGTGGAGGAAGGCGACGACGGCTGGACCCTGACCCCGCCGGGCCACGAACCGACCGTCCAGTACGAGCATACGCTGGTGGCGACGCGGCGCGGCCCGGTGATCCTCACCCTCGCGGCCTGAAAACACAGGAGAAGGTTGACTCCTCTCCTCGCCTCCCTTAGGAACCGCCCCTCAATTTTATACCGGAGTTGATCTCGTGAAGCGGACTTTCCAACCGTCCCGACTGGTGCGTGCACGCCGTCACGGTTTCCGCGCGCGCATGGCGACCAAGAACGGCGCCAAGATCGTGGCTCGCCGTCGCGCCAAGGGCCGCAAGCGCCTGACCGCCTAAGACGCATCCGCGTCTTGGAGCCTAAGGTGTCGGCATGACCGACGCCCCCAAAGTCATCGAACGCATCCAGAAGCGCTCGGACTTTCTCGCCGCCGCGCGGGCGTCTTCGCACGCCAAGGGCGCGGTGGTGATGCAGGCCCGCGATCGGGCCGACGATTCTCCCGTGATCCGCGTCGGCTTCACCGCCACCCGCAAGATCGGCGGCGCGGTCGTGCGCAACCGCGCCAAGCGGCGCCTGCGGGCCGCGGCCCAGGCGATTTTGCCGCAACTGGGCAAGCCCGGCTTCGACTATGTATTGATCGCCCGCAACGGCGCGCCGACCCGGGCGTGGCCGCGTTTGCTTGACGATGTGAAAACCGCGCTGATAAGCCTCGCGGCCGAAAGCGACAGCCCGTCCCGCGCTTCGCAGCGCGCCCCTTCTCCCTCCGCCTGAGCGCGCGTCCAAATGCAAGAGAACAACAACCGCAACACGATCATCTTCGTGGTCAGCGCGGTTCTGATCCTGATCGCCTACCAGTTCTTCGTGCTGGATCCGGCCGCCAAGAAACGGAGCGCCGAGATGGCGCGCCAGAAGGCCGCCGCCGCCGAGGTGCAGGCCGCGTCCGGCGTCGTGACGCCGGCCGCGCCGGGCGCCAAGCCCGGCCCCGTGGTGATCTCGCGCCAGGAGGCCGCCGCCGCCAGCGCGCGCGCGCCGATCGCCACGCCGGCGCTCTCGGGCTCGATCTCGCTGCGCGGCGCGCGCATCGACGACCTGTTCCTGAAGAACTACCGCACGACGGTGTCCAAGGACTCCCCGCCGGTGGAGCTGCTGCGGCCCGAAGGCGCCCAGCACGCCTTCTTCGCCGAGTTCGGCTGGACCGGGGCCAACCTGCCCGGCCTGCCCAACGCCGAGACCGTCTGGCAGGTGGTCGAGGGCTCGACCCTCGCGCCCGGCCAGCCGCTGGTGCTGCGCACCGCCAACGGCGAGGGCCTGACCTTCACCCGCAAGATCGAAATCGACGACAAGTTCATGTTCACGGTGACCGACACGGTCGCCAACACCGGGACCGGCACGGTCACGCTGGCCCCCTACGCCTCGGTCCAGCGCCAGGGCGTCCCGGCCGACCTCGGCCGCACCCATATCGTGCACGAGGGCGCCATCGGCTGGCTGGGCGACGAACTGCGCCAGGTGAAGTACGCCAAGTGGCTGAAGGAGGGCGGCCCGTCGCTGTCGTCCGTCGGCGGCTGGACCGGCATCACCGACAAGTACTGGCTGACCGCCCTGATCCCCGATCAGAACGAACACATCCAGAGCCAGTACCGGGTGACCCGCTCGCTGGCCGCCGACATCTATGAAGCCAACTATGTCGGCCGCCCGCACATCATCCCGGCCGGCAAGCAGGTCACCGAGGTCACCCGCCTGTTCGCCGGCGCCAAGACCGTGCCGCTGCTGAAGGAATACGAGACCAAGCTGGGCGTGCCGCACCTGGACATGGCGGTCGACTGGGGGAACTTCTGGTTCATCACCCGGCCGATGTTCATGCTGCTGGACTTCTTCTTCCAGAAGGTCGGCAACTTCGGGATCGCCATCCTGCTGCTGACCGTGACGGTGAAGCTGATCTTCTTCCCGCTGGCCAACAAGAGCTACGAGTCGCTCACCAAGATGAAGAAGGTGCAGCCGCAGGTCGAAGCGCTGCGCGCCAAATTCAAGGAAGACCCGGCCAAGCAGCAGCAGGAGCTGATGGCCCTCTATCAGAAAGAGAAGATCAACCCGCTGACCGGCTGCCTGCCGATGCTGGTCCAGATCCCGGTCTTCTACGGCCTCTACAAGGTGCTGACGGTCACCATCGAAATGCGGCACGCGCCGTTCTTCGGCTGGATCCAGGACCTGTCGTCCAAGGACCCGCTGACCGTCTGGAACCTGTTCGGCCTGCTGCCGTACAACCCCGCCACCGTGCCGGTCATCGGGTCGATCCTGAACTCGGACCTGCTGCACCTTGGCCCCATGGCGCTGCTCTACGGCGTGACCATGTACCTCTCGACGGCCATGAACCCGCCGCAGCCCGATCCGATCCAGCAGAAGATCTTCCAGTTCATGCCGGTCATGTTCACCTTCATCATGGCCCCGTTCGCGGTCGGCCTGCTGATCTACTGGACCTGGTCGAACGTGCTGACGATCCTGCAGCAGTACGTGATCATGCGCCGCTTCAAGGTCGACAATCCGATCGACCAGATCATCGCCAGGCTGACCGGCAAGCCGAAGGAAGTCGGTTGAGCCAGGACCCGCTCTTCACCGAGGACGAACTGGAAGCTGCGCGGGTGCTGTTCGCGCGGCAGGCCAGCTTCCTGATGGGGGCGGTCTCGGTCGACGGCCTGCCGCCGGGCGACCTGCCCGAAGTGGCCTTCGCCGGCCGCTCGAACGTCGGCAAGTCGTCGCTGATCAATGCGCTGGTCGGCCACAAGGGCCTGGCCCGCGCCTCCAACGAGCCGGGCCGCACGCGCGAGCTGAACTTCTTCGTGCTGGACGAGCGGCTGCGGCTCGTCGACCTGCCCGGCTACGGCTGGGCCAAGGCCTCCAAGACCGAGGTGAAGCGCTTCCAGAACCTCGGCCGCGACTTCCTGCGCGGACGCGCCAACCTCAAGCGCGCCTTCCTGCTGATCGACGCGCGCCATGGCCTGAAGGCGGTGGACGAGGAGCCGATGGCCGCCTTCGACAAGGCCGCCGTCTCCTACCAGATCATCCTGACCAAGGCCGACAAGCTGAAGCCGGCCGAGGTCGAGGCCGTGCGCCTGCGCACCGAGGCGGCGATCATCAAGCGTCCGGCCGCCTTCCCGCGCGTCCTGGCCACCTCTTCGGAAAAAGGCTTCGGCATCCCCGAGCTGCGGGCCGAGATCATGTCGACCTGCGAGGTCGCGCCCTAGCGGCCCAGGGCGCCCCCGCTGACGCGGGGTCAGTCTTTGCGGCGGGCGGCGTCCGTGGAAGAACGGCGGGGAAGATAGCCCCGGGATCGCCACCATGCTCTCCACCGCCGGCCGCACGGCCTATGACGCCGACCTCGACCTGTTCCGCGACCAGGTGCGCAGGTTCTTCGACAAGGAGCTCCATCCGCACCTCGACCGCTGGGAAGAGGAAGGCGTCGTCGATCGCGAGTTCTGGAAGGCCTATGGCGCGGCCGGGCTGCTCTGCCCGCAGGTCCCGGCCGAGTACGGCGGCCTTGGCCTGGACTACCGCTTCAACGCGGTGATCGGCGAGGAGCTGGCCTATGCCGGCTCGTCCGCGGGCGTGACCCTGCAGTCGGACATCACCGTCGACTACATCATCAACTACGGCTCGGAGGAGCAGAAGAAGCGGCTGCTGCCGGGCATGGTCTCGGGCGAGATCATCACCGCCATCGCCATGACCGAGCCGGGCACGGGCTCGGACCTCCAGGGCGTGAAGACCACCGCCCTGCGCGACGGCAACCACTATGTCGTCAACGGCTCGAAGACCTACATCACCAACGGCCAGAACGCCGACGTGGTGATCGTGGTGGCCAAGACCGACCCGGCCCAGGGCGCCAAGGGCATTTCACTGATCCTGGTCGAGCGCGGGGCCGAGGGCTTCGAGCGCGGCCGCAACCTGGACAAGGTGGGCCAGAACTCGGCCGACACCTCCGAGCTGTTCTTCAACGACGTGCGCGTGCCGATCACCAACTGCCTGGGCGAGGAAGGCCGCGGCTTCGCCTACCTGATGGGCCAGTTGCCGCAGGAGCGGCTGCAGATCGCCATCGGCGCCCAGGCCGGCGCGCAGCGCGCCTTCTACGAGGCGGTGAAGTTCACCAAGGAGCGCAAGGCGTTCGGCCAGGCGATCTTCGACTTCCAGAACACCCGCTTCACCCTGGCCGCCCTGAAGGCCAAGCTGCAGGCCGGCTGGGCGCACCTGGACTGGGCCATCGCCCGCCACGTCGCCGGCAAGCTGGACGCCGCCGAGGCTTCGGCCGCCAAGCTGTTCCACACGGAGCTGCAATGGGAGGCCTGCGACACCGCCCTGCAACTGCACGGCGGGGCCGGCTACATGAACGAGTATCCGATCGCCCGCCTGTGGCGCGACGCGCGGGTCCAGCGGATCTACGGCGGCACCTCCGAGATCATGAAGGAAGTGGTGGCGCGCTCGATCTGATCGCGCCGCCGACGCGCTGCAAGGCGGTGACACGCGCCCTCGGGTCCGCTATCGGAGCGCCCACGGGCGCGGCGCCCATCGCGCCCCTTCTTTGAGTTTTGGAGCCGGGAGGCTCCGGGAGGGCCCACGCCTTGACCGACGACGCCGAAGAACAGGGCTGGGCCACCGCCAAGACCCTCGCCGAAGCGCTTCCCTACATCCAGATCTATGACCGCGAGGTCGTGACGATCAAATACGGCGGCCACGCCATGGGCGAGGAGAGCGTCGCGCGCCTGTTCGCCGCCGACGCCGTGCTGCTGAAGATGCTGGGCGTGCATCCGGTCGTGGTGCACGGCGGCGGGCCGCAGATCTCGCGCATGCTCGACAAGGCCGGCGTGAAGTCGACCTTCATCGACGGCCTGCGGGTGACCGACGAGGCCACCATGGAGGTCGCCGAGATGGTGCTGTCGGGCGCCATCAACAAGGAGATCGCCAACTGGATCACCCTGGCCGGCGCCGAGGCCGACGTGCGCGGCGTGGGCCTGTCGGGCAAGGACGCCCGCCTGATCACCGTCGAGAAGGCCCATCGCACCAAGAAGGATCCCGACAGCCAGATCGAACAGGTCGTCGACCTGGGCTTCGTCGGCGAACCGACCCGCATCGACCCCAAGCTGATCGAAGCCCTGATCTATGCCGACGAGGACTACATCCCCGTCGTCGCGCCGATCGGGGTGTCCAACGAGGGCGAGACCTACAACATCAACGCCGACACGGTGGCCGGCGCCCTGGCCGGGGCGCTGAACGCCAAGCGCATGCTGCTGCTGACCGACGTGCGCGGCGTGCTCGACAAGAACGGCGAGCTGATCCGCCAGATGACCATCGCCGAAGCCCGCGAGGCGATCGCCAGCGGCGTCGCCACCGGCGGCATGATCCCGAAGCTGGAGACCGCCATCGCCGCGGTCGAGTCCGGCGTCGAGGCCGTGGTCATCCTGGACGGCCGCCGGCCGCACGCCATGCTGACCGAGCTCTTCACGGAACACGGCTCGGGCACGCTCATCCGCGCATGACGGCGGACCTCACCCACATCGACACCTGGCTCTTCGACCTGGACAACACCCTCTATTCCGAGGAGTCCGGGTTCATGCTGGGCGTCGAGAGCCGGATGACCGACTTCGTCGCCAGGGTCACCGGCCTGCCGCAGGACGCCGCCTATAACCTCCAGAAGCATTACCTGGCCGAGCACGGCCTGACGCTGAAGGGGCTGATGCTGCACCACGGCGTCGATCCGGCCGACTTCCACGCCCTGTTCCACGACCTGTCGCTGGACCTGCTGGCCAAGGACCCCGAACTGGTCGCCGCCATCGCCCGGCTGCCGGGGCGGCGCTACATCTTCACCAACGCCGACGACACCCACGCCGAGCGCGTGCTGGCGCACCTGAACCTGCGCGGCCTGTTCGACGAGGTGTTCCACATCCACTCGTTCGGCTTCACGCCCAAGCCCGACCCGCTGGGCTTCCAGCGGATGATCGACGCCCACGGCCTGGTCCCGACCACCACCGCCTTCTTCGAGGATTCCGAGCGCAACCTGCACCCTGCCGCGGACCTGGGCATGACCACCGTCCTGGTCGGCCCGCGCGCGCTCGCCTCCACCGCCCCGTTTGTCCACCACCGCACCGAGAAGCTGACGCCGTTCCTGAGCTCGGCGCGCCTGAAGGAAACCGCCTGATGTCCGACGACCTGAAGTCCGTGATCGAAGCCGCCTGGGAAGCCCGCGACGGCGTCAACACCAGCACCAAGGGCCAGGTCCGCGAAGCGGTCGAGGAAACCCTCGCCCGCCTCGACAACGGCGTGCTGCGCGTCGCCTCGCGCGGCGACGACGGCGTGTGGACCACCCACCAGTGGGCCAAGCAGGCGATCCTGCTGTCCTTCCGCCTGAACGCGAACCAGTTGATCGACGGCGACGCGCCGCACCCCTACTGGGACAAGATCCCGCTGAAGTTCACCGGCTGGGACGCCGCCCGGTTCGAGGCCGCCGGCTTCCGCGCGGTGCCCGGCTGCGTCGTGCGCCGCGGCGCCTACATCGCCAAGGGCGTGATCATGACCCCGTCCTTCGTGAACATCGGCGCCTATGTCGACGAAGGGACCATGGTCGACACCTGGGCCACGGTCGGCTCCTGCGCCCAGATCGGCAAGAACGTCCACCTGTCGGGCGGCGCCGGCATCGGCGGCGTGCTGGAGCCGCTGCAGGCCAACCCGACCATCATCGAGGACAACTGCTTCATCGGCGCGCGCTCGGAAGTCGCCGAGGGCGTGATCGTCCGCGAGGGCAGCGTGCTGTCGATGGGCACCTTCATCACCTCGACCACCCGCATCGTCGACCGCAAGACCGGCGAAGTGTTCATGGGCGAGGTGCCGCCCTATTCGGTGATCATGCCGGGCTCGATGCCCAGCCCGTTCGGCGAGGGCCTGCCCTCGATCAACTGCGCGGTCATCGTCAAGACCGTGGACGAGCGCACCCGCTCCAAGACCTCGATCAACGACCTGCTGCGCGACTAGCGCCCGCCCCGGCGGCGCGGACACGCGCCGCCGGACGCCTGATCCCCCCGATTCGCCGGATTACGGCTTCATTCGGCCATCCCGCACGCGCCATTCGGCATGGGCGTTCGCCCCTGCATGCCTGACGCACGCGTCATCCACAGGAAAAGCCCCCAGATCGGGGCTTAGCAACCAGTTAACTATAGCATTCGCTTCTCGCGATACTGGGCCGCGCTTAGGTTAGCGCGTGACGCGAACATGATCGCGGCGAGCATCGACAGTATCCTTAACGTAACCACGCGGCATGTTCGGAGCCCGTTGTTATCCAAGGAAATTGCTATTCGCCCCGAGAGTTGAAGCGCAGTTGCATTAACTTTAACGCAGGGCCCGAACCGATGACCCCAGCGCCTTCGCCAGCCGCCGTCGCCGCCGAGACCCAGGTCCCGGACGTCCCGCATCCGGAGCCCGCCTCCTGGGCCGAACCGGCGCCCGGATACCTGGAACAGGACGCCATGCGGTTCTTCTACCGCTGGGGCGGCCACCTCTCGGCGACCCTGATCCGCGTGCGCTCTCGCTTCGACGGGGATCTCGACCAGTACCTGCTCTATCTGGTGTTCCTGCTGGCGGAGATTTCCGAATCCCTGCCGCGCGGGCCCCGGCCGCCGCAGACCTTCCGCCGCCGCCGGGGGCTCAATGCGCTCAGCCTGGCGGACATCACCCAGATCCCGCGCGAGACGACCCGCCGCAAGCTGCTGGCCCTGGTCGAGCGCGGCTATCTGGTGCGCGAGGACGACGGCCTGTTCACCCTGGGCGAGGCCTATGACGTCGACCAGTTCTTCACCGACCTGAAGCCGCTGTTCTGGGACGCCGTGCGGATGGAGCGCTGAGCGCGCCCGGAGCACGATCGGTTTGGGCGGAAAACGCCCTAGTCGATGTTGTCCAGCTTGCGCCACAGGCGGCGGATGGCGAGGGCGCGCACCGCCGCGTCCTCGGATTCCAGCGGCGCCATGCCCAGCTTCTGAAGGCAGTCGTTCAGGGCCAGCGGCTCGCGCCGGGAGAGCTGGATGCCCTTGCGGCGCGCCACGGCCTGGAACCGCCGCCAGGCGCATTCCGTGCCGGCGGCGGCCTCCACCGTCCCGGCCGGCAGCAGCCCGGTCTGGAGCACCCGATGGAAGGCCACCAGCGTCGCGCCGCGGCACAGCTTGGCGACGAGCGTGGCGAACACCGCCTCCTCCATGGGCTCGGCCGAGAGATCCTCGCTGGCGCCGCCACCGAACATGGTCGCGGGGCTGGACGAGCGGACGAAGGCGCTGAGCGCGACGTTGCCGCGATCATCGACGAAAGCGTACTGCATGACGTGCTGGCGGCCGTCCGCGGCCACCGACCGCACAGCAAAGTAGAGGTGCTCGCTGGCCGAGACCTGGTGCGAAGTCCTGGACGGGAATATATGGTCGGGTAACTGCGTTCCGCGAATAACGCCGCCACGCTCCAAAATATCAAGGATATCCTCGATCTTCTCGGCAGATGTTCTGGGTTTCTTCTTCTTGAAGAAATTGAACATGACGCAGGCACCTCACACGCGGACCAGGCATAGTTCTTGAATGCGTGTGTCAGGTCGATGCAGTTGCTTCCCAAATCGGGATGGTAAACGAGAATTAAGCATCCCATTCTGGGCGACGCGCCTTGACCGCCCCGCGACTCAAGCCCCATTGCCCCTTTGCGCCGGCGCCGCTACCAGCGAGCCATGTCGCAGCTCGATCCCGTCGCCCTCACCCAGGAACTGATCCGCCGCCCGTCGGTGACCCCCGCCGACGAAGGCGCCATGGACGTGGTGCAGCGGACGCTGGAAAGCCTCGGCTTCGACTGCCGGCGCATGAGATTCGGCGAGATCGAGAACCTCTACGCCCGCTACGGGCGCGCGCGGCCCAACCTCTGCTTCGCCGGCCACACCGACGTGGTGCCGGTGGGCGACAGCGCCGCCTGGAGCCGGGAAGCCTTCGCCGCCGAGATCGTCGACGGGATGCTGATCGGCCGCGGCGCGGTGGACATGAAGAGCGCCGTGGCCGCCTTCGCCGCCGCCGCCGCCAAGGCCATCGCCGCCGGCCAGGTGAAGGGCTCGCTGTCCTTCCTGATCACCGGCGACGAGGAGGGCGTGGCCACCCACGGCACCAAGATGGTCGTCGAGGCGCTGAAGGCCGAGGGCGAGGTCATCGACCATTGCGTGGTCGGCGAGCCCTCCAGCGCCGAAACCTTCGGCGACATGATCAAGATCGGCCGCCGCGGCTCGATCAACACCTGGATCACGGTGGACGGACGCCAGGGCCATGTCGCCTATCCGCACCGCGCGGCCAATCCGATCCCGGTGCTGATCGACCTGCTGGCGCGGCTGCAGAACCATGTGCTGGACGAGGGCTATACCGGCTTCCAGCCCTCGAACCTCGAGGTCACCACGGTGGACGTCGGCAACGCCGCGACCAACGTGATCCCGGCCCAGGCCAGGGCGCGGCTGAACATCCGCTTCAACCCGAGCCACAAGGGCGCCGAACTCGCCGCCTGGATCGAGGCGCAGGCGGCCAGGTCGCGCCAGGGCTTCGCCGGGAGCATCACCGTCGAGCCGGTGATCAGCGGCGAGGCGTTCCTGACCGAGCCGGGCGCCTTCACCGACGTCGTCGCCGGGGCCGTGCAGGACGTGGCGGGCGCCGCGCCGGAGCTGTCGACCACCGGCGGCACCTCGGACGCGCGCTTCATCCGCGACCTCTGCCCGGTCGTGGAGCTGGGCCTGGTCGGCAAGACCATGCACGCCGTCGACGAACGCGCGCCGGTGCAGGAGATCCACGACCTGCAGAAGGTCTACGAACGGCTGATCGAGCGGTATTTCGCGGCGTTCGGCTAGGCGCCCTTCCCCCTCCTGGGGCAGGGCGGTCGCAGATGGAGGTCGCCTTGAACCCACCTTCTGCGATCGTCATCCCCGGCCGCGTAGGCGTGCCGGGGATCCATACGCGCCTGGGATCGCCGGCAGACCTCGGTGTCTATGGATGCCTGGCGGCCCGGCCATGACGAACCATGAGGCGACACCCCTGCCCTTCGTCGAGAGAAGGGATCGCCGCAGCGGCGAGACGCGTAGGGCTGCGGCGGTCTCTGCAATCCCCCACCCCGACCGCTGACGCGGTCTGTCCCTCCCCGCGAGGGGGAGGGAAGAACTCAGTACTTCACGCCGGTCAGGTAGAGGCCGTCGGCCGGGGCCACCGGGCCGCAGGCGGTGCGGTCGCGGGCCTCCAGGGCGGCGCGGACGTCGTCGACGCTCCAGCGGCCGATCCCGACCTCGCCCAATGTGCCGGTCATCGAGCGGACCTGGCGGTGCAGGAACGAGCGCGAGGCGAATTCCAGCAGCACGTAGTCGCCCTCGCGCCAGGCGCGGGCCACGTCCAGGGTCTTCATCGGCGACTTCGCCTGGCACTGCATGTGCCGGAAGGTGGTGAAGTCGTGATGGCCGATCAGCACCTGCGCGGCCGCGTGCATGGCCGCGGCGTCCAGCGGCTTCTTGACGTGCCAGACGCGGCCGCGGTCGAGGGCCGGCGGGCTCTTGCGGTTGAGGATGCGGTAGATGTAGCGCCGCTCGGTCGCCGAGAACCGGGCGTGCCAGTCGCCCTCCGCGATCGCCGCGTCGATGACCGCGATCGGCTCGGGCACGAGGTAGGCGTTCATGGCGTCGCGCACGACCTCGGGCCGCCAGTCCCTGGCCAGGTCGATATGCACCACCTGGCCGGTGGCGTGGACGCCGGTGTCGGTGCGGCCGGCGGCCTGCAGGCGCAGGGTCTCGCCGCTGAACGCCTTCACCGCCCGCTCCAGCGAGCCCTGCACCGAGGGCAGGCTGTCCTGGGCCTGGAAGCCCTTGTAGGGGCGGCCGTCATATTCGACGGTGAGCTTGTAGCGCGGCATCAGCCGAGCCGGGTTCCGGCCGTCACCGGCGCGCCGCGCAGGAAGGCGTCGGCGTCCTGGGGCCCCTTGCCCTCGCGCTGCACGCGCAGCAGCCGCACGGCGCCCTCGCCGCAGGCGACCAGCAGGGCCTCGTCCAGCACCTGGCCCGGCGCGCCCTCGCCTTCTTCCAGGCGCGACAGCAGGGCCTTCACCCGCACCGGGCCCTTGTCGGTCGGCAGCTCGAACCAGGCGCCCGGGAACGGCGAGAGGCCGCGAATCTTGCGATCGACCTCGGCGGCCGCCTTGTTCCAGGCGATGCGCGCCTCCTTCGGGCGGATCTTCCTGGCGTAGGTCAGCCCCTCTTCGGCCTGGGGCGTCGCCTTGGCCTCGCCGCGCTCGACGGCGGCCATGGCGCCGGCCAGCAGCTCGGCGCCGACCGCGGCGAGGCGGTCGTGCAGGGTGGCGGCGGTTTCAAGCGCGTCGATGCGGACGGTCTCGGAGGCCAGCACCGGCCCTTCGTCCAGCCCCTCGGTCATCTGCATGACCTCGACCCCGGTGACCTTGTCGCCGGCCATGATCGCGCGCTGGATCGGGGCCGCGCCGCGCCAGCGCGGCAGCAGCGAGGCGTGCAGGTTGAAGCAGCCGAGGCGGGGCGCGTCCAGCACCGCGGCCGGCAGGATCTGGCCGAAGGCGACCACCACGCCGGCGTCGAGGTTCAGGGCCGCGAAGGCTTCGATCTCGGCCGGGTCGCGCATGGACGCGGGCGTGCGCACCGCGATCCCCCGCTCCTGCGCATAGGCGTGGACCGGCGAGGGCTTCAGGGTCTGGCCGCGACCGCGCGGGGCCGGCGGCTGGGAATAGACGCATGCGACCTCGTGCCCGGCCTCGACCAGGGCGGCGAGGGCGGCGACGGCGAAGTCCGGCGTTCCGAGAAAAGCGATGCGCATCAGGGGTGCATGTAACGTCGGCGGAGGAATTTAGGAACCTCATGCAAGCTTCGCCGTTCTGTGAAGCACTCGGGAAGAGAGAACAAAACCATGCGCAATCTGATGATCGTCACCCTGGTCGCCTCGGGCCTGGCCCTGTCGGCCTGCTCACAAGCCACGCAGGATCAAGCCAAGGCCACGGCCGACCAGGCCGCCGCCGACGCCAGGGCCGCGACCGACCAGGCCGCGGCTGACGCCAAGGCCGCCGCCGACAGGGCCGCCGCCGAAGCCCAGGCCGCTGCGGGAACCGTGGCCGCCGACGCCAAGGCCGCCGCCACCGACGCCAGCATCGCGGCCAAGGACGCGGCGGCCGACGCTAAGGCGGCTGCGAGCGGCGTGGCCAAGGACGCCAAGGCCGCGGTCCACGACGCGACCGCGCCGGACAAGAAGTAAGTCAGGCCTCGCACCTGCCTGCAGGCCAGGCAGGTGCGAGCGCTTGCGCGCCGGCGGATTAAGGGCTGGATCGCGAGCGACGATGCGCCCGCCTGAGGCCGATCAGGCCGCGCGGGCCTGCTTCTTGACCTTGGCGACGGCGCGGTCGCGCTTCAGGCGCGACAGGTGGTCGATGAACAGCACGCCCTCGAGGTGGTCCATCTCGTGCTGGATGCAGACGGCGAACAGGCCCTCGGCGTCCTCGACGACTTCCTCGCCCTGATAGTTCAGGTACTTCAGCTTCACCCGGGCCGGGCGCTCGACCTCGTCATAGATCTCGGGGATCGAGAGGCAGCCTTCCTCATAGGGGGCGGTCTCCTCCGAGCTCCAGAGGATCTCCGGATTGACGAAGTAGCGCGGGGCCTTCTCGTCGTCGGGGCCGGAGATGTCCATGACGATGACCCGCTTGGGCACGCCGATCTGGATCGCGGCCAGGCCGATGCCCGGCGCGTCGTACATCGTCTCCAGCATGTCATCCATCAGCGCGCGCAGGTCGTCATCGACCTTTGCGACCGGTTCGGAGACCAGCTTGAGCACCGGGTTCGGCACGACGAGGATTTCGCGGATAGCCATGAAAACGCAGGTAGGTCAGCGCCCCTTCGCCGTCAAGGCGGCGAGGCGTCCGGTCTCGGGCGTTTCCGGGTCCGCGGCCAGCTTGGCGAGCGGGCGGATTCCCGTCTCCACCGGCGCCAGTTCGGGCAGTTCCTTGCCCTCGTGGTCGACCTTCAGGTCCTCGAAACGGCGCGCCTGGGTCAGCACCTGGGTCTCCAGAGAGCCGACGAACTGGTTGTAGCGGGAGACCGCCGCCTCCAGCGCCTTGCCGACCGAGCCGGCGTGCGCGCCCATCACCGAGATGCGCTTGTAGAGCTCGCGGCCCAGCTTGGAGATCTCCTGGGCGTTGGCGGCCTGCTCCTCGACCCGCCAGCCGTAGACCACCGCCTTGCAGAGCGCGAACAGGGTGGTGGGCGTCACGACCAGCACCCGCCGGTCCATCGCCTCGCTCATCAGCTCGGGCGTGCGCTCCAGCGCCGCGGCCAGGAAGCTGTCGCCGGGAATGAACATGGCCACGAAGTCGGGCGAGCCCTGGTTGAACTGGTCCCAATAGGCCTTGGCCGACAGCCCCTGCATGTGGGCGCGCACGCTCTGGGCGTGGCGCAGATAGGCCGCCTCGCGGCTGGCGTCGTCCGCCGCGTCCTGCGCCTCGAGGAAGGCGTTCAACGAGCACTTGGCGTCGATGACGAACACCGCCCCGCCCGGCAGGCGCACGGTGACGTCGGGCCGGCGGCGGCCCTCCTCGCTGTCGGTCGAGGTCTGTTCCTCGAAGTCGTAGCGGTTGTGCAGGCCCGCGGCCTCCAGCACGTTGCGCAGGGTCTGCTCGCCCCAGCGCCCCTGCACGCCGGCCCCGCGACGCAGCGCCGCAGACAGCTTGCGGGCCTCGGTCTGGGTGGCGCTGGACGCCAGCATGAGCTGGTTGATCTGTTCCTTGAGCCCGCCGGTTTCCTCGGCCCTGGTCTTTTCGACCGCGACGACCTGCTCCTGGAACCTGGCCAGGGTCTCGGCGACCGGCTTCAACTGCGCCTCCAGGCGCGCCTGGGCCAGTTGCTCTCTATTATGGAAGGTCTCGTCGGCGCGCTTCATCACCTGCTCGGCGATGGCGGCGGCGGCCTGGGCCTGGAGGAAGCCGGCGTTCCTGGCCTCCTGCTCCTCCATCACCCGCAGGCGGGCGGCGGCCTCCAGCAGGCCGGCGGCCCGCGCCTCGGCCCGATTGGCGCGGCCGCGCTCCATCAGCGCCCAGGCGAGAGCGGGAATGGCCGCGAGCAGGGCGGCCAGCACGGCGAGAAGGATGGCGTCCAGGTTCATGCTCCGTTCTTATACGGAGTCGGATGGGCGCGATAGTTTCGCGACCCCAGGGCCCTGGCCAAAAAAAAGCCGGACCCGAGGGCCCGGCAGTTCATTAGGGAGGAAACGCCCAGGAAGGGCAGAGGCGTCAGCGACGCCTCACAGTTCGAACATATACGGTGCGACGCACAAAACAACAAGCGATTTTGTGCCAGCAGCATCACATTTTCTGAAAGCGTCGAAAAAATTCGTTACAAATCAGTGAGATTTGAAGACGCCTCAGACAGCTCCGGTTTGCTGCACCGCACAATGACACGATATCAATGTTCGGCGCCGCGGCGAGAAGGCGCTGGCGCAAAAGCCATTCGTCACCTAAAAGCGCGCGCTTCCCCAAATAGGCGCCCATAAAGCCAAATCAATGTCGCTCCGCAACATCGCCATCATCGCACACGTCGACCACGGCAAGACCACGCTCGTCGACCAGCTCCTTGCCCAGTCGGGCGTTTTCCGAGCCAATGAGGCGACGGTTGAGCGCGCCATGGACTCCAACGACCAGGAGCGCGAACGCGGGATCACCATCCTCGCCAAGTGCACCAGCGTCCTCTGGAACGGAAAAGCGGGCGAAACCCGCATCAACATCATCGACACCCCCGGCCACGCCGACTTCGGCGGCGAGGTCGAGCGGATCCTCGGCATGGTGGACGGCTGCGTCCTCCTCGTGGACGCCGAGGAAGGCGTCATGCCCCAGACCAAGTTCGTGCTGGGCAAGGCGCTGAAGATGGGCCTGCGCCCGATCCTCTGCCTCAACAAGGTCGACCGCGCCCACGCCGATCCCGACCGCGTGCTCAACGACGCCTTCGACCTGTTCGCGGCCATGGGCGCGAGCGACGAGCAACTGGACTTCCCGCACATCTACGCCTCGGGCAAGAACGGCTGGGCGACGCTGGACCTCGCCCAGCCCAACGACAACCTCGGCCCGCTGTTCGACCTGATCGTCGACCATGTGCCGCCGCCGAAGGCCGAGGCGCGCAAGGAAGAGCCCTTCCAGATGCTGTCGGTGCTGATCGAGAGCGACCCGTTCCTGGGCCGCCTGCTGACCGGCCGCATCGAAGCGGGCAAGGCCGTTCCGGGCCTGGCCATCAAGGCCCTGTCGCGCGACGGCAAGGAAATCGAGCGCGGCCGCATCACCAAGGTGCTGGCCTTCCGCGGCCTGAAGCGCCAGCCGATCGACGGCGGCGCCGAAGCCGGCGACATCGTCGCCATCGCGGGCCTGTCGAAGGCGACCGTGGCCGACACCCTGTGCGCCCTGGACGTCACCGACGCCCTTCCCGCCCAGCCGATCGACCCGCCGACCATCTCGATGACCGTCTCGGTCAACGACAGCCCGCTGGCCGGCCGCGAGGGCGACAAGGTGCAAAGCCGCGTCATCGCCGCGCGCCTGCTGAAGGAAGCCGAATCGAACGTCGCCATCCGCGTCACCGAGACGTCCGAGAAGGACGCTTTCGAAGTGGCCGGCCGCGGCGAACTGCAGCTTGGCGTGCTGATCGAGGGCATGCGCCGCGAAGGCTTCGAGGTCTCCATCAGCCGTCCGCGCGTGGTGTTCCAGACCGATCCGGAAACCGGACAGCGCCTGGAGCCGATCGAAGACGTCATGATCGACGTCGACGACGAGTTCACCGGCATCGTCATCGAGAAGCTGTCGGCCCGCAAGGCCGAGCTGAAGGACATGGGCCCGTCGGGCGCGGGCAAGACCCGCATCAGCCTGATGTCCCCCTCGCGCTCGCTGATCGGCTACCAGGGCGAGTTCCTGACCGACACCCGCGGCTCGGGCGTGCTCAACCGCGTGTTCAGCCACTACGAGCCCTACAAGGGCCCTATCGACGCGGGCCGCAAAGGCGTGCTTGTCTCCAACTCGGACGGTGAAACTGCGGCCTATGCGCTGTGGAACCTGGAAGAGCGGGGAACCATGTTCGTCGGCGCCGGCGAGAAGACCTACCAGGGCATGATCATCGGCGAGAACAGCCGCGCCGACGATCTCGACGTCAACCCGATGAAGGCCAAGCAGCTCACCAACGTGCGCGCCTCCGGCAAGGACGAGGCCGTGCGCCTCACCCCGCCGCGCCGCATGACCCTTGAGCAGGCCATCGCCTATATCGAGGAAGACGAACTGGTCGAGGTGACGCCGAAGTCGATCCGCCTGCGCAAGCAGGTGCTGAACCCCTCCTTCCGCAAGCGTCGCGTCAAGGAGGAGTAGTGGCGCAAGACGGTACGGCGAATAAGCCGAGCTTTACCAGGCAGGCGGCGCGCGAACGAGCGTTCCGCCTGCTGGCCGTCACCGTCACCGCCCTGTTCCTGGCCTTCGCCGCCCTCGGCGGGGCCTTTATCTGGTACGATCGCGCCGCGGGCTGGCTGAACCACGCCCATGAGGTCCGCGCCGAGATCGAGGCCCTGCGGCTGTCCCTGACCGAGGCCGAGTCGGCCCAGCGCGCCTTCATCCTGACCGGCGACTCCCAGTTCTCCCGGCGGCTCGAAGCCGCCCGCGGCGGCGCGGCCGCACGCATCGACACCCTGGCGCGCCTGACCCAGGACAATCCCGATCAGCAGCAGCGGCTGGGCGAGCTGCGGGACCTGATGACGGCCCGCCTGGCGGTGATCGACGAGACCATGGCCGCCCGCCAGGCCGGGTCTCCCGGCGCGGCCATCCAGATCATCCTGCGCGGCGAGGGCATGGCCGCCATGGAGGGCGTCCGGGCCATCGCATCCGAGCTCGAACAGGAGGAACGGCGGCTGCAGGCGCTGCGCCAGCACCAGATGACCGTCGTGCGCATGGTGATCGTCGCCGCCCTGATGATCTTCGCCGCCCTGCTGGCGCTGCTGTTCTTCAAGGCCCTGCGCGACATCAGCCTGGACCGCGAGGCCGAGGCCGACGTCGCCGAGCGCCTGCGGCGGCTGCTGGCCGACCGCACCCTGCTGCTCGACGAGGTGAACCATCGGGTGAAGAACTCGCTGCAGCAGATCGCCAGCGTCGTGCGGCTGCAGTCGCGGGCCGTCGAGCACGAGGACGCCCGCGAAGCGCTGAACAAGACGCTCGACCGGATCATCGCCGTCGGCCGGGTCCACGAGCAGCTATACAAGGCCGGCGATGCGGTCGGCGCCTTCGACGCGGGCCGCTACACCGAATCCCTGGCCCAGGACCTGGTCGGGTCGCTGGGGCGTGAAGACGTCAGCCTGGAGACGGAAATCGAGCACGCCATGCTCGATGTGAAGCAGGCCGCGCCGCTGGCCCTGATCCTCAACGAGCTGATCACCAACGCCTTGAAATACGGCTGCCCTGCCGATAGGCCGTCTCGAATTAGGGTCGCTTTCGGAACCGATGGCGAGCTTTACCGTTTGAGCGTCGCCGACGACGGTGATGGTCTGCCCCAGGACTTCTCGCTCTCGGCGAAGAAAAGCCTCGGGATCCGGGCCATCGAAGCTTTGGCGAGGCAGCTCGGCGGCCGCTTCGAGATTGAACAGCCGAAGACCGGCGCGTCGTTCGCGGTGGTCTTCCCCAGGAGTTGAGCGACGCATTGCGTATCATGGTTGTTGAGGACGACGCGCTGATCGCGCTCGACATCGTCGGCCTGCTCGAGGACATGGGCCATGAGGTCGTGGCCGAAGCCGCCGACGCGGCCGAGGCCTGGGCGCTGGCCGAGGACGGCCGCCCCGACATCGCGCTGGTGGACATCCGGCTGGCGCGCGGCGTCGACGGCGGCGCCCTGGCCCGCAAGCTCTACGACAGGCTGGGCGTGCGCTCGCTGTTCGTGTCCGGCTCGATCACCGACGACTTCCGCCGCTCGATGGCGGCGATCAATCCGGTCGGCTTCCTGGGCAAGCCGCTCAGCCGCCGCTCGCTGGGCGAGGCGCTCGGCGCGGCCTGACCGGCGCAAGCTAGAGCGCGCGCTCCATCCAGACGTCGCAACGGGCGTAGTCCGTCCTTGGCCGCATCGCCGGATCGAGATCGGTGAAGCCCATGGCCCGATAGAGGCCGAGCGCGGGAGCCAGGCCGGAATTGGTCTCCAGATAGAGCCGGTGCGCGCCCAGTTCGGCGGCCCTGTCGATGCAGACCTGCATGAGCCGGCGGCCGAGGCCCGTCCCGCGCGCGGCCTCGCCGACGGTCATCTTGGCGACCTCGAACCCGCCGTCGGCCATGGCGGCCAGGGCGACGCAGCCGACCGCCGTCCCGTCGTCCTGCTCGGCCATGAAGATGTGGCCGCCCTTGGCGATGATCTTGCCGGCCGGATCGTCCAGCACCTCGCGATCCTTCGCCTCGATGGCGAAGTGCTTGGTGATCCAGGCTTCGTTGAGCAGGCGCCAAGCTTGGGCGTGACGGGGTTCGAAAGCTACGATCCGCATGGGGCAGATATCACGCCTTGAGCTGTGCTAGGCAACATCCATGGCCAATCCGATCTTCGCGAACCTGCCGACCACCATCTTCGAAGAGATGTCGGGCCTGGCCCGCGATCTGGGGGCGATCAATCTTGGCCAGGGCTTCCCCGACGATCCGGGCCCGCTGGCGATCCGCGAGCACGCGGCCGACGCCGTGCTCAACGGCTACAACCAGTATCCGCCGATGGCCGGCCTGCCCGACCTGCGCGCCGCCGTCGCCGCCCACTACGCCCGCACCCAGGGCCTGGACCTCGACTGGAGGAGCGAGGTGACCGTCACCTCCGGGGCGACCGAGGCGCTGGCCGCGGCCTTCCTCGGCCTCATCCAGCCCGGCGACGAGGTGGTGGTGTTCCAGCCGCTCTACGACGCCTACCTGCCGCTGATCCGCCGCGCCGGCGGCGTGCCGCGGCTGGTCAAGCTCAGCCCGCCGCACTGGCGGTTCGACCGCGCCATGCTGGCGGCCGCGTTCGGGCCCAAGACCCGGTTCGTGGTGCTGAACAACCCGATCAACCCGGCCGGCGCGGTGCTGCCGCGCGAGGACCTGGCCCTGCTGGCCGAGTTCTGCGTCGCCCACGACGCCGTCGCCGTCTGCGACGAGGTCTGGGAGCAGGTGGTGTTCGACGGGGCCTCGCACCTGCCGCTGATCGCCTTCCCCGGCATGCGCGAGCGGACGGTGAAGATCGGCTCTGCCGGCAAGATGTTCGGCCTCACCGGCTGGAAGGTCGGCTTCCTCTGCGCCGCGCCGGAACTGACCCGGGCGCTGTCGCGCGCCCACCAGTTCCTGACCTTCACCACCGCCCCCAACCTGCAGGCCGCGGTCGCCTGGGGCCTGGAGAACAGCGGCGACTGGTTCGAGGCCATGCCCAGGGCGCTGCAGCGCTCGCGCGACCGGCTGGCCGAGGGGCTGAGGCGCGAAGGCTTCGCGACCCTGCCGGCCCAGGGCACCTATTTCCTCAACATCGACCTCGCCGCCTCCGGCGTCGACGAGCCGGACCGGGCCTTCGCCCTGCGCGCGGTCAGGGAGGCGGGCGTGGCCAGCATCCCGGTCTCGGCCCTCTACGAGGAGGACCACGTCACCACCATCCTGCGCCTGTGCCTGGCCAAGCAGGACGAGACCCTGGACGAGGGCGTGCGGCGCCTGGCCAAGGCCCGCGACCTGTCACGTTCTCGCTCAGAATGAGCGGCAGGTACCGCGCAGGTTGTCTGCGGTTCCCGTAACGCCGTTCCCGTGCCTATCCTGGGGCGAGACGGTTTCGAGAGGAACGTGAGATGCACCTGGGTTGGATGAAGGCCGCGAAAGTCGGCGTCGCTGTGGCGACGGCGGGCGCGGTGTTGGCGGGCGGCGTCGCCCAGGCCCAATACTATCCCTACGCCGCTCCGGCGTCGGCGGGATACGTGCGCGTCGGTCCGGCCGATCCCTGCGCGCGCACCGCCGCCCAGCGAGCCCTGGGCTGGGGCATCGTCGGCCTGGTCGCGGGCGGCCTGGCCGGCGGCGCGGCGGCCGGCGCCGGGGTCGTCGCCGAAGGCGCGGGCCTGGGCGCGTTCGTGGGCTCGATCATCGGCGGGGTGGCGGGATCGCGCTCGGCCGCCTGCGGCACCGCGGCCCTGGCGGCGCGCGCCGGCGCCTATCCGCCCTACGGGGTTCCCTACGGCGGAGCCTATCAGGCCGCCTATACCGACGGACATCCGACCTACGCCTACGGCGGCCCGCAGCCGGTCACCTATTACGAATACCGGCGGACCTATCGCTCCTATGCGGCCCCGTGCTGCGACGGCGCGCAGGGCGGCTATCCGCAGCAGCAGGGCTATTACGACCAGGGCTATTATGCGCAGCCCCAGCAGGACCAGGGCTACTACGCGCAGGCGCCGCAGCCCCAATACCAGCCCCAGTACCAGCCGCCGGTCCAGGACCAGGGCTACTCCGCCCAGCCCTATCCGGGGCAGCAGCAGTACGCCCCCCAGCAACAATACGCGCCGCAGCCGCAGTACGCGCCTGGCCAGGGCCAGCCGCAGCCCTACGCTCAGCCGCCGGGCCGCTACTAGCGCGGGCGGGCGGCTCTAGGAGGTCGAGCCGCCGTCGATGACCACCGTCTGGCCGGTCATCCACGACCCGGCCTTGGAGGCCAGGAACACCGCGCCGCCGGCGATGTCGTCGGGTTCGCCCAGGCGGCGCAGCGGCGTGCCGGACGAGGCGCGCTTCTCGCCCTCCGGGGTGTCCCACAGCGCCTTGGCGAAGTCGGTCTTCACCAGGCCCGGCGCGATGCAGTTGACGCGGATGTTGTCGGGCGACAGCTCCTGGGCAAGGTTGCGGGCCAGTTGCATGTCGGCGGCCTTGGAGATCGCATAGGCGCCGATCACCGAGGTGCCGCGCAGGCCGCCGATCGACGAGATGATCACGATCGAGCCGTCCTTGCGCTCGCGCATCTCCGGCGCGACCATGTTGATCAGCCAGTTGTTGGCGATGACGTTGTTCTCGAGGATCTTGCGGAACTGGTCGTCCGCGATCCCGCTCATCGGGCCGTAATAGGGGTTCGAGGCGGCGTTGCAGACCAGGATGTCGATCTTGCCGAACGCCTTGCGGGTCTCGTCGACCAGCCGCTGCAGGTCTTCCTTGGACGAGATGTTGGCCGGCACGGCGATGGCCGCGCCCGGATGCCTGGCGTTGATCTCGGCGGCCACTTCCTCGCAGGGGCCGGCCTTGCGCGAGGAGATCGTCACCTTGGCGCCGTGCTCGGCCATCCGCTCGGCGATCGCCTTGCCGATCCCGCGCGAGGATCCGGTGATGACGGCGACCTTGCCGGTCAGGTCGAACAGTTCGCCCATGGCGTTCCCTCCAAACACGTGTTTGATTTTGTCGTCGCCATTTGCGGCGCCGGGCGACGTCGGGTCAAGCGGTTCGGGGAGCAGCCAGCATGCCGGAGTTTCGTGAGATCGCGCTGCCGGAGGTCACCCTCCGCGCCGCCGTCGAGGGCCAGGGGCCGCTGGTGGTCATGGTCCACGGCTTTCCCGAGAGCTGGTATAGCTGGCGCCACCAGATGGGTCCGATCGCGCGGGCCGGATTCACCGCCTGCGCCATCGACGTGCGCGGCTATGGCGGCTCCTCGCGCCCGCAGGCCATCGAAGCCTACGACATGGAGCACATGATCGGCGACGTGGCCGGGGTGATCGAGGCGCTGAGCCCCGAGGCGCCGGCCGTGCTGGTCGGCCACGACTGGGGCGCCCCGATCGTCTGGAACACCGCCCTGGTCCGCCCCGACCGCGTGCGGGCGGTGGCCGGCCTTTCGGTGCCCTATACCGGCGTGCCCAAGCGGCCGTTCAGCGACATGATCGAGAGCGTCTTCACCAGCCGCGGCAAGTTCTTCTACCAGGCCTGGTTCCAGAACGTCGGCCCGGCCGAGGCCGAGCTGGAGGCCGACGTCCGCGGGGGCCTGCGCCGGTTCTACTACGCGATCAGCGGCGATGCTCCGGACGGGACCTGGCCGAACAAGACCCACGGCCAGAGCCTGCTGGAGGGGCTGGTCGATCCCGATCCCTTCCCCGCCTGGCTGACCGACGCCGACCTCGACTACTACGTGGCCGAGTTCGAACGCTCGGGGTTCCGCGGCCCGATCAACCGCTACCGCAACCACCGGCGCGATTTCGAGTACCTGCGCCAGTTCGAGGGCCGCAAGATCGAGCAGCCCTCGCTGTTCGTCGGCGGCGAGCGCGACCTGGTGCTGTCGATGCTGGGCAAGGGCGACCTGCTGGCGATCATGGGCGCGGAGATGCCCGACCTGCGCGGCGCCGACATCCTGCCCGGCTGCGGGCACTGGACCCAGCAGGAGCGGCCACAGGAGGTCAACGACCGGCTGCTGCCCTGGCTGACGTCGCTCTGAACCCTTCGCGGCGCGCGAAGGCTGGCGCCGGGGATGCCGGATTCTCGCCCGCGCCAGAGCGCGTAAGCTGCGCCGCATGACCGAGCATCTCCTCCTGCTGGCCGGCGCGGGGCTGGCGGCCGGCGCGATGAACGCCCTGGCCGGCGGCGGCTCGTTCGTCACCCTGCCGGCCCTGATCGCGGCGGGCGTGCCGTCGGTGGCGGCGAACGCCTCCAGCACCGTGGCGCTCTATCCCGGCGGCCTGGCCAGCGCCTGGGTCTACCGCCAGGGCCTGGCCGAGGTCTGCGGCGTCCCGATCCGGCCGATGCTGATCGTCACCCTGGTCGGGGGCCTGGCGGGCAGCCTGCTGCTGCTCTGGACGCCCTCCTCCACCTTCGACGTCATCCTGCCCTGGCTGCTGCTGGCCGCGACGCTGGCGCTCGCCTTCGGCCCCAGGATCGCCCCCTGGCTCCAGCAGCATGCGCGGCTGGGCGCCGCGCCGATCCTGGCCATCCAGTTCGCGCTGGGCGTCTATGGCGGCTACTTCGGCGGCGCCGTCGGCCTGATGATGATGGCCGCCTGGAGCCTGCTGGCCGGCGTCGATCTCAAACAGCTCAACCCGCCGCGCACCCTGATGGTCAGCGCCGCCAATTCCGTCGCCGTCCTCTGCTTCGTGGTCGCCGGCGCGGTCCGTTGGCGCGAGACGCTGCTGCTGGCCGCCGGCGCGGTCGTCGGCGGGTATCTGGGCGCCCATCTGGGGCGGCGGCTGGATCCGCGGGTGGTCAGGAGCGCGACCATCGCCCTGTCGGTGGCGATGACCGTGGCGTTCTTCGTGCGCGCCGCCAGGGGTTAGCGGCACGGGACGAAAAGACCATCAGGTGCACGCCGGGCTTTTCTTCCCTAACGTCGCCGACCTATGGTCGTGTCGCTTTCGGGAGGCTCGCATGAAGCTCATCGGCAAGATCGCACTGGGACTGGTCGGACTGATCGTACTGCTCGCGGCCATAGTCGCGGTCCGGACGGCCACCTTCAAGCCGCCTGCGGGCGCCGACCTCTCCCAGGTGAAACTGGCCCCGCCGGTGACGATCGACACCACCAGGGCCGCCGAGCACCTGGCCCAGGCGATCCGCTTCCAGACCATCAGCCACCAGGACAAGGCCGAGAACCAGACGGCCGAGTGGGACAAGCTGCACGCCTGGCTGCAGACCACCTATCCCGCCGCCCACGCCGCCATGACCCGCGAGATCCTGGCCGGCCACACCCTCGTCTACACCTGGGCCGGGTCGGACCCCGGCCTGGCGCCGGTGGTGCTGATGGCCCACCAGGACGTGGTGCCGGTGACGCCGGGCACCGAGGACGACTGGAAGCATCCGCCCTTCGACGGGGTGATCGCCGAGAACGCGGTCTGGGGCCGCGGCGCCATCGACGACAAGGGCTCGCTGGTCACGCTGTTCGAAGGCGCAGAAGCGCTGGCCGCCCAGGGCTTCAAGCCGCGCCGCACCCTGATCATCGTCGCCGGCCACGACGAGGAGGCGGGCGGGACCGGCGCCCAGGCGGCGGCGGCCCTGTTCAAGTCCCGCGGGATCAAGGCCCAGTTCGTGCTCGACGAGGGCCTGGCGATCATCTCCGACAACCCGCTCACCGGCGGCCAGGTGGCGCTGATCGGCATCGCCGAGAAGGGCTACGCCACCCTGGTGGTCACGGCCGACGCGGTCGGCGGCCACTCCTCGGCCCCGCCGGCCGATTCCGGCGGCGTGCTGACCCTGGCCAAGGCGGTGACCCGGATCGCCGAGAATCAGGCCCCGATGAAGCTCGACGGTCCCGGCGGCGCGATGATGGAGACGCTGGCCCCGCAGGGCTCGCCGCTGATCCGCATGGCGATGGCCAACCGCTGGCTGTTCGAGCCGCTGATCATCCGCCAGGCCGCCGCCACCCCGTCGGGCGCGGCGCTGCTGCACACGACCATCGCGCCGACCATGCTGAAGGGGAGCCCCAAGGAGAACGTGCTGCCCCAGGACGCCACCGCCTGGATCAACTACCGCATCGCGCCGGGCGATTCCTCGGCCGAGGTGATGGCCCGCGCCAAGGCCGCGGTCGGCTCCCTGCCGGTCACGTTCGCCTGGAGCCGCGACCCGAACGAGCCCTCGCCCGTGTCGTCCACCACCTCCGAAGCCTGGAAGATGATCGCCGCCCTGGCCGGCGACACCGCCAAGGCCCCCGTGGCCCCCAGCCTGGTCACCGCCGGCACCGACAGCCGCTACATGACCGGCGTGGCCACCGACGTCTATCGCTTCCAGCCGATGGTGTTCTCGATGGAGACCATCAAGATGATCCACGGCACCAACGAGCACATGACCCTCGAGAACCTGGACCGGGCCGTGCAGTTCTACGCCCGGCTGATCGCCACCAGCGTCAGCTAGGCCGCGGCCGCATTCGCCGCATCGACAAGGCGCGCGGATTGCGACACATCCGCGCGATCGCTCAACCGCGCCGGACCCCGCCTGAATGCTGAACTGGATCTACACGACCCTGGGCGACGCCTGGGGTCCGCTGCGGCTGTTCAATTCGTTCTTCTTCCTGTCGGCGATCGGCTTCGCCAGTTGCGCCCTGCTGACCTGGACGCTGCTGCCGCGGCTGTGGTCGATGCTGCCGACCGACCGCGGCCGCGCCTTCGCCGTCAACGCCGACCAGAGCGTCGGCAAGCCGGTCAGCGCCGGGCTGATCTTCGTGACGATCTTCTGCCTGGCCTCGATGGTCTTCGTGCCGCTCACCGCCAAGCCGCTGCTGACCGTGCCGTTCATGCTGGCGGCGCTAATCGTCGGCTATCTGGACGACCGCCGCGGCGGCTTCACGGAGTATCAGCTCGCGATCATGGACGCCGCCGTCGCCCTGGGCGCGGCGATGGTCATCCACGGCCTGGCGCCGGCGACCATCTGGCTGCCCGGCTGGAAGGACGCGATCACCCTGGCCCCGTGGATCGCCATCCCGGTCGCCGCGGGCATCATCTGGCTGTCGATCAACGCCACCAACTGCTCGGACGGCGTCGACGGCGTCTCGGGCAGCCTCAGCGCGACGGCGATCATGATCCTGGGCGGCCTGCTCTACGCCGTGATCGGCAACGAGGTGGTCGCCGCCCACCTCAACATCCCGGTCAACCGCGACGGGGCCAGTTGGGCGATCATGGCCTTCCTGATGGTCGGCTGCATCGCCGGCTACCTCTGGTACAACGCCCCGCCCAGCCAGGTGCTGATGGGCGACGCCGGCTCGCGCCCGATCGGGCTGCTGATCGGCATGCTGGTGGTCGCCACCAACAACCCGCTGTTCCTGCTGCTGGTCGGTTCGGTGCTGCTGCTGAACGGCGCGACCGGGCTGGTGAAGGTGGCGCTGCTGCGCTTCTTCGGCCTGACGGTGCTCTCGAAGGTGCGCTTCCCGCTGCACGACCATTGCCGCAAGGAGCTCGGCTGGTCGAACAGCCAGGTCCTGGTGCGCTTCATGCTGCTGCACCTGGGGATTTCGGCCCTGCTGGTCATCCTGGCGCTGAAGGTCCGCTAGAAACCTCTTCGTCAGACAAACCGCCTAGACCTGCCCGCCTTGAGCATTATCCGCCCGGACATGGCGCGCCGGCCCTTGCGAAGCGGCGCTGCGCATCGCACGTTCCGTGCAACTGAATTGGAGACCTGCCTTATGCGTAACTGGCGCCTGGACGAAGACGACGACAGCGAAGACGGCGCCCGCAAGCCCGACATGCCGATGACGGCCGGGCCTGTGCAGAACGCGCTCTACAAGTCGCGCACCGTGCTGGTGTTCGGCGAGATCGACATGCGCCTGGCCGAGCGGGTCACCGCCCAGCTCCTGGCCCTGTCGACCGAAAGCGACAAGCCGATCAAGGTGGTGATCAACTCCCCCGGCGGCCACGTCGAAAGCGGCGACACCATCCACGACATGATCCGCTTCTGCGGCCCCACCGTGAAGGTGATCGGCACCGGCTGGGTCGCCTCGGCCGGCGCGCACATCTATCTGGGCGCAGCCAAGGAGAACCGCTTCTGCCTGCCCAACACCCGCTTCCTGCTGCACCAGCCGGCCGGCGGCGTGCGCGGCCAGGCCAGCGACATCCAGATCGAAGCCGAGGAGATCGTGAAGATGCGCGAGCGCGTCAACCGCATGATCGCCAAGGAAACCGGCCAGACCTACGAGAAGATCGTCAAGGACACCCAGCGGAACTTCTGGATGAGCGCCGAGGCCGCCGTCGAGTACGGCCTGGTCTCGAAGATCATCCACAACGCCACCGAGGCTTAGGATGTCGGCCGCGCCCTGGTGGAAGGGCGCGGTCGTCTACCACGTCTATGTCCGGAGCTTCTTCGACTCCGACGGCGACGGCCACGGCGACCTGCAAGGCGTCCTGGCCAAGCTGGACTACATCGAGAGCCTGGGCGTCGACGCCGTCTGGCTCTCGCCCGTCCACCCCTCGCCCAATCGCGACTGGGGCTACGACATCTCCGACTATGAAGGCGTCCATCCCGACTACGGGACGCTGCACGACCTGACCGCGCTGATCGACGCGGCGCACCGGCGGGGCCTGAAGGTCCTGCTGGACGAGGTGCTGTCCCATACCTCCGACGAGCATCCGTGGTTCGCCGACAGCCGCGACGGCGGCGCGGACGGCCCCAGGGCCGACTGGTACGTCTGGGCCGAGCCCGGCCGCGACGGGACCGCGCCCAACAACTGGCTCTCGGTGTTCGGCGGCCCGGCCTGGGCCTACCAGCCGGCCCGGCGGCAGCACTATCACCACAAGTTCCTGCGCCAGCAGCCGAAGCTGAACTGGCGCCACCCCGACGCCAAGGCCGCCGCCCTGCGGGTGCTGGAGTTCTGGCTGGACAAGGGGATCGACGGCTTCCGCCTGGATGTCGCCGGCACCTTCCTCCACGACGACACCCTGACCGACAACCCGGCGGTTCCGGCCGAGCAGCGCACCCGCCGCCACTGGGCGCACGCCAGCGAGATGCAGCAGCACCTGCACGACTCCAACCTGCCCGAGAACATCCCGCTGCTGGACGAGATCCGCCGGCGGGTGGACGCCTTCGACGACCGCTTCGTGTTCGGCGAGTTCTCGGAAGAGGAGGAACGCTGCGGGGCCTACTGCACGCCCGATGAGGGCCTGCACTCGGCCTACACCTTCGTGCTGCTGCACGCCCGGCGGCTGTCGCCCGACATCTTCCGCGACCATTACGAGACCCTGGGCCGCTTCCCCGGCCACTGGCCCTGCATCTCGTTCTGCAACCACGACATCGCGCGCACCGCCACCCGCTTCGGCGGCGGCGAGGCGATCGCGCGGCTGATGCTGGCCCTGCTGCTGACCCTGAAGGGCACGGTGCTGCTCTATCAGGGCGAGGAGCTCGGCCTGCCCGAGGCCCAGAGCCTGACCCGCGAGGAGATCCGCGATCCGGTGGGCGACCTCTACTGGCCGATCGCCAAGGGCCGCGACGGCTCGCGCACGCCGATGCCCTGGACCGAGGGGCCGAACATGGGCTTCTCGGGCGCAAGGCCCTGGCTGCCACTGGCGGTCGAGCATGCGGGCCGCTCGGTGGCGGCGCAGGAGGCGGCGGCCGATTCGACCCTGGCCTTCTCCCGCGCGCTGCTGGCCCTGCGCCGGTCCGCGCCGGCCCTGGTCGAGGGCGACCTCGAAATGATCACCGCCCCCGAACCGGTCCTCGCCTTCATCCGCCGCGCCGGCGGCCAGCAGATCGCCTGCGTCTTCAACCTGGGGCCGGCCCCGGCGATCTTCGGCGACGAACGCCTTGCCGGAGCCGAGATCCTGCAGCCGGGCGCGGGCGATGCGACCCTCGACGGGGCCGCGCTGCGCCTGGGCGCCCATTCGGCCAGGTTCCTGCGGCTCGCATGACGCGCTAGAAGGTCTCCATGCCCGACGGCGACACCAAAACCACACCCACCGCCGACACCAGGTTCGGCCACGGCTTCCTGCACGACATCTGGTACTTCGCCGCCCTGGCGAGCGACCTGAAGCCCGGGAAGCTGCAACGCTACGAGATCCTCGGCGAACCGATCCTGCTCGGCCGGGACCGGGCCGGAAAGGTCTATGCGCTCAAGGACATCTGCCCGCACCGCGCCGCCCCGCTGTCGGCCGGCAAGCTGACCCGCGAGGCCGACGGCGCCGAGAGCGTCGAATGCCCCTATCACGGCTGGCGGTTTCGGACCGACGGCGCCTGCGCGGCCATCCCCTCGCTGGTCGACGACCAGGCGATGGACGTCGGCCGCATCCGCGTGCGCAACTACCCGGCCGCCGAGAGCCAGGGCCTGGTGTTCGTCTGGATCAGTGCGGACCCGCGCTTCACCGGCGAGCCGTCCGAGCCGCCGCCGGTGTTCCCCGGCGTGGTCGGCGGCGGGCCCAAGCTGGTCGACCGCATGGACTTCGACGCCCATATCGACCACGCGGTCGTCGGGCTGATGGACCCCGCGCACGGCCCCTATGTTCACCAGCAGTGGTGGTGGCGCTCGGCCAAGAGCCAGCACGAAAAGGCCAAGAGGTTCGAGCCGCGCGAGCAGGGCTTCGCCATGGTCCGCCACGAGCCCAGCAAGAACAGCCGCGCCTATGCGATCCTGGGCGGCGAACCGCTGACCGAGATCACCTTCCGCATTCCGGGCCTGCGCTGGGAGCACGTCACCGTCGGCAAGCGCCAGGTGCTGTCGCTGACCTGCCTGACGCCGATCAACGAAGCCAGGACCAGGATCACCCAGATCGTCTGGTCCGACCACCCGGCCTTCCTGGTGCTCAAGCCCTTCATCGCCGCCGGCGCGCGGGCGTTCCTGCGCCAGGACGGCGACATGGTGAACCTGCAGAACGAGGGCCTGCGCTACGATCCCTCGCTGCTCTGGATCGACGACGCCGACCGCCAGGCCAAGTGGTATCAGCAGCTCAAGCGCGAATGGACCGCCAGCCGCAAGGCCGGCCGGCCGTTCGAGAACCCGATCGAGGCCGCGACCCTACGCTGGCGCAGCTAGGCGCTCGGGCGGGGCGGCGGGCCCGCTCAGCTTCAGGTCTTCGATGGCGATGGGCGCAAAGCCGCGCCCGACGTCCCAGTCGAGCCGTCCGCCCAGCGCGGTGAAGGTCGAGACCGGCTCCATGCGGCGCAGGTCCATCGCCTTGAGCTGCTCGTGCGTCAGGCGCAGGTGCGCGATCGGGTATTGCTCGGCCTCGCCCCGCGCCTTCGCCGCGGGCAGGAAGCAGCGGACGAGGATGTCGATCCGATCGATCGGCACCACCGTCATCACCTCCAGCCCGACCCGCAACGCCGCCGAACAGACATAGGCCAGTTGCAATTCGTGGCGGGCGGTCGGGGTGATCAGGGCGTGCACGCTGCGGCCGGCGTCGTTGAGCTCGACGCTCTCGTCGGGCAGCGCGTCCAGCTCCAGCATGTCGATATGGACCACCAGCCGGCCGGGGCCGGGCATGGCCACCGCCAAGCCCTCCAGGATCGGCTGCAGGGCCGGGATCGGCAGGTGGGCCTGCAAGGCGGTCTCGATGGCGCCGTAGTCCAGCGCCGTCATCGCCGCCGCGAGGCTGATGTCGAGATTGTGCAGGTCGGCGTTTCGCCGGGCCATGCCGTAGAGCTCGGCGTCCTTCTTGGCCGCCTCCAGCACCTTGGCCGCCAGGGCGCGGCGGCGATCCTGCTGCAGGCCGAACAGGCCATCGATGATGCCCGGCCGATAGTTGGCCAGGGCGCGGCGGGCCTTCTTCTCCAGAGCATGGGCCCGCACGGCCGGTTCGACCGGCCCGACCTCGGCGATCTTGACCCAGTCGCGGCGCTCGTACTTCACGCAGTGGGCGCGGGTCATCTGTTCGAACAGGGCCGCGTAGCGCGCCGCCAGCTCGGGCGCCGCGCTGCGCCGGGCGGTCGAACGCTCCTTGCGCTCGCGCTCGCGCAGGGCTTTCTTGGTCGCGCGGTCGACCCGGCTCATCGTCGCGATGATGGTCGTTGGCCCGCCTTGAGCGTCCATTTTCTTCCCCCTTACGGCTTTCCGCCCTTTGTGATTCTACGGAATATCTGCGTTCGATAATTATTCCCTTAAGGAAATCATGGACTTCAAAACCAGCGACGGCTTCACGATCAGCTACGACGACATCGCGCCCCAGGACTATGAGCGCGCCATCCTCTTGGTCCACGGCTTCACCTCGAACCGGGCCGAAGGCTGGAAGCGCACCGGCTGGTATGCGGCGCTGGAGCGCCGCCGCTTCCGGGTCATCGCCCTGGACCAGCGCGGCCACGGCGCCAGCGGCAAGGCGCACGCCCCCGAGGCCTATCTGCGCGAGAACCTGGCCCGTGACGTCGTCGAGCTGATGGACCACCTGGGCGTCAACCGCGTCGACCTGTTCGGCTATTCCATGGGCGCACGGGTGGCGGCCGCCGCGGCCCTGGCCGCGCCGCACCGGTTCTCGAACCTGGTCCTGGGCGGGGTCGGCGACAAGATGCTGACCGAGCGCCCCTCGGACCGGGGCGAGGTGATGGCCCAGGCCATGCTGGCCGACGATCCGGAGACCATCACCGAACCGTTCCTCAAGAGCTTCCGCCAGTTCGCCGACGAACAGGGCGAGGATCGCCTGGCCCTGGCCGCGTTCGTCCGCGCCGTGAACCCGCCGCTCGACACCGACGGCTTCGCATCCCTGCCGATGCCGGTGCTGGTCGTGGCCGGCCAGCGGGAGACCAACGGCGACCCCGAGCTCCTGGCCCAGGCGTTCGCCGACGGCCGGGGCGTCGTCGTCCCGGGCTGCGACCACTTCTCGGCCATTCCGCACGCCCTGACCAAGGCGGCGGTGTTCGACTTCATCGACGGGGTGCTGGACGACCCCTGGGCGCGCTAACTCTTGGGGCCGAGGTTGTAGGGCCCGCCCTTCTCCAGCGCCTCGCGATAGGCTGGGCGGGCCTGGAAGCGCCGCACCCAGGCGGCGATGTTCGGATAGGTCTCGAAGCGCCCGAAGGCGCCGGCCACCTCGCCGACGAAGCTCATCTGGATGTCGGCGGCGGTCAGGTCCTGGCCCATCAGGTAGTCGCGCCCCGCCAGCGCGCGGTCCAGATAGCCGAGATGGTTGGCCATCTCGCCTTCGATGCGCGGCTGCAGCGGGGCGCCCGCTTCGCCCAGCCGGGCGACGTACATGTTCAGCATCAGCGGCAGCATGGCCGAGCCCTCGGCATAGTGCAGCCACTGCTGGTGCGCCTCGTACTCCGGCGTGCCGACCGGCGGCGCCAGGCGGCCGGCGCCATGGTGGCGCAGGACGTAGTCGATGATCGCGCCGGACTCGATGACCGTGACGCCGTCCTCGGTGACCACCGGCGACTTGCCCAGCGGATGGACCGCGGTCAGCTCGGGCGGCGCCAGGCGGGTGGCCGCGTCGCGGAAATAGGGCTTGATCTCGTAGGGGAGCTCGAGCTCCTCCAGCAGCCAGAGGATGCGCTGCGAGCGCGAGTCGTTGAGGTGATGGACGACGATCATGGCGCGCTTCCCTGGTTGTTTTCTTACGGCGTACAGGCGGGCGTGACGACCGGCAAGCTTGCCCTATAGTCGAGCCGCCATGATCCTTCAGAACCTCCCCGGCCTGCTGGCCGACGCCGCAGCCGCCGCCGAGACCTATGTCGCCCATGCCCGGGAGGCCGTCGCCGCGCGCGTCGCCCGGGAAGGCCGGCTGGACCGCGCCGCCCTGGACCGTGAGCAGCACGTGGCCCACGGCCTGGCCTGGGCCGCCGCCTATGCCGAAACCCTGCGCCAGACCGCCGCCTGGGCCGGCGCGCTGGACGCCGAGGGGAAGCTGGGCGAGGCCGAAGCCCTGCCGGCCCAGCTTCTGGCCTTCGAGTACCTGAGCCAGTTGGCCGGCGGCCTGCCGATGAACCAGGGCGAGACCTTCCGCCCGGGCGACCTGGGCCTGGAGCCTGGCCCGCTGGCGGCGGTCGTCGCGCGCCTGGCGCCGGGCGCCTCCCAGGCGGTGAAGACCCGCATCGTCGAACTGCTGGAGACCGCTCACGGCCGCCCGTCGCTGGAGGCGAGCGGCCTGGACGAGACCCTGGAACACATCCGCGACCAGTTCCATGCCTTCGCCGAGGAGAAGATCGTCCCGTTCGCGCACGGCTGGCACCTGCGCGACGAGTTGATCCCGCTGCCGCTGATCGAGGAGCTGGCGGCCCTGGGCGTGTTCGGCCTGACCGCGCCCGAGGCCTATGGCGGCTCGGGGCTCGGCAAGGTCGCCATGTGCGTGGTCTCCGAGGCGCTGTCGCGCGGCTGGATCGGGACCGGGTCGCTGGGCACCCGCTCGGAGATCGCCGCCGAACTGATCCTCGCCCACGGCACCGAGGAGCAGAAGCAGCGCTTCCTGCCGGCCATCGCCAGCGGCGAGATCATCCCGACCGCCGTCTTCACCGAGCCGGAAGCCGGGTCCGATCTGGGCTCCCTGCGCACCCGCGCGGTGCGCGAGGGCGACGCCTGGAAGGTGACCGGCGCCAAGACCTGGATCACCCATGCGGCCCGCGCCGACCTGATGACCCTGCTGGTCCGCACCGACCCGGCCTCCAAGGACCATCGCGGCCTTTCGATGTTCCTGGCCGAGAAGCCCCGCGGCACGCCGGCCGATCCCTTCCCCGCGCCGGGCATGGGCGGCGGCGAGATCGGCGTGATCGGCTATCGCGGCATGAAGGAGTACGAGATCGCCTTCGACGGCTTCAGCGTGCCGCACGAGCGCTTGCTGGGCGGCCAGGAGGGCCAGGGCTTCGTCCAGCTCATGGTCACCTTCGAGAGCGCCCGCATCCAGACCGCGGCCCGCGCCATCGGCGTCGCGCAGTCGGCGCTCGACCTGGCGGTCGACTATGCGATCGCCCGCCGGCAGTTCGGCCGTCCGATCTCGGACTTCCCGCGCGTGGCCAACAAGCTCGCGATGATGGCGGCCGAGCTGCTGGGCGCGCGCCGCCTCACCTGGTTCGCCGCTCGCGCCAAGGACGAGGGCCGCCGCTGCGACCTGGAGGCCGGCATGGCCAAGCTGGTGGCGGCCCGGATCGCCTGGGCCTGCGCCGACAACGCCGTGCAGATCCACGGCGGGACCGGCTTCGCCACCGAACAGCCGGTCAGCCGCGTGCTGGCCGACGCCCGCATCCTCAACATTTTCGAGGGCGCCGGCGAGATCCAGGCCCAGGTCATCGCCCGGCGGCTGCTGGAAGGCGCGAACTAGATCCCGGCGTTATTTTGGCGGAGCGCATGCCAATATAGCGCAAGCAGCCGGCTACACGATTTCTTGATGGCTATTGCCGCGCGCCTTCGGAGGCGTCGCCTCGGCGCTTGCGAGCTCGACATTACTGCGGCTCGCCTTGGACAGATGTCCAGTTCGACCTGGACACCCGCCGCCGCCCAGACCCGAAAATAAACCTGCGAGGGGGATGAGGTTTCGCCGCGTATCCACGTCTTGGGTGTGCCACTCAGGCGCACACCCAGCATGCGCCATACGAGAACAACTTCCAGCACCCGGCGTTTTGCGAGCATGCTCAGCGACTCTCGATCTTTTGGGCTGTCGGGAGCCCGACTCGACGGCCGCCGGTTTCACAGGAAAACGCCGGTCTGCGACGCTGCGCCACACGGCAAAGCCTGGCGCGGCGCGCTACATGCAGCCTTCGTACTCGCATCGTGGAACGAGTTCGCTGAACGCGCTCAACCAAACCCTTCGCTTGGACGCGCCGTTGCGAAGGGCTAAGAGGAATCTGTGGTCATGACGACCTGCGACACCGCCGTCCGTCTCCCCCCGGGCGGCATACTAGCCGTAGAAAACCCGAGCCGGCTCATGGCTGAGCTGCGCGACGCCGCCCTCCTGGGGCTGCGTCCCGCGCTGCGAGGCGCCGATCGGATCGCAAAGGTAGTGAAAGAGTATTGCGTAGAGTTCGAACAGCCGATGGCGATGGCTACGGCGAGGATCGCCCGATGAAACACGTCTCCAGCAACATCGAAGTCGCCGGCGAGGCCCAGGTCCGCGTTCCGACCCGCCGCGCCCTGGCCAAGCAGCAGACCCGCGCCAAGGTGCTGGCCGCCGCGCGCCGCCTGTTCTCGGAAGCCGGCTACGAAGGCGCCACCATCCGTGACATCGCCGCCGAAGCGGGCATGTCGACCGGCGCCGTCTTCGCCAACTTCACCGACAAGTCGGACCTGTTCCGCGAGATCATGGTCGCCGACATGGAGGCCTTGGTCGAAGCCATGCGCGACGGCGTTTCGCGCGGCCGCGGCGTCGACGACACCCTGCTGAAGCTCTTCGTCGCCGGCTATGCGTTCTACAAGAGCCGCCTGCCCCTGGCCCGCGCGGCCTTCGGCATTTCGTGGATGCCGGAACAGGGCCAGGAACTGCGCGACCTGGCGCCGGTCCAGGAACTGCAGGACCTGTTCACCGAGCAGTTGAACCTGGGCGTCGAGCGCGGCGAGCTCTCGCAGGAAGCCGAGGTGAAGCTGCGCAGCCAGATGCTGTTCGACTGCTACCTGGCCAACTACCAGGAAGCGATCTTCGGCGGCTGGAGCCTCGAAGCTCTGCAGGCCAAGTCGAAAGATCAGATCCGCGTGATCCTGGCCGGCGCTCGTCGCGGCTGATCGCCCGTCTAGACTGATCGAGGCGAGATCTGTTCCGAATGGTCCAGGTCTCGCCTTTCGATTTGCCTGAACAGTTTCAGGCTTCTGCTCCGCGGCGAACTGTCGCATCTTCCCACATGACACATTCCCGGCGCGGGATTCGCCCTAAGCACTCCTCGGGGCGTCTGCACGAGCGTTGCAGGCTGGGGGGAACATTTGAGCGTACGTAAGTCCCAGAAGGAGGCGACGCGCCAGCGCGTGCTGGACGCCGCCCGGGAACTGTTCGAGGTCAAAGGCTTCGACGCCACCACCGTTCGCGAAATCGCCAGCATGGCGGGCGTCTCGGTCGGCAGCGTCTTCACGACCTTCTCGTCCAAGAACGACATCCTCAGCCAGGTCATGGCCGACCGGCTGGACGCGCTCTACGCCGAACTGGACCGGCTGGCGCCGCACCTGCGCGGCTCGACGCCCGACCGGCTGCGGTCGATCTTCGCCATCCACTATGCGTTCGAGACCCGCCGCACGCGGCTGTTCCTGGCCCACATCGCGGCCGCCTACAACTGGACGCTCGGCCCCTCGAGCCGCCCCTACGGCCGCAACCAGCGCCTGCGGCTGGTGATCCGCGACTGCCTGGCCGACGGCGTCGCGCGCGGCGACGTCGATCCGGGCGCCGATCTGGAGGTGGTCGTGGACGCCCTGGTGGCCTGCTACGCCTGGACCTACCGGCTGGCCGCCTGGGAAGACGCCGACGCCGACACCATGAGCAAGGTGATGGATCGGCACATCGGGCTGATCGCCGCCGGATTTCGTCCGCCGACGCCTGCGAACCAATAGGCCCAGGCGCACGATCTCGGCTAAGATCGCGGCATGAATATCTTCACCTACCTGATCCCGATCAGCCTGGCGGCGGTGACCATCACCCTGTTCGTCGGGCTCTATGCGCTGTTCCGGGGCGGCGAGTTCGGCCGCTCGTACTCCAACAAGCTGATGCGGCTTCGGGTGGTGCTGCAGGCCATCGCCATCGCGGTGCTGGTGCTCGCCGTCTGGTGGCGCGCGAAGTCGGGCGGCTGACCTTGGTCACGCTCAACAAGATCTACACCCGCACGGGCGACGACGGCTCGACCCGCCTGGCGACCGGCCAGCCGGTGTCCAAGGCCTCGCTGAGGGTCGAGGCCTATGGCGCGGTCGACGAGGCCAACGCCTGCCTGGGCCTGGCGCGGCTGCATGCCACGGGCGAGCTCGACGCCATGCTGGCCCGGGTGCAGAACGAGCTCTTCGACCTGGGCGCCGACCTGGCCACCCCGCCGCGGGAGGGTGAGACCCACGTCCTGCGCATGGTGCAGTCGCAGATCGACCGGCTCGAGCGCGAGATCGACGCCATGAACGCCGAACTGCCGGCCCTGACCTCGTTCATCCTTCCGGCGGGCACGCCGGCGGCGGCCAACCTGCATCTGGCGCGGACGGTGGCGCGGCGGGCCGAGCGCATCGCCGTGGCCATGGTCGAGTCGGGCGAGAGCGTCGGGGCCGAGGCGATGAAGTACCTCAATCGGCTGTCGGACTTCCTGTTCGTGGCCGCCCGCTATGCGAACGACCGCGGGCGCGCGGAAGTCTTCTGGCAGTCCGGCGCGACGCGTTAGGGCCTGGCGGCGGCCTTCTCCGCCGGCTTCTCGGCGCGTTCCTTGGCCGCGTCGGCCTTGGCGGCGGCGCGGGTCTTGTCGTCCTTGATCACCCGGCCGGTGATGTCGGAAATCAGGATCGGATGCGCGCAGGTGCGGCTGCGCCAATCCCACCAGTCGCCGGCTTCCTCGCACTTCTGGCCGGGCCACACCCAGCCGACGTGATAGACGAAGGTCCCGGCGCTCAGGACGATGAAAAGGCCGAGGAAGATCAGCTTCAGCCGGTCGATGGTACGGTTCATGGGGTGCTTCTAGTCTTCGCGTGAGAGGCCTGCTAGCGGCTTCGTTCGCCGAAAATGCGGCGAACTGTGATCCCTCGCCGACTTGCAATGCTCGGCGGAACCGTTATGCCGCATCCGACCGAATTTTTCGCAAAAACAAATTTGAGGCGCTAGCTACCCATGAAGGTGTTGGTCCCGGTCAAACGGGTGATCGATTCAAACGTCAAGGCCAGGGTGAAGTCCGACCAATCGGGCGTCGACCTCGCCAATGTGAAGATGTCCATCAATCCCTTCTGCGAGATCGCAGTCGAGGAAGCCGTGCGCCTGAAGGAGAAGGGCGTCGCGACTGAAGTGGTGGTCGTCTCCATCGGCCCGGCCCAAGCTCAGGAAACCCTCCGCCAGGCCCTGGCCATGGGCGCGGACCGCGCGGTGCTGATCCAGACCGACCAGGATCTGGAGCCGCTGGAAGTCGCCAAGGTGCTCAAGGCGGCGATCGCCGAAGAGAACCCGAACGTGGTGATCATGGGCAAGCAGGCCATCGACGGCGACAACAACGCCACCGGCCAGATGCTCGCCGCGATCCTCGACTGGCCGCAGGCGACCTTCGCCTCGGCGATCGAGCTCTCGGCCGACAGCGCCAAGGTGACCCGCGAAGTCGACGGCGGCCTGCAGACCATCGAGGTCGGCCTGCCCGCCATCATCACCGCGGACCTGCGCCTGAACGAGCCGCGCTACGCGTCGCTGCCGAACATCATGAAGGCCAAGAAGAAGCCGCTGGACGTCAAGGAAGCCGCCTCGCTGGGCGTCGACCTGAAGCCGCACCTCAAGGTCCTGAAGGTCGCCGAGCCCGCCAAGCGCTCGGCCGGCATCAAGGTTGAAACCGCCGGCGACCTGGTCGCCAACCTGAAGACCGCGGGGGTGCTCTAATGGCTGTTCTCGTCATCGCCGATCACGACAACGCGTCGCTGAAGGACTCCACCAACAAGACGATCACCGCCGCGCTGGCCCTGTCGGGCGACGTGGACGTGCTGGTCGCCGGCAAGGACGCCAAGGCCGCCGCTGACGCCGCCGCCAAGGTGGCCGGCGTCCGCAAGGTGCTGCTGGCCGAGAGCGACGAGCTGGGCCAGGGCCTGGCCGAAGCCGTCGAAGCCACGGTGGTTCCGCTGATGGCCGGCTACGACGCCGTCCTGACCCCGGCCACCTCGCAGGGCAAGAACTTCAGCCCGCGCATCGCCGCCAAGCTGGACGTCGCCCAGATCTCGGAAATCGTCGAAGTGGTCGGCGCCGACACCTTCGTGCGCCCGATCTACGCCGGCAACGCCCTGGAAACCGTCCAGTCGTCGGACGGCAAGAAGGTCATCACCGTCCGCGCCACCGCCTTCAAGGCGGCCGGTGAAGGCGGCTCGGCCTCGGTCGAAACCGTTCCCGCCGGCGCCGTCTCGGCCAAGGTGAAGTTCGTCGACCAGCAACTGGTGAAGTCGGCGCGTCCGGAACTGGCCGGCGCCAAGATCGTCGTCTCCGGCGGCCGCGCCATGGGTTCGGCCGACGAATTCCAGAAGGTCATCGAGCCGCTCGCCGACAAGCTCGGCGCGGCGGTCGGCGCCTCGCGCGCCGCGGTGGACGCCGGCTACGCCCCCAACGACTACCAGGTCGGCCAGACCGGCAAGGTCGTCGCCCCGGAACTGTACATCGCCGTCGGCATCTCCGGCGCGATCCAGCACCTGGCGGGCATGAAGGACTCCAAGGTCATCGTCGCGATCAACAAGGACGGCGACGCGCCGATCTTCCAGGTCGCCGACTTCGGCCTGGTCGCGGACTACAAGACCGCGGTGCCGGAACTGATGGACGCCCTGACCGCGGCCGGCAAGTAAACCAGGCCAGGTTCCAGGAACCGGACGATCAAGGGGCGGCCCCGCAAGGGACCGCCCCTTTTTCACGCCTGCCGCCAGCAGTCGCCTGGCGGGGCGACAACCCGAAACTTCGCCGCATACACGCATGGCGCGACTGGCTGCCGGCCGAAGCCCGCCAAGCGGCGGCCCTGAATCCCCGATCCGTCAAAAGGCTACGCTGCGTCGCAGCAAAAGCCTTGGCTAGGGCGCCGTTCCGCATGTTAGAAACCCGTCGCAAACGGGCGCGCCGGGGAGCACGCCCGTGTCATTCGAGGCTTATTTCGGCATGGTTCAGATCAAGTCGGTCGGCATCATCGGCGCGGGTCAGATGGGAGCGGGCATCGCTCATGTCTGCGCCCTGGCCGGATACGACGTCCTCCTGCACGACGTCAGCGAAGAGCGGATCCTCGCCGGGCGCGCGCTGATCGAGAAGAACCTGAGCCGCCAGGTGGTGAAGGGCGCCATCGCCCAGGACGCCATGGACGTGGCCATGGCCCGCATCCAGCCGGCCCCCGAGCTCCAGGCCATCGGCGCGACCGACCTGGCGATCGAGGCGGCCACCGAGAACGAAGAGGTCAAGAAGACCATCTTCAAGGCCCTGACCCCGCACCTGGGCGCCAATACGATCCTGGCCTCCAACACCTCGTCGATCTCGATCACCCGCCTGGGCGCGGCGTCGGATCGCCCGGAACGCTTCATCGGCCTGCACTTCATGAACCCGGTGCCGCTGATGAACCTGGTGGAGATCATCCGCGGCATAGCGACGGACGCGGCGACCTACGAGACCGCGGTCAATTTCGCCAAGTCGCTGGGCAAGACCACCGCCAACGCCGAGGATTTCCCGGCCTTCATCGTCAACCGCATCCTGGTGCCGATGATCAACGAGGCGATCTACACCCTCTACGAAGGGGTCGGCACCGTCGACGCCATCGACACCGCCCTGCGGCTGGGCGCCAACCATCCGATGGGCCCGCTCGAACTGGGCGACTTCATCGGCCTCGACACCGTGCTGTCGATCATGAACGTGCTCTACGAAGGCCTGGCGGACTCCAAGTATCGCCCCTGCCCGCTGCTGGTGAAATATGTCGAGGCCGGCTGGCTGGGCCGCAAGACCGGCCGCGGCTTCTACGACTATCGCGGCGAAAAGCCCGTCCCGACGCGGTAATCCACCGGCGAACGCTTCGGAATGGTGAAGCGTTGGTTAATCCATTCGACTTGTCGACCCGACGCATCCGATAATCCAAGCGATTCGGATTCTGCGGGCTCATGCGACAGTTCACCTCGGTGGCGCTATCGGCCACCTATCTCTGTCTAGCGCTGATCGTCGCCCTGCTCCTGTGGCGGAACGGCGGCGGCTGGGCGGCCGGCGTCGCGGCCCTGGTCGGCGGCCTTGGCCTGTGCTTCGCCGTGCACGGCCTGATCCTGCAATCCCTGAAGCTCCGCACCCTGCGCAAGGAACTCGACGCCGTGCGCGAGGCCCAGCGCGTCATGCTCTCGCAGATGGAGCAGGTCGACGCGCGGATGACCGAGGTCGCCGACGCGGTCAGCGACGACGCCGGCCGGTCCGAGGCGCTGGAGGACGAGGTCCACATGCTGGAGGACCTGGTCCAGCGCATGGGCCAGCGCCTGGAGGAGCGGGTCTCGGCCAGCGCCCTGCACGCGCGCCAGGAGCCGGGCCTGCACCGGCGCCAGTCGGCCGCCCTGCTCGACACCGTCCGCGAGGCCCTGGCCGAGAACCGCGTCGACCTCTACCTGCAGCCGGTGGTCGGCCTGCCCCAGCGCCGCACGATCTTCTACGAGAGCTATTCGCGCCTGCGCGACGCCACCGGCCGGGTGATGATGCCCGCCGAATACCTGGCCGTCGCCGAGCCCGAGGGCCTGGTCACCTCGATCGACAACCTGCTGCTGTTCCGCTGCGTGCAGATCGTCCGCCGGCTGGCCAAGCAGGACCGCAAGGTCGGGATCTTCTGCAACATCTCCATCGCCAGCCTGGGCGACGAGACCTTCTTCCCGCAGTTCCTGGAGCTGCTGGCCGCCAACCGCGACCTGTCGGGGGCGCTGATCTTCGAACTGGGCCAGGCGGCGTTCGACGCCCGCGGCTCGGCCGAGGCCCGCAACATGGGCAAGCTGGCCGACCTCGGCTTCCGCTTCTCGCTGGACAAGGTCACCGACCTCGACATCGACTTCCAGGACCTGGCCCGCTCCGACGTGAAGTTCCTGAAGATCGCCGCGCCGTTCCTGCTGGACGAACTGGTCGAGACCGACGAGGGCCTGATCCTGCGCTCGCTGCCCGACCTGGCCGCCCAGGACTTCGCCGCGCTCACCCGCCGCTACGGGGTGGAGATCGTCGCCGAGAAGGTCGAGAGCGAGCGCCAGATCGTCGACATCCTCGAACTCGACATCGCCTACGGCCAGGGCCACCTGTTCGGCGAGCCGCGCGCCATCCGCGACGCCGTGCTGGCCGAGGCCGACACCCCGGCCGCCGAACCGGCGCCGGCCCCCGTCGCGCGCACCCGCGGCGGCGTGGGCGTTCTGGCCCGCAGGCCCGCCGCGGCCACCCGGATCTGACACGCCGCATTGACCCGCGGGCCTGCGACCGCTACCGCCGCAGGCCATGACCGCGCCCCAACCGATCACCGGCCTGTCGGCCCTCGCCGACCGCTACGACGTCCTGCTCTCCGATGTCTGGGGCGTGATCCACAACGGCCGCGAGAGTTTCCGCGCCGCCTGCGAGGCGCTGGCCCGCTGGCGCGCCGAGCGCGGCCCGGTGATCCTGATCTCCAACGCCCCGCGCCCCTCCAGCGCCGTGCATTCCCAGCTCGACCAGTTGGGCGTCCCGCGCGAGGCCTGGTCGGCCTTCATCTCCTCGGGCGACGCCACCCGCATCCTGCTGAGCGGGCGTGCGCCCGGCCCGGCCTGGGCCATCGGCCCGGAGAAGGACGCGGCGCTCTACGAGGGCCTGGACCTGGCCTTCGCCGGCCCCGAGCAGGCGGCCTTCATCTCCTGCACCGGCCCCTATGACGACGACGTCGAAGGGCCCGACGACTATGAGGAGCGCTTCAAGGTCGCCCTGGCCCGCGGCCTGCCGATGATCTGCGCCAATCCCGACATCGTGGTCCAGAAGGGCGACCGGCTGATCTATTGCGGCGGCGCCCTGGCCCAGCGCTACGAGCAGATGGGCGGGCAGGTGATCATGGCCGGCAAGCCGCACGCCCCGATCTACGACCTCTGCCTGACCGAGGCGCAGATGCTGCTGGGCCGGCCTCTGGACCGCGCCCGGGTGCTGTGCATCGGCGATGCGGTGGCCACCGACGCCAAGGGCGCCAACGACCAGGGCCTGGACGTGCTGTTCGTGGCCAGCGGCATCCACGGCACCGAGACCATCGGCCCAGGCGGCGTCGACGCCGGGGCGGTCGAAACGCTGCTGGCCCAGGACGGCGCGCGGGCGACCTACGCCATCGCCGATCTGGCGTGGTGAGCAAAAGCCGCTAACTAGAAACCGGACAGGGAGCGGATTGCGGGTGCAGGGGCTTTTCTTCGAAGACTTGAGCGTCGGCCAGTCGGCCGAGACCACCAAGATCGTCGGCGCGGCCGACGTGGAGGCGTTCGCCGCCGTGTCGGGCGACACCAATCCGGTGCACCTGGACGAGGCCTATGCGCTGACCACCCCTTTCCAGGGACGGATCGCCCACGGGATGCTGTCGGCCGCCTACATCTCGGCCGTGCTGGGCACCAAGCTGCCGGGGCCGGGCGCGATCTACATGACCCAGTCCCTGCGCTTCCGCCGCCCGGTGAAGATCGGCGATCCGGTCGTCACCCGCGTCACCGTCCAGGCCCTGGACGAGCGCCGGGGCTATGTGACCCTGGCCACGCTCTGCCAGGTCGACGGCAAGACCGTGGTGGACGGCGAGGCCGTGGTGGTGGCGCCGCGCCGCCCGAAGGACGCCTGACCCCATGCGGATCGTCCATGGCTGGAAGGGGCTGGAAACGGCCGACAAGGGCGCTTCGGTGGCGCTGGGCAACTTCGACGGCGTGCATCGCGGCCACCAGCGGGTGATCGCGGAGGCGGCCAAGGCCGCCCAGGCCCTGAAGGCGCCGCTGGGCGTGATCAGCTTCGAGCCGCACCCGCGCCAGATCTTCCAGCCGGACGCCCCGGCCTTCCGGATCATGAACACCGACCAGCAGGCCCGCGCCCTGGCCGCCCTGGGCGTCGACGTCTTCTACGTCCTGCCGTTCGACCAGGAGATGGCGAATCTGACCGACCGCGAGTTCGCCGCCCAGGTGCTGCATGAGGGCCTGGATGTCCGCCACGTGGCGGTGGGTTTCGACATCTCGTTCGGCAAGGGCCGCACCGGCAGCCCCGAGCTGATGGCCGCCTATGGCCGCGAGCTGGGCTTCTCGGTCTCGGTGGCCGAGGCGCTGGGCGACGGCGCAGCGAAGTTCTCGTCCAGCGGCGTGCGCGCGGCGCTGCGCGAGGGGCGGCCGCAGGACGCCGCGGCGATCCTGGGCCGGCCGTTCGCCATCGAGGGCGTGGTCGAGCACGGCCGCAAGCTGGGCCGCACGATCGGCTTCCCCACCGCCAACGTCGCCCTGACCGACTATGTGATCCCCAGGCTCGGCGTCTACGCCACCCGCACCCGCCTGCCAGACGGGCGCGAGATCGCCGGCGTGGCCAATATCGGCGTCAACCCGACCGTGCCCGGCGAGATCGCCCCGCGGCTGGAGGTCTGGCTGTTCGACTTCGACGAGGACCTCTACGACCAGGTCATCGAGACCGACCTGGTGGCCTATCTGCGCCCCGAGGAGAAGTTCGACAGCATGGACGCCATGGTCGAGCAGATCCACGCCGACGCCGCCCAGGCCCGCGCGCTGCTGCTGCCCGAGTTCTAGGGCGACGCGGCGCGGCCACGCCAAAGGCCGTCGCCGAGTCGGTTGCGCTTTTTGCGGCGGGGCGGCGCCTCATTCGTCGGGCCCGGCGCGAATGGGTCCCGGACAAGCCCTGCGGGCTTTCCGGGATGACACGGGAAGAACGCCCGCCGGAGAAAAAACAGGTGTCATCCCTGGGCGTTCCTAGTCCTCGATCGCCAGCACCTCGATCTCGCGAGCGCGGTCATCGGAGCCTTCCCAGCGGAACACGTCGCCGACCGCAAGGCCGATCAGGGCCGCGCCGATCGGGGCCAGGACCGAGATGCGGTTCTCGTCCACGTTCGCCTCGCCCGGCAGGCCCACGCGCACGGTGCGCTCGCGGTCGAGCGCCAGGTCGCGATAGGTGACCTGCGAGCCCAGGCGCACGAACTTGGCGCGGCGGTCGGTGTCGGAGACGATGGAGAACCGCTCCAGCTCCTCCAGCAGCAGGCTGGCGCCGGGCATGGGCGCGCGCGAGGCGCTGCCGATGGCGGCGAGCTTTTCGAAGTCGGCTTCGGTGACCCGCACCTTGGGGCGGGGCTTGGTCTTGACGGCCATGGAATGGCTCCCTGTTCTGTTCAGGCCGCGCTGGGCGGCGTGTCGTCGTCGTCTGGATCGGGCTGCACGGTCGGCGCGCGCCGGCGGGGGAAGGCGATCACCGTCTCCGCGGGCGGGTCCGAATTCCGGGCACGGGAAAGTACACCCGCAGTATCTGTGGGCGGCGGCCTACGTTCTTGCATGTCACGATGCTCCCCGTGACGAAGCGTCACGGTCAAAAAGCCAGTGATCAGGATTTCGGATGCAGCATCCCCGAACTCGCGGCGCGCAGCCGCTATGAGTTCGGGGCTAGTCTCCTCCGACTAGGCGTCCCGCATGGTGCGCTCGGCGCGGCATGTTCATGCAAATACACATCCTGATTTGATCCTGACCGTCCCGGGTCTGGATGTCAAATCGCCGCCGCCCGGCCCGCGGCGGCGGCCAAAGGGGCTCGCGCGCATCGGCGCCCTCTGCTACAGCCCCGGGCATGACTTCGGTTCGGAAATCCCCGCGAATTATTCGCCCGGCGTGACGCCGCCGGACGATCGCTCCAGCGCGCGCCGGGCACCACCCGCTAGTCCCTAAGTTCCGAGCCCAGCTGGAAAGTCCCATGGCCGACGACGCCGAAACACCTTCGCGCGACTATCGCGAAACCGTCTTCCTTCCGGAAACCCCGTTCCCGATGCGTGCGGGCCTGCCGCAGAAGGAGCCGGAGATCCTGGCCCGCTGGGCCAAGGCCGACCTCTACAACGCCATCCGCGCCGAGCGGCAGCGCGCCGGCGCGCCGCTGTTCGTGCTGCACGACGGCCCGCCCTACGCCAACGGCGCGATCCATATCGGCCACGCGCTGCAGAAGACGCTGAAGGACTTCGTGGTCCGCTCGCGCTTCCTGCTCGGCTACGACGTCGACTACGTGCCGGGCTGGGACTGCCACGGCCTGCCGATCGAGTGGAAGATCGAGGAGGAGCTGCGCGGCCAGGGCCGCCGCAAGGACGAGGTCTCCAAGGCCGAGTTCCGCACCCGCTGCCGCGATTACGCCGAGAAGTGGATCGGCGTGCAGATGGCCGGCTTCAAGCGCCTGGGCGTCCTCGGCGACTGGGAGAACCGCTACGCGACCATGGACTATTCGAGCGAAGCCGCGATCGTGGCCGAGTTCCACAAGTTCGTCGCCAGCGGCCAGCTCTATCGCGGCTCCAAGCCGGTGATGTGGAGCCCGGTCGAGCGCACCGCCCTGGCCGACGCCGAGGTCGAGTACCACGACCATGTCTCGCCCACGATCTGGGTGAAGTTCCCGGTGGTCGAGGGCAGCGACGCGGCCCGCGGCGCCAGCGTGGTGATCTGGACCACCACGCCCTGGACCATCCCCGCCAACCGCGCGATCAGCTATTCGGACTCGGTCGACTACGCCGTCTACCAGGTCGAGGCCATGGAAGAGTGGCTGGAGTTCGAGCCCTGGGCCAAGGCCGGCGACAAGCTGATCCTCGCCGAGAAGCTGGCGCCGGACGTGTTCAAGGCCGCCAAGATCGCGAGCTGGCGCAAGATCGAGACCATCGATCCGCAGGGCATGGTCTGCGAGCACCCGCTGCACGCCCTGGACGCCCACTATGCGTTCCAGGTGCCGCTGCTGGACGGCGACCACGTCACCGACGACGCCGGCACCGGCTTCGTGCACACCGCGCCCGGCCATGGCGCGGACGACTACCTGGTGTGGCTGGCCCACGGCCATCGCGACATCCCCGAGACCGTCGATCCGGACGGCGCCTACTATCCGCACGTGCCGCTGTTCGCGGGCCTCAAGGTGCTGGAGACCGAGGGCAAGAAGGCCGGCAAGTTCGGCCCGGCCAACGGCGCGGTCATGGAGAAGCTGATCGAGGCCGGCGCCCTGCTGGCCCGCGGCCGGATGGAGCACTCCTATCCGCACTCCTGGCGCTCCAAGGCCCCGGTGATCTTCCGCAACACCCCGCAGTGGTTCATCCGCATGGACGAGCCGGTGGACACCCCGCAGCTCGGCGGCCGCAGCCTGCGCGAGACGGCGCTGGAGGCGATCGAGGCGACGGCCTTCTATCCGGCCGCCGGCAAGAACCGCATCCGCTCGATGGTCGAGAGCCGCCCCGACTGGCTGATCAGCCGCCAGCGCGCCTGGGGCGCGCCGCTGGCCATGTTCGTCGACAAGGAGACCAACCAGCCGCTGCACGACCCCGAGGTCGACGCCCGGATCATCGAGGCGATCAAGGCCGAGGGCGCCGACGCCTGGTTCAACCGCCCGGTCGCCGACTTCCTGGGGCCCCACGATCCCGAGCGCTACGAGAAGATCGACGACATCCTCGACGTCTGGTTCGATAGCGGCTCGACCCACGCCTTCACGCTGGAGAACCGCGAGCACACCCACTGGCCGGCGGACCTCTATCTCGAGGGCTCCGACCAGCACCGCGGCTGGTTCCAGTCCTCGCTGCTGGAAAGCTCGGGCACCCGCGGCCGCGCGCCCTACGACGCCATCCTCACCCACGGCTTCACCATGGACGAGAACGGCGAGAAGATGTCGAAGTCCAAGGGCAACGTGGTCGACCCCGAGGTCGTGATCCGCGAGTCCGGGGCCGAGATCATCCGGCTGTGGGCGGCGATGATCGACTATTCCGACGACAGCCGCATCGGCAAGACCGTGCTGCAGACCACCGCGGACGCCTATCGCAAGCTGCGCAACACCGTGCGCTACATGCTGGGCGCCCTGGCCGACTACTCGCCCGACGAGGCGGTCGAGCTGGAGCAGATGCCGCCGCTGGAGCGCTTCGTCCTGCACCGCCTGTGGGAGTTGGACGCCCAGGTGCGCGCCGGCTACGAGGGCTATGTCTTCCAGGACGTCATCCGGCCGGTCATCGAGTTCTGCCAGAACGAGCTGAGCTCGCTGTTCTTCGACATCCGCCGCGACAGCCTCTATTGCGACCGCCCCGACGCCCTGCGCCGCCGCGCCGCGCGCACGGTGATGGAAGCGGTGTTCGAGCGGATCACCGCCTGGCTGGCCCCGCTGACGCCGTTCACCATGGAAGAGGCCTGGACCACCCGCTATCCGGACACCCACTCCAACTGCCTGCGGCAGATCCCGGAGACGCCGGCCGAGTGGCGCAACGACGCCGAGGCCGAGCGCTGGGCCAAGGTGCAGCAGGTGACCAGCGTGGTCACCGGCGCGCTGGAGGTCGAGCGCCGCGAGAAGCGCATGGGCGCGGCCCTGGAAGCGGCGCCCCGCGTGCACGTGGCCGACGCCGAGCTGCTGGCCGCCTTCGAGGGCCTGGACGCCGCCGAGGTGTTCCGCACCAGCCAGGCGACCCTGGTCCAGGGCGAAGGCCCGGCCGACGCCTTCCGCCTGGCCGAGGTTCCCGGCGTCGCGGCCGAGCCGCTGAAGGCGAAGGGCCGCAAGTGCGCCCGCTCCTGGCGGATCCTGCCGGAGGTCGGATCCGATCCGCGCTATCCGGACCTGTCCCTGCGTGACGCCGACGCGGTCGCCGCCTGGGACGCCGCGCGGGCTTGAGCCGCGCCGCCGGATAAACCACAGTTCCGGTCGCTCCAGCGGGGCGGCCGGAAAATGGGAGCCATCTTGAAGTCCATCTCCAAACTCGGCTGGGCGGCCTATGGCCTGGCCGCCTTCGTGATCGTCGCCGACCAGCTCGCCAAGTACTGGATCCTCTACGTCTACGACCTGCCGGCGCGGTTCTCGACGCCGATCGCCGGACCGTTCTCGCTGACCATGGTCTGGAACCGCGGGGTCAGCTTCGGCCTGTTCCGCGCCGACGCCGACCTGGTGCGCTGGCTGCTGACCATCTTCTCGATCGGGGTGGCCATCGCCCTGACGATCTGGGTGCGCAAGGCCCAGCGGCCGCTGCTGAGCGTCGGGCTGGGCCTGGTGATCGGCGGCGCCATCGGCAACGCCATCGACCGCATCCGCTTCGGCGCGGTGGTCGATTTCCTGGATTTCCAACGCCTCGGGTTCTTCCCGTGGGTGTTCAACGTCGCCGACAGCGCCATCACTGTCGGGGTCGTCTTCTTGTTGCTTGATTCCCTGCGTAAGGAATCGGCTGCTTAATCGCGTTGGCGGGTATGCCCGTATGCGCTATTTACCCACCCTTCACCGCCGGGGGGCGGCTTTCGGAGACTCAAAGTTGATGCGTCTGAACCGTGTGCTCGTCGCGTCCGCCCTCGTCGCGGCGACCGGCCTTGGCCTCGCAGGCTGCAATTCCACCCGCAACGCCCTGGGCATGACCAAGGTCACTCCTGACGAGTTCCGCGTGGTGTCCAAGGCCCCGCTGGTGGTGCCGCCGGAATACGCCCTGCGCCCGCCGGCGCCCGGCGAGCCGCGGCCCCAGGAGCTGCAGCCGGAAAGCGCCGCGCGCAACGCCCTGCTCGGCGCGCGCGAGGCCCAGGCCCGCTCGGACGGCGAGAAGCTGCTGGTCGCCAAGGCCGGCGCCGACAAGGCCGACCCGCTGATCCGCTATGTGGTCGACGACGAGACCGGCGCCCTGGCCCACAAGGACAAGTCGTTCGCCGACAAGGTCATGTTCTGGAAGCCCGGCCAGCCGGCGACCAGCGAAGCCGTGCTCGCCGCAGCCGGCGACAATGTCCCAGCTCCGGTCGATCCGGCCGCCGAGGAAGCCAAGATCAAGGGCCTGACCGGCGGCGCCCCCGTGGTCATCTCCCGCGAGAAACAGACCCGCATCAAGCTGCCGGGCCTGTAGGCGACAAATCTAGATGCTCCCCCTCTGGGGGAGCTGTCCGCCGCATGGCGGACTGAGGGGGACTTTGACGCCTCTGCTTTCGAGAGCAGTCCCCCTCCGTCTCGGCGCTCTGCGCCGATCCACCTCCCCCAAGAGGGGAGGATCTAAAATCTATCCCTCCGCATCTCCAGGCGTCTTCACCTCGTAGCCCTTGGCGCGGAGCTGGTCGAGCACGCCGCCCTGGGCGAGCAGGGTGCGCAGGGGCGCCACGGCGATGGCGTGCCCTGGCGTCTTCAGGGCCGCCTCGATGTCCCGGGCCAGGTCGCCCTTCACGCGGGCGTCGAAGGCCTGGGCCCCGGGCGTGACGGCGATGCAGCGCTCGTAGCTGCGCTCGGCCCCCAGCGCCCCGGCCACGTCGCCGTCGGCCCAGGCCCGCGAGGCCGCCAGGGTGCGGCCCGGCCCGGCCTCGATCTCGCCCATCACCTCGTCCAGGCAGGCCTCGCCGGCCGCGTCCGAGGTGCGGGTGACCGCCCCCAGCAGCGGCCCCAGGTCATAGGAGCGCTGCACGATCTTCACCCCGCCGCGCTGGGCCAGCAGCTTGATCAGCTTGGTCGGGTCGGCGGTCGTCAGCCCTTCCTTCTCGCGATAGTCGTCGGTGAGGATCAGGGCGGCGGCCAGCGGATGCCTGGTCTTGTAATGGTCGGCGGGCTGGCCGAGCCTGGCCCGCACGGCGGCGAACCGTTCGCGTTCGGCCGGGGCGAGGCTATCCTCGAACGGCTTGCCGGACTTCAGGCGCAGATAGCTGATCGCCGCGCCCGGGGCGCCGGCCAGCTTCACCTTCAGGCCCGTGAACGGCAGGATCACCGCATTGGCGCCGTCCAGGCGGCGGTTGAACTGCAACTGATCCCATTGCTGGCGCTTGGGGGCCACGGTCGGCGCGCCCAGCACATAGACAATCGAATCGCCGTCCGAGACCCGCCACCAGGCCGGCCCGGGCAGCCGGGCGGTGACGACCAGTTCCTCGACCAGGGTCTCGTTGGGATCGACGACGCCGGCCGGCAGCGAAGCGCTGGGGGTCAGCGGGACCTGGGCGGAGGCCGCCGAGGCGAGGAGCACGGCGGCGAGCGCCACGCCGAGGACAGGTTTCACGGACCACCTTCCAGACTTGCCCCCCGGAATCGCCATATAGTGACCGTCTAACCGAAGCGTGACCATGCCCATCCGCCGCCTTCCGCCCGAAACCGTGAACCGCATCGCCGCCGGCGAGGTGGTCGAGCGCCCCGCCAGCGCCATCAAGGAACTGGTGGAGAACGCCCTGGACGCCGGTTCGCGTTCCATCGAGGCGCAGGCCGACGGCGGCGGGCTGACCCGCATCCTGGTGGCCGACGACGGCTGCGGCCTGTCGGCCGACGAGCTGGCCCTGGCCATCGAGCGGCACGCCACCTCCAAGCTCGCCCCCGACGACGCCGGCGACTACGACCTGCTGCACATCCACACCCTGGGCTTCCGGGGCGAGGCGCTGCCCTCGATCGGCTCGGTGGCGCGGCTGTCGATCTCTTCGCGCGCCAAGGGCCTGGCCGACGCCCACGCCATCCTGGTCGAGGGCGGCAGCGTCGGCGCGGTGACGCCCTCGGGCTTTCCCGGGCCGCACGGGGCGCGGGTCGAGGTCCGCGACCTGTTCTACGCCACGCCCGCGCGGCTGAAGTTCATGAAGTCCGAGCGCTCGGAAGCGTTGGCCATCGCCGACGAGATCAAGCGCCAGGCCATGGCCCACGAGGCGGTGTCCTTCGCGCTCGACCTGGACGGCCGCCGCACCCTGCGCCTGCCGGCCGAGAGCGCCGGGCCGGAAGGCCGCCTGGCGCGGCTGTCCTCGATCATGGGCCGCGAGTTCTCCGAGAACGCCCTGGAGATCAACCACGAGCGCGAGGGCGTGCGGCTGACCGGCTTCGCCGGCCTGCCGACCTTCAACCGCGGCAACAGCGCCCACCAGTACCTGTTCGTGAACGGCCGCCCGGTGCGCGACCGCCTGCTGCAGGGCGCGCTGCGCGGGGCCTATGCCGACTTCCTGGCCCGCGACCGCCATCCGCTGGTGGCGCTCTATCTCGACCTCGATCCCTCGCTGGTCGACGTCAACGTCCATCCCGCCAAGGCCGAGGTGCGGTTCCGCGACCCGGCCCTGGTCCGCGGCCTGATCGTCGGGGGCCTGCGCCACGCCCTGGCCGGAGCCGGCCACCGCGCCGCCACCACCGTCGCCAGCGACACCCTGGCCAACCTGCGGCCCGGCTGGTCGCCGCAGCCGAACTATCCGCCGCCGCAGCCTTCGGCCCAGGGCTTTTCGGCCTGGCAGGCCGGCGGCTGGGCCCCCGCCATCGCCGCGGCGACCCAGAACCTGCCCGGCCTGACCGAGGTCTCGGCCCGCGCCGAGCCGGCGCCGGACTGGACGCCCGAGCCGCAGGGCTACGCGCCGGGCCTGCACGAGGCCCCGGCCCCGACCGTGGTCTTCGATCCGGTCGACTTCCCGCTGGGCGCGGCCCGCGCCCAGGTGCACGAGACCTATATCGTCGCCCAGACCCGCGACGGCGTGGTCATCGTCGACCAGCACGCCGCCCACGAGCGCCTCGTCTACGAGCAGATGAAGGTGCAGATGGAGGGCGGCGGCGTCTCGCGCCAGGTGCTGCTGCTGCCCGAGGTGGTCGAGCTCGATCCCGCCGAGGCCGAACGCGTCGTCGCCCGCGCCGGCGAACTGGAGGCCATGGGGCTGGTGGTCGAGTCGTTCGGTCCGGGCGCGGTGCTGGTGCGCGAGACCCCGGCCCTGCTGGGCGAGACCGACGTCGCCGGCCTGATCCGCGACATCGCCGACGACCTATCCGAGAACGGCCAGGCCCTGGCCCTCAAGGAGCGGCTGGCCGAGGTCTGCGGCACCATGGCCTGCCACGGCTCGGTCCGCGCCGGCCGGCGCCTGACCGCGCCCGAAATGAACGCCCTGCTGCGCCAGATGGAGGCCACGCCCCATTCGGGCCAATGCAACCACGGCCGCCCGACCTATGTGGAGCTGAAGCTGGCCGACATCGAGCGGCTGTTCGGGCGGCGCTGACGACTTCCTGATCGCAGATGGCGCTGTCGCCTCGCCCCGCCTCCATCATCCCCGGCCGTGTAGGCATGCCGGGAATCCATGCGCGCCGGCGACTTTCGGCAAGGCTCGGCGTCTATGGATGGCCGGGACCTGCCGGCCCGGCCATGACGAACCATGGAGAAGATTCATATTCGATCGCCCTCCCCCGTTGCTCCGCAACAGGGGAGGAAGAAGTCGTCACCACCACGTCAGGTCAGTTCGCTTGCCGCCGACGATCACGCCCTTCAGCCGCGCGCGGCCGTCCTGGCCGACCGAGACCACCGCGAACGCCGACGGGGCCTCGCCGGGGCGGCGCTGGGCGAGCGCCTTGTCGATGGCCTGGGCCTCATCCTGGTCGGCGTGGAAGCGGTCGACGCCGATATCCAGGGTGACGACGTCGGCGTCGGCGTTTCCGAGCGCCATGCGCGAGCAATAGACCCCGCCGCGCACCGCCACGTCCGCGCCGCCAGCCAGGGCCGCCTGGCGGGTCGCCCCGACCCCGGCGTAGCGATGATGGCCGTCCGCCGGCTGGAGCCCGATCCAGCGCCCGCTCTCGTAGGCGCTCGCCTCCTTGGGGCACGGCAGGCCGAGCGGCAGCCGCTGCGACAGCCGCAGGGCGACATAGTGGCCGCTCAGCAGGTCGCGCGGATCGACCGCTTCCATCGGCAGCAGCACCTCGCGGCCCGCCGCGCGGGCGCCGTTCTCGCGGACCACCAGCCCGACCAGGACCAGCGCCAGGACGGCGGCCGCCGCCGCGATCCGTATCGGCAGGGCGCGGATCATGCCTTGCCCCTCCGCCGGGTGAGGCCCCCGGCCACCAGGGCGATCAGGGCGCAGGCCGCGAACAGGCCCGCGGCGGTCATCAGGCCAAGGCCCAGGTCGAACAGGATCGCGCAGACCGCGGCGATCATCGAGACCACGCCGGCGGCGGTCACCATGCCCTGGCGATCATGCATGCCCAGCGCGATCACCCCGCCGGAGATCAGCAGCCAGGCCGCGCGGTGGGCGATCAGATAGCCGCCCTTGAACTCGTCGAACCCGGCGACGCCGTAGAAGGCCAGGGCGCCCCAGGCGAACCACAGCAGGTGGATCACCGCCGTGCGGCGGTCCGACGACTGCCGCGCCAGGGCGGCCAGCCCCGCCAGCACCGCGGCGGCGGCCAGCAGGCTGGACGAGCCCCAGCGTTCGTAGAGCGAGATCACCGCCAGCAGGCCGACGATGAGCGCCAGGCTGGCGGCGTGGGCCAGCGGCTTGGAGTTCCACAGCCAGGCCAGGGCCATGCCGACCGGCGCGGCGAAGATCAGCCAGCGCGAGGAGCCGCCGTCGAACCGGCCCGCGAATTCGCCGAAGCCCAGCAGCGCCAGGGCCACGACGCCCGCGCCGCTGGAACGCCCGGCCAGGGCCAGCAGCGCCGCCGCCAGGCCGGCGCTGCGCAGCGCCGTCTGCGGGTCGCCGGCGATGTCGAAGATCTGGCCGGTCAGGCCGATGGCCGCAGCGTAGATCAGGGCCGCCACCGCCAGCAGGGTGTTGGTCAACAGCGGCCGCTGCGCCCGCGCGGCCCAGGCCGCGCCGCCCGCCACGGCCAGGAACAGGCCGACGATCAGCCCAAAACGCGGCAGGCGCGGGATCGCCCCCCAGTTGGCCGCGACGAAGGCGACGGCGGCGGCGCCCAGCAACAGGGCGCCGATCACCGCCAGGGCGGCCGAGGCGTCGATCCGCCGCCCGTCGGACACCCGGTCCAGGATCGCCTGGCGGTTCTGCGCCGGCACCAGTCCGGCGGCGATCCACTCGTCGACATCCTTCTGAAGCCGAGCCTTGTAGCCCGCCATCCACGCCTCCGCGCCGCATCCGGCCTGGACCCTCGCCCAAGCCGGACCCGCACGCAACTCAGCTCAATCGCGACTCCGCAAAAGCGTACATGGCCGCGACCAGATAGTCGGTGAACCCGGCCGCACGAGCTTCGTACCGAGCCCGAAAGTCGGGATGGTCGCGATACATGTCCGCCAGCACCCGATAGGCGCCGCCGTCCGGAGAGCGCGTCCAGCCTCCGGCCACCCAGGCGTGATGGCGTGCGACCAGATCGCCAACCGCCTCGCCATTCGCGGGCAACCCGTCGGCCATCGCCCGCGCGAGCCCCGCCTCGGTCGCCTCGAGTTCGGCGAGGAAGCCCGCATAGTCGCTCGGGCTCATCGCCGCCATCCGCGCCTTGGACGCGTCGATCTCCGGCCGCGCGGCCGGGCCGAAGCGATCTTCCAGCCAAGTCTCGTATTGCGCCTGCTTCTCCGGCGGAAAGCCGCGATACATCTGCTTCTCATCCATCTCCGTATCTCCTTCGAGAGCGGCGAGGGTCTGATCGAGCGTCTTCATCAAGGCGCGGTAGCGCCGGGTCTTGGCCGCCAGCACGGCGCGATGGGATCGCAAGGCCGCCTTCAGATCGAAGTCCGATGCGTCCAGGGCGCGGCGGATATCCTCCAGCCGAAGCCCCAGTTCGCGATGGAACAACACCTGCTGCAGCCGCAGCAACTCCGCCGCGCCGTAGTAGCGATAGCCGTTCTCGCCCACCAACGCAGGCTTGAGCAGGCCGATCTCGTCGTAGTGGTGCAGTGTGCGCACCGATACGCCCGAAAGCTTCGCCACCTCGCTGACCGTGTAGACGCTCATCATGTCCTCTGTCCGTTACGGCGAGGAACAGGCAGCTATCACGGGGCGTGAGGGTCAAGCCGCGGCGTGCGCGGCCATCTCCGGTTCGAACAGGCCGTTGATGGCGATCAGCAGGCGCTCGGCCTTGATCGGCTTCTCGACCACGCCGTCCATGCCCTGGGCGAGGTAGCTGGCCGCGTCCCAGGGGTCGGCGTTGGCGGTGATGGCCAGGATCGGCACCCCGGCCGCCGCCCCGGCCAGGCCGCGGATGCGGCGGGTGGCGCCCACGCCGTCGAGGTTGGGCATCTTGATGTCCATCAGCACCAGGTCGAACCGGCCCGAGGCGGCGGCGGCGACCGCCTGCTCGCCGTCCTCGACGCTCTCGCTTGTGCAGCCGAACATGCCGCAGAGGGTCTCGGCCACCAGCCGGTTGGTGGCGTTGTCGTCGGCGATCAGCACATGCAGCCCGCCCGCCCCCTGGCTGAGGTCGGGCTCGGCGGCGATCTCCTCCCGGGTCGGCGCCGGCAGGTCGAACAGCGGGAACTCGAAGCGGAAGGCCGAGCCGCCCGGGCCGCTCTCCACCTCGATGGTCCCGCCCATCTGCTCGACCAGTTGGCGGCAGATGGAGAGGCCAAGGCCGGCCCCGCCCTCGCGCACGCCGGCCTCGGTCTGGCTGAAGGGCTGGAAGATGCCCGCCAGCCGGTCGGCGGGAATGCCCATGCCGCTGTCGCGGACCTCGCCCTCGACCAGCACGTGCACGTCGCTGCGGCGGGCGCGCAGCGTCACCTGCACGCCGCCCTGGCGGGTGAACTTGAGCGCGTTGCCGATCAGGTTGTTGAACACCTGCTTGATGCGCACGGCGTCGCCCAGCGCCCACTGGTCGAGCGCGCCCTCATAGCGGAAGCAAAGGCCGAGCCCCTTCAGCTCGGCCCGCGCGGTCCACAGCGCCGAGAGGTCGTCGAGCAGGGCCGTCAGATGCAGGCTGTCCTCGGCCAGCTCCAACTGCCCGGCGTCGGCGCGGCTGAAGTCGAGGGCGTCGGTCAGCAGCCGCAGCAGGGTCTGGCCGGAATCCTGGATGGTGGCGACATAGGGCTTCAGGGCCGGGTCGGAGAGCTTGCGCTGCAGGATGTCGGCGATGGCCAGCACGCCGTTCAGCGGGGTGCGGATCTCATGGCTCATCACCGCCAGGAACTGCGACTTGGCGGTGAGCGCGCTCTGCGCCTCCAGCTTGGCCTGGTTGAGCGTCTCGGCCAGGCGGGTCATCTGCTCGGCGTGGGCGAGGTTCGCCGCGCTGGTCGCCTGCAGCAGGGCCAGGGTCGAGCCGACCCCGGCGTAGCGCCCGCCGCTGACCACCACGAAGCCCTTCATCACCTCGCTGGAGCGGTCGGCCAGCACGTCGCCGCAGAAGTCCGCCACCGGGATGTCGCCCTCGGCGATCAGCGGCGCGGCGTTCATCAGCAGCGAGATCGGGCGCAGGGCGTAGAGCGCGCGGCCATAGTGGGCAGCCATGGCCACGAAGAAGGCGTTGCGCTCGACCAGGCCGATGGGCCGGCCCTCGTCGTCGACCACGGCGATGGCCAGGGTGTCGGGCTCGGCCTGGAAGCGGTCATAGACGTCCTGCCCCAGCGTCTGCGGCGCGATCGGCGCGATCGTCTGGATCAGGTCGAGAAGGATGGCGGTCATCGGTTGGGCTTTCCGCTGGTCAAGCGGGCTCTAGACAAACTCAACTAATGACCGGTGAATCGGGCCGAATATTTATTCAACTGTACAGACAAGGCGCGTCGCACATTTGTCATAAATTCGTCACGCGCCGACATCTTCAAGAATAGATTCAGAATAGAGCGAGACGGCGCGCGCCTCTGGACGAACCCCGGCGGCTTGGGCATGATCGCGGGGTACGGCTCAATGAGAGGTTTCATGTCTGAGCTTGCGTTCGAGGTCCGGGCCTAACCGCCGAGCCGGCGTCCTCGTCTGAAATCGGCAGTCAGGCCCCAACGTCCGCGCCCTCGTTTTTCGAGACTGGCCCGGGCGCGTTTCTTCATGCCTGAACGCTGGATACTCCATTGAACGTGTCAAAGCCGCAGCAACGCACGCTGCACGCCCTGGCCCAAGGCGGCCGGATCATCATCGAACGCGACGACCGCGGCGCCATCATCGCCGCCGACTGCATCACCCGCGACGGCTGGGTCCTGACCGACTGCAACCTCGCGGTCTTCAAGAGCCTGAAGCAGAAGCGGCTGATCGCCAGCCGCGACAGCCAGCCCTATCGCATCACCAAGGAGGGACTGAAGAGCCTGCGCAGCCAGCTCGACAACCGCACGGTCGCCCGCGCCTTCTAGGCGCCGGCGAACTTCAGGAAATGGACGCGCGCGGCGCCGTAGTCGCGTGCGTCCAGCTTCTCGAAGCCGGCGACCTCGAAGTCCGGCTCGTCGGCGCCGCGCTCGAACATCACCACCGCGCCGTCGGCCAGCCAGCCGCCGGCCGCCAGCTTGGCCAGCGCGATCTCGCCCAGGCCCTTGCCGTAGGGCGGGTCGAGGAAGGCCAGATCGAAGGCCGGGCCGTCGGCGCCGGGCCGCACGCCCAGGTCCGTGGCGTCGCGGCGATGCACCCGCGTGCGCCCGAACAGGCCCATGGCGTCGACGTTCTCGCGGATCGCCCCGCGCGCCAGCTCGTCGGTCTCGACGAACAGGCAGAAGGCCGCGCCCCGCGACAGCGCCTCGAAGCCCAGCGCGCCGGAGCCGGCGAACAGGTCGATGACCCGCAGGTCCCGCACGCCCGGCGACCAGGCCGCGTGCTCCAGGATGTTGAACACCGCCTGGCGCGCACGGTCCGAGGTCGGGCGTGTACGATCCCCCTGCGGCGTGGCGATGGCCTTGCCGCGAAATTCTCCCGAGACGATGCGCATCAGCCGTCCCGCTTAGGACCGCGCGGGCCGCCGGGGCGCGGCCCCTTGGGACCGGGCCTGGGGCCGCCGGGCTTGCCGCCGCCGCCTGTTCTCGGGCGATCGGACCGCGGGCCCTCGCCACGCGGCGCATCGCTGCGCGGACCGCCGGGCCGGGACCTTGCACCGCCGAACCCGGGCTTGCCGCCCGGCCGGGGGCCGCGAGGGCCGTCGGCGCGTTCGGGACGCCCCTCGCCGCGCGGCGGACCGGCGAAGCCGCGCTTGGCGGGCGGCTTGCCGTCATTGGCGCGCGGGCCGCGCTCGATCAGGGTCGCGCCCTTGCGCGGGCCCTCGGCGCTGCGGCCGCCGGGGCCGGGCTTGCGCTTGGGACCGGAGGCCCGGAAGGGCGGCGGCGGGGCCAGCGGCTGGCCCGGCGAATAGGTGCGGATGCCGCCGGCCCGGTCGCCGGTCAGGCGCGAGCTGCGGCGCGGCGGCGCCAGCGGCACGCTCGGCGCCGGCTCGGCGCCCTCGGGCAGCGGACGCGGCGCGCGGCGGCGCTTGACCGCCCCTGTCTTGATCTCGACCTTCGGCCGCGCCCAGCCTTCCTTGTAGGCCGGCTTGGGTTTGGGCTCCGCGGCCGGGCGGGCGCCGGCGCCGCGACGGCCGGAGCCGTCGTGCACCGCATGCGCGCCGGGCGGCGCCTTGGGGGCCTTGAACGCAGGCCGCTCGCCGGTGGGCAGGTTTTCCGGCGCGATGTGCTCGGCCAGTTGCTCGCGGATCACCCGCGGCCCGACCTCCTCGATCTGGCCGATCGGCAGCGTGCCCAGCGCGAACGGGCCATAGGACATGCGGATCAGCCGCCCGACCTCCAGGCCGACCGACTTCAGCACCTTGCGCACCTCGCGGTTCTTGCCCTCGGCCAGGGTCACCGTGATCCAGACGTTGGCGCCCGTGGGGCCGTCCTTGGCCTTGTCGATCTTGGCCTCGATGGCGCCGTAGCGGACGCCCTCGACGGTCACGCCGTCCTGCAGCTTGTCGAGGTCGGCCTGCGACACCCGGCCGCGGGCGCGCACCCGGTAGCGGCGCACGACGCCGCTGGAGGGCTGCTCCAGGGCGCGGGCCAGCTCGCCGTCGTTGGTCAGCAGCAGCAGGCCTTCGGAATTGATGTCCAGGCGGCCGATCGAGATCAGCCGCGGCAAGCCCGGCGGCAGGGCGTCGAACACCGTCGCGCGGCCCTGCGGGTCCTTGTGGGTGGTCAGCAGGTCGATCGGCTTGTGATAGCGGAACAGGCGCGTGGGCTCGGCAGCGTCGACCACTTCACCATCGACGGTGAGGATGTCGTCGGGCTGGACGTTCACCGCAGGGGTGGTCAGCACCTGGCCGTTCAGGGCCACGCGGCCCTCTTCAATGAGTTTCTCGACGTCTCGCCGAGAGGCTACGCCTGCTCGCGCCAGGGCTTTTGCGACGCGCTCTCCTTGACCGGAGGCCGTCTCATCGTTTCGTTGGGGGTCGTGGATCATGATCATCGCACCATGCGCATCGCGCTCGCGGCGGCGCAAGACGCCGCGTCACGCGGAGAGACGCCGGTCGGCGCCGTCATCGTCGATCCGGCGACCGACGAGATCGTCGCGATCGGGGCCAACGGGCCGATCGGCGCCCATGATCCGACCGCCCACGCCGAGATCGTCGCCCTGCGCGCCGCCGCCGCCAGGCTCGGCAACTATCGCCTGACCGACCTGACCCTGGTGGTGACGCTGGAGCCCTGCGCCATGTGCGCCGGGGCGATCAGCCACGCCCGTATCGGCCGGGTCGTGTTCGGCGCCGAGGACCCCAAGGGCGGCGCCGTGGTCCACGGCCCCCGCTTCTTCGAGCAGCCCACCTGCCACTGGCGTCCCTCGGTGACCGGCGGGGTGCTGGCCGAGGAGAGTTCGGCCCTGCTCAAGGGCTTCTTCCAGGCGCGGCGCAGGAAGAAAGGCTGAGTTCGCCCGGGCGTCCAACTTCCCGTGCCGTCCCGGTTTCGGCTGCAAGCCGAAGACCGGGCCCCATGAACACCGGATGGGGCAGACGGCCTCTTGCCATCCCAAGACCCGCCATCCGAAGATGGCCGGATAATTAGATCATTGGGAGGAAGTGCTATGGGTCTGCTGAGCGGCAAGGTCGCCATCATCACGGGCGCGGGCAACGGCCTGGGCGAGGCCTACGCCAAGCTGTTCGCCAAGGAAGGCGCAGCCGTCGTGGTCAACGACCTGGGCGGGCCGCGCGACGGCTCGGGCTCGGACAAGGGCGCGGCGCAGAAGGTCGTCGACGACATCATCGCGGCCGGCGGCCGGGCGGCGGCCAACACCGACGACGTCTCGACGATCGAGGGCGGCGAGAACATCCTGAAGACCGCCCTGGATAATTTCGGCCAGGTCAACATCCTGGTCTGCAACGCCGGCATCCTGCGCGACAAGACCTTCGCCAACACCTCCGAGCAGGACTGGGACCTGGTCGTGAAGGTGCACCTGAAGGGCACCTACTGCTGCACCATGCCGGTGTGGAAGTGGATGAAGGACAACGGCAAGCCCGGGGTCATCATCATGACCTCCTCGACCTCGGGGCTCTACGGCAACTTCGGCCAGTCGAACTACGGCGCGGCCAAGGCCGGCATCTACGGCTTCATGCGCGTGCTCTCGATCGAGGGGCGCAAGTACGGCATCCGGGTCATGGGCCTGGCGCCGGGCGCCTTCACGCGCATGACCTCCGACCTGCCGGGCTTCCGCGACAAGGAACCCGATCCCATGGCCCTGCCCGAGAACATCGCCCCCGGGGTGCTGTTCATGGCCTCGGACCTGGCGGCCGACCACACCGGCAAGGTGCTGGGCGTCTCCTCGCGCGGCGTGCGCGAGATCAAGATGATGCAGACCGACGGCTTCCACCCCGGACGCCCCTACACCGCCCAGGAGGTCGCCGAGCACGCCTCGGAAGTATTCTTCCCCAGCGCGCCGGAGAAAACCGCGGCCAGCGCCTGACACCTGTTCGTCATGGCCGGGCTTGTCCCGGCCACCCATAGACTCCCGCTTGCGGTTATGGGTCGCCGGGACAAGCCCGGCGATGACGACTTTGAGGGGGAGCTTGCCGCCGCCCCTCAGCCGAACCCCGCCAGCCGTTCGTCCAGCCGCTGGCGGACGGACGGCCATTCCTCCGCCAGGATCGAGAAGATCACCGTGTCGCGGATGCGGCCGGTCCAGGTGATGCGGTCCTGGCGCAGGATCCCTTCCTGCGCCGCGCCCAGCTTCAGCACCGCGGCGCGCGAGCGGGCGTTGGCCGCGTCGACCCGGTAGACCACGCGCCGCGCCCCGCTGTCGAAGGCGTGGCCCATCATCAGCCGCTTGGCGGCCGGGTTGACCGCCCCGCCGCGTGCGTCCGGCCGGTAGTAGGTCCCGCCGACCTCCAGCACCGCATTGGGCGGGTCGATGCCGTAGAAGGTGGTCAGGCCGACCACCTCGCCGCCCGCCAGCACCGCATAGCCCTGGGTTCCGCCCCTGGCGTTGTCGTCCATCAGCCTGGCCCAGGTGGGGGCGAAGTGCTCGCCGGCCCAGGAATAGGGATAGAGCCGCGTCCAGACGTCCTGGTCGGCGTTGAAGGCCGCCTGCAGGGGCTCGCGGTGCGGCTCGCCGACCGGCTCGAGCCGCACGAAGCGGCTCTCCAGCACCTTGGGTTCCAGCTTCATCACGCGCCTCTCAGGAACAGTTGAGCGGCCTGGATCAGATAGAGCACGCCGATCCCGGTCACGATCCACTTCGTCCAGCTCTTGAAGTCCACATCGGTGATGCGGTCGAGGATGCGGCCGCCGACCGCGGTGCCGGCCATGGACAGCGGAATGGCGATGGCGAACATCCACCAGGGCGGCAGGTCCTGCGGGCGGCTGGTCAGCAGGGGCGCGCCATAGACCAGGATCTTGGCCAGGTGGGCGAACACCTGGGTCGCGGCCTTGGTGGCGACGATGGCGTGGCGCGTCAGGCTGGTGCGCACGAAGAAGATGTCGAGCAGCGGCCCGGCCACCCCGGCGGTCAGGTTGAGGCCGGTGACCATCAGGCCCGAGGCGAAGGCCTGCGGCGGCCGCGCGGCGTCGAGGCTGATCCAGCGCTGGGGCAGCCAGAGCAGGAACGGCACCAGCCCCATCAGCAGGTAGAGCACCGGCTTGGACGGCACGAGGGAGATCAGCGCCACCAGCCCGCCGGCGATCGCCGAGGCCAGGGCGTACCAGCCGACGATGTCCCAGCGGGCGTACTTGCGGTGCAGGACCGCGCGCCAGCCGTTGGCGACCAGTTGCAGGACGCCGTGGGTCACGAAGGCGGCCGACACCGGCAGCACCAGCGCCAGGCCCCCCATCAGCACCAGCCCCCCGGCCATGCCGAATACGCCGGACAGGGTGGCGGTGATGAACGCCAGACAGATCAGGAAAAGAGCCGAGATCAGGCCCATGGGTCGTCCTCCAGGTTGCGATCGGCTCGGAAGGGGGACACAGGCGCCCCGACTCCGCCGGTCGGCTGCGCGACACGCGCGCGGGAAAGAGGTTGCGGGGTCGCCCGCCGGCCTCCCTGGGGAAGGCGATCTGCTCGGCGTCCGCCGGCCGCGGCGGAGCTGGAGCGCGGGGATCGCCTCGCGATCGACCCGGCGCTCGGGGAGCGACCTTGTCCTACACCCGAACAAGCGCCGCCGTCACGCCACGAAAAAGCCCCGGCTTTCGCCGGGGCTGCTCGTCCTCGCTGGAGAGGAGAGGCTGCGCTAGTTGCGGAACACCGCGGCGGTCGACGGGTCGACCGGCATTTCGCGGTACTGGCGCACCTCGTTGCGGCCCACGACCATGTGGTGCACCTCGTCCGGGCCGTCGGCCAGGCGCAGGGTGCGGGTCGAGGTGTACATCCGCGCCAGCGGGGTCTTCTGGCTGACGCCCAGGGCGCCGTGCATCTGGATCGCCTGGTCGATGATCTTGCAGACCCGCTCGGGCACCATGGCCTTGACCATGTGGATCCAGATCCGGGCCTCGTCGCGCGGCAGCACGTCCATGGCCTTGGCGGCCTTGAGCACCATCAGGCGCATGGCCTCGATCTCGATGCGGGCGCGGCTGACGATCTCGATGTTGCCGCCCAACTGGATGATCGGCTTGCCGAACGCCTCGCGGGTCAGGCCGCGGGTGACCAGCAGGTCCAGGGCCTTCTCGGCCTGGCCGATGGCCCGCATGCAGTGGTGGATACGGCCCGGGCCGAGGCGCAGTTGGCTGATCTCGAAGCCGCGGCCCTCGCCCAGCAGCATGTTCTCCTTGGGCACCCGCACGTTGTCGAAGACGATGTGCATGTGGCCGTGCGGCGCGTCAGGATCGCCGAAGACGTTCATCGGCCCGAGGATCTTCACGCCGGGCGCGTCGGTGGGCACCAGGATCTGCGACTGGCGCAGGTGGGGCGGACCGTCCGGGCTGGTCTGGACCATGGTGATCATGATCTTGCAGCGCGGGTCGCCGGCGCCGGAGATGTAGTGCTTCTCGCCGTTGATCACGTACTCGTCGCCGACCAGGGTGGCGCGGGTGTTGATGTTCTTGGCGTCGGACGAGGCGGCGTTGACCTCGGTCATCGCGAAGGCCGAGCGGATCTTGCCGGCCAGCAGCGGCTCCAGCCATTGCTTCTTCTGTTCCGGCGTGCCGACGCGCTCCAGCACTTCCATGTTGCCGGTGTCGGGGGCCGCGCAGTTCATCACCTCCGACGACATCGGGTTCTTGCCCAGCTCGACGGCGATGTAGGCGTAGTCGAGGTTGGAGAGCCCCTCGCCGGTGTGGGCGTCGGGCAGGAAGAAGTTCCACAGGCCCTCGGCCTTGGCCTTGTCCTTGGCCGCTTCCAGCACTTCGAGCTGGCCGGGCGCGTAGCTCCAGATGTCGGTCTTGCCCTCGCCCAGGCGATGGAACTCCTCGCTCATCGGCTGGACGGTTTCCTTGATGAACCGCTTCACATGGTCGAGGAGCGGCAGCGCCTTCTCGGACATGCGCAGGTCGTTGAGCTCGTCCTGCGGATTCAGCGTGAAGCTGGACTGAGCCTGCGTCTTGGCCTGGGTCATCTGGGGTCTCTCCTGCTGCGATCTTCGTTGCCGCTAGTTTTGGCGCATATTTCGGCAAAATCAAACAAGCGTTTTAATTTTACGGCGTCCAGCTTCGGCGGGAGGGGCGCAGGCACGCGAACCCGCCCGCCGTTTGCGCCGGCGGCGGGTGCAGGTCGATGGCGATGTCGGCGGTGACGGCCTCTTAGGCGGCGTAGAGCGGCGCGGGCAGGCTCAGGAACACCAGGGCCGCGGCGAGCGCCAGGATGGCCAGGGCGGGGATGAGCTTGATGATCGGCGTCATGCATGTGAAATGGTAGTGACCGGTCGGTATCGCCAGACCGCCTTCGCGACATTTTTTTGAGGCGGCGCGGCGCGCGGGTCAGCCCTGGTGGCAGACCGCTTCGACGTTGTGGCCGTCGGGGTCGAGCACGAAGGCGCCGTAATAGTTCGGATGGTAGTGCGCGCGGATGCCGGGCGGGCCGTTGTCGCGGCCGCCCGCGGCCAGGGCGGCGGCGTAGAAGGCGTCGACGCGCGCCCGGTCGGGCGCCGCGAAGGCGACGTGCAGGCCGCCGGTCGCCGGCCCGGCGTCGCCGATCCAGAAATAGGGCTTGCCGTCCGAGCCGTAGCCGACATGGCTGGAGCCGCCGGTCTGCTCGGGCGTGACCTCCATCACCACCCCGATCCCCAGCGGCGCCAGGGCCGCATCGAAGAAGGCGCGGCTCCTGGCGAAGTCGCTGATCGTCAGTCCGATATGGTCAAGCATCGCGCGTCCTCCTCGGGATCTGCGCGCCAGCCTATGGGCGGGGCCGACCAAAACCTGTCAGCAGCCCGCCCCGTTCCCGCCGCCTATTTCGACGACAGGCCGGAGGTGTCCTTGCAGACGGCGGCGACCAGCGCCTTGTCCTCGGCGCTCTTGGCCGCGCCGGGCGTCCCCGTGCGCCAGGTGGTCGACAGCTCCAGCGGCTTCTTGGGCGAATAGCCGCCCAGGCTGATCATGGTCTTGCCCGAGCAATCCAGGGCGGTGACGAAGCCCACCCCGTCGGCCTCGCCCGGACCGGACGGCCCCATGCGCGGCTCCGCGCCCGGCTTGCCGACCGCCTGCATGACCACGATCCTGCCGGTCTGGTTGTCGCGGTAGGTGTAGTCGGCGTCGTAGGACCACTCCAGCCCGTTCGCCGTCTTGGCGTAGACGGTCCAGGTCTCGGCCTGGGCGGCGGTTGCGGTGACGGCCAAGGCCGCGGCGGTCGCAAGAATGCGGCGCATGATGGACTTCTCTCCTGGTGTTCCCTCGGGCGCGTGACAGCCGAAAAGGGGAGGCCAGTTCCGGCGTCCGTCACGCTCCAACATCTTTTGCTTCGATCCCTCCCCGGAGGGAAAAGATCCGCCGGACCCTATCTGCGGCGCACGCAGGTAACCAAGCGGAATAAAAAACCGCCGCGCGTGGCGCTTGACTCCCCTGGCCCCCGCCCCTACCTCCGCCCTGCGTTAGCACTCAGAGGCTGCGGCTGCTAACGGCCGCGTCCGGGTGTCGGCGCAAGCATTTCAACCGTCCCGAACGGAGACATACATATGGCGTTTCGTCCTCTGGGAGACCGCGTCCTCGTGAAGCGCGTCGAGGAAGAAGAAAAGACCAAGGGCGGGATCATCATCCCCGACACCGCCAAGGAAAAGCCGCAGGAAGGCGAAGTCGTCGCCGTCGGCCCCGGCGCCCGTGACGACAGCGGCAAGATCCAGCCGCTCGACGTGAAGGCCGGCGACCGCATCCTGTTCGGCAAGTGGTCGGGCACCGAGGTCAAGATCGACGGCCAGGACCTGCTGATCATGAAGGAAAGCGACGTCCTGGGCGTGGTCGAGTAACCACCCCGCCCGCTTTTCTCCCCATCCACCTCTTTTGAAAGACGAGAAAAATGGCCGCCAAAGACGTCTATTTCTCCTCCGACGCTCGCGACCGCATGCTGCGCGGCGTCAACACCCTCGCCAACGCGGTGAAGGTGACCCTGGGCCCCAAGGGCCGCAACGTCGTCATCGAAAAGTCGTTCGGCGCCCCGCGCTCGACCAAGGACGGCGTCTCGGTCGCCAAGGAAATCGAACTGGCTGACCGCTTCGAGAACCTCGGCGCCCAACTGATCCGCGAAGTCGCCTCCAAGACCAACGACAAGGCTGGCGACGGCACCACCACCGCCACCGTCCTGGCCCAGGCGATCGTCGTCGAAGGCCTGAAGTCGGTTGCGGCCGGCATGAACCCGATGGATCTGAAGCGCGGCGTCGACAAGGCCGTCGCCAAGGTCATCGAAGAGATCAAGTCGACCTCCAAGAAGGTCACCACCAACTCCGAAATCGCCCAGGTCGGCACCATCTCGGCCAACGGCGACCTGGAAGTCGGTGAAATGATCGCCAAGGCCATGGCCAAGGTCGGCAACGAAGGCGTCATCACCGTCGAAGAAGCCAAGAGCCTGGAAACCGAACTCGACGTCGTCGAGGGGATGCAGTTCGACCGCGGCTACCTGTCGCCGTACTTCATCACCAACGCCGACAAGATGGAAGTCGAGCTGGAAGAGCCGCTGATCCTGCTCTTCGAAAAGAAGGTCTCCTCGCTGCAGCCGCTGCTGCCGGTGCTGGAAGCCGTCGTGCAGTCGGGCCGCCCGCTGCTGATCATCGCTGAAGACGTCGAAGGCGAAGCCCTGGCCACCCTGGTGGTCAACAAGCTGCGCGGCGGCCTGAAGGTCGCGGCCGTCAAGGCGCCGGGCTTCGGCGACCGCCGCAAGGCCATGCTGGAAGACATCGCCATCCTGACCGGCGGCGAGCTGATCAGCGAAGACCTGGGCATCAAGCTCGAGAACGTCACCCTCGACATGCTCGGCCGCGCCAAGAAGGTCTCGATCACCAAGGACGACACCACCATCGTGGACGGCGTCGGCGCCAAGGACGCGATCGAAGGCCGCATCAGCCAGATCAAGCGTCAGATCGAAGAAACCACCTCCGACTACGACAAGGAAAAGCTGCAGGAACGTCTGGCCAAGCTGGCCGGCGGCGTTGCGGTCATCCGCGTCGGCGGCGCCACCGAAGTCGAAGTGAAGGAAAAGAAGGACCGCGTCGACGACGCCCTCAACGCGACCCGCGCGGCCGTGGAAGAAGGCATCGTTCCCGGCGGCGGCGTCGCGCTGCTGAAGGCCTCGAAGGTTCTCGACGGCTTCAAGGGCGACAACGCCGACCAGGAAGCCGGCGTCGCCATCGTGCGCCGCGCCCTGCAGGCCCCGATCCGTCAGATCGCGGAAAACGCCGGCGTCGAAGGTTCGATCGTGGTCGGTAAGATCCTCGAAAGCACCTCGCCGACCTTCGGCTTCAACGCCCAGACCGAGCAGTACGTCGACCTGGTTCAGGACGGCGTCATCGACCCGGCCAAGGTCGTCCGCACCGCTCTGCAGGACGCCGCCTCGGTGTCGGGCCTGCTGATCACCACGGAAGCGGCGATCGTCGAAAGCCCGAAGAAGAACGCTCCGGCCGGCGGCATGCCCGGCGGCATGGGCGGCATGGGCGACATGGACTTCTAAGTCCACGAACCTGTCGAAAGACGAAGGGCGGAGCCGCAAGGCTCCGCCCTTTTTCTATGCTCCTTACCGCTTGGCGTCGCCGATCACGACGCCGCCGGCCCAACTGGCCAGGCCGGTGATGATCGCCGCGGCGACGCCGGACCAGAAGCCCTGCACCCAGAAGCCGGGCAGCATCCAGGCGACCAGCCCGATCATCGCGGCGTTCAGGACCAGCAGGAACAGCCCCAGGGTGACGATGGTCAGCGGCAGGGTCAGCACGAACAGGATCGGGCGCACGATCGCGTTCAGCACCCCCAGCAGCAGGGCCGCGAGCAGCAGGTCGACGAGGCCGTTGTAGCCGACCCCCTTGAGCAGATAGGCCGCGAGGGCGAGGCCGAGCGCGGCGAACACGACGCGGGCGAGGAAGCGGGTCATCGAAGGCTCCAGAGCTTTGCTGCAGCAGACGATGGAGCGCGCCCCCGCGCTTTGCAATCGCGGGCGGGCGGCCTTAAGTCTGCCCGCGCAACCCCGCCAGGAGCTTCCATGCCCTACGTCAACATCCGCATCACCGCCGGCGCCACGCCTGAGCAGAAGGCCGAGCTGATCGCCGGGACCACCGACCTCCTGGTCAAGGTGCTGAACAAGAACCCAGCCTCGACCTTCGTGGTCATCGACGAGATCGAGCCCGAGAACTGGGGCGCGGGCGGGATCAGCGTCGCCGAACGCACCCGCAGGGCCGCCGCCGGAAGCTGAGTTTCAGCCCGGTCACAAGCGCGCCCCGCTTTGGCCGCACGCCGCGTGCAGCTTGACCCTTGAGCGCCGGAGCGGCGCGCAAGGGTGTCAGTCATGCTTCGTATCGCCATCGCCGCCGCAGCCCTCGCGGCGGCGTCTCCCGCCCTCGCCCAGCCAGCCGGCCCGCCGCCCGGCCACCGGCCGTTCCTGAGCCCGGCGGGCGAGCCATTCCGCGGCGAGGACGGCCTGGCCGCCTGGTTCGCCGGGGCGGACGCCGACAAGGACGGGGCGCTGACCCTGAGCGAATTCCGCGACGACGCCATGCGTTTCTTCAAGGTGCTGGACGCCGATGGCGACGGCCAGGTCGATGGCCACGAGAACAGCCTCTACGAGACCAGGATCGCGCCCGAGATCACCCGCATGGACATGGACGGCCCGCCCGGCAAGCGCCCCATGGTCCGCAAGACCGACAAGCGCGAGCCGCGCGTCGGGGCGGCCCGCTTCTCGCTGATCAACGAGGCCCAGCCGGTGCGCGGGGCCGACGCCGACCTCAACCAGCGGGTCAGCAGCGAGGAATGGGCCAAGGCCGCGCGGCGGCGGTTCGAGATCCTCGACACCGACCAGGACGGCAAGCTGACCCTGGAGGCCCTGCGGCCGCGCCTGGCGCGTTGATCGTCCGGCTGCAAGCCTCGCAGCGGCTGTCCGGGAACACCGGATGGATCAGGGTGCGGCAAGACCTCGCCAAGTCCCCGAACCCAGGCGCGAATGGGTCCCGGTCTTGCTGCGCAAACCGGGATGACAACGAAGGCTAAGCGCTGGCCAGGTCCACCTGCGGGACCTGCTGGCTGAGCCGGCCGCCGATGCGGATGGGCTCCACGCGGCGGGCCAGGCCGGTCGCATCGTCGGTCTCGACGAACACCCCGCAGACCGTCGCCGGCCCCTCGGCGGGCTTGTAGCGCCCCCCGGAGATGCGGGTGGTGAAGCGGCGCAGCGGCTCTTCCTTCTGGTTGCCGATGACGCTGTCATAGTCGGCGCAGGCCCCGGCGTCGGTCTGGTAGGCGGTGCCGCCGTTGAGGATCTGGCAGTCGGCGGTCGGCACATGGGTGTGGGTGCCCACCACCAGGCTGGCGCGGCCGTCGCAGAAGTGGCCCATGGCCATCTTCTCGGAGGTCGCCTCGGCGTGCATGTCGACCACCACCGCGTCGGAGACCATGCCCAGCGGCGCCTTCTCCAGTTCGCGGTCGACGGCGGCGAATGGATCGTCCAGCGAGTCCATGTGCACGCGGCCCAGCAGGTTGATCACCACGATCCGCTTGCCGGTCTGGGTCTCGAACAGGTTGGCGCCGCGGCCCGGCGCGTCGGCCAGGACCGGATAGTTGAGCGGCCGGATCAGCCGCGGCTCGCGCACGATGTAGGTCAGCGCTTCCTTCTGGTCCCAGGAGTGGTTGCCCAGGGTGAGGCAGTCGGCGCCGGCGTCGAACAGCTCGCGCGCCGTGCTCTCGGTGATCCCGAAGCCGGCCGCCGCGTTCTCGGCGTTGATGATCACGAACTCCAGGCCCAGCGCGCGGCGCAGGTGGGGCAGGTGGTCGGCGAGGCCCTCGCGGCCGGCGCGGCCGACGACATCCCCGAAGAAAGCAAAGCGCATGCGGAATTAGTCCTTTCGGACCTCCGTATACCCGTTTTCCGTCAGGATGGCGTCCAGCCTTTGATCGTGCGGCTCCATGTCCAGGGCCTCGACCTCCTGGCCGGCATAGGCCAGGCCGAGCACGAAGACCGGGCCGCGCGCGCGCAGCGCCTCGATCGTGCGGTCGTAGTGGCCGCCGCCCTGCCCCAGCCGCCCGCCGGCCCTGTCGAAGGCCAGCAACGGGCAGATCACCAGGCCCGGCCAGACCTCGGGCGCGCTAGGCGGCGGCGAGGGGACGCCGAACGCGTCGATCTCGGGAACGTCGCCGGCCCTCCAGGCGCGGAACGCCAGCGGCGCGTCGGCGGCGAGCGTCACCGGCAGGGCCAGGCGCTTGCCGGCCCTGGTCAGCCGTGCGGCGAGCGGCGCGGGATCGAGCTCCGATCCCAGGGCGTGATAGCTGGCGAACCACTCGAAAGCCGGCAGCCGTTCGAGCGGCAGGGCCTCGGCCGCCGCCCGGGCCGCGTCCGGCCGCGCCGCGTCCAGCGCCCGGCGCCGCTTGCGCAGCCGCGCGCGGAGTTTCGCCTTGTCGGAAGGATCGTTCACCGCGCGAGCTTAGCGCGAAGGGTGGCGGCGCCGCGAGAGCCGTGAAGGACGGTTTTATCCCCTCGGACCTGGCTAACCAGGTGGGCTCCGTAGTGCCTGGCCCCACGGGACCAGACAGGGACAGATCCCTTCGAAGAAATTAAGGTCTCTGGGATAGATTGCCTTCGACGAGAGCCGCAGCACGACCCGCCGGGAACCAAGGTAGGGCCGCCGGGGCGCTGGTACAAGCGTGGGCGAACCGCTTTCCCGATTGCTTCAACCTCGGCACGGCGCCGCATCCGGCGATGTCGCCCCAACTGTGTGTCATCAAGTCAGTTGAGCTTTTGGGGCAGGGCCGCGCCTCATTCGTCGGGCCCCGCGCGAATGGGTCCCGGACAAGCCCTGCGGGCTTTCCGGGATGACACGGGAAGCACGCCCGCGACAAACGCGATAAATGCGCCAGAGGCGCACTCCCCTCTCGCACCACGCCATCCACCCCCGCTGCGCCTTCGTGCTCTTCGTGTCCTTCGTGATCTTGGTGTTTCAAAATCCGCCGAGCAACTTGCCCCAGCCGCCGCCGGGATGACGCCTTCGTCTAACCCTGCGCCAGCTTCTCGATGCGCTTGGCGGCGCTTTCCAGGGCGCCGACGGCGCGGGTCTCGACACGGGCCTGGTCGGACTGGAAGCGGGCCAGCTCGGCCTGCACCACCGACAGCCGGCCGCGCAGGTCCGACAGTTCGTCGGCCAGCAGCAGGGCGCCCATCAGGAACAGGCGCGTCTCGCCCAGTTGGCCCATGTCTTCCGACACCTGGCGCACCTGGCGGTCGAACAGCCGGGCCAGCTCCATCAGGTGGGCCTCCTGGCCGTCCTCGCAGCCGACCGCGTAGGGCCGGCCGTTCACGGTGATGTTGACCTGGGCCATGGCGTTCAAGCCTCCTCGGTCTCTTGGACCTGGGCGGGATCGCCGGCCAGGGCGGCCTTGATCTCGGCGATGGCGCGACCGAGGGCCGCAGAGGCCTCGGCGCCGGCCGCCTCCAGTTCCTTCTCGCGGACCTTGGCCTTGTCGAGTTCGGCCGCCAGCCTGGCGCCGTCCTGGTCGAACAGGCCGCCGCCCGCCTTCCCGGCCCCGCCCGCAAGGCGTTGCTCGAGTTGAGAGATCGCCCGGTCCAGCCGTTTCACGGCCTGCTCGAGGGGGCTTTCGCCCGCCGGCTCCCGCATATTCCCGCACTCCGAAAGTGTGTCCGTCAATCTATAGACTGCGTCGGCCTTGCGCCGAAAGCCGGACTGTGGCGTGACCTTTCCTTGACCCTGCCAGCCCCGCATGCGAGGGGCGCGCGCAAATCCCCGCCCTTCCTCCGTCAGACTTCATCCGGAACAGATAATGCCCGCACCGCTGCAGACCATGGCCGACGCGATCCGCGTGCTCTCGATGGACGCCGTCGAGCAGGCGGCCTCGGGCCACCCCGGCATGCCGATGGGCATGGCCGACGTGGCCACCGTGCTCTGGAGCAAGTTCCTCAAGTACGACGCCGGCGCGCCCGACTGGGCCGACCGCGACCGCTTCGTGCTGTCGGCGGGCCACGGCTCGATGCTGCTCTACTCGCTGCTGCACCTGACCGGCTTCAAGGCCATGACGCTGGAGCAGATCAGGAACTTCCGCCAGTGGGGCTCCAACACCGCCGGCCACCCCGAGTACGGCCACACCCCGGGCGTGGAGACCACCACCGGCCCGCTGGGCCAGGGCCTGGCCACCAGCGTCGGCATGGCCATGGCCGAGCGCCACCTGGCCGCGCGCTTCGGCGCCGACCTGGTCGACCACCGCACCTGGGTGATCTGCGGCGACGGCTGCCTGATGGAGGGCGTCAGCCACGAGGCGATCAGCCTGGCCGGCCGCCTGAAGCTGAACAAGCTGACCCTGCTGTGGGACGACAACGACGTGACCATCGACGGCGCGGTGTCGCTGGCCGAGAGCGGCGACCAGCTCGCCCGCTTCAAGGCCGCCGGCTGGGCGGTGAAGGCGATCGACGGCCACGACTACGGCCAGATCCGCCGGGCCCTGGCCTGGGCGACCAAGCAGGACCGCCCCAGCCTGATCGCCTGCAAGACCAAGATCGGCAAGGGCGCGGCGACCATGGAAGGTCACCACAAGACCCACGGCGCGGCCCTGGGCGCCACCGAGATCGCCGCCACCCGCGCCAAGATGGGCTGGGCCGCCGAGCCGTTCGCCGTGCCGGACGAGGTGGTGAAGCCCTGGCGCTCGGCCGGCCGCCGCGGCGCCAAGGACCGCAAGGCCTGGGAGGCGCGCCTGGCCGCCTCGCCGCACGCCAAGGTCTTCGAGCGCGCCATCAGGGGCGAGCTGCCGGCGGACGCCTTCGAGCGCCTGGACGCCCACATCGCCGAGGCCGCGGCCTCCAAGCCCGCCGCCGCCACCCGCCAGCATTCGGGCTCGGCGCTGGACGCGCTGTTCCCGGCGATCCCGGAGATGATCGGCGGTTCGGCCGACCTGACCGGCTCGAACAACACCTTCGTCAAGAACACCCAGATCTTCGACACCCCCGACTATTCGGGCCGCTACGTGAACTACGGCGTGCGCGAGTTCGGCATGGCCGCGGCGATGAACGGCATGGCCCTGCACGGCGGCGTCATCCCCTATGGCGGGGCGTTCATGGTGTTCTCGGACTACAGCCGCCCGGCGATCCGCCTGGGCGCGCTGATGGGCGTGCGGGTGGTCCACGTGATGACCCACGACTCCATCGGCGTCGGCGAGGACGGCCCGACCCACCAGCCGGTCGAGCACCTGGCCAGCCTGCGGGCCATGCCCAACCTCAACGTCTTCCGCCCGGCCGACGCGGTGGAGACCGCCGAATGCTGGAAGATCGCGCTGCAATCGAAGACGACCCCGGCCTTCATGGCCCTGTCGCGCCAGAAGGTCCCGGCCGTGCGCGACAGCGCCGACGAGAACCTCTCGGCCAAGGGCGCCTATGAGCTGAAGGCCGCGAGCGGCGAAGCCCAGGTGACGATCTTCGCCTCGGGCTCCGAGGTCTCGATCGCCGTGGCGGCCCAGGGCCTGCTGGAAGCCGAGGGCGTGCCGACCCGCGTCGTCTCGACCCCCTGCTGGGAACTGTTCGACGCCCAACCGGCGGCCTATCGGCAGGCGACCATCGGCAAGGCGCCGGTGAGGGTCGCGGTCGAGGCCGCGGCCAGCTTCGGCTGGGAGCGGTTCATCGGCGAAAACGGGGCCTTCGTCGGCATGCACGGCTGGGGCGCCAGCGCGCCCGCCGACCGGCTGTACAAGGAATTCGGCATCACCGCCGAGGCCGTGGCCGCCGCCGCCAAGGCCAAGCTGGGCTAAGATCGCCTATCGTCGGCCGCGCAAGCCTGTCGGCAGGTTTTCGCGGCCGCCGCCCACAAACCTGCCAGGAGCACCGGCATGCGCCTCGGAACGCCGCTTTCGACCACCGCCGTGAAGGTCATGCTCCTGGGCTCGGGCGAGCTCGGCAAGGAGGTCGCGATCGAGCTGCAGCGGCTCGGCTGCGAGGTCATCGCCGTCGACCGCTACGCGAACGCGCCGGCCCAGCAGGTGGCGCACCGCAGCCACGTCATCGCCATGACCGACGCCGCGGCCCTGCGCGCCCTGGTCGAGGCCGAACGGCCGCACCTGATCGTGCCCGAGATCGAGGCCATCGCCACCGACGAGCTGGTCAGGATCGAGGCCGAGGGCCTGGCCACGGTCATCCCGACCGCCCGCGCCGCCCAGTTGACCATGAACCGCGAGGGCATCCGCCGGCTGGCGGCCGAGACCCTTTCCCTGGCCACCTCGCCCTACGCCTTCGCCTCGTCTGAAGCCGAGCTGGCGGAAGGCGCGGCGAAGGTCGCGGGCTTCCCCTGCTTCGTGAAGCCGGTGATGTCGTCGTCGGGCAAGGGCCAATCCTATGTCGAGGGGCCCGAAGGGATCGCCGCGGCCTGGCGCTATGCGCTGGAAGGCGGCCGGGTCGAGCAGCCGCGGGTGATCGTCGAGGGCAGGATCGCGTTCGACTTCGAGATCACGCTGCTGACCGTGCGCTCCAAGGGCGCCGACGGAACGATCGAGACCAGCTTCTGCGCGCCGATCGGCCACCGCCAGGTCAAGGGCGACTATGTCGAGAGCTGGCAGCCGCAGGCGATGAGCCCCGCCGCCCTGGAGCGCGCCCGCGACATCGCCGCCAAGGTCACCGGCGAGCTGGGCGGCCTGGGCATCTTCGGGGTCGAGCTGTTCGTGCGCGGCGACGAGGTGTGGTTCTCGGAGGTCAGCCCGCGGCCGCACGACACCGGCCTGGTCACCCTGGCCACCCAGTACCAGAGCGAGTTCGCCCTGCACGCCCGCGCCATCCTTGGCCTGCCCACCGACGTCGCCCAGCGCGAGCCGGGCGCCAGCGCGGTGATCTATGGCGGCCTGGAGGCCCAGGGCATCGCCTTCGAGGGCGTCGCCGAGGCCCTGGCCGTCCCCGGCGCGGACCTGCGGCTGTTCGGCAAGCCCGAGAGCTTCGAGCGCCGCCGCATGGGCGTGGCCCTGGCCCGCGGCGCCGACGTCGAGCAGGCCCGCGAGCGGGCGCGCGAGGCCGCCGCGCGCGTCAAGCCGGTGAAATCGGCAAGCTGACGTATGCGGCGCTGCAATCTGCAGCTAGCCTCCCGGCAAAGTCCGGAGACACCATATGCGCAAGCTCACCGTCGCGGCCGCCGCGACCCTCGCCATCGGCCTGGGCGCCCAGGCCGCCATCGCCGCGCCCCCGCCGCTGATCGAGCGCGCCAAGTTCTTCGGAAACCCCAGCCGCACCCAGGGCCGCATCAGCCCGGACGGCAAGCAGCTCGCCTTCATCGCGCCGCGCGACGGGGTGCTGAACATCTGGGTCGCGCCGGTCGCCGACCCGGCCAAGGCCCGGCCGCTGACCGCCGAGAAGCTGCGCCCGATCCGCGCCTACTACTGGGCCCCTGACTCCGCCTCGATCCTGTTCATCAACGACAAGGGCGGCGACGAGAACTTCCTGCTCTACGGCGTCGACATCGCCACCGGCGCGCAGAAGACGCTGACGCCGTTCGAGAAGACCCGCGCCCAGGTGATCAATGTCAGCCGGGCGGTGAAGGACCGCATCCTGGTCGGCCTCAACAACCGCGACGCCCGCTGGCACGACGTCTACAGCCTGGACCTGGCCAGCGGGAAGCTGACCCTGGTCTACCAGAACGACGGCTTCGGCGACTTCGAGACCGACGAGCAGCTCAATATCCGCAGCGGCTCGAAGCCCCGGCCCGACGGCGGGGTGGACGTCTATCCGTTCGCCGCCGGCCAGCCGGCCGACAAGCCCGCCGAGACCATCGGCTTCGCCGACACCGACGGCACCGGCCCGCTCGGCTTCAGCAAGGACGGGTCCATCTCCTACTGGCGCGAGAGCCGCGATCGCGACACCTCGGCCATCGTCGCCCGCGACATGAAGACCGGCGCCAGGACGGTGATCGCGCAAAGTCCCAAGGCCGACGTCGCAGGCCTGATGGCCAGCCCGGTGACGGGCAAGCTGGACGCCTATTCGGTCAACTACCTGACCCACGAGTGGACCGCGCTGGACCCGGCCGTGCAGGCCGACCTCGACTTCCTGAAGGCCAATCTGAAGGGCGACATCGTCGTCACCTCGCGCACCGACGCCGACGACCTGTGGACCGTCGCCACCGATCCGGTCAGCGCGCCCTCGGCGCTGCACCTCTACGACCGCAAGGCCCGCAAGCTGACCCAGCTCTACGTCACCCGGCCCGAACTGGAGGGCGCGACGCTGGCCGAGATGCATCCGGTCGAGATCACCTCGCGCGATGGCCTGGTGCAGCCCTCGTACCTGACCCTGCCGCCGGGGTCGGACAGCGACGGCGACGGCAAGCCCGACGCCCCCGTGCCGATGGTGCTGCTGGTGCATGGCGGCCCCTGGGCGCGCGACGTCTATGGCTATAACGGCCTGCACCAGTGGCTGGCCAACCGCGGCTATGCGGTGCTGTCGCCCAACTTCCGCGCCTCGTCCGGGTTCGGGAAGAAGTTCATCAACGCCGGCAACCTGGAATGGGGCGCCAAGATGCACGACGACCTGATCGACGCGGTCGATTGGGCGGTGAAGCGCGGCGTCACCACGAAGGACAAGGTGGCGATCATGGGCGGCTCCTACGGCGGCTACGCCACGCTGGCGGGCCTGGCCTTCACGCCGGACGTCTTCGCCTGCGGCGTCGACATCGTCGGCCCGTCGAACCTCAATACGCTGCTGGCCTCGGTCCCGGCCTACTGGGAGGCCGGGCGCCGGCAGATGTATCTGCGGATGGGCGATCCTGGCACGCCGGAGGGCGCGGCCCTGCTCAAGGAACGCTCGCCGCTCAGCAAGGCCGACCAGATCAGGAAGCCGCTGCTGATCGGCCAGGGCGCCAACGACCCGCGGGTCAATCAGGCCGAGAGCGACCAGATCGTCAAAGCCCTGCAGGCCAAGAACATCCCGGTCACCTATGTGCTGTTCCCGGACGAGGGCCACGGCTTCGCCCGGCCCGAGAACAGCATCGCCTTCTACGCCGTGTCCGAGCACTTCCTCGAGCGCTGCCTGGGCGGGCGGGCCGAGCCGTTCGGCGACGCGCTCGACACCAGCACCATGACCGTGCCGAGCGGGGCGCAGTTCGCGCCGGGGCTGGAAGCGGCGCTGGCGGCCAGGCCGGCGGCCAAGCCCTAGCCCTAGCCGCCGGGCGACGGCTTCAGCGCGGTCTCGGCGATACGCCATTTGCGCTGCTCGTCGGTGGAGCCCGGGACGTCGTTGACCCGGCGCAGGCGCACGTCGCCCTTCAGGTTGACCGGCGCGCCGGTCTTCATCTGGCCGTAGATCACCACCGGCACGGACACGAACAGCGAACCGGCGGCGCCCTCGACGTCGCCGGGGGCGCCGATCTGGGCGTTGTAGCTCGCGTACTTGTCGAAACTGGCCGTGAAGGCCTGCCGGGTCACGCCGCTGGCCTTGCCGCCGTCGCTCCAGAGGTTCCAGGCCTCGGCGTACTTCTTCTCGCCGATCAGGGCGTAGTAGGTCTGCACGACATTGGCCGCGCCCTGGGCGCTTTGCGGGGTGAAGGGCGCTTCCGAGACCGGGGTCCGGTCGTCGGGCAGGCCGCCGGGGGTCCCGGGCGGCGGCGGGGCGACGGCGGCCTCAGGCGCCTTGCAGTTGACGCCCGGGGCGCTGGCGATCTCCTCGCCGGCCGCCAGCGGGCTGAGCTGGGCCTGGGTCATGCCCTTGGCCCACCACTGATAGCCGTCGCCGGTGTAGCGCGCGCCGCTGGCCGAGATGGCGATCTTCAGGTTGCGGCTGCGGCCGTCCACCTCGACGACCGCGGTGTCGGGATCGGGGTAGCTGGCCCGCACGGTGCGCCCGTCGTCGCAGGCATAGACCGTGACCGGCGCGGCCTTGGCGGCGGGGGCCGGGGCCTTGGCCTGTTCGGCCGGCCTGCCGCAGCCCGCCAGGCCGACGGCCGCCATCGCCGCGACGGCGGCCAGTTGGTGAAGATTCGCCACTCTGCTGCTTCCTCTGTTGTCCAGCGCCAGCCGAAGCGCCCGAACCGTGTTCCCGTTCCCACATGGGTTGATGACAACGATACCGGAAGCCCGTCGCGGCGGGACTTTTCCCCCGTGGGGTTGACTCCCGCCCCCCCGACCTCAAGAAACCGCCCCAAATCAATTGGCTCAGGAGTTTTCGATGACCGTTCGCGTCGCCATCAATGGGTTCGGCCGTATCGGCAGGCTGGTCCTGCGCTCGATCGTCGAGCACGGGCGCAAGGACATCGAGGTCGTCGCCATCAACGACCTGGGCCCGGTCGAGACCAACGCCCACCTGCTGCGCTACGACAGCGTCCACGGCCGCTTCCCCGGCCAGGTGAAGGTCGACGGCGACACCATCGACGTCGGCTTCGGCCCGATCAAGGTCACCGCGATCCGCGATCCGAAGGACCTGCCGCACAAGGACCTGGGCGTCGACATCGCGCTCGAGTGCACGGGCCTGTTCACCACCAAGGAAAAGGCCTCGGCCCACCTGGAAGCCGGCGCCAAGCGCGTGATCGTCTCGGCCCCGTGCGACAACGCCGACAAGACCATCGTCTACGGCGTCAACCACGACACCCTGACCAAGGACGACCTGGTCATCTCCAACGCCTCGTGCACCACCAACTGCCTGGCGCCGGTCGCCAAGGTCCTGCACGAGCTGGCCGGCATCGAGCGCGGCTACATGACCACCATCCACTCCTACACCGGCGACCAGCCGACGCTGGACACCATGCACAAGGACCTCTACCGCGCCCGCGCCGCGGCGATGTCCATGATCCCGACCTCGACCGGCGCGGCCAAGGCGCTGGGCCTGGTGATCCCCGAACTGCAGGGCAAGCTGGACGGCTCCTCGATCCGCGTCCCGACCCCGAACGTCTCGGTCGTGGACCTGACCTGGGTCGCCGGCCGCAACATCACCAAGGACGAGATCAACGAAGCCCTGACCGCCGCCGCCAACGGCCCGCTGAAGGGCGTTCTGGCCGTGACCAACGAGCCGCTGGTCTCGATCGACTTCAACCACGAAGCCGCCTCGTCGACCGCCGCCCTGGCCCAGACCCAGGTGATCGACGGCTCCCTCGGCCGCGTGCTGTCGTGGTACGACAACGAGTGGGGCTTCTCGACCCGCATGAGCGACACCGCCATCGCGCTCGCGAAGCTGATCTAGGACCGCTGCGACGGGCGCCCTCCAGACGGACGGCGCCCGTTTCGCATTTCCGAACCTGTTGGACCCCAGGCGCGCGCCGGGGTGAGCGGAGATATTCGATGGCCTTCAAGACTCTCGACGACGCCGACCTGGCCGGCCAGCGCGCCCTGGTCCGCGTGGACATCAACGTCCCCATGGCCGAGGGCAAGGTCACCGACGACACCCGCCTGCGGGCCATCCTGCCGACCATCGCCAAGCTGCGCGCCGGCGGCGCCAAGGTCGTGCTGCTGGCCCATTTCGACCGCCCCAAGGGCAAGGTCGTTCCCGAAATGAGCCTGAAGCCCCTGGCCCAGCCGCTGGCCGACCTGCTGGACGCCCCGGTGGCGTTCGCGGCCGACTGCGTCGGCGAGGCCGCCAAGGCCGCGGTCGACGAGCTGAAGAACGGCGACGTGCTGCTGCTGGAGAACGTCCGCTTCCATCCGGGCGAGGAGAAGAACGATCCGGAGTTCGCCAGGGCGCTGGCCGCCAACGGCGACCTCTATGTCAACGACGCCTTCTCGGCCGCGCACCGCGCCCACGCCTCGACCGAAGGGCTGGCGCGCCTGCTGCCGGCCTATGCGGGCGAGCAGATGCGCCGCGAGCTGGACGCCCTGGAGGCCGCGCTCGGCGCGCCCAGGCGCCCGGTGCTGGGCATCGTCGGCGGCTCCAAGGTCTCGACCAAGCTCGACCTCTTGAACAACCTGGTGACCAAGCTCGACCGGCTGTCGATCGGCGGCGGCATGGCCAACACCTTCCTGGCCGCGCAAGGGATCGACGTCGGCGCCTCGCTCTGCGAGCACGACCTGGCCGACACCGCCCGCGAGATCATGGAGAGCGCCAAGACGGCCGGCTGCGAGCTGCTGCTGCCGATCGACGTGGTCACCGCCCAGGAGGTGAAGCCGGGCGCGGCCTCGAACGTGCGCGAGCTGTCGGACATCGCGGCCGACGACCGCATCCTGGACGCCGGCCCCAGGACCCTGGCCAAGCTGATCGCGGCGATGGACGCCTCGGCCACCCTGATCTGGAACGGCCCGCTGGGCGTGTTCGAGGTTCCTCCCTTCGACGTGGCCACCATGGCGGCGGCCAAGCATGCGGCGGAATTGGCCAAGGCCGGCAAGCTGGTGGCCGTGGCCGGCGGGGGTGATACAGTCGCGGCCCTCAACGCTGCGGCTTGCGCCGACGATTTCACGTTCGTCTCGACGGCGGGCGGCGCGTTTCTTGAATGGATGGAAGGCAAGGAGCTGCCCGGAGTGGCGGCCCTGACCGCTTAACTTAAGAATTACGGAGGGCAGGGCATGGCCCGGGTTACTTTGAGACAACTCCTCGATCACGCAGCCGAGCAGGGCTACGGGGTCCCGGCGTTCAACATCAACAACATGGAACAGGCGCTGGCGATCATGGAGGCCGCCGAGGCCACCGATTCGCCGGTGATCATGCAGGCCTCGCGCGGGGCCCGCTCCTACGCCAACGACATCGTGCTGAAGCACCTGATCGACGCGATGGCGGAAATGTACCCGCACATCCCGATCTGCATGCACCAGGACCATGGCAACAACGAAGCCACCTGCGCCACGGCGATCCAGTACGGCTTCACCTCGGTGATGATGGACGGCTCGCTGAAGGCCGACGGCAAGACCCCGGCCGACTACGACTACAACGTCACGGTCACCAAGAACGTGGTCGACATGGCCCACTGGGTCGGCGCCTCGGTCGAGGGCGAGCTGGGCGTGCTGGGCTCGCTGGAGACCGGCATGGGCGAGAAGGAGGACGGCCACGGCTTCGAGGGCAAGCTGGGCCACGACCAGTTGCTGACCGATCCCGACCAGGCGGTCGACTTCGTGAAGGCCACTCAGGTCGACGCCCTGGCCATCGCCATGGGCACCAGCCACGGCGCCTACAAGTTCACCCGCAAGCCGGACGGCGACGTCCTGGCCATGAACGTGATCGAAGAGATCCACCGCCGCCTGCCCAACACCCACCTGGTGATGCACGGCTCCTCGTCGGTGCCGCAGGACCTGCAGGACGTCATCAACCAGTACGGCGGCGAGATGCCCCAGACCTGGGGCGTGCCGGTCGAAGAGATCCAGCGCGGCATCAAGCACGGCGTGCGCAAGATCAACATCGACACCGACAACCGCATGGCCATGACCGGCGCGATCCGCAAGCTGCTGGCCGAGAAGCCGGGCGAGTTCGACCCGCGCAGCTACATGAAGCCAGCCAAGGAAGCCATGCGCAAGGTCTGCGTCCAGCGCTTCGAGGAGTTCGGCGCCGCCGGACAGGCGCACAAGATCCGCCCGATCCCGCTGTCGGAGATGGCCAAGCGCTACGCCTCGGGCGAGCTGGCCCCGAAGATCGGCGTCAGCCGCCAGGCGGCCGAATAGGCCCGTCGGCATAGACGACCCCGCCAAGCCGCCGCCTCCCCCGAGGCGGCGGCTTTCGCATGGGGGGGGAACCCTTTGCGCCCCGCCGCGATTGCTGGGGCATGAAGCGCGCCCTCACCGCCGTTGGCCTGCTGGCCGCGCTGGCCCTGCTCGCGGGGCTGGGCGGCTGGACCTATTACGCCGGCGCGCGGGTCGGCGACGGCTGGGAGGGCGTGGGCCACGTCCTGCCGTTCGTCATCGTCGGCCTGGTCGCGGTCGGCGGCCTGACCGGCGGGCTGATGTGGCTGGCCTTCTATTCCGCCCGCCGCGGCTATGACGAGCCCTACGACGTCAACAAGCCGGGCGGCGGGCGCGGGCGGTAGGTTCGCCCCCTAGTCGTCGATGTTCGCCCCGCGCATCTCGCGCAGGAACAGGAAGCCGATCACCGCCGTCGCCGCGGCCACCACGATCGGATACCAGAGCCCGTAGTAGATGTTTCCGGTGGCCGCGACCATGGCGAAGGCGGTGGTCGGCAGGAAGCCGCCGAACCAGCCGTTGCCGATGTGGTAGGGCAGGCTCATCGAGGTGTAGCGGATGCGGGCCGGGAACATCTCCACCAGGGCCGCGGCGACCGGGCCGTAGACCATGGTCACGTACAGCATCAGCAGGAACAGCAGGGCGACGACCAGCGGCTTGTTGACCTGCGCCGGGTCGGCCTTGGGCGGATAGCCGGCCTCGTGCAGGGCGGCGGCGAGCTCCTTGTTCCAGGCGTCGCGGGCGGCCTTGAACTCCGGCAGGCTCATCTGCGCGCCGTCGACGGCGACGAGCCGGCGCTCGCCGATCATCACGGCTGCCGGGGTCGAGGCGGCCTGGGACGGGGCGCTGTCATAGGAGACGCCGGCGTTGGCCAGGGCGGCGCGGGCGACGTCGCAGCCGCTGGTGAAGACCTGCTTGCCGACGGGATCGAACTGCACGTGGCAGGTGGCCGGGTCGGCGATCACCACCACCGGCGCGCGCGCGGTGGCGTGGGCCAGGGCCGGATTGGCCGCCTCGGTCAGGGCCTTGAAGATCGGGAAATAGGTCAGGGCCGCCAGCAGGCAGCCGGCCAGGATGATCGGCTTGCGGCCGATCTTGTCCGACAGCCAGCCGAACACCACGAAGAACGGGGTGCCGAGGATCAGGGCGAAGGCGACCAGGGTGTTGGTCAGCGGCCCGTCGACCTTCAGCGTCTTCTCCAGGAAGAACAGGGCGTAGAACTGGCCGGTGTACCAGACCACCGCCTGGCCGGCGGTGAGGCCGACCAGGGCCAGCAGCACCACCTTCAAGTTGGACCACTGGCCGAACGACTCGCTCAGCGGCTTCTTCGAGGTCTTGCCCTCGTCGACCATCTTCTGGAAGACCGGGCTCTCGTTGAGCTTCAGGCGGATCCACAGCGAGACCGCCAGCAGCACCGCCGAGACCAGGAACGGGATGCGCCAGGCCCAGGCCCGGAACACCTCCTCGCCGGTCAGCGAGCGGATGGCGAGGATGACCAGCAGGCTGAGGAACAGGCCGAGCGTCGCGGTGGTCTGGATCCAGCTCGTATAGAGGCCGCGCTTGCCGGGCGGGGCGTGCTCGGCGACGTAGGTGGCCGCCCCGCCGTACTCGCCGCCCAGCGCCAGGCCCTGGATCAGCCGCATGAGGATCAGCAGGGCCGGCGCGGCGAGGCCGATCTGGTCGTAGCCGGGCAGCAGCCCGACCGCGAAGGTCGACAGCCCCATCAGCAGCATGGTGACCAGGAAGGTGTTCTTGCGGCCCCAGAGGTCGCCCAGGCGGCCGAACACGATGGCCCCGAACGGCCGCACCGCGAAGCCGGCGGCGAAGGCCAGCAGGGCGAAGATGTAGCCGGTGGTCTCGTTGACGCCGGAGAAGAAGTGCTGGGTGATGAACCCGGCCAGCGAGCCGTAGAGGTAGAAGTCGTACCACTCGAAGACGGTGCCGGCCGAGGCGGCCCCGATCACCAGCCGATGGCTCTTCTTTTCGACGACGCTCTCGCCCGCGACCGCTTCGGCCATTCGGCTCCCCCTTATCGTTGCGGGGAGCCTAGCGGGTTTTGGAGTCCCCTCAAGTTCGTCATGGCCGGGCTTGTCCCGGCCACCCATACGCACGAAGCTTCGCCATGGACCCGGTGCATGCGAACAACGCCGTCTACATGCTGGCCAGCGGCAGGCATGGGACGCTGTACATCGGCGTGACGAGCGACCTGATCCGGCGGGTGCAGCAGCATCGCGAGGGCGAGACGCCCGGATTCACCGACCGCTACGGCGTCAAGCGGCTGGTCTGGTATCGGCGCTTCTTCACCGTGGTCGAAGCCATTCGCTGGGAGAAGCGCCTCAAGAAATACAGGCGCGATTGGAAGATCAACCTGATCGAGCAGGACAATCCCAATTGGGACGACCTCTTTCCCCAAATCGTCTGACGCGGCGTTTATGGGTGGCCGGCACAAGGCCGGCCATGACGATCGGGAGGAGGGGGACTCAGTGCCCCTCGCCGCCTTCGAGTTCGCCGAGCGCGCTCTGCAGGTAGTTGGGCTCGCCGAGCGTGCGCACCAGGTTGAGCTGGGTCTCGAGGAAGTCGATGTGCTCCTCGGTGTCGCTGAGGATCTCGCGCAGGATCTCGCGGGTGGCGTAGTCGCCGGCGACCTCGCATTCCTTGATGCCTTCGATCTGGTCGACGCGCCCGCCGACCTCGACCGCCAGGTCCGCCGCCAGGCATTCGGGCACCGTCTCGCCGATCTTCAGCTTGTGCAGGTCCTGCAGGTTGGGCAGGCCTTCCAGGAACAGGATGCGCTTGATGAGCTTGTCGGCGTGCTTCATCTCGCCGATGGATTCATCGTAGGTGATCTTGCCCAGGCGCGCATAGCCCCAGTCCTGGTACATCCGCGCATGCAGGAAGTACTGGTTCACGGCGGTCAGCTCATTGGTCAGCACCGCGTTGAGCCGCTTGATAATAGCCTTGTCGCCCTTCACGTGAGCCTCCTCGAATCCACTTTCGAGGGGCAAACTCTTCCTGAGGGCGAGTTTAGTCAAAGCCTATGTTTGCAAGTAATTCCGCGTTTCGTTCGCAGGCTAACGAACGGGGGGCGAAGACCTATTCGGCCGCGTAGCGCAGGGCCTCGCCGTGCTCGCCGATCATCTTGCGCATGTCGCAGACGCAGCGCGCGCATTGCGCCTGGGAATCGCAGGCGCGGAACACTTCGGCGGGGCGCGAGGCGCCGGCTTCGATGGCGGCGCGGACTTCGCGCTCGCGGATGCCATTACAGTTGCAGACGTACAAGGCGGCCTCTTTCTCGGCGACGCTTGCCTTGTATCAAATGCGAACGTCGTTGCAAATCATTTGCAAATTGAGAGCCACTACCGCGAGTGGTTGCAACCTGCGGCGGTTTGTCGCTGAACCACCCCTTGGCCCGGAACGTTGTTCGTCGTGGAGTGAGACGCCCGCGGCCGCGGGCGGCAAATGCTGGGGTCGGGTGTCATGGACGTCGAAGCCCTGTTGCTTTCGCGACTGCAGTTTGCGTTCACCATCGCGTTCCACATCATCTTCCCGAGCTTTACGATCGGCCTGGCCAGCTACCTCGCCGTGCTGGAAGGCCTGTGGCTGACCACCCGCAACGAGGTCTTCAAGACCCTCTATCTCTTCTGGGTGAAGATCTTCGCGATCTCCTTCGGCATGGGCGTGGTGACCGGCGTGGTCATGAGCTACGAGCTGGGCGCGAACTGGAGCGCGTTCTCGGCCCTCGCCGCGCCGGTGATCGGGCCGCTGCTGGCCTTCGAGGTGCTGACCGCCTTCTTCCTGGAGGCCAGCTTCCTGGGGATCATGCTGTTCGGCTGGAAGAGGGTCGGGCCGGGCCTGCATTTCACCGCCACCCTGCTGGTCGCCATCGGCACCCTGGTCTCGGCGTTCTGGATCATCTCGGCCAATAGCTGGATGCAGTATCCGACCGGCTTTGCGCACACGCCGCAGGGCGGGCTGGTCGCCACCGACTGGCAGGCGGTGATCTTCTCGCCGACCTTCCCGGCCCGCCTGGCGCATATGAGCCTGGCCGCCTACCTGACCACGTCGCTGGTGGTCGGGGCGGCGGCGGCCTGGCGGCTGCTGCGCCGTCCCGACGAGGCGGAGTCGAAGATGGCCCTGCGCATGGCCGTGGGCATGTTCGCCATCGTCGCGCCGCTGCAGCTTCTGGTCGGCGACATCTCGGGCAAGGACGTGCTGCGCTTCCAGCCGGCCAAGCTGGCCGCCATCGAGGCGTTCTGGGACACCAAGGCCGGCCAGGCCTTCCACATCGCCGCCTGGCCCGACCGCGCCAGCGAATCCAACCGCTGGGAGATCTCGATCCCGAAGGCCGGCAGCTTCATCACCGCCGGGTCCGCCGACGCCGAAGTCAAGGGCCTGAAGGCCTTCCCGCGCGAGGACCGGCCGCCGGTGGCGATCGTCTTCTGGTCGTTCCGGGTGATGGTCGGCCTGGGCGTGCTGATGATCGGCCTGGGGCTCTGGGGCGCTTGGCTGTGCTGGCGCGGCGCGCCGGAGCGCTCGCGGGTGTTCCTGCGCGCCTGCGTGGCCATGGGGCCGGCCGGCTTCGTGGCGGTGATCGCCGGCTGGATCGTAGCCGAGGTCGGCCGCCAGCCCTGGGTGATCACCGGGGTGATGCGCACGGCCGAGGGCGTCTCGCCGGTCGGGGCGGGCCAGGTCTCGGCCTCGCTGCTCGGCTTCCTGGTGGTCTATGCGATCATCTTCAGCGTCGGCCTGCTCTACATCCTGCGCCTGATCGCCGAGGGGCCGCTCTCGGGCGCCGACGAGCCGGGCCCCGCCGTCCAACGCGCCCCGGGATCGGCCCTGGCCGCCGCGCCCGACGATCCCGGCGGCGAACTGGGAGACCGGCCATGACCCTGGACCTGCCGCTGATCTGGGCGGTGATCATCGCCACCGCCGTGCTGCTCTACGTGCTGCTGGACGGCTTCGACCTGGGGGTCGGCATCCTCTTCCCGTTCGCCGTCAGCCCGGCCGACCGCGACGTGATGATGGACACCATCGCGCCGGTCTGGGACGGCAACGAGACCTGGCTGGTGCTGGGCGGCGGCGGGCTGTTCGCCGCCTTCCCGCTGGCCTACGCGGCGGTGATGCCGGCGCTCTACGTTCCGGTGATCCTGATGCTGCTGGCCCTGGTCCTGCGCGGGGTGGCCTTCGAGTTCCGGCTGCGCGGACGGCGCCGGGGCAAGGCGTTCTGGACCGCCGCCTTCGCGGTCGGGTCGCTGGCCGCCGCCATCGCCCAGGGCTTCATCCTGGGCGGCTTCATCCAGGGCATCACCCTCGACGGCGGAAGGTTCGGCGGTCAGCCGTTCGACTGGCTGACGCCCTACACCGTGCTGGTCGCGGTGGGCATGGTCGCCGGCTACGCCCTGCTCGGCGCCACCTGGCTGGTCTGGAAGACCGAAACCGAGCTGCACGGCGACGCCCGGCGCTGGGCCTGGGTCGCCGGCTTCGCCACCGCCGCCCTGCTGGCCGCCGTCAGCATCGCCACCCTGTTCGTGCATCCGCAGGTCGCCGAGCGATGGGGCTATGGCGCGGGGGGGATCGATTTCGCCGCCTTGCTGCCGCGGCTGCCGATTCCGCTGCTGGGGCTGGCCGGGCTGGCGCTGCTGAGCATGGGGCTGCTGCGCCGCTCGCACGGCCTGCCGCACCTGGGGGCCAGCCTGGTCTTCCTGTCGGGCTATATCGGGCTGGCGGCCGGCTTCTTCCCGAACATCGTGCCCTACGACATGACCTTCCGGCAGGCGGCCAACCAGGACAACGCGCTGGGCCTGATGCTGGTCGGGGTGGCGATCCTGCTGCCGGTGATCCTCGGCTACACGGCCTGGGTCTACTGGCTGTTCCGCGGCAAGGTGACGCCCGATGCGGGATATCATTGAGGGCCCGCCCGAGCCGGGCGCCCCGCCGCCGCCGCTGTGGAAGCGCCTGGCCTGGTTCGTCGGGCTGGCGCTCGCCGCGTCGGCGGTCACGGCGCTGACAGCCTATGCGATGAAGGCGCTGTTGCCGGACTATCCGGGCGGTTAGAAGGCGCGTCATGACCGCCGAATGCCGCCTCTACCTGATCACCCCGCCGCAGATCGACGACCTGGCCGCCTTCGGCCGGACGCTGGCCCAGACCCTGGACGCCGGCGACGTCGCGGCCCTGCAGATCCGCCTGAAGGACGTGGACGACACGGTGATCGCCGCGGCGGTCGACGTGATCCTGCCCATCGCCCAGGCCCGCGGGGTGGCGGTGATCCTCAACGACCGCCCCGACCTGGCCGCCCGCCTGGGTTGCGACGGCGTGCATGTCGGCCAGTCGGACACGCCCTATGCGCAGGCGCGCAAGATCATGGGCCGCGAGGCGATGATCGGCGTCACCTGCCACGACAGCCGCCACCTGGCCATGGAGGCGGCCGAGGCCGGGGCCGACTATGTCGCGTTCGGCGCCTTCTTCCCGACCGCCACCAAGGACGCCCCGACCCGGGCCGAGCCCGAGATCCTGACCATCTGGCAGGAGACCATGGAGGTCCCCTGCGTCGCCATCGGCGGGATCACGGCCGACAACGCCGAGGGCCTGGCCAGGGCCGGCGCCGACTTCCTGGCCGTCTCGGCCGGGGTCTGGAGCCATCCGCAAGGCCCGGCCGCGGCGGTGCAGGCGCTGAACGCGGCGATCGCGAGGGGCGTGGCGGCGCGGGGGTGACGCCCGTAGATCGGGCCGACCCGCATCTGATCTCCACGATCCTTGCCTAAAGCCCCTTCGCCCACTAGGTTCCGCGCCTCGAAATTCCCCGCCTTTCCGGCGCGATGACGCGCGTCTGGCGCCAGAACTGGATCTCCCCGTGTCGACCCAATCCGCTCTCCTGAAAGTCATGTCCGACGCCGCCCGCAAGGCGGCCCGCGGCCTCAACCGCGATTTCGGCGAGCTGGCGGAGCTGCAGGTCTCACGCAAGGCGCCCGCCGACTTCGTCTCGGCCGCCGACATCAAGGCCGAGCAGACCCTGTTCGAGGCCCTGGAAAAGGCCCGCCCCGGCTACAGCTTCCTGGGCGAGGAGCGCGGCCTGATCGAGGGCACCGACAAGACCCACACCTGGATCGTCGACCCGCTGGACGGCACCACCAACTTCCTGCACGCCATCCCGCACTTCGCCATCAACATCGCCCTGGAGCGCGAGGGCGTGGTGGTCGCCGCGGTGACCTACAACCCGATCACCAACGAGCTGTTCTGGGCCGAGAAGGGCAAGGGCTGCTTCGTCAACGACAAGCGCCTGCGCGTCGCCGGCCGCAAGCACCTGGACGAGTCGGTGATCGGCACCGGCATCCCGTTCCTGGGCCACGGCCAGCACGCCCGGTTCCTGAAGGAACTGCACCAGATCAGCCAGCGCGTGGCCGGGGTGCGCCGCTTCGGCGCGGCCTCGCTGGACCTGGCCTATGTCGCCGCCGGCCGCCTGGACGGCTTCTGGGAGCGCGACCTGAAGCCCTGGGACATGGCCGCGGGCACGCTGCTGATCAGCGAGGCGGGCGGCAAGGCGACCAACGCCGAGGGCGGCGAGGACATCATGGGCTCGGGCTCGATCTGCACGGCCAACCTCGAACTGCACCCGCTGCTGCTCGACAAGCTGAAGGCGGCGGCCTGAGCCGAGCGTGATGCAGGCGTCACCTTGGGCGGCTAGTCTGCCTCGATGCACCTGACCCGACGCAGCTTCGCCCTTTCGAGCGCCGCCCTGGCGGCGAGCCCCGCCATGGCCGCAGACGCCCGCAAGCCCATCGTCATCGCCCACCGCGGCGCCAGCGGCGAGCGGCCCGAGCACACGCCCATGGCCTATCGGCTGGCCATCGAGGAAGGCGCCGACTTCATCGAGCCGGACCTGGTCGTGACGCGGGACGGCCACCTGGTCGTGCGCCACGAGAACGAGATCTCCGGCACGACCGACGTCGCCGCCCGGCCGGAGTTCGCCGCCCGCAGGACCGCCAAGCTCATCGACGGCGCGCGGATCGAGGGCTGGTTCACCGAGGACTTCACGCTCGCCGAGCTGAAGACCCTGCGCGCCCGCGAGCGGCTGCCGCAGTTGCGCCCGGCCAGCGCGCAGTTCGACGGCCAGGAGGCCATCCCGACCTTCCAGGAGGTGATCGACCTGGCCAAGGCCGAGAGCCGCCGCGCCGGCCGCGTGATCGGCGTCTATCCCGAGATGAAGCATCCGGCCTATTTCGCCGCCGCCGGCCTGCCCATCGAGGCGCGGCTGGCCCAGGCGCTGAAGGACAACGGCCTGGACGCCGTGGACGCGCCGGTCTTCGTCCAGTGCTTCGAGCCCGAGCCGCTGCGCGCCTTCAAGGCGCTGTCGAAGGCCCGCCGCGTGCAACTGGTCGGCGCCGAGCGGCCCGAGATGGTCAGCGCCGAGGGCCTGAAGCGCATCGCCGAATATGCGCACGGGGTCGGCCCCGACTGGTCGCTGGTGATCCCGATGCGGGACGGCGCGCTGGGTCCGCCGACGCCGCTGGTCGCCCAGGCCCGGGCCCTGGGCCTGGAGGTCCACCCCTGGACCGTGCGGGCCGAGAACCGCTTCCTGCCCGCGGCCCTGCGCAAGGGCGAGGATCCGGCCGCGCACGGCGACGTGCAGGCGGTGTTCAAGGCGCTCTATGCGGCCGGGGTGAGCGGCGTGTTCAGCGATTTTCCGGGGCTGGCGGTGCAGGCGCGGGGCTGATCCCACGCAAGGGCGTCCTGCACGCAAGGGTGTCATCCCGGAAAGCGCGCAGCGCCTTGGGCTAAGCCGCCACGTCGCCGAACTGCAGCGCCGCCAGGCGCGCGTAGAGGCCGGCCTTGGCGATCAGTTCGGCGTGGGTCCCCTGCTCGACCACCTTGCCGCCGTCCATGACCACGATGCGGTCGGCCTTGAGCACGGTGGCCAGGCGGTGGGCGATGACCAGGGTGGTGTGCCCGACCATGGCGTCCTCCAGGGCGCGCTGGACCAGCCGCTCGTTCTCGGCGTCGAGGGCGCTGGTCGCCTCGTCCAGCAGCAGGACCGGGGTCTCGCGGATGAGGGCGCGGGCGATGGCCAGGCGCTGGCGCTGGCCGCCCGAGAGGCTGCGGGCGCGGTCGCCCAGCGGGGTGTCGAAGCCCTGCGGCAGGGCGTCGAGGAAGCCTTCGGCCTGGGCCGCGCGGGCGGCGGCGCGGATCTCGTCGGGGCCGGCGTCGAGCCGCCCGAAGCGGATGTTGTCGGCCGGCGAGCCGGAGAACAGCGGCGAGTCCTGCGACACCAGCGCCATGCGGGCGCGCACCTGGGCCGGATCGGCGTCGCGCAGGTCGACGCCGTCGAGGCGGATGGTCCCGCTGGTCGGATCGTAGAACCGCAGCAGCAGGCGGAAGACGGTGCTCTTGCCCGATCCCGAGGGACCGACCAGCGCCACCCGCTCGCCCGGCGCGACGCGCAGCGAGAAGCCGTCGAGGGCCAGGGCCTCGGGCCGGGCCGGATAGGAGAAGCGCACGGCCTGGAATTCGATCTCGCCGCGGGCCGGCTGCGGCAGGGCCTTGGGATGGGCGGGGGCGGCGATGGTCGGGGTGGCGGCGAACAGCTCGGAGACCCGCTCCATGGCCCCGGCGGCCTTCTGCACGTCGCCCCAGGTCTCGCCCAGGGCCCCGACCGAGCCGGCGGCCATCACCGCCAGGAAGGCGAACTGAAAGAGCGCGCCCCAGGTCATCTCGCCGCGCAGGCCGGCATGGACGCCCAGCCAGAAGATGAACACCACGCCGCCGAACACCAGGCCGATGACCAGGGCGGTCATGATCGCCCGGGCGGTCATCCGCCGCAGCGAGGTGCGGAACGAGGCTTCGACCGCCTCGCCGAAGGTGGCCGCGCCGGCCCCCTCGCGCCCGAAGGCCTGCACCGTCTCCAGCGCGTCCAGGGTCTCGCCGGCATGGCCGACGGCGGCGGCGAACTGGTCCTGGGTCGAGGTGGTCAGCTTGCGGACCCGCCGCCCATAGAGAAAGAGCGGCGCCAGCACGAACGGGAACAGCGCCACGACCAGGCCGGTCAGCTTGGGGCTGACGATGACCAGCAGCACCAGCGCCCCGATCAGGGTCAGGAGGTTGCGCAGGGCCACCGAGATGGAGGTCGAGAGCAGGCTCTCGACGATCTGGATGTCGGTGGTCAACCGCGAGAGCACCTCGCCGGTGCGGGTCCGGGCGAAGAACGGCTGGTCGAGGGTGAGGATATGGCCGTAGGCGGCCTTGCGCAGGTCGGCGGTGATCCGCTCGCCCAGCTTGGTGACGAAGAAGTAGCGCAGGGCGCTGGAGGCGGCGAGCGCCAGGGCCACGCCGCCGATCAGCCAGAACCGCGGGGCGACGCTGGCGTCGGTGGCGCCCGGCGCGGTCAGGTGGTCGACCAGCAGCCGGACCGCGCCGGATAGGCCGAGCGTCGAGGCCGCGGCCGTCATCAGGAAGAGGCCGGCCCAGGCGGTGTCGCCCTTGTGCCGGGCCAGGTAGGGAGCCAGGGCGCGCAGGGCCCCGACGTTGCGGCTGCGGGTCCGACGCTGGGCGGCCTCGCTCAGATCCTGCGCCATTGCGGCGCCGGCGCTGGGCCGTCCGTCGACAGGGGCCTCGGCGGCCAAATCACTCATGGAAACTAGCGCCCTTGCTCTTACCGCGCCTTTTCCTGTATACGCGCGGCTTCCTTCGCGCCCGCCCTTGCGGCGGACCGTGAACTTTTCTGCCGCTCCTTTACGTCGGTTGCCCTCGCGATGAAACAAGACACCCACCCGGACTATCATTTCATCACGGTCGTGATGACCGACGGTTCGAGCTATCAGACCCGCTCGACCTACGGCAAAGAGGGCGCGACCCTGAACCTGGACATCGACCCGAAGACGCACCCGGCGTGGACGGGCGGCAACCAGACCCTGCTGGACCGCGGCGGCCGCGTGTCGCGCTTCAACGCCAAGTTCGGCGGCTTCACCCGCAAGTAGGTTTCGCGGCGCGCCCGGCGCGCGCCCGCAGAACTATGCGAGCAGATACGAAAACGCCGCGCTCCCGCGCGGCGTTTTTTGCTGTCTGCGCAGAGCCACGCCTGCGGCTCTCCACTCTGGCTCGTCATGGCCGGGCCGCAAGGTCCGTCCGGCGAGTGCGGCGACCAGGGATCCCCGACACGCTGACGCGGTCGGGGATGACGATCTTGGATCATCAGCCCCCGAAGGCGGCCTGCAGGCGGCCGAACTGGGACAGCACCGGGTTGGCGTCCTCCGGCTCGGTCTCTTCGATGTACATGCGCCGGTCCAGGTGCCGCACGCGCTCATAGAGGCGCTCGGAGCGGTCCAGCAGGATCAGCAGACCCGAGGGCAAGTCCTCGCTGGTCGCGCCGCGGCAGATGTCCTCGGCGCCCAGGCGGTAGCGTTCCTCGCGGGCGCTCTCGGCCGGCATGTCGCCTTCGCGCACCGCCCGCTGGACCAGCAGCCAGGAGGCCACCTGCATCAGCCGGGTGGTCAGGCGCATGCTTTCACCGGCATAGGCCAGGGCCGCGCTGCGCGAGAGCAGCTTGGATTCCTGGCGGCCCGAACCGTCGAGATAGCCCGCCGTCTCCTCGACCAGGTCCATACCTTCCTGGAAGGTCCTGTCGAACAGCTCGGATCGCGCAAAATCGGCGACCACGTCCGCGCGCCAGGCGCCGATCGGCGCAAATCCTTCGGTCATGCACTTCGCCTCTAAATTCCCAGCCCGCAGATGCTTGCGGCTTTGGCCTGAGCGGTCTGCAACCCCCATGCCAGACGTAAACATCCGTTATCGACGACCCGCGTTTACGTTCGGTTATCCGTAAGCGAGAGTTAGCTTGGCCTTGAGAATAGCGCGTCGGCCGCGGCCCGGCCCGCCTGCTTACGCTCAATTTGGGCACGGCAGCGGGCGACCTCGGCCTGCAGGGCCTCGATCCGCTCCTCCAGCTCGGCCACGCCGTAGAGCTCCAGGTCCTCGCGCATCGCCTCGGCCAGCCGCTGACCGCGCAGGACACGGGCGTTCACCGGTTCATCCATCGATCATCCTCCCTTTGCCAGGCTCGCTGCGGCATCTATCTGGAAGACTACGCTGAAAACCTGCCGGAGGGCGCCCCTGTGACTGAGACCATGACCGCGATCGTTGTGGAGGGCGGGCGCGGGCCCGCGGAGAACCTGAAGGCCGAGACCATCGCGCGCCCGACGCCCGGCCCCGGCCAGATCCTGATCAAGGTCGAGGCGGCGGGGGTGAACCGTCCCGACCTCGCCCAGCGCATCGGCGCCTATCCGCCGCCGCCCGGCGCGCCGGAAACCCTGGGCCTGGAGGTCGCCGGCGAGGTGGCGGCGGGGGCCGGACGCTGGAAGGCCGGCGACAAGGTCTGCGCCCTGCTGGGCGGCGGCGGCTATGCGCAATACGCCGTCGTCGACGCGCGCCACGCCCTGCCGATTCCGCAGGGGCTGAGCGCGCTGGAGGCGGCCGCCCTGCCCGAGACCGTGTTCACCGTCTTCGCCAACGTGTTCGAACATGGGAGCCTGAAGGCCGGCGAGACCCTGATGGTGCACGGCGCGACGTCCGGCATCGGGACAACGGCGATACAGATGGCCAAGGCCGCCGGCGCCAAGGTGATCGCCACCGGCCGCGGCGCGGGCAAGGCGGCCGAGGCCAAGCGCCTGGGCGCCGACGTCAGCGTCGACGTCACCACAGAGGACTTCGCCGAGGTCGCCAAGGCCCACGGCGGGGTCGACGTGATCCTCGACATGGTCGGCGGCGACTATTTCGCCAAGGGCCTGGACAGCCTGAAGACCGGCGGCCGCATCGTCTTCATCGCCGCGCAGGGCGGCGGCGAGGTCGCGCTGCCGATCTTCCGCCTGATGATGAAGCGGGCGGTGGTCACCGGCTCGACCCTGCGGCCGCGCGACGCCGACGAGAAGGCCCGGCTGGCCGCGGCGGTGGAACAGGCGGTCTGGCCCTGGATCGCGGCCGGCAAGCTGAAGCCGCAGATCGACAGGACCTTCCCGCTGGACGAGGCCGCGGCGGCCCACGCCTATCTCGAAGGCGGCGCCCACGTCGGCAAGGTGATGCTGCTCGCCTAAGGTGAAGTTCTAGGATGCGGCATGGCGGCGGGCCCTGCGTCTGCCGCCATCGCGGAATGTTTGCGGAACATAGGTCACGGCGCGCACGCCCCGACCCGAATCCCTTCCATGTAAAGGTATGGCGCCCGGGCGCGCGACGACGAATCCCGTTGACGATAGGGAAAGGCTCCCTCACGATTTGACCGATTGATCGTGAGTGTTCGGCCATGCCTTCAAGGCTGTGGTTTGGCCTCGTCCATAATAAGGGCTGCGCAGCATTCATCGCGCGGCGGGAGGAACATTTGGCCAGCGGCTTTCCCGTGTCGAACGCCTGTGGGCGCTTCGCCCAACCTACGGATGGCGCATGACCGCTTCGCGACCGCCGCTGAGCCTGGCGACCAAGCTGCTCTACGCCGTGGGCGCGGTGGCCAATGCGGTGAAGCTCCGCGGCCTCTCGACCTTCCTGATGCTGTTCTACAACCAGGTCGTCGGCCTGCCGCCGCAGACGGTGACCTTCGTGCTGATGGTCGCCCTGGTGTTCGACGCGATCGTCGACCCGCTGGTCGGCCAGGTCTCGGACAACTTCAAGTCCCGCCTGGGGCGGCGCCACCCGTTCATGTACGCCGCGGCGATCCCGGTCTCGGTGGCGTTCTTCCTGCTGTGGAACCCGCCGGCGGGGCTTAGCGACGGCCAGATGGTCGCCTACCTGCTGGCCTGCCTGCTGACCGTGCGGCTGTTCGACACCTTCTTCGAGCTGCCGCACTCCACCCTCGCCCCCGAACTGGCCAAGGACTACGACGAGCGCACCAAGCTGATCTCGCTGCGGATGCTGTTCGCCGTGATCGGGGGCCTGGGCATGACGGTCATGGCCTACCAGGTGTTCCTCAAGGAGAACCCGGACGGCACCGGCGGCGTCCTGGCCCGCGACGGCTACTTCGCCTACTCGCTGACCGCGGCCCTGCTGATCTTCGGCTGCATCCTGCTCTCGACCGCGGGCACCCAGAACCAGATCCCCTATCTGCGCCAGGCCCCGACCCGGAAGATCACCTTCAAGGCCATGGCCCGGGAAGTGGCCGCGACGCTGAACAACCGCGCCTTCGTGATCGCCACCATCACCGGGATGTTCGTGGCCATCGCCACCGGCGCGCGCAACGCGCTGGAGATCTATTTCGGCCTCTATTTCTGGGAGCTCACCCAGACCCAGCTCGCCGGGCTGGTCACGGTCAGCGTCCTGGGCGCGGCGGTCGGCGTGGTCGCCGCGCCGCAGGTCGCCAGGCGGCTGGGCAAGAAGCACGGCGCGATCCTGATGTTCGCCAGCGCCCTGCTCGTCGGGGTCAGCCCCGTCGTGGCGCGGCTGTTCGGGATCATGCCTCCGAACGGCACCGGCCTGCTCTACGGCCTGCTGGTGGTCGAGACGGTGATCAACACCGCCCTGGCCGGCGGCACCGGGGTGCTGCTGGTCTCGCTGGTCGCCGACGTGATCGAGGACGCCGAGGTCAAGACCGGCCGCCGCTCCGAAGGCCTGCTGATGAGCGCCGACAACCTGTTCAAGAAGCTGGTCTCGGGGGTGGGCGTGTTCATCTCCGGCTCGGTGCTGGCGATCATCGCCTTTCCCAAGAACGCCCAGCGCGGCCAGGTCGACCCCGAGATCATCCACAACATGGGCCTGATCTACCTGCCGGTGATCGGGGTGCTGTTCGGCCTCGGGATCGTCAGCCTCAGCTTCTTCAACATCGACAAGGCCAAGCACGAGGACAACCTCGCCCGCCTGGCCGCCGCCGGCCGCGCCGAGCCGCCGGAGCCGGAACCGCCGGCGCCCGACACGGCCCCCAGCACGCCGCCCCATCCCTTCAAGGCCTGACCGTTAGTTCCAGGAAAGCCCGCCGACATGACCGACGCCGCCGCCGGCCTGCCGCCACGCCCGCCGATCACCTTCCGGACCAAGGCCCTCTATGGCCTGGGCGCCGCCGCCAACATCATCAAGCAGCGGGGCATCACGACCTTCCTGCTGTTGTTCTACAATCAGGTGGTCGGCCTGCCGCCGGCCATGGTGTCGACGGCGATCATGATCGCGCTGATCTTCGACGCCTTCATCGACCCGATGGTCGGGCAGATCTCGGACAACACCCGCAGCAGGTGGGGCCGGCGCCACCCGTTCATGTACGCCGCGGCCCTGCCGGTCGCGATCGCCTTCTACATGATCTGGAACCCGCCGGTCGGCTGGGAGAACGAGGCGCTGTTCGGCTACATGCTGGTCTGCCTGCTGACCATCCGGCTGTTCGACACCTTCTTCGAACTGCCCTCGTCGGCGCTGCTGGCCGAGCTGACCAGCGACTACGACCAGCGCACCAGCATGATCGCCATCCGCTCGTTCTGCGGCGTGGCCGGTGGGCTGATCATGCAGTTGCTGGTCTACCAGGTGTTCCTGAAGAAGAACGCCGACGGCACCGGCGGCATCCTGGCCCGCGACGGCTGGCAGATGTACTCGATCGTCGCGGCGATCACGATCTTCACGATCATCCTGATCTCCTCGGCCGCCACTCACCACCAGATCCCCTATCTGCGCCAGCCGCCGAAGCGGAAGATCACCGTGCCGGCCATGCTGCGCGAGGTGGGCGCCACCCTGAACAACCGCTCGTTCGTGGCCCTGACCATCTCCGGGATGTTCATGAACGTCTCGCTGGGCCTGAAGACGGCGCTGGAGCTCTATTTCAACCTCTACTTCTGGGGCCTGACCCAGGGCCAGTTGGCGCTGCTGACCGTCACCGGCGTGGTCGCCAGCGTCATCGGCGTGGTCGCCGCGCCCAAGGTCGCCGCCCGGCTGGGCAAGCGGCTGGCCGCCATCACCATGTTCTTCGGCGCGGTGGTCGCCCTGCTGCTGCCGATCGGCCTGCGCATCCTGGGGGTCATGCCGCCGAACGGGTCGAACCTGCTGTTCGGCATCCTGATCGTCGACTTCATGGCCAACGGGGCGATGGCGATCATGACCGGGGTGATGCTGCAGTCGATGATCGCCGACGTGGTCGAGGACAGCGAGGTCAAGACCGGCCGCCGCTCCGAGGGCCTGCTGTTCTCGGCCGACAACCTGTTCAAGAAGATCGTCTCCGGGGTCGGGGTGTTCGTGTCCGGCGTGCTGCTGGCCCACGTCGCCTTCCCGCAGGGCGCCAAGCCGGGACAGGTCGATCCGGAGCTGCTGCGCAACCTGGCGCTCATCTACCTGCCGACCATCGGCGGCTTCTACGCCGTCGCGATCACCTGCCTGTTCCTCTACCGGATCGACAGGACCACCCACGAGGAGAACCTGCGCAAGCTGCAGGAGGGCGTACTCGAGACCCGCACCAGCGATGCGCAGATCGAGGCCGCCTCGCCCGCGGCCACCGGCCCGGCCGGCGACCTGAGCCCGGTGTCGCCCAAGGCCTGAGCCGCCGGCCTCCCTGACGATTAGGCGCTTGCCAGCGCCCCGGTCGTACCGAATATTCGAACCAGCGGGGTTCGCGGCGAAGATCGCGGCCCCCTGGTCAGGGAGGACGGCATGGGCGAGGCCCAAGCGGCGGACGGGTGCCTGAGCGTCGGTTCGAAGGTGTTCTACGGCTTCGGCTCGGTCGCCTTCGGGGTCGCCACGCTCGGCCTCTCCGCGGCGGTGCTCCAGCCCTATCTCAACCGGGTCATCGGCCTGCCGGCGCTGTGGGTCGGCACGGCGATCATGGCCACCCTGATCCTCGACGCCTTCATCGACCCGGCCATCGGCCAGTGGTCCGACAGGCTGCGCACCCGCTGGGGCCGCCGCCACCCGCTGATGTACGCCGCGGCCCCGCTGGTGGCGGCCGCCTGCATCGGCTTCTGGAACTCGCCCGCCGACTGGCCGCCGGAGAGCGTCGGCCTCTACCTGATCGGCATGCTGGTGCTGCTGCGGATCTGCGTCAGCCTCTACGAGGTGCCCAGCCAGGCCCTGGCCCCGGAGCTGACCAGCGACTACCACCAGCGCACCAGCCTGTTCAGCTACCGGTTCTTCTTCGGGGTGATCGGCGGCTTCGGGATGAACGTGGTGCTCTACCAGGTCTTCCTGAGCCCGGAGAACGGCGGGATCCTCAACCGCGACGGCTACAGCCAGTACGGCCTGCTGGCCGCCGTGGTGATGGCGGCCTCGATCCTGGTCTCGGCGATCGGCACCCATCGGCGCATCCCCGACCTCGCCGCGCCGCCCGAGCGCCAGGCCAGCCTCTCGCAGTTGCTGCGCGAGATCGGCGGCACGCTGTCCAACCGCTCGCTGGTGGTGGTGATGCTGTCGGGCCTGTGCTCGGGGATCGCGGCCGGCATGACCAACGCGCTCAGCCAGTACTTCTATCTGGAGTTCTGGGGGCTCACCGCCGCCAACATCTCGATGCTGGCCCTGGCCTCGGTGCTGGCCTCGGTCTCGGGGGTGGCGATCGCCGCGCCCACCTCCAAGGCGTTCGGCAAGAAGGCCGCAATGCTCGGCCTGTTCTCGGTCGCCACCGTCACCGCCTCGGCGCCGATCCTGCTGCGGCTGCTCGGCCTGATGCCGCCCAACGCCTCGCCGCTGGTGTTCGCCATCCTGTGGGTGGACGCCTTCGTCGCCACCACCCTGGCCATCGCCGGCTACATCATCATCTCCTCGATGATCGCCGACATCGTCGAGGACGCGGCGGTGAAGACCGGGGTGCGCTCCGAGGGGCTGCTGTTCGCCGCCAACGGCCTGCTGCCCAAGTTCACCGCCGGGATCGGGGTGTTCATGAGCGGGGCGCTGCTGACCCTGGTCGCCTTCCCGTCCCACGCGGCGGCCGGGACCGTGTCGCCCGACATCATGCGCCACCTGGCGCTGGCCTATCTGCCGATCACCTTCGGCATGAACATGCTTTCGATCCTGGTGCTGGCGTTCTACCGCATCGACAAGGAGACCCACGAGCGCAACGTGGCCGCCCTGGCCGGCGAGCGGACGGTGGGAAGCGAGGGCCCGCCGCCGGCCGCCGAACCGGTCATCGCCAGCGCAGGTTGAAGCTGCCTCTTCCCTCGCTCTCCTGGTCGTGTTTACAAAAGAGCACATAGAACAAGGGAAACGCCGTGGCCGCCAGCATACCACCCGCTCAAAAGCAGGGGCGTTTGAGCGTCCCCACCAAGTTCTTCTACGGCTTCGGCTCGGTCGCCTTCGGGGTCAAGGACCAGGGCTTCTCCTATCTGCTGCTGATCTTCTACAACCAGGTGGTCGGGCTGCCCTCGGCCACGGTCGGCCTGGCGATCATGATCGCCCTGATCATCGACAGCTTCCTCGACCCGATCATGGGCCAGGTGTCGGACAACTGGCGCTCGCGCTGGGGCCGGCGCCACCCGTTCATGTACGCCGCGGCCCTGCCGGTGGCGCTCTCCTACCTGCTGCTGTGGAACCCGCCGCAGGGCTGGTCGCACGAGGCGCTGTTCGTCTACCTGATCGTGGTGGCGGTGATCATCCGCAGCTTCATCACCATGTACGAGATCCCCTCGGCGGCGCTGGCGGCGGAACTGACCACCGACTACGACGAGCGGACCAAGGTCATGTCCTACCGCTACTTCTTCGCCTGGTGGGGCGGCCTGACCATGACCCTGCTGGCGCTGAAGGTGTTCCTGACGCCGGACGCCGAGCACCCGATCGGCCAGTTGAACCCGGCCGGCTACGTGACCTACGGCTATGTCGCCGCGGCGGTGATCTTCGCGGCCATCCTGATCTCGGCCCTGGGCACCCACAACCAGATCCCGCGCCTGCGCATCCCGCCGGCGCGCAAGCTGACCCTTGGCCAGTTGGCCCGGGAGATGGTCGGCACGCTCAGCCACAAGTCGTTCCTGGTGCTGATGGGAGCGGGCCTGTTCAACGCCATGGCCGGGGGCCTGGTGCTGTCGCTGAACCTCTACTTCAACACCTTCTTCTGGCAGCTCCCCTCGAACCAGATCGCCATCCTGGCGGCGGCCAACTTCATCTCCGCGGCGCTGGCCTTCGGGTTCGCCGCGCCGATCTCCAAGCGCCTGGGCAAGAAGCACACGGCCCAGATGACCAAGGTGCTGTCGTTCCTCATCGCCATCGCCCCGATCAGCCTGCGGCTGCTGGGCGTGTTCCCCGAGAACGGCTCGCCGGCGGTGCTGCCGATCCTGTTCGTCCAGGCGGTGTTCTCGACCGGCTTCTCGATCATCTCGGCGATCCTGATCTCGTCGATGATCGCCGACGTGGTCGAGGACAGCGAACTGCAGACCGGCCGCCGCTCCGAGGGCCTGTTCTTCGCCGCCGCGGCCTTCGTGCAGAAGGCGGTGTCGGGCGTCGGGATCTTCGCCTCGAGCATGATCCTGCTGGCCATCGGCTTCCCGCAGAACGCCCAGCCCGGCCAGGTCAGCGAGGGCGTGGTCTCCAACCTGGGGCTGACCTACCTGTTCGTGCTGGGCGGCCTCTACGGCGCGGCGATCCTCTGCGTCTCGCTCTACCGCATCACCCGCGACAGCCACGCCGAGAGCCTGGCCCGGCTGGCCGCCCAGGCCGAGCAGGTCGAGGGCGGCGAGGGCCCCGAGCGCATCGGCTGAGCCAGGAAAAAACGCGCCGGGCGCAGGGCCCGGCGCGTTCGATCCTTGCCCGCGCTGCGCGGCTACTTGGAGATGCGCAGCGAGTTGATGTCCTGGGCGATGGCCCGGAACGCCACCTTCAGCTCGGCCCCGCCATTGGGCATGTAGACATTTTCCGGCGCGGTCGCGCAGTTGCGCATCAGGTTCTGGACCTGGGTGTCGCTGCTGACGTTGAAGCCCACCGTGTAGATGATGATCTTCTTGTCCTTCATGTTGCGGCAAAGTTCCGCCGCCTGGGTGAAGGGGTCGCCATTGGTGGCGTTGCAGTTGATCTTGATGTCGGTGCCGCCGCTGCCCGAATCGGCGTTCTTGGCTACGACGCCCTTGCAGTAGGGCGTGTTGAAGGCGCCGTCGGTCATCAGCACCACGACCTTCAGCAGTTCACGCGTGCCGTAGGCGGCGCCGCGGCTCTCGCTCGGGAACAGGCTGCCGAAGTTCGGCGAGACCATGTACCAGCCCCAGGCCAGGCCGATCTGGCCGGCCGTCGAGCCGTTGTCGGCGAGCTTGTCGATCGCCGACTTGAGCGCGGTCTTGTTGGTCGACAACGGCATGATCGGCTGCGTGTAGCAGGCCTCGCCGTCGTTGGGCTTGTAGTAGCGGCGACCGACCGGGTTCGCGCCCGGCGCGGCGTCGGTATAGGCCTCGGCGCCGATACGCTCGGACACGCAGTTGGTCGGCGCCCAATACTTGGTCTTGTTGTCGGCGCCGGTGAACTTGAACGACTGGCAGTCCTCGCTCAGGCACTGGACCGTGCCGCCGGAGGTGTACTTGTTGGCGCTCGACGTGTTGGTCGACTTCAGCTCGAAGGTCTTGGGCGTACGGTTGGCGACGACGTACTCGCCGCTGATCGTGGTCATGCCCTTCACGCCCGAGATGGTCACCGTCTCGCCGTTGACCAGATTGTGGTCGGCGCTGGTGGTCACCACCGCCGGGTTGGCCCGCGTGATGCCGCTGATGCTCGCCGGCCCGCGGATCAGGCCGCGCGCCTGTTGTGCATAAGCTCCGACGTTCACGCTGTTCGAATACGGCACCAGCGCGACCTTGGTGTAGTACGGCGTCTGCTGGTCCTTGACGACCAGGTCCACCAGGTCCTTGGCCGCGGTGCGCAGGTTGCCCATCTGGGCGCTCATCGAGCCGGTGGTGTCGAGCACCAGGGCGACCTCGACATTGTTGGAGTTGCGCAGCACCTCGGAGGTGGCGGCGATGTCCGCCTGCGCCCAGAGCCGCGGCCCCACCGAGGGCGGCGTGATGGTGGCGCGGCCCTTGATGGTGATGCCTTCCAGCACGAAGGAGCTGGAGGTGATGACCTGGCCGGTGGGCAGCTTCAAGTTGGCCCGCAGGGCCGCGTCGCCCGTGCTCTGCACCGCCCCGGCGGCCGTCGCGTTCGACCGCGCCACATAGAGGGTGGCGGTGTCCAGCGCGTCCTGCAGTTGCCCGCGCTGGGTCGTGATCATGTAGATGTCGATCAGACCCATGGTGGCCGGCGCCAGCAGAAGCAGGCCCACGGCGAAGAAGACGGCGGTCGCGCCGCGCTCGTCGCGCAGCCCCGCAACGCACCGGGCCTTCACGCGCCCGGTCATGCCATGAATACGCCTGGCGACTTGCTTGGTGATCTTTTCCACGCCTGGAGCCCCAGCAGTTCAGAGTTGAATCCGCTGGAGCTTGCCAGAGCAGCGTAAACGAACGGGCGCCGAAGACGGTTAAGGCAAAGCTTTCTTCGGCGCCGGGCCGCGCGCTACCAGCCGCAGGATTCGCCCTTGTTCTGGACGGTCAGCCAGTCGTTGAGCGGCTTGAAGTAGGCGGTCACGGCGCTGGCGTCCGCGCCCTTCTCGCCGGTGAAGGCGGCCATGGCTTCCGGCCAGGGCCTGGATGCGCCCATTTCCAGCATGGCGTTGAACTTCTTGCCCATTTCCTGCTCGCCATAGACCGAGCAGCGGTGCAGCGGGCCCTTCCAGCCGATCTGGTTGCAGGCCGCGCGGTGGAACTGGAACTGGTAGATGTGGGCCAGGAAGTAGCGGGTATAGGGCACGTTGGCCGGGACGTGGTACTTGGCCGCCGGGTCGAAGGCGTCGGCCGGACGCGGCGCCGGCGGCGCAAGGCCTTGATACTTAAGGCGCAACTTCCACCATTCGTCGTTGTAGCGTTCGGGCCCCGCCTCGCCCGAGAACACCTCCCAGCGCCAGCGGTCGACCATCAGGCCGAAGGGCAGGAAGGCGATCTTGTCGAGCGCCATCTTCAGCAGGAACGGGATGTCCTCGTCCGCGCCCGGGGCCTTGTCCAGCAGGCCGATCTGCTGGAGGTAGGTCGGGGTCAGGGCCGAGAGGCCGACGAAGTCGCCGATCGCCTCGTGGAAACCGTCGTTTGCGCCGTTCTTGAACAGGAACGGCTGGTCCTTGTAGGCCCTTTGGTAAACGTTGTGCCCGAGCTCATGGTGAACGGTGTAGAAGTCGTCGGCGTCGACCTTGGTGCACATCTTGATGCGCACGTCGTCGCGGTCGTCGAGGTCCCAGGCCGAGGCGTGGCAGACCACTTCGCGGTCCTTCGGGCGGGTGATCATCGAGCGCTGCCAGAAGGTCTCCGGCAACGGCGAGATGCCGATCGAGGTGTAGAAGCTCTCGCCGGTCTTGACCATCTTCACCGGGTCATAACCCTTTGAAACCAACAGCTTGTCGAGGCTGTAGCTGGACGAGGCGGTCTTCGGCTGGACCACGTCGTAGATGTTGCCCCACTGCTGGGCCCACATGTTGCCCAGCAGGTCGGCGCGGATCGGGCCCTTGCGCGGTTGCACGGCGTCGCCGTACCTGTCGTTGAGCTGGCCGCGCACATAGCAGTGCAGATTGCGGTAGAACGGCTCGACCTGGCTCCACAGGCGGTCGGTCTCGGCCGCGAAGCCGTCCGGGTCCATGTCGTAGTTGGAGCGCCAGAGCGCGCCGGTGTCCTTGAAGCCCAGGTCGCGGGCCCCCTCGTTGGAGAGCTGGGCCAGCTTGGCGTAGTCGCCGCGCATCTGCGGGGCGATCGAGTGCCAGCCCTCCCAGACCGCCTTCAGCTCGGCCGGATCGCGGCTCTTGGCCAGGATCTCCTCGGCGTCGTTGAGGCTCAGGGTCTTGCCGCCGTACTGGAACTTGCCGGCCGAATAGGTCGAGTCCAGGCGGGTGGCGATGGTCGCCAGCTCGCCCGCGGCGCCGGGCCTATTGGGCGCGGGCGAGACCAGGAACAGCTTGAGAAGCTTCAGCTTTCGCGCGGTGACCGGGTCGACCGCGACGCCATCGTACTTCGCCGCCTCGCGGGCGTAGCGGGCGGTCAGCTCGTTCTGCTCGGCCGTGGCCTTGGCCTCCAGCCACTGGGTGTCCTCGGTGATGTAGGTCGCCCGCACCCAGGCGGACTTGGCCACGTACTGGTTGAAGGCGGCGAGGTCGGCCTCGGCCTTGTCGACGAAGGCCTTGGCCTCGGCGGGGGTCGGCTTGGCGAGGGCCTGGGCCGAGGCCGGGGCGAAGGCGAACAAAGCAACCGCCGTGGCGGCCAATAGCTGGGATTTCATGCGGCGAGACGTCCCCAATGCGGAAATTGCGGCCTTGAAGCCGCGCTGACCGGGAAGGAAACGCCTCGGGCGTCAGGCGTCAAGCGCCGCCTAGGCGCGGGCCTCCGAAGCCGCCATGCGGATCGCGCTCTCCACCGACGCCTGGGCGTCGGATTGGGACAGGTCGAGGCCCTGGGCGACCGTCTCGCCGTCCTCGTCGAAGATCCGCCAGGCCCAGCCGCATTCGGCGTGGGCCAGGGAGTAGGCGAACGGAAGATCCGTCATAAGCGCCTCCGCGAAACTCATGCTGCAATGCGGCATGTCTAGTTTATGACGACTCAAAGACCCCGCCTGAGTCAAGCTTTCGGGCGGTTGCGGCGCAACACGAAAAGTTTCCTCGGAACCTTGCGGCCCCGTGGGAACCTATAGCCGGGCTGGCTTGGCGAAGGGATTTTCGATGTCGGATCAACCGTCTGCAGACGAATTGAAGGCCAAGGCCGAGGGCCTGATCCGCCGCGCCGCCCTGATCGCGGGCGAGTGGATCGCCACCGAGGGCGCGAACGTCATCGAGATCGTCAATCCTGCCGATGGGCGGGTCATCGGATCGGTCCCGAAGCTGCCGGCCGAGCAGGTCGAGCGGGCGATTCGCGCCGCCGCCGACGCCTTCCCGGCCTGGGCCGCGCTCAAGGGCGCCGCGCGCGGGGCGATCCTTTCCCAATGGGCGCAACGGGTTCGCGAGAACGAGCAGGCGCTGGCGGCGATCATCGCGCTGGAAAACGGCAAGCCGTGGAAGGAGGCGCTGGGCGAGGTCCGCTATGCGAACTCGTTCGTCACCTGGTTCGGCAACCTGGCCCAGAGCCTGGACGGAAAGGCGATTGAGAGCCCCAACGGGCAGGATTTGATCCTCGCCTTCCAGGAACCTGTCGGTCCGGTGGCGGCGATCACCCCCTGGAACTTTCCGGCCGCGATGATCACCCGCAAGGCGGCGGCGGCGTTCTGCGCCGGATGCCCGGTGGTGCTCAAGCCGGCCTCGGCGACGCCGTTCACCGCGCTGGCCCTCGCCGCCCTGGCGCTGGAGGCCGGCGTGCCGGCGGGCTGCTTCTCGGTGGTGACCGGCGCGCAGGACGTGGTCGGCGGGGCGCTGACCGGCTCGCCCCTGATCCGCAAGCTGTCGTTCACCGGCTCGACGCAGGTCGGGCGCAAGCTCGCCGCCCAGTGCGCGCCCACCCTGAAGCGGCTGTCGATGGAGCTGGGCGGGGCCGCGCCGCTGCTGGTGTTCGACGACGCCGACCTGGAGACCGCGGTCGAGGGCGCGGTGGCCGGCAAGTTCCGCGCCGGGGGCCAGACCTGCGTCTGCCCCAACCGGGTCTATGTGCAGGCCGGCATCCGCGAGCGCTTCGTCGCCGCGCTGGTCGCCAAGGTGAAGACCCTGAAGGTCGGCGATCCCTTCGCCCCGGACACGGCGATCGGGCCGCTGATCGACGCCAAGGGCGTGGCCAAGGTCGAGGACCACATCGCCCGCACGGTCGCGGCCGGCGGCGAGGTGCTGACCGGCGGCGCGCGGATCGAAGGCAACTTCTTCGCGCCGACCGTGACCTTCGGCGGCGACGACGAGCTGTTCTGCCACGAGGAGACCTTCGGCCCGCTGGTCCCGGTGTTCGAGTTCCAGACCGAGGAAGAGGCCATCGCCCGGGCCAACGCCTCGGAATACGGCCTGGCCGCCTTCCTGTTCACCGACGACCTGAACCGCGCCATGCGCGTCGGCCGGGCCATCGAGTCCGGCATCGTCGGGATCAACGCCGGCCTGATCTCCAACGCCGCCAACCCGTTCGGCGGGGTCAAGCAAAGCGGATATGGCCGCGAGGGCTCGGTCTACGGGATCGCGGACTACATGCAGGTCAAGGCGCTGACCCTGGCGCTGCGCTAGGCGCGGGCGGAGCGCCCTGCCCTTCGCGCGAAATTCGTGGTTTTCTCCGCTTCGGGCATACCGTCCCAAAGAAAAGCCAGGAAACGCCACGCGATGATGAAGCTCTATTCGGGCGATCTCAGCCCCTACTCCGCCCGCGTGCGGATGCAGATCTACGCCAAGGGCATCACCGACATCGCCCTTGAGCGCCCCGCCGACTTCGGCCTGCCCGCGTTCCGCCAGCGCCTGCCGATCGGCCGCATCCCGGTGCTGGACATCGACGGCGACCTGATGCCGGAATCCGAGGTGATCGCCGAGTACCTCGAGCAGGTCTATCCCGAGCCCTCGCTGCTGGGCGCGACCCCGCGCGAGACCGCCCACATCCGCACCCTCGCCCGGATCGGCGACGTCTACCTGATGAACAACATGTTCATGCTCTCGCCCCAGAGCCGCGCCGCCGAGCGCGACCAGGGGATCGTGGACCTGCTGGGCGGCCAGGTGGTGCGCAACGTCAAGGCGCTGGACCGGATGATCGGGACCGACGGCTACGCCTGCTGCGGGCGCCTGACCCTGGCCGACTGCGCGCTGGTCCCGGCCCTGTTCCTGATCGAGAACGTCCTGCCCGGGACCGGCGTGGAGAACCCGATCCCCAAGGCCGCCAACGTCGCCGCCTGGTGGGCCGCCATCCAGCAGAACGAGCACGCCGCCAGGACCCTGGCCGAACTCCACCGCGGCCTGGAGGAGCGCCGCGAGCTCATCCGCAGCGGCGCCTTCGAAAAGATGATGGCCGCCGCCAAGGCCGCCATGGCGACCTCGGAGGGGTAGGCGCGGGGGCTGGCGGCCTGGAACCAGGCCGGGTTCGCCCGGTTGTCGGTATCTCGGGCCGCCGGGCGTCCTTGGGAGGCCGGCATGGACGCCGGCCCCTGCCCACGAGGAGACCGCCGATGACCGATCAGACGCTTGTTCCCGCCGCGCAGCTCGCCGCCGGGGGGCGCACGCCGTTTCCGGGCGAGAGCGAGGCCTATCGCGCCGCGCGCCGGGCGCTGCTGGCGGAGGAGATCGAGTTTCGCCGGCACATGACCCGCGTGGCCGAGCAGCGCCGCGCGCTGCCGGACGGGCCGGTGATCGCGAAGGACTATCGCTTCAGGGACGCCGCCGGCGCGGAGGTCGGGCTGCTGGATCTGTTCGGCGACAAGGACACGCTGGTCTCGTACTTCTGGATGTACGGGCCGCAGCGCGAGCGGCCCTGCCCGATGTGCACGAACTGGCTGGGCGCGGTGGCGGGCAACGCCGCCGACATCAAGCAGCGCGTCGCCCTGAAGATCCTCGGCCGCAGCCCGGTCGCGCGCCAGATCGCCTTTGGCCTGGAGCGCGGCTGGCGCGACCTGGATTTCGTGCAGACCATCGGCGACGACTACGCCCGCGACCTGGGCCTGCTGCGGGAGGACGGGAGCGAGGACCCGGCGCTGGTGGTGTTCAGGCGCGACGGCGACCAGGCGCGGCTGTTCTGGGCCAGCGAGATGACGCTGGAGATGGCCGACCCCGGCCAGGACCCGCGCGATGCGCCCGACGTCGCCGCGCTCTGGTCGATCCTGGACCTCACCCCGGGCGGCCGGGGGACGGACTGGTACCCGAAGCTGAGCTACTGACGAGGGCGAGCACGGCGGTCGCCAGGGCGTCCGGCGCGGCGACGAGGCCGTCGGCCCCGGCGGTTTCCAGTTCTTCGCGGGTCCCGTAGCCCCAGAGCACGCCAAGCGCGCGCACGGCGTTGGCGTGGGCGCCGGCGATGTCGTGCCGGCGGTCGCCGACCATCACGCAGCGGCCCGGGGCCAGCCCATGGCGTCGGGCGATGTGGGCGATCAGCTCGGGCTTGTGGTCGAGATCGCCGCCGGGCTCGGAGCCGTGGACGGCGGCGAAGAAGGCGTCGAAGCCGGTGTGGGCCAGGATGCGCTCGGCGAATTCGCGGCGCTTCGAGGTGGCCAGGATCAGCCGCGCGCCGGTCTCGCGCAGAGCGGCCATGGCCTCGGCGACGCCGGGATAGGGATGGCTGCCGAGCAACCCGCGTTGACCGTAGTCGGCGCGGTAGGCGGCCACGCCCTCGGCGATCCGGTCGTCGCCGTACCGCGCCAGCATCAGCCGCATCATGTCCTCGATCGGCGGGCCGATCATCGCGGCGATGTCGAGGGTGGAATCAGGCGCATGGCCGAGCGCCGCGAGCGCGGCGCGGCCGCTGGCCTCGATGCCCGGCAGCGAGTCGACCAGCGTGCCGTCGAGATCGAGGAGAACGGTCGGGGGCGTCACCGCGTTCAGCGCCCCTAACCCCAGGGATAGAAGGGCGGCATCTGGGAGGCGCGGCCGGTGAACTGCGGGTCGCGCTTTTCCAGGAAGGCGGCGACGCCTTCCTTGCCGTCGCCGATGCTGGCGTAGAACATCGCCAGGGAGTCGATGCGGTGGGCCTCCAGCGGATGGGGCTGGGCGCTGTTGCGCAGCATCATCTGGCGGGCCAGGGCGACGGCGACCGGCGAGCGGCCGGCGATGAACCTGCGGGCCAGGGCTTGAGCGTCGGCCAGCAGGGTCTCGGGCGCGTGCACCGAGCGCGCCAGGCGCCCGCGCAGGGCCTCGGCGGCGTCGAAGATCTCGGCCGAGAGCACCCATTCCAGCGCCTGCTGGGGCCCGACCAGGCGCGGCAGGAACCAACTGGAGCAGGCCTCGGGCACGATGCCCAGCTTGCCGAACACGAAGCCGATGCGGGCCTTTTCCGAGACCAGGCGGATGTCCATGGCCAGCGTCATGGTCGCGCCGATGCCGACCGCCGCGCCGTTGATGGCGGCGATGACCGGCTTCTTGCAGTTGAAGATCGCCAGGGTGACGCGCCCGCCGGTGTCGCGCACGCCATCGACGATGGCCGGGTCGTCCAGGCGATCATGCATGTCGGCGAGGGTGGGGCTGAGGCTCTCGTCGAGGCCGAAGACGTTGCCGGGCCTGGAGAGGTCCATGCCGGCGCAGAAGGCGCGGCCGGCGCCGGTGACCACGACGGCGCCGACCGTGTCGTCCTCGCTGGCGCGCTCGAAGGCGTCGATCAGCTCGCGGGCCATCTCGACCGTGAAGGCGTTCATCTGGTCGGGACGGTTGAGCGTGAGGGTGAGGACGCGGTCGTCCACCTCCCAGAGCAGGGTCTCGTAGGTCATCGGCGTCTCCCCTCGTGGTCTGCGCGGTGAGTCAGCACAGGGGCGGGGCGGCGTCCAGAACCGGTTGCGGGGCGGCGGCCGATGCGCGATGCAGGAGCCGCAGAGCGCGCCAGGGACGCGCGCCGCCAACAAGGGAACGCCACCATGAAGACGCGCATCACCGAACTGCTCGGCATCCAGCACCCGATCGTCCAGGGCGGCATGCACTTCGTCGGCTTCGCCGAGATGGCGGCGGCGGTGTCGAACGCCGGGGGGCTGGGGATCATCACCGGCCTGACCCAGGGCACGCCCGAGAAGCTGAAGGCCGAGATCGAGCGCTGCCGGGCGATGACCGACAAGCCGTTCGGGGTGAACCTGACCTTCCTGCCGGCGGTGACGCCGCCGGACTATCCGGGCTTCGTGAAGGTGATCATCGAGAGCGGGATCAAGGTCGTGGAGACGGCCGGCAACAACCCGGCCAAGTGGCTGCCGATGCTGAAGGAAGCCGGCATCGTGGTGATCCACAAGTGCACCTCGGTGCGCCACGCCCTGAAGGCCGAGGCGATCGGCTGCGACGCGGTCAGCGTCGACGGCTTCGAGTGCGGCGGGCATCCGGGCGAGGACGACGTGCCCAACTTCATCCTGCTGCCGCGGGCCGGCGAGGAGCTGAAGGTCCCGTTCCTGGCCTCGGGCGGGATGGCGGACGGCCGCTCGCTGGTCGCGGCCCTGGCCATGGGCGCGGACGGCATGAACATGGGCACCCGCTTCATCGCGACGAAGGAAGCCCCGGTCCACCAGAACGTGAAGGACGCCCTGGTCGCGGCCAGCGAGCTGGACACCCGCCTGATCATGCGCCCGCTGCGCAACACCGAGCGGGTGCTGGTCAACGCCGGGGTCGAGCGGCTGCTGGAGAAGGAAAAGGAACTGGGCGACAAGGTCACCTTCGCCGACATCGCCGCCGAGGTGGCCGGCGTCTATCCACGCATCCTGCGCGACGGCGACATGGACGCCGGCGGCTGGTCGTGCGGCATGGTCGCGGGCCTGATCCACGACATTCCGAGCGTGCAGGAGCTGATCGAGCGCACCATGGCCGAGGCCGAGCAGATCATCCGCGGCCGGCTGGTGGGCCTGCTGGACGCCTGACGTCCTTTCCGACCGAAGTGTCATCCCGGCTGGAGCGAAGCGGAAGGCCGGGATCCATTCGCTCCGAAGCGGGGATCAAGGCTCGGTCTGCGCCAGGTCCTGCAAGATCAGGTGTTCATAGGTCCCGGTCTTCGGCCTGCGGCCGAAACCGGGATGACGCCTGGCGCCAGATGCGGCGCCCCGGCCTTATGAAATCGGTTGCATCGCCACTCCAAGCCCGTGAAATGCCGTCGCCGCGACGGTGCGGCGGTGATCTGGGGGGATGGCGATGGGCGCGAAGCTGGCGGTGATCCTGGCGATGGCGGCCGCGGGCGCGGCGGGGGCGCAGCCGGCCGAGCGGCCGCGCGGTTGCGAGGCCGTGGCGGCGCAGCCTCAAACCCTGCCGGGGGCCGAGAGCTTCACCTATGAGGCGGCGGGCCGCGACCTGCGGCTGCACGTCTATCCGGCGGCGGGCGGCGGGGCGGCGCAGCCGGCGATCCTGTTCTTCTTCGGCGGCGGCTGGCGGCAAGGCGACGTGCGCGCCTTCGAGGGCCAGGCCCAGGCGATGGCGCAGAAGGGCATGGTCGCGGTGCTGGCCGACTATCGGGTGACCTGCCGCGACGGGACGACGGCGGCGGAGTCGGCGCAGGACGCCATGGCCGCCTATGACTGGCTCCGGGCCCATGCGGCGGAGCTGAAGATCGATCCCGAGCGGGTCGTGCTGGCCGGCGGGTCGGCGGGCGGGCACCTGGCGCTGGCCACGGCGATGCGGGCGGCCGACCGGCCGGCGGCGCTGGTGCTGTTCAACCCGGCGGTCGACCTGGTGAGCATCGCCCCGGCGCTGCGGCTGAGCCCCGAGGCGGCGCGCGCGATCTCGCCCAGCGCGCTGCCGGCGGGCGGGCTGCCGCCGACGATGATCTTCCATGGCCAGGCCGACGTCACCGTGCCGATCCAGACCGTGCGCGACTTCTGCCGGCGGGCGAGCGAGGCCGGGCGGCGCTGCGAGCTGCACGAATACGCCGGGCAGACGCACGGGTTCTTCAACAGCCGCGCCGAGGATCCGGCGATCGGCGCCTCGCCCTATGCCGACACCCTGGCCCGGGCGATCGCCTTCCTGCAGGGCCTGGAGCTGGCGAGGCCCTAGCCCTCAGGCCTCCAGCTCGTAGCCGGCGTCGCGCCAGGCCTTGAGACCGCCGTCGAGGGCGACGGCGCGGGTGAAGCCGAGCTCGCGCAAGGTGGCGGCGGCCAGGGTCGAGATCTTGCCGAACTCGCAGCAGGCCAGGATGCGGACGGTGGGGTCGGGCAGCTCGGAATTGACCCGCAGCTCGAGCTGGCCGCGCGGCAGGTGGCGGGCGCCGGGAATGTGGCCGGCCTCGAAGGCGTCCTTCTCGCGCAGGTCGAGGATGACCAGGTCGCGGCTGTTGGCGCCGATGCGGCCGTGCAGCTCGGCCAGCGACATGAACGGCACCTTGGCCGAGGCCTCGGCCAGCAGTTGGGCGACGGTCTTGCCGCCGCTCATATTGGTGCGCAGGGCTTCGGTCAGGTGGGTCGGGGCCGAGAGGTCGAGGTTCTGCATCATCTCGACGAACTGCGCGCGGTCGGTCCTGGCCAGGCGCGGGTTGGCGTCGATCTCCTCGCCGATGGTCGAGTGGGTGCGGCCCTTGTAGTCGTGGGCCGGGTAGACCAGCGTCTCGCGCGGCAGCTTCAGCAGCCTGTCGAACAGGCTCTCGTAGAGGGCGTGGGGATCGCCGGTGGGCAGGTCGGTGCGGCCGGTTCCGCCGATCAGCAGGGTGTCGCCGGTGAACACCCGGTCGGCCATGACCAGGCACATGGAATCGCGGGTGTGGCCGGGGGTGTGCAGGGCCTGGAGGCGCAGCTCGCCGATGATCAGCATGTCGCCGTCGTCGAGCCGCAGGTCGGCGTAGGGCGCGGGGCTGAGCCGGTGCATGACCACCGGCGCGGGCAGCCGCTTCTGCAGCTCGTGGCTGGCCGAGAAGTGGTCGGCGTGGGTGTGGGTGTCGATCACGTAGCGGACGTGCAGGCCAAGCTGGCCGGCCAGGCCGACATAGCGGTCGACCTGCGAGAACTCGGGGTCGATCAGCGCCGCGGCGCGGGTCGCCTCGCAGCCGACGAGATAGGACTGACATCCGCCCGTGGCGATCTGCTCGAAGATCATCGGCCGGCCCCTGTTCTGCTGGCGCGAACACTTGCGCCGAACCGGGCGAGGCGCAAGAGAAGGCGCGACCCACGCGAGCGGAGGCCAAGGTGGACCTGGACATCATCCCGGCGGGCGCAGCCGATGCGGCGACCTTGCAGAACCTCATCCAGCTCTACACCCACGACTTCTCGGAGTTCTGGGCCGGGACGGCGCGGGGCGAGCTTTCCGTAGACGGACGGTTTCCGGACTATCGGCTGGAGCCGTTCTTCACGCGGCCGGGCTGGCGGGCCTTGCTGCTGACGGCGGGCGCGGCGCCGGCCGGCTTTGCGCTGATCAACGACCAGGCCCATTCGGGCCACGCGGCCGAGCACGCGATGGCCGAGTTCTTCGTGGTGCGGAAGCATCGCGGCCGGGGGCTGGGCGGCCAGGTCGCGCGGCGGCTGATCGGCGGGGCGCCGGGGGTCTGGGAGGTGGCGGTGGCGCGCAGGAACCTGGCGGCCCTGGCCTTCTGGCGGCGGGTGGCGGCCGACTGCGCGGGGCCGGGCGGGGTCGCCGAGCTGGACCTGGACGGGCCGGACTGGAACGGGCCGGCGCTGCGGTTCACGGTGGACTGACACCTACCCGAGATTGACGGAGCGGAGCCTTTCGCGTCCCATCGGTGCGACATTCCGTCAGCCGAAGAGAGACCGATGGCGAGCGACCAGACGCCCGGACAAGACGCGCCGAAGCCCCCCGGCTGGATGCAGCGGCTGCGCGCCGGCAAGGTGCCGGGGCTGCTGGCCGCGGGCCTGGTCGTCGCCGCGTTCGGCGGCGGGGTGCTGTCGGCCAAGGGCGTCGACTGGTTCGGCAAGCCGGCCGAGAAGACGGCCGTCGCGCCGGGCGCGCAGGGCTGGTCGCTGTTCGGCAAGCCGCGCGACGCCAAGGCGGCGCGGCGCGGGATTCCCAAGCCCGAGGGATTCGCGGTCTGGCGCCACCGGATCGACACCTCGGCCAACCAGCCGGCCGCCTGCATCGAGCTGACCCGGCCGCTGGACCCGGCCAGGTCCTATGCGGATTTCGTGCTGGTCTCGCCCGACCTGGGCGGGGCGCCGGCCGTGAGCGTCAAGGGATCGGAGCTGTGCGTGGCCGGGACCGGCTTCGCCGACCGCCGCGTGACGCTGCTGAAGGGGCTGCCGGCCAAGGGCGGCGAGACCCTGGCGGCCAATGCCGACGTCGACTTCACCTTCGGCGAGAAGCCGCCCTATGTCGGCTTCGCCGGCGAGGGCGTGATCCTGCCGCGCGAGGATTCCGACGGGATCGGGATCGAGACGGTCAATGTCAGCCGCCTGTCGGTCGAGGTCTGGCGGGTGGTCGACCGCAACCTGGTGCGCAAGTCGATCAGCGCCCCCGATCCCACCGGCGAGGACGAGTATCCCGGGGACTACGGCTCCGACAGCCCCAACAGCGAGGGCCGGGTGGTCTGGAAGGGCGAGCTGGCGGTCAGTTCGCAGGGGGCCGGCGAGCGGGCGACCACGGTCTTCCCGCTGGGCGCGGTGCTGAAGGAGATGAAGCCGGGCGCCTATGTGATCAAGGTGCGCGACGCCTCGGGCGGCCGCTCGATCAAGGGCGGGGGAAGCGAGGACGACTACGACCCGAACCCGCCGGCCCAGGCGCGGCGCTGGGTGGTGTTCACCGACATGGCGCTGTCGGCCTATGACGGGTCGGAGGCGCTGGACGTGGTGGTCCGCTCGCTGAAGACCGCCAAGGTGATGCCGAACGTGCGCGTGGCGCTGGTGGCGCGCAACGGCGAGGACCTGGCCGTGGCGCAGAGCGACGCGCAGGGGCGCGTGCGGTTCGACCGCCCGCTGCTGGACGGCGAGGGCGCGGCCGACGCCAAGATGGTCATGGCCTATGGCCCCCAGGGCGACCTGGCGGTGCTGGACCTGGACCGCGCGCCGGTGGACCTGTCCAAGCAGGGGATCGGCGGGCGGACCGAGGATTCCGGCGTCTCGGGCCGCACGGCCCAGGCCGCCATCGACGGCTATCTCTATGCCGACCGCGGCATCTACCGCCCCGGCGAGACCGTCCACCTGAACGCCCTGCTGCGCGACCGCGATGCCAAGGCGGTGAAGGACCGCAAGGGCGCAGTGGTGGTGCGCCGCCCCTCGGGCGTGGAGTTCAAGCGCTACCCCTTCGACAAGGCCCCGCTGGGCGCCGTGCCGGTGGACATCGAGCTGCCCAAGAGCGCGCCGCGCGGGCGCTGGACCGCCAGGCTGGAGGTCGACGGGCTGGAGAGGCCGGCCGGAGAGCTGTCGTTCCAGGTCGAGGACTTCGCGCCGCAACGGCTGGCGGTCACCGCCGCCGGCCAGGAGAGCGTGCCGCTGAAGGCCGGCGAGACCCGCAACATCGACGTTACCGCCCGCTTCCTCTACGGCGCGGCGGGCGCGGGCCTGCAGACCCAAGGCGAGGCGCGGCTGCGGGTCGACCCCAACCCGTTCCCGGCCTTCGAGGGCTATCAGTGGGGCGACCAGCGCGAGCCGTTCGCCGAGAAGTTCCTGGAGATCGGCCAGAGCGTCACCGACGGCGAGGGCCGCGCGGTGCTGGCGCTGTCCTCGGAAGAGGCCGGCGACACGCCCCAGCCGCTGACCGCGGCCTTCACCGCCAGCGTGTTCGAGCCGGGCGGGCGCCCGGTGCGCGAGGGCCTGGACCTGAAGGTGCGGACCAAGGGCGTCTATCTGGGCGCCAGGATCGACCAGGGCGATGCGGGCGGGTCGGGCGACCCGACCATGATCATCGACCTGATCGCGGTGAACGCGGCGGGCCAGCGGATCGCCGCGCCCGGGACGACCTACACCCTGATCTCGGAGAACTGGGACTATGACTGGTTCCAGCAGGACGGCCGCTGGCAATGGCGGCGGACCAGCCGCGACGTGGTGGTGGCGCGGGCCGATGTGAACATCGCCGCCGGCCAGCCGGCGCGGATCGCCCGGCGGCTGGGCTGGGGCGACTACCGGCTGGAGATGACCGGGCCGGGCGGCGCCAGGAGCGTCATCCGCTTCGCCTCCGGCTGGGGGGCGCCGGCCAAGGACGTCGAGGCGCCCGACTTCGTGCGGGTCAGCGCCGGGGCCAAGCCCCATGTCCAGGGCGACACCGTCGAGATCACCCTGAAACCGCCCTATGCCGGCGAGGCGCAGATCGCCGTCGCCACCGACCGGCTGATCGACCTGAAGACCGTCACCGTCGGCAAGGACGGCGCGACGGTGCGGCTGAAGACCAGCGCCGCCTGGGGCGGCGGGGCCTATGTGCTGGTCAGCGTCGTACAGCCGCGCGACCCGGTCGCCTCGCCCAAGCCGCGGCGGGCGCTGGGCCTGGTCTATGTGCCGCTGGACCCGAAGGACCGGAAGCTGAGCGTCGAGCTCAACACCCCGGCCAAGATCGACTCCAAGGCCGCGGTCGAGGTGCCGATCACCATCAAGGGCGCCGGGTTCGGCGGCCGCGCGCGGGTGACCCTGGCGGCGGTCGACGAGGGCATCCTGCAACTGACCAAGTTCCAGAGCCCCGATCCGGTGAAGTGGTACTTCGGCAAGCGGGCGCTGACGCTGGACTACCGCGACGACTACGGGCGGCTGCTGGACCCGAACCTGGGGGCGCCGGCCAACGTCAATTTCGGCGCCGACGGCATCGGCGGCGAGGGCCTGTCGGTGACCCCGATCAAGACCGTGGCCCTGTGGTCGGGCGTGGTCGAGACCGGCCTGGACGGCAAGGCGGTGATCAAGCTGCCGGCCGCCCAGTTCAACGGCGAGCTGCGGCTGATGGCGGTCGCCTGGACCGACACCGCGGTGGGGTCGGCCAGCAAGCCGCTGACCGTGCGCGAGGCGGTGGTCGCCGACCTCGCCCTGCCCCGCTTCCTGGCCCCGGGCGACAAGGCGTTCGCGACCCTGGAGCTGCACAATATCGAGGGCAAGGTCGGGTCCTATGTCGCCGAGCTGACCAGCGGCGGCGGGGTGCTGGCGCCGTTCAGGAAGGCGTTCCAGCTCGCGCTCGGCCAGCGGGTGGCCGAGAAGATCGCGTTCAGCGCGCCGGGCCGGGCCGGGATCGGCCAGGTCGGCTTCAAAGTCTCCGGGCCGGGCTTCTCGACCGCCAAGGACTATCCGATCCAGACGCGGCTGGGCTGGAGCCCGATCACGCGGACGACCTATGAGCTGCAACAGCCGGGGGCCGCGTATACGCCGGCGGCCGGCCTGCTGGCCGGGCTGGCGGCCGGGGACGTCACCCTGCACGTCAGCTACTCGCCGTTCCGCGGCTTCGACCCGGCCCCGATCGCCAGCGCCCTGTCGCGCTATCCCTATGGCTGCACCGAGCAGACGGTCTCGGGCGCCTATCCGCTGATCTATGCGGCGGAGGTGTCGGCCGACCCGAAGGTGAAGCGCTCGTCCGCGGCCCTGGCCGGGGCGGTCGGGCGGCTGCTGGACCGCCAGACCCTGGACGGGGCCTTCGGGCTCTGGCGGGTCGGCGACGGCGAGGCCGACCCCTGGCTGGGCGCCTATGTCACCGACTTCCTGCTGGAGGCGCAGAAGGCCGGAACGCCGGTTCCGCAGGAGGCGATCGACCGGGCCTTGAGCGCCATGCGCCAGGTCTCGCGGCCGGAGGGCTGGGCCTCGGTCTCCTATCGGCTGGAGTATCCGAACTGGTGGGCCGGCGGGCAGGACGCCTCCCGCAAGGCGACCGAGCGGATGCGCAGCCGCGCCTCGGCCTATGCGCTCTACGTGCTGGCCAAGGGCGGGCGCGGCGACCTGGCGCGGCTGCGCTGGTGGCATGACGTGCAGATGAAGACCGAGGCCTCGCCGCTGGCCAAGGCCCAGGTCGGCGCGGGGCTGGCGATGATGGGCGACAAGGCCCGGGCGCGCTCGGCCCTGCGCCAGGCGATCGCCTCGCTGGGCTATCGCGAGGAGAGCGACTGGTACCAGAGCCCCCTGCGCGACATCGCCGCGGTGATCGCCCTGGCCTACGAGGCCGGCGAGCCGGACCTGGCCCGCGGCCTGCAGAAGCGCCTGGAGAACGCGGTGAAGGATCCCGACAGCCTCAACACCCAGGAACAGGCGCGGCTGCTGCAGGCCGCCCATTGGATGCTGAAGGCGGCCGGGGCGATCCGCATCGACGCCCAGGGCGCCCAGCCGCTGGCCGCGGCCGGCGGCGCGCCGCGCTGGGCGGTGGGCAAGCTGGCCGAGGCGCGCTTCGTCAACGCCGGCAAGGGCGCGCTGTGGCGCACGGTGACGGTGACCGGCACGCCGGTCGCCCCGCCGGCCCCCGAGGCCAACGGCATCACGCTCAGCAAGCGGCTGGTCGGCTTCACGGGCGGCGCGGTCGATCCCTCGGCGCTCACCCAGGGCGAGCGGGTGATCGTGGTGGTGTCGGGCCGCTCAGGCCAGGCGCGGTCGATGTCGCTGGTGGTGGACGATCCGCTGCCGGCCGGCTTCGAGATCGAGACCGTGCTGGGGCCGGACGACGCCCAGAACGGGCCGTTCAGGTTCCTGGGTGAGCTTTCCAGCGCCGACGTGCAGGAGGCCCGCGACGACCGCTATGTCGCGGCCATGGACCTGGCCGGCAAGGGCGCCTTCAGCTTCGCCTATGTGGCGCGTGCGGTGACGCCGGGCGACTTCCTGCTGCCGGGGGCGCAGGCCAAGGACATGTACCGTCCAAGCCTGAACGCGCGCACCGGCGCCAGCCGCACGGTGATCGCGCCCGGGCCATGAGTACAGGCTCCAGTTCCTCCCCCGCTGGGGGAGGTGGATCGGCGCGAAGCGTCGAGACGGAGGGGGACCGCTCTCAAGAGTCAAAGTCCCCCTCAGTCGGCCATGCGGCCGACAGCTCCCCCAGCGGGGGAGCAACTGGGAGCGTGCGCCGCCTCACCCTCTCCCTGATCGCCCTGCTAGGCGTCGAGGTCGCGGTGTTCGCAGCGGATGCCGTGCTGGCGCCGGACATGTCGCGGGCGCAGCGGTCTTCGCCGGTGGCGCTGGACCGGCGCGGGGCGTGGCTGCGGGCGCTGCCGGTGGAGGACGGGCGCTGGCGCATCCGGGCCGACCTGGCGCGCACCGACCGCGCCTTCCAGGCGCGGCTGATCGCCATCGAGGACGCGCGGTTCTGGATCCATCCGGGGGTCGATCCGCTGGCGGCGGCGCGGGCGGCGGGGTCGGCCCTGGCCAGCGGGCGGGTGAGCTCGGGCGCCTCGACCCTGACCATGCAGACCGCGCGGCTGCTGGAGCCGCGGCCGCGGACCTTGCCCGCCAAGCTGATCGAGATGGTCCGGGCGGTGCAGATCGAGGCGCGGCTGTCGAAGCGCGAGATCCTGGCCCTCTACCTGACCCTGGCCCCCTATGGCGGCAACCTGGAGGGGGTGCGGGCGGCGAGCCTCTCCTACTTCGGCCATGAGCCCGAGAGCCTGACGGCCGGCGAGCAGGCGCTGCTGATCGCCCTGCCGCAGTCGCCCGAAGCGCGGCGGCCCGACCGGCGGCCGGAGGCGGCGCGGGCGGCGCGGCGGGCGGTGCTGGACAAGATGGTCCGGGCCGGGGCGCTGAGCGAGGTCGCCGCCGCCGAGGCCGAGGACGAACCCCTGCCCAGCCGTGCGGCGTTCCCGGCCCTGGCCTGGCACGCGGCCGGCGAGCTGGCGCGGGCCGCGCCGCTGGACCAGGCCTCGGTGCTGACGACGCTGGACGCGGGGCTGCAGGCGCGGCTGGAGCCGCTGGCCGCGCGGATGGCGCAGAGCCAGGGTCCCGAGGCGACGGCGGCGATCCTGGTGGTGGAGCTGAAGGGCCGGGCGGTGCGCGCGGCGGTCGGCTCGGGCGGGCTGGGACGGCCGGGCGGCTGGATCGACATGACCCGGGCGGTGCGCTCGCCCGGCTCGGCGCTGAAGCCGTTCATCTACGGCTTTGCGTTCGACGACGGGCTGGCCGCGCCCGACACCCAGATCGACGACGCGGCGCGGCGGTTCGGCGACTATCAGCCGGAGAACTTCGACCGGGTGTTCCGCGGCAAGGTCACGGCGCGCGAGGCGCTGACCTATTCGCTGAACGTGCCGGCGGTGGAGCTGCTGGACAAGGTCGGCCCCGCCGCGTTCGAGGCGCGGATCGACGCAGTCGGCGTCAACCTGGTGCGGCCCAGGGCCCAGACCCGCGAGGCCGGGCTGGCCATGGCGCTGGGCGGCGTCGGGATCACCCTGCGCGACCTGGCGGTGCTCTATGCGGCGCTGGGCGACGACGGCGTGGCCAAGCCGCTGGCCTGGACGGCGGACGAGGCGGCGCGGCGCGAGCGCCAGGGCGGGCGGCGGCTGCTGCGCGAGGACGCCGCCGACCAGGTGCTGGCCATCCTGCGCGAGACCCCGCCGCCGGCCGGGGCGACGGCGGCGGCCCTGACCAAGGGACGGCCGGTGATGGCCTTCAAGACCGGCACCTCCTACGGCTTTCGCGACGCGGTGGCGGCCGGGCTGGTCGGGCGCTACGTGATCGTGGTCTGGACCGGCCGGGCCGACGGCGGCGCGCGCGGCGGGCTGACCGGCCGCGACGCGGCCCTGCCGCTGCTGTTCGACGCCGCCGACCTGCTGGACGCCCCGGCCAGCGCGCCGCGGCCGATCGCGCCGCGCGGCGCGCCGCAGGCGCTGGAACGGCTGGAGACCCGCGAGGCCGGTCCGCGGCTGATCTTCCCGCCCGACGGATCGACCGTGCAGGTGGAGGCGTTCGGGCCGCGATCGCGCGGCCTGGTGCTGGCCGCCGGCGGCGAGGGCCTGAGCTGGTACGTGGCCGGCGAGCCGCTGGCCGCCGATCCCGTCAGTGGGCGGACGATCTGGCGCCCGACGGGGCCGGGATTCTATCGGCTGACGGTGGTGGACGAGGCGGGGCGCAGGGCGAGCGCGCGGGTTCGGGTGAAGTAGGGCGACTTCAGTTCCTCCCCTCTTGGGGGAGGTGGATCGGCGCATAGCGCCGAGACGGAGGGGGACTGCTCTCAAGAGCATCAAAGTCCCCCTCAGTCAGCCATGCGGCTGACAGCTCCCCCAGAGGGGGAGCAATTGGGGCCCCTACTGTCCCTCGTCGCGGGCCTTGTCGAGGTCGGCGGGGCCGCTGATGGCGCAGTTCATGTCGGTGACCAGGCCGTTGGCGATCGAGTAGACCCAGCCGTGGACGCACAGCGACTGGCCGCGGGCCCAGGCGTCCTGGACGAAGACGTCGGAGGCGACGTTGCGGACCTGGCGCATGACGTTGAGCTCGATCAGGCGGTCGATCCGCTCGTGGTCGTGCAGGGCTTCCAGTTCGGCGCGGTTGTCGGCGTAGACCTCGCGGATCGGGTGCAGCCAGTGGTCGACCAGGCCGCGGCGCTTGCCGTCGACCGCGGCGGCGACGCCCCCGCAGCCATAGTGGCCGACGACCATGATGTGCTTCACCCTCAGCACGTCGACCGCGAACTGCAGCACCGAGAGGTAGTTGGCGTCCTGGGGCGGGGCGAGGTTGGCGACGTTGCGGTGCACGAACAGCTCGCCCGGGTCGAGATTGACGATCTCGTTGGCCGGCACGCGGCTGTCGGAGCAGCCGATCCAGAGATATTCCGGGCTCTGCTGAGCGACCAGGCGCTCGAAGAAGCCGGGGTCGACGGACAGCTTTCCGGCCGCCCAGATGCGGTTGTTCTCCTTCAGGTCCTCAAGCATGGGCGGCGTCCGGTTGGCGATCGGGATGGGCGGCGGCGAAGGCCGGGTGCTCGGCCGCGCGGGCGGCGGCGGCGGCGATGGCGGGGAACGGGGCGAGGTCGACCTGGTAGCGATCGGCCGAATAGACCTGGGGCGCGAGGCAGCAGTCGGCCAGGGTCGGCGCGTCGCCGAAGGCGAAGCCGCGGCCGTGGCGCGCGACCATGGGTTCGAGCGCCGAGAAGCCGTCGACGATCCAGCGCTGGCTCCATTCGAGGCGGCCGGCCTCATCGACGCCGAGCTGCCCCAGGGCCTTCTGGATGCGCATGTTGTTCAGCGGGTGGATGTCGCAGGCGATGATGGCGGCCATGGCCCGCACCGTGGCGCGGTCGAAAGCGTCCGCGGGCAGCAGGGCCGGCTGGGGATGGGTCTCCTCCAGCCATTCCAGGATGGCCAGGGACTGGACGAGGACGTGGCCGTCCGCCTCCAGCGCCGGGGTCAGGTGCTGGCGGTTGCGCTTGGTCACGTAGTCGTCGGCGTGCTGCTCGCCCTTCAGCAGGTTCACCCCGACATAGCCGTAGTCGAGGCCCTTGAGATTGAGGCCGATGCGGACGCGGTAGGGGGCGGTGGCGCGCCAGTAGGAATGCAGGGTGAGGCTCATGCTGACACCGTGAATTTGAGTTGGCCGACGCCCTCGACCTCGCCCTCGACGAGGTCGCCGGGAACGATGGGGCCGACGCCCTCGGGCGTGCCGGTGAAGATCAGGTCGCCGGGGGCCAGGGTCCAGAGCCTGGAGGCCTCGGCGATCACCTCGGCCAGGCTCCAGATCATGTCGGCGACCTGGCCCTCCTGGCGAACCTGGCCGTTGACGCTGAGCGCGATGCGGCCCTGGGGCGGGGCGCCGTCCCACCGGCGGATCGCCGAGATCGGGGCCGAGGCGTCGAAGCCCTTGGCCGCGTCCCAGGGATGGCCCTTGGCCTTGGCGGCGTTCTGCAGGTCGCGGCGGGTCAGGTCGACCCCGACCGCGTAGCCGTAGACGAGGTCCAGGGCGCGCTCGACCGGCACGTCGGCGCCGCCGGCCTTCAGGGCGATCACCAGCTCGATCTCGTGATGCAGGTCGGCGGTGCGCGGCGGATAGGGCGCCTGGCCGCCGGGCGGGACCAGGGCGTCGGCCGGCTTGGCGAAGAAGAACGGCGGATCGCGGTCGTCGCCCCCCATCTCGCGCCGGTGGGCGGCGTAGTTGCGGCCGACGCAGAGGATGCGCCGGACCGGGAAAACCGCCGTCTCGCCCTCCACGGGCACGGAGGCGGGAGCGTGAGGCGGCAGGACATAGGATGTCATGTCGCCGCCCTTACGCCTGGGAAGGGGTGATGTGAACCCTGCCGTAGTGGGAGGACGGGAGGTTTTTTGCCGAAGGCTCCCTGCGGTCAGCGCAGGATGCGGGCGGCGATGCGCTCGCGCAGGGCGGCGTCGACCCCCAGCGCCTCCTGCAGGTAGTTGTCGACCGAGCCGTGGCGCTCGGTCATCACCGCGAAGGCCTCGGCCAGGAACGCTTCGTGGACGCTGACCGCCTGGCGCAGGGCCGCGTCGCTGAGCGTGACGCCGGTCAGCTCGCGCACCCAGGGACCCAGGAAGCCGACGCGCTTTTCCATCTGCGCCTCGTCGTTGGTGGCCAGGTAGTCGCTGAGCGTGTCGTCGCGATGGACGCCGGCGACGTGGTGGGTCAGGGCGCAGATCATGCCGGTGCGGTCCTTGCCGGCCGCGCAGTGGACCACGACCGGCCCCTCGGTCTCGGCCAGCGTCCGGAAGTAGCGGCTGAACAGGTCGACCATCCGCTCGGCGTGCGGGGCGGCGCGATAGAAGCCGAGGCTGTCGTTGAAGAACCAGTCGGCGTCGACGCCGGGCGCGGCCTTCAGGGCGTCGGCCCAGTCGTGCTCGGGACCGTCGATGTCGTTCTCGATCACCGTGCCGGCGAAGCCTTCCCAGCGGCGGGAGGGTTCGCGTTCGCGCTCGCGGCGGCGGCGCAGGTCGACGATGACCTCGACGCCCAGGTCGCGCAGGGCGGCCAGGTCGCCCTCGGTGGCGTAGGCGTGGTTGGCCGAGCGGAACAGCCGTCCCGACTTGAGGCCCCGGCCGCAGGCGGTGCCGAAGCCGCCGAAGTCGCGGAAATTGTCGATGGCTTCGAGTTTGATCTTCGTCATGGCGCGGATTTAGCGATCTTGCCGGGCGATTGCGAGAGGGCTCCGAGGCTTGGCCCACAGTCCGCTTGATGATCGTTATGTTATAACATACGAGAGACGCCTTCCTTAGCAGTCGGGGTCCCGCGTCATGCAATTCAGAAACCTCCTCCTCACCGCCGCCAGCGTCTCGGCGGTCGCGACCGGCGCGATGGCCGACCAGTCCGGCCCCGGCGCCGAGATCGGCGAACTGATCGTCACCGGCGATCCGCTGGGCCGGTCCAACCGCGAGGTCGCCTCCAGCGTCGCGGTGGTGCGCGGCGAGGACCTGGACCATCGCCGGCAGTCGACCCTGGGCGAGACCCTGACCGGCCTGCCGGGGGTGAACTCCGACACCTTCGGCGGCGGGGCCAGCCGGCCGGTGATCCGCGGCCAGACCGCGCCGCGGGTGAAGGTGCTGACCGACGGCTCGGCGCTGATGGACGCCTCGGAGGTCTCGCCCGACCATGCGGTGTCGGGCGAGCCGCTGCTGCTCGACGGCGTCGAGATCCTGCGTGGGCCCAGCGCCCTGCTCTATGGCGGCGGCGCGATCGGCGGGGCGGTCAACCTGATCGACAGGAAGATCCCGACGGCGATCCCCAGGGACGGGTTCGAGGGCGTGGCCGAGGTGCGGCTGGGCTCGGCCGACAACGAGCGCGCCGGGGTGGCCGGGGCGACCGGCGGGGCCGGGAACTTCGCCCTGCGCCTGGAGGCGGCCGGCCGCCGGGCCGACGACTACGAGGTTCCCGACTGGCCGGAGGACACGCTGGACGGCTCGTTCAACCGCAGCCGGACGGCGACGCTGGGCCTGTCGTGGATCGGCGGCCGGGGCTATCTGGGCGCGGCCTACACCCAGCAGGACAGCCGGTACGGCCTGCCCGGCCACAGCCACGAATACGAGGACTGCCACCCGCACGGATCGAGCCTGCACTGTGGCGGGCACGACCATGACGACCATGACGATCATGAGCACGAGCATGAGCACGGCGAGGACGCGCCGCCCGTCGTCGACCTGAGGAGCAAGCGGGTCGACGTGCGCGGCGAACTGCGCGAGCCGTTCGCGGGGGTCGAGCGCATCCGGCTGCGCGGCGGCTATACCGACTACGCCCACGACGAGATCGAGGACGGCGCGGTCGCCACGACCTTCACCAACAAGGGCTATGACGCGCGGCTCGAGGTGCTGCACGCGCCGCTGGGGGCCCTGCGCGGGGTGATCGGCGTGCAGGCGGCGCGCAGCGACTTCGCCGCGCTCGGCGAGGAGTCGTTCATCCCCAAGAGCCGGACCAAAAGCGCGGCGATCTTCCTGCTGGAGGAGTACGAGCTGGGCGACTGGCGCCTGGAAGGCGCGCTGCGGCAGGAGTGGCAGGACGCCCGCGCCGTGGGCCGGCCGGACGCCGACCACCGCCCGTTCTCGGCCTCGGCGGCGGCGAGCTGGAGCTTCGCGCCGGGCTATGTCGCCTCGCTGGCCGTGGCCCGCTCGCAGCGGGCGCCCAGCGCCCAGGAACTCTATGCCCGCGGCGTCCACCTGGCGACCAACACCTACGAGATCGGCGACGCCGCGCTGGACGTCGAGACCGCCAACTCGGTCGAGCTGAGCCTGAAGAAGACCCAGGGGGCGACGACCTTCGCGGCCAGCGCCTATCGCTACGGCTATGACGGCTACGTCTTCGCCCGCACCCTGGACCAGCACGAGGACTTCCGGCTGATCCGCTACAGCCAGGCCGACGCGACCTTCACCGGGGTCGAGGGCGAGGTGCGCCAGCGGTTCGCGCCGGGGCTGTCGGCCACGCTGTTCGGCGACTATGTGGGCGCCAGGTTCGACGACGGCGGCGACCTGCCGCGCATTCCGGCCGGCCGCCTGGGCCTGCGCGGCGACGTCGAGCAGGGCGCCTGGTCGGGGAGCCTGGAATATGTGCGGGTGTTCGAGCAGGAGAAGATCGCCGCCTTCGAGACCAGGACGCCGGGCTACGACATGGTCAACGGCACGCTGGCCTATGACGTCGAGGCCGGCGGGTTCGCGAGCCAGGTGTTCGTGCGCGGGACCAACCTGCTGGACGAGAAGGCGCTGAACCACGCCTCGTTCATCGCCGACCTCGCGCCGCTGCGCGGCCGCAACTTCGCGCTGGGCCTGCGGACGCGGTTCTAGGGACCGCATACGGCGTCCCGCATTCATGGGGAGAGGGGCCGCCCCGGCCTCCTGCGATCGTCATCCCCGGCCGCGCAGGCGCGCCGGGGATCCATACGCGCCGAGGATCGCCGGCGGACCAAAGCGTCTATGGATGCCTGGCGGCCCGGCCATGACGAACCAGAGGGGCGATGCCCCTCCCCCCGCTGCGCAGGGACGGGAAGCGATCAGCGGAACGGGGGCTCGTCGAAGCTGCGGAGCTTGCGGGAGTGGAGCCTGGGGCCTTCGCCCCGCAGCAGGTCCATGGTGGCGATGCCGATCTGCAGGTGCTGGCCGATGGCGCGTTCGTAGAAGGCGTTGGCCTGGCCCGGCAGCTTGATCTCGCCGTGCAGCGGCTTGTCCGAGACGCAGAGCAGCGTCCCGTAGGGCACCCGGAAGCGGTAGCCCTGAGCGGCGATGGTGGCGCTCTCCATGTCGATGGCCACGGCGCGGGACTGATTGAAGCGCAGGGACGAGGACGAGAAGCGGAGCTCCCAGTTGCGGTCGTCGGTGGTGACCACCGTGCCGGTGCGCAGGCGGCGCTTGAGCATCTCGCCGCTCTCGCCGGTGACGGCCTCGGCGGCGCGGTTCATGGCCACCTGGATCTCGGCGATCGGCGGGATCGGTATCTCCGGCGGCAGCACGTCGTCCAGCACATGGTCGTCGCGCAGATAGGCGTGGGCCAGGACGTAGTCGCCGATGGTCTGCGAGCCGCGCAGCCCCCCGCAGTGGCCGATCATCAGCCAGGCCTGGGGCCGCAGCACGGCCAGATGGTCGGTGATGGTCTTGGCGTTGGACGGGCCGACGCCGATATTGACCAGGGTCAGGCCGCGCCGGCCCTTGGCCATCAGGTGATAGGCCGGCATCTGGTGTCGGCGCCAGGCCCCGTCGGCGACGACCTGCTCGGGGTTCTGCGTCTCGGCGGTCACCAGCACGCGGCCGGCGGCCGAGAGGGCGTCGTAGTGACCCTCGCGGATCTGCTGGCAGCCCCAGCGCACGAACTCGTCCACATAGCGGTGGTAGTTGGTGAACAGGATGTAGGGCTGGACGTGCTCGGCCGGGGTGCCGGTGTAGTGGGCCAGCCGCGCCAGCGAGAAGTCGGTGCGCAGGCCGTCGAACAGGGCCAGCGGCCGGGTCGTCTCCAGGCTGGCGTCCCAGAAGCCGTCGGCGATCTCGTCGCCGATGTGGGCCAGCTCGGTGGTCGGGAAGTGGCGGGCGATGTCGGCCGAGCCGACGTCGGCCATGGCCAGGTCGACCGCCCCGTCCAGCACGTAGGGGAACGGCATCTCCTGGCGCGAGCGGCCCACCTCGATGGCGACGTCGAAGTCGGCCATCAGCAGGCTGATCTGCTCGGTCAAATAGTCGCGGTAGAGGTCCGGTCGCGTAACCGTGACCGAGTATTCGCCCGGCTGCGAAAGGCGGGCGTAGGCGCGCGAGAGACGGGGATAGCTGTGTCCGGGAGGCCAGGTCAGGCGCAGTTCGGGATAGGCGAAGATCCCGGCGGCCCTGGAGGCCGGATCGGGCGGCGCGCCGCCGGCCAGGAAGGTCTTCAATGCGCTCCGCAGAGCTTCGACGGTCGCCTGATATTCGGTGTTTAGCCGCTCGACGATGGCGGCTGCTTTCTCTTCGTTGGACATGGGTCAGTTTAGCCTGCTCCTGTGCAGGTTGCGAGACGTCTCTTCCTCACTTCTGCAACGCTATGGACGAAAGCCCCCTTTGTCGGCCACAAGGCCTGCTCCAGTGCCGTTGGGGGATCCGCCATGAACAAACTTTTCACCGCCTTCATTGTGGGGGCCATGGCGCTGGGGGTGCTTGTCGGGTGGGGCGTGAACCAGGGCCTCAGCCCCGAGCAGGCCAAGTCGGTCGCCGAGAACCTGACCATCATCACCGACGTCTTCCTGCGGCTGATCAAGATGATCATCGCCCCGCTGGTGTTCTCGACCCTGGTGGCCGGCATCGCCCACATGGAGGACGCCGCCTCCATCGGCCGGGTCGGCGTCAAGACCATGGCCTGGTTCATCACCGCCTCGATCGTGTCGCTGAGCATCGGCCTGGCGATGGTGCACCTGATCCAGCCGGGCGTCGGCATGGGGCTGGTCGACAGCGCGGGCCACGCGGCCGGCGCGGTCGACGCGACCAAGCTGACCCTCAAGGAGTTCGTCACCCACCTGGTCCCGAGGTCGATCGTCGAGGCCATGGCCAACAACGAGATCCTGCAGATCGTGGTGTTCTCGGTGTTCGTCGGCACCGCGGTCTCGGCCCTGGACGACAAGGCGCCGGCGGTGACCGCCCTGGTCGACCAGGTCGCCAACATCATGCTGAAGGTCACCGGCTACGTCATGAAGACCGCGCCGCTGGCGATCTTCGCGGCCCTGGCCGCGACCATCTCGACCCAGGGCCTGGGCGTTCTGGTCGACTACGCCAAGTTCGTGCTGGGCTTCTACGCCTCGCTCGGCGTGCTGTGGGGCCTGCTCAGCCTGGCGGTCATCCTGATCGTCGGCAAGCGCGCGCTGCAACTGCTGGGCGCGATCCGCGGCCCGGCCCTGCTGGCCTTCGCCACCGCCTCGTCGGAAGCGGCCTATCCGCGGACCCTGGAGGAACTGCAGAAGTTCGGCCTGTCGCGCCGCATCTCCAGCTTCGTGCTGCCGCTGGGCTACTCGTTCAACCTCGACGGCTCGATGATGTACTGCACCTTCGCGGTGCTGTTCATCGCCCAGGCCTACGGCATCGAACTGTCGATCGGCCAGCAGATCACCATGCTGCTGCTGCTGATGGTCACCTCCAAGGGCATGGCCGGGGTGCCGCGCGCCTCGCTGGTGGTCATCGCCGCGACCCTGACCTATTTCGACCTGCCCGAAGCGGGCCTGCTGCTGATCCTCGGCGTCGACCACCTGCTGGACATGGGCCGCTCGGCCACCAACGTGGTCGGCAACTCGGTGGCCGCCGCGGTGGTCGCCAAGTGGGAAAACCAGATCGAGGAACCGGCGGAGGGCGAGCCGGCCCGCGCCTGAGCCCCCCGCTCAGGCGCCACCTTTCCGGGCGCCCGTTAACGGACGATTCCGTCATTGCCGCCTATTACGCATAACCTCGATTTTCCAGGGGGTGCGGAGGGGGCGCAATGAAGGGCATCGTCTTTACGGAGTTCCTGGAGTTCGTCGAGGACCAGATGGGTCCCGACATGGTCGACGCGATCATCGACGACTGCGACCTCTCGACCGGCGGCGCCTACACCGCGGTCGGCACCTATCCGTTCTCGGAACTGCGCGACCTGCTGCTGGCCCTGGTCGCGCGCTCGGGCGCCGATCCGGCGGTGCTGCTGCGCGGCTTCGGCGGCAAGCTGTGCGCCACCTTCACCAGCGGCTATGGCCAGTACTTCGCCGCCGCCGGCTCGCTGTTCGACTTCCTGGGCTCGATCGACGACCACATCCATGTGGAGGTCCGCAAACTCTATCCCGACGCCGAGCTGCCCTCGATCCGGGTGGCGGCGCGCACCGACGACCAGATGCAGCTCGACTATCGCTCCGAGCGGGGGCTGGAGGCCCTGGCCGAAGGACTGATCCAGGCCACCTCCGACTTCTATCGCGAGCCGGTGTCGGTCTCGATGGCCAAGATGAGCGGCCCGACCGGCGACTTCGTCCGCTTCACCATCGACCGTCAGGCGGCCTGAGGCGGCAGTGGACCAGACCCCCGAATATATCGCGGCGGCGGTCGTCGCCCGACGGGTCGAACGCGAGCGCCGGGCGCGCCGCGAAGCCGAGGCCCTGCTCGAATCCAAGGCGCTGGAGCTGTTCCACGCCGGCCAGGACCTGCGCCAGGTCTCCGAGAACCTCGCCTACCGCATCCAGGAGCTGGAGACCGAGCGGGCGCTGACCATGCACCTGGCGCGGACCGACAGCCTGACCGGCCTGCTCAACCGCGGGGCCTTCACCGCCGCCCTGGTGGGCCGGCTGGAGGACGCCCAGCGCACGGGCGAGCCGGTGGCGCTGTTCGTCATCGACCTCGACCGCTTCAAGAACCTCAACGACAGCCTGGGCCACGACGCGGGCGACCAACTTCTGGTCGAGATCGGCCGGCGGCTGAAGGCCGGCGCCCACGAGGGCGACGTGGTCTCGCGCCTGGGCGGCGACGAGTTCGCGGTGATCGCCGCGGGCGAGGAGGTCCGCGGCCGGGCCCAGGAGCTGACCCAGCTCCTGACCCAGACCCACGCCATCTATGGCCGCGCCATCGCGCCGGGGGCCTCGGTCGGGGTGGCGGTCTATCCGCACGACGCCGCCGACGCGGCCGACCTGCAGCGCTTCGCCGACATCGCGCTCTATCGCGCCAAGACCGCCGGGGGCAGCCGCTGGGCCGCCTTCGACGAGGACCTGCGGCTGGCCACCGAGGCGCGCCACAGCCTGGAGACCGAGCTGCGCCGCGCCATCCCGGCCGGCGACATCGTCCCCTGGTTCCAGCCGGTGGTGAACGCCGCCGACGGCCGCATCATCGCCGCCGAGGTGCTGGCCCGCTGGAACCACGCCGAGCGCGGCATGATCCCGCCCGGCGTCTTCGTGCCGCTGGCCGAGGAGCTGGGCCTGATCGGCGAGCTGGACGGGGCGATCTTCCAGACCGCCTGCCAGCGCGCCGCGCCGTGGGTGGCCGAGGGGATGATCGACACCATCTCGTGCAACGTCTCGCAGCGCGAGCTGCTGGACCCGGCCTTCTCGCGCAAGCTGATCGCCCGGCTGGCCGACACCGACCTGCCGGCCACGGCCCTGACCGTCGAGATCACCGAGACCTTCCTGGTCCACGACCTGTCGCTGGCCCGGCGGCACATCGAGCGGCTGGCCTCGCGCGGGGTGCGCATCGCCCTGGACGACTTCGGCACCGGCTACTCGAACCTGCGCGCCCTGCTGCAACTGCCGATCCATACGGTGAAGCTGGACCAGTCGCTGATCGGCGGGGTCGGCCGCGACCCGCGGGTCTCCAAGCTGGTCCGCGCCATGCTCAGCGCCGCCAAGTCGCTGGACGCGCGCATCGTCGCCGAAGGGGTGGAGGACGAGGCCCAGGCCATCTTCCTGCGCGCCGCCGGCTGCGACCGCATGCAGGGCTACCTGTTCGCCCACCCGATGCCGGCCGAGGCCTGCGAGGCGCTGATGCGCGGCCAGGCGGCCGGGGCCGAGGCGCCGACCGACCGGATCATGGCCGCGGCGGCGACGCTGCGGACGGCGGCGTTCTAGCCGACAGCCCCGCGCCTCCCGGGCTACCCGCATATGGAGACCGTTCAGATGCTTCCCCTCTGGGGGGGTGTCATTCCGGTTTGCGCAGCAAGACCGTGATGACGCCTGTTTTTCCTCCGGCGGCGGCTGGCGCAAGCTGCTCGGTGGATTTTGAAACACCAAGAACACGAAGAGCACGAAGGGGCCGTGGGGGCGGCTGGCGTGGTGCGAGGGGTGGAGCGCGCCTTCGGCGCAGTTGTCGCCTTTGGCGCGGGCGCGCTTCCCGTGTCATCCCGGAAAGCCCGCAGGGCTTGTCCGGGACCCATTCGCGCCGTGCCTGACGAATGAGGCGCCGCCCTGCCCCAGAAGCTCAACTGACTTGATGGCGCCGGGAGAAGATGCCCCAAACGGGGGAGGGCGACCGCATATGCGCGGCGTCGCTCCCCGCCTCCGATCGTCATCCCCGGCCGCGTGGGCGTGCCGGGGATCCATACGCGCCTGGGATCGCCGGCAAGGCTCGGCGTCTATGGATGCCTGGCGGCCCGGCCATGACGAACTATTGGGGGAAATGTGATCGCCCTGCCTAGCGGGGAACATCTGGAGGTCCATGGCCCTGGATGCATGGGCGGTATTGCGCAGGCGGCCTGCCCCACCCCATATCCGCGGCCATGCACAACCATCTTCGCACCTTCATGCTGCTGGCGGGCCTGACCGCCATCTTCGTCGGCGTCGGCTATCTGATCGGCGGGGCCGCCGGCATGGCCATCGCCCTGGCCCTGGCCGTGGCGATGAACTTCTTCAGCTACTGGAACTCCGACAAGATCGTGCTGCGCATGTACGGCGCGCGCGAGGTCGATCCCTCGAGCGCCGAGCCGCTGCTGCGCAACTATGTGAGCGACGTCTACGAGCTGGCCGACCGCGCGAACCTGCCGCGGCCGAAGGTCTATGTGATGGAGAGCCAGCAGCCGAACGCCTTCGCCACCGGCCGCGATCCCGAGCACGCCGCCGTGGCCGCGACCGTGGGCCTGCTGCGCATGCTGGACCGGCGCGAGATCCGCGGGGTGATGGCCCACGAGCTGGCGCACGTGAAGAACCGCGACACCCTGACCATGACCATCACCGCGACCATCGCCGGGGCGATCTCCTCGCTGGCCAACTTCGCGCTGTTCTTCGGCGGCAACGACCGCGAGCGTCCGGGCGGGATCATCGGGACCATCGCGCTGATGGTGCTGGCGCCCATGGCCGCGGCCCTGGTGCAGATGGCGATCAGCCGCGGCCGCGAATACGAGGCCGACAAGCACGGCGCCGAGATCAGCGGCGATCCGCAGGCGCTGGCCAGCGCCCTGCAGAAGATCGAGGCCTACGCCCACGGCATCGTCAACGTCACCGCCGAGCGCAATCCGGCGACCGGCCAGATGTTCATCATCAACCCGCTGGCCGGGCGTGGGGCGGACAACCTGTTCTCGACCCATCCGGCGACCGGCAACCGCGTGGCGGCGCTGATGAAGATGGCCGGCGGCGCGCCCCGGCCGAACGCGCCGATCGTGACCGGCGGGCGCCGCGGCGCCACCGCGGTGCCGACGACCGACGGCGGCCGCGGCCCCTGGAACAGCTAGGGCCTCAGTAGAGCTGGGTCTTGTAGTTGCTCTCCAGACCCTTGGCGATCAGGCCGCGGTTGGCGGCCAGCCGCAGCAGGGTCGCCTGGGCCCCGCGGGCCTTGTTGAGCTTCAGGTGCGCGACCAGGGTCGCGGCGGGGTCGATCTTCGGCGCGGCCGGGGCCGACGCCCAGAGGCCGGCGCGCGCCAGCGCGGGGCTGACCGCGATCGCCGGCCGCGCGCCGTCGATGACGGTGGCCAGCAGCGGGGTCTTTTCGTCGACCACGAAGGCGGCGCGCACGGCCTCGTCCCTGGTCAGGTGGGCCTGGCCGCGCAGTACGGCGACCGACAGGACGCCTGGGATGATGCACAGCGCCGCGACCTTGGGCTGCTCGATCATGTTGCGATAGCCGAAGGCCAGGCGGTTGCCGGGGCGCTCGGCCAGGGTGGCGCGGGCGCCGTCCATGCGGATCAGCAGCCCCGCCGGGTCGCCCTTGGGGCTGATGTCGATCCGCCCCTGGGCGTCCATGGTCGCCAGGGCCAGGAAGCGGGAGGCGTCGACGAAGGCGGCCGGATCGGTCGGCGCGGCGCCCTCGCCCGGGCTCCAGAAGTCGGAGCGGATCAGCGCCTTGGCGCAGTGCACGAAGCACTCCTCGATGGCGATCTCCAGCTCGGTCGCGCTCACCGCCTTGACCGCGCCGTTGGCGCGCAGGGTCTCGCCGATCCCCGGGATCAGGAACAGCACGCCGGCCCCATGCCCGACCTGCGGCGCCGGCCCCGGATCGATGGCGGCCAGGGGGATGGCCAGGGTCCCCGCGTCCTTGACCCGCGCGAAACCGGCCGGGCCGCCCGCGACGGCGACGCTGGGGCCGTCCGCCCCGCCCAGCCCGACGAAGGCCACCGGCGAGGCGGCGATCCAGTCGGCCGCCGAGGCGTCCAGATGGTCGATGATCTTCATCTTCACCGGCAGGCCGGCGGCGCCGACGCAGTCTTCGAGCTGGGCGATCGAGGAAATGGTGTCGGACATCGGGCCGCTCCGGTTGCGAACCCGGAGCCTGCCTCAATTAATAATCATTCGCAACTAATACACGAAGCGCGGCCGGGATGAGCAGCGTCGGGTCCGGGGCTAGCGCCCCTGGAACACCGGCTTGCGCTTTTCGAGGAAGGCCTTGCGGGCTTCCTTGCCGTCCTGGCTGCCGAAGGCGCGGCCGATGTTGGAGACCTCGTAGCGGAGCTGCTGCTCCATATCGATCGACTCGTAGGACTTCACGATGCCGCGCTTGAGCAGGCGCAGGGTGATCGGCGACCACTCGCAGAGCTGGGCGCAGTATTCGGCCAGGCGGGCGGCGAAGTCGGCGTCGGCCACCGCCTCGCCGGCCATGCCCCAGTCGACGGCCTCCTGGCCGGTCAGGGTGCGGTTCTCCATCATGAAGCGCATGGCGCGCTCGTAGCCCATGGCCTGGGGCAGGGTGATGGTCAGGCCGGCGTCGGGCGAACCGCCGATGCGGGTGTAGCCGGCCATCAGCCGGGCGCTGGAGGCGATCAGGCGCACGTCCGTGGCCATGGCCAGGCCCAGGCCCGCCCCCACCGCCACGCCGTTGATCCCGCCGACCACCGGCTTGTCGCAGCGCTTGCGGACCGAGAGCAGGAACTGGCCGACCCAACTGATGTCGTCGAGTTGGGCGCTCATCGGCGTGCCCGGGTGGTAGGGCTCGGCGCCCGACAGATCCAGGCCCGCGCAGAAGGCGTCGCCCGAGCCGGTCAGCGCCACCACCCAGACATCGTCGTCCAGCGCGGCCTGATCGACGGCGGCGACCACGCCCCAGGCGAGTTGCTGGCTCAGCGCGTTCTTCTTCTCCGGGCGGTTCAGCCGGATGGTGCGGACGTGCCCGGCGTCGGACACCTCGACCAGGTTGGACATGCGTTTCCCCTCGTTCTTGCGTTGACGGGACAATGAACGCGGTGGGAGGTGGAGGCCAGACCTAAGGGGAACATCATGCTGCACGACCCCGACACCCTGGCCTTCTACGACCGCGAGGCGGCGGCCTATGCGGCGCGGACGCGGGGCGAGCCGGTGCGGCTGCGCGCCTTCCTGGAGCAGTTGCGGCCGCGGGCGCGCATCCTGGAGCTGGGCTGCGGCGGCGGGCAGGACGCCGAGCTGATGGCCGCCGCCGGGTTCGAGGTCACGCCCACCGACGGCTCGCCCGGGCTGGCGGCGCAGGCCCAGGCGCGGCTGGGGCGGCCGGTGCGGGTGATGCGGTTCGAGGAGCTGGACGAGGTCGGCGCCTATGACGCGGTGTGGGCCAACGCCTGCCTGCTGCATGTGCCCGAGGACGGGCTGGCCGACGTGCTGGGGCGCATCCATCGGGCGCTGAAGCCGGGCGGGCGGTTCTATGCCGGGTTCAAGTCGGGGGCGGGCGGCGATCGCGACAGCCTGGGCCGCTACTACAATTTCCCGACGCAGGAGACCCTGCGCGCGGCCTATGGCGCGGCGGGCGCCTGGGCGGAGCTGGAGGTCACGACCGGCCAGGGCGGCGGCTTCGACGGCGTGCCGCGGACCTGGCTGCACGTGCTGGCGGTGAAGGGGGCTTAGATCCCGAACCGGGTGTCATCCCGGAAAGCCCACAGGACTTGTCCGGGACCCATTCGCGCCGCGCCTTCGGAAGATGGCGAGGCGCCTGGGAGGCTTTCGAGATCAGGTGTTCATGGGTCCCGGACAGCCGCTGCGCGGCTTCCGGGATGACACCTGGCCGCCCTACTCCGCCGGAAGCTGGGTCTCGCCGCGCTTGGCGAGCACCTTGTCGAACTCGGCCCAGACGCCGTCGGCGCCGTGCCACTGGCCCTTGGTCGCGGCCTTGGAGTACTCGGTCGAGCGGGCCTCGAAGAAGTTGGCGTGCTCGACGCCCGAGAGCATCGACTGCAGCCAGGGCAGCGGGTTTTCCTTCACGCCGTAGACTTCCGGCAGGTGTAGCTGGCGCAGCCGCCAGTCGGCGATGAAGCGGATGTACTGCTTGATGTCGTCCGGGGTCATGCCCTGGACCTCGCCGGCGTTGAAGGCCAGGTCGATGAAGGCGTCTTCCAGGCCGACCACGGTCTTGCAGCAGTCGATGATGTCGTCGCCCACGCTCTTGGTGACCGCGCCGGTCTCCTTGTTGAACGCGTGGTAGAGTTTGATGATGCCCTCGCAGTGCAGGCTCTCGTCGCGGACCGACCACGAGACGATCTGGCCCATGCCCTTCATCTTGTTGTGGCGCGGGAAGTTCAGCAGCATCGCGAAGCTGGCGAATAGCTGCAGGCCCTCGGTGAAGCCGCCGAACATGGCCAGGGTGCGGGCGATGTCGGCGTTCGAGTCGACGCCGAACTTCTGCATGTAGTCATGCTTGTCGCGCATCTCCTGGTAGTCCAGGAACGCCGTGAACTCGCTATCGGGCATGCCGATGGTTTCGAGCAGCAGGGCGTAGGCCGCGATGTGGATCGTCTCCATGTTGGAGAACGAGGCCAGCATCATCTTCACCTCGGTGGGTTTGAAGACGCGGCTGTAGCGCTCCATGTAGTTGTCGTTCACCTCGACGTCCGATTGCGTGAAGAACCGGAAGATCTGGGTGAGGAGGTTGCGCTCCTTGTCGTTGAGCTTGGCCGCCCAGTCCTTGAGGTCTTCGCCCAGCGGCACCTCTTCGGGCATCCAGTGGACCTGCTGCTGCTTCTTCCAGAAGTCGTAGGCCCACGGATAGCGGAACGGCTTGTAGGCGAAGGACGGGGTGAGCAGGCCGGGCTGAGCGGACGTCGCGGTCACGGTTGCGGCTTTCGAATCTGACGGCTGTTGTAGGAGCCTATTTAGGCGCCGATCGGGCAGGAGCGGAAGGGCATATCTTGTGGTTGGGGCATCACATCACACGCAAGATGTTGTGAAACACGGGGAAGAATGATGGCTGACGAATATGTCGTCCACGGGGCCGCGGGATCGGGTTCCGTGCCCGTCGAGGCGACGCTGCGGCTGCTGGGCCTGCCCTATCGGGTGGTCGAGAACGCGCCCTGGGCCAGCAAGGCCGCGGCCGACGCGGTGGGCCAGGTCAACCGCCTGCGCCAGGTGCCGGCGGTGATCCTGCCGACCGGCGAGCTGATGACCGAGAGCGCGGCGATCCTCATCCACCTGGCCGACAGCCACCCGCAGGCGGGGCTGGCGCCGGCGGTCGGCGCGCCGCAGCGCGCGCAGTTCCTGCGCTGGATGACCTACCTGCCGGCCCAGGTCTATTCGATGTTCTGGGTGCGCGACGAGCCGAGCCGGCTGGGCGCGGACGAAGCCCACGAAAAGGTCATCCTGGAGCGGACCACCCAGCGCATCGCCGACTGCTGGCGGATGATGGACGAGCAGGTCGAGCCGGGCGACTACATCCTGGGCGCGGCCTTCAGCGTGCTCGACCTCTATGTGACGGTGATGTCGCGCTGGACCCCGCGGCGGAAGGTCTTCTACCAGGCCGCGCCGAAGATGAGCGCGGTCGTGCGCCGGGTGGACGCCGACCCACGGCTGGCGGACTTCTGGGCGCAGCGCATGCCGTTCGAAGGGGCGTGGGAGGGCTGAGGCGCGGGGTTCCGCGCGTTGCTGTCAGTTGAGCTTTTGCGGCGGGGCGGCGCCTCATTCGTCAGGCGCGGCGCGAATGGGTCCCGGACAAGCCCTGCGGGCTTTCCGGGATGACACGGGAAGAACGCCCACAACAAATGCGCCAAAGGCGCACTCCACCCTTCACACCACGCCATCCGCCCGCACGGCCCCTTCGTGCTCTTCGTGCCCTTCGTGGTCTTGGTGTTTCAAAATCCGCCCAGCAGCTTGCGCCAGCCGCCGCCGGAGAAAAACAGGCGTCATCCCGGTCTTGCTTCGCAAACCAGGATGACGCTTGGGGATGTTCGCCCTCGGGCGAGGGGTTACTGCTGGGGCTTGAGCGAGAAGGTGAAGGCGACGACCGAGTCTTCCTTGGTCTCCTGGCCGTAGACCATGTGCTCGCCCTTCACCTCGCGGTGGATGTAGCCGAACGAGGTCTGCACGGCGCCCTTGCGGTAGGCGACGCCGACATGGGCGTCCCCGACCAGGGCGCTGGAGGGATCGGTGGTCCAGCCCTGGCGGTCCCAGCCGTTGTCGTTGCGCAGCACGTTGAGGCCGACCGCGCGGCCGCTGGCGGCGGCGAACAGGTACCAGCGGCCCTGGTCGCCATAGGCCGCGCCGTCGCGCACGCCCATGTCGTTGAGGCGTTCCTCCACCGCGTCGTCCCGCTTCTGGGCGACGGTCAGGGTGGCTCCGGCCTCGGCCTGGCCGCCGGTGTTGGAGACGCCGACCCCGGTGTGGGGCGTCACGCGCACGTCGAGGGCGCCGGCGTCGAACCGCACCGGGGCCCAGTCGCGGGTCACGGAGACCTCGTAGGCGTCGGCGTCGAACTGCGACTGGCGCGGATCGAGGGGGGCCGGCAGGCCGCTGGGCGCGCGCACCGCGCCGCCGACGCTGAGCCGCACCGAGTCGACCGAGCCGCGCGCCGTCTTGCCGAGGGTGAAATTGCTGGTGGTCCAGCGGACCGGGGCGCCGTCGGCGGTGAACTGTTCGCGCTCGATCAGATTCGAGAAGTCGTCCTGCCGTATCTTCGGCGCCTTGTCGGGCGCGAAAGCGGCGGTCTCCGTGGCGCCACCTGGCCTCGGTGATTGCGCGGCGACCGTGGTCGCTGCGCCAAAACTCAAGGCGATGGCCAGCCCAGCCAACAGCCTCATTGCGAACCTCCCGTACCGCATCGTTGAGCGTGCGGCCCAACAAGCATCCTTCCATGATGATGGAATGACGCCAACGGAAAATCCGTTCCCCACCCCGGCGTCACATCCGGTTTACACCTGAGGTAATGGATTGGCGGACCCTGAGTCGTGCCGATCCGGCACAAGACAAGGATTCTGCATGCAATTTGTGCGCGACACCGCCCGGCGCGGCGTTTGGGCGGGCGCCCGCCCGGATGCAGAACGAGGGGCGCATGGCCCCTCGGTCGTCACGCCTCTTCAGCGCCGCCCTTCGCCCCTGCGAGCGAAGGAACCGCGACTAGAAAACGCCTACTGGCAGGCCAGGCACTCTTCGTAGTCGGTGCGCTCGGATGGCGCGTCGATCACCATGGCCACGCCCTCGCCGCCGGCGTGGGCGGCGCGCTGCACCGACTTGGAGCGCAGGTAGTAGAGCGACTTGCAGCCGCGCTCCCAGGCCTGCCAGTGCAGCATGTGCAGGTCCCACTTGTCGACGTCGCCGGGCAGGAAGACGTTGACCGACTGCGACTGGCAGATGTCCGGGGTGCGGTCGGCGGCCAGTTCGATCACCCAGCGCTGGTCCAGTTCGAAGGCGGTCTTGAAGACGTCCTTCTCGTCCTGGGTCAGGAAGTCGAGGTGCTGGACCGAGCCTTCGTTCTCCAGGATCGAGTCCCAGACCTGCGAGGTGTTCCTGCCCTTCTCGACGAGGACGCGCTCCAGGTAGGGGTTCTTGACCGCGAAGGTGCCCGACAGGGTCTTGTGGCTGTAGATGTTGGCCGGGATCGGTTCGATGCCCGCCGACGTGCCGCCGCAGATGATCGAGATCGAGGCGGTCGGGGCGATGGCCAGCTTGTGGCTGAAGCGCTCCATGACGCCCCTCTCGGCCGCGTCCGGGCAGGCGCCGCGCTCGGCCGCCAGGGTGCGCGAGGCCGCGTCGCACTGGCGGCGCAGGTGCTTGAAGAGGCGCATGTTCCAGCTCTTGGCCAGGGCGCTCTCGAACGGCACGTTCTGCATCTGCAGGAACGAGTGGAAGCCCATGAGGCCCAGGCCCACCGAACGCTCGCGCCGGGCGGCGTAGACGGCGTTCTTCATTTCCGGCGGCGCGCTGCGGATGAAGTCTTCCAGCACGTTGTCGAGGAAGCGCATCACGTCCTCGATGAAGGTCGGGTGGTCGCGCCATTCCATGAACTTCTCGGCGTTGACCGAGGAGAGGCAGCAGACGGCGGTGCGCTCGTGGCCCAGGTGGTCGGTCCCGGTGTGGAGCATGATCTCCGAGCACAGGTTCGACTGGCGCACCGACAGGCCGAGGTCGCGCTGATGCTGCGGCATCGAGCGGTTCACGGTGTCGGAGAAGATCAGGTAGGGCTCGCCGGTCTGCAGGCGGATCTCGAGGATCTTCTGCCACAGCGAGCGGGCGTCGACCTCGCGCAGGACTTCCTGGTTCTTGGGCGAGCGCAGGCCGAACATGGCCCCGTCGCGCACGGCCTCCATGAACTCGTCGGTGATGTTGATGCCGTGGTGCAGGTTGAGCGACTTGCGGTTGAAGTCGCCCGACGGCTTGCGGATCTCGAGGAACTCCTCGATCTCCGGGTGGTGGATGTCGAGATAGACCGCGGCCGAACCGCGGCGCAGCGAGCCCTGGCTGATCGCCAGGGTCAGGGAGTCCATCACCCGGATGAAGGGGATGATGCCGCTGGTCTGACCTGCGCCCTTGACCTTTTCGCCGATGGAGCGGACGCCGCCCCAGTAGGTGCCGATGCCGCCGCCGTTGGAGGCGAGGGCCACGTTCTCGTTCCAGACGCTCTGGATGCCGCCCAGCGAATCGCCGACCGCGTTCAGGAAGCAGGAGATCGGCAGGCCGCGGCCGGCGCCGCCGTTCGAGAGCACCGGGGTGGCGGGCATGAACCAGAGGTTCGAGATGTAGTCGTAGACGCGCTGGGCATGGTCGGCGTCGTCGGCATAGGCCGTCGCCACGCGGGCGAACATGTCCTGGTAGCTTTCGCCGGCCAGCAGGTAGCGGTCCTCCAGGGTGGTCTTGCCGAACTCGGTCAGCAGGGCGTCGCGCGAGCGATCAACCTCGACCTTCCGGACGAGCTGCAGTTGCGGTCGCTCGACAGGAGTCGCCGTCTGGGTCGCTTCCGAAACCGTCCGCATCACCGCTTCGCCGCTGCTCATGCCCCAAAACCCATAACTATCAGACGCTTTGCCTCCGGGACACCGCCCGGCCGTATCCATCGCTATATCTAGTGGCTGCCCCGCCCCCGATACGCTTCATATGGGGCCATGAAGGCTAATGACTCGTCAACGGTCTGGAGCGGTCATCCCCACGAGAATTTCGTTAACGCGTCATTTACCTTTGCCGCCAAGGCCCGGCGGGCTTGAGTTTTCCACAGGCGCTCCGGCTGCGGACAAAGCTCTCGCTCACGCGACTGTGAAAACTGGGGGCCGTTTCAATCGCGAGTCGTTCGCACTTGCCCACCGGCGGCCACCACCCTATCCACACGCCGTCACTGGGGAGTAGCCGCCCGTAGCTCCAGCGGGGGACACGTCAACAAACTTGCCGCGAGGCATGGCGTGTTCGGCAAGGACCCTCGGCCGTTTCGGCGGTCGGGGCGCTTGGCGAGACCTTTGGCTTTCGTGCGTCGGTCCATAGCGGGGTCGGCGGCGCGGAAGGCCATTGGTATGTCTCGACCCCGCCCGGACGCTCGTTCTTCATGGAAGCCTTCCTCGTCTCCACCGGCCTCGTGGCCGTCGCTGAAATCGGCGACAAGACCCAATTGCTGGCGATCCTGCTGGCCGCGCGGTTCCGCAAGCCCGCCCCGATCATCCTCGGCATCCTCGTCGCGACCATCGCCAACCACGCCCTGGCGGCCTGGGTCGGCGTCGCGGCCGCCGCCTTCCTGAGCGGCCCCTGGATGAAGTGGGTGCTGGGCCTGGCCTTCATCGGCTTCGGGATCTGGGCGCTGATTCCCGACAAGTTCGAAGAAAGCGACCGCCCCAAGGACCGGGCCGGCGTGTTCCTGACCACCCTGGTGGCGTTCTTCTTCGTCGAGATGGGCGACAAGACCCAGGTGGCGACGGTGGCCCTGGCCGCCAAGTTCCACCAGGTGCTGCTGGTCGCGGCCGGCACGACCCTGGGCATGATGATCGCCAACGTCCCGGCGGTGCTGATCGGCGAGGCCGCGGCCACGCGCCTGCCGCTGAAGTACATCCGCTGGGCGGCGGCGGCCTCGTTCGCGGCCATCGGCGCCTGGATCCTGATCGCCGGCTAGGCCTTGGCGGGCGGCTTCAGCCCGGCCATCAGCACGCCGATCAGCCGGCGGGCGCTGGCCTCCCAGCCGGGCTGGTCGTAGCCGTAGCTGACGCCGATCATCAGGCGGTAGACGTCCTGCGGCCCGATCTGCGGCAGGACGTCGCCGCCGGCGACGGCGGCCTGGGTCAGCCTGGCCAGGGCGTCGGTGATGGCCGCGCCCGAGGCCTCGTAGACCTGCTGGCCCTCGCCGGCCGAGGTGCGCAAGGCCGGCGCGATCACCCGCTTGGTCGCCATGTAGTCGACCAGCATGTGGAGCCACGCCTCCAGCGCCGCCCCCGGCGGGTGGGCGGCCAGCAGGGCCTCGGCCGAGGCGGAGAGCTGCTCCACCTCGCGCCGATAGACTGCGGCCAGCAGGGCGTCGCGGGTCGGGAAGTGGCGATAGAGGGTGCCGATTCCCACGCCGGCGCGGCGGGCGATCTCCTCCAGCGCGACCTCGGCGCCCACCTCGTTGAACGCGGCCTTGGCGGCTTCGAGCAGTTGCTCGCGATTGCGCAGGCTGTCGGCGCGCGGCTTGCGCTCCTTTTCTTGTCCGACGCTCACCATCGCTCCCTTGAAAACGGAGGGGCCCTCCGTATATAATCCGGAGGCCGCCTCCACTTCACATAGATAGGCGGGACGGCGGCCCCTCACAACGATCCCGTTCTAGCGGAGATATGTCCATGAGCGGACCTTTCGGAGCCACTTCCACGACTGACGAGGTGCTTGCCGGCGTCGACCTGAGCGGCAAGCGGATCCTGGTGACCGGCGCCTCGGCCGGCCTGGGGGTCGAGACCGCCCGGGTGCTCGCCGCCCGCGGCGCCAATGTCGTGGGCGCCGCCCGCGACCTGGCCAAGGCCGAGCGCGCCACCCAGGAGGTACGCGACCAGGCGGCGAACGGCGGCTCGCTGGAGCTGGTCGCGCTGGACCTGGCCGACCTTGCCAGCGTGCGCGCCTGCGCCGACGCCCTGCTGGCCGACGGCCGGCCCTTCGACGTCATCATCGCCAACGCCGGGGTGATGGCCACGCCGCTCGGCCGCACGGCCGACGGCTTCGAGACCCAGTTCGGCACCAATCACCTGGGCCACTTCGTGCTGGTGAACCGGCTGGCCCCGCTGCTGAAGCCGGGCTCGCGGGTGGTGGCGCTGTCCTCGTCCGGGCACCGGTTCTCGGACGTGAACCTGGAGGACCCCAACTTCGAGACCACCGCCTACACGCCGTTTGGCGCCTATGGCCGCTCGAAGACCGCCAACGCCCTGTTCGCGGTGGAGTTCGACCGCCGCCACAAGGACCGCGGCGTGCGGGCTGCGGCCGTGCATCCGGGCGGCATCCATACCGAACTTGGCCGGCACATGACCGCCGAGGACACCGCACGGCTGATCGAGGAGATCAACGAGGCCAACCGCCGGAGCGGCGGGCCGGCCTTCGAGTTCAAGACCATCCCGCAGGGCGCGGCGACCTCGGTCTGGGCCGCGATCGTGGCTCCGGCCGACGCGGTCGGCGGGCGCTATTGCGAGGACTGCCACGTGGCCGAGATCATCGACGGCGACGAGATGACCCGCGGCGGCGTGCGGCCCTACGCCGTCGACCCCGACAACGCCAGGGCGCTGTGGGCCAAGAGCGAGGAACTGGTCCAGGAACGCTTCTAGCCCGCCGCTTTCCTCCCTCGGACCCGAACGCAAAAGAGCCCGGCCTTTCGGCCGGGCTCTCCGCTAGTTCGGCTGATCGCCGAGATCGACTTAGAAGTTGATGTCGATCGTCGAGCGGCGGTTCAGCGGTTCCTTCACGCCGTCAGCGGTCGGGACGGCGAGTTCGGTTTCGCCCTTCCAATCCACTTGCAGCGCGCCTTGGTTCACGCCCAGGCCCACGAGGGCGTCGGCGGTGGCCTTGGCACGACGTTCCGACAGGCGGACGTTGTACGCAGCCGAACCCGAGGTGTCGGTGTGGCCGACCACGATCACGCGGGTCGCGTTGCCGCTGGTCGCGTAGGTCGCAGCTTCCTGGATCACCGTCTGGGCTTCCGGCGTCAGCACGTACTGATCGAACGGGAAGTAGACGATGAACTGCCGGGCCTCATACGCCGGCGGCGGCGGCGGCGGGGGAGGCGGCGGCGGGGGAGGCGGCGGCGGGGGCGGCGGAGGCGGCGGCGGGGGCGGCGGCGCAGCGAAGGAATAGCGCAGGCCGACGGTCACCGACTGGTCCGTGTATTCGCCCGTGAAGACGCCCGGTTGCAGAGCGTGCGAACCGACCGACGCGAAGTCGAGGTCCGTGCCGCCCAGGTAGCGGTAGGTCAGGTCGACGTTCAGGCGATCGGTGGCGCGCCAGGCCAGACCGGCGATCAGTTGCCAGGCCAGGGCCGTGTCGTCGTCATCGATGGTCAGGTCTTGATGGGCCGGGTTCGCGGCGCTGAAGGCGCCGGTGACCGACGAGAACTGACCGCGCGTGTCGACCGAGACGTGGTTGATCCCGATGCCGGCGCCGATGAACGGATTGATGACCGCGCCGGGGGCGAAGTCATAGAGCACGTTGCCCATCACGGTCCAGGACGTGATGTCGCCCGAGGCCGCGCCGCAGTTCGGGGCCGCCGCCGAGCGAACCACGCCCGGGGTGCAGAGGCCGAGGATGGCGTTGTTGGAGCCGCCGCGGATCGACTTCACGTCGCCGGGGCGGTAGCCGCCTTCGAGTTCGACGCGCCAATGCTCGTTCAGCTGGTAGCCGAGACGGGCGAAGCCGGTCCAATCTTCTTCCTGGTCGAACGTCCAGTTGTAGGGCGTGCCAGCAGCCGAGTTGTTGGACGATTCCGCCTCGATACCTTCAGGCCAGTGATAGCCAAGGTCGACAGCGCCGTACCAGCCAACTTCTTGCGCCGAAGCGCCCGACGCGGCGAAGACCGCAGCCAGGGCGGCCCCCGCTAGGAGTTTGAATTTCATATTCAGAGCCCTCTCTTGCCCTCTGCTGCGGCCAAATGACCCAGCGCTGTTATAACAAGGCCGAACCATTACGAAAGTGTCGCTGAGGCAACACCCCCGCCAATTCGCCGACGCCCGTCAAACCAACTCAAGAACGTTACACATTCTTCCCCTCGGCGATCAACTTCGGGGCGAGAGACACATCTCCCGTCCGGTCGCCGGCGATGCGCCTAGTGTGCATCACGGCGCCGAATCTCTTGCTTGGGCTTCCGGTCTTCATCAGCGTCGCGCGGAACAGCGCGCGCGCTGAAAGGCCGGAGCCTTTTGATTCTCTTGAACTATGGGCGCAGTTACGAGAGCCGTCCAGCCCGAGCAGCACGCGTCCGTCCGCATGCGGCTGACAAGCACTCCCCTGATCGGACGACATACAGCCCCTCGCCTAGGACGCGAATCCCCGCCCCCGTTCGAGCGGACAACGTGGGCCCCACACCTTGGTTCCGCAGAACCGTCAGTTTTCTTGCGCGCGCCGGTAGCGGCGGACCCGCCCGCCCAGAGCCTCCGGCCGGTTCAGCGCCTTGCGGAACTCGTCACGTCGCTCGTGGATGGATGCGATGATTAGCCCCATTGGCACGCCGATCTCAACCAGAACCGCTTCGGACAATTGTAAACTAGCTTCAACCGTCTCGGGCACCGCGTCGGTGGCGCCCAGCTCGTAGAGCCGCTGGGCCTGGCGCGCGTCGCGGGCGCGGGCGACGATGGTCAGGTCGGGCCGCATGGCGCGGGCGGTGGCGACGATCGCCTCCACCCCCTCGGGCGAATCCATGGTCACCACCAGGGCCGGCGCGGTCTCCAGCCCGCAGCGGCGCAGGAACTCCTGCCGCGAGGCGTCGCCGAAATAGATCGACTCCCCGGCGTGGCGGGCGGCCTCGACCAGCTTGGGATCGCGCTCGGCCGCCACCCAGGGGATGTCGTGGCGGTGCAGCATGTCGCCGACCAGCTTGCCGACCCGGCCGTAGCCGACCACCAGCACCCGGGGGGCCTCGTCCGTGGACGGATTGACCGGGAGCGCAGGTTCGGAGGCGAGCGCCTGGCCGCCGGTCTTGCGACCGCCCAGCTTCAGGCCCAGGGCCGCCAGCAGCGGGATGCACATCATCGAGATGGTCGAGGAGACCAGCACCGTCTGGCCCAGCGGCCGGGGCACGATGCCGTCGCCCATCGCCGCCGAGAGGATGACGTAGGCGAACTCGCCGCCGCCGGCGAGCAGCAGGGCGGCCTCCACCGCCCCGCGCCAGGGCAGGCCGAACAGCCGCCCCAGGCCGAAGACCACGGTGGCGTTGAGCGCCACCACCCCGACGGACATGCCCAGGATCAGCCACGGCTGGGCGGCGAGCAGCGAGAGGTCGAGGCCGATCCCGACCGAGAGGAAGAACAGGCCGAGCAGCAGGCCCTTGAACGGCTCGATGGTGACCTCGACCTCGTGGCGGTACTCGGTCTCGGCCAGCAGCAGGCCGGCGATGAAGGCGCCCAGCGCCATGGACAGGCCGGTCAGGGCGCTGACCAGCCCCGCGCCGATGACCACCAGCAGGCAGGCGGCCATGAACAGCTCTTCGCTCTTGGCCCGGGCGACCGACTTCAGCATCGGGCGCAGCAGCAGCCGGCCGAAGGCGACGAGGATCATCACCCCTACCGCCGCCGGCGCGAAGGCCAGCAGCAGCCGCGGCGAGAACACCTCGCCGTCGCCGCCGCGGCCGAGGATGGCCAGGGTGACCAGGATCGGGGCGACGGCCAGGTCCTGGAACAGCAGCACCGAGAAGGTGGCGCGGCCGGCGGGCGAATGCTGGCGCTTGTGCTCGGTCAGGATCTGCATGACCACGGCGGTGGACGAGAGCGCCAGGGCCGAGCCGATGGCCACCGCCGGCGCGATGTCGAGGCCCAGCGTCATCCCCGCCAGGGCGATCGCCGCCAGGCAGAGCGTCACCTGCAGGGCGCCCATGCCGAACACCCATCGCCGCATCAGGCGCAGCCGCTCCCACGAGAGCTCCAGCCCGATCATGAACAGCAGGAAGACCACCCCGAACTCGGCGAGCTGGGCGATCTCGCCGGCGTTGGCGATGGTGAAATAGGAGAGCCAGGGGAAGTTGTCGCTGAGCGCCCCCAAGCCGAACGGGCCGAGCACGACCCCGGCGCCGAGGAAGCCGAGAATGGGGCTGATCCGCCAGCGACGGAACAAGGGCACGATCACGCCGGCGGTGGCGAGAAAGAGAACGACGTCTTTGTATTCGCCGGGCGAAACGTGGCCTTCCATGCGCTCTCCTTCTGTGATGAGCGCCACTATGGGGTTTCGACGCCTCTTGCGTAACCCATAGCCAGCCCCTTAAGACGCCCGCCCATGCACTTCGGCCGAAAAAAGCGCGCAGCGCGGGCGAGCCTGGGGGTCCTTGCGGCCCTCGTGGCGCTGCTCGCCCAGGCGCTGCTGCCGGCCGCGGCCATGGCGGCCGAATCGCTTTCGACCGTCCGCGTCGAGCTCTGCACCGAGGACGGCGCCAAGACCGTCGCCATCGGCGCCGACGGCCAGGAGCGCAAGGGCGGCTTCGCCGGCCTGCCCTGCCACGACTGCCTGGCCGCGACCCTGGCCGTCGTCGTCACCCCCGAACTGGCCGTGGCGCCGGTCGCCTACGCCGTCGTCCTGGTCCGCCACGCGGCGCCGGCCCGGCCGCTGCAGCCGCGCGCCCGCGCCCCGCCGCGCCCTCCGGGCCAAGGCCCGCCTTCCCTGAACGTCTGAGCTGACTTCGCCCGCAGCGCCTGAGCGCCTGCGGTTCTTCTCGTTCGTCCAGGGACTCCTTTGATCATGTTCGCCTTCCTGCGCGCCTCGCCGCGCGCGCTGCTGCTCGCCGCCACCGCCCTTTCCTTCCCCGCCTTCGCCCACGCCGACGAGGCCGGCCCGCTGGTCGACGCGGTGGTGGTCACCGCCCGTCCCGATCCGGAGGACCCGCCGGTCGTGGCCGACGCCCGCCGGCGGCTGTCGGAGACCCCGGGGGCCGTGGCCGTGGTCTCGGCCGAGGCCTATCGCGACCGCTACGCCCAGGGGCTGTCGGAAACCCTGCGCGACGTGCCCGGCGTCTTCGCCCAGAAGAAGTGGGGCGACGACACCCGGCTGGCGATCCGCGGCTCGGGCATCGGCAACCCCAACCACAATCGCGGCACGCTGCTGGCCCAGGACGGCGTGCCGTTCAACGAGGCCGACGGCTATGGCGACTTCCAGCAGATCGACCCGCTGATCGCCCGCTTCACCGAGGTCTACAAGGGCGGCAACGCCCTGCGCTTCGGCGGCGCGCTGCTGGGCGGGGCGATCAACATGGTGACGCCGACCGGCAAGGACGCCGGCGCGCGGAACCTGCTGCGGCTGGACGGCGGTTCGTACCGCACGATCCGCGGCCATGCCGAGGTCGCGCGCCAGTCCGGCGACTGGGACCTGTTCGCCGCCGCCACCGCCATCTCGGCCAACGGCTGGCGCGAGCAGAGCGACCAGAGCGCCCAGCACGTCTCGCTCAATATCGGCCGGAGCTTCGGCGAGGACCGCGAGCTGCGCTTCATCCTCTCGGGCCACAATGTCGACCAGGAGATCCCCGGCTCGGTCGAGCTGCCCCAGGCGCTGACCAACCCGCGCAAGGCCAATCCCGGCAACCTGGCCAACGAGTACCAGCGCAACATGCGCAGCGTCCGCGGCACGCTGCAGACCCGCTGGCGGGTGGCCGACAACGCCGTGTTCGAGGGCGGGGTCTACGCCGGATGGAAGGACCTGGACCATCCGATCTTCCAGGTGCTCGACCAGGAGAGCCGCAACTGGGGCGCCTTCGGGCGGCTCGACGTCGAGAGCGAACTTGCCGGGCGGCGCGCGGACCTGTTCGTCGGCGCCTCGGCGCGGCTGGGTGACCTGGACGCGCTGCAATGGGTGAACCTGAAGTCGTCCCGAGGCGAGAAGCGGGCCGACAGCGCCCAGAACGCCCGCGCCCTGGACGTCTTCGCCGAGGGCCGGGTGTTCGTGACCGGCCAGCTCGCGCTGGTGGGCGGCGGCTCGCTGGGCTCGGCCAACCGGCAGTTCCGCAACAATCTGGACCACGGCGCCGACCGCTCCATCACCTACGAGTGGTTCGCGCCGCGGATCGGCCTGCTCTGGCAGGCGCAGGACGGGGCCCAGGCCTTCGCCAACCTGACCCGGTCGGTGGAGCCGCCGAACTTCAGCGCCCTGGTCCAGACCGGCCCGTTCGTCGGCTTCGCGCCGCTGAAGGCGCAGGAGGCGTGGACCGCCGAGATAGGCACGCGCGGGCGGCGCGGGGCCCTGGCCTGGGACGTGGCGCTCTATCGCGCGGAGCTGGAGAACGAGCTGCTGAACTTCGTGGTCTCGCCCAGCATCCCGGCGGCGACGTTCAACGCCGGCCCGACCATCCACCAGGGCCTGGAGGCCGGCGTCGACTGGAAGCTCGGTGGACTGCGGCTGCGGCAGACCTACGCCTGGTCCGACTTCCGCTTCGACGGCGACGGCGTCTATGGCGACAACCACCTGCCGGTCGTGCCCGAGCACCTCTATCGCGCCGAACTGCGCTACGATCACGCCAGCGGCTGGTTCATCGCCCCCTCGGTCGAATGGTCGATCACCGACACCTATGTCGACTACGCCAACACCCTGAAGGCGCCCTCCTATGCGGTGTGGTCGCTGGGCGGCGGCTGGCGCGGCCCAGACGGGGTCAGCCTGTTCGTCGAGGCGCGGAACCTGGCCGACGAGCGCTATGTCTCGAACTTCAGCGCCGTCACCGACGCGCGCCTGCCCAGCGCCTCCAAGGCGGTGTTCTATCCCGGCGAAGGCCGCTCGGTGTTCGGAGGCGTGACATGGGCGTTCTGAGGATCGCGGACTTCCCCCCTCGTCCATGCGGGGCGAACGCATACGGCGACGTCCCCCTTCCTTTGATCGTCATCCCCGGCCGCGCAAGCGCGCCGGGGATCCATACCCGCCGGGGTTCTTCGGCGCAGCTCGGCGCCTATGGATGGCCAGGACCTGCCGGCCCGGCCATGACGAACCACAGGGGAATGCGATCGTCCTGCCCTCGCTCGCCCGTCCCGGCCGAAACCCACCGACACTAGGAACCGTCATGCGCCACCTTCCGATCATCGCCGCCGCCTGCGCCCTGGCCCTGGCCGGCGCGGCCCACGCCGCCGTCTATCGCCTGGGGACCCTGGAGGTCGTCGATCCCTGGAGCCGGCCCGCCGCCGCCAACGGCAACGGCGGCGGCTTCATGACCATCACCAACCGCGGGGCGGCGGCCGACACCCTGGTCGCGGTCGAGACCGCCGCCGCGCGCAGGACCGAGGTCCACCGCAGCTCGACCGCCGGCGGGGTGATGAAGATGGAGCGCCAGGACGCCGGGGTGACGATCCCGGCCGGCAAGTCGCTCGCCTTCGCGCCGGGCGGCTACCACGTGATGTTCCTGGGGCTGACCCAGCCGACCCGGCTGGGCGATCGGCTGCCGGCGACGCTGGTGTTCAAGAGCGGCGCGAAGCTGAAGGTCGAGTTCCAGGTCGCCGCGGCGGCCCCGGGCGCGGCCCCCGCCAAGGCGCCGGCGGCGGACGCCCACCAGCATCACTAGGCGTTGCGCCGCAAGGCGGAGCTCCGGTCGTTGGGCGGCGTTGACAGCGCCGCCCCTCGCGTCGTCTATGCCCTCCATATTTTAAGAATGGAGGATCGTTTTGGTTTGGAATTACGCCAACCTGTGGGAGTCGGTGGCGGCCGCCACCCCTGATCGCCCCGCCCTGATCCACGGCGAGCGGAAGATCACCTGGAGCCAGTTCGACCGCCGCGCCAACGCCCTGGCCAAGGCCATGGTCGACGCCGGCCTAACCCGGCAGTCGAAGGTCGCGGCCTATCTTTATAACGGGCCCGAGTACCTCGAGAGCTACTACGCCGCGTTCAAGGCGGGCCTGGCCCCGTTCAACACCAACTATCGCTACGGCGGCGACGAGCTGACCTATCTGTTCGACAACGCCGACGCCGAGGCCGTGGTGTTCCACGCCTCGTTCGCCGAAATGGCCGACAAGGTGCGCGGGCGCCTGCCGAAGGTGAAGATCTGGATCGCCGTGCCGGAAGCCGGCCATCCGGTCCCCGACTGGGCTGTCGACTACGACGCCATCGTGAGCGAAGGCGCCGACCGCTTCGAAGCGCCGTGGGGCCGCTCGGCCGACGACCTGCTGATCATGTACACCGGCGGCACCACCGGCATGCCCAAGGGCGTGATGTGGCGCCAGGAGGATCTGTTCAAGGCGCTGGGCGGCGGGGCCAACCTGCTGCTCGGCCTGCCGCCGCTGGAGACCATCGACGAGGGCGGCCAGCGGGCCAAGGCGGTGGACGCCTCGGGCGCGCCGCTGAACATCACCATCCCCGTCGCGCCGCTGATGCATGCGACCGGCCAGTTCATCTCGTTCGGGACCCTGATCGGCGGCGGCGCGGTCGCCACCCTGACCAGCCGCAAGTTCGATCCGGCCGTGCTGTTCGACGAGGTCGAACGGCTGGAGGCCGCCGGCCTGATCATCGTCGGCCCGGCCTTCGCCGCGCCGATGCTGGAGACGCTGGAGGCCAATCCCGGCCGCTGGAAGATGCCGTCGCTGAAGCGCATCGCCTCGTCGGGCGCCATGTGGGGCCTGGAGAACAAGCAGGGCCTGCTCAAGCACCTGCCGCACGTGATGCTGATGGACAGCCTCGGCTCGTCCGAAGCCCTGGGCCTGGCGTCCTCGACCTCGGGCGCGGGCCAGGCGACCAGCACCGCCAAGTTCGTGACCGGCCCCAACGCCGCGGTGTTCACCGAGGAAGGCGTGCGCGTCGAGCCCGGCTCGGGCGTGCGCGGCCTGGTGGCCGTCGGCGGCCACACCCCGATCGGCTACTACAAGGACGAGGAAAAGTCGGCCAAGACCTTCCGCACCTTCGAGGGCCGGCGCTGGAGCGTGCCGGGCGACTGGGCGACGGTGGAGGCCGACGGCTCGATCACCCTGCTGGGCCGCGGCTCGCAGGTGATCAACACCGGCGGCGAGAAGGTCTTCCCCGAAGAGGTCGAGGAAGCCCTGAAGCGCTTCCCAGGCGTGCGCGACGCGGCCGTGGTCGGCCTGCCCGACCCGCGCTTCGGCGAGCGGATCGGCGCCATTGTGGACTTCGGCGGCGAAAACCTGCCGACCCTGGCCGAGCTGTCGGCCCACGTGAAGGGCCTGCTGGCCGACTACAAGGCCCCGCGCGAGCTGGTGCTGGCCCCCGTGGCCCGCGCCCCGAACGGCAAGCTCGACTACAAGGCGCTGAAGGCCCAGGCGATCGCCGCCCTGGCGACCGACGCCTAACGTAACAAAAAAGTAACGTGCCTCAGGGGGCGCGGCCGGTCCACGGTCGCGCCCATCCCAAGACCTTCAGAAGGCCCCAAGATGAAGACCCTCTGGCTGGGCGCGGTTTCCGCCGCCGCCCTTTTCTGCGTTTCGGCCCCGGCGCTGGCGGACGACCTGCCCGATCTGTCCAAGGCCCCCCGGATGGGCCCCTGGGGCTTCGACATGGCCGGGCGCGACACCTCGGTCGCCCCGTCGCACGACTTCTTCGAATACGCCAACGGCGCGTACCTGAAGAACCTGGAGATCCCCTCGGACCGCTCGCGCTATGGCGCCTTCGACGCGCTGCAGGAGCTTTCGCAGCAACGGATGCGCGCGGTGGCCGAGAAGGCCGCGGCCAATCCGGCGGCGACCGGCGAGGAGGCCCAGGTCGGCGCCTTCTACCGCAGCTACATGGATGAGGCGAAGGTCGAGGCCCTGGGCGCCGCGCCCCTGGCCGGCGACCTGGCCGCCATCCGCAAGGCCAGGACCAAGGCCCAGCTCGCCGGCCTGATGGGCGCGACCATGGGCGGGTTCGGCCGTTCGTTCTTCGCCGCCTATATCCACGACGACGCCAAAGCGCCCGATCAGTACACGGTCTATATCAACCAGGGCGGGCTGGGCATGCCCGACCGCGACTACTATCTGAGCGACCGCTTCCAGACGCAGAAGGCGGCCTACGAGGCCTATGTCGCCCGGCAACTGACCCTGGCCGGCTGGGACAGGCCCGCCGAGCACGCCGCGGCGATCCTCGCCCTGGAGACGCAGATCGCCGAGGCGTCGTGGACGCGGGCCGAGAGCCGCGACGACGACAAGACCTATAATCCGTTCACGGTCGCCGAGCTGCAGAAGTACGCGCCCGGCTTCGACTGGCCCGCCTACCTGAAGGGCGCGAAGCTGAACAAGGTCGACCACGTCGTCGTCGCCCAGAACACCGCCTTCCCGAAGATCGCCCAGATCTTTGCCGACGCCCCGCTCGACACCCTGAAGGCGTGGTCGGCGTTCCACCTGACCGACCAGGCCGCGCCCTACCTGTCGCAGGACTTCGTCGACGCCAATTTCGAGTTCCGCAGCAAGACCCTGTCGGGCCAGCCCGAGCAGCGCCCGCGCTGGAAGCGGGCGGTGGCGGCGACCGACGGCAACCTGGGCGACCCGCTGGGCAAGCTCTATGTCGCGGCCTACTTCCCGCCGGAGAGCAAGGCGAAGATGGAGGCGCTGGTCGCCAACATCAAAGTCGCCATGAAGGGCCGGATCGAGAACCTCGACTGGATGGGGCCGGAGACCAAGGCCAAGGCCCTGGAGAAGCTGTCCAAGTTCGGCTCGAAGATCGGCTATCCGGACAAGTGGCGCGACGTCTCCGGCCTGTGGATCGAGGACGGCGACCTCTACGGCAACGTCAAGCGCGCCAGCGCCTTCGACTGGAACTATCGGGTCGCGCGCCTGGGCGGGCCGGTGGACAAGGCCGAATGGCTGATGACCCCGGCGACGATCAACGCCTACTACCTGTCGACCAAGAACGAGATCGTGTTCCCCGCCGCCATCCTGCAGCCGCCGTTCTTCGACCCGGACGGCGATCCGGCGGTGAACTATGGCGGCATCGGCGGGGTGATCGGCCACGAGATCACCCACGGCTTCGACGACCAGGGCCGCAAGTCGGACGGCGACGGCCGCCTGGCCGAATGGTGGACCGCCGAGGACGCGGCCAAGTTCGACGCCCAGGCCAAGAAGTTCGGCCAGCAGTACGCCGCGGTCGAGGTCCTGCCCGGCGCGCACATCAACGGCGACCTCACCATGGGCGAGAACATCGCCGACCTGGGCGGGCTGCTGGTGGCGCTGGACGCCTATCGGCTGTCGCTGAACGGCCAGCCGGCGCCCGTCATCGAGGGGCAGACCGGCGATCAGCGCGTGTTCCTGGGCTGGGCGCAGGTGTGGCGCGGCAAGTACCGCGAGGACATGATGCGCCAGCAACTGGTCTCGGACCCGCACTCGCCGCCCAAGTACCGCGTCGACGTGCCGGTGAAGAACATCGACGCCTTCTACGAGGCGTTCGGCGTCAAGCCCGGCGACGGCATGTTCGTCGCGCCGGCCGACCGGGTGAAGATCTGGTAGCGCCCGACCGGCGCTGAGAAACGGGCGGCGCGCCTGACCGGGACGCCGCCTTTTTCTTTGGCCGCCGACATTTTTGACAGATGAGTCAAATTTTGCGTCGGGCAAAAATTTGGCCCGCTGCGGGGGATAGTCGCAGCGGGCCTTATTTTGAGCAGTCGCTCTTATAGAGCGGGCGTTTCCTCCCCGAAACGCCGGAGACTGTCGGACTTGGTGGCCGTCATGTCTCTCGCAGGACTGAGAAAACGGCAATTTATGACCCGAGTCAATGCGCCGAAATCGATCCGGACGGCTTTTCTCGATCAGATTTGCGCGAGCGGTACTTTTTCGCCGGCCTAAGGGATTCTTTTTGACGGTATTGTCAATTCTACACCCGCCTGCGTAGTTCATCGTTCGATGCACAACCGACGTCGTAGACGAAATCGGGGCGCGACGCGGTCACCGGCCCGATTCCGGCGGCGGTGAGGGCCAGCGAAGCCTGCGCGACCTGCCCGGCCGGAACCAGAAGGCCGTTCGGGCGGCGGCTGGCGCCGCTCGCCACCAGGGCCTCGACCACGGCGGTCTCGCGCGGGTCGGTCGGCCAGGTCAGGGTGGCGCTTTCGTGGGCCGCGGCGCGGGCCTCGATGATCCGCAGCAGCCGTTCGGCCGCCGCAAGTTGATCTTGGCTCCAGGATGCACGCAGCGAGGCCGTCAGATGCGCCTGGCTTTTCAGGATGATCCCGTCGGCCAGCACCTTCAGCCCGTTGGCGACCAGGGTCGCCCCCGTGGTGGTGATGTCGACCACCAGCTCGGCCGAGCCCGCGGCGGGCGCGCCCTCGGTGGCGCCGCCCGACTCCGTGATCCGATAATCGGCGACCCCGTGGCGGGCGAAGAAAGTCCGGGTCTGGACCAGGTACTTGGTGGCGACCCGCATGCGGCGGCCGGACCTGGCCAGCAGGTCGTGCCCGACCTCCTCCAGATCGGCCATGGTCTCGACGTCGATCCAGCTCTTGGGCACGGCGACCACCAGGTCGGCGCGGCCGAAGCCCAGGGCCCGCAGCAGCAGCATCCGGGCGTCGACGTCGCCGCCGCGCTCGCGCAGCAGGTCTTCGCCGGTGACGCCAAGGTGGACCTCGCCGGCGTCCAGGGCCTCGGCGATGTCGCCGGCCGACAGCAGGCGCACCTGCACGCCGGGCACGCCCTTCAGCTCGGCCATGTAGCCGCGCGATCCTCCGGCCACGGACAGCTTGAGGCCGCAGTCGCCGAGCCAGGCCTCGACCTGCTCCTTCAGGCGCCCCTTGGAGGGGACGGCGAGAATAAGGGGTTCGCTCACGACTCGCCTCCCGCCCATGCCCGCCAGGGCCGGACCACGCATCCCACCGCCCGGACGGCGGCGGTCCCGCCCAGCCGCGCGGGCAGGCTGTCATAGCGGCCGCCGACCGCGACGCTGCGGTCATGGTCGAGCGCCGCCGAGCGGATCTCGAAGGTCAGGCCGTCATAGTAGTCGAAGGCGTGGCCGAGCGCGGTGGCGAAGCCGATGCGCTCGGCCGGCACGCCGGCCGCCGCCAGCAGGGCAAGCCGCTCGCTCCAGGCCGCGAGGGCCTCGTCCAGCGCGCCCGCCCCGGCGATCTCGCGCACCGCCGCGAACGCCGCCTGCGGCGCGTCGTCGATGGCCAGAAAACGGCGGATGCGGCCGGCCTGGTCGGGGGTCAAAGCCGGCGCCTTGGCGGCCTGGGCGCGGCGGATCAGCCGCTGGGCGATGTCGGCCGGGCCGCGCCCGCCGACCGGGTCGATGCCGGCCAGGGCCCAGACCTCCTCCAGCACGGTCGCGGCCTCGGCTTCGGAAAGCTCCGACAGCAGGCCCGCGAGCCGTCCCTCTTCGGGGGCGGAGGCCGGCTCGCCCTCGGCGCGCGCCAGCTCGGCGGCCAGCAGCCGCGGCCGCGAGGCGACCCGCTTCACCCGCGCCGCCAGCGGACCGGCCAGGCCTAGGCTGTCGACGAAGGCCGCGAAAAGGGCGATGTCGCCCAGCCAGAGCGAAAGGTCCTCGCGCCCGCCGGCCAGCGCCGAGCGCCAGGCCAGGGCGGCGATCTCGGCGTCGGCCTGCACGACGCCGGCGCCCTCGCCGTCGAAGCTCTCCAGGCCGATCTGGCGGAACTCGTCGTGACGCCCCGGCTCGGGCGAGGCGCGGAAGGCCTTGCCCTCATAGAAATAGCAGCCGGAGGAACGGCCGCTTTCCAGGTGCTGGCGCACCACCGGCACGGTGAAATCGGGGCGCAGGCAGGTCTCCTGCCCGCCCTCGGACTGGACGACGAACAGGCGCGGGCGCATGGCCTCGCCAACCAGCTCCAGCAGCAGGCCCAGCGGCTGCAGGATCGGGGCGTCGACGAGTTCGGCGTCCTTCGCCAGGAACGGCGCGCGGATGGCGCTCAGCGCCTCGGCGGGGACGGCGGGTTCGGCGCTCATTCTCCGGCCTCGAGGATCTTGCGCACCGCCTCGATCAGGTCGGCGCGGTTGATGGTCTGCTGGCCCGGCCGCTGCTGACGCCACTCGGCGTTGTCGGCGACGCCGGAGGACAGCGCCCGGCCGAGGTCCAGGTCCTTGATGGTGACCTTGCCGGCGGCGATCTCGTCGCCGCCCAGCATGATCGCGGCCGGGGCCATGCGGCGGTCGGCGTACTTCATCTGGGCCTTCATGCCGGCCGAGCCGAGATAGACCTCGGCCGGAATGCCGGCGGCGCGCAGTTCGCCGACCACGGCGAAGTAGTGGGGCATGTCATCGGGGGTGAAGGCGATCACCACCACCGGCCCGCGCACGTCGTCGCCCAGGTCGCGGCCCGCGGCCCGCAGCGCCGCGGTCAGGCGCGAGACGCCGAAGGAGAAGCCGGTGGCCGGGACCTGCTCGCCGGTGAAGCGGGCGACGAGGTCGTCATAGCGGCCGCCGCCGCCGATCGAGCCGAAGCGGACGCCCCGGCCCTTCTCGTCCTTGGTCTTCAGCAGCAGCTCGGCCTCGAACACCGCGCCGGTGTAGTATTCCAGCCCGCGCACGATGGACGGATCGAAGGCGGCGCGCTCGACCCCGACGCCCAGGCTCTTCAGGGCCTGGTCGATCGCCGCCAGCTCGGCCAGGCCCGCGTCGCCCTCGGCCGAGCCGCCGATAATGCCGGCGATCTGGTCGAGGGTCTCGGTCCGGCCGGCGGCCCCGGCGGCGGTGAAGGCCAGCACGGCTTCGGCGCCGGCGCTGTCCAGGCCCGCCCCCTTGGTGAAGGCGCCCGATTCGTCGGTGCGGCCCTCGCCCAGCAGCAGGCGCACGCCTTCGGGGCCGAGGCGGTCGAGCTTGTCGACGGCGCGCAGCACCGCCAGCTTCTGGGCGTCGTCCTTGACGCCGGCCGTGGTCAGCAGGCCGTTCAGGAGCTTGCGGTTGTTGATCTTGATGACCGCCGAGCCGGCGGGCAGGCCCGCGGCCTCCAGCCCCTCGACCGCCATGGCGATGATCTCGGCGTCCGCCTCGGGGCGGGCCGAGCCGACAGTGTCGGCGTCGCACTGGATGAACTCGCGGAAGCGGCCGGGGCCGGGCTTCTCGTTGCGCCAGACCGGGCCGTAGGCGTAGCGGCGGAACGGCTTGGGCAGGCCCTCCCTGGTCTCGGCCACGAACCGGGCCAGCGGCGCGGTCAGGTCATAGCGCAGGGCCATCCACTGCTCGTCGTCGTCCTGCAGGGCGAAGACCCCCTCGTTCGGACGGTCGGCGTCGGGCAGGAACTTGCCGAGCGCGTCGGCGTACTCGAAGGCGCCGGTGTCGAAGGCTTCGAAACCGTAGCGTTCGTAGACGGCGGAGACCTTGGCCAGGATCTGGCGCTCGGCGGCCAGGTCACGGGCGCGGCGGTCGTTGAAACCGCGCGGGGCGCGGGCCTCGGGGCGGGGAGCGTCGGTCATGGCGCTCGCCTAGCGGGTCGCGGCGCGCGCGGCAAGGCGCGGCTGGGTTTGGGAAGCGGAGTTGTCCATTCGTCGTGTCCTTGGAAGCGGAGGTTCGACGGATGGAGCCAGGATGCCCTTGAAGCCCCATCCGCTGGTGCGGGAGGCTCGGGCAGGGGTCGCTTAGGCCATGCGATCCCAGGCCGATCCCGCGAGCGAGGTCGGATGGTGATGGCCGTGATGGTGCGAAACCCGGGTCATTGCGGCCCGGGTCTTAGCCGCAAAGTATGAAGATGGCGAGTCCGAACGGCTCAGGCCGGCGCCGGCTCATCCACGAAATCGGCCATCTGGGCGGCCAGCGCCCTTTGAAAGGCCGGACGCGCCTCGCACCGCCCCTGGTAGGCGGCCAGGGTCGGGAACTCTCCCATCAGGTCGGTGTGGCGCAGGTTGCGCAGCACCGTGACCATCATCAGGTCGCCGGCGGTGAAGCCGTCTTCCTCCAGATAGTCCTTGTCGCCCAGGCTGGCCGCGAGCTCGCCCAGGCGCTGCCTGACGAAGGCCTCGAGGCCCGGCCGTCGCAGGCGGGCCCACGCCTCGTCGGCGTTGAACAGGTCGAGTTCGGCCAGGTTCTGGATCGGCGGCTCGATCGAGTTGAGGGCGGCGAACAGCCAGGTGGCGGCGCGGGCCTGGGCGGCCGGATCGGCCGGCGACAAGGCCCGCGAGCGGGCGGCGACGTGCAGGACGATGGCCCCGCTCTCGAACATCGCCAGGTCGCCCTCGCGATAGGCGGGGACCTGGCCGAAGGGCTGCAGCGCCCGGTAGGCGGCGGTCTCCCGGTCGTCGAAATCGATCAGCCGGGCGCGGTAGGGCAGGCCCGCCTCCTCCAGCGCCCATCGGACGCGCAGGTCGCGGACCAGGCCGCGGGCGAAGGGCGGGACCCACTTGAAGGCGGAAACTTCGATCATCGGGCATCCTCCGTAGCGAGATAGGCGACCAGCTTGTCGACCAGGGACGCCCAGCCCCCGGTGTGGGAATCGCGCGCCTCGACGGTGGCGAAGGGCGCCTGATGGAAGCGGAACAGGGTCCGGCCGCCGGCCAGCCTGGCGAACGTGACGGTGACCAGGTTGTCGACGTCGAAGGCGCCGTCCTCCCAGCGGAAGGTCATGATGATCCGCTCGCCGTCGACGATCTCGCGATAGACGCCCGCCATCCAGTGGTCGCCGCCCGACGGGTCGCGAATGCAGGAGCGGTAGGCCCCGCCGACGCGGAAGTCCTGCTCGAAGGCCGTGACCGTGAAGTCCTTGGGTCCCCACCAGCGCATGAGGTGCTCGGGCTTGGTCCAGACCCTGAAGACCAGTTCGGGCGGCGCATCGAAGATGCGCTCGATCAGCAGTTCGTCGTCCTGAAGGACTGTGGCGTCAGTCGCGGTCATTGTCCTGTGCCTCCTTGGCCTGGAGTTCGGCGAGGTACACGCCCATCCGCTCGAAGCTGTCGTCCCAGAAGCGGCGGTAGTGATCGATCCAGCCGGCGGCGTCCTTGAGCGGACCCGCAGTCAACTGACAGGGACGCCATTGGGCCTCACGGGTGCGCGAGACGAGCCCGGCCTGCTCCAGCACCTTCAGGTGCCGGGAGATCGCCGGCAGGCTGATCTGGAACGGGGCGGCCAGGTCGGACACCGAGGCCTCGCCCTGGGCCAGGCGCGCCAGGATCGCGCGCCGGGTCGGGTCGGCCAGGGCCTGGAAGGTGGTGCTGAGCGGGTCGGATGTGGTCTGCATTTAACCGACACGTTAATTAACTGATCAGTTAAATGCAATGCCTGAATCGAGGAGGGCCGAACGGGGCGCGGGCGGGGCTAGCCGAGGGCGGGGGTGACGTAGTCCAGGCCCTCCAGCGCCGGGCTGGCGTCGGCGGCGTCGAAGCCGGCCATGATCCGCGCGAAGCGTCCCTGGACCAGGCCGCGCATGTCCGGGTGGGTGAAGATGTAGCGCTCGTCGTTCTGGACGGCTTCCAGCACCCGCCGGCCGACGCGCTCGGGATCGATGCCGCTGTCGACGAGGGAGCCGCCGGGCGTGGCCGCCGGCCCGACCGGCCCGCCGTACTTCTGCTGGCGGGTGCGGCCGGACTGGTTGATCTTGGTCTTCACGAAGCCGGGGCAGAGCACGGCGACATTGATGTTCTCGGGCGCGAGCTGGCCGGCCCAGCCCTCGGACATGCCGACCACGGCGTACTTGGTGGCGGTGTAGGGCTCCATGCCCGGCACGGAGATCATCCCCGCCATCGAAGCGGTGTTGACGAAGCAACCGCCCTCCCCGTGGGCGCGGAGGTGGGGCAGGAAGGCCTCCATGCCGTAGACCACGCCCATCAGGTTGACGGCGACGATCCAGTCCCAGTCGGCGGGCTTGACCTCGCCGATCGGACCGCCGGCGCCGACGCCGGCGTTGTTGCAGACCACATGCACCTTGCCGAAGGCGTCCAGCGTCGCCTGGGCCGCGGCGACCACGGCGGCGCGGTCGCCGACATCGCAGAGCACGCTGGCGGTGCGGACCTGGCGGGCCTCGAGGTCGGCCACGGCGGCCTTGAGCGGCGCCTCCTCGATGTCGGCCAGCATGACGTTCATGCCCGCGCCGCCGAAGGCGTGGGCCATGGCCAGGCCGAGCCCGCTGGCCCCGCCGGTGATGAACGCGGTCTTTCCGGTCAGGTCACGCATGCGGGCCTCTCCCTTGTCTTATCTGTTAGGCCTTGAGCCGGGTCACCAGCCGTTCGGTGGACGGATCATGCACGCCGCGCGCGCCGCCTTCCAGTTCGCCCAGGATGCGGGCGGCGAGCGTCTTGCCCAGCTCCACGCCCCACTGGTCGAAGCTGTTGATCCGCCAGAGCACGCCCTCGACGAAGGTCTTGTGCTCGTAGAGCGCGATCAGGGCGCCCAGCGCCTGGGGCGTCAGCCGCTCCAGCAGGATGAAGCTGGACGGGCGATCGCCGTGGAAGGTCTTCTGCGGGGCCAGGACGTCGATCGCGGCCGGGGCCATGCCCTGGGCGGCCAGCTCGGCGCGGACCTCGCTCTCGGGCTTGCCGACCATCAGCGCCTCGGCCTGGGCGATGGCGTTGGCCAGCAGCTTGGTCTGGTTGGCGGGCTCGCCCTCGGCGGCCTTCGCGACGGCGACGATGTCCAGCGGGATGATGTCGGTCCCCTGGTGCATGAGCTGGAAGAAGGCGTGCTGGACGTTGGTGCCGGCGTCGCCGAACACCGCCGCCGCGGTGGCGCGGGCCACCGGCCGGCCGTCGACGTCGGCCTGCTTGCCGTTGGATTCCATCTCCAACTGCTGGAGGAAGTTGGGCAGCAGGCGCAGGCGCTGGGCGTAGGGAACTACAGCGCGGATCGGGCGGTGGAGGCCGTTGCGGTTGAAGATGTGCGCCAGGGCCAGCAGCACCGGGGCGTTGGCCTCCAGTGGGGCGGCGCGGAAGTGGTCGTCCATGGCGCGGGCGCCGGCCTGGAAGTCCGCGAACGCCTCGGCCCCCAGCGCGATGACGCAGGAAAGGCCGACGGCCGACCAGACCGAATAGCGGCCGCCGACCCAGTCGCGGAACCCGAAGATCTGGTCGGCGGGCACGCCGAACGCTTCCGCCACCGCCGGCGCGGCGGAGACGGCCAGCAGGTGGGCGTCGCCGGCCGGCCCCAGGGCCGCGCGCAGCCAGGCGCGGGCGACCTCGGCGTTGGCGATGGTCTCCTGGGTGGTGAAGGTCTTGGAGACGACCACGACCAGGGTGCGGGCCGGATCGAGGCCGTCGAGCGCCAGGGCCATGTCGGCCGGATCGACATTGGCCGCGAAGCGCAGCTCGATCTGCGGCGAGAGCGGGCGCAGCGCCTCCCACACCAGGCGTGGGCCGAAGTCGGAGCCGCCGATGCCGATGTGGACGATGGCGCTGAACCGCTCGCCGGTCGCGCCGCGCTTCTCGCCCGAACGGACCGCGCCGGCCAGGGCGGCGATCGCCTCGCGGGTGGCGTCGACCTCGGCGGAGACCGCCTCGCCCTTGGCCCTGAAGTCGGCGCCCCGGGGCGCGCGCAGGGCCATGTGCAGGGCCGCGCGGTCCTCGGACGGGTTCACCGCCTCGCCGGCGAACTGGCGATCACGCGCCGCCTCGACGCCGCCGGCGCGGGCCAGGGCCAGGGCGGCCTCGGCCTCGGCCAGCGACCAGGGCTGCTTGGAGAGGTCGAGCAGGAGGCCCGCGGCCTCGACGCTGAGCCGGTCCAGGCGGCGAGGTTCGGCCTTGAACAGATCGGCGATGCGACGCTCGCGGGCGGCCTGGGCAAGGGTTTCGAGCTGGGTCCAGGCGGCGGCGAGATCGGTCATGCGAAACCCTTCTTACAAGGTAGCGGGGCGTTTACGGTATCGCCGTTAGCAAAAGGCGCCCGGCGTGTCTTGGGCGATTCGAAGAAGGCCTTCCCCGATGTCATGCAGCGCCGCCGCCATGCTTTCCGCCCTCTGGCTCGCCGCCGCGCCGCAGGCCGCCGGCGCGCCTGCGGCGACGCCGCCGCCGGCGATCTCCGCCGAGCCGCTGTTCGCCGACATCGTGCGCCGGGCCGGGGCGCTGAAGGCCGAGGTCGAGGCGTTCAGAGGCCAGACCAGCCCGATCCCCGATGTCTTCAAGCAGCAGGTCGGCGAACTGGCGGCCCTGGACCTGCAAGCCCACAAGAGCCTGGCCGAGCGCAACCTGGACGGCGACCTGAAGTGCATCCTGCGCGGCATTTCCGAGGACCTGCCGCTGAAGCTGAAGGCCCTGGAAGACGCCAGGACCGCCCAGGACCGCGACGTCGCCGTCGCCGACATGGGCTACCTGCTCAACGACAACGTCGAGGTGATCACCGCCCCGCCGCAGGCGCCGGTCTAGGGGCGCCTACTCCGAGTACTTGATCGTGCAGCCATAGGGCTTGCTGACCGCGGTCGCCACCGTGCGGCCGGCCTTGATGTCCGACAGCGCCGCCGAGACGTAGTTCTTCGCGCCCTTGAGGCTGGCGGGGTCGGCGGTCGGCTTGTCGTCGATGCCGCCCATATAGACGAGGGTTCCGGTCTTATCGACGATGTACATGTGCGGGGTGGTCTTGGCCTCGTAGGCGTGACCGACCTGGCCGGCGGGGTCGAGCAGCAGGGCCGAGGACCCCGCGCCGCTGGACGCCTTCCAGCCCTTGGCCTGGCCGGCGTCGAGATAGCCCTGCTTGCCGGGGGCCGACGAGATCAGGGTCAGCCAGACCACGCCGTCCTGGGTGGCGGACTTCTGCAGGCCCTGCATGGCGCCCGACTTGTAGTGCTTCTGGACGTAGGGACAGCCGTCGTTGGTCCATTCCAGGACGACGGTCTTGCCCTTGAACTCGGCGAGCGAGCGCGGCTTGCCGTCGGCGTCCTTGGCGGTGAAGGCCGGGGCCGGCTGGCCGACCGCCGGCGCGGCGAAGGCGGCGGGGGCGGTCAGCGAGAGAGCGGCGGCGAGAACAAACGATCGGCGAAGCATCGGGCGCCTCCTTTCGGCGGATCAGCGGCCCTGGGCGTCCTTCAAAGCTCGGACGACGAGGCCTTCGGTGAGGATCTGCGGCAGGATAACCTCGTCGCCCCCCTTCGCGCCATACACGAGGTAGAGCGGAACCCCGGCCCGCCCGTGCCTGGCGAGTTCGGCCTCGATCACCGCGTCCTTCCGCGTCCAGTCGGCCTTCAGATAGACCGCGCCGGTGTCCTTGAAGGCGTCGGCCACGGCCTGGCTGGTCAGGGCGACCCGCTCGTTGACCTGGCAGGTGACGCACCAGGCGGCGGTGAAGTTGACGAGGACCGGCTTGCCGGACGCCTGGGCCGCGGCGAGCTTCTCGGCCGAATAGGCCTCGTAGGGCACGTCGGCCTTGCCGCCACCGCCCTCGACGGCGAGCGTCGCGCCCGACTCGGCATAGTTCGGCCAGAGGGCGGCGAGCGCGGCGACCAGGGCCAGGGCCGCGCCGATCCCGGCCGGCGCCAGCACCGCGCCGCCCTGGGCGTGGCGGCGCTGGGCCACGCCCAGCAGCCAGGCGCCGAGCGCCAGGACGATCGCCGCGGCGAAGATCCGGGCCAGGGCCGTGTCGCCGGCCTGCAGGGTCAGCACCCAGACCAGCCAGGCGGCCGCGCCGTACATCGGGAAGGCCAGCAGCTTCTTGAAGCCCTCCATCCAGGGACCGGGCCTGGGCAGGCGGCTGAGCAGGCCCGGCATGAAGGCGGCCAGGGCGAACGGCGCGGCGAAGCCGAGGCCGAGCGCCAGGAAGACGGCGAGCGCGGCCGGCGCGCTCTGGGTCAGGGCCCAGCCGAGCGCCGGGGCCATGAACGGCGCCGTGCAGGGGGCGGCCACCACCACGGCGAGGGCGCCGGTGAAGAAGGCGCCGGCCAGGCCGCGCCGGCCCGCCAGGCCGGTCCCGACGCCCTGGAGCGAGGCGCCGACCTCGAACACGCCCGAAAGGTTGAGGGCGACGGCCAGCATCAGCAGGGCCAGGCCGGCCACCACCGGCGGCGACTGCAACTGGAAGCCCCAGCCGACCGCCGCGCCGCCGGCCCGCACCGCGATCAGCAGCACCGCCAGGGCCAGGAAGGTGGTCAGCACCCCGGCCAGGAAGGCCAGGCCCTGGCCTTGCGCGGCGCGGCGCTCATGCGCGTGGCCGGCCAGGGAGGCGGCCTTCATCGCCAGGATCGGGAAGACGCAGGGCATCAGGTTGAGGATCAGGCCGCCGACGAAGGCGAACAGCGCCGCCAGCGGCAGGCCGAGCGCCGGGCCGGACCCGGCGGCCTTGGCGGGGGGGCCGAGGCCCGACGCGCCGGCGGGCAGCACGCCCTCCGCCGCGCTGATCTCATAGGCCTTGTCGCCGAGCGTCAGGACGCCGGCCAGGGCCTTGGGCGCCTGCGGCTGCTGGAAGGCGTAGCCGGGGGTCAGGGCCAGGGTCAGGCCTTCGGGCCCGCGCTCGATCGCCTGGGGCTTGGCGTGGTCGATGACCGTGGAATCGAACGGGAAGAAGTAGGCGTCGGCCAGGTCCGCGCCCTTCAGCGCCTCGCCGGTGACGGCCAGGGCCAGCACCGGCCCCTGCCTGGCGAAGGCGCCGGCGAGCCCGGCGGGGGCGGGCGCGGCGGCCAGGGTCCTGGCGATCGGGCCGCTCCACTGGGGATTGGGCTCGGCCAGGCCCTCGGCGACCGGCAGGGTGAGGGTGAGGGTCGCGTCCTCGGGAACGCAGATCTCCTCGCAGACCAGGAACGAGGCCTGGGCCCTGAGGGTCACGACCTCGCCCGGCCTGGCGCTGGCGGGCGCGGTGATCGGCGCCGGCAGCAGCACCTCGTCCTGATAGCCGTAGTTCATCAGCGGGCCGGTGGGCTGGCGCCTGGGCGCGGGCCAGACGATGTCGCCGGCGGTCCAGCCGCCGGGCAGGGTCCAGGCGATGCGGGTCGCCTCGCCGCTGTCGCCGGAATTGCGCCAGTAGGTGTGCCAGCCCTTGTCGATCTTCTGGCGCAGGGCGACATAGGTGGTCGCGCCCGGCGCGATCGACTGGTCGCGCGCCACCAGCTCGGCGACCAGGTGTCCGGTGTCCACCGGCTGGGCGGCCGCAGGGAGCGCCCAGACGAGGGTGAAAGCCGCCAGGAGCTTCGCAAGAAGGCGCGTCATCCGGTCATCCCGATCAGGTACGTCCCGCTATATGGCCCGCCGGAGCGCCCGCGCAAAGCGACGCTGATGTCGCGAGCGGCCTACTCGGCCAGGGCCAGCCAGCGGCGCGGCCATTTCCAGCCCAATGGGCGCACCTCGCCGGGCTTCAGCGCCAGCGACCTGACGGTGCGCGGCGCCAGCGGGCCGATGACATGGACCGGCTCCAGGCCCTTCACCGGGCTCGCGGCGACGCCGCCGATCAGCATGGCGCGGTCGATGGCGGTCCACTCGGCCTTGTTGCGATCCTCGTGCCCGACGGCGAAGAAGTGGCGCACGGGCGCCGGCTCCCCCGCCAGTTCGATCATCACCCCGATCAGCCACCCGCTCGACATCACCGCCTCATAGGCCGCCCCGCCGGCTCACAAAAGCTCGACTTGTCATCGTGACGCGCGATGATCGGCGAATCAGCGTTTTTCCGGATTGGGAGTGCGTACCGTGCCCGCGTCGTTCGATGACATCGAAATGGGTCAAGTGGTCTCGTTGGGGGACATCCCCGTGGAGCCTGCCGCGCTCGAAGCCTTCATCGCCGCGTTCGCGCCCGGCTGGCCGACGGAGCGGGGCGCGCCGGACGCCATGGTCTATGCGCTGTGGTGCCGGCTGGACGCGGCCTCGGCCCTGGAGTGGCCGCAGACCAAGCGCCTGGGCGTCGACGCCCTGCGCTGGGCGCGCAACCCGCCGGCCGGCGAGATGCTGCGCGGCCGGATGACGGTGATGGGCAAGGACCCGGTCGGCGACGGCAAGGGCATCGTCATCGCCCAGCACGACCTGCTGGACGAGGCCGGGCGGCTGGTCTTCTCCTGCCTGACCCGCAGCGTGTTCGCGCGGTGATCTCTCTTCCCTCCCCCATGCGGGGAGGGGCGCGCATATGAATTGGTTCGTCCTGGCCAGGCCGCCAGGTCCCGGCCATCCATAGACGCCGAGCCTCGCCGAAAACCCCCGGCGCGTATGGACCCCCGGCACGCCTACGCGGCCGGGATGACGATCGCGGGACGTGAATTCGAGACGACAGCAGGGCGGCTTCCCTCCCCCAGCGGGGGAGGGAGGGCGTTCTGGTCTTTAGGCGTTGGCGGCGGCCGGAACCTGCGGCGAGCGGGCCATGGCCAGCGCGATCAGGCGGTCCCAGCCGGCCAGCGAGACCAGGTGGGCGTAGATCTGGGCCAGGGCGCCGTTGTCGCGCAGCTCGACATACTTGTCGTGCGGCAGGGCGTTCAGCTTCTCTTCCGAGACGCCGAAATACTCGGCGATGGTCTGCGGCTCGCCGGCGCTGCCGTCAGGGTTGGTCGGGGTGAAGACCGCCTTCTTGGTCTCGAACAGGTCCAGGCCCTTCAGCAGCTCGACGAAGCTCTGGGTGCGCTGGCGCTCCACCTCGTAGTCGTTGCAGAAGTTGATGCAGTTCTGGGTGTACTCGGTCGGCTTGCCGTCCGCGTCGAAGAACAGCATGTCGGCTTCGGACTTATCGACGATGAACTGCGCGGACCGGTCGATGCAGAGCACCATCTGGCCGGCGTTGTTGTCGGTCGCGAAGACGAACGGATAGCGGCGGATGTAGGCCGGGACGTAGACGCCCGGCTCGAACAGGCCGTTTTCCTGCAGGAACATGTTCTGGCCGAGGTTCAGGCCCATGACCGCCAGCGGGATCTTGTCCTCGCCGACGAAGATGATCGGGCCGCAGAGCGAGGAGACGCCGAACTCGGTGACCGTCAGCGGGACGGCGTGGCCTTCCTTGGCGAACGTGAACGGGCCGGGCAGGCTCTTCACGCCCAGGCCCTGGTGCAGGTCGATGGAGAGCGGCTCGGGCTTGGAATAGAAAAGCACGTTGCCGGTGATCTGACCCATGCCGGTCGGGGTTTCGGTCGCCATGAAATACCTTCGATGATCCTGGGCGAATAATGGGGTTGCGCGAGCGGGCGGTTCTTTTGGCTTGGCGCACGGTCTCGAGCGAAGTCCGCGCTTCTACCCGATCGGACCGGCGCCCGCAAACCTGCTTGCGCCCGGCTTGCCTCCGAGCAGGCGAACCGCTTCAATTCGCCTCATTCGATAAGGCCCGCGAAGGCCGACATACCGGAGGATATATTTTGCCCATCTATTATCCCGACATTCTCAATCAGAAGACCCCCGCGCGGACGTTCACCTACGGGGACAAGGACGTGATGCTCTACGCCCTGGGCGTGGGCATGGGCCGCGATCCCATGAACGAGACGGAGCTGGCCTTCGTCTACGAGAAGAACCTCAAGGTCATCCCGACCGCCGCGACGGTGCTGGCCTCGGGCGCCAAGGCGACGGGCCCGGCCCCCGAGATGCCGGCCGGCCATCGTCAGAGCCAGATCAATTTCCTGATGGTGGTGCACGGCGAACAGAAGGTCGAGCTGCACAAGCCGCTGCCGACCTACGGAACCTTCACCGCCGAGAGCCGCACGGTCGGCGCCTATGACAAGGGCGAGGGCAAGGGCGCGGTGATCGTCAACGAGACCGTCTGGACCGACGAGAAGGGCGAGAAGGTCGCCACCCTGACCGGCTCGACCTTCGCGCGCGGCGACGGCGGCTTCGGCGGCCCGTCGGAAGGCGCGCCCGAGCCGCACGTGGTCCCGACCCGCGCGCCGGACCTGTCGGTCGACTTCGCCACCCTGCCCGACCAGGCCCTGCTCTATCGCCTGAACGGCGACCGCAACCCGCTGCACTCCGATCCGGACGTCGCCAAGCGGGCCGGGTTCGACCGGCCGATCCTGCACGGGCTGTGCACCTACGGCATCACCTGCCGCGCGGTGCTGGAAGCGATCACCGACTTCGATCCCGACCAGATCTATTCGCACCAGGCCCGCTTCTCGGCCCCGGTGTTCCCGGGCGACACCATCACCGTCGACCTCTGGAAGGACGGCAAGAACATCTCGTTCGAGGCCCGCGTGAAGGCGCGCAACGCCACGGTCATCAAGAACGGCCTGACCGTCCTGCGGTAGTTCAAGACGGCGTGTCATCCCGGAAAGCCCGCAGGGCTTGGCCGGGATGACACGTGATTTCGAGACGAACCCGCACTAAACAGGCGCCCATGATCCGTAGCTTCAGTATTGTCGCCGGTGCGGTGATGGCCGCCGGCCTCGCCGCCTGCGCCGCCACATCGAGCCCCGACGCGCCGCCCGTGGACGAGAGCCTGGCCGCGCCGCTCAACCCGCCGCCCACCAGCCTGACCGGCTATCTCGCGCACGGCGACATCGACGGCGCGGCCCTGCTGGGCCCGCCGCCGGCGCCCGGCAGCCTGATCGGCCAGGCCGACCGCGCCCGCTACGAAGAGACCCGCGCCCTGGCCGGCTCGGCGCGCTGGAAGCAGGCCGTGGTCGAGAACGACCTCTGGGGCGGCGGAGCGCTGAAGCAGTACGCCTGCAAGCTGGGCGTCGCGATCGACGAGAAGCAGACCCCGACCGCGCTGAAGATCATGCACCGCGTCGAGCTGGACGTGCGCACGGTCGGCAAGCCGGCCAAGGATCACTACGACCGCCCGCGCCCGATGATCGGCGACGACAAGCCGATCTGCATTCCGCGCGAGGACTGGATGAAGACCAACGCCTCCTACCCGTCCGGCCACGCGATGACCGGCTGGGCCTGGGCGCTGATCCTGGCCGAGCTGGCGCCCGGCAAGGCCGACGCCATGCTGGGGGTCGGCCAGCAGATCGGCGAGAGCCGGATCATCTGCGGCGTGCACTACGCCAGCGACATCGAGGCCGGCCGCACCCTGGCCAGCGCCATGGTCGCGCGGCTGCACGGCGACCCGCAGTTCCAGGCCGACATGAGGAAGGCCCGCAGCGAGATCGCCCGCGCCAAGGCCGCCCCGAGCGGCTGCACCGCCTAGGCTGCGAAGGCTGGCCGATCGCTGTCGCGCCATTGGCGCAGGATCAGGCGCTCGGTCTCCAGCCTCACCGGCGGGCCACGTAGACGACGTGGCGGTTCAGCGGATGGTCGGCCGCCAGCCGGGGATGGTCGAAGTCACGGGCCGGGTCGGCGACCATGCCGATCTTCCGCATCACCCCCTGGGAGGCGAGGTTGGTGTCGGCCGTGAAGGCCAGGATCTCCGGGACGTCGAGATTGGCCAGCCCCCAGGCCAGGGCGGCCGAGGCGGCCTCGAAGGCCAGCCCCTGGCGCCAGACGGCGGGGATCATCCGCCAGGCCATCTCGATCCCCGGCCCGACCGGCAGGTCGCCGGCGGGGATGGGGCGCAGGCCGCAGAAGCCGACGATCCTGTCGTCGTCCCGCCGCGCCACGCCCCAGAGGCCGTAGCCATGCTGAGCGATGTGGGCGTTGAGCTGGTCCATCATGGCGTCGCTGCGCGCGCGGTCCATGACGTTGGCGACCCAGTAGCCGACCTGCGGATCGCCGTTCAGCGCCGCGAAATCGGGTCGGTCCTCTTCGCGGTAGGAGCGAAGGATCAGGCGTCCGGTCTGGATCATGCGAGCGAGGTTACATGATCCACACCGGCCCGAGCTAGGCCGGGCGCGGCCCCGTCAACGCCCCGTAGAGGTCCGTGCGGCGGTCGCGGAAGAAGCCCCAGGCAGCGCGGTGCGTCTGCAGGAAGTCGAGGTCGAAACTGGCCTGGACGACGCCCTCCTCCGAGCCCAGCTCCGAGACCAGGTCGCCGCGATGATCGGCGATGAAGGACGAGCCGTAGAAGGTCTGGCCGCCGCCCGGATAGCCGTCCCACGGCTCGAAGCCGATGCGGTTGGCGCCGACCACCGGGATGACGTTGGAGACCGCGTGGCCCTGCATGGCGCGCCGCCACGGCAGGGCGGTGTCCAGGGTCGGGTCATGCGGCTCGGAGCCGATGGCGGTCGGGTAGAACAGCACCTCGGCGCCCATCAGGGCCATGGCGCGGGCGCATTCGGGATACCACTGGTCCCAGCAGATGCCGACGCCCAGGCGGCCGAAACGGGTGTCCCAGACCTTGAAACCGGTGTCGCCGGGCCGGAAGTAGTACTTCTCCTGGTAACCAGGACCGTCCGGGATGTGGCTCTTGCGGTAGACGCCCATCGGCGAGCCGTCGGCGTCGATCATCACCAGGCTGTTGAAGTAGTGCGGGCCCTCGCGCTCGAAGATCGAGACCGGGATCACCACGCCGAGCTCGGCCGCCAGCGGCGCCATGGCGGTGACGCAGGGATGCTCGCGCCAGGGATGGGCCTGGGCGAACCAATGCTCCTCCTGGGCGACGCAGAAATACGGCCCCTGGAACAGCTCGGAGGGCAGGATCACCTGCGCGCCCTGGCCGGCGGCCTGCCGGATGAAGGCCTCGGTCTTCTTGATGTTGGCGGCCAGGTCCATCCCGTACGAGGTCTGGATCGCGGCGACGTTGATCGTGCGGGCCATCAGGCGGGCTCCTGCTGGGTGATGCAGTGGAAGGATCCGCCGCCGGTCAGGATGGCCATGGACGGCAGGCCGATGACCTTGCGGTCGGGGAAGACGCTTTCGAGGGCCTGCAGCGCCAGGTCGGCGGCCTGGCCCTCGCCATAGGTCGGCATGATCACCGCGTCGTTGGCGATGATGAAGTTCATGTGGCTGGCCGGGGCGGCCTTGCCCTCGGCGCCCTCGATCCAGCCGGGCGAGGGGATGCGCACGACCTTCAGCTTGCGGCCGGCCGCGTCGGTCGCCTCGGCCAGGCGCCGGGCGGCGTCGTCATAGGCCTCGATATTGACGTCGCCGCGGCCGAACCCGACCGGGCAGACCACGACGCCCGGCGCGACGAAGCGGGCCAGGTTGTCGACGTGGCCGTCGGTGTGGTCGTTGGCCAGGCCCTCGCCCAGCCAGATGGTCCTGGTCGCGCCGAACGCATCGGCGAACGCGCCTTCCGCGAGCGCCTGCGTCCAGCCGGGGTTGCGGTTGGGGTTGAGCACGCACTGGCCCGTGGTCAGCACCGTGCCGGCGCCGTCATGATCGACCGCGCCGCCTTCGAGGATGAAGTCGTGACTGTTCAGCGGCGCGCCCGACGCCGCGGCGATCTGGCCGGCGACCTCCTGGTCGTGCGGGAACACGTACTTGCCGCCCCAGCCGTTGAAGCGAAAGCCCTGAGCGACGTCGGCCCCGTCCCGCTTGGCGAAGATCGGGCCGGTGTCGCGCAGCCAGACGTCGCCGAAACGGCCGGGCACAATCTCGATCCCAGCGACGTCGCCGAGCAGCCGGCGGGCGGCGGCCTCGCCCTCGTCGCTGCCGGTCATCAGACGCACGCGTTCGCCGCCCGGGCCGGCCAGGGCGCGGGCCAGCGCGGCGACCTCCTGCTGGGCGTCGGCGAGGTATTCCTCCCAGAGGCCCTCGTCATGGCTGGGGAAGCCCAGCCACATGGCGCGGTGCGGAGCCCATTCGGCGGGAACGAGAACGGTCATGGCCTGCCTTCATCCAACGAACGCGCGCAAATGGGCGGACGCAGCCCCCCCGTCAAGCGTCGCATAGAAAAAGGGGCGGCCCGCCAGCGAGCCGCCCCTTCCTTCCAGTCGCCTTTCCGAACCCTAGAACTCGGCGTGCAGGGTCAGGATGAACGTGCGCCGATAGCCCGGCTGGCCCAGGGCCGTGCCGGTCAGGTTGGTGGCGATGTCTCCGATGTAGCGCTCGTCGAACAGGTTCTGGACGTTGGCCTGGAGATAGGTCCCCTCCAGCCCGAGGCGGTCGAGCTTCCAGCGGACGTCGAGGTCCCAGAGCGCGTAGCCGGGGAACTTCTCGGTGTTCACCAGGTTCGTCCAGCGGTCGCCGACGAACTTGCCCTGGACGCCCAGGCGCAGGTCCTCGACCGGGTCCCAGGCCACGCGCACGCCGCCCTGAAGCTTGGGCGTCTCGTAGAGCGACTTGCCCTTGGTCGGCAGGGGCGCGGCCGAGCCCGTGCCGGGGATGTCGTCCTGGATCTCCGATTCGATGTACGAGGCTGAGGCGTAGAAGCTGAGGTCCTCGCTCGGCTTGAAGCCGACCTGGCCGTCGATCCCCCAGAGCTTGACGTCGCCGACATTGGCCGAGAAGGCGATGCCGGCGGGTTCGTCGAACACCCGCTCGATGCGGTTGCTGAAGTCGTTGCGCCAAACCGAGGCGGCCAGCATCACCGGGCCGTTGTTGTAGCGAAGGCCCAGGTCGACGGTCTTGGCCGACTCCGGACCCGGATCGACCAGGATCTGGTCGTAGAGGTCGTCGGTTCGCGGCGCCGACAGGGTCTCCGCGTAGCTGGCGAAGACGGTCAGGTTCTCGGTGAAGTCATAGCTGACCCCAAGGTTGGGCAGCACGTCGTCGTACTTGCGGTTGAACGAGCGAGGCTGGCCATAGAGCAGGCTGGCCGAACTGTTGAGCGTCGCCTGCGGGAAGGTGACCAGCGGCCGGCCGGTGCCGTCGTCGGTGCCGGGCACGATGCGCGGGATCTGGGTCGTGCAGTAGGCGTTGAAGGTGTTCTGCTGATAGCAGAAGTTGGTCAGTTCGCGCTCGAAGTAGGGGACGCGCAGACCGGCATTGAACAGCAGCTTGTCATCGACGAACCGGCCGCGGTACTCGACCGCGAACTGGTTGAGATAGGCCACGGACGAACGGTCGCGGCGGCGGCCGTTGCTCCCGTCGGGCAGCAGCACCGGGCGGCCGCGGCCGTCCTTCCCGGCGAACACGTCTTCAGGCACGCCGTTGGCGTCGAGGTAGCCGAAGTCGCCGGTCTGGCGGTGCTTGGCCTTGTCATACGTGTAGGCGAGGCGGACGCTCTGATTGTCGGCGAACTTCCAGATCAGCGACGAGGTGACGCCATAGCGGCGGGTGTTGGTCGTGTTCGGGCGGTAGAGATAGACGCGGTCGAGCAGGTCGCCGTCGCCATTCAGATCGACGCCCGCGGCCCCGGAATTCCCGATGAGCTGCAGATCGTTTTCCGGGAAGAGCTGGGCGCCGCCGCCGTTGGCCAGGACGTACTGGAACGACGGGTCGACCGTCAGCGTCAGACTATCGCTCAGGCTCCAGCTCGACAGGCCGCGAATATTGCCGGTGTTCGACGGGTTGATGTTGAACGGAGCCCAGGTGCTGGCGCAGCTCTGGACCTGGGCGCCAGGGCCGCCGGCCAGGTTCGAGCACGGAACGTCGTCGGTATAGACCGGGACCCGCCCGGCGGTGTAGTTCGCCAGGTTGACGCGGTTGATGAAATTGTTGCGATTTTCGTTGTAGTTGAAGATCAGGCTCGCCCAGCCGATCTCGCCGAAATCTTGGTCGATGCGGGCGTTGTACTGGGTTTTCTCGATCTGGCCTGCCGGGTCGGCCACCGCGTCATGCGGCTTGAACATGTCGTTCTTGGTGTAGAGGGCCGAGAACCACGCCTTGGTGCCCCAGGGACCGAAGCGGCCCGTCTCCACCGTCGCATAGTAGCGCTGGAAGTTGTCGGAGCCGAAGCCCAGCTCGGCCCGCACCCCGAATTCGTCGGCGGCGCGGCGCGTGACGTAATTGATGGTGCCGCCGGCGGCCGCGGCCGTCGGGCTGTCCACGTCCGTGGTGCCGAGGTTCACCGTGGCGCGGTCGATCAGGTCCGAGTCGAGCTGCTGGTTCGGATATATGGCGTAGTTGCCGCTGTCGTTCAGGGGCACGCCGTCCTGCAGCAGCGCCACGCGCTGAGAGTCGAAGCCACGGATCGTGATGTCGCCGCCGGCCGAGCCGAACGGGTCGTTGTTCGTGAAGTTGACGGCCGGCAGCAGGTTCAGCGACTGCAGCACGGTCTGGCCGGGCGTCTGGGTGGAGAGGAATTCCTGGGTGACCGAGGCGCGGGACTTCGGTTCGCGCTCGGCGACGATCACCCCGGCCTGGTTGGCCGGGCCGAGCGCGCCCGTGACCACGAATTCCTCGACTGTGGCCGTACCCGTAGATTGCGCCATGGCGACACCAGCCGCCAGCACACCGGCCAGCGCAGTCGTCGCCCCGAGGGCGCGCCTAAGCATCCTGTTCATAGATATCCCCTTGTCTTGAGCCCCTGGGGGAGAGCTTTGACTCGTCCCCGAGCGCAGCGCCTATAGCTCGGAAAATTCGCCGGGAGGTGACGGATTCGTGACGAGTGGCGTTACACCCCTGGCGACCGATCAATATGCCGGCGCCTGTCGCTTTACAGACACGCTGGCGCCCGCGATCTTCCCACCGATGCGACCCAAACTGGCCCTGTCCACCGACACGTCATCCGCCAACGGATTCGACCGCCATTGGCGCGCGGTGCTGATGATCACCATGGCGTTGACCGCCGTGCGGATGGTCGCGCTGTTCGCCACGCCGCTGGAGCTCTATCCCGACGAGGCCCAGTACTGGCTTTGGTCGCGGACGCTGGACTGGGGCTATTATTCGAAACCTCCGGTGGTGGCGTGGCTGATCTGGGCGACCACCTCGATCGGCGGCGACGCCGAGCCGTGGGTGCGGTTCTCCGCGCCGCTGCTGCATGCGATCACCACCTTCTGCGTCTATGGGATCGGCCGGCGCCTCTATGGCCCCTCGACCGGGTTCGCGGCGGCGGCGCTCTACCTGCTGATGCCGGCGGTGCAACTGTCGTCGGTGGTGGCCGCCACGGACGCGCCGCTGCTGATGTTCCTGAGCCTGGCGCTGCTGGCCTATGTCGAGCTGCCGGCCGGCGACCATCGCCGGCGGCTGTGGCTGGCCGCGGGCTTCGGCGCGGCCACGGGCCTGGCGTTCCTGTCCAAGTACGCCGCCGTCTACGGACTGATCGGGCTGGCCCTGCACCTGGCGCTCTCCAAGCCGGCCCGGACGGTCTGGACCCTGAAGTCGGCGGGGCTGGCGGCCCTCGCCTTCCTGGTCATCCTGGCGCCCAACCTGGCCTGGAACGCCGCCCACGGATTTTCCACCGTGCAGCACACCGCGGCCAATGCGGCGTGGGGCGGACGCCAGTTGTTCAACTTCGGCGAGCTGGGCGAATTCCTGGCCTCGCAGTTCGGGGTGTTCGGGCCGATCCCGTTCGCGGTGCTGATCGGCGGCGCGGCGGTGCTGGCCGCCAGGCGCAGGCTTGAGCCCGCCGACGTCCTGCTGCTGTGCTTTGCGCTGCCGGCGGTGCTGATCGTCACCGGCCAGGCCTTCATCAGCCGCGCCAACGCCAACTGGTCGGGCGCAGGCTATGCGCCGGGCGTGATCCTGGCCGCGGCGTGGCTGGTCCGCTGGCGCGCCCGCTGGTGGTTGATGGGCGCCCTGGCGCTGCAGGCCGCGGTGGCGGCGGTGTTCCTGGCCTGCGTGCTCCAGCCGTCCTTCGCCGAGACCATCGGCCTGTCGAACGCCTTCAAGCGCGCCAAGGGCTGGGAGCAGATGACCGAGGCGATGGCCAACCGCGCCCTGCGCGAGCCGCCGAAGTCGCTGAGCGCGGTGGCCGTGAACGACCGCTTCCTGTTCAACGCCGCCGCCTATTACGGCCGCGACTATTTCGGCAGGAACGGCGAGCCGCCGCTGAAGATGTGGGTGCGCGAGGCCCATCCGCAGAACCAGGCCGAGACCGTCGCCCCGCTGACCGCCGCCGACGGCGGGCGCGTGCTGGCCGTCAGCCTGGAGCAGGTGTTCATCGAGGAGATGAAGGCCGACTTCCGCGCCACCTCGGACGAGGAGATCGTCAGCATCCGCCTGGACAACAAGCGCAAGCGCAAGGCCGAGCTGTTCATCGCCGAGGGCTTCGATCCCGCCCCGCGCGACCCCGTCACCGGTAAGCCGATCCCCAGACGGCCTTGAGCGCGCGGTCGCGTCCGCAGCCGATGCGATAGGCGTTGTAGCTGGCCGGGTTCCGCTTGGCGTAGTCCTGGTGATAGGCCTCGGCCGGCCAGAACCCGCCGCCGGTGAGGATGCGGGTGGCGACCGGCTTGCCCAGGGTCTTGGCGACCTGCGCCTTCACCGCCTGGGCGGTCGCGGTCTCGGCGGCGTCGGCGACGAACACGGCGGTCGTGTAGGACGGCCCGCGATCGCAGATCTGGCCGCCGGCGTCGGTCGGGTCGATGTGATGGAAGAAACCGTCGACCAGCCTGGCGTAGCTGATCCTGGCGGAGTCGTAGGTGACCTTGACCGCCTCCAGGTGGCCGCGGTGGTTCTCGTAGGTCGGGTTCTTCAGCGCCCCGCCGGCATAGCCCGAGACGGCGCCGGTGACGCCCGGCAACTCCTCCATCGCCTTCTCGATCGACCAGAAGCAGCCGCCCGCGAAGACCGCGGTCTTCAGCGGGGCGGCCGTGGCGACGGAGGCCGACAGGCAGCCGAGCACGGCCAGGGCGAGGACCTTGCGCAGGTTTCTCATGAGTTCAGCATCTCACCTTGAGGCGGCGGGGCAAGCCCGCCGCGGACTGGTGGAGATACGGAGGCCGCGGCCGCTTGGACGCCTTACGCCTTAGACGGCGACCTCGAACTCGGCCTCGGTCTTGGCCTTGACCTCGTCGACGCTGACGCCGGGGGCCAGCTCGATCAGCTTCACCGGGGCCTTGCCGCGGCCCACCTCGAAGACGCCGAGTTCGGTGATCAGCAGGTCGACCACGCCGGCGCCGGTCAGCGGCAGGCTGCATGCCTTGAGCAGCTTGGGCGCGCCCGACTTCTCGCAGTGGTCCATGACCACGACGACGCGCTTAACGCCCGCCACCAGGTCCATGGCCCCGCCCATGCCCTTGACCATCTTGCCGGGCACCATCCAGTTGGCCAGGTCGCCGTTCTGGGCCACCTGCATGCCGCCCAGGATCGAGAGCGCGATGTGCCCGCCGCGGATCATCGCGAAGCTGTCGGCGCTGGAGAAGTAGGACGAGCTCGGCAGTTCGGTGATGGTCTGCTTGCCGGCGTTGATCAGGTCGGCGTCCTCTTCGCCCTCATAGGGGAAGGGGCCCATGCCCAGCATGCCGTTCTCGCTCTGCAGCGTCACGTGCATGCCCTCGGGGATGTAGTTGGCGACCAGGGTCGGGATGCCGATGCCCAGGTTCACATAGAAGCCGTCGCGCAGTTCCTTGGCGGCGCGGGCGGCCATTTCGTCACGGGTCCAGGCCATCTTACGCGCTCGCCTTTTCTTCGCGGGGGCGGGTTGTGACCCGCTCGATGCGCTTCTCGTAGACCGCGCCCTTGACGATCCGGTCGACATAGATGCCCGGCGTGTGGATGTGGTCCTTGTCGATGGAGCCGATCGCCACGAGGTTCTCGACCTCGGCGACGGTGACCTTGCCGGCCGTGGCCATCATCGGATTGAAGTTCCGGGCGGTCTTTCGATAGACGAGGTTGCCCTCGGCGTCGCCGATGTGCGCCTTGACGATGGTCAGGTCGGCGGTGAGGCCGCGCTCCATCACATAGGTCTCGCCGTCGAAGTCGCGGACTTCCTTGCCCTCGGCCACCAGGGTGCCGACGCCGGTCTTGGTGAAGAAGGCGGGGATGCCGGCGCCCCCGGCGCGGATGCGCTCGGCCAGCGTGCCCTGCGGATTGAACTCCAGCTCCAGCGCGCCCGAGAGGTAGAGCTGCTCGAACAGCTTGTTCTCGCCGACATAGGACGAGATCATCTTCCTGATCTGGCCGCTCTCCAGCAGGATGCCGAGGCCGAAGCCGTCGACCCCGCAATTGTTGGAAACCACCGTCAGGTTCTTGACGCCGGACTCCTTGATCGCGCCGATCAGGTTCTCGGGGATGCCGCAAAGGCCGAAGCCCCCGGCCATGATGGTCATGCCGTCAAAGAGCAGCCCAGCCAGGGCGTCCACGGCGTCGTTGCGGGTCTTTCCAGCCATGAGGCCCCTTTAAGCTGCAATCGGCCGGTTGAGAACCGGGCCGGGCGAAAAAATTCATCAGATGGCGAAGAACTACTCCGCCAGCGCCTTCGGCGTCTTCTTCATGGCGTTGGCCGCCTCCTCGTTGAGCGCCTCGCCGCCCTTGCGCGGGACGGAGAACGGCTCGGGCGTCGGCGTCGCGATGTTGCCCCGCATCAGCCAGCGGCCCTCCTCGATGCCGCCGGCCACCTGCAGTTCGAGCCGCTCGGTGTCGCGCCGGCGGACGTCGCGGGCGATCTCGGCGGCCTCGACCTCGTCGACGCCCAGCTCGATGAGGACGTTCTTGCCGAACACCAGGGCGGATTCGAAGGTCTCGCGGATCTGGTAGTCGACGCCGGCCTCGATCAGCCGCAACGAATGGCCGCGGTCGAAGGCGCGCACGAACAGCTTGGCCAACGGGAACTCCGACTTGACCAGCTCGACGATCTTGTCGGCGACCTCGGGCTTGTCGACGCAGACCAGGATCGCCTCGGCGTGGGTCGCGCCCGAGGCGCGCAGCACGTCCAGCCGGGTGCCGTCGCCGTAATAGACCTTGAAGCCGAAGGAGCCGGCGGCGCGGATCATCTCGACGTCGGTCTCGATCAGCGAGACCTCCATGCCGCGGGCCAGCAGCGGCTGGCTGACCACCTGGGCGAAGCGGCCGAAGCCGATCATCAGCACGCGGCCTTCCAGGTTGGCCGCCAGTTCGACGCCGTCCATCGACTCCTTGGGCGCCGGCAACAGGCGGTTCAGCACGATCACCACCAGCGGCGTCAGCGCCATGGACAGGATGACGACCGCGGTCATGGCCGCGCTGGTCCGCCCATCCATCACCCCGGCCGAGACCGCGGCGGCGTAGAGCACGAAGGCGAACTCCCCGCCCTGGGCGAACAGCGCAGCCCGCTGGATGGCCTCGCGGTGGCCGGCCTTGAACAGCCGCGCCACGCCGTAGATGCCCGCCGCCTTGACGACCATGAAGGCCAGCACGCCCAGCACGATCAGGCCCCACTCGGCCGTCACCACGGCCAGGTCGAGCGACATGCCGACGCTGAGGAAGAACAGGCCGAGCAGGATGCCGCGGAACGGCTCGATGTCGGCCTCGAGCTGGAAGCGGAAGGTCGATTCCGACAGCAGCACCCCGGCCAGGAACGCGCCCATGGCCATGGAGAGGCCGCCCCACTGCATGAAGAGGGCGGTGCCCAGCACCACCAGCAGGGCCGCGGCGGTCATGATCTCGCGCGCGCCGGTGCGGGCCAGGATCTGGAAGAAGGGATTGAGCAGCCAGCGGCCGGCGGCGATCACCACGGCGATGCAGCCGAGCCCGATCAGCAGCCCGAGCCAGGCCGGGCGTCCGTCCTCGACGGCGCCGCCGCTCATCGAGCCCAGCACCACGACCAGCGCCAGCAACGGCACCACCGCCAGGTCCTCGAGCAGCAGGATGGAGATCGCCCGCTGGCCGGCCGGCGTCGAGGTCTCGCCCTGCTCGTCCAGCATCTTCATGATCACGGCGGTGGACGACAGCACGAAGCCGCTGGCGCCGATCACCGCCGCCGCCGGCGGCAACCCGCCGAGGATGGCGACGCCCGACAGCAGCGCGCAGCACAGCGCCACCTGGGCGGCGCCCAGGCCGAAGATCTCGCCGCGCAGGCTCCAGAGCTTGCTGGGCCGCATCTCCAGCCCGATGAGGAAGAGGAACAGCACGACGCCCAGTTCGGCCACGTGCAGGATGGCTTCAGGGTCGGCGAACAGCTTGAGGCCGAAGGGGCCGATCACCAGGCCGGCGGCCAGGTAGCCCAGCACCGAGCCCAGGCCCAGCTTGCGAAACAGCGGCACGGCGACGACGCCGGCGGCCAGCAGGGCGACGGCGTGCCCAAGGTTCATGCCCGCAGCCTCGGCCGCCATCGACGCTCCTGATACCTCGCCCGCCCCTCCGAGCGGGGCGGTCTTCACGCGTATGTGGTGTCAAAAGGCCGGGAGGCGCAACCGCGCGCGGGGGTGTCGGCGGCGCGAAATCTCAACGCGCCGCCTGGGCGAGCAAACGGCGAAGCCGCGGCGTCAGCCCGTATAGGGCCGCAGCACGATCTCCACCCGCCGGTTCTTGGCGCGGCCGGCCTCGGTGGCGTTGTCGGCGATCGGCTGGGTCGAGCCGCGGCCTTCGACATAGAGGCGGTCGCGCAGCACGCCGCCGCGGCCGGTCAGGTAGTCGGCCACCGACAGGGCGCGGCGCTCGGAGAGGTTCTGGTTGTAGTCGGCGCGCCCGGTGGAATCCGCGTGGCCGATCACGTCGATCAGGGTCTGCGGATAGTTGTTGAGGCTGCGGGCGACGTCGTCGAGCGCCCCGTAGAACTGCGGCTGAATGTCCGAGCGGTCGAACCCGAAGGTCACGTCGCTGGGCATCTGCAGGACGATGTTGTCGCCCTGGCGCTGCACCTCGACGCCGCTGCCGGCCAGTTCGCGGCGCAGCTCGGCCTGCTGGCGGTCCATGTAGTTGCCGACGCCCGCGCCGGCCAGCGCGCCGATGCCGGCCCCGATCAGCGCGTTCTTGCGGCCCTGCTCGCTGCGGTTGGTGTTGGTCAGATAGCCGAGCGCGGCCCCGCCGAGCGCGCCGGCGATGGCGCCGGTGCCGGTGTTGTTGCGGACGACCTGTCCGGTGTAGGGGTCGGTGGTGGTGCAGGCGGCCAACGCCCCTGCACCCAGGATGCAAGCCCCGAGGGCGGTCAGTTTGCGCATAGGCGATCTCCTCGATCGTGGAACTCAGGTGCGAACGCGACCACTACGGTCAAGGTTCCCGCTCGCCGGGACGAAGGTTCAGACGTGACGACAGAGACGATCAAGCCGGTTTCGTTCAAGCGCTTCGACCGGGAGTTCGACGGATTCGCGCAGGACCTGGGCGGTTCGTTCGCCCGCTACGGCTTTGCGGTGATCTCCGACCACGACCTGCCCCAGGCCCGCATCGAGGGCGCCATCGCCGCCGCCAAGGCCTTCTTCGCCCTGCCCGAGCAGATCAAGCGCAGCTATGTCGTCGGGACCGGCGGCCAGCGCGGCTACACCCCGTTCGGCATCGAGACGGCCAAGGGCGCCCAGCACTTCGACCTCAAGGAATTCTGGCACATGGGCCGCGACCTGCCGCCCGGCCATCCGTTCAGGGCCTTCATGCCCGACAACGTCTGGCCGGCCGAGGTTCCGGCGTTCCACAGCGAGATCGCCTGGCTGTTCAGCGCCCTGGACGGCCTGGGCCGGCAGGTGCTGGAGGCGATCGCCGTCTATCTGAAGCTGGACCGCGGGTTCTTCGACCCGACCGTGAACTTCGGCAATTCGATCCTGCGGCTGCTGCACTATCCGCCGACGCCGGCGGACGGCCCGAACATCCGCGCCGGCGCGCACGAGGACATCAACGTCATCACCCTGCTGCTGGGCGCCGAGGAGGCGGGCCTGGAGGTGCTGGACCGCGACGGCCAATGGCTGGCGATCAACCCGCCGCCCGGCTCGGTGGTCTGCAACATCGGCGACATGCTGCAGCGGCTGACCAACCACGTGCTGCCCTCGACCACCCATCGCGTGGTCAATCCGGCCCCCGAGCGCCGCGGCTTTGCGCGCTACTCCACGCCGTTCTTCCTGCACTTCAATCCGGACTACGAGATCCGCACCCTGCCAGGTTGCGTCACGCCCGAGCATCCCGACCGCGGCCTGGCCCCCATCACCGCCGACGAGTTCCTCAAGGAGCGCCTGCGGGAGATCAAGCTTCTCTAGAGTGGATGCGGAACCCCTTTGGCCGGGAGGGATTTCCCCAGGCGCCGCGCGATGGGCGCGAAAAAATCCCCAAGCTCGACAGTTTTCCACAACTGATCGACCAAGGGTTGCCGAACAGCGTTCGAATAAAGACGGAAATTTAACTCTGCGGCCCCATGGTCGCGCCCAAGAAGACGGCGGGGGATAAACATGTCCAAGCCTGGATCGGCGGCGCAGGCCGAGGCCGCGCGCCTGACCGCCATCGCCACCCTCGATCTGGACGAGCTGAAGCCGACCTTCGAGCGCATCGGACGGCTGGCCCGGGCCTTCGCGCGCCTGGACCTCGGCGACGTGGTGATGGTCGGCGCCGAGCGCACCTGGCACGCCAGCGTCGGCCCCAACTGGACCGACGAGCAGATCTATCGCGACCAGTCGTTCTCGGAAGTCGTGGTGGGCGAGGACGAGCTGCTGTGGGTCGCCAACGCCCTGGAGGACCAGCGCTTCGCCGCCCATCCGCACGTGACCGGCCCCGAGGGCGTGCGCTTCTACGCCGGCGCGCCGATCCGCCTGGCCGACGGCCAGCCGATCGGGGTGGTCTGCGTCGCCAGCCGCACGCCGCGGCCCTATGACGGCGACCTGGCCAGCTACCTGATCGACTTGGCGGCCATCGCCTCCAACGAATGCTCGCGCCACCACGCCCAGCGCGACCTGGTGAGGTTCGCCGGCGAGGCCGAGGCCGCCAACAAGGCCAAGAGCGAATTCCTGGCCAATATGAGTCATGAGATCCGCACGCCGCTGAACGGGGTGATGGGGATCGCCGGCGCCCTGGCCAAGACCGAACTGACCCCGCACCAGGCCGACATGGTCGAGCTGATCGAGACCTCGGCCCAGACGCTCGAGGCGTTGCTGACCGACATCCTGGACCTGGCCCGGATCGAGGCCGGCCGCATGGAGATCCGGCCCGAGCCGTTCGACATGGCCACCTCGGTGAGCGCCTGCGCGGCGCTGTTCGAGGCCACCGCCCAGGCCAAGGGACTGGAGCTCAAGGTCGAGATCGAGCCCTACGCCCAGGGGGCCTTCGAGGGCGACGGGCCGCGCATCCGCCAGATCCTGACCAACCTGCTGGGCAACGCCGTCAAGTTCACGGCGCAGGGCGAGGTCAGGCTGACCGTCGGCGCCCGGCGCGACGAGACGACGACGCACCTGACCTTCACGGTCGCCGACACCGGCATCGGCTTCGACGAGGCCACCCGCCGGCGGCTGTTCAGCCGCTTCCAGCAGGCGGACGGGTCGATCACCCGCCAGTACGGCGGCACCGGCCTGGGCCTGGCCATCTCGCGCTCGCTGGCCGAGGCCATGGGCGGCGAGCTCAGCGCCACCGCCATAGCCGGCAAGGGCGCGACCTTCGTCCTGAGCCTGGAGCTGCCGCGCCGCCACGGGGCGGTGGAGATGTGGGGCGAGCACGAGGACGCGGGGCCCGAAGAGGCCGAGCTGGACGCCATGCGCGTGCTGCTGGCCGAGGATCACCCGACCAACCGCCGGGTGGTGGAGCTGATCCTGGGCGCGGCCGGCGTCGACCTGATCTCGGTCGAAAACGGCGCCGAGGCGGTGGACGAGGCGGCCCGCGGCCAGTTCGACCTGATCCTGATGGACATGCAGATGCCGGTCATGGACGGCCTGACCGCGATCTCGGCGATCCGCCGCCGCGAGGCCCGCGAGGGGCGCCGCACGCCGATCTACACCCTGACCGCCAACGCCATGCCCGAGCACGCCGAGGCCTCGGCGCGGGCCGGCGCCGACGGCCACGTGACCAAGCCGATCACCGCCGAGCGGCTGTTGCACGTGGTCGAGCAGGTCTGGGCCGAGAAGGCGGCCAAGGCCGCCCAGGACTCCAACGTCGTGGCGCTGCGCGCCTAGCGCGCGCACTCGATGCCGGGATGAGCGGCTTTTTCTAGCGCGAGAATATCCCCATCAGCAGCGGCCGGGCGAACACCGCCGGGGCCGCCTTCTGGGTCACGCCGGGCAGCCAGAAGGTCAGCTCCGAGCCGGCATTGAGGGTGGCGTTCAGCATCTGGGCGGCGATGGCGGCGTCCACCGGGCGGATCGAGCCCTCGGCGATGCCGTCGGAGATCATCGAGGCGAAGCGGTCCGACACCCGGTCGGAATGGGCGACCTGCTCGATGCGGATCTCCTCGGGCAGCGCCGCCAGGGCCGACACCCGCAGCAGCGGCCCGTAGGGCGAGAGCTGGTACTCGGCCAGGGCGGCGGCGGCGCTGGAGATGCGCAGCCACTGGTCGCCCTCCAGCCCCATGGCCAGCCGCTGGACCCGGCGCATCACCTCGAAGGTGCGGTCGAAGCAGGCGACCACCAGGTCGTCCTTGGCGTCGTTGTGGTGATAGAACGAGCCCTTGGTGACGTTCAGCGCCGCCGAGATCTTGTTCACCGACGCGCCGCGATAGCCGCGCTGGTTGATCAGCCGGGTGGCGGCCAGCAGGAAGGTCTCGCGGCTCATCTCCGGGCCTTCGTGCGCCGCCAGTTCGGAGAGCGGCGCCGGCGCCGGGCTCCATTGCGCGCCCTCGGCCGCCAGGCCGCCGACCAGGATGTCGAAGACCCGCTCGCGCACCCGCGCATAGTCCTCGGGATCGTACTTGTGCAGCCAGGCCCCCGACCAGAACAACTGGGCCAGCAGCATGTGGGTGCGGGCTGTGCGGCGGCCACGGCTGAGCCAGACCAGTTCGGGCGCGTCGAACAGGCTCCGCACCTTGCGGAAGACCTTGGCGAAGGCCTCGATCACCTCGGCGCGGCGCGGCTCCTGGAGGGCGCGGACATCGGCCAGGCTGGGCAGGGGCGAGCCCTCGCCGATCGCCATCAGCCGCACGCGTTCGAAATAGAGGTCCAGCAGCCGGTGCAGCCGCTCGGCCGGCGCGGGCTCGGTCACCGCGATCTCGGCGGCGTCCTGCAGCCAGCCGATGCCGCGCAGCATGCAGGCCGCGGCCAGATCGTCCTTGCGCTTGAAGTAGTAGGTGACGCTGGTGGTCGAGAGCCCGACGGCGGCCGCCGCGTCGGCCAGGGTCAGGCCCTTCACGCCGCGCTGGTTCAGAAGGATGGTCGAGGCGTCAAGGATCGCGTCGCGCTTCTTGCGGAAACGGTCCGTCGCACGCACGCCCTTTTTCTCAGCCATCCCCGATACGCCCTGACACGCCCTCCGGCCCCTTCTCTATCGCAAGCCCCTTGCCGCGCAAGGCGTCAGCCCGACGCAAACGGATAGGGCGAGATCGACTTGGTGAAGTCGTCGACCATCAGTGTACGGTTGATCGGCTCGGCGGCGCGCTGCGGGCAGGCCGGGCGCTCGCAGATGCGGCAGGCCGGGCCGATGGCGGTGGCGACCGGATCGCGCAGGTCGATGCCGCGCGAATAGACCAGGCGCTCGGCGAACTTCAGCTCGCAGCCCATGCCGATGGCCAGTTCGGTGTCGTCGGCCGCATAGGGGGTGGCGAAGCGGCTGACCGTCCGCGACAGGGTGAAGTAGCGCTGGCCGTCGGGGGTCTCGACGATCTGGGTGGCGATCCGGCCGGGCGAGCGGAAGCTGGTGTGGATGTTCCAGCGCGGGCAGGTGCCGCCGAACCGCGAGAACGGAAAGGTCGCCCCGGCGAACCGCTTGGAGATGTTGCCGGCGGAATCGACCCGCAGCATGAAGAACGGCACCCCCCGCGCGCCGGGCCGGGCCAGGGTGGTCAGGCGATGGCAGGCCTGTTCGAACGACACCCCGAACCGCGCGCGGATCAGCTCGATGTCGTAGGCGGTCCGCTCGGCCGCCTCATGGAAGCCTGCGTAGGGCATCAGCACCGCCGCGGCCAGGTAGTTGGTCAGCGACACCTTCAGCAGGCCGCGGGTCGGGCGGTCCGGCGGTCCGGACCGCTCGGCCATGGCGTCGAGCAGGGCGCCGTATTCGAGGATCGCCAACTGGTAGGCCAGGGCGAAGGAGCGCCCCTCGTTGGTCAGGGCCTCGGACAGGAACAGCCGCTTGCGGTGGTGGTCGTAGCGGCGCACCGATTCCGGCAGCACCTCCAGCGGCACGACCCGCACGGTGACGCCGTGGCGGCCGGCCAGCCGCTCGCGGGCGGCGATGGCGAAGTCGAGCGGCTCGTGGGCGAGTTCGCCGACCAGCTCGTCGGCGGCCTCCTCCAGCTCGGCGAAATAGTTCTTCTGGGCCTGGAAGAAGTCGCGCACCCAGTCGGACGGCAGCACCGCCGAACCGGCCGAGGCCCCCTCCTCCGGGCGGCCGATGGCGCCCAGGTCGGTCAGGCGCCGCTGGTCAAGATAGGCGCGGTAGAGCCGCACGATCGCCTCGGAGACCCCGGGCGCGCTCTCGGCCACCTCGGCGATCTCGTGGCGGGCGACGCCGAGGTCGCGGAACATCTGGTCGGAAAACACCTCCGACAGGCCGGTGGCGCCGCCGTCCTCCGGATCGGTGGCCAGGCTCTTGAGGTCGAGGTCATAGGCCTCGGCCAGGCGCAGCAGCACCTGGGCGGTGACCGGCCGCTGGTTGCGCTCGAGCAGGTTGAGATAGCTGGGCGAGACCCCGAGGTCCTCGGCCATCCGCGTCTGGGTGAGCCCCAGCTCCCGCCGCAGCCGCTTGAGGCGCGCGCCCAGGAACAGCTTCCGGTCCGTCGTCGTAGGGGCCATTTTGTCGGATTGTCACAGTTTTACATCATTTACAAGGTCGGGCTGTGACATGTGAGCCTTGTTGCATCCCAAGGCCTCTTCGCCCCAAGCCACGCAAGGTCTAGGTTCGATCGACGGTTTGTAAAAGCCGTGAGGAGCAGGTTCAGTTCAAAAGACTCGGTTCCGGCGAAAGCCGGGGGAGCAAGAGACCATGACCAAGGAACGGTTCTGGGTTGTCGGCGGGGAATATAGCTGCCTCGCCTTCACCAAGCTGAAGAACGGCGCGCCCCAGGTTCTGGGGCCGTACGAGACCCGCGACGAAGCCAAGGAAGCCTGGCGCAAGGTGTCCACCGAGACCCGCAGCCAAGCCACCACCCGCTTCGCCATCGCGTCGGAACAGCTCGTACTTCCGGCCTAGAGTCAGGGCGGCGCCCGATTGTCTCTCCTTGAGCCCGCCCAGGCCTTCTGGGCTCGGGCGGGCTCACTTTTTTCCGAGTTTTCAGAGATCCGGGGCCTCCGAAAGGAGGGCGGATAGGGTGACGGGCGGGGAAGCTAAAATTCGGTCGCTTCCCCGCCCCGATCACCTGGAATGCAGAAACGAAAAGGGCGTCCCGCGGGACGCCCTTTTGCTTTGGCCCAAGCGCGCCGGACCTACTTCTTCACCCAGGCGCCGCCGGCGTCCTGGTAGAACTCGCCCGGCTTCAGCTTGGCCTGGACCACGCTGCGAAAGGCCGAGGCGCCGGCCGCGGCCGGGCTGACGCCGTTCTGGGCGGCGGCCTGGGCGTAGAGCTGGCTACGGCCGGCGTTGATCTCGGCGACGGCGGCGCGGACTTCGCCGCTGGCCGCGCCGGCGTTCACGAAGCCCAGGAAGCCGTCGCTCTGCTCGCCGACCACGCCCTGGGCCTTGGCCGCGTCGACCGCGGCCTTGGCGGTGGCGGGATCGGCGTGGGCCGCGCCCGCGAGCGCGAGGGTGGCGACCACGGCGGCGACGGGGGTCATCAGATTGCGAAAGGTCATGCTCATACCCCTTAGAACAGGTTCGGGTTCTGTTGGATCAGCGCCTTGACGTCGTCATCGAGGCGCAGCCGGACGTCGGCGTCCAGCTTGGCGTAGATGCTGATCGGCGCAACTTCCACCCGCACCGTGGGCGTACATGCGCTCGACAAGGCCGCCCCGGCCAGGACCGCCACGACGGGCAGGGTTTTGGTCATTCGGTGGTCTCCAGATTTCACGGCCAGGTTGGACCCTCACGGCTGAACGGCTTGTGAACCGCGCAGGGCTTGGTAGTCGGCGAAGTCCTTCAGGATCTGATCGAGATTGAGCGAGGTATCCAGCGTCAGGTCCACCTTCGTCCCGGAGGGAAGCGGCAGGGCCCTGTTCAGGAAGTCGCGGCGGATCAGGTCCATGAGGGTCAGGCGGATCTCCTGGCGCTTGGGCGGCGTGTGCTCGCCCTTCAGGTGCATCAGCACCCCCAGGCGCCCGTTCTCCAGGCTGTTGACCTCGGCGTCCAGGGTGTCGAAGGCCAGATATTCCATGGCCTGGTAGGCGAACTCGCTGAAGGCGTTGACCTCGCCGGCCGGCGCGGCCGCCGGCAAGGGGACCTGCGGCGCGCCCTCGACCGCCGCGCCCACCACCGCGCCGCCCTCGCTGGCCACCGGCGTCAGCGCCTCGCGCAGGATCGACAGGCGGCCGGGCTCGATCGCCCGCAGGGTTCCGCCCGAGACCCGCACGCCCTGCGGCGTCACCTCGAACGGCACGCGGCCGTTGAGCCTGGCCTCCAGGTCGACGCGGTCGCCGAAGGGCGAGGCCTCGACCAGGTCCTTGATCTGGACGCCCTGGATGTCGAGCACGCCCGTCCAGGGCTCGTCCGGGTTGAACGGCAGGGTGAAGGGCTCGAAGGCGAGCGTCCCGCCGCCCATGGCCAGATGCGCCCCGCCCACGGTCACGGCGTCCGGCGTGAGGCCGAAGGTCACGTCGACATCGGTCAGCGGCACGAGGCTGCTCACCGTCTCGGCCTTCAGCACCTGCCCCGGCGCGGCGGTCAGCGGGATCAGGCTGTCGAACTCCGCGCGGCCGGCCAGGCCGCTCACCGGCCCCATCGGGCTGATGAAGTCCAGGCGCTCGACGATCAGGGTCCCGTGGCTGGCGGAGGTTCCGGGCGCCCAGGAGATCTGCCCGCCCAACCGGGCGCGGCCGCTGGCCGGAGACGCCACGATCGCCGCCATCGGCGAAAGCCCGATCGGCTGCAGGCCACCGTCCTCGAACACCAGCATGCCGGTGTCGAAGTCGAGGGCGCCGCGCCCGTCCGCGGCATGGCGCAGGCCGCCGGAGGCGAGCGGCCTGCCGGCCATGTCGCTCACCGCGAAGTCGGCCAGCCAGCCGCCGGCCCGCGCCGTCGCCGTGCCGCGGGCGCGCACCGGCCGGAACCGGGTCTCGGCGGCCGCGTCGTCGATCCGCGCGGCGCTGACCAGGACCTGGCCGTCGACGTCGGCGCCCGAGCCCGACAGGTCGATCAGGCCGGCGGCGTCGGAGAGCCTGGCCTCCAGGAAGGGCATGTCGGCGCGCAGCGCCCTGGCCTGGCCGCGCACGCGCCAGGCGCCGCCCTTCAGGCTGAGCAGGGGCGCGGCGGTCGGGCAGACCTGGCCGTCCAGCTTCTCCAGGTCGCTGTCGCCCAGCTCGACATGGGCCGCCGACAGCGCCACGCAGCGCGCGGCGACGAAGTCGACCGTCTGGCCGGACACGCGCAGCTCGCCCGCGGCGTCGATGGCGCCGCCGCTGACCGGCGCGAAGCCGCCCTTCGCCTTCAGGGCGGCGCTGGCGGTCAGTCCGTCCTTGGTCAGGCGGTAGCGGTCGACCGCGAGGCTGGCCTCGGGCAGGCCGCCGCCGCTGACGGCCACGTCGAAGCCGCCGGCGCCGTCGACGTAGACCGGCCTGCCCGACCTCTGGGAGAGCGTCAGCTCGCCGCCGCTGGCGGTGCGCACATGGACCGGGACGCCCAGGTCGACCGACACCCCCTGGCGCGAGGCGTTGATCGCCAGCGAACTGGCGGTGAGCTGGAAGTCGGCCAGGGCGCGCTTGAGGGCCGCCGTCTCCGGCGGGTCGGAGGCCTGCGCCGCGCCCAGGCCCGACCAGCCGCCGCGCGAAGAGGCCGCCCCGCGCAGGGCCACGTCGACCCGGTGGCGGTCGAAGGCGACCAGGCCGCCGAACTCGCCGCGCGCGTCGGACAGCCTCACGTCCCCGCCCTCGGCGCGGGCGGCGGCGAAGCGGGTGCTGACCTCGCCCGAAACCACGTCGCCGGCGGCGCGGGTCCAGCGCAGGTCGCCCAGCGACGCCTCGCCCTTCAGGTCATGGATGGCGAAGCCGGCGACCTTGCCGCCGCGGGCGCCGACCTGGACGTCGCCGTCGCCATCCAGCGCCAGGGTCTCGATCCATCCCTTGGAGATCCCCTCGAAATTGGCGACAAGCTGCAGGTCCTCGACGCTGTCGGCGCCGAACGCGGCCTGCTCGCCGGCCAGGTCGAGCCGCGCCATCACCCGGCCCTCGCCGCGCTTCCGAACGAGGTCGGGATAGGGCGCCTGGACCGACAGCCGCAGCCGCCCGCCCCGCGCCTTGACCTCGCCCGCATCGAGCGCGGCGACCGGCGCCAGCAGCAGGACGTCCACGCGGTCGCGGGTGGTCGCCAGCTTCAGGCTGGCCTCGCCCAGGTCCGCCGTCAGGCCCTCGCCCTTCAGCGCCACCGGCTCGAGACGGGCGTCCAGCGCCATCAGCCGGCCGCCGGCCAGGCGGCCGTCGGCCCGCAGCTTCAGCAGGCCGTAGTCGGTGGCCAGCCGCATCACCCCGCCATGAATCTCCACCCGCGGCTGCGGGGCCTCGGGCCTGGGCGGCTGCCGGCTGAACTCCTCGATCAGCGGGTCGAGGGAGCCGAGCCGCAGCTTGCCGCCCGTGAAGGCGCCCTTCAGGACCGGCCGGTAGAGCTTGACCGAATGGACCTGGACGCCGGGCGGCCGCCTCGCCCAGAAGCCGGTGAGGCCGTAGCGGACCTCGACGCGCTCGACCGAGACGTCCGGATCGGCGGGGGCCCCGGCCCGCACCCGCGCCGTGAAGCCGCCGAACCCGAACTCGCGGAACTCGACCTCGGCGGGAACCCCGCGCGCCTCCAGCCAGCCGACCAGCAGCTCGCGGGCGATGGCCCGGCGGGTCAGGTAGACGCTGCCGCCGACGACCACGGCGACGATCACGCCTGCGGCCAGGACGGTATGGGCCCGGCGCCATCTGCGCCGGGCCGCCCGTGACGGCGGACTAGTTTCGGACTCGGTCAAACGCGACGCCTGCCTCTCTACCAGCAGGTCATAACGCAAAACCGCCGAAAGCGTGGCCGTTCGTGGGAGTTTTACAGGCCGCCGGTGGTCGCCAGCGCCACGCCGCCGTCGACCGCGATGGTCTCGCCGACCACATAGTCGCCGGCCCGGCTGGCCAGGTAGATCGCCGCCGCCGCCATGTCCTCGTCGCGGCCGATGCGGCGCGAGGGGATGCGCTTGGCGACCTCTTCGCCCTGGTCGCGGGCCACGCGGTTCATCTCCGAGGCGAAGGCGCCGGGCGCGATGCCGGTGACGTTGATCTGGTCCTTGATCAGCTCGGCCGCGATCCGGCGGGTCAGGTAGATCAGGCCCGACTTGCTGGCATGATAGGAATAGGTCTCCTGCGGATTGAGGCGGATGCCGTCGATCGAGCAGATGTTGATGACCTTGGCCGGCTGGTCGGGGCTGGCGGCGGCCTTCAGGGCGCCGTGCAGGGCCTGGGTCAGGAAGAACGGCGACTTGAGGTTCAGGTCGACGACCTTGTCCCAGCCGCTTTCCGGGAACTCGTCGAAGGGCGCGCCCCAGGCCGCGCCGGCGTTGTTGACCAGGATGTCGAGCTTGGGCTCCAGGTCGGTCAGGCGCTTGGCGAGAGCCTTGCAGCCCTCCACCGTCGAGACGTCCTGCGGCAGCGAGATGCAGCGCTCGCCCAGCTCGGCGGCGGTCTCGTCGCAGGCCGCCGGCTTGCGCGAGGAGATGTAGACGCGCGCCGCGCCCGCATCGAGGAAGCCCTTGGCGATCATCTTGCCGATGCCGCGCGAGCCGCCGGTGACGAGGGCCACGCGCCCTTCCAGCGAGAACAGTCCCTGAGCCATGTGTTGCTTCCCCTAAGGTGATGATCGGTAGCTCTTATGAACCGCCGCCGGACAGGCGCAAACCCTACGGATTTTTGACTCGCGCGCGTCCGGCGGCGCCTGTAAACAACCGTTTGAATCCCAAGGGCGGCCATCTCCACGAGCCGTCCCTCTCCAAGCAATCGAGGATGCGCCACATGGCCGAGATCAATTCGGTGACCGACCTCACGCTCGACGGCGACGTCGCGGTGATCACGCTCAACTCTCCGCCGGTGAACGCGCTGTCGGCCAAGGTCCGCGAAGGCCTGTTCGAGGCCTTCAAGGCGGCCAACGCCAACGACGCGGCCAAGTCGATCGTGCTGATCTGCGAGGGCCGCACCTTCATCGCCGGCGCCGACATCACCGAGTTCGGCGGCGCCATGGCCGGCCCGGGCCTGCCCGAGGTCCAGGCCCAGATCGAAGATTCCCCCAAGCCGGTGATCGCGGCGATCCACGGCACCGCCCTGGGCGGCGGCCTGGAAGTGGCGCTCTGCGCGCACTATCGCGTGGCCGTTCCCTCGGCCAAGCTCGGCCTGCCGGAAGTCGCCCTCGGCCTGCTGCCGGGCGCCGGCGGCACCCAGCGCCTGCCCCGCGTGGTCGGCCCCGAGCGCGCCCTGGAGATGATGACCAGCGGCCGTCACGTGCCCGCCAAGGAAGCCCTGGCGGGCGGCCTGGTCGACGAGCTGGTCGAGGAAGGCAAGCTGAAGGAAGGCGCTGTCGCCTTCGCCAGGAAGGTGGTCGCCGAGGGCCGCCCGCTGCGCAAGATCCGCGACCAGAACGAGAAGGTCGAGGCCGCCCGCGGCAAGCCCGAGATCTTCGCCGACTTCCGCAAGGCCAACGCCCGCAAGTTCCGCGGCTTCCTGGCCCCGGAATACAACATCCGCTGCATCGAGGCGGCGGTGAACCAGCCGTTCGAGGAAGGCCTCGCCACCGAGCGCAAGCTGTTCCTGGAGCTGATGAGCGGCCCGCAGTCGGCCGCCCAGCGCTACTCGTTCTTCGCCGAGCGCACCGCCCAGAAGATCCCGGACGTGCCGGACGACACCCCGCTGATCCCGATCAAGAAGGTCGGCGTCATCGGCGCGGGCACCATGGGCGGCGGCATCGCCATGAACTTCGCCAACGCCGGCATCCCGGTGGTGATCGTCGAGCAGAAGCAGGAGCCGCTGGACCGCGGCCTGGCCACCATCCGCAAGAACTACGAGCGCACCGCCTCGCGCGGCGGCATCACCGCGGCCCAGGTCGAAGAGCGCTGCGCCCTGATCACCGGCTCGCTGTCGATGGAAGACAGCTTCAAGGACGTCGATCTGGTGATCGAGGCCGTCTTCGAGCGCATGGACATCAAGAAGGACATCTTCACCAAGCTCGACGCCATCTGTAAGCCCGGCGCGATCCTGGCCACCAACACCTCGGGCCTGGACATCGACGAGATCGCCTCGGTCACCAAGCGCCCCGAGAGCGTCATCGGCCTGCACTTCTTCTCGCCGGCCAACGTCATGCGCCTGCTGGAGATCGTCCGCGCCGACCACACCTCCAACGAGGTGATCGCCACCTCGATGAAGCTGGCCAAGCAGATCGGCAAGGTCGCGGTGCTGGTCGGAGTCTGCCCCGGCTTCGTCGGCAACCGCATCCTGGGCGCGCGCCAGCGCGAGGCCCAGAAGCTGGTGATGGAAGGGGCGATGCCCTGGGACATCGACCGCGTGCTCTACGACTTCGGCTTCCCCATGGGCCCGTTCGCGATGAGCGACCTGGCCGGCCTGGACATCGGCTGGGTGAAGGAAAAGTCCAACGGCGCCACCATCCGCGACGTGCTCTGCGAAGCCGACCGCCGCGGCCAGAAGACCGGCGCCGGCTATTACGACTACGACGAGAACCGCGTCGCCAAGCCGAGCCCCTTCACCGAGAAGGTGATCAACGACTTCATCGTCAAGTCGGGCGCCAACCCGCGCAAGATCAGCGACGAGGAGATCCTCGAGCGCTGCATCTTCCCGATGATCAACGAGGGCGTGAAGATCCTCGAGGAAGGCAAGGCCATCCGCGCCTCGGACGTCGATGTGGTCTGGCAGAACGGCTATGGCTGGCCGGTCTATCGCGGCGGCCCGATGCACTATGGCGACCAGGTCGGTCCGGCCAAGGTGCTGGCCAAGATGAAGGAATTCCAAGCCACCATGGGCGACCAGTTCAAGCCGGCCGCGCTGCTGGAAAAGCTCGTCGCCGAAAACAAGAAGTTCGCCGACCTCTAAGGCGACCGTGACCTAAGACCGCCCCTGGCCCGCGAGGGCCGGGGGTGAGCAGGACTACCCTCCCAACTCGTTAGGATGCTCTCCAATGCGTGAAGCCGTCATCGTCTCCACCGCCCGCACCCCGATCGGCAAGGCCTATCGCGGCGCCTTCAACAACACCTACGGCGCGACCCTCGCGGGCCACTCGATCGCCGCGGTCGTCGAGCGCGCGGGCATCGACCCGGCCGAGGTCGACGACGTGGTCTTCGGCTGCGCCCTGGAGCAAGGCACCACCGGCAACAACATCGCCCGCCAGGCCGCCCTGCGCGCCGGCCTGCCGAACACCGTCTCGGGCATGACCCTCGACCGCCAGTGCTCGTCGGGCCTGATGGCGATCGCCACCGCCGCCAAGTACATCATCAACGACGGCGCCCCGATCGCCATCGGCGGCGGCGTCGAGTCCATCTCGCTCGTCCAGAACGACAAGATGAACCGCTTCATGACCGGCGACCCCTGGCTCGGCCAGCACGTGCCGGAACTGGCCACCTCGATGATCGAGACCGCCGAGATCGTCGCCGAGCGCTATGGCGTCAGCCGCGAGGCCCAGGACGACTACGCCCTGCAATCGCAGCAGCGCACCGCCCAGGCCCAGTCGGAAGGCCGCTTCACCGCCGAGATCGCCCCGATCACCACCATCATGAAGGTGCTGGTCAACAAGGAGACCGGCGAGACCGCCGACAAGGAAATCACCATCGGCATGGACGAGGGCAACCGCCCGCAGACCACCCTGGCCGACCTGCAGAAGCTGAACCCGGTGTTCAAGGGCGGCCGCTACGTGCCGGAAGGCAAGTTCGTCACCGCCGGCAACGCCAGCCAGTTGTCGGACGGCTCGGCCGCGGTGCTGCTGATGGAGCGCAAGGAAGCCGAGAAGCGCGGCCTGACCCCGCTGGGCGCCTATCGCGGCATGGCCGTGGCCGGCTGCGGCCCGGAAGAAATGGGCATCGGCCCGGTCTTCGCGATCCCCAAGCTGCTGGAGCGCAACGGCCTGACCATCGACGACATCGACATCTGGGAGCTGAACGAGGCCTTCGCCAGCCAACTGCTCTACTGCCGTGACAAGCTGGGCATCCCGAACGAGAAGCTGAACGTCTCGGGCGGCGCCATCTCGATCGGCCACCCCTACGGCATGACCGGCGCCCGCTGCACCGGCCACGTCCTGCACGAAGGCAAGCGTCGCGGCGCCAAGTGGGGCGTCGTCACCATGTGCGTCGGCGGCGGCATGGGCGCGGCCGGCCTCTTCGAGATCTTCTAAGAGATCCACGTCTATCGAACTGGAGGGCCGTCCGCAGGGGCGGCCCTTTTTCGTGTCCGCTCGCCCCCATGGCGGGAACGTCGCGCGGACGGCCTATTCAAGTTAGGGTGGCCTGGGGCTCCCGGAGGGCCTCGCCTGGACCCAACCCTTAATGATCCTCTTCGCCTCGGCCGTCGTGCTCCTGCTGCTGGTGCTCAACGGCCTTTTCGCCATGTCCGAACTGGCGGTGGTCTCCTCCCGGCGGGCAAAGCTGCAGGCCCGCGCCGAGCGGGGCGACAAGGGCGCCGCCGCCGCCCTGCGGCTCTCCGAGAATCCCACCCGGTTCCTGGCCGCCGTCCAGGTCGGCATCACCCTGATCGGCATCCTGTCGGGCGCCTACGGCCAGGCGACCATCGCCGCCGAGCTCGACGACATGCTGGAGACCATCCCGGCCCTGCACGACTATTCGGAGCTGATCTCCACGGGCGTCGTCGTCGTGGTCATCACCTACCTCTCGCTGATCGTCGGCGAACTGGTGCCCAAGCGCTTCGCCATGGTCTTCCCCGAGACCATCGCCGCCCTGGTCGCCCGGCCGCTGTCGCTGCTGGCCAAGGCCATGGGCCCCTTCGTCTCGCTGCTGACCGGCTCGACGGTCGGGGTGCTGCGGCTGCTGGGCATCCGCGACGAGAAGGGCGAGCAGATGACCCACGAGGAGGTCGAGAGCGTCCTGGCCGAGGGAACCAGCGCCGGCCTGATCGAGCCCGAGGAACAGGCCATGATCGGCGAGGTGCTGCGCCTGGGCGACCGCCAGGTGCGCGTGGCCATGACCCCGCGCCGCGACATCTACTGGATCTCGCTCTCCGACACCGCCGAGCAGCAACTGGCCGACATCCGCGCCTGCCCCTATTCGCGCATCGTCGTCACCGAGGGCGCCGACGTCGAGGAGCCGGTCGGGGTGATCCACAAGAAGGACGTGCTGGACGCGATCCTGGACGGCAAGACCCCCGACATCTCCGCCCTGATGGCCACGCCGCTCTACCTGGTCGAGACGACCTCGCTGCTGCGCGCGCTGGAGCTGCTGAAGCAAACCCCGCTGCACATGGCCCTGGTGGTCGACGAGTTCGGCGCCCTGGAAGGCGTCGTCACCCCCACCGACCTGCTGGAGATGATCGCCGGCGACTTCGACGAGGGGCACGACACCCCGACGCACGACGCGATCCTCAAGCGCGAGGACGGCAGCTACCTGGTCGACGGCCGCGCCGAGGTCGACGACCTGGCCAAGGCCCTGGGCGCCGACTTCACCGAGACCAGCCAGTTCCACACCGCCGCCGGCCTGGTGCTGCACGAGATCGGCCGCCTGCCGGCCGAAGGCGACGTGTTCGAGATCGCCGGCTTCCGGGTCGAGGTCATCGACATGGACGACCGCCGCATCGACAAGCTGCTGTTCACCCCGCCGGCGGACCCGGGCGGCCCCAGCCTGGGCGACATCCTCTCGGCCTAAAGCGGCGGGGGGCGATAGCCGCCGAACTCGCGCTCCAGCAGGCCGGCGAAGGCGATCGCCGTGCGATCCTCCAGGTAGGGGCCGATCACCTGCACCCCGATCGGCAGGCCCCCGGCGCTGAGCCCGATCGGCGCGGCCGTCGCCGGCAGGTGCCCGAGGATGGCCAGGCCCGGCCAGGCGAGCTGGTCGAAATAGGGCGTCTGCGCGCCGTTCAGCAGCAGGGTCCGGCCCGCGGGCTCTGCGTCGTCGTGAGGATAGGCGAGCGAGCCGTGCACCGGCGCCAGCACCACGTCGAAGGCGGTGAACAGCCGCGCCCAGGCCCGGCGGATGAAGAGCTGGGCGTCCTGCAGGTCCAGCCACCCATGCGCCGACATCGGCTCCGGCTGGGGCGGTCCGCCGCGCGACATGGCGGTGTTGAGCAGGCCCAGATAGACGCCGTGCGCCTGCGCCAGGTCGGGCAGCAGCTCGCTCTGCCGGGCGAGCGTCACGCCCAGCCTCTCCAGTTGCGCGGCGGTCCTGTCCAGCGCGGCCTGGATCTCCGCATCGGTGGCGGCGGCCGGATGGGTGTCGAGGACCAGCACCCGATAGTCGGCCAGGCGGGCATGGCGCGGGGCCGGAAGCTCCAGGCGATAGGCGGCCGCCTCGTCCGGCGCGGGCCCGGCCAGCACGTCCAGCGCCAGTTGCAGGTCCAAGGCGGTGCGGGCCAGCGGCCCGACCACGGCCAGGGCGACGTCGGCGCCGTCCAGGCCGGGCGGCGCATGCCCGCGCTGCGGGATGATCCCGTAGCTGGGCTTGTGGCCGTAGACGCCGCAGAAGGCGGCCGGCACGCGGATCGAGCCGCCGATGTCCGAGCCGAACTCCAGCGGGACCATGCCGGCCGCCACCGCCGCCGCGGCCCCGCCCGACGACCCGCCGGCGGTGCGCTCCAGGTTCCAGGGATTGCGGGTCCGGCCATAGACCGGATTGACGCTCTGCCAGTCGGCCAGGCTGACCGGGATGTTGGTCTTGCCGAGGATCACCGCCCCGGCGCCCTTCAGCCGCGCGACGCCCAGGGAATCCTCCGGCGCGGTCCAGCCCTTGGCGGCCTCGAAGCCCCAGGTGGTCGGCAGGCCGGCGACGTTGTGGGACTCCTTGACCGTCATCGGCACGCCCAGCAGCGGCCCGCGCTCGCCCCGCGCCAGGGCGGCGTCGGCGGCGCGGGCGGCGGCGCGGGCGCGCTCGAAGTCGCGAACCACGACCGCGTTGATCGCCCCGTCGCGCGCCTCGATCCGGGCGATGGCCGCCTCGCAGGCCTCCAGGGCGCTGATCTGGCCGGCGGCCAGAGCCGCGGCGAGCGCCCCGGCCGTCGCGTCCGACAGGTCTTGGGCGAGGGTCCCGGACATCGCTGCGCTCCCTGGATGTGGGCGCAAAGCCTGCGCCGGACGGCCCGCGGAGTCCAGGCTGACGGCCAAGCTCGGCAACCCTTCCTCAACCTTAACGGCGTGGAGTGTCGCGCTCGGGGTGGGCCTCTTTTGACGGGAGGGGTCCGACATGGACATCAGGTTGAAGGGCGGCGTGGCCGCCGCCGCGGCGCTGCTCGTACTGGCCGGGTGCGCGACCCATGCGCCGTCCAGGGGCGGTGGTCCAGGCCCGGGCGCCCAGACCGACCGGCGGCTGGAGGCCCAGGCCAGCGCCTTCGAGAGCTTCATGCGCAATGCGCGCGGGATCGACGCGACCTTCGCCGGGCCGGCGGCGGTCAGCGAGGGGCTGCGGGTCGGCGCGTCCTATGAACCCAAGCAGCTCGAGGCCGGGATGGTGGCCTATGCGGCGCTGGCCGCCCTGCAGGAGCCCAGGTTCGTGGCCGGCGTGCGCAAGGCGGCCCAGGATCGCTCGGGCAAGGGCCTGGCCGCCCGCCTCGCCGCCCGGCCGGACCTGGCGGCCGGCCTGCCCGGGGCCGACGCCGCCGCGGCGCGAGCCAGCGCGGCGCTCTATCGCCAGGGCGAGGCCCTGGAGGCCAGCGGCAAGCGCGTGAAGAAGGCCTCCTACGACGTCCAGCGCCAGGCCTGGGCCAAGGTCTTCGTGCCCGACGCCAAGGCGCGGCTGACCCGGGTCAAACAGATCTCCAGCGCCGGCTACCGGCCGGCCGGCGGCGACCAGGCCCAGCTCTATTCGACCCTCTCCCAGGGCGGCAAACGCGGCGGGGCGGCGAGCCCGGTCGTCTCGCGCGGGCTGGCGGTCGCGGCCCTGACGGTGATGGGCGAGAACGGCCGCGCCAGCGCCCTGATGAGCGAGCCGCGCAGCGGCATGTGCGTGCGGGTCGCCAAGCTCAACCTCTACCAGTGCCTGGCCGCGGCGGGGCCCTACTACGAGGACATCTACTGCCTGGCGCAGCACGCCATGCTGGAGCCGGCCGGCTGCGCCACCGACGCCGTGCGGCCGATGCGCACAGCGCAGCGCTGAACGTTTCTCGCCCCACAACTGTCGAAGTCCGAGCTAAATTGACCTCGCGCCGCCAACGGCGCGGGAGAGGCAGATGTCCGAGCGCGACGACAACCCGTTCATCCGATCCAGCCCCTGGGGCCGGGCGAAGGGGGCCGCGCCGTTCGGCTATGCCTTGAAGCCGCAGGGCGAACCGCCGGCGGTCGAACCCGCCGAACGGCCCGTCCCGCCGCCGCCCACGCCGCGGCCGGCCGTCCAGGGCCCCACGCCCCGGCCCAGCGTGTCGCCGCAGGCCGGCATCCTCGCCGGCGGGTCGCTGCTTCCGCGCGGACCGGCCCAGCCCGCGACCGCGCCCAATCCGGTGGACCGGCCGATCCAGGGCGTGCGCCCGGCCTTCGTGACCCCGCTCGGCCAGGCGCCGGCGCGGCCGCAGCCTGCCCCGCGCCCGGCCTCGCCCGCCGCCGCCGCGCCGCCGGTCACGCCATCCGTCGCCGCCGCGGCGCCTGTCGCGCCGGCCCCCGCGCCGCGACCTGCGCCTGAACCCGAGCTGACCCTCGCCCCGCCCCGCAAGCCTGCCGCACGCAAGGGCCTGCCCGTGCCGTTGATCGTCGTCGGCGGCGTCGCGCTCGCCGCGGCCGCTGGCGCCGCCTTCCTGCTGACGCGCCCGAGGGAGGAACCGCCGCCGGCGCCGAGCCCGGCGCTCGAAACCCCGGCGCCCGCTATCGAAGCGCCGGCCCCGCCGCCGCAGGCCGCACCCGTCCCGCCCCCTGCGGCGACCGAGGCGGCCGCGCCCCCCGCTCCGGCCCCGAAGGCGGCGCCTCCGCCGCCGGCGAGCAAGGCCGCTGCGCCCAGACCGACCGCGCCCGGGCCCGTCGCCCAGCCGGCGCCCGCCGCGCCGGTGCTGGACGTGCCGGCCCCGGCCGCGCCGCCGCTGGTCCTGACGCCGCTCAACCCCGCCCCGGCCGAGCCTCCGATCACGCCGCGATCCTCCGCGCCGCTTCCGACCGATCCCGACGCGCCGATGACGCTGCATCCGAACTAGCCGCGGCGCCCCCTTCCGGCCTAAGCATGGCGCAACAGGGGGGATGCGCATGACGACGCTGGGACCGGACGAGATCGCGCCGTTGCTGGACGGCCATGTGGACGTGCGCCGGCGTCCCGGTTCACTGCAGCCGCTGCGCCTGCCGGTCGCCGAGCTCGGCTTCTACGACGCCTTCAACCGCTGGGTCGGGTCCTGCGCCACCGCCTGCCGCGTGCGCCTGCGGACCGGCTCGACCAGCCTGCGCCTGCGCGGCGCCCAGCGGCTGCTCGACCAGCCGGTCGGCGGCGAGCGGCGCGGCGCCTACGACCTCTATGTCGACGGCGCCTTCCATGGCCGCGCATGGGCGCAGGGCGGCGCCACCATCGACCTGGCCAACGGCGCCTTTGTGGGCGACGAGGCCTTCAACCTGACGTTCGCGGGCCTGCCCGAGGGCGAAAAGACCCTGGAGCTGTGGCTGCCCCAGGCGGCCACGGTCTCGATCACCGGCCTCGACCTCGATGACGGCGCGCAGGCCGCCTCCGTCGCCGACGGGCGCCCGCGCGTCCTCTTCCACGGCAGCTCGATCACCCATTGCCTGGAGGCGGAAGGCGCCAGCGCCGGCTGGCCCGCCGTCGCCGCGGGCCTGGCCGGGCTCGACCACCAGAACCTCGGCTGGGCCGGCTCGTGCCTGCTGTCGGGCCAGGCCGCGCGGATCATCCGCGACGCCCGCACCGACGCCATCGTCCTGAAGCTGGGGATCAACGTGCATCCCGAGGGCCAGCTCAAGGAGCGGACCTTCCTCGACTCCGCCCACGCGATGATCTCGATCATCCGCGAGCGCCATCGCGCCACCCCCATCGCCGTGGTGTCGCCGATCTATTCTCCGGGCCGGGAGGACGCGGGCGAGGGCCTGTCGCTGATCCGCATGCGCCAGTTGCTGCAGGACGTCGTCGCCGCCCGGATCGCGGCCGGCGACCGGCGCATCCGCTATCTCGACGGCCTGCTGCTGTTCGGCCAGGCCGATGCGGCGCTGCTGCCCGACGACCTGCACCCCAACACCGAGGGCTACCGGCTGATGGGCGAGCGCTTCCACGCCCTGATGCTGACCGGCGAGGACGCGCTGCTGAGCGCCTAGACCCCGAACAGCGCCTTCAGGTACGGGTTCAGCAGCCGCCCCTCCGGGTCCAGCCGCGCGCGCACCGCCAGGAAGTCGTTCCAGTTCGGATAGAGCAGCGCCAGCTCGCGGGCCGTCAGGCTGTGCAGCTTTCCCCAGTGCGGCCGCCCGCCGTACTTCAGGAAGATCGGCTGGATCAGCTCGAACAGGAAGCCGTACTCGTCCTTGTAGTGACAGTGCACGGCGATCGACCCGCGCGGCCCGCCCTGGAACGGCGAGAGCCAGGCCTCGTCGGCGGCGATGCGGCGCACCTCGATCGGGAAGAACACGTCGGGCCGCTGGGCCTCGATGGTCGCCACCACCTCCTTCAGCGCGGCGAGGTGGTTCTCCACGGGGACGTGGAACTCCATCTCGTTGAACCGCACGGGGCGCTCGGTGGAGAGCAGCTTCCAGCCCTCGTCGATCGCCTCCTCCGGCTTGGCCGAGCCCAGCAGCGCCTTGGCCGCGGCCTTGCGCAGCGGCGTCGAGAACCGGGTCAGGTTGCGAAGCTGCTTGAGCACCTCCAGGAAGGCGGTGTCGGTGTCCGGCCCGCGGGCCATGGCCGGGGCGTCGGTCTCGTCGTGGGTGATGTTCGCCGCCAGGTCCGTGAACGGCACGGCGTAGAACTCGTAGTTCCGATGCTGGGCCCAGCGCTCCTCGGCCTTGGCCAGGGTCTCCTCGAACGGTTCGACGAACACCTTGCGGTGCAGCCGGCGATTGGCGCTGGTGGCCAGCCGCGCCTGGGTGATGACGCCCAGCGCGCCCAGCGAGACCTTGGCCGCCTGGAAGACGTCGGCGTTGGTCGCGGCGTCGCAGTCGAGGATCTCGCCCGCGGGCGTGGCCAGCCGCAGGGCGACGACGTCGCCGTGGATCGCCTTGATCGCCGCGCCGGTCCCGTGCGTCGCCGTGCCCAGGCAGCCGCCCAGGGACTGCTTGTTGATGTCGGGCAGGTTGGCCATGGCGCGGCCGCGTTCGGCCAGGGCCGGGCCCAGGGCGCCCAGCCGCGTGCCGGCCCAGACCACCGCCTCGTCGCCCTCCCAGCGCGCCACGCCGGCCAGGCCGTCGAGGGTCATCAGCGTGCCGGAGGTGGGGACCAGCCCGGTGAACGAATGCCCGGCCCCGACGACCCGGACCGGCGCGGCCGAGGTCTTCAGCGCGGCGGCGACCTCGGCCTCCGTCTTCGGGGCGCTGCGCACGGCCGGATAGGCGTGCTCGGTCCCCGACCAGTTGCGCCACAAGAGGCGCTTGTCGGCGTCCATGCTGGGCGGCGCCGGCGGCTCGGGCTTGTCGCGGCTGGCGAGATAGACCCCGCCGCCGGCCGCGGCGAGCACGCCGGCGGTCCCGGCGACCAGGGCGGTGCGGCGCGAGATCATGACTGGCCCTCCTTGCCGGCCATGAAGCGGGTCAGGGCCTTGAAGTCGTCCGGGGTGCAGGCGGCGCACTGGCCCAGCGCCGGCATCGCCTGGAAGCCCTGGACCACATGGTCGAGCAGCACGTCCTCGCCCTGCTTCCAGCGCGGCGCCCAGGCCCTGGCGTCATGCACCATCGGCGCCCCGGCGTCGGCGACCGTATGGCAGGCCTTGCAGGAGTCCGCATAGAGCTGCGCCAGCCGCGCGTCGGCGGGGGCCAGGCTGGCCGGATCGGCGGGCGGTCCGGCCTTCGGCGCACAGGCGGCCAGGATCAGGCCGGCGGCGGCCAGGCAAGCAATCTTCCTCAAACGTCTCCCCCCCAAGGCGACTTAGATCTTCAGCGCCGCCCGATAATTCGGATGCACCAGGTCGTGGTATTCCGGGTGGCGGGTGATGAAGCCGGCCACGAACGGGCAGACCGGGATCACCACCTCGCCGCGCTCGCGCGCGAACGCCATGGCCGCCCGCACCAGCTTGCCGCCGACGCCGCGGCCTTCGAAGGCGGGCGGCACCTCGGTGTGCGGGAAGAGGATGCCCGTCGCCAGCAGCCGGTACTCGGCATAGGCCGTCTGGTCGCCGAGGCGGACCTCGAACCGCCCGTCCGCCTCGTTGTTCACGACCTCCAGATCGTCCGTTCCGGCCATGCCGATGCTCCTTCGCCAGCGGTCAGGACATCATCCGCGGCGGCCCGGCGCAAACCTCATCCCAGCCGCCCCACGGCCTGCGCCACCGCCGCCGGCTTTTCCAGGACGACCATGTGGCCGGCCTCGGGGATCGAGACCAGCTCGGCGCCGGCGATCCCCTTCTTGAACCCGTGCGCGTAGAACGGCGGCACGAGCCGGTCGCTGTCGCCCCAGACCACGATCGTCCGGGCCTTGATGCGGTAGAGACGCTGGGCGAGGCCGCGCTCGGGGATCGGGAACAGGATGCGGCCCGCCATGCCCAGTTGGCGCGCATTGGTCACCAGGTAGGTCTGCAGGAAGTTGGGGTCCTCGACATTGCGGCCGGCGGTCAGCATCGCCGCCCCCGCCTGCGCGTCGTGGAACAGCATCTGCGGCATCTCGTAGGGCATCAGCGAGAACAGGTCGGCGATCGGATGCGCGTCGTCCCAGAGCCCGGCCGGGCAGATCAACGCCAGCCGCGAGACGTCGTTGGGGGCGATGGCCGCCATCTCGGCCGCGATCATCCCGCCCATCGAATGGCCGACCAGGACCGGATCCTTCAGGCCCAGCGCCTCGACCACGTCCCAGCCGTGCAGGGTGAAATCCAGCATGTCGCGGATCTCGGCGCATTCCTCGCTGTCGCCATAGCCGGGGACCAGCGGGGCGTAGACGTGGTGGCTCCTGGCCAGTTCGGCCAGGAACGGGTCCTCCGCCGTGACCCCGCCCGCGCCGTGCAGATAGACCAGGTCCGGGCCCGAGCCGCCTTCGAGATAGCGGACCGGGACGTGACGGGTCTCTACGGTCTTCAGTTCCATCCTGGCCCCCTTCACGCGTAGGTCTTGGCCAGCGAGGCGCTGGTCGGGATCTCGCGGGGCAGCGCCCCCGAGGCGACGCGACGGTCCAGCGGCTTGCACCAGAAGCGGCCGTCGTCCGCGTGCTCGGGGAACATGTTCCGCAGCTTGGGCATGACCTTCTCGGCGAACAGCCGGGTCGAATACATGCACTTGTCGGCCGGCATGTTCCCCACATGCATCAGGCAGAAGATGTTGCCGACGTTGAGCCCCTTGATCAGGTCCTCCATCCGCTGGCGCACGGTCTCGGGACTGCCGGCGATGACGTGGCCCTGCTCGGTCAGCTCCTTCCAGGTCAGTTGCGAATAGCCGCCCTTCGGCGGGGCGTACTGGCTGAGCGCGCCCGACTGGATGGTCTTGATCGTCCGGTAGCCCGGCGCGTCGGCGAAGCCCGGATAGACGTGCAGGCAGCGATTGTAGAAGTAGCTGACGTGCTCGGAATAGAGCCGCTCGGCCTCCTCGTCGGTCTCGGCCACGCAGATGGTCTGGGCGAAGCCGGCGCGATAGGGGCTCTTGTCGACCCCGCGCTCCTCGACCCGCTTCCAGTAGCCGTTCATCAGCGCCTGGGCGCGCAGGTAGCCCGAGAAGCTGAGGTAGGAATAGGAATAGGTGTTGTCGATGCAGAAGTCGTAGGTCTCGACCGAGCCGCCGCCCGGGATGTGCACCGGCGGATGCGGCTGCTGGATCGGTCGCGGCCAGATGTTGACGTGCCGCAGCTTGTTGTAGCGGCCGTTCCACGCGAACGGGTCGCGCGTGGTCCAGGCCTTGATGATCAGGTCGTGGGCTTCCTGGTACTTCTCGCGTGTCAGCGACGGGATCTGGCCGTAGCAGTAGTTGGTGTCCATCGAGGTCCCGACCGGGAACCCGGCCACCAGCCGCCCGCCGCTGATGCAGTCCAGCATGGCGAATTCCTCGGCCACCCGGACCGGCGGATTGTAGAGCGCGATGGAGTTGCCCAGCACCACGATCGCCGCGTTCTGGGTCCGGCGCGCCAGGCCCGCGGCGATGATGTTCGGGCTGGGCATGATGCCATAGCCGTTCTGGTGGTGCTCGTTCACCCCGATCCCGTCGAAGCCGAGCGTGTCGGCGTATTCGAGCAGGTCCATATAGGTGTTGTAGACCTCGTGGCTTCTCGCCGGGTCGAACAGGCGCTGGTCGATATCCACCCACACCGAACGGTTCGTCTCCCGGAAGTCATCCGGCAGGTACGGCCACGGCATGAGGTTGAACCAGGTGAACTTCATGGCTCGCTCCTCCCTATCCGCCTCTGTCGGGCGGTCAGGTGAACGACGATAAGCGAAAGCAGCGCGGCGCCAAGCGATAAGGGCCACGCTGGTTCATCAAAGAAAATCTGATGGATAAACTTGTTTCGATAATGCCGGGCCATGATATGTTGCGAACCACTCGCAATAAGGTTCGATCATGCGCACCGCCAAGAAGACCCTCAGCTACAGCCTGATGCACCTGACGGTGGCGATCGCCGTCGCCTATGCGCTGACCCGCGACTGGCGTGCGGCGCTGGCGATCGGCATGATCGAGCCGATCTTCCAGACCATGGCCTTCGCCGTGCACGAGCGCGTCTGGGCGCGGATCGGCGCGAACGGAACCTCCGCGCCGGGCGCCCGTTCGGCGAGCGTCGAAGCTTGAGAACAGGAGCCCGCCCCATGCCCAACACCGGACCCACGCCCGCAGACCGCAAGGCGGTCGCCGAAGGCCTCTCCAAGCTGCTGGCCGACACCTATGCGGTCTATCTGAAGACCCACGGCTATCACTGGAACGTGCGCGGCCCGAACTTCTCGCAACTGCATTCGCTGTTCATGGCCCAGTACACCGAGATGTGGACCGCCATCGACGAGGTCGCCGAGCGGATCCGCGCGCTGGGCGAACTGGCCCCGCAGGGCTACGGCGCCTTCGGCAACCTGTCGGCGATCAAGGACGGCGACCCGTCCAAGGGCGCCGAGGACATGCTCAAGGACCTGATCTCCAGCCAGGAGGCGCTGATCGGCACGCTCTATGCGATCCTGCCCCTGGCCCAGGAGGCCGGCGACGAGGTCAGCGCCAGCCTGATCTCCGACCGGCTGACCGCGCACGAGAAGCACGCCTGGATGCTGCGCTCGTCGCTCTAGGACTTCAGGAGGCGGGCCGCGCGGCGCGGCAAGCGGGCCGGTCCGCCTTCATCTCGCGCTCCATGACCGGCCGCACCGCCCGGGTCCAGATGGCGTAGCCGGCGCTGGTCATGTGCAGGCCGTCGCTGACGAACAGGTCCTTGGGGTGGCCGTCCGGCCCCATCATCTGCGGCACGATGTCGATGTAGTGGAAGTCCTTGCGCCCCTTCATCAGGGCCCGGATCTTGGCGTTGACGGCGTTCTGGTCGGGGATCTGGTGCTCGCGCGCCCGCGAGGGCTTGAGCGAGATGTAGTAGACCGGCGTCGAGGCGCCGAGCTTCTCGGTCTTCAGCCGCATGAAGCGCTCGAAGTCCTCGACCACCGAGCCGACCGGCTCGCCGGCGCTGAGGTCGTTCTCGCCCGCATAGAACACCACCGCGCGCGGGCGGTAGGGAGCGACCACCTCGTCGAAGTGGGCGTTCACGTCCGAGATCTGCGCGCCGCCGAAGCCGCGGTTGATCACCGGGATCGGCGCCATGTCCTGCGCCAGGGTCGTCCAGAACCTGATCGAGGACGAGCCGGTGAAGACGATCTTGCAGGGCGGTTGCGGCGCGGCCTTGTCCTGCGCGGCGAAGGCCTGCATCTCCGGGGCGAAGCGGCCGGCGGCCCCGGCAGGGGCGGGCGCGCCCGGCGCCGACGGCCCGGCGGCGAGGATCGCAACGACTGCCAAGGCGACCCAACGAACCAGCATCACGCCTTCCCCTCCTTCAGGCCGGCGCCAACCTAACGGCGTTCGGCCAGGAGTGAAACTCCGCAATCACGGCGCCCGAGCGGGCGCGGAAACGACAAGGGCGCCGCGGTCTCCCGCGGCGCCCCGTCGATCCTGAGGGTCTGGCCCCTAGAAGCGGTACTGGAATTCCACGCCGTAGGTGCGCGGGAAGTTCAGCTTCACCGTCCGGCGATAGTCGCCGGAGCCGGTCAGGCCGGTCGGGGTGGAGCTTTGGTAGGCCACCTCGTCGAAGGCGTTCTTCACGTAGCCGATGATCGTGAAGCGGTCCTGGCCGTCCTTCCACAGGGCGCGGAAGTCGACGATCTCGTTGGCCGGAGCGGTATAGTTGTCCTGGGCGAAGATCGCCGTCTGCATGTCGTCGGTATAGGTGTAGGTGCCGCCGAGGGTCAGGCTGCCGGCGTCGAAGTCGAAGGTGTAGTTGGCGCCGAGGTTGAACTTGTTCTCCGGCGTCATCGGCAGGCGGTTGCCCTCCAGGTTCTGCGTCCGCGCGGTCGGCGATCCGCCGACCGGCTTGGCGCCCGACTTCAAGGCCGCCGTATCGTTGACGTCGACGAAGCAGCAGCCGTTGGTCACCTCGGCGTTGATGTAGGCGTAGCTGGCGAACACCAGCAGGTTGTCGACCGGCGCCCACTGGCCTTCCAGTTCGACACCCCAGTTGCGGGCGTCGAGGTTCAGGAACTGCGTGCCGGTGGTCGAGCCGCTGATGATCACCCGCAGCGGCGCCTGGAAGCCCTGGTAGTCGGCGTAGAAGATCGCCGAGTTGAGCTGGAGGCGGCCGCCGAAGGTCTTCTTCAGGCCGACTTCGTAGTTGTTGACGTATTCCGGGTCCGCGTACGGAACCGGGGTCAGGCCGTTCGAGGCGAGCCAGCCGCCCGACTTGTAGCCGCGGCTGTAGCGGGCGTAGGCGTTGGTGGAGCTGTCCGGCTGCCACTGGACGCCGAGCGTGCCGGTCCAGGCGTCGTAGTCGGCCGACAGGTCGCGGATCAGGCCGCCGCCCTGCGCTTCACGCAGGTTGGCGTACTGCGGCTGGGCGTTGCAGTCGGCGATGCTCGCGCCGCCGCAGACCACGAAGGTCGTGAAGTCCAGGGCGATGCCCTGGCCGACCGCCGCCGGGATGTTGGCGAACTGCTGCAGCAGGGTGGTGGTGGTCGGGCTGCGCGAGACGTAGCGCGCGAAGTCGGTGCCCGACTTCTCGTCGACCGAGTAGCGAAGGCCGGCGGTCAGGGTCCAGTTCTCGGCGAACTCGTAGTCGATCTGGCCGAAGGCGGCGTAGGAGTTCACTTCCAGGCTGCCGTCGACGAACAGGTAGTTGCCGTTCGGGTTCGGCGCGGCCGGGCCGCCGGTGGCCAGGCTGAGCGGCGCGGTCATGGCCGCGTCGCCGAGCACGCGCAGGCCCTGCGGCTGCGAGTATTCCTGATGGTACTGGTAGAGGCCGACGATCCAGTGCAGCGGGCCGTCCGAGTTGGACGACAGGTTGATCTCGTTCGACCACCACTCCTGCTTCTCGGTGTAGAAGAAGCGCTCGTTCGGCGAGACGTTGGTGGCGGTGTAGGCGCCGAACGGGGTCGCGGTCGGGATGCTGAACAGGCCCTGGCGCGAAGAGCGGTCTTCGTCGCCGTTGGTGTTGTAGGTATAGGCCTGGTAGCCGGCGAGATACTTCAGCGTCGCGCCGCCCAGGTCCCAGGTCAGGTCGAAGTGCAGACGATGGTGGTTGGAGAGCTTGCCCTCCATCGTCTGGTCCATGTCGATCTTGTACTGATCGGCGATGGACGGGTTGGCCTTGGTGTAGCCGAAGGTCGGGTTGTAGTAGAGCGCGCTGTTCTCGATGCCGGTCGGCGAGACGGTGTCGTAGGGCGTGATCACCGCTTCGTGGATGTTGCCGACGCCGTAGCTGTCGTCCCAGTCGAACTTCGTATAGCGCAGCCGGGCGGTGACGTTCTCGCCGAGGTCGGCCTCGACCTGGGCTTCGACGATGTAGCGCTTCACGGCGCTGGTGTCGCCGCCGGGCCCGATGTTCTCGATGAAGCCTTCGTCACGGCGCTCGACCGAGCCGCCGACCAGGAAGCGCAGGCCTTCGGTGATCGGGCCGGTGACCAGGGCGTCGGTGCGCCACGAGCCGTAGTTGCCCACCGCCCCGCGGACTTCGCCCTGGAAGGTGTCGCTGGGGCGCTTGCCGATGATGTTCAGGGCGCCGCCGATGGAGTTACGGCCGTAGAGGGTGCCCTGCGGGCCGCGGAGGATTTCCGTCCGCTCGATGAACAGCGACGGCGTCGAGGAGTCGGCCATCGAGTTCGAGAAGATGCCGTCCGAGTACAGCGCCACCGACGGATCGGTGCCGATGGCGTTGGTCAGGCGGCCGAAGCCGCGGATCGAGAGACGGTCGTTGTTGGTGTAGGCGACGCTCGGCGTGACGCGGGCCAGGTCTTCGACCGTGGCGACGCCCAGGATGTCGCGCTTTTCGGAGGTGTAGGCCGTGACGGCCACCGGCACGTCCTGCAGGCTTTGCTCCCGCTTCTCAGCGGTGACGACCAGTTCCTCGATGGTGAAGGCTTCCTGGGCCGCGGCCTGAGTGGCGGCGGACATGGCCGCGACGGACGCGCCCATGATGAAAAGACTGCGCAGACGCAGCGGTTGAAACATTTGTTACCTCCCAGCCAGACGCGGGCGTTTTTCCGCCCGTCGCGAGTGCTTAATGTCGTTAGGCTGGATGTCTCGAACAGCGTTCGAATAGAGGGAAAAGCGCCAGGGCGGAACTTTCGTCAGCCCTTGTGGCGCAAGGGCCGCGCCGCCCATGGCGGCTCAACGGCCAAGGTGCGGGAAAATACTGGTTATTCAAAAACATGGGACCGACTCGCCTTGACGGCGAGCTGACGTTACGGCGCCCTCAGCGGCCCATGATCAGGGCTTCGAGCCCGCGCACCGCCGATTCCACCGTCTCGTCCTCGGGGCCCTGTCCGGGAAGGCCGCGCGACAGCGCCACGGCGGCGATGCCGCGCCCCCAGGCCCAGATCGCCTCGGCGATCTTGCCGGCCAGCTCGGGCGAGTGCTGGTCGGCGAAGTCGGCCATGATCGCGGCGCGCGACACCGCGAAGGCCTCGGCCTCGGCGGCGGCCACATCCTCGCGGCGGCCGGCGTCCATGGCCTCGTACATCAGCTCGTAGAGCTCGGGCTTCTCGCGCAGGAAGTTCAGATAGGCCCCGCCGGTCGAGCGCAACCCGCCCTCGGCGCCGCGCGCCTCGTAGGCGACGCGCATCGCCTCCGACAACTGCCGGAAGCCGTCCACCGCCAGGCCCGCCAGCAGCGCGGCCTTGTCGGCGTAGTGATAATAGACTGTGCCCGGCGCGACGCCGGCCCGGTCGGCGATCGCCCGCAGCGACAGCCCGGCCCGGCCGCTCTCCTGCAGGATGTCGCGCGCTGCGGCCAGAAGTTGTCCGCGGACGTTGCCCACGTGATAGGTGCGCCGCCGCTCGAGGCTCACAGCCGTCATGACGCCAGTCCCATCGCAAACACTGTGACCGCCCGGCATTATCCGGAAGGCCGCACTCCCCGCCGACCAAAGTTATCGTTGCTAACTTAAGGCCCTATCCGCGCGGTTACGCAACGACAATCAAGTCAGAACCGCTACCTTGGCTGGTAGTGCGACCAAAAGGTCGGCGGGGGCGATCCGTAGCTGCAATCCGCGCTGCCCGCCGTTGACGAACACCTTCCCGTGCGCGAGCGCCGCCTGGTCGAGAACCGTCGGGACCTGGCGCTTCTGGCCGAACGGGCTCACCCCGCCGACCCGGTAGCCGGTGACCCGCTCGGCGTCGGCCGGCTTCATCATCTGGGCGGACTTGCCGCCGACCGCCGCGGCCAGCTTCTTCATCGCCACCTCCTGGTCGGAGGCCAGGATCGCGCAGACCGGCTTGCCGTCGACCAGGGCCATCAGGGTCTTCAACACCGTATCGGGGGGAACCCCCAGGCTCTCGGCGGCCTGCAGCCCGACCCGGGGCGCGTCGGGATCGTAGTCGTAGGCGTGCAGCTCGTAGGCGACCTTGGCCTTGTCGAGGGCGAGGGTCGCAGGTGTGGTCTTGGCCATGGGATCGCTTTAACGGCCCTTCCGCCCGCTGCGAAGGGCCCGCTCGCCGAGACGCGATTTCGCCCGATCCCGCCCCGTTCACGGCGAGGACGCCGCCGCACATCTAGGCGGCGGAGGAAAATCGCCCATATGCTCAAGCAAATGGCGCGGAAACCGACCTCGGGCGTTTCTGCTGAAAGGCCACCAGGAGCCGCCCATGACCGCAGACGCACCCCGGCTCGCGCCGCCCGCCAAGTCGGCGCTGGAGCTGATCGGCTCCACCCCCATGCTGGAGCTGGTCGGCTTCGACACCGGTCCCTGCCGGCTGTTCGTCAAGCTTGAGAGCGCCAATCCGGGCGGATCGATCAAGGACCGCATCGCCCGCTCGATGATCGAGGCGGCCGAGGCCGACGGTTCGCTGAAGCCCGGCGGTACGATCGTCGAGGCCACCGCTGGCAACACCGGCCTCGGCCTGGCCCAGGTCGGCGTGCTGAAGGGCTACAGGATCCTGCTGATCGTGCCCGACAAGATGAGCCGCGAGAAGATCCAGCACCTGCGGGCGATGGGCGTCGACGTGCGCATCACCCGCTCGGACGTCGGCAAGGGCCACCCCGAATACTACCAGGACATGGCCCAGCGCCTGGCCGCGGAGATCCCCGGCGCGCTGTTCGTCAACCAGTTCGCCAACCGCGCCAACCCGCTGGCGCACGAGACCTCGACCGGCCCGGAGATCCTCGAGCAGATGGGCGGCGACGTCGACGCCATGGTCGTCGGCGTCGGCTCGGGCGGCACCCTCACCGGGCTTGGCCGCTTCTTCGCCAGGGCCTCGCCGAAGACCAGGATGGTGCTGGCCGATCCGGAGGGCTCGATCCTGGCCCCGTTGGTCAACACCGGGAAGCTCATCGAACCGGGCTCCTGGGTGGTCGAGGGCATCGGCGAGGACTTCGTGCCCGACAACTGCGACCTCTCCCTGGTCTCGCGCGCCTACACGATCCCCGACGCCGAGAGCATCGCCGCCGCGCGGCTGCTCTTGTCCAAGGCCGGCGTGCTGGGCGGCTCGTCCTCGGGCACGCTGCTGGCCGGCGCCCTGCGCTACTGCCGCGAGCAGACGCAGCCGCAGCGGGTCGTCACCCTGGTCTGCGACACCGGCGCGAAGTACCTCTCCAAGGTCTACAACGATAGCTGGCTGGCCGAGCAGGGCCTGACCGAGCGCAGCCTGCACGGCGACCTGCGCGACCTGATCGTCCGCTCGGCGACCAATGGCGGCGCCATCGTCGTCGGCCCCGACGACACCCTGCTGACCGCCTACAACCGGATGCGCCAGGCCGATGTCAGCCAGCTTCCGGTGCTCGACGACGGACGGCTGATCGGGCTGATCGACGAGAGCGACCTCCTGGAGGCCATCGAGGATTCCAAGCCCGACAGGCGCTTCTCCCAGCCGGTCGCGACGGCGATGACCGCGCGGCTCGACACCCTGCAGGCGGACGCTCCCCTCGACGCCCTGCTCCCGGTCTTCGAGAAGGATCAGGTGGCCATCGTCCTCGACGGCCGCGAATTCGTCGGGCTGATCACCCGCATCGACCTCATCAACTATCTGCGGCGGGCGGCGTGACCCAGGACAATACCGGCAAGAACCGCCTGGAGTTTTCCACGCGGGTGATCCACGGCGGCCAGTCGGTCGACCCGACCACCGGGGCGGTCATGCCCCCGATCTACGCGACCTCGACCTACGCCCAGGCCAGTCCGGGCGAGCACAAGGGTTTCGAGTACAGCCGCAGCCAGAACCCGACCCGCTTCGCCTTCGAGCGGGCCATCGCCGACCTGGAGAGCGGGACGCGCGGCTACGCCTTCGCCTCGGGCCTGGCGGCGATCTCGACCTTCCTGGAGGTGCTGGACGCGGGCTCGCACGTGATCGCCAGCGAGGATCTCTACGGCGGCTCGTTCCGGCTGTTCGACAAGGTCCGCAAGCGCACGGCGGGGCTGGAGTTCAGCTTCGTGGACATGAGCGACGTCGCCGCCATCGAGGCCGCCATCCGGCCCGACACCAGGCTGCTCTGGGTCGAGACCCCGACCAATCCGCTGCTGCGGCTGGCCGACCTGGAGGCGATCGCCCAGCTCGGCAAGCGGCGCGGCCTGCTGACCGCGGCCGACAACACCTTCGCCAGCCCCTATGTGCAGCGGCCGCTGGAATTCGGCTTCGACGCGGTCATGCACTCGACCACCAAGTACGTCTCGGGCCATTCCGATATCGTCGGCGGCGCCCTGGTGGTGGGTGCGAACAAGGAGCTCGCCGACCAGGTCGGCTTCCTGCAGAACGCCGTCGGCGCCGTCGCCTCGCCCTTCGACTCGTTCCTGGCCCTGCGCGGGGTCAAGACCCTGGCCCTGCGCATGCAGCGCCATTGCGAGAACGGCATGGCCATCGCCCGCTGGCTGGAGGCCAGGCCCGACGTCGCCAAGGTCATCTATCCGGGCCTGGAGAGCCATCCGCAGCACGGCCTGGCCCGGCGGCAGATGAGCGGCGGCTTCGGCGGCATGATCTCGGCGGTGCTGGACCGCGACCTGGCCGGGACGGTGCGGATGCTCGAGCGCACCCGCCTGTTCACCCTCGCCGAAAGCCTGGGCGGGGTGGAGAGCCTGATCGAGCATCCGGCGATCATGACCCACGCCTCGATCCCAGCCGAAACGCGGGCCCGGATCGGCATCGCCGACGGCCTCATCCGCCTGTCGGTGGGCGTCGAGGACGCCGGCGACCTGATCGCCGACCTGGAGCAGGCGCTGGCCTAGTGGCCCTGGTGGGCGGCCTTGTAGGCGGTGTCCCAGGCGACGAACTCGGGGCCGTCGATCAGGCCGTTCTTGTCCTTGTCGGCCTTGGCGAACTCGGCCTCGGGCAGTTTGTAGGCCACCCATTCGGCCTTATCGATCCGGTCGTCCTTGCTGGTGTCGGCCGGGTGGATGAAGCGGCCTTCGGCGGCCAAGGCCATGCCGGTCGAGCCCGCGAGGGCGGCGGCGGCGAGGATGAGGCTAGTCAGACGCATGCGGGTCCTCCTGTTGCGGGGCGGAGGCTGGCCACGGCTCGTGGCGAAATTGAGCCGTGGCCGCGGCGTCAATCGGCCCGCGTCCCCTTCGGCGGCGTCAGTTCGGTGGGCGGCCACTTGATCCCGAGCTGGTCCAGATAGGTCGGATAGCGCTCGGCGTCGTAATAGAACTTCTGCATCTGCGGCCTGAACCTGGCCATGACGTCGGTATTGATCTCGATCGGCGGCTTGTCGTCGGGGCCGATCATCGGGACGTACTTCTGGTCCTTGGTCTGGACCTTCTCGAAATAATCCTTCGCCTGGCTGCGCAGCTCCGGCTTGGTCAGCACGTCGATCATGGTCATGGCCACCACCTTCGACCCGGCCACCACGCCCTTGTGCGCGATCGGCGTGGCCATCGAGATGGCGTTGGACCAGTGGTGCCCGGGCAGGTCCGGGATGTTGGCCGGATAGACGATGGTGATGGTCGGCAGCGTCCAGGAGATGTCGCCGATGTCGTCCGATCCGCCGCTCTCGGGCTTCTCGACCGGCGCCGCCAGCTTCTCCAGCTCGGTGGCCAGGCCCTTCTCCTTGGAGCCCAGGTTCTTCTGCACCGCCTTGGCGAAGGTCTGTTCCTCCGGCGTCCACTTGGGCAGGCCGACCTGGTCGATATTGGCCTTGGCCGCCTCGGCCAGCGGCCGGTTGAAGTGGCGCGGCGCGGCCGTGCCCAGCACCCGCCGCTCCATGGTGGTGTCGGTCATCTTGGCGGCGGCCTCGGCGATGGTGTCGCCGATCTCGAAGCTCCTCTTGATGCCGTCGAAGGTCTGTTCGCGGAAATAGTACCAGACGGTCGCCTTGGACGGCACGACGTTGGGCTGGTCGCCGCCGTCGGTGATCACATAGTGCGAGCGCTGCTCGGGCCGCAGGTGCTCGCGGCGCATGTTCCAGCCCATGTTCATCAACTCGACCGCGTCCAGCGCGCTGCGCCCGCGCCAGGGCGCGCCGGCCGAGTGCGCCGAGGCGCCATGGAAGGTGTACTCGACCGAGACCAGGCCGGTGCCCGACGGCGCGCCCCAGGCGGTGGCGAGGTTCGCGCCGACGTGGGTGAAGATCGCCGCGTCGGCGCCTTTGAACACCCCGTCGCGGACCATGTAGGCCTTGCCGCCCAGCAGCTCCTCGGCCACGCCCGGCCACAGCATCAGCGTGCCGGCGATGTTCTCCTTCTCCATCAGGTCCTTGACCGCCAGGGCCGCGACCACGTTCAGGGCCTGGCCGGAGTTGTGGCCTTCGCCATGGCCCGGCGCGCCCTCGACCAGCGGCTCGTGCCAGGGCACGCCCGGCTTCTGCGAGGCCTTGGGAATGCCGTCGATGTCGCTGCCCAGCACGATGACCGGGCCGCCCTTGCCGTGGGTCCAGGTGGCGGTCCACCCGGTCGGCAGGCCGGCGACGCCGCGCTGGATCGCAAAGCCGTTCTTCTCCAGCACGTCGGTGACGTACTTCGAGGTCTCGACCTCCTGGAAGGCCAGTTCGCCATAGGAGAAGATCTGGTCGTTCATCTGCTGGGCCAGCTTGGCCCGGGCCTCGACGCCGGCCGCCGCCTGGGTCTTCAGGCCCGCGACCTTGGCGGCCGGATAGCCCTGGGCCAGCGCCGCCGGCGCCGCCGAACTCAGCAGGCCGGCCATCGCCGCGGCCGCCACAAACCTCACAACGCGCATTCACTCCCCCAGGGTCACTTGCAGTCTGGAACAAGGGGCACGAGAACGGCCCGGCTGGGAAGCCCCTTCGGCGTCATGGCCACGCCGCAGATAGGGCTTGCTTCTACAGCCGCTGTAGGATGCAGAGCCTGCTCCATGGTCGGGCAAGGGCTCATGGACGGACTTCGGCGCGCAGGCGCGATCCTGGCCCTGCTGGCCGTCGCCATGTTCGTCCTGCTGGCCGCCCCCAGCCATGCCGAGCCGATCGCGGCGGCCAACGCCGCGGCCAGCGCCCACCACGCCGGCGACGGCGATCCTGACGCCGCCCACCACATGCCGGGCGCGCACTGCGCCAGCCATTGCGCCGGGCACGTGGCGACACCTGGCTTCGGCGGCGTGGCCATCGAGACCTTCCTGCCCAGCCGCCAACGGCTCCTGCCGGTCGACGACGCCGCCCGCGCCACCCTGAACTTCAGCCCCCCGATCCGACCTCCCGCGGCCTGACGCCCCGCGCCTGCCGGCGCCCGCGTCATGTTTCGTCATCGGAGTTCCAAGAATGCCTCTCCACTACGCCCGTCTGGCGGCCCTGCTGGCCGCCGGCGGCCTCGCCTGGACCGGCCCCGCCCTGGCCGAGCCCGCCCCCGCCTTCCACGACCTGCTGGCCCGGTCGGCCCAGGCGCCGCGCCGCGCCGAGAGCCAGGCCGAGGTCGCCGCCGCCCAGGGCCGGCTCACCCAGGCCGGCGCCTGGCGCAATCCCGAGCTCGCCCTCGACGTCGAGAACTTCGCCGGCAAGGGCCAGTTCGACGGCTTCGAGTCCGCCGAGACCACGCTCTCGGTCAGCCAGACCCTGGAACTGGGCGGCAAGCGCCAGGCCCGCATCGCCGGGGCCCGCCAGGACCTCAATCTCGCCCGCGCCCGCGACGCCCAGGCCCGCGCCGACTACGCCGCCGCCCTGGCGCTGGCCTATGCCGAGGCCGAAGCCGCCGAGGCCAGGGCGGCCCAGGCGCAGGAACTGCTCGACGCCGCCCAGAGCGACGCCCGCTCCGCCCGGCTGCTGGTCGAGGCCGGCAAGGAAGCCCATCTGCGCGCCCTGCAGGCGCAGGCCGAGGCGCAGAGCGCCCAGGCCGCTCTCGACCAGGCCCGCGCCGACCGCGACGCCGCCTTCGGGCGGCTCTCGGCCCTGGCCGGCTCAGGCGCGGTCTTCGATTCACTGAGCGCCAGCCTGCTCGGCGAAGAGCCCCCGGCGCAGGCGTTCGACACCGCCCCGACCCCGGCCGTCCTCGCCGCCGAGGCCGACCGCGACCGCGCCGCCGCCAGGGTGCGGATCGAGCAGGTCCAGGCCCGCCCCGACCTGACGCTGTCGGCCGGCGTCCGCCGCTTCGCCGGCGACGACTCGACCGCCATGGTCGCCGGCGCCTCGCTGCCGTTCCCCCTGTTCGACCGCAACCGCGGGAACGCCGAGGCCGCCCGCGCCGAGCTGAACGCCGCCGAGGCGCGGCTGGCCCAGGCCAGGCTCGACGCCGCCGCCGACCTCGCGGCCGCCCGCTCCCAGGCCCGCAGCGCCCAGGCCCAGGTCGCCGCCGCCAGCGCCGGCGAGCATGCGGCCAGCGAGGCCTATCGCCTGGCCCGCATCGGCTACGAGGCCGGCCGCCTGCCGCTGCTCGAACTGACCGCCGCCCGCCGCGCCCTGGCCGCCGCGCGCCTGCAGACGCTGGAGGCCCGCCTGGCCCGCGTCCGCGCCCAAGCCGAGGCCGCGCGCCTGACCGGCAAGATCCCCTTCGGAGCCTGACCATGCAGATCAGCAAGCGAAACCTGCTCACCGGCGCCGCCCTCGCCGCGGCCCTCGCCGCCGGCTACGGCCTGGCGAACCTCCGCGCTTCCGAGGTCGGCGAAACGCACGGCGAGGCGGGCCACGGCGAGGACGAGTCCAAGGCCGAGGAAGGCTTCGTCCCCCTGGCCGCCGACCAGGCCGCCGCCGCCGGCGTGGCCGTGGTCACCGTCGGCCGCGGCGGCGGATCGGACATCCGGCTGACCGGCCGGGTCGAGGCCGCGCCCAATGCCCACGCGGTCATCGGCGCTCCGGTCGCCGGGGTGGTCGAGCGCGTGCTGCTCTCGCCCGGGGCCCGGGTCGGCGCCGGCGGCGGGGTCGCGGTGATCCGCAGCGCCGACGGAGCCCTGGTGCGCGCCGAAGCCTCCGCGGCCGCGGCCGAGGCCCAGGCCGCCCAGGCCGCCCTCGCGCGGGAAGAACGTCTGCTGAAGGCCGGCGTCACCGCCCGCCAGGACTGGGAGGCGGCCCGCGCCGCCCAGGTTCGCGCCTCGGCCCAGGCGAGCGCCGCCCAGGCCCGCGTCGCCGCCTTCGGCTCGCCCGGCGCCGGCGGCCAGACCACCCTGCGCAGCCCGATCGCCGGGCTGGTGACCAGCGTCCAGGCGGCCCCCGGCGGCTTCGTCGCCCAGGGCGCCCCGGTCGCCGAGGTCTCCGACCCGACCCGGCTGGAGGTCGTGTTCAACGTCCCCGCCGATTCCGCCGCCCGGCTGCGGGTCGGCGATCACCTGAAACTGGTCGGCCCCGACGGCCGCGAGACCCCTGCCGAGATCGTCGGGGTCGCGCCCCTGTCCCAGGGGACCACCGGCGCCGCCATGGTCCGCGCCCGTCCGCTCGACGCCGGCCTGACGCCGGGCGCGGCGGTCAGCGCCCAGGTTCCTGCCGACGGCAAGGGCCTGCCCAGCGTGCCGTCCGAGGCGGTGCAGACGCTGGAAGGCCGCTCGGTGGTGTTCGTCGCCGAGGCCGAGGGCTTCCGCGCCCGCTCGGTCACCACCGGGCGCACCGGCGGCGGCCAGACCCAGATCGTCGCCGGGCTGGAGGCCGGCGAGCGCGTCGCCGGCCGCGGCGCCTTCGTCCTCAAGGCGGAGCTCGCCAAGGGCGAAGCCGAGCACGGCCACTAGGGAGCGCCCGTCATGCTGAGCAAGATCGTGGCGCTGTCCGTGCGCCACCGCATCGCCGTCATCCTGATCGCCGTCGCCATCGGAGTGTTCGGAGCCTTCGAGCTCTTCCGCCTGCCGATCGACGCCGTGCCGGACATCACCAACCGCCAGGTCCAGGTGACCACCGTCGCCCCCGCCCTGTCGCCCGAGGAGATCGAGCAGCGGGTCACCTATCCGCTGGAGACCGCCCTGACCGGGATACCGGGCCTGATCGAGACCCGCTCGATCTCGCGCAACGGCTTTTCCCAGATCACCGCCGTCTTCACCGACGCCACCGACGTCTATTTCGCCCGCAACCAGGTGACCGAGCGCCTGCAGAGCGCGCGCGACGAACTGCCGGCCGGCGCCGAACCGGCCCTGGCTCCCATCACCACGGGCCTGGGCGAGGTGATGATGTGGACGGTCAAGATGGCCCCCGCCAAGGGGATCGCGCCCGGCGCTCCGGGCCCCCAGGCCGACGGCGCCTACATCACGCCGGAAGGCGAGCGCCTGACCACCGAGATGGCCAAGGCCACCTATCTGCGCACGGTCCAGGACTGGATCATCACCCCCCAGCTCAAGACCGTCCCCGGCATCGCCGGGATCGACGTCATCGGCGGCTACGTCAAGAAGTACGCCGTGCGGCCCGACCCGGCCCGCATGACCGCCTACGGGGTGGGCCTCAACGAGGTCGTCGAGGCGGTGGAGCACGCCAACACCGTCGCCGGGGCCGGCTACGTCTCGCGCGGGGGCGAGGCGTTCGTGGTCCGCGCCGACGCCCGCGTGCGCTCGGTCGAGGACCTGGCCGCCGCCCCGATCAAGAACCGCGACGGCCTCGTCGTCCGCGTCTCCGACGTAGCCGCGGTCGAGATCGGCCAGACCGCCCGCCTGGGCGCGGCCCAGCAGAATGGCGAGGAGGTGGTGATCGGCACCGCCCTGATGCTGGCGGGCGAGAACAGCCGCACCGTCGCCCACGCGGTCGGCCGGCGGCTGGACGAGATCAAGGCCTCGCTGCCGCCCGGCGTCGAGGCCCGGCCCGTGCTCGACCGCACCGAACTGGTCGACCGCACCATCTCCACGGTCCGCACCAGCCTGGCCGAGGGCGCCCTGCTGGTGATCGTGGTGCTGTTCCTGCTGCTCGGCAACGTGCGCGCGGCGATCATCACCGCCCTGGTCATCCCGCTGGCCTTCCTGTTCGGCGTCATCGGCATGAACCGGTTCGGGGTCTCCGGAAACCTGATGAGCCTGGGAGCCCTGGACTTCGGCCTGCTGGTCGACGGCGCGGTGGTGGTGGTCGAGAACACCCTTCGCCGCCTGACCCTGCGCCGCCAGGCGCAGGGCCGCGACCTGACCGCCGCCGAGCGCATGGACGAGGCGGTCGCCGCCGCCCGCCAGATGGTCCGCCCGGCCGCCTACGGCCAGGCGATCATCCTGCTGGTCTACGCCCCGCTGCTGGCCCTGGAAGGGGTCGAGGGCAAGATGTTCCAGCCGATGGCCGCCACCGTCATGCTGGCCCTGGCCGGCGCCTTCGTCCTGACCTTCACCCTGGTCCCGGCCCTGGCGGCGCTGTTCATCAGGCCGCCGGCGCACGAGCACCAATCCAGGGCCGAGGCCTTCGCCCGGGGCCGCCTGGAGCCGCTGGTCCGCCGCGCGGTCGCCTATCCCAGGCGGGTCGCCCTCGGCGCCGGCGCGGCGGTGCTGATCGGGCTGGCGGTGTTCAGCCTGCTCGGCCGCGAGTTCATCCCCACCCTGGACGAGAAGGACGTGCTGCTCCAAGCCCTGCGCGTGCCCAGCGCCTCGCTCGAGCAGTCGCTGGAGATGCAGGCCCGCCTGGAAAAGGCCCTGCTGAGCGTCCCCGAGATCGAGACGGTGTTCTCCAAGACCGGCACGGCCGAGGTCGCCACCGACCCGATGCCGCCCAGCATCTCCGACACCTTCATCATCCTGAAGGACCGCAAGGACTGGCCCGACCGCAAGCTCGCCAAGGCCGACGTGCTGGCCAAGATCGAGAAGGTCGCCGACGGCCAGATCGGCAACGCCTACGAGTTCACCCAGCCGATCCAGATGCGGTTCAACGAGCTGATCTCCGGCGTCCGCTCGGACGTGGCGGTCAAGGTCTATGGCGACGACTTCACCCAGATGGAGGCGACGGCCGAGACCATCGCCGCCGTCCTGCGCGGCGTGCCCGGCGCCGCCGACGTCAAGGTCGAGCAGGTCTCGGGCCTGCCGATGCTGACCGCCCAGGTGGACCGCTCGGCCGCCGCCCTGCACGGGGTCCACGCCGCCGACGCCGCCGACGCCGTGCAGATCGCCCTGGCCGGGCGCAACGCCGGCCGGGTCTATGAGGGCGACCGCCGCTTCGACGTGGTGGTCCGCCTGCCCGAGGAGGCGCGCAACGACCTCGCCGTGGTGGCCCAGACGCCGCTGGCGGTGAACGACGGGGCGGTGATGGTGCCGCTGGGCTCGGTCATCCAGTTCCAGCCCGGCGAAGGCCCCAACCAGATCAGCCGCGAGAACGGCAAGCGCCGCATCGTGGTGCAGGCCAATGTCCGCGGCCGCGACCTGGGCGGGTTCGTCGCCGACGCCCGCGCGGCGGTGGCCAAGGAGGTCGCCCTCCCGGCCGGCGCCTGGCTCGACTGGGGCGGCCAGTTCGAGAACCTGCAAAGGGCCGAGGCGCGGTTGGCCATCGTCGTGCCGGTGGTGTTCGCCACCATCGCGGTGCTGCTTTATTTCGCGCTCGGTTCGGCGGCCCAGGCGGGGGTGGTCTTCGCCTGCGTGCCCCTGGCCCTGGTCGGCGGGGCGCTGGCCCTGCTGCTGCGGGGGATGCCGTTCTCGGTCTCGGCCGCGGTCGGCTTCATCGCCGTCTCCGGGGTGGCCACGCTCAACGGCCTGGTGCTGATCCAGGCGATCCGCGAGCGCATCGAGGCCGGGATGGACGCCCGCCAGGCGGCCGTCGAAGGCTCCATGGCGCGCCTGCGGGCGGTGCTGACCACGGCCCTGGTCGCCGTGCTGGGCTTCATGCCGATGGCGCTGGCCAGCGGCGCCGGGGCCGAGGTGCAAAAGCCCCTGGCCACCGTGGTCATCGGCGGCCTGATCACCGCCACCCTGCTGACCCTGGTCGTGCTGCCGGCCTTCGCCAGCCGGGTGATCGCCAGGACGGCCCGCCGGCCCGACGCGCTCGAGGCCGAGCCGGCGGCAGCGCTCTAGCCGGGGCCTGGCGCGGGCGCTCGGCTCAGGGCGTCCGCATCAGGTGCTGGGCCAGGGCGTGGTAGGCCGGCAGCGACAGCGGATCGAGATAGACGTTGCTGGCCTTCGGATTCGACGCGAAGCGCACGATCGACATCTCGGCCCTGGGGTCGACATAGCAGGCCTGGCCGTGGACCCCGCGGGCCATGTAGGCGCCGTGGTCGTTGTGCGAGACCCACCACTGGTCGTGGTAGCTCCAGCCCGGCAGGGTCGCATAGCCCGCCTTGGCGAAATCCTCGGGCCGGGCCCCACGCGCGATCTCGGCGACCACGGCGGCCGGCACGACCTGGCGGCCGTTGGCGCGCCCGCCCTGGCGCATCATCTCGCAGAACCTTGCGAAGTCGCGCAGGCCCAGGTTGAGGCCGCCGGCGGCGTAGCCCGTCCCCACCGCATCGACCTGCAGATAGGCGTCCTGCTCCATGCCCAGCGGCGCCCAGAACCGCTCGCTGAGCTGCTGGGCCAGCGGCTTGCCGCCGGCCCGCTGCACCAGCCAGCCGACCACCTCGGTATTGACCGACTTGTAGGCGAAGGCCTGCCCGTGCTCGCCGGCCTTCTTCAGCGTCTTCAGATAGTCGTAGCTGGTGGTCGGGCCGGCGTAGCCCGGCGGGCGCGGCAGCAGGCCCACGGCGCGCACGAAATCCCAGGCCGGCGAGTTCGGGTCGGTATAGACCTCGGAATATTCCAGCCCCGTGGTCATATCCAGCACTTGGCGCACGGTGGCGTCGCCGAACGCGCTGCCGGCCAGTTCGGGGATGTAGCGGGTCACCAGGGCGTCGGGGTCGAGCCTGCCCTCGGCCGCCAGCATGGCCGCGATCGTGCCGACGAACGACTTGGTCACCGAATGGGCGATGTGCGCCCCCTCGGGCGTCAGAGCTCCGAAGTAGCGCTCGTAGACCACCTTGCCCCGGTGCATCACCAGGATGCCGTCGGTGTAGTTGGCGTCCAGCGACTGGCCCCAGGTCATCGGCGCGCCGCCGCCCAGCGGGGTGAAGCTCACCGCGTCCAGGTCCTGGCGCTCGGCCCGCGGCAGGGCGCTGACCGGCCCGGCCCCGCGCGACACCTGGGCGGTCGGGAACAGCTCGCGCCAGTGCGAGAAGGTCCAGCGGATCTGCGGGAACTGCAGGTAGCCGCCGTCGTCGAAGCGGATCGTCCGCTCGGGCGGCGGCGGCGATCCCGTCATCCAGCCCATAGCCGCCGGATCGCTGGCCCTGGCGTCCAGCGCCTGCTCGGCGCCCTGCGCCGCCCCGCCCAGGGCCAGGAGGGCGCCGGCCAGCGCGCCCCCAAGCCGGCGCATCCCGCGCATATCTTCAGACTGCATGCGTTTCTCTCCCCTGCCCAAAACGATAAGTTCGTTTTTGCAAGTTATCAAGCCGCAGGCCGTCCGGGGAGGGCGCCGATGCGCCCGCTACTTGGCCGAGAGGTTCAGCACCGCCTCGTCGCCGTCGCCCTCCAGGTGCACGATCACCACGCCCAGCGCCGGACCGTCGTCGATCTGCAGCACCAGGTTCTCCTCCTTGAGAGCGGCCAGGCTGCGGCCGCTGCGGGTCTTCACCTTGGCGATGAACGACAGGATGGCGCTCTGGCCGTGTTCGATGGTGGCCTCGAAGCTCACCGCCTCGAAGGGCTGCTCCACGGTCCCGATGACCCCGGTGCCTTGCTTGGTCGAATAGACCATCGTCCTACCTCATCAATTTCAACGCGCCGGTCACGGCGTCGATCTTGGCGATCTCGTCGGGCCCGATGCCGACGCAGGTCGGAGTGCCGGCCTGCACCACCGTGCGCCCCGCGTCACGGATCAGCATCACCGGCAGGCCGGCCTCTTCGGCCTTCCGCGCCAGCTCGAACAACTCTTCCTCCGAGCCGCAGCGCAGCACCACCTTGGGCATGCCGGCCTGCAGCCAGCCCGACTGCTGCTCGCGCGGCGCGCTCAGCAGCCCGCCGACCGCGGCGTGCGCGACCTGGGCGGCCATCTTGCCGGGCGGCAGGGCCAGCGCCTCGTTGACGACGATGACTTGCTTCATGGGCGGTCTAGTGCCCGGCGAACGCCAGGGAGCGCAAGAGCGCGTGGTTTTCCCCGGACACCTCGCGCCGCGCCCGCTAGGATCGCCCCTCGCAAGGACACCGCTTCATGACCGACACGCCCGACGATCCGGCGCCGCCCGACGAGACCCCGATCCAGCGCGCCCTGCGCCTGAAGAAGGCGGCGATCGACGCGCGGCCCAAGCCGCCGCGGGGCGGGCGCTTCCAGCGCGAACAGGCCGCCGCGGCCCGCTCCTCGTCCAAGTCCAAGCCCTGGATGTCGCGCTAGGGCATTCCGCCGAGGCGGCCGCCGGATCGGCGCAGGAACGGCTCTAGCCGAAGATCGCCACCCGGAAGACCATGGCGGCGATGGCCGCAAAGCCCAGCAGCAGCAGGGCGACCGCGATCCAGAAGGTCGAGGAGACGGGGAACCGGCTTTCGGCGAAAACCAGGCCTTCCTTGGCCATGGCGGCGCGGGTTTGGCTCAGTTCGCGCATGAAGCGCACGTGGCGGATCATCCCGATAAGCAGCATCAGGATGCCCAGCATGACCAGGGTGACCCCGAAGTTCCGCGGCGCGGCGGCGCTCGCGATCGCGCCCGCCTCGCGCAGCTTCTCGAAGGCCTGGTAGATCGTGAACCCGAACCCGATCAGCGACAGCGAGGTGCGGATCACCGACATCAGGGTGCGATCGTCGCTCATCCGCGTCCGCTGAAACGACATGCCGGTCCGCCGCATCGACATCTCGGTGCGCTCGGTCGAGAGGTCGGTGCGGTACTCCGACAGGTCGGTCCGGTGCTCCGAGAGCTCGGTCCGGTGGGTCGAGAGCCTGGTGCGGTGGGTGGAATAGGTGACGGACGCGCCGTCCGCGCTCATCCCCTCGACGTCGGGCAGCGGAGGCAGCGGCGGGTTCTCCACCCGCTTGGGCCGCGGTGGCCCCTTCGGCAGACGGCTCGCCATGGTCTTCGCCCTGGATGGTGGATGCTGGGCGCCAGACTGCGGGCCCCGCCCTGACCGGTCCATCGGGGTTTTCCCCAGGAGGCGCCGGCCGATCCCCCGGGGCCCGCCGCTCACGCGCCCGCGAGGAACCGGGCGGCGCCAGAGGAGATGTCTCGTGAAATTTCGCGCTATCGGCGGAACGTGGCGGTGGACCCAGTGCGCCGCCAAATTTTCTCTGTTTTTCCCTGTTTTGAGTTTTTCGTTTCGGCGCGCTACGCGGCGTGAGCCGGCCATTCTCTGGGCAACCCACTGAAACCCTTGGCGTCCAAACCTTGAGCGCAGCGCTGCGGCCGGCTGTTGAGGTGATCTGGAACAGGGAATTGGCGTGCGCGAAACAAGGAACCCTGCGCAGACTATCAGGGAACACGCCAGCTATGACCACTCTGTCCCGCCACGCCCTGTTCGATGCGGCTTGGCAACGCCCCCTGACAGAGATCGCCGAGGACCTCGGGATCACGTCTACAGGCCTGAAGAAGATCTGCGACCGGCACGACATTCCGACGCCGGGCGTGGATACTGGGCGCAGGTGCGTGCCGGCAAGACCTTTGCGCTCCCACGACTAAGGCCCGCCAGAGCCCTGCTATGGATGAAGTCCGAATAGTCGGCGCTCGACCGCTGCCTCCAGCGGTCGCTGCAGCGATCCGGAAAGCTAAGGAGCACGCTTCGCCAGCTCCCGCGCAGAGGAGACTAACGCCTTCATCGATGGAGCCTGTGTCGACAGCCGGCATTGCGGGTAATTGCGAGATCGTAACTGAGATCTCCTGCGGCGTCGCGCCAAGCCCGGAGAGGGCTTTTGTCGTGGCCGTTTGGGCGCACCTGGCTGACCTCGTGGGCGAGATAGCCAGCCCGGCGCAGGACCCCACGTCCTGGCTCGAAAGCCGCACGCCTTGGCTGGCCGAGGCGCGGGACGATCCGGCGGTGCGGTCATGGACGCTGACCGACGACACCCGCCTGGGCTTCTTCGCTAACGGCTCGCCCGAAACCTCCATCCTCGACCGCCTCGTGGCCGAGATCGGCGGTGCGCCGATTGAACGGCTGGTGGTGATGAGTCCTTACTGGGACGGTGGTCTCGTCGCCCTGCGCGCCCTGAGCTGATACGACGCCTCGTCGCCCAGCTGAGCCACGTTCACGCGGCCGACAACAGATCGTCGGTCAGATCCATCACCTTGGTCAACAGCACGACATCATACTTCTCACCTAGCTTGGCCTGGCGCGCCAAGCCGACAAACGCCTTTTCGCCGACCAGGATATCGGCCACGGGAAGTGCCGTTGTGAATGACAGCATGTCACGCAAGTCGTTCTCATTCGTCTCTCGCTGCTGATCCTCCAGTCGAACGGCTAGCTCCCGCTCGATGTTCATGACCGGCACCTCGGTGACAATACTCCTCAATAGAGAGCGCCCAATGTCGCCGACGCTGTACCAAGACAACCCCAAGCGTTTCGCAGTCAGGAAAATGAAATCCAGTTCTTCGAGGATCAACTGAGCTCCATAAGCGCGTAATCTGAGAGCGAAGGCTTCTCCTGCAGCGAGTTTTCGGCGCGCATCGAGCTTAAGCAGCAGCTCAGCGGAACTCGCCGAGTATTGCCGGACGCCTTCCAAGCGCACCGCTTCGTCTGTTTCGCAAAGGTAGCTGAAGAGCGCATACGCGGGATCTTGCCTCATCAGATCCAGAGCGCGCTCCGATATCTCGAACCCATACGTTTCGGGTGTGTAGTCAGCCGCAGCCTCAAACCATAGGTCAGACAGGAACCAGCCGTCAGCGAGTACGGGTGGAGGTAGCGCAGACCTCCGCGCGATATGTTGGAGCAAAGTATCTCCGAAAATGCGTCGCCGGCTTCTAATGACCTTGCCGCCACTGATCGTACTCTGAACGTGCGCCAAGTGCCTGCGACGAAGCGGATCATTGATTTTGGCCGTCTCGTAGATGTTGGTGAAGCTCAGCGGGACGATGATCCGTTGGCCCTGCACGGCCTTCACCACACGCATCAAAGCGGAGTGCTCAGCCGGATGAGCAGTGGCGTCCCAGGCGCCATGAGCCAAGGCGATCCAGGCGTTCTGGTCGAGGTAAAGCAATCGTGGCGAAGACATCATTGAGCCCCCTCCTGAAGCCGCGAGCGCAACATTCAGCTTAGCGCCCACACCGCCTGATCCCACTGCAGGCAAGGGGGAGCGTTTGGAACGGGTGCTTGCCTCCCCATGGCCGCGCCTGCCAGCGGGGAGCGTCCATGTTCATGGCGGTCGCCGATGAGAACCGGATGGATAGGAACGCCACGCCCCTGCGTGGCCGGTGCATTCTCCAACGCATTAAGCGGGTTGGAGCATATGTACGCATGAGAGATTGTAATCGAATATTTCTTCCAGCACTTCAGCATTCGCAAATGCGCTAAAAGTTATTGTATTTTCTGACGTAATAAATATTGCGTACGAATTTCATTTTAAGTTGACCACGCGGTCAACTTAAAAAGTATTTTACTTTTCATTTGCCCCCATCATCCATATCCACATGGAAACGACAACAACTTCCCCATCCCTCGAAATCCAGATGCGGCCGCCCGGCGCCTTGCGGGCCTATGAGCGGAACGCGCGGCGGCACTCCAAAGCTCAGATCGCGCAGATCGCCGCGAGCATTCAGCGGTTCGGCTTCACGAACCCCATCCTCGTGAGCGACCAGGGCGAAATCATTGCCGGCCATGGCCGGGTGATGGCCGCCAAGCAACTCGGTATCGCCCAGGTTCCGACGCTGAAGCTGTCGCATCTGACGGACGAGGAACGGCGCGCCTACATCCTGGCGGATAACAAGCTCGCCTTGAACGCCGGTTGGGACAGCGAATTGCTGGCCATCGAGCTGCAGGCGCTCGTCGACCTCGACTTCGACGTCAGTCTCACAGGTTTCTCCCTCGCCGAGATCGACCTCGTGCTCGATGGCGCACGTGACAGCGATCCGAATTCCCCTGCCGCGCCTGAGGATGAAGTCGGCTTCGTTACAGGCGAGCCCGTGACCCATCGTGGCGATGTGTGGGTTCTTGGGCGTCATCGCTTGGTTTGCGGCGACGCGCGCGAGCCGACCGACTACGTAGCGCTCCTCGGAGATGAGCAGGCCGATCTGATCTTCACGGACCCACCCTACAACGTGCCGATCGATGGGCATGTCACCGGGCTCGGCAAAGTCCGCCATCGCGAATTCGCCATGGCGACCGGCGAGATGTCAGAGGCCGCCTTCACAACCTTCCTCACAGAGTCGCTCGCTGCCTCGGCCGATGTCTGCCGCAACGGCGCGATCGCCTTTGTGTGCATGGACTGGCGGCACATGGGCGAGCTGCTTGCTGCGGGCCAGGCGGTCTTCAGCGAGCTGAAAAATCTCTGCGTCTGGAACAAGACCAACGGCGGGATGGGCACCTTCTATCGCTCGAAACACGAGCTGGTGTTCGTGTTCAAGATCGGCGACGCGCCGCACATCAACACCTTCGGCCTGGGCGAAAGCGGTCGGTATCGAACCAACGTCTGGGACTACCCGGGCGTCAGCAGCATGGGCGCCGGCCGCAAGGATGCATTGGAGATGCACCCAACGGTAAAGCCCACGGCGTTGGTCGCCGACGCGATCCGCGACTGCTCGAAGCGCGGCGGAATCGTGCTGGACGCCTTTGGTGGTTCAGGCACAACGCTGATCGCCTCGGAGACCTGCGGCCGCAAGGCGCGGCTGATCGAATACGACCCGCTCTATTGCGACACGATCATCCGGCGCTTCGAGAAGCTCACCGGAAAGCCGGCCCGCTTGACGGAGACCGAAATGACCTTTGATGAGGTTCGGGTTGAACGCGCAAAGCGGTCCAACACGTACCTGGACGACGAGCAATGAGCGGTTACGGCAAGCCACCGCCCGAGCATCGCTTCAAGAAAGGGCAATCCGGAAATCCAAAAGGACGGCCGAAAAAGAAACGGCCGCCCGAAGAAGTACCCACCAAGCTTAGGGACGTCATCCTGGCCGAGGCGTGGCGCCAAGTCTCATTCGTTGAGGCTGGCCAAACCATAACTGAGCCAATGGTGGCAATCGTGATGCGTCAGATAGGACTTGCCGGGGCGAAGAAGGACAAGATTGCAGGTCGGATGTTTATTCAGCTTACTCAGGAGGCGGAAGCGAGCAAGGAACTCGACCAAGCTCGCGCCCCCTCACCGATGGCAGAGCCGGACTGGGAAAACTGCGTAACATATGAGCAAGCCCAAGAAGTCTACATGCGGATGATAGGTCGCAAGTAGGGGCTAGCGCGCCCCCCACTGCGGCTTGCGGCGTCAGGATGAGCATCCACCCTCATGATGATCCGAACCGGCGCCCAACTCCCGGCCCCGGTCCCGGGATGATCCGGTCGAAACTTTCGCCAACCCCTATAAAAGTCGCGTCCGAGACGCACGACAGACGCGGCATCGTAGTGCAGGCCGACGGCCTGTGTTGTGTACTGATAAGTGTCGAATTCGATCACGAGCCGATCGGCTTGTTGGAGAGCGACAAGGCCCCGAGCGTTATTCATCGTCCCAGATCCAAATCTGCGCCATCGAAGCAGGACTCGATGGAAATGGAAGTGTCGCCGCAGACATTCCAAAGTCGTGGCTTGGCTTTGCCCAGCTACAATCCAAATCACTTCGCTCGATTCGACGGCTCGGCGCTCCGCGGCTCGGCGACCATCGGGAGCGCTGGAGCCGAAAATACCGTCGGGTGATAAATCTGGAGAGCTGATCGTCCAGTAGAGCAACCATGCCCGCGCTGGGTCGAGGCTTCGCTCGACTTCGTCCGCAAAGGAAGCGTTCGTCCCAACCGCCGACTTGGCGCTGAAAGAGACGAACATGAGCAAAAACAAAGATAAAGCAAAGGCAGCGGATGCGATTGCGCCCGCTCGCACCACCAAGATCAGCACGATGATCGAACTGCTGCGCCGGGCCGGTGGAGCTGACGTCGGAGCCATCTCAGAAGCTACGGGCTGGCAGGCCCATTCGGTGCGCGGCGCCATCGCCGGACACATCAAGAAGAAGCTCGGCCTGACGGTCGTCACTGAGAAGGTCGACCGACGCACCATCTACCGAATTAAGGCCTAGAATGGCGCGGCTAGGGACAGTTCGGCGCGCAGCACTGCGACAGGGCCTCGACACTGACCTCGACCGTGTCGCTCACGCTCGCCTGAGCGAACTGCGCGAGATCTGGTCGGAGAGGCTTGGCCAGGCTCCGCCGCCGCTTCGCAGCCGTGAGATCTTCCGCAGGATGCTGGCCTATCGGCTTCAGGCTGCCGCGCTGGGAGACTTGTCGCCAGCGGCCAAGCGCAAGCTGGCCGCGATTGAAGCGCGCCGCACAAGTCCACCGAAGAAACGCACAGCGCCGCCGACACGGCTCGGTGCAGGCGCCATACTGATCCGCGAATGGCGCGGCGTACGGCACGAAGTCCGCGTCATGGGCGATGGGTTCATCCATCAGGATCAGGCCTACAAATCCCTCTCCGAAGTGGCCCGGGCGATCACCGGATCGCGGTGGAACGGACCGCTCTTCTTCGGCCTGCGCGACAAGCCGAAGGCGGCCGCCTGATGGCGGTCAAACGTCTCCACTGCGCGATCTACACGCGCAAGTCCTCGGAGGAGGGCCTGGAACAGAGGTTCAATTCTCTCCAAGCCCAGCGTGAAGCCTGCGAGGCCTATGTGCTGTCGCAGTCCGGAGAGGGATGGACTGCGCTCCCCGCCATCTACGACGATGGCGGCTATTCAGGCGGGACCATGGATCGCCCTGCCCTCGCTAGGCTGTTAGCGGATATCGCAGCCGGGATGATCGACATCGTCGTGGTCTACAAGGTCGATCGCCTGACCCGGGCGCTGTCGGACTTTGCCCGCATCGTCGAGATCTTCGACAAGCGCAGCGTCTCGTTCGTGTCCGTCACCCAAGCGTTCAATACAACATCCAGCATGGGGCGATTGACGCTCAACGTGCTACTTTCCTTCGCCCAGTTCGAGCGCGAGGTCACCGGAGAGCGCATCCGTGACAAGATCGCCGCGTCGAAGGCCAAGGGCATGTGGATGGGCGGGAATGTGCCGCTCGGTTACGACGTACCCACCGATCCTCAAAGCCGGGCTCTGGTGGTCAATCCGGCTGAGGCGGAGACGGTCAGGCTCATCTTCCGTCGCTATCTTGAGCTCGGATCGGTTCGTGCGCTCGCAGAGGACCTGAGGGATCGCGGCATCACCATAAAGCAGCGCATCGCGGGCAGCGGACGGGTCGTTGGCGGTGGGCCTTGGCGTGAGGGGCCGCTCTACTACCTCCTCAGGAACAGGCTCTATCGCGGCGACATTGTCCACAAGGGTAGAGTCTATAGCGGCCAGCACGAGTCTATTGTCGACGATGATGTGTTCGAGGCTGTTCAGGCGCGGCTTGCGGCGGGGAACAGGCGCCGAGCGCAGAGCGCCAACGTCACGATTGCGGCGGCGCTGGTCGGCAAGATCTTCGACGATCAAGGACATCCCATGAGCCCGGTCACCGCGCGTCGGGGGCCACGGACCTATCGCTACTATGTGAGCCAAGCTGTGATCCGCAGGGACCGCGGCGGGGCGGGTTCGGTCCGGCGCATTCCAGCTTATGCGATTGAGGCGCTGGTCGAGGCGCAACTTGCGGCGAGGCGGAACCATGCCGACGGCCTCGCCATCCAACGCGTGGTAATCTCTGAGAGGGAGATTGAGCTGACCTTGAGCCGACAGGCCGTCGATGGCGAGGCGGCCGCAAAAAACGATGTCATCAGAATTCCCGCGACGCTCAAAACTTGGGGCGGCTCCAAGCAGCTGATCGGAGACGCCCCCTCATCGTCTATGCAGAGCGAGCCAGACGAAGCGCTCCTGCGAGCCATCGCGCGCGGAAGGCGGTGGGAGGAACAGCTTGCGTCAGGCGAGCGTACGAGCGCCGATGACATCGCAGCTGCAGAGGACGTGCAATCTCGCTACGTGGACAAGCTGCTCAAGCTGGCCTGGCTGCCGCCGGACGTGGTCGAGGCGTTGTTGGCGGGCCGACGGCTGCGGGATGTGTCGCTGACGGAGCTGATCAATCAGCCGCTTCCTCTCCGGTGGAGTGAGCAGCGACGACTGCTGGCGGTAGTCTGATCACTCGTCGGCTTGGCGCCAGAAGTGGACATTGAGACTAGGCCGGCAAGCGGACGTTCAACGCCGCACGCTCAATACATGCTTCCCACTGGGCTGGCGCCCCAAAAGCCAGCTGTGGCTAAGGTCAAACGCCGACGAGACCTCACTTGACGCTCAACCCCAGGCGTCCGTCCCCGTCCCCACGCCGCCCTTGATGTCAGCCTATGGCCGATCCGGCCGAAGCACCGTCAGCTGCCGCGGCCCGGCGTTGGCGGCAGCGTAGGCGACCGCTTCATTGGCGTCATGCAGGCCGAACTCGGTCATCTCGTATTGTTCAAGATCAACCAAGCCGGCGCGCACCATCTGGACCATCCGCCCAATGGCGTCTCGGTCGTACATCCACTGACCCTTCACAGTTATGTTGTTGTGCATCAGCCAGTTGTAGTTGAGCGGCAGATCTCCCTGCGTCCCTCTCAGCCCGCCCATCAACACCAACCGTCCGCCATGACGCAGGGCCATCGCCGCCGCCAATACCTGGCTCGCCGCGGCCTCCCGCGGAAGGAAGTCCAGCACCATGTCGATCGAGCCCGCCGCGGCCTCAATAATCCGGCGGCGGTCCTCGGCCTCGTCTCCTGTCATCTGCACGGGCGCAACGCGCGGCCCCAGTCGCCTGCCGAGGTCCTTGAGCGCCGCGGCGTTGCGGCCTGTGGCCACCACCCGGCCCGCGCCTATCGCCAACGCCACCGCTACACCCGCGCCGCCAAAACCTCCGGTGGCTCCGCTCACCACCAGGGTCTCGCCGGCCCTCAGGCCGCCCGCCAGCAGCCCGCCGAATGGCACCGCCAGGCGCCCCAGCGCCGTCCAGCGTCCGGCCATAGCCGGATCGATATCGCCAATCCGCGTCACGTTCTCGGTCGGCACTCGCATCTGTTCGGCGAAAGAGCCGTCGTGGAAATGGCGGTGCAGCTGCAGCGCGGCCTCGGTGCGATAGGTCCAGCCCTGCAAGATGCTATCGGGCGTCAGCGCCTCGTCTCGCGAGCGCACCGTCGATTCGCAAAATACCCAGTCGCCGACCTTCAGGCGGGTCGCGTCCGGCCCGGTCGCCCGCACGCGCCCGATCCCCCCCGGCCCGGGCACCACCGGCAGCTCCAGCAAGTAATTCCGCGACCCGTTGAAAACGTTGGCGGCGTAGCCCGTCACGCCTGTGGCGATAACGTCGACGATCACTTCGCCGGTGCCTAGCACCGGGTCGGGGATGGTCATGATCTTAAGTGGTACGCCGAAGGCGGTTAGGACGGCGGCTTTCATGGGCACCTCGTGGGAAACTGAGACCGCCACCCTAGAGCGTCTTTCGCCCCCCATTCAGGACTGGTATTATCCTGGGATTGACAGGGCCAGGAACGACGGCATGGCGGACGCGAAGCGGCAAGAGCTGGGGGACTTCCTGCGAGCCCGCCGCAGCCGACTATCCCCGGAAAGTGTCGGTCTTCAAGGCCATCGTCGCCGGCGCACGCCAGGCCTCCGTCGGGAAGAGGTGGCCGAACTCGCGGGCATCGGCGTCGACTGGTACATCCGCCTGGAGCAGGGTCGGCCGGTTACGCCATCGCTCGGGACCGTCGACGCGCTCGCCCGCGCACTCAGACTCTCCGAACCGGAGCATCAGCACTTACGCACCTTGGCCGGCGGCGGCGGGCCGAAGCCCTTCCAGGCCGAAACGGCGTCGCCTGCGTTGCTGCGCTTGCTGGAGACGCTGCATCAGCCCGCCTACATCGTGGGCCGCCGCCGCGATCTGCTCGCCTGGAACTCGGCGGCCGCCGACATCTTGGGCTTCCAACTGCTGGATGAATCCGACCGTAACATCCTGGTCGCCATGTTGACCCATCCGCACAGTCGGGCCCTGTTCGGCGACGGCTGGGCCGACGAGGCGCAGCGAATGGTGGCCCAGTTTCGCGCGACCCATGATCTATGGGCCGGAGACCCAGCCTTCATCGACCTGCTTGGCCGCCTTAGAACGGGCTGCCTGGAATTCAACGCTTGGTGGGAGCGCCATGATGTGCGTCGCTCCGCCGCTGGCCTGAAGACGCTGCATCACCCGACGCTCGGTCGCGTGGTCTTTGAGCACACCAGCTTCCAGGCCAACGATGACCCAAGCCTCAAGCTTGTGATCTACACACCGGTTCGGTGACGAAGGGCGCGCATGCCCGCCCTCAAGCCAAGTGGCGGGCTATCTAAGTCTCGCGTGCGCCCGTGGTAGGCGGAAGGGACCCAAGATAGGTGGACTGCGGCCGCTCGACCTCTCCGGCCTCGTACTGCTCGATGGCGTGCGCGGTCCATCCCGCACAGCGGCCGAGCACATAGAGGACATGAGTTCGTCCCAGGCCTAGCGCGCGGCCGACAAGGGTGTTGACGAAAGCGAAGCCCGGCGACGCGCCAAACGCTTCTTCCATCACTTCCAGCCCGGCCTTGACCCGCCGGAAGCCGATCTCGTCGCCTCGGAACGCCTCGAAGGCGCGCAGTAGGTTCAGGGCCCGTGGGTCGCCGTTCACATAAGGCGCCGGGGACCGGAAGCCAGGGATCTCTTCCCCCTCGTGCAGGCGCCGGATCACCAGGGATTTCGGATCGGCGCTCTCGACGAGCTCGGCGATGAGGCGCGAGATACCGTCGGTGCGGCCGAACAGACTCCGCCGGCCCGTGACGATGGCCAACCCGGCGAGGATCGACCTGTACGGCGAGACCCCGGTGCTGGCGACAGCCCGCACGGCGTGCGTCCCCGCCCCGAACCCGTGATCGGCTGACAGCACGAGAAGCCGCCGGATGAGTTCCGCCGCCTCGGGCGTCTTGCCGAAGGCGGCCGAGATCTGCAGGTGCAACGGTGCGGCGTCAGGCGAGTCCAAGCCCGTGAGAAGGGCCGCATAGCAACGCATGATCTCCGCGCCGCTGCGCGCCATACCGACGCGACTCAGGTCGTAGGCGCGCGGATTGCTATGCTCCAGGAGCGGAAGCATGGCGATCGCCGTGTCTGTTGTGGTCTCTTGGGCGAAGTCTTGACGCAAACGCGCCCAAAGCCGCGGCACCGCGGCGGTGCGCCCACTAAAGGCCTCAGCCTCCTCGACCTCCCATAGAAGGCCGGCGACCTGCTCCAGCGTGGCGTGGTCGGCCAGATCCAGGACGCTCTGACCCCGATAGTAGGGACCGTCCGGCGTGAGCAGCGTGATGTCGGTGGTCGTCGAAAGCCCCAGCACGCCGGCGCCCCGCGAACCGCCCTTCGCCGCCCGTTCGACATCTGGCAGCCAGTAGCGTCGCTGGCGAGATCCGGGCACCTTTTGCGATCGGATATTCTTGCGCCCGACATAGGCGTAGAGGGTCGGGACGGTGACCCCCAGCCGCGCGGCGGCGTCCTCGGCGGTGATGTAGAGCTGGTCGGTCAAGGCGCCGGTCAGTTCCCAAGGCTTCTGGTCTGGCGATATACGCTTCGACCGGGGCCGTCCACCGAAGCTGAGCTCAAGGAACGACCCCGGCGATGCTTAGAACCTGGCCGTTAGCCGCGCGTAGAATCGCCGACCGACCACGTCATAGGTGGACAGGCTGGTCGTGCCCGGAGTGACCCCCACCAACGGCGGCTCCTCATCAAGCAGATTCACGACGCCGACGGCGAGGTCGAGACCTTCGTTCACCGCCCAGCGTCCATTCAGATCAAAATAGTTGCGGTCCTTCACGCCGCGCGTCGTGCCGGAGGTACCGACATTGGCTGCGTTCGACTGAGAGTCGATGTAGCGCCACTGCAAGGACACCGCGACGGGTTGGAGTTCGTAAGAGATGGTGGTCGCGGCCTTCCACCTCGGACGCGTGTCGGCATACGGATCGATCTGAGCATTGCCCACCGTGCCCGCATACTCCTGGAAGGGAGAGTTCGGCAGGTTCTGGATCTCGTACTTGTCGAGATAGCTGGCCACGACGTTGGCTGAGAGCGTCCCGGGCAGGTCGCCCAGTCCCATGTCCGCCAGGGGTATCCGCCAGTCGAACTGGGCGTCGATCCCCGCTGTGCGATATCCACCGAGATTGAGCACCGGCGTGTTGATCACCGCGATGAGGCCGGAGGCGCGCTCCCGGTCAACCTGGCGGCAGAAATAGTTCGAAGGGTCGTAGGTCGGGTTCGAACCGTCGGCATTGTAGCACTTGGAGACGGTCAGCAACCCGGTGACGCTGCCGATCGCGTCCTTCAACTCGATGCTGTAGTAGTCGAGCGACAGAGACACGTTCCGAAGCCACGGGCTGTCGAAGGTCGGGGTCAGCACGATCCCGACCGAGAAGGTGTCGGCCGTCTCTTCCCGCAGATCCAGGTTGCCCTGACTAGCGGTATTTGTCCGCGAATTGGTGTTTCGATAGTTGTCGATGAGGGCGGCAGGCACGCCCTGAGCCAGGCAAAGCTGACGCACTTGGGCCGAACCGGCGTAGGATGCCGAGCGATACTGGCTGCGCACGTCGCAGGGATCGCCCACCCCGATCGCCCCGGGATTGCCCAACGCCTCGGAGCTGGGCGTGGGCGCGGTGAACAGTTCGCCGACATTAGGCGCACGGATCGCGCGCTGGTAGCCGCCGCGCGCCCGCAACCAGTCGCTTGGCTTCCAGTCGAGGCTGGCCTTGTAGGTGTTGACCCCACCGACGCTGTCGTAGTCGGAATAGCGATAGGCGACATCGAGGTTGAGTTCATCGACGAAGGGCAGGTCGCGCAGCAGCGGGGCCAGGAGCTCGACGTAGAATTCCTTGACCTCGGTCGATCCGCGGGACGGGTTCGTCGCCTGGGCGTTCACTAGGTCCAGGTTCACGAGCAGCGGGTCGGGTGAAAAGTCATAGCTGTTGCGGCGGTACTCTGTCCCGGCCGCAAACCGCAGCTCCCCAGCCGGCAGGTCGACCAGACCGCCCTGGAAGCTGGCCTGCAGGGCGGTCTGGGTCAGGTTGGTGGAGGAGTGAATGGTGCGCGACAGATAGGTCAGGCACTGGGCCGACAGCATCCGCAAACCGAACGGGTCATAGCCGCCGGCGCAGATGCCGGCGCCGCCGTCCGGGGCGGACAGCAGGCGTTCGAGCGACGAGAGGCTTGGATAGCCTTCGTTGGTCTCCAGGTAGCGGGTCTCGCCGCGGGAGCCATAGACGTCGAAAGTCCAGTCCTTGATCGGCAGCTTACCCCGGGCGCCGACCGTCAGCTGATGCACATTCCAGTCGTTGGACTGCACCCGTAGCCCAACCTCGTTCATCCGGGTCGTGTACAGGAAGGGCGCCGTCGGGTTGGGGCGAGACGCCAACAGGGCGGCCACATCGGCTGGCACGAACGGGTTGTTGTGGGGAACGGTGAGCGGGCGCGGCGCGGTCGCGCCGCCGGCCACCGGCGCGACGATCTGCGTCTCGGCGTCATAGCTGGTGAAGTAGGCCTGGGCGTAGGCCTCAATCGAGTCCGTGACGTCGTAGCTCGCCTGGCCGAAAACCGAGTACCGGGTCAGTGGGAGTTGCAGGTAGTAAACCTGCCCAGTGTTGTAGAAATAGGTGTTGTTGAGCGTGAAGACTAGGTTGCCCATGTCGTCACGGAAATTGAGAGCGGGGGTGGCCGCGCTAAACAGGGTCCCATCGGAGTTGAAGCCGAAGGTGTTGCTGCGCGGCACGACGCCGGGCGCGACGCCGTAGCGGGCGAAGATCGCGTTCACCGCCGCCTGACTGGGCAGGTTGGCGGCGTCCGGACGGATGGCGCCTTGCGGCAGGTTCGCGGAGGCCGAGGAAATCCGGAAGAAGTCTCGGTCCGACATCATCACCGGCTCACGGTCAGTATAGCTCAGGCCGAGGACCGCCCGGCCGCGCTCTTCGGCGAAGCTCCCGCCCATCAGGCCGCTCAGTTGCACGGTCTTCCCGTCGCCTTCCGCAGCAACGCCGTATTGGGCCTTCAGCTCGAGCCCCTCGAAGTTGCGCTTCAGTCGGAAGTTCACCACCCCGGCGATCGCGTCCGAGCCGTAGACCGCTGAGGCGCCGCCGGTGATCACCTCGACATTCTCAATCAGAGAGTCGGGGATCGTGTTGAGATCCACAGATCCATCGGTGTTGGAGGGTTGCATCCGACGCCCGTCAAGCAGGACCAGCGTCCGAGGCTGACCGAGCCCGCGCAGGTTTGCGTTCGACTGGCCGCCACGGCTGGTCAGGTTCGATGACGCGGTGGAAGAGGCCGTGAACTGCGGCAGCTGGTTGAGAGCGCCCTCTACGGTGACCGCACCGCTCTTCTCCAGCATCTCGGCCCCAACGGTCACGATCGGGCTCTCGGAGACATAGTCTCGCCGGGCGATGCGCGAGCCGGTCACCACCACTTCGCTGACCGTGTCCGAACCAGCCGCCGGTCCGGGCGAGGTCTGGGCGTTGGCCGCGCCGCCAGCCACAGCGGCGGCGAGGATCACCCCGATAGGAAACACCACGCTACGAGTGCGCACGCTCATGTCTTTTACCTCCCCTTGGGCCGGCCTCGCGGCCCGGCGTCTGTTTTTTTGGTCTCACGCGGAACAAGCTCGTCCGGCGCGCCGCGGCGGAGCCGTGGCGAGGGAACGAAAACGATGTGGTGGATGGGCCCTCGCGGGGCGGCGGCTCAGCGCACCTCGATATCCATCAGCGGCACGAACTGCTGGCCGCCATGCATGTCGGTGTCGCCGAGGTCGCCCTGGAACACCGGCCGCGGGATGCTGAACTTCATGGCGAGCGCATTCTCACAGTCGAAGAAGCGCACCTGCTCGACTGGCACGTCGAAGCGCTGGGCAAAGACCTCGGCCGACAGCGCGCCTGCCGCCTTGGTCCGCCGATAGGCTTCGGCGTCGCGGAAAATGATGTCGAAGGTCAGTGTGAAGGGGCCGGCGTTCTTGCTGCGGATCAGCGCGGTCAACTCATGCAGTTTCATTGCGCCACCCCGTCCTTGAAGGTCACGAACTCGGTCCGGAACATTTCCATCTTTGTCCGCGGCACAGCCACGTGATGCAGGTTGAAGCGGTAGACCGGCCCCCGCTCGACGTGCGCAGGGTTGTGCAAGCAGGCGAAGCCGGTGATCGCGCCCATCCACTCCGGCACCCCGTGGTGCAGGAAGGGCTGGCGGGTGAGCTTGACGATCTCGGTCGCGAGTTCCTGGGTCTGGGCAGTCGCCTCGACGACGATGCCCACCTCGCGCGGCGGCTCGGCGGTCGGGCGCTTGGCGCCCACCGTGACGCCCTGGTCACCGTAGACGTGGAAGATCAGATGGACGTCCTCGCCGATCCGCACGCCAAGCAGGCGTTCGGCGAGCCCCGCCACATAGGCCCGTATCTCCTCCAGCCAGGCATCCAGCCGCTTGAGAATGAACGGGTCGCGGATGCCCCCGATCATGATCGTCTGGAAACCCACCCGCTCGGCGCCTTCCAGCTTCACCGTATACTCATCGGCGTGGTGGAACGCTGAGCCCTGGATGCAGACGGAAACCTCGCTCAGCGCCTCGTAGGTGCTCGCCGTGAGATCAAGGGTGCCGGACGATTCCTTCTGCAGGAACGGATCGGCGGCCTCGTAGAGACTGTGAGCGGCGATGCTCAGCGGCGTGGCTCGAATCCCGCCGTCGCCGACCGGAGTCAGGGTGGCGAAATCCTGCTGGATCGCCCCGGTGAGCACCCCGCGCCCGCCAATGCAGGACATGGTCCCACATTCGGCGACCTTGCCCACGTGCCAGGCCAAGCCTTCCGGCAGGCCGCGGGCAATCGGAATAGCGGCATAGAGCGCGGAGTCGCTGCAGCGGCCGGCGAGCACGAAGTCTGCACCTTCGGCGAGCGCCGCCTGCAAGGGTTCGACGCCCATCATGCCGACGATGCGTTCGCTGCGCCGGAATATGCCCTCGTCGATCGCGGGCGCCGGATCCAGGGCTTTGATGCGCCCCTCGCGATAGAGTTCCTCCAGATAGGCCGGGTCCTGCTCGGAGCGCACCACCGCGACCTTGAACGAGTAGCCTTGTTCACGGGCGATCTCCGAGACGATATCCAGGACCCAGTCGACATGAGGATCGCCGCCGGCGGTGCCGGCCGAGCCGATCAACGCCGGAATGCCGGCCTTGGCCCGAGCGTCCAGGATTGTGGTGAGGTCGCGCTTGACCGCGGCGCGCGAGAAGGCCGGCACGCCAGCCCCCAAGGCGAAGGGACCTGGGTCGGTCGAGCCGGCGTCGGCGGCGATGAAGTGAGGCTTGAGCTCCAGCGCACGATCGAGCGCGGGCGCATTGACCCCAACCCCGAGCGCGCCAGTCGCCGCAATAAAGCGGACTTCTTCCATCTCCCCTCCCCTCGGCGATCCGCCGGTGTGTCACTGCCCAATATCGAGCTTGCGGGAGGGTTAGCGGGCCTCAGAATACATAGTCAATCTGTACGATTTTTGTCCACATTAATGCCATATATGGACAAATATCGTACAGATTGACAACCATCGCTGCAGCAATGAGGTCTCAAGCGCGCCCTCAACGAAGGGTGCGAGCGGGAGGCGTCACCCATGGTCCAGCTTCATCCTCGCGGGGAATTTTCGCATCGGAGCGAAGCCACGACAGCGCTTGGCGCTGACGCGCCGAAACGTATTCTTCGCACCGACGCACCGCCGCCACTGCGTTTTGGCGGCATGTCGCTCTATGCCTTGGGTTCGATGTCGAATGGCATCAAGAACCGCAGTCTCAGCGCTTTCCTGCTTCTCTACTACAATCAGGTGCTCGGCCTGCCCGCGCCTATGGTGGGGGCGATCATCATGGTGTTGCTGGCGATCGATGGTCTGCTCGACCCGCTGGTCGGCATCGCTTCTGACAACGCCCGTACGCGATGGGGCCGACGCCATCCATTCATGTACGCCGCAGCCCTACCCTATGGGATTTGCTTCGCCCTGATCTGGAATCCGCCGGCCGGGCTTTCTGAGACCGGGCTCGCCATCTTTCTGACAGCGACCCTGTTTGGCACGCGGGTGTTCGACACCTTCTTCGAGGTCCCTTCGTCTGCACTCGGACCGGAGCTGATCGAGGACTATGATCGCCGCACCACCCTGATCACCGTCCGCTACTTCTTCACCTTTCTGGGTGGCGTGCTCCTCACCTTCGTCGCCTACCGGGTGTTCCTGCGCGACAGCTCCGCCGGCGCAGACGGGCTTTTCAACGCGGAGGGCTACGGGCGCTATGGTCTCCTGGCCGGCGCGCTGATCACGCTCGTCATCCTGATCGCCACCCGCTCCACCCACCACCGAATCCCTTGGTTGCGCGATCCCCCGCCATGGAGCGGTTCGCCGCTCCGCCTGTTGAAGGACACATTCGCGACCCTCAAGGATCGTTCCTTCTGGGTGCTCACCTCGTCGGGCACCTTCGCCGCGACCGCAGGGGGCGTGCTCAGCGGACTTTCGACCTATTTCAACGTCTACTTCTGGGAGCTCGGCACCCTCGAACTCTCCTATCTGGTCACCACGGGCCTGGTGGCTTCCCTGGCGGCCCTGGTGGTCGCGCCACCGCTCTTCGCAAAAATTGGCAAGAAGACTGGCGCGATCCTCTTGTTCATCGCCGCATTCCTCGCCAATGCGACGCCCGTCACTCTACGCCTGCTCGGCTTGCTGCCGGAGAACGGGACTTCGCTGATCCTCTGGCTGTTGGTCAGCGAAGCCCTGCTCAGCGGCGCCATCGGCCTGATGCTGAACATCGCCTTCTCCTCCATGGTGGCCGATCTCACCGAGGATGCGGAGCTACGGACCGGCCGGCGCTCGGAGGGCCTGCTGATCTCGGCCGACAACTTCCTCAAGAAAGCCACCTCAGGCTTCGGAGTTTTCATCTCCAGCGTCGTCATTTCGCTGGTCGGCTTCCCGGAGAAAGCACGGCCCGGCGAGGTGCCGGAGGCCGCCCTGCGCGAGCTCGGAATGTTCTTCATCGCCGCGCTCGGCGTGATCTACCTCATCTCGATCCTCTGCTTGCTTGGCTTCCGGATCGACCGAACCGCGCATCTCAAGAATGTTGAAGCGCTCAAGGCGAAAGCGAGCGCAAGCGAAGACGTTACTCGCTGAGCAATCCTAGAAAACTTCACCCTTTTTTGAAGGCTTCCGGTGCCGGGCCGTCCGAGCGCCCGGATTGCACAACAATGTTCCAAGAAGCGCCAGAAGGCGACATTGAGACCTCGCCGAGAAGCGGACTCTCGCGGAAAGGCAGACGACTGGACGAACTCCGCCCCTCGTCACGCGCCGGGAGCGCGCGCAAGCGGCCAACCGCCTCTAGGCGGCGACGTTTTTGCTCTTAGCGGCCGCCTTGATCGCCTCGGCGGCCTTCTTGCGCCGCTTGGCCGAAGGGCGTCGGTCAACATCGCGCATGGCCATCCGATACGACGCCCAGGCGGTCTGGCTCGCCTTGCGGACGTCGACCTCCACGTAGGCGTCCTTCAGCCGTTCGAGCAGATCATTCTTTGCGCGCGCCATCTCGTCCCGCGCCGCTTCGATGTCGCGCCAGGCGGCCTGCTGCGCCGGCGAGAAGGGAGCGTCGCCGACGTTGACGAACAGATGCTGCCGCATGTTGGAGGATTCCCGGTAGTACTGGTCGTATTGGAAGGCGCGGCGCCACGCGGCGGCGAGTCGCTCCACGGCGTCCTTCAAGACCGGGTCGTGAAGGATGAACCGACTGCTTCCTATGACCCCTTCGAAGTTTGAGAGAAACCAGAGGCCCGCCTGGGTTATGCGGTACGGCAGATCCTCAACGATGTCGTCGAGCACGGACAAGGACAGGTGCTCCATGAGCCACCTGATCGCCTCAACGTCGCGCTTGTGCCGGATCTTCTTCGGCTGGAGGCCGCGCAGCTCGGCGGGCCGCTTCGGGTTTTTGGCGAGCACCGCCTCCACGGCGACGCGCAGCAGCTTCTCCAGCGCGCCGGCTGCGCTCTTCGGGTCTGTTGCCGCGAGCCGATAGGCACTGACCCGGTTCTGAACGATGTCGAACGGCAGATCCGCCTTCAGGTTCGCGTGGGCCTCGTTGAACAGCAGGATCACGCGCTTCCAGCCGAGCTCGCCCACGGCATAGCCCAGCTCAAGGAGCACATTGGGGTTCGGAGACGGCCGCTTCGAGCCCGGCGCGGTGACGGTCGTTATGTCAGCGATGAAGATGTCGGCGCGTTCGATCTTCTTGAAGATCGACCTCGCGATGTTCACTGCGCCTGACTGGTCTCGAGTCGCCTCGTCCGGCTTGATCTCGATCTCAGGGTTCTCGGCGTTGAGCCGGGCCGCCGCCGCTTCAAGGGCCGCGCGGATGGCGTTGCGGTTCGTCTTTCCCGGCAGGTCGCTCTGCCAAGAATAGAAGACGCGGATCTTGGTGCGGGACTTGGCCATGGCTGTCCTCCACGGTGGCGGTAGCGTTGGGATGTGTGCTCCGCCTGCGCTCAAGGCAAGGCCTGTCGTCCGCGCGGACGACGTGCAGATCACTGCCGCGGAGCACCACGGCAGGACGCCATTGCCAGATCTTGGCTTACAATCGGACCTTCACTGTCGTTGCACGCGGTCCGTGGTCCGCTGTGCATCAGGCGCCGAAGTGCTCCGCCTCCACGGCCTTCACAAAGCGCAGCAGGTTCACCACGCCGTCGAAGATGAAGTGCGCCTCCGCCGGCGAGAGGATTTCGTTATCGTGCGCGAAGGATGCGTCATTGCGGACCTTGTTGAACGATTCGAAGGTCTCGACCGACCCCTTCATGATCTTGTCCGACATGAGCGACACCTTCCCGGTTTTGCGGAGCGGATTAAACAGACGGCCGACGCGGCCATTCAGGGTGTCGTTGTCGTTCACGTCGAGGCCGTTCGCTCGCAGGAGGTGGGCGAACTTCTTCATGCAGTAGGTGTGCAGCCTGTCCAGCGCCGCCTGCGGTTTGCCCGCATCGATGTCCCGTTGGATCGAGGCGACTAGCTCATCGAGCGTCACGTCGGCAGCGAAGCGCTCGATGGCGTCGGTCCTCGGCCGATCCACGAACCTTTCCACCCGCTCGATGATCTCGAAGTATCGCCGCTTGATGGCCTCGTCGTCGGCCGTCGGCAGCCTGTGGTCGGGGAGATCGCAGCGGTAGGTCCATAGCGCCCGGAGCGCCCGGCCGACCCGCGCCGGAGATTCCTTCTGGAGAAAAAAGCGGAGGCGCTTGCCCTTTGAGCCGCCGCCTTCTGAGTACCGCTCCTCGTCGATGTCGACGCCTACCTCATCCCGGAAGAAGTCCCCGAATGTCCTGTCGCTGAAGTCCATCACGTAGCCGGTCTCGAAACTCAGAGCCTTGGCCAAGAACCGCATGTCCGTCGGTTTGATCACGTCGGCCGCAAGCTGGGGCGGGGCGCGGACGGCGGCCTCGCCCTTGGCCGTCGGGACGACATCGTAGAACCAGGGGTCGTCGACCGTGCCGTGGACGATTCTCCCGTATCGGATGAGCCCCTCGTCCCTGAGCCAAATCATGGCGCGCTCGAAGGCGACGTACCCCTGGCTGTCAGCCTGAGAGGGGTGGTCGATATCGAACCCAAGGACGTCGGGGCCGACGCTCTCGCGCGGGCCCGAAGCCAGCAGGCGAAGCAGACGGTCGCGAAAGCTGGCGAATTCCGTATCAGCGCCCAAGACCACGGTCTTCAACCCGCCGCTTCGATATAAATGCGACGCATCCGTAGCTCAATTCTAGCGCTTGCGGAACGGAATGACCGACCCCTCACCGACGGACGGCGCGCGGTCGGCCGGGGCCTTCAGACGCACCACTTCGGCCGCGTCACGGCTGAACCAGCCGTTCGGAAGGCCGCAGAGGTTCTCGACGTCGCCGGCGGTGATCGTAAATTCGACCGCTAGAAGGTCGGCCTTGGTGCGCACGCCCTCGTCGACGATCAACTGCAACGCGTCCCTTAGGACACGGGGCTCGCTGGGCTCCCACTGGCGATCCAGCGGCTCCTCGCGTGACCATCCTTTGGCGGAATAGAGCTTGTAGAGGTGGGTCGCGAATTCAGGTGGAATGACTTCGAGATCGGCGAGCCGGCGGATTTGGGCTTTGATAGACACCCGCCACCGCTCCTTCAGGGTCAGCAGGCTGGCGAGCGACGGGCTACGAACCTCGATCGGATAGCTCGTCGACGGCATCAGGAACGCGCTGGCCAAGCGGAACGCCTGAGTCTCGATGAACTTCAGGTCCCGCGCGAATTCCTCCTTGGTGACGCCGCGGTGGAGCAGGGCGTGAGCCATCTCATGGGCCGCGTCCATCTGACGTCGTGGGAACGACATTTTGTCGTTTGCTAGGAGGACATGCGGGCGACCATCGACGGGGGACCAGCTGCAGAGCCCGTCGAGTTTTGCCGTGCCCATTTCGATGCTGCCGACGACGAAGCCGACGCGCTCCAGGACGCTGACCACGTCGGCGCAGGGCCCGTCGCCCATTCGCCAATGCTGCCTCAGGCGCAGGGCGATGCCTTCGACGTCCTCGTCGCGCAGTTGTCGGTAGGAGGCGCCCTCCAGGACATCGGGAAGATCGAGGGTTGGCAGATCGACGTAGTGCTCGAGCGTGCTGCTGATCTCTTGCAGCCAGCGCATCTGGGCCCGCTGGTAGTTCAGGTCACGGGACAAGGTGCTCGCCAGGGACCGGAAGAACACTGGCTGCGCGGCCTCGAACGTCGGCCGCAGGAAGAACTCCTGACGGACGCGTAGCTCGCTGGCGAGCCGTTGCAGGACATCAAGGTCGGGCGCGGCGCTGCCGTCTTCCCAACGTGAAACGGTGCTCGGATTGATCCCCAGCTGTCGCGCCAGGGCCGACATGCTCGGAATCCGTCTCGCGTCCCTGGCCTCCGAGAGTCGGCCAGGGACGAACCCAGGTGTGCCTACGCGCATGGCGTCGTTCCCTACTGCCCCCGGTCGGTCAGGACCAGGGGCGCCCCCCGGCAAATGCTAGGCGCCGTCGCCGCCACTTTTGTCCGTCTTCTCTTGCTCCAAGATTTCGGGCGGCTTGAATGCGTTGCGGCCGGGGCGCAGGCGCACGAGCGGCGCGCTGTCCGCGCCGGGGTCCTCCGGCGCCGGCTCGGGCCCAGGGATCGGCGCATAACCCGCCAGGAAACTGTCGACCGGCTCGTACAGCAGGTAGGCCTTGTACTCGGCGTCGATGACGCCGATGGCCACTTCCTCGATCATCCCGGGACGGCCGCGGTCGCGGGCGAACAGGAAGAGGACGAAGATGTCGCCCGGCTTGGCGGTGACGTCGCCGAGGTCCAGCCGAGGTGTCAGGAAATCGTTCAAGAGGACGCCGGCGGACCGCGACTGATTCTTGTTCGGGATTTCCTTAGCCATGGGCATCGAGGCGATGCCCAGGACGACGCCCGGGGCCTCGCCGCCGAACCGCATGAACGGCTGGAAGGCTCGCACCCCCCTGCCCGGGATCACGCCATCGGGCAGGAGCTGACCACCATGAAGCTGACAGACGTCGACGAAACCCTTTTCGAGCATGCGGAAGCGGGCCTGGCCCACTAGCTCGCGCGCTCGCTTCTCGTCGAGGCCGAAATGGTCGCGAACGCCTTCGAAGGCCTTGAGCGCCTGGGCGCCGGCCATGTCGTAGAGATCGATCAGGAGGTCCCGAGACAGGTGCGTCATCAGGTGGCTCTTCAAGTCGTCGTCCATTCGAATCAAACCCCGCCGCTGTGCGTCAGGTCTGATTTGTGCCCGCGATTTTTGCATAAAGCAACGACTGCGTCACATTTCTCTGCGCGCGAGGGCTATCGGCGTCAGCGGAAACGCGGATCAGACCATTGTGAGGCTGGCTTCGGTGGGCTGGCGCAGCTCCTCGCCCGCTTCCCGTCACCATGAGCTACGCCCAGGTGCCCGCGCGGGTCGTGAAGCGGATGACGGGATTGGGGACCGCGCCCTACCAGTTTCGCTTCTTCATGTAAGCCTGGGCCGCTAGCTATATATCGATCTCCGGCACACCGGCGTCCGCGAGTAGCTTGAACAACTCGGCCACCTTCACCCGGTTTCCGCGCTGCTGGCAGAAGGCGAAGATCGCCCGTTGCTTGGCGCGCGACAAGGCGACGAAGAAGGTCGCCAAGCCTTCCAGGTCGCCCGGATTGTGCGCCCACCAGGCCCGGTCATCGAGCCCGACAAACACGATCGTGTCGTACTCGAGCCCCTTGCTCTTGTGGACGGTCATCAGCGGAATCTGGTCCAGCCCCTCGAACACGTCGAGGCCGTCCGGCCAGCTGGGCGCGCCGTCGACGGAGGCGACCAGGTGACGCAGGAACCCGTCGACCATGATGTCCAGAAGATCGCCCACCGCATAGTGGACATAGCTGCGCCGCACCGCATCGAGATCGATGAACTCGACGACCTGCTCGACGAAGGTGATGGCGCTGGCGCGCGAAGGCCCAGTCTGCGCCATGTCGCGCCTGAGGCCTTGGATGAAGGTGGTGAAAGTCGCCTCAACCCGGGCTTCCGCCAACTCGTCGTCCGGGGCGACGGCGCGCAACTCCAAGATCGCGCGCGTTGCAGCCTGCCAGGCGTGGGGAGCCCGCTGGACCGCCCCAAGGCGAAAGATCGCGATGGCGATTCGGACGAACTCATCGGCCAAGAGGTCCTGGAGGGTCGTCTTGCCCAACGCATGGCTCTCGTTACGCAAGCGTAGGCCCTGGGTTTGAAAGGCCCCCTCTAGGTCAGCTTCGACCTCATCGGACTTCTGCTTGACGAGGATCGCATAATCGCGCGGCGTGCGGCCACGCGCATCCATGTCCGCGCGCAGCCAGGCCGCCAGGAATTGCGCCTCGCGATCCTTGTTGGGGCTCTTCCAAACCTGCGCCACGTCGCCATCGACCTGGCGCGGCGCCTGCGCCACCGCCGCGGCGGCGTTGGGGTCGAGCGCTTGGGCGACGACCTGTTGGATCTGCACCAGGTCCGCCGAGGATCTGAAGTTGAAGAGCAGTGGGATTCGGGCGGCTTGGAAGTCCGCCTCGAAGCGCTGGAAGGCGTCGGGCCGCGCGCCGGCCCAGGCCATGATCCGTTGTTTGTCGTCGCCCACCGCTGTGACGCGCAGCCCCGCCCCTCGAAAGGCCGAGAGCAGGAAGTCGTACTGCGCGTAGGTGGTGTCCTGGAACTCATCGACGAAGATGAAGGGATAAGTCAGCTGCAGCGCCCGTTTGACGTCGGGCGCCGCGCGGAGCGCCAATTCGGCCAGCCTGTTCAAGGTGACGAAGGTCAGAGCCGACCGAGGCTGCGCGGCCAAGGCGTTGTCCCACCAGCGCTGCACGGCGAACTCGTCCGGCGTCGTCGGCGGCTGGCGTGGATGCGGCAGTCGGTATGGTCCGACCCGATGAGACTCGAACGTGAAACCACCCATGGCCGCGATCGCCGCCTGCCACGGCTGCGGCGCCGCCAGCCGGGCGCCAGTCAAGAAGCCCTCCAGCTGTTGACGGCTGGGGAAGGCGATGTCGTACGGGCGCGAGGGTCGCCAGGTCTCGGGCAGCGCGGCCTGGAAGCGGTCGACAAGCCCTTTTGTGAAGGCGTCGAAGGTCAGCGACGTGAACCGCTGGGCGAGCTCAGCCGGGCAGCGCAATCGCACTCGGTCGGCCAGGTTCTTCGCCGCGTCGCTCTTGAAGGAGATGGCGAGGACCCTGAACGGCGGCGGGCAGAGGCCGGTCTCCAGGAGGTAGACCGCGCGCTGCGCCAAGAACTCAGTCTTACCCGCGCCCGGGCCGGCCACTACGGATGTCGACCCGTCATGGCGGAGCGCTGCCCACGCCGCCGGCTCTAGGTCGGCGATGCCCCGCGGGCGCCAATCTTCGGGCCGCACGAACGCCACGTCAAACCAGGTCCGCGCCGGGCGGCGGCGAGAGGCGGTCGACAATGGACTGCAATAGCGCGGTCAGCTCCTTCGGCGACCCCGCCGCCAACGCGGCCTCGTCCAGGCTGCTGAGGACGCGCACGTGCGTGCTGGGTTTGCCGCGCCCGAGGAACAGATACCGATACCACCGCAACGCTACATCATTGGCCGCCGGGTAAAGGTCGCTGCGCCCCTTTTCGCCCAGTACCGCCGAGCGGGGATCGCCATTTGGAGACGGCCCTTGGCGGCCCGGTTCGACCACTTGATAGGATGCCGGAAACGCCGTCAGCATCGAATAGTCAAGGTCGAGCGGCGTGCAGAAGAAGACATGGTGGTTGCGGAGGAAAAGCACCCAATCGCGCATCAACTGAGAGTTCGCCTGGTCGTAGCCGTCGAAGGCGGCCAAGTTGGCTTGTGGTCCCAAGGGATCAGGCGGATTGAACAGTTGGTCCGGTTGGACGCCGACCGCGAGCAACTGCGCGCAGGTCGTTTTGATCCGCCCCCAGCCGCCGCCGTCGCGCCCCCAATCCAGATCGAGCAAGGTGGCGTACGGAATCTCCAGGTCCGACAGCAGCCGCCAGAGATGGTTCACATGGCGGCCGCCCAGGGGCACGATGGCCACGAAGGAGCGATCGACATCGAGGTCGAGCGCTTCGGCGAGCCGCGGTAGGACCACTTCCTCGGAGGCGCCCTCGCCCAGCACGGCGAACCGGGCGAAGTAGAGTTCCGGATAGGTCCTGACCGCCTCGCGGATGAACTTGGCCGCTTCCTCCTGGCCGGCAGGCAGCCGGATCGGCCGGACGCGCGCGGTGCGGTCGGCGGGGTCCAGCCGAAAATGCCGGACCTGCTCGGGATCGACACGCGAGAGGATGCTCGCCGAATGGCTCGAGACCACGGCCTGCGCCCGGGGTCCCTGCGTCAGGTCCTCGATCTGGCGGACGATCCGGCCGAGGTAGAACGGCGCTAGGTTGTTCTCCGGCTCCTCGATGGCGATCAAGGTGAGCGCCGGCAACGGGACGCCGCCGGCCTGAAACCCGACGGCGGCCGGATCGGCGGCCACTTCGCCCTCGACGTCGAGGGTGGCGGCCGTCATCGCCAGGTGGAAGAGCGAACGCTGGCCATCGCTGAGGTCCTCGATCGCGCGTTCGCGGCCCGCTTCGTCGGGGCGGAAGACGACCTCCACCTTGCGGATGAATTCCTGGAAGCGCAGGTCGATGGGCCGGAACAGCGGCGTGGTGTCGGTGCCTGCGGTATGAACCTCCTGCCAGCGGCGGTGGACCGCGCCGACCACAACATCGACCGCGGCCTCGCCCGTAAAGGCGTTGTTGAGGGTCGCGCCCGCGGTCGCGAACGTATCGCGCACCCCTTCCGACCAATTGATCGCCCGCCAGAGCCGCCCGCGCAGGAAGGCGATGACCTGCGAGGTGGCATCGCGCGAAGCAGGCACATAGATCAGCTGGATTCGGGCACGGTCTGTCGCCTTGAGATCAATGCAATCGATCTCGGCAAAATCGCCGAACGCGCGCACCGCCCAGTATTTCTGCTCGATCAAGCCCTCCAGCGAGCCGTCGTCGGTCCACACCGCCTCCATGCGGAGACGGCACTTCAGGTGCCCGGCTTCGTCCGCCGCCATCTGCTGGAAGAATTCGGGGACGGCGGCGGCGTCCCCGCCGCCCTGCAGCTCCGGAAAGGCGAGGATCGCCTCAAGGAAGAAGGTCCGCTGTGCAGGGGCCGCGTCTTCGTTCGCGGGGACATGGAAATCCTGGCGGCGCAAGCGACGCTGGTCGGCGGTGATCCCGAACAATCGCTGCATGGCCTGCATGGCGGCGGTCTTGCCGGCGCCGTTGGCGCCCACGAAAGCGGTTAGGCCCGGCCTAAGGTCAATCGTCGTCGGCTCGGGGCCAAACCCTCGAAATCCTGAAAGGACAAGGCGCTCGATGTACATGTTTCGCTCTCAGGTTGCGGCCGAGCGCCGCTTGTAGCAAACCACGCGCATTGTCGCTGCCCTTCCTATGGTCGCTCTCAGAGGGAGAAGTCTGATTGCTGCCCTCTAAGGGAAGCTGGCTTGGGCTCCAACAACCCGACGTTCCCAACGGCAGAGAAGAGCCCGAGCCGGTCATCGCCAAGCGCGCCATCCTAGATGCCGAGAAGCGGACCTCTCGATCGACCGCTACGAGCCCGTCCCGGTCATTTTGAGCTACAGCAAGCTTGGTGCCCGGAAGCGGACATCGGGATGGACCCTACGAGCCCAGTCCAGCCATTGTCGCCGGGTAGGGTTTTACGCCAGAAAGCGGACGACATACTCGCCTAAGTTGAACTCAGAACTGGCTTAAGGCGCGCCGAATGGATTCCTCTCGAGAGGGCGGCAACTGCCTCGATCGCGATAGCTCGCGCCAGCCCTGATAGAAATCGCGCCCAAGCTGCACCACCGAGGCGGCGTCGTAGTGCAGCCCGTCTGGTTGCGTGGCGTAGTGGTGGGTGTCGAAACTGGCCATGAGCGGATCGGCATGATCGAGCTCGATAAGTCCTTCCCCCACGGCCGCGAAATAGGGGGCGGTGTCATCGGGCAGGCCGATGATCCAGTTGACCCCAGCCCCCCATCGCGCTCGGCTAGTCCGAACCAGATCGCCCATGTCCTTGTTAACGAGGGCCGCGTGATCCGCCCGAAGGCCGTCGTTGTGGTTCCCCATCCAGAACACCGCATTCACGGTGAGGCGACAGGTTCGAAGGGCCGCATCGGTCATGTCGGCGAGGCGATCCCAAGCCTCCCCCCGGCTATGCACGTTCCAATCGCGCCGATCAGGGTCGAGCGCGACACCGGTTTGACCAGGCGCGTACTTGATGATCGCGAGCGTCGCGGCTGGGTGATCCTTCCGAAACTCTCGGATCAGCTGAACTTCCGGTCCCCACTGCCCCTTGGGCGCTGAGTTCACGCCCGGTTCGTACTGTTCCCAATGGCCGACGCGGCGCTCGGGGTCCCAAACCCAGATGTAGGCGTTCAGGTCCGACGCCCAGACGAAAGGCAAGGTTCGCCGCGACATCCCGAACGTTGTGGCTTGGCTTTGTCCGGCGACGATCCAGGTCGTGGGCGGCCCCAAGCGCGCCGAGGGCGGCGCGGCGCAAGGTCCAACTCCAGCCCCATTGCCTGCCGTCGCGAGGCCCGGGGTAACGACCGGTCGCGCAACGGGATCACCCAGATCCGCCGCACGCCCCGCCAAGAGGCAGAGCGTCGTGAGAGCAGCCAAACGCCAGCCCTTTCGCCTTGCCATGAACCTCATCTTCGCGAACAAATACGAAGTTCACTTCATGCCCGAACGCAAAGACGAAGTCAGCTTCATGGCGAGGCCGCAGACCCGAAATCAGACTTCGGGTTATGACGGAGAGCTTGAAGCAGGCGCTGGGATCGAAAGTGCGCGCGGCGCGCAAACGCGCAGGGATCACTCAGGAGGAGCTTGCGACAAAGATCGGCAAGACGCCCGAGAGCATCTCCAATATCGAACGTGGCCGTCAGTTGCCGATGGTCGACACCCTGGCGGTACTCGCAGACGTGCTCGCCGTGCCGCTCTCAGAGTTATTCGACGACGTCGGAGCCCCCACTCAAAGCCCCCGCCGGCTCAGGCTTGAGGCTCATCTACGCGAGATGGTGCGTGGGTTGGACGACGACACGCTCGCCACCGCCATCGAGCAGATGGAGGTCCTGGCGAGAACCTTGAGGCGGTGAGGACAATCGCGCCCGCGACGAGCCGCAGCTCTCAACCGCCAGGCCGCTTTGATGACGCCAAAACATGACTGGCCGCTGGTCGGACGGCGACGACAAAACTTCTCTCGTGACCGTCAAGATCGAGATGGGTACTCCCCGCCATTCGACGGGAGAATAGCCCTCGACGGCCTCGCCCATGTTCAGGCTATGGCGGCTGGAGAACGGCGAACCGAGAGGGAAGGTCTTAGCTAAGCGCCTGAAGTTACGCTGCTATTTGGGCGGCTAACGAACCGCGCGGCATCCACGCATTATGCATGGCGGAGAGGGTGGGATTCGAACCCACGGTACCCGTAAAGGTACGCCGCATTTCGAGTGCGGTGCTTTCGACCACTCAGCCACCTCTCCGGAGACGTCGTTCGGGCCTCGAAGAAAGAGAACCCGCTGAGCGCGAGGCGCGGAACCTACTCATCCGGCCTGCCGAGATCAAGCGGGCGTTTTGCGATCTTTCAACGCGGGTAGAGGATCATCTGCGTGCAGCGGAAAAGCGCGATGGCCTTGCCGGTCTGCGCGTGGGTCGCGACGGCGTCCCAGACCTGGGTCATGCGGCCGCCATGGACCAGCCTGGCTTCGCAGGTCACGCTCTCGCCCGCCTTGGCCGTGCCGAGGAAATTGCTCTTCAGCTCGATGGTGGTGAAGCCGCTCGCGCCGTCCGGCAACGAGATCCGGCAGCCGTAGCCGGCGGCCGAATCCAGCAGGGCGATGACGCTGGCCGCGTGCATGAAGCCGTTGGGCGCCATGTGCTTCTGCTCGACCCTCACCTGGCTGCGCAGATAGCCCTCGCGCGCCTCCAGCACCTCCAGCCCCAGCTCGCCCGGCAGGAAGCCCTGCTGCATCGTGTTGAGGTCTTCCGGCGTGCGGGCGTCCAGGTTGGTGAAGGCGTCGGCCATGGAAGGCTCCCCTACTCCTCGTCGGCCGGCAGGACGGCGATCCCGTCCTCGTCGGCGTACAGCATGTCTCCGGGCACGAAGACCACGCCGCCGAACGCCACCGGGGTGTCGACCACCCCTTCGCCGCGCTTGACGCTGCGCATGGGGTTGGTCCCCAGCGCCTTGATCCCGATGTCGAGGGTCCCCAGCACCACGGCGTCACGCACCGCGCCGAAGACCACGACGCCGGCCCAGCCGTTCTTGACCCCGTCGGCGGCCAGCATGTCGCCGACCAGCGCCCGGTGCAGCGAGCCGCCGCCGTCGACCACCAGCACGCAGCCCTCGCCCGGTTCGGCCAGGGTGGCCTTCACCAGCGAGTTGTCCTCGTGGCAGCGGACCGTGCGGATCGGCCCGGCGAAGGCGGCCTTGCCGCCGAGGTCGCGGAACTGGGTCTCGCAGACCTCGATGGTTCCCTCATGTTCGTCGCAGAGGTCGGCGACCGAGATCTGGCTCACGCGAGCGCCTTTCCCTTGTAGCCGTCGCGCAGTTCGCGCTTCAGCACCTTGCCGATATGGCTGCGCGGCAGGCTCTCGACCAGGATCAGGTCGGCCAGCCGCTGGGTCTTGCCGAGCTTGGCGTTGACCCATTCGCGCAGGGTCTCGGCCTCGACGCCCTGGCCGGGCTTCAGCGCCACGAACGCCACCGGCGTCTCGCCCCACTTGTCCGACGCCACCCCGACCACGGCGGCCTCCAGCACCGCCTCGTGCAGCACGATCTCGGCCTCGAGGTCGGAGGGATAGATGTTGAAGCCGCCCGAGATGATCATGTCCTTCTTGCGGTCCATGAGCGTCAGGAAGCCGTCCTCGTCGAACCGGCCGACGTCGCCGGTGCGGATGTAGCGCAGGCCCTCGGGGCTGTACCACTCGGCCTCGGAGGTCTTGCCCGGCTGGTTGTGGTAGCCGACCATCATCGCGCCCGAGCGGCCGACGACCTCGCCGATCTGCCCTTGCGCCACCTCGACCCCGTCCTCGCCGATCAGCCGGATGTCGTGGCCCGGCAGCGGCCGTCCGACCGTGTGCAGCTTGTCCGGATGCTCGTGGGCCAGCAGGCCGCAGGAGCCGCCGCCCTCGGTCATGCCGTAGTACTCGATCAGCCCGCCCGGCCAGCGCTTGAGCACGTCGGCCTTGATCTCCGGCGAGAACGGCGCGCTGGTCGAGAACTTCATCACGTAGGACGACAGGTCGTAGCTGTCGAAGTCGGGCCGCTCCATCAGCCGGCGGTACTGCACCGGCACCAGCATGGCGTGGGTGGCGCGGTGCTTCTCCGACAGCTTCAGGAACTGCTCGGCGTCGAACTTGGGCATCAGCACCGCCGTGCCGCCGTTGGAGATGGTCGGCAGGTAGGAGACCAGGGTGGTGTTCGAATAGAGCGGCGTCGAGATCATGGTCACCGCCTGGGCCGGATAGACCCCGCGGCGGATCTGGCCCCAGCGCATGCGGTGCGGCTGGACGATGCCCTTGGGCGCGCCGGTCGTGCCCGACGAATAGATGATGTTGAAGCCCTGGTCGGGCTCGACCTCGACCGGCTCAGGCTTGCTCCCCTTGGGGGCCAGCCAGGCCTCGAAGGCGACGCCGGCGTCCGAACCGTCCAGCGCCACGCGCTTGGCGGCGATCTGGTCGGCCACGCCCTCCAGTTGCCTGGAGACCCCGGCGTCGAGGAAGAACACCTTGGCCCCGGAGTCGTTGAGCATCATCACCAGGCTTTCCGGCGTCGACGACGGGGCCAGGGGCGCGACGATCGCGCCGGCCCGCAGGATGCCGAAGAAGGTCGCGCCGTACTCGACCGAGGTCGTCGCGCAGACCGCCGCCACCTCGGCCTTGCCGACCCCGTCGCGCTGGAGGGCGACCGCGATGCGGTCCATCAGCTCGTCCAGCTCGGCATAGGAGATGGTCCGCTGGGCGTCGACGAGGGCCGGCTTGTCCTTCAGCTCGACCGCCTGCGCGCGGATGACGTCGGCCAGGGTTCCGAATTCCTGGGTCAGCAGTTCTTCCACGGACATCGCCGTCTCCCTCTCAAACACTTGTACGAACCCCTAAAGCCCGAAACGGCGACATCCGCAATCGGCGCTTGCGTCACGAGGCTTCCGCAAAGGAAACTATCGGCGCCGGCCATCGCATTGCGGCGCGGCACGCATTCTTCGCTCAACGGGCCGTCAGAGCCCGATCCATTTCCAGGGGACGGAACCGACCATGTCCGATGAGATGATTTCGCTCGGCGCCAAGCTGAAGCTGCTGGCGCAGCTCAAGCCCGACGCCCCCGCCGTGAGCTGCGGCGACGTCACGCTGACCTACGACCAGTTTCACAGGCTCTCCAACCGCGCCGCCCGCGGCCTGGCCGCCAAGGGCGTGAAGTTCGGCGACCTGGTCACCCTGGGCCTGCCCAACTCCACCGATTTCGCCGTCGCCTGCTGGGCGATCTGGAAGCTGGGCGCGACGCCGCAGCCGATCTCCTTCCGCCTGCCCAAGGGCGAGCTGGAGGCGATCATGGAGCTGGCCAACACGCCGGTCGTGATCGCGCAGTTCGACCACCAGATCGACCGGCCGCTGCTGTCGATCCCCGACCTGCTGGCCCTGTCGGACGACGACGGCGACCTGCCCGACGTGACCGCGCCGGTCTCCAAGGCCCCGACCAGCGGCGGCTCCACCGGCCGGCCCAAGCTGATCCTGTCGGGCCAGCCGGGCGAGACCACCAGGGACATCCCCGAGGTCGGCGGCTGGCGGCTCAAGCCCTCGTCCGTCGCCCTGCTGCCGGCGCCGCTCTACCACAACGCCGGCTTCGGCATGATGATGTCGGCCTTCAGCGTCGGCTGCCACATGGTGCTGCTGCCGCGCTTCGACGCCGAGGCGACCCTGGCCGCGATCGAGAAGCACAAGGCCACCTGGGTCTATCTCGTCCCCACCATGATGAACCGCATCTGGCATCTGCCCGAGGAGGTGCGCGGCAAGTACGACCTCTCCTCGCTGGAGACGCTCTGGCACCTGGCCGCGCCCTGCCCGGCCTGGCTCAAGGAGGCGTTCATCCACTGGGTCGGGCCCGAGACGGTGATGGAGCTCTATGCCGGCACCGAGGCCCAGGCCGTCACCACCATCTCCGGCGCCGAGTGGCTGGAGCACCGCGGCTCGGTCGGCAAGGTCACGGTCGGCGAGATGGTCGCCGTCGGCGAGGACGGATCGTTCCTGCCCCCGCGCGAGGTCGGCGAGATCTACATGCGCCGGCCCGAGGGCGCCCCGCCGTCCTACAAGTACATCGGCGCCACGGCCAAGGTGCTCCCCGGCGGCTGGGAGAGCCTGGGCGACATCGGCTGGTTCGACGAGGACGGCTATCTCTACCTGGCCGACCGCCGCACCGACATGATCCTGGTCGGCGGCTCCAACGTCTATCCGGCCGAGATCGAGGCGGCGCTGGAGGAGCATCCCGACGTGCAGTCCTGCGCGGTGATCGGCTTCCCCGACGACGACCTGGGCGCCAAGATCCACGCCATCGTCCAGACCAAGGGCGCGCGCGACGAGGCCTCGCTGCGCGCGCACCTGGCGGCCAGGCTGGTCACCTACAAGCAGCCGCGCAGCTACGAGTTCGTCGACGAACCCCTGCGCGACGACGCCGGCAAGGTCCGCCGCACCGCCCTGCGCGACGAGCGCCTGGCGGCGATGAAGCAGCCGGCCTAGCCGCTTGGCCGGTGTCGTCCCGCAAGCCGCGCAGCGGCTGTCCGGGGCCCATGAACACCAGATCGCGCAAGCTATGGGCGAGGCCGCGCCGCGTCCTGCACCGCGGCGCGAATGGGTCCCGGTCCTGCTTCGCAAACCGGGATGACGCCTCGGGCTTCCGAGGTTGCCGCCCATGCTGCGCTGCGATAAGCCACATCCATTCTTCAAAGATAATTTCCGGGGAAACGCATGACCATAAAAGGCAAGGCCTACATCATGGGGGCGTACGAGCATCCGCTCCGCGACGCGCCCGACAAGTCCACGCCGCAACTCCACGCCGAATGCGCCAAGGGCGCGCTGGAGGATGCGGGCCTGACCAAGGACGACATCGACGGCTATTTCTGCGCCGGCGACGCCCCCGGCTTCGGCGCCATGTCGATGATCGACTACATGGGCCTGCGCAACGTCCGCCACATGGACTCCACCGAGACCGGCGGCTCGTCCTACCTGCTGCATGTCGGCCACGCGGCCCAGGCGATCGCCGAGGGCAAGTGCAAGGTGGCCCTGGTCACCCTCGCCGGCCGTCCGCGCCAGAACAAGTTCTTCGGCGGCGGCGCCGGCAAGCCCGGCCAGTTGACCGACGGCCCGCCCGAGGCCGGCTATGAGAACATCTACGGCGGCTCGACCCACAACACCTACGGCATGTGCGCCATGCGCCACATGTACGAGTACGGCACCACCAGCGAGCAGCTCGCCTGGATCAAGGTCGCCGCCAGCCACCACGCCCAGTACAACCCCAACGCCTTCCTCAAGGACGTCGTGACGGTCGAGCAGGTGGTGAACTCGCGGATGATCTCCGACCCGCTGCACCTGCTGGACTGCTGCGTCGTCACCGACGGCGGCGGCGCCCTGATCGTCACCAGCCCCGAGATCGCGAAAAGCCTCAACCGTCCGAAGGTCAAGGTGATGGGCGCCGGCGAGTCGCCCAAGGGCCCGCAGGGCGGCCGCGGCCTCGACCTGACCCATTCGGGCGCGGTCTGGTCCGGCCCGATCGCCTTCGAAGAAGCCGGCGTCACGCCCGCCGACATCAAGTACGCCTCGATCTACGACAGCTTCACCATCACGGTGCTGATGCAGCTCGAGGACCTCGGCTTCTGCGAGAAGGGCCAGGGCGGCAAGTTCGTCGCCGACGGCAACCTGATCTCGGGCGTCGGCAAGCTGCCCTTCAACACCGACGGCGGCGGGCTCTGCAACAACCACCCGACCAACCGCGGCGGCATCACCAAGGTCATCGAGGCGGTGCGCCAGCTCCGCGGCGAGGCCCACCCCAAGGTGCAGGTGCCGGGCTGCGACATCGCGCTGGCCCACGGCACGGGCGGCTCGCTCGGCACGCGCCACGGCGCGGCGACCCTCATCATGGAACGGGAGGCCTAAGAATGACCGACGTCCAAGACCGCCCCGCCCTCATGACCCGCCAGATCCCGGCCCCGGCCGTGACGATCGAGAGCAAGCCCTTCTGGGACGCCGCCGCCGAAGGCCGCTTCCTGATCAAGCGCTGCAACGATTGCGGCCAGGCCCACTGGTATCCGCGCGCCCTCTGCCCGTTCTGCTTCTCGGACAAGACCGTCTGGGAAGAGAGCCCCGGCGAAGGCGTGATCTACACCTACAGCGTCATGCACCGCTCGCCGTCCGGCCCCTACGCCATCGGCTACGTGACCCTGAACGAGGGCCCCGCCGTGCTGACCAACTTCGTCGACGTGGCGCCCGACGGGCTCTCCATCGGCCAGAAGGTCAAGGTGAAGTTCCAGCCGACCGAGAACGGCCCGCCGGTCCCGGTGTTCTCGCCGGTCTAGGGGCCGACAATCCCTCCCCCTCGCGGGGAGGGTAATCGCATACGGAGGGCGCTTTTTTCCTCCCCCATTCATGGGGGAGGGGGACCGGCGCAGCCGGTGGAGGGGGCGGCGGCTGGCAATGAGCTTGCGGCTCGCCCCCTCCACCACGCTGGCGCGTGGTCCCCCTCCCCCGCTTCGCAGGGGAGGAAAGGAGCATCCTTCCATATGCGATCCTCCCTCCCGTTCATGGGGATCCTAGGCGCCCAGCCGCCCCGCCAGCCCCTCCGCCTCGCGCGGATGGCGCAGGCGGTGGACCTGCAGGTGCGCGAACCTCGGGTCCAGGGTCCGCGCCCCGTATTCCGCCCGCCGCCGCGCCCAGGTGTCCCAGGCCCAGCGGATCGGGTGGTCCTTCTTCAGCCACATCCGCCAGTCCTCGCGGTTGCCGGTGCCGGGCCACAGCTCGGTGCGGTCGACCGCCCGCAGCACCGAGCGCCTGATCACCCGCGGCATGATCACGCTGCGCTCGTAGTCGAGCCAGACCAGGTGCGTGGCCCGGCCCCAGACCAGGTCGCGGACGAGGCCGTAGTTGCCGTCGCTGACCCAGGCGTCCTGGCCGACCGCCTCGCTCACCCGGCGCACGAACTCGTCCGGATCGTGGGTGTTGAGGTCCTTCCAGCCGGCCTGCCAGTTGATGGCGTCCAGCTCGATATGCGGCAGGCTGAGGGTCGCGGCCAGCCGCCGCGCCAGGGTCGACTTCCCCGACCCCGAACTGCCGACGACCGCGATACGCATCAGGCCTCCTGAGACACCTCCGCCAGCACCTCGTCGGTGTGCTCGCCCAGCCGCGGCGGGTGCCTGCGGATGTTCGACGGCGTCCCGGCGAACTTCACCGGCGGCTTCATCGCCACATAGGTCCCGGCCTGCGGATGGTCGTACTTCTCGAAGAAGCCGACCGCCTTCAGGTGCGGGTCCTCGGGCAGGTCGTCCAGCCGGTTGGTCCGCGTCACCGGGATCGACAGCGGCTTGAGCAGGTCCAGCCACTCGTCGGTGGTCTTGGTCACCGTCACCGTCTCGACCAGGGCGTAGAGTTCGTGGATGTGCTTGCCGCGCTCCAGGCCCTGGAAGCGCGGATCCTTGCCGAAGGTGTCGCCCCAGCCGGCGACGTCGAAGAAGATGTCCCACTGCTTGTCGGTATAGGGCAGCAGGCCGATGTAGCCGTCCTTGGTCTGGAAGGGCTTGCGGTGCGGATTGACCACTCGCTGATAGCCCCACTGTCCGGTCGGCGGGTCGAAGGCGTGGTCGTAGAGGTGCTCGACCAGGTTGAAGCTGGTCACGCATTCCAGCATCGGCACCTCGATGAACTGGCCCTCGCCGGTCCGCTCGCGGCTCAGCAGGCCCGCGGTGATCGCCTGGCACATGAACAGGCCCGAGACCTTGTCGGCGATCAGGCTCGGCAGGATGCGCGGCGTCGGATTCCCATCGGTGCGCGGCAGCACGTCGGCCAGGCCCGAGGCCGACTGGATCAGGTCGTCATAGGCCGGCTCGCCCGCATAGGGCCCCTCCGAGCCGTAGCCGGCGGCGTGCACATAGACCACGTCCGGCCGCAGCGCCTTGACCTCCTCGTAGGACAGGCCCAGCCGCTTTAGCCCCTCGTAGCGGATCGAGGTGGCGAACACGTCGCAGCTCCTGATCAACGCCTCCAGGCTTCTGCGCGACTTCGGGTCGGCCAGGTTGAACACCACCGAGCGCTTGTTGCGGTTGATGGTCAGGAAGATCGGCCCCAGGTCGCGCGGCCAGTCCTTCGGCGTGTGGCCGGGCCAGCGCATGATGTCGCCGCCGCCGGCGCCGCGGCCCGAACCCGGGTCCTCCAGCTTGATCACTTCGGCGCCCTGGTCGCCCAGCATCTGGGTCGCATAGGCCCCGAACACCACGCTGGTCAGGTCGAGGATGCGGATGCCCTTCAGCGGTCCCGTGGCTTCGCTCGCCAGCTGCTTTACTTCCGCCACGTCAGGCCTCCCCTCTGCAAACCGCCTCGTTATGATTGGGGCCGAACATCGCGCATTGACGCGGGGGAGGGCTAGTGGACTTCGCGCTTTCCGACGAACACAGGATGCTGAAGGAACTGGTCGCCCGGTTCGTTCGCGACGAGCTCATGCCGCTGGAGGCCGGGGTCCTGGCCCGCGAGGCGGACGGCGAGGGCCTGGGCATCGGCGCGGCCGAGCACGCCCGGCTCGACGAGGTCTCCAGGTCGCTCGGCCTCTGGGGGCTGGACGCGCCCGAGGACGTCGGCGGCGTCGACCTGCCGGCCGTGGCCATGGTCGGGGTCAACGAGGAGCTGGGCAGGACCATCACGCCCTACACCCTGCCGCCGGACAGCCCGAACCTGCGCATGCTGGCCGCCACCGTGAACGAGCGCCAGCGCGAGGCCTACCTGGCCCCCTATGTCCGCGGCGAGACGATCAGCGCCATCGGCATCTCCGAACCGGGCGCCGGCGCCGATCCCGCCGGCATGCTCACCCGCGCCGACCGCGACGGCGAGGACTGGGTGATCAACGGCCGGAAGACCTGGATCAGCCGGGCCGCGGAAGCCGACTTCACCATCCTGATGGCGGTGACCGACAGGGAGAAGGGCGCCCGCGGCGGCATGTCCGCCTTCCTGGTCGACAAGGGGACACCCGGCTTCAACGTCCTGCGCAGGATCCCGATGATCGGCGGCCAGGCGACCTACGAGGTGGCGCTGGAGGACTGCCGGGTCGAGGGCTGGAAACTGCTCGGCGAGGAGGGGAACGGCTTCGCCCCCATGCAGCTTCGCCTGGGCACGCGCCGCATCGAGATGGCGTCGTGGTCGATCGGCATGGCCCAGCGGGCGCTGGACATGATCTGCGAGTACGCGCCCCAGCGGAAGACCTTCGGCCTGCCGCTCAGCGAGCGCCAGGCGATCCAGTGGTGGGTGGCCGACGCCGCCACCCGTATCCACGCCGCCCGGCTGATGACCTACGACTGCGCCTGGAAACTGGACCAGGGCCGCGACGTGCGGGTGGAAATCTCGATGATCAAGGCCTACGCCACCGAAATGGCCTGGGAGGTCGTCGACCGCGCGATGCAGACCTTCGGGGCCATGGGCATGACCAAGGAGCTGCCGCTGCAACTGATGGCCAGCCGCCTGCGCACCATGCGAATTTACGACGGCCCCACCGAAGTCCACAAATGGGTGGTGGCCCGCAACCTGATGGGATCGAGACGATGAAGACCGCTTACGGCGACCACCTGACGCTCACCACCGAAGGCCACGTGGCCACGGTGGTCATCGATCGTCCGCCGAACAACCACGTCTCGGTCGACCTGATGCGCGACCTCGCCGACGCCCTGGAGGCGCTGGACCGCGACAACCATGTGCGCGCCATCGTCCTGGCCTCGGCCGGCAGGGCGTTCTGCGCCGGGGCCGACCTCGTCTCGCCGACCGGCATCGGCGGATCGGGCATGAGCGGCATCGACCATCTCTATGACCAGGCCGTGCGGCTGTTCGCCGTCGAGACCCCGATCGTCGCCGCCGTCCAGGGCGCCGCGGTCGGCGCGGGCCTGGGCCTGGCCCTGGTCGCCGACTTCCGCGTCGTCGCGCCCGAGGCGCGGTTCTCGGCCAACTTCGTCAAGCTGGGCTTCCATCCCGGCTTCGGCCTGACCCACACCCTGCCGCGCCTGATCGGCGTGCAGCGCGCCAACCTGATGTTCCTGACCGGCCGCCGCATCAAGGGCGAGGAGGCCCTGGCCTGGGGCCTGGCCGACGAACTGGTCCCGCTGCACGAGCTGCTGCCGGCCGCCCAGGCGCTGGCCGCCGAGATCGCCGAGAACGCCCCCCTGGCGGTGATCGCCACCCGCAAGACCCTGCGCAGCGACCTCGCCGCCGCCGTCCGCGCCCAGACCGCCCACGAGCACGCCGAACAGACCATCCTGCGCGCCACCGAAGACTTCGCCGAAGGCGTCCGCGCCGTCCAGGAACGCCGCCCGGGCGTGTTCAAGGGGCGCTGATCCGCCACCGAGCGTCATCCCGGTTTGCGCAGCAAGACCAGGATGACGCCGTCAGTCGCTCCCCAGGAAGGGAGGACCCGATCCTACTTCCCCAGCGCCGAGGCCGCGCGCGCCAGCTCGGTGATCCGGCCCCAGTCGCCGGCCCGGACCGCGTCGGCCGGGGCCACCCAGCTACCGCCGACGCAGATCACGTTGGGCAGGGCCAGGTAGTCGGGCGCGTTGTTCGCGTCGACCCCGCCGGTCGGGCAGAAGGTCGCCTGCGGGAACGGGCTGGCGAAGGCCTTCAGCGCCCCTACCCCGCCGACCACATTGGCCGGGAACAGCTTGAAGTGGGTGAAGCCCGCGCGCAGGCCGCTCATCAGTTCGGTGGCGGTGGCCACGCCCGGCAGCAGCGGCAGCGGCCCGTCGACGCCCTCGCCCTCGATCAGGCCGGGGCTGACCCCGAACCGGGCGCCGGCGTCCGCCGCCGCCTGCCGCGCCTGGGTGGTGGTGATGGTGCCGGCGCCGACCACCGCGTCCTCGACCTCGCCGGCGATCCGGCGGATGCAGTCCAGGGCCGCCGGCGTGCGCAGGGTGACCTCCAGCGCATGGAGCCCGCCGGCCGTCAGCGCCCTGGCCAGCGGCACGGCGTGGGCCTCGTCCTCGATGATCAGGACCGGCACCACCGGGGCGAGCTTGAGGATCTCGGCGAGGGTCAAAGCAGGCTTCCTTCCAGTTGCTCGAGCACGCGCGCGGCCCCGACCAGGGCCGCATAGGGATGCACGATCAGATAGGTGGGGATGTCGCGGGTGTAGTCGGACAGCCGGCCCTTGTCCTCGAACCGGCGGCGGAAGCCCCCCGACGCCAGCCGGTCGGCCAGCCGCGGGGCGATGCCGCCCGAGACATAGACCCCGCCGCGGGCGCCGCAGGTCAGGGCGAGGTCGCCGGCCACGGAGCCGAGCATCTCGCAGAAGCGCTCGAGGGTCTCCTCGGCCAGCAGGTCGTCGCCCTTCTGGCCGGCCGCCAGCACCGCCTTCTCGTCCGTCAGGTCGGCGGCGACGCCGCGCACGTCGGCCAGGCCGCGATAAAGCGCATAGAGCCCCGGCCCCGACAGCAGCCGCTCGATCGAGACCCGGCCGTGAGTCCGCCGCAGCGAAGCCCAGATCGCCGCCTCGACCCCGTCATAGGGCGCGAAGGCCGCGTGGCCGCCCTCGCTGGCCACGGCGATGTCGCCGCGGTCGGTGCGCACCACCATCGAGACGCCGAAGCCCGTGCCGGCCCCCAGCACCAGCATCGGCGCGCCCTGCGCCCCGCGCATCGCCGGACCGATCGTGCGCAGGTCGTCGGGGTCCAGCACCGGCGCGGCCAGGGCCTGGGCGGCGAAGTCGTTGATCAGCCGGGCCGAGTGGAACTCGAACGTGCCGATCAGCTCGCCCTCGGACACCCGCCAGTCGAGGTTGGTGAACTCGATCTCGCCGTCGACCACCGGGCCGGCCACGGCGATCGCCGCCGTGTGCAGCTTCTGGCGGCCGACCGTGGTCTCGAGGTACTCGCCGATCACCTCGGTCAGCGCCCCGTACTCGGCGGCCGGATAGGTCTTCGGATTGCGGATGCGGCCGGTGGAATCGACCACGGCGAGGCGGGCGTTGGTGCCGCCGATGTCGCCGACCAGGCCGGTGTAGATGGTCTTCACGCAACATCTCCGAAAAGGGCGCCGCCGCCCTGCTCCGCGGGCGCGGCGGCCCGGCGCATCCAGCCGAACAGCTCGCGGCCATAGCCGAATCCGGGCTGGGCGACGCTCAGCTTCTCCCGCGCCGCGAACTGCGCCGGGTCGAGCTTGATCTCCAGCGTCCCGGCATGGGCGTCCAGCCGAATCACGTCGCCCTCGCGCACCTGCGACAGCGGGCCGCCGTGGGCCGCCTCGGGGCTGACGTGGATCGCCGCCGGCACCTTGCCCGAGGCGCCGCTCATCCGCCCGTCGGTGACCAGCGCGACCTTGAAGCCCTTGTCCTGCAGCACGCCCAGCACCGGGGTCAGGCTGTGCAGCTCGGGCATGCCGTTGGCGCTCGGGCCCTGGAAGCGGACCACCGCGATGAAGTCGCGGTTGAGCTCCCCGCGCTTGTGCGCCTCCAGCAGGTCGTCCTGGTCCTCGAACACCAGGGCCGGCGCCTCGACCACCAGGTTGGCCTCCTTGACCGCCGAGGTCTTGATCACCGCGCGGCCAAGCGGGCCGGTCAGCAGCCGGATGCCGCCCTCCGCCTGGAACGGGTCGGAGGCGGGGCGCAGGATGTCGAGGTTGAGGCTCTCCCTGGCGCCCTCGCGCCAGACCAGCTTGCCGTCCTCCAGGAACGGCTCGGTCTGGTAGTGGCGCAGGCCCGCGCCGGCCACCGTCACCACGTCCTCGTGCGCCAGGCCCGCGTCCAGCAGTTCGCGCACCACGAAGGCCATGCCGCCGGCGGCGTGGAAGGCGTTCACGTCCTCGCTGCCGTTCGGATAGACCCGGGCCAGCAGCGGCGTGACCTTGGAAAGCTCGTCGAAGTCCGACCAGTCGACCACGATGCCCGCCGCCCGCGCCATGGCGACGATGTGCAGGGTGTGGTTGGTCGAGCCGCCGGTGGCCAGCAGCCCGGCGATGGCGTTGACGATCGCCTTCTCGTCGACCACCTGGGCCATCGGCGTATAGGCGTTGGTTCCGCGGCCGATCTCGATGGCCCGCCGGGGCGCGGCCGCCACCAGGGCGTCGCGCAGCGGGGTGTTGGGATGCACGAAGGCCGAGCCCGGCAGGTGCAGCCCCATCATCTCCATCATCATCTGGTTGGAGTTGGCGGTGCCGTAGAAGGTGCAGGTGCCGGGCCCGTGATAGGACTTCATCTCGCTGTCGAGCAGTTCGTCGCGGGTCGCCTTGCCCTCGGCGAACAGGCCGCGCACCCGCGCCTTCTCGGCGTTGGACAGGCCCGAGGTCATCGGGCCGGCGGGCACGAAGATGGTCGGCAGGTGGCCGAAGGCCAGGGCCCCGATCACCAGCCCCGGCACGATCTTGTCGCAGACCCCCAGCATCAGGGCGCCGTCGAAGGCGTCATGGGTCAGGGCCACGCCCGTGGCCATGGCGATCACGTCGCGCGAGAACAGCGACAGCTCCATGCCGGGCCGTCCCTGGGTGACGCCGTCGCACATGGCCGGCACCCCGCCGGCGAACTGGGCGGTGCCGCCGACCTCCTCGGCCGCGGCCTTGATGATGGCGGGAAAACGCTCCAGCGGCTGGTGGGCGCTGAGCATGTCGTTATAGGCCGAGACGATGGCGATGTTCGGCGCGCTCGGATTGCGCATCCGCTGCTTCACCCCGTCCGGCTCGGCCGCGAAGGCGTGGGCCCAGTTGGCGCAGGACAGCTTGGCCCGGCCCGGGCCGTCGTGCTGGGCCGCCTCGATCCGCCGCAGATAGTCCGCGCGGGACTGGCGGCTGCGCTCGACGATGCGGGCGGTGACGGCGGCAGTGACGGGATGCAACGCGACAGGCATGTGACTCGCTCCGACTCTATTGAAGGGTCCAGAGAACGCGCACCGGCGCTTTAGCCTGTTCCAGCAGCGCGTGCACGGGCAGACCGTTCCCCTTCTCCACGATGTCGCGCTTCTTCGCGCCGGAGATCAGCACCAGGATCAGCCGGGCTTGCAGGAGGGCCGGCATGGTCATGGTCACCCGCGCGAGCGGCGGCGAGCCGACCCCGGCGGGTATTCCCAGGCAGAAGCGCGTTCCGGCCGGATCCATGCCCAGATCCAGCACCGGCGATCCGGGAATCAGCGAGGCGACGTGTCCGTCCTCGCCCATGCCCAGAAGCATGACGTCATAGGGCGCCATCGCGCGCACGTCAGCCTCCACCTTGTCGGCGGCCTCCTCGACGCTGGCGGCCTCGACGCTGATCGGCACGAACCGCGCCGCCGCGGCCGCGCCGGTCAGCAGCCGCTCGCGCACCAGCCGCGCGTTGGAATCGGGCGAGGTGATCGGCACGAAGCGGTCGTCCGACAGGGTGACGGCGACGCGGCTCCAGTCCAGGGCGGTCTGCGCCAGCAGGTCGTAGACCGGCGCGGGCGAGCGTCCGCCGGTGCCGACCAGGCTGGCGGCGCCGCGCTCGGCCAGGGCCTGGCCCAAAGCCTGGGCGGTCGCCTCGGCGGCGGCCCGGGCCAGGTCGGCCGGTGTTGCATAGCTCTCGATCATTCCCCGCCCTTAACGCAGCACCGCGCCGAACGCGCCAAGGATTCGCGCGCCGGGCGACGAAAAGCGGCCCTCGACCGGAACCAGACCGGCCGGTCGCGAGCTTCCCCTGCGGCCACATCGGCGCGTCCAGGCGCCGCGCACAGCCGCTCGTTCCACAGACAGGAGGCCGCGCCATGAGGATCGCTCAAGTTCCACCGCTTTATGAGGCCGTGCCGCCCCGCTTCTATGGTGGAACCGAGCGGGTGGTGTCCCACCTCACCGACGCCCTGGTCGAGCTTGGCCATCACGTCACCCTGTTCGCCAGCGCCGAGGCCCAGACCCGCGCCCATCTGGTCAAGGTGCGCGACCAGGCCATCCGGCTCGATCCGGTGCTGCTGAAGTCGGACCTGGCCGCCCACATGTCGATGCTGTGGGACGTGCGCCGCCGCGCCCACGAGTTCGACGTCATCCACTTCCACACCGACATGATCCACTTCCCGTTCTTCGAGGACCTGGCGGGCAAGACCCTCACCACCCTGCACGGGCGGCTGGACCTCAAGGACCTGCCCGGCGCCTACTGGCGCTGGCAGCAGTTCCCGCTGGTCTCGATCTCCGATTCCCAGCGCGCGCCGCTGGCCTTCGCCAACTGGGCCGGCACCGTGCATCACGGCATGCAGGCCGACATCTACAAGCCGAGCTACGAGCCGGGCGACTACCTGGCCTTCCTCGGCCGGATCTCGCCGGAGAAGCGCCCCGACCGGGCCATCGCCCTGGCCAAGCGGACCGGCATCCCGCTGAAGATCGCCGCCAAGGTCGACGCCGCCGACCTCCGCTACTTCCAGGAGAAGATCGAGCCGCTGCTGATCGGCCAGAAGCTGGTCGAGTTCGTCGGCGAGATCGGCGACGACCAGAAGTCCGCCTTCCTGGGCGGGGCGCGGGCGCTGCTGTTCCCGATCGACTGGCCCGAGCCCTTCGGACTGGTGATGATCGAGGCCATGGCCTGCGGCACGCCGGTGATCGCCTATGGCTGTGGCTCGGTGCCCGAGGTGGTCGAGGAGGGCCTGACCGGATTCATCGTCAGCAACGACGACGAGGCGGCCTGCGCCATCGGCAGGATCCCCAGCTTGAACCGCCGCAGCGTAAGGCGCAGATTCGACGAGCGTTTCTCGGGCGTAGCCATGGCCAGGCGCTATCTGGAGCTCTATTCCGGCCTGGTCGGCGCCCGCCCCGAACGCGGCGTCGCATTGGCGGCGAACGCCTGAGGTAAGGGCTCATGGACGATCTCGCGCCGGCCCCCGATGCGGCGATCGAAACCGGCGACACCGGCGAACCGCGGGTTCCGCATCGGCTGTTCGCGCTGAAGGACAAGGACACCTTCGTGGTCGCCGACGCCTTCGGCGACATCCAGGGCGCGGGCGACGGGCTGTTCCACAACGACACCCGCATCCTCTCGCACTTCCGCCTGCTGCTGGGCGGACGCCCGCCCTCGCTGCTGTCGGCGGCGATCGCCCAGGACAACGTCTTCTTCACCTCGCACGGCGCCAACCAGGCCCTGCCCTATCCCGGCGGCCCGGTCGGCCCGCCCGGCGTGCTGCACGTCGAGCGCAAGCGGTTCCTCTGGGAGGAGCGGCTCTACGAGCGCATCTGCTGCGTCAACTACAGCCGCGACGTGGTGCTGATCCCGCTGTCGATCGAGTTCGGCGCCGACTTCCGCGACATGTTCGAGGTCCGCGGCCTGCACCGCGAGCGCCGCGGCCGCCTGCACCCGCCGACCACCGACGGCCGCAGCGTGCGCTTCCGCTATGACGGCCTCGACAAGGTCGAACGCACCAGCCTGATCTCGTTCTCCGACCCGCCGGCCCGCATCAACGGCCAGCGCGCCGACTACATGTACTCCCTCCAGCCCGAGGGCCGGCTGGAGCTCTACATGGAGATCGGCGCCTCCAGCGCCCCAACGCCCGACCGCCATCGCTTCCGCTACGCCGCCGCCCGCGCCCGCTGGGACATGCGGGCCCGCCGCCGCCACGGCGCGCGGATCAAGAGCTCGGGCCGGCTGTTCAACGAGTGGCTGGAGAAGTCGCGCGCCGACCTGGCCCTGCTGACCACCCGCATGGAGACCGGCCCCTATCCCTATGCGGGCATTCCCTGGTTCTCCACCGCCTTCGGGCGCGACGCGGTGATCACCGCCTGGCAGATCCTCTGGTTCGACCCGTCCCTGGCGCGCGGGGTGCTGACCTACCTGGCCGCGCACCAGGCCGAGGAGGTGTCGGCCTTCCGCGACTCCGCCCCCGGCAAGATCATGCACGAGACCCGCAAGGGCGAGATGCCGGCCTTGGGCGAGGTGCCCTTCGCCCGCTACTACGGCGGGGTCGACACCACGCCGCTGTTCGTCGCCCTGGCCGGCGCCTATGCCGAGCGGACCGGCGACCTGGCGCTGATCGACGACCTGTGGCCGGCCCTCACCGGCGCCATCCGCTGGATCGAGCAGTTCGGCGACGCCGACGGCGACGGCCTGATCGACTACAAGCGCGGCCAGGATTCCGGCCTCGCCAACCAGGGCTGGAAGGACAGCGAGGACAGCGTCTTCCACGCCGACGGCCGCTTCCCCGACGGCCCCATCGCCCTGGTCGAGGTGCAGGGCTACGCCTTCGCCGCCTACCGGGCCATGGCCAAGCTGGCGCATCATCGCGGCGACCAGGACCACGCCGCCCGCTGGGCCGCCCGCGCCGAACAGATCCGCGAGGCCGTCGAGCGCCGGTTCTGGATGGACGACCATCAGTTCTACGGCATCGCCATCGACGGCAAGGGCGACCTCTGCCGGGTGCTGACCAGCAATCCGGGCCACCTGCTGTTCTCGGGCCTGCCCAGCCCGGCCCGCGGCTGCAAGGTGGCGCAGCGGCTGATGTCGGCCGACTTCGACAGCGGCTGGGGCGTGCGGACCCTGGCCACCGGCGAGCCGCGCTTCAACCCGATGAGCTATCACAACGGCTCGGTCTGGCCGCACGACACCGCCATGTGCGCCATGGGCCTGGCCAATTACGGCGAGCGCGAGGGGGTGGTCAGCCTGACCTCGGGCCTGTTTGAGACCGCCAACACCTTCGAGATGCGGCTGCCCGAACTGTTCTGCGGCTTCCCCCGCATGGCCGGCGAGCCGCCCGTCGCCTATCCGGTCGCCTGCCTGCCCCAGGCCTGGGCGGCGGGGTCGGTGTTCATGGCGCTGCAGGCGGTGCTGGGGGTCTCGATCGACGGCTGGAACCGCGAGGTCCGGGTCGCCGAGCCGCGCCTGCCGATCGGCATCGACCGCATCGAGATCGACGGCCTGCGCATCGGCGAGGACAAGGTCGACCTGCTGTTCGAACGCACCGGCCGCCGCATCGACGTCCAGGGCCGCAGCCACACCGGCATTCCGGTGCGCGTGCGTTAGGCGGCCCGCCGCCCCCGAGCACCGGCTCGGATGGCCAAACCGTCCCGACGGCCTAACCTGATGTGATGACCGACTCAGGCCGGACCGTTCGGATCGCAGCCGCCCAGACGCCCGAGTTCCGCGAGGACGTGGCCGGGGCGCTCGCCTGGCTGGCCAAGGTCGCCGGCGAAGCGCGGGCCGCGGGCGCCCGGCTGCTGTGCTTCCCCGAGGGCTTCCTGCAGGGCTATCTGACGGAGGAACGGGCCGCCCGGCGCCAGGCGCTCGATCTGTCCTCGCCGCAGTTCGCCGCGCTGCTGGCGCAGCTCCCGAAGGACGCCCCGATGATCGTCGCCGGCCTTATCGAGGCCCAGGGGGACGACCTCTACAACACCGCCGTCGTCTTGCACGACCGCGCCCTGGTCGGGCGCTATCGCAAGAGACATCTGCTGGCGCGGGAGCGCTGCTTTCGACCTGGCGGCGACGTCCACACCTTCGATGTCGACGGTCTGCGGTTCGGGGTGAACATCTGCTTCGACACCAACTTCGCCGACGCCGCCATGAGCGTGGCGCGCCAGGGGGCCTCGCTGCTGCTCTGCCCGGCCAACAACATGCTTCCCAGGCCGGCCGCGTCCGAATGGAAGGACAGGCACAATGCGGTGCGCGGCGAGCGCTGCCGCGAGACCGGCCTCTGGCTGATGTCGGCGGACGTGACCGGCGCGCGCGACGGCTGCGTCGCCTGGGGGCCGACGGCCGTCCTCAACCCGGCGGGCGAGGTGGCGGCGCAGGCGCCGCTCGACGCCCCCGGCCTGCTCGTCTTCGACCTGCCGGCGCCCGGGCCTGCCTAGGGCGCCTTCCGCCGAAGCTCCCCCAGCGGGGAGCATCTGGATTCCGCAGCCCTTTCCTCCCCTGCGCAGCGGGGGAGGAAAAGAGATGGCTTCCTTCTCCCCATTCGTCATGGCCGGGCCGGCAGGTCCCGGCCATCCATAGACGCCGAGGTCCGCCCGCAATCCCAGGCGCGTATGGATCCCCGGCACGCCTACGCGGCCGGGGATGACGATCCTAAGATAGCGCCACATGCGATCCACCCTCCCCAAGAAGCAAAGCAGGCGAGGATCAGCGCCGCGGGGCGTGGGCGATGCGCAGGATGTTGGCCGCGCCGGGCGAGCCCATCGGCAGGCCGGCCAGGATGATCACCCGCTGGTTGGGCTGGGCCAGGCCGATGCTCATCGCTTCGTCGACGGCGACGCGCGCCAGTTCCTCCGGGTCGCTGAGCTGCGGCACGACCCGCGGCTCCACGCCCCAGACCAGGGCCAGGCGGCGCGCGGCCTTCAGGTCCGGCGTCAGGGCCAGGGTCGGCTGCAGCGGACGCTCGCGCGCCAGGCGCAGGGCGGTGCGGCCGGTGGTGGTGAAGGCGGCGATGCAGGCGGTCGAGGCGGTCTCGGCCGCGCGGCTGGCGGCGGCGACCAGGGCGTCGGCGTCGGCGTCCTCGACCGGGTATTCCGCGCGCATCAGCTCGGGCCAGCGCGGGTCCTGCTCCACCCGGGTCAGGATGCGGTTCATGATCGTCACCGCCTCGACGGGGTATTCGCCGGCCGCGGTCTCGGCCGAGAGCATCACCGCGTCGGCCCCCTCATAGACCGCGCCGGCCACGTCGGAGGCCTCGGCCCGGGTCGGGGTCGGCGCGTGGATCATCGATTCCAGCATCTGGGTGGCGACGATCACCGGGATGCCGCGGGTGCGGGCCGCGCGGACCAGCGCCTTCTGGACCACCGGCACGTCCTCGGGATTGAGCTCGACCCCCAGGTCGCCGCGCGCCACCATCACCCCGTCGCAGAGGTCGAGGATCTCGTCCAGCGCCTCGATGGCGGCGGGCTTTTCGATCTTGGCCAGCACCGCGGCGCGGCCCTGGACGATCTGGCGCAGCTCGGCCATGTCCGAGGCGCGCTGCACGAAGCTGAGCGCCACCCAGTCGACGTTCTGCTGGAGCGCGAAGGCCAGGTCCTCGCGGTCCTTGGCGGTCAGGGCCGGGATCGGGATGGCGTGGCCCGGCAGGTTCAGGCCCTTGTGGTTGGAGAGCGCGTCGCCCGACAGCACCTCGGTCTCGGCGAAGCCCGGGCCGTTGCTGCGCACCCGCAGCCGCACCTTGCCGTCGTCCAGCAGGATGTCCGAACCCGGGCGCAGCACGCTGAACACCTCGGCCAGCGGCACCCCGACCCGGCTGGCGTCGCCCGGCTCGTCCGAGACGTCGAGCCGGAAGCTCTGGCCGACCTTCAGCCGCACCGCGCGGTCGGCGAACTCGCCCAGCCGGATCTTCGGGCCCTGCAGGTCGGCCAGCACCGCCAGCGGCCGGCCGACGGCCGCTTCGGCGGCGCGGACGTTGGCGATGGTCCGGGCGTGGTCCTCATGGCCGCCGTGGCTGAAGTTCACCCGGAACACGTCGGCGCCGGCGATCGCCAGTTGGACGACCTTGCCGGCCTCGCGGCTGGCGGGGCCGAGGGTCGCGACAATGCGGGCGCGGCGGGCGCGGATCATCGGGCCTCCATCTGTTGAGCGGCGAGGGCGCACTATGGCCCAAGCCGGCGGCGAGGGGAGTCTTTCCTTGCGCTGGAGGCCGAATGGGCACGAACCTGGAAGCCCCTCGCGAATTCCTGACGAATGACCCAGACACTCGACCTCTTCCCGATCGGCAATTGCGCGGCCAGCGGCCTCATCGACCGGGCCGGGCGCCTGGTGTGGGCCTGCGCCCCGCGGGTCGACGGCGACCCGATGTTCTGCGCCCTGCTGGGCGAGGATCCGGCCACGAACCCTGACGCGCATGGGTTTTGGGACATCGAGGTCGAGAACCAGGCGCAGGTGGTCCAGGGCTATCTGCGCAACACCCCGATCCTCTCGACCCAGATCACCGACGCCGACGGGGCGGTGGCGCAGGTCATCGACTTCTGCCCGCGCTATCGGCAGTTCGGCAGGATATTCCGCCCCCTTGCCGTTATCCGCCTGGTGCGTCCGCTGGTCGGCACGCCCAAGATCAGGATCCGCGCCAGGCCCATGGTCAATTGGGGCGAGCGCCCCGCCGATCGCACCACCGGCTCCAACCACATCCGCTTCGTCGGCGGCGCCACCACCCTGCGCCTGACCACCGACGCCCCCGTCTCCCACATCGCCGCCGAACGCCTGTTCCGCCTGGAAAAGCCGGTGACCATGTTCCTCGGCCCCGACGAAGGCTTCGACGCCGACATCGCCGCGACCTGCGAGCGGATGCTGAGCGAAACCACCGCCTACTGGCGCGGCTGGGTGCGCACCCTGGCCGTGCCGCTGGAGTGGCAGGAGGCGGTGATCCGCGCGGCCATCACCCTCAAGCTCTGCGCCCACGAGGAGACCGGCGCCATCGTCGCGGCCCTGACCACCTCGATCCCCGAGCACGCCGAGAGCGGCCGCAACTGGGACTACCGCTACTGCTGGCTGCGCGACGCCTACTACGTGGTCCAGGCCCTGAACCGGCTGGGCGCGACGGACATGCTGGAGAACTATCTCGGCTACCTGCGCAACCTGGTCGACCACACCCGCGGCGGCCACGTCCAGCCCCTCTACGGCGTGGGCATGGAGCCCTCGCTGACCGAGCACTTCGCCGAGCACCTGCCCGGCTATCGCGGCATGGGCCCGGTGCGGATCGGCAACCAGGCGCACGAGCACCTGCAGCACGACGTCTACGGCCAGATCATCCTGTCGACCGTCCAGGCGTTCTTCGACGAGCGGCTGCTGCGCCCGGCCACGGTCGACGACTTCCACGCGCTCGAACCGGTCGGCGAGCGGGCGTTCGAGATGCACGACAAGCCCGACGCCAGCCTCTGGGAATTCCGCGGCCGCGAGAGCATCCACACCTATTCGGCGGTGATGTGCTGGGCCGCCTGCGACCGGCTGGGCAACGCCGCGGCCAAGCTCGGCCTGGCCGACCGCGCCGACTACTGGAACGCCCGCGCCGCCCAAGTCCGCGCCACCCTGGAGTCCCGCGCCTGGAACGCCAAGCTCGGCCGCTTCGCCGCCACCTTCGAGGGCGACGAGCTGGACGCCAGCCTGCTGCAACTGGTCGACGTGCGCTTCGTCAGCCCCGAAGATCCCCGCATGGCCGCCACCATCGCCGCGGTCGAGAAGGGCCTGCGCCGCGGCCCCTACATGCTGCGCTACGCCATCCCCGACGACTTCGGCGAGCCGAAGACGGCGTTCAACTTCTGCACCTTCTGGCTCATCGAGGCGCTGCATCTCTCCGGCCGCGCCGAGGAGGCCCGGCAACTGTTCGAGGAGATGCTGCAACGGCGCACGGCGGCCGGCCTGCTGTCGGAGGACATCGCCTTCGACGGCGCCGAGCTATGGGGCAACTACCCGCAGACCTACTCCCTGGTCGGGCTGATCAACTGTGCGACGATGTTGTCGCGGCCCTGGGCGTCCGTCCGCTAGCCGAATCAGCCGATGATCATGGGGCGACGCTGAAAAGGGCGGCCCCATGTTTCACGCCACAGAAACCCTGCACCGCTTCGAGGCCCGCGCCGCGGGCGGCGCGACCTACGAGATCATCGGCGCCAGCTTCGAGGACGCGGCGCTGGAGTTCGCCGACCTGGTCCATGAAGGCGAGGTCGAGCTGACCGATTGCGAAAGCGGCGAGCGCCGCCGCTTCCACGTCGACATCGCCTAGTCGTACCAGGCGCGGCCCGAACGCTCGATCAGGGCGAAGGCGCCGGCCGGGCCCCAGCTACCGGCCGCGTAGGGCTTGGGCGCCATCGAGGATTCGCGCCAGGCGTCGGCGACGCCGTCGATCCACTCCCAGGCGCGCTCGACCTCGTCGCGGCGGACGAACAGCGTGCTGTTGTTCTGGATGACGTCGAGGATCAGCCGCTCATAGGCGATGCGGCGGCGCGAGTTCGGTCCCGAATAGGCCTTGGCCAGCGACAGCGACAGCGGCAGCGACTGCAGGCGCATGCCGCGCTCCGACAGGCCCGGCGCCTTGTTCATCAGCAGCAGCTCGATGTCCTCGTCCGGCTGCAGGTCGATGACCAGCCGGTTGGCGGCCAGGTCGGCCTTGGCCGCGCCCTCGAAGATCGAGTGCGGCACCGGCTTGAACTGGATGGCGATCTGGGTGCGCCGCTCGGGCAGCCGCTTGCCGGTGCGCAGGAAGAACGGCACGCCGGCCCAGCGCCAGTTGTCGATGTCGGCGCGCAGGGCGACGAAGGTCTCGGTTCCGGTCGGCTGGCCGCGCTCGGCCTCGTAGCCCGAGGTGGCCTGGCCGGCGACGACGCCGGGCGTGTACTGGCCGCGGACGCTGACCGTCTGCACCTCGGCGCGGGTCACCGGGCGCAGCGAGCGCAGCACCTTGACCTTCTCGTTGCGGACGCTGTCCGGCTCCATGTCCGACGGCGGCTCCATGGCCACCAGGCAGAGCAACTGGAGCATGTGGTTCTGCACCATGTCGCGCAGCGCGCCGTACTCGTCGTAGTACGGCCAGCGGTCGCCGACGCCCTCGGTCTCGGCCACGGTGATCTGCACGTGGTCGATGGTCAGGTTGTTCCAGAGCGGCTCGAACAGGGTGTTGGCGAAGCGCAGGGCCAGCAGGTTCTGGACCGTCTCCTTGCCCAGGTAGTGGTCGATACGGAAGATGCTGTCCTCGGGGAAGACCTCGGCCACCGCGCCGTTGATCACCTTGGAGCTTTCGAGGTCGCGGCCGATCGGCTTCTCCAGCACGATGCGGGTGCCGGGCCCGGCCAGGCCCGCGCCGGCCAGGGCCGCGCAGACGCGGCCATAGATGCTGGGCGACAGGGCCAGGTAGTAGATCGGGGTCCTGGCCTCGCCGATGGCGGCCTTCAGCTCGGCGGCGCCGGCCGGCGTGGTCGCATCGGCGCCCACATACTGCAGCCGCTTCTCGAAGCGCGCCCAGACCGTGGGCTCCAGCCCGCCGCCGCCGACGCGGGCGGCGACCGCCTCGCGGATCTGGTCGACGAAGGCCTCGCGGGACATCTCGGCGCGGGCGGTGGCGATGATCCCGAAACCCTCGGCCAGGAAGCCGTCGGCGTCGAGATTGTAGAGGGACGGGAAGAGCATTTTCTGGGCGAGATCGCCCGTTCCGCCGAAGAGCACGATCACGTCGGCGAGGGGCTGCTCCGCCATCAGATGTCACCTTTTCGCGAGTAAACGTCTTCGTGTGCGCATAGCGGTGTTCGCACGTGCGACGTCAAGTCCTTCTGACAGGCGTCCGCCCGCCGAGGGGCGGATTTTCGACGGCTTCGGCGCCGGATCGAACAGCCCGGTGGGGCGTTGTCGTTCGGCGGTGGGGCGAAGGCGCGCATGAGTATCGACGAACTGAGCATTGGATTGGATCGACCCCCGACGCGGCTGGCGCTGGAGGGCGCGGCCCTGTTCCTGGACCTGGACGGAACCCTGGCGCCGATCGCCGAGCGCCCCGAGGACGTGGTTCCCGATCGCCGCCGCAACGACCTGCTGAGCCAGCTCGCCGTGCGGATGCATGGACGGCTGGCCGTCGTCAGCGGCCGCTCGCTGGACGACATCGACCGCATCCTGGAGCGCCGGGTCGGCTGCGTGGCGGCGATCCACGGCCTGGTGCGCCGCGACGCCCGCGGCGTGGTCGGCGAGGCGCCGCCGCACCCGGGCCTGGCCTCGGCCCGTGCGACCTTGAGCGACTTCGCCGCCGGCGACCCGCGCCTGCTGATCGAGGACAAGTCCCTGAGCCTGACCCTGCACTACCGGCAGGCGCCCGACCGCGCGCAGGAGGCGATCGACCTGGCCGAGCGGCTGGCCACGGTCACCGGCCTGACCCTGCAGCCCGGCGACATGGTCGTCGAGCTTCGCACCCCCGGCGCCAGCAAGGGCGACGCCATCCGCGCCTTCATGACCGAAGCGCCGTTCAGGGGCGCGCAGCCGATCTTCCTGGGCGACGACCTCACCGACGAGCACGGCTTCTTCGCCGTGCGGCAGCTCGGCGGCTACGGCGTCCTGGTCGGCCCGCAGCGGCGCACCACCGCCATCTACCGCATGGACGGCGTCGAGGACGCGCTCTCCTGGCTGGAGGCCGCGCAATGAGCCGCCTGATCGTCGTCTCCAATCGCGTGACCCCGCCCGCCGGCAAGGGCGAGGAGACGGTCGGCGGCCTGGCCATGGCCCTGGCCGCGGCGCTGCGCGAGTATTCCGGCCTCTGGTTCGGCTGGAGCGGCAAGACCACCCCGGAGTTCACCGGCCAGCTCAACCTGCAGCGGGTCGAGGGGGTGACGGTCGCCACCGTCGACCTCGAGGAGACCGACCTCCACGAGTACTACAACGGCTACGCCAACAAGACGCTGTGGCCGCTGTTCCATTACCGCCAGGACCTGACCGCCTACGACCGCTCGTTCGACGAGGGCTATCAGCGGGTCAACCGGCGCTTCGCCGAGACCCTGGCCCCGCTGATCGAGCCGGACGACCTGATCTGGGTGCACGACTACCACCTGATCCCGCTGGCCCGGGAACTGCGCGAGCTGGGGGTGAAGAACCGGATCGGCTTCTTCCTGCACATCCCCTGGCCGGCGCACCAGTTGCTGACCACCCTGCCGCGCCATCGCCAGTTGGTGGAGGCGCTGTTCGCCTATGACCTCGTAGGCTTCCAGACGCCGGAATACCGCCAGGCCTTCGAGGAGTACGTGCTCAACGAGGCGCGCGGCGTGCTGACGGGGGAAGGCCAGTTGCGGGCCTTCGGCCGCGCGGTGGCGGTGGACGCCTTTCCGATCGGCATCGACGCCGGCGACTTCGCCGAACTGACCCAGAGCGCCACGGCGCGGCGCACCTATGACGTGATGACCGCCCACACCGCGTTCCGGAAGATGGTCATCGGGGTGGACCGCCTCGACTATTCCAAGGGCGTGGAGGAGCGCTTCCTCGGCTTCGAGCGGCTGCTGGCCACCCATCCCGACCTGCGCCGCGAAGTGCTGTTCCTGCAGATCGCGCCGATCAGCCGCGAAGGGGTCGAGGCCTATCGCGAGATCCGCGCCCGGCTGGACGCCCTGTCGGGCCGCATCAACGGCGAGTATGCCGACATCGACTGGAACCCGGTCCGCTACGTGAACCGCAACTACCGGCGCGACGAGCTGGCCGGCATCTACCGGGCCGCCAAGGTCGCCCTGGTCACCCCCTTGCGCGACGGCATGAACCTGGTGGCCAAGGAATTCGTCGCCGCCCAGGACCCGGCCGATCCCGGCGTGCTGGTGCTGTCGCGGTTCGCCGGCGCGGCCAACCAGCTCAAGAGCGCCCTGATCGTCAATCCCAACAGCCCCGAGGACATCGCCGAGGCTTTGCACCAGGCGCTGTCCATGGACCTGATGGAGCGAATCGAGCGCTGGCGCGCTCTCTTCGACAACGTCCAGCGCGAGGACGTCACCGCCTGGCGCGACGCCTTCGTGCACGCGCTCGCCGCCACGCGGGGACCGGACCGCGCACGCAGCGCCGAGGGACCGTTCTATGGCGAACAAGCTCGCCCGCTATCAGTCCATGCGGGACTTCTCCCGGACGGCCGAGCCCAGCGGCCGGGAGACGGTCAAGCCGGCGACGCACCTGCGCTACGTGATCCAGAAGCACGCGGCGACGCGGCTGCACTACGACTTCCGCCTGGAACTGGACGGGGTCTTCAAATCCTGGGCGGTGACGAAGGGCCCCTCCCTAGACCCCCACGAACGTAGGCTGGCCGTCGAGGTCGAGGACCATCCCCTCGACTATGGCGACTTCGAGGGCACGATTCCCAAGGACCAGTACGGCGGCGGCAGCGTCATGCTGTGGGACCGCGGCTACTGGGCGCCCGAGCCCGGGACCGATCCGCACAAGGGCCTGGAGAAGGGCGACCTGAAGATCGTGCTGGAGGGCGAACGCCTGCACGGCGGCTTCGTCCTGGTGCGGATGAAGCGCGACCGCAACGGCGGCGAGCGGAACAACTGGCTGCTGATCAAGCACCGCGACCAGTTCGCCCGCGAGGGCGACGACGACGCCCTGCTGAAGGAGAACAACGCCTCCGTGGCCTCGGGCCGGACCATGGCCGACATCGCCGCCGGCAAGGGCAAGGCGCCGACCCCGTTCATCACCACCGCCAAGGGCAAGGCGGACGGCGTCTGGCAGTCCAAGCCCCGCGACCGCGACAAGGCCGAGAAGGCCCCCGCCCCCAAGCGCGCCGTGAAGGCCGCCGCAGCGCCGGACTTCATCGAGCCGCAGCTCTGCCGGTCGGTGGATCGCCCGCCCCCCGGAAGCGGCTGGGCGCACGAGGTCAAGTTCGACGGCTACCGCCTGCAGGTCCGCGTCGAAGGCGGCCGCGTCACAATCCGCACCCGCAAGGGCCTGGACTGGACCGAGCGCTTCGCCGGCGTCGCGCAAGCCGCCGCGAAACTGCCCGACTGCATTCTCGACGGCGAGGCCGTGGCCTTGAACGGCGACGCGCCCAGCTTCTCGGCCTTGCAGGCGGCGCTGTCGGAGGGGCGCAGCGAGAAGCTGGTCTATTTCGCCTTCGACCTGCTGTTCGCAGGCGGCGAGGACCTGCGCGACCTGCCGCTGAGCGAGCGCAAGGCGAGGCTGAAGGCACTGCTCGGCGGGAACGACGCTCGCCTGCGCTATGTCGAGCACTTCGACGCCTCCGGCGAGGCGGTCTGGCGCTCGGCCCAGCGGCTGGAGCTGGAGGGCGTCGTCTCCAAGCGGCTGGCCGCGCCCTACCGCTCCGGGCGAAGCGAGACCTGGACAAAGGCCAAGCTGCGCGCCGGCGAGGAGGTGGTGATCGGCGGCTGGACCGGCAAGAAGGGCCGCCTGCGCTCCCTGCTGGTCGGCGTCCATCGCGACGGCGCCCTGGCCTATGCCGGGCGGGTCGGCACGGGGTTGGGCGGCGAGGTGGTTCGCATCCTGCTGCCGCGGCTGGAAGCCCTGGCCACCAGCCGGAACCCGTTCACCGGCCCGGACGCGCCGCGCAAGGAAGGCGACGTCAACTGGGCCCGGCCCGAACTGGTGGCCGAGATCGAATTCGCCGGCTTCACCGACGGCGGCAATGTCCGGCAAGGTGCGTTCAAGGGCCTGCGCGAGGACAAGCCCGCCAGCGAAGTGACGGGCCAGGATCTCATCGCCGCGCCCAGGGCCGGCCAGCCGACACAGGCGAGGAAACGCATGGGCGACCCCACCGTGATGGGCGTGACCATCTCCAGTCCCGACAAGGTTCTCTGGCCCGGTTCGTCCGACAGCGCCGAACCGGTGACCAAGCTGGACCTGGCGACCTATCTGGAGGCGGTCGGCCCGTGGATGATGCCCCACATCGAGGACCGGCCCTGTTCGATCATCCGCATGCCCGACGGCCTGGGCGGCGAGCAGTTCTTTCAGCGGCATGCGGGCAAGGGCGCCTCGCCGCTGATCTCGGAGATCGAGGTGTCCGGGGCCGCCTATCTGCAGGTCGACCGCATCGAGGCGCTGGCCGCGCTGGCCCAGATCGGCGCGGCCGAATATCACCCCTCGAACTGCCGCCCCCACGCGCCCGAGACCCCGGGCCGGCTGGTCTTCGACCTCGACCCCGGCCCGGACGTGGATTTCGACGCCGTGGTCGCCGCCGCCCGGGACGTGCGCGACCGGCTGGAGGAGCTCGGCCTGATCGCCTTCTGCAGGACCACCGGCGGCAAGGGCCTGCATGTGGTGACGCCGCTGGCGCCGCCGAAGGGAGACCTCGACTGGCCGACGGCCAAGGCCTTCGCCAGGCGGCTGTGCGAGCGCATGGCCGCCGACGAACCCGATCGCTACGTGGCCAACATGGCCAAGAAGCTGCGCCAGGGGCGGATCTTCCTGGACTATCTGCGCAACGACCGGCTCTCCACCGCCGTGGCCCCGCTCTCGCCGCGGGCCCGCGAGGGGGCGACGGTCTCGTTCCCGCTCACCTGGAGCCAGGTCCGCGCCGGCCTCGATCCGCATCGCTATACGATCCGCACCGCGCCGGGGCTGCTGGCCAAGACCAGCGCCTGGGCCGACTACGCGCAGAGCGAACGGCCGCTGGAGACCGCAATCAAGCGTCTGGCCTGACACATCGCGCCACAGCGCCGCCGTGAAGATGAACCTGAGCCGACCAGGACGGTTCAGGTCAGGCTCAAGCGCGGCCCCTCATGATGGCTCTCAGTTCGATAGGAGAGAACTCATGAGAAAGTTTCTGACCGCCGCCGTCGCCCTGTCCGTCCTGGCCAGCGCGGGCGTCGCCTCCGCCCAGCCGTACCGCGGCGACGACCGCCGCGACCACGCCGAGCGCCACTATGACCGGCGCATGGACAAGGCCGAGCGCAAGTACGATCGCAACGTGCGCAAGGCCGAGCACAGGTATCGCGCCGCCGCCTACCACCGCCCGCCGGGCTACCAGTACCGCTACTGGAACCGCGGCGACCGGCTGCCGCCGGCCTACCGGGCCGAGCGCTACCGGATCGCCAACTACAGCTACTACCGCCTGCCCCCGCCACCGCGCGGCTACTACTACACCCGCGTCGACAACGACGTGGTGCTGACCGCCGCGGCCACCGGCCTCATCGCCTCGGTGATCGTGGGGATGTTCCAGTAGGCCCTCAGGACGCCCGCTTCCGGGCGGGCGTCTTGCGCGGGGCGGCCTTCCCGCCGCCGCCGCGGGGCTCGCTCTTGCGCCGTGGCCCGCCCTCCCCGAGGCTGCGGCGCAGAGCTTCCATGAGGTCGATGACTTCGGCCTCCTGCGGTTCGGGCGCCGGGGCCGTGGCCCCATGGCTGGCCTCCTTCTCGGCGATCAGCTTGCGCAGCGCCTCCTCGTAGCGGTCGGTGAACTCGCTGGGGTCGAAGGGGCCTTCGAGCTGCTCGATGATCTTCTCGGCGATGGCCACCATCTTCGGGTCGGCCTTGACGTCCGGGATGCGGCCGAAGAACTCCGCCGGGTCGCGCACCTCGTTGTTGTTGCGCAGGGTGTAGGCGAGGATGCCCTGGTCCCGCGGCTCCAGCGCCATCAGCCGCTCGCGCTGGTGCATCACCACCCTGGCCAGGGCCAGCTTGCCCGCCCCCTCCATCGCCTCGCGGATCACCCCGAAGGCCTCGGCCGCCATGTCGCCGTCGGGGGTCAGGAAATAGGGGTCGTTCCAGTAGAGCCGGTCGATCTCGGCCGCGTCGACGAAGCGCTCGATGTCGATGGTGCGCGTCGTCTCCAGCCGGACGTTCCGGATCTCCTCGTCGGTGACCACGACGTAGCGGCCCTTCTCGATCTCGTAGCCCTTGACGATGTCGGCCCGGTCGACCGGCCCGGTTTCCGGGTCCGTGGGGATCATGCGGATGCGGTTGTGCGTCTCCTTGTGCAGCATGTTGAAGGAGACGTCGGCGCTGCGCGAGGTCGCCGTGTAGAGCGCCACGGGGCAACTGACGAGCGACAGGCGCAGATACCCCTGCCAGGTGGGACGCGCGGCCATGATCGGACTCCCCTGCGGCCAGAGTCTGAGAACGCCGGGCCCGGCGATTCAGTTCTCGGGCAGGGCCAGGCCAGGCAGGACCAGCGCCTGCTGGGCGTCGAGCTGGGGTTTGCGGAAGCCGGCGCGCAGGCCGCTCTGCGCCCCGAACTCCACCAGTTCGTCGCGGGCCCGATCATAGGCCGGCCAGGCGATGTCGCACTTCGGCGCGCCGGTCCTGGCGAAGGCGACCCAGCAGCCGTGCATCAGGCCGGCCATCGCCCGGTCGTCGGCGGCGACCATGCTCTCGGGCGTGCGGCGGCCCCAGTACTCGAACACGTACTGGATCTCGGCGGCGTGGGCGGCGGTGGTCACGCCCAGCGGCCGGAACCGCGAACCGACATAGGAGAAGTGATAGAGCCAGGCCGGCTTTCCGCCCGCCGCCTGCGCCGCCAGCCAGCGGGCCGGGGCGACCATGTAACGGTCGCCGAAGGCCGCGCGGACCAGGGCCTCGTCGCCCTTCGCCGCTTCGTCGGGATAGGCCGCCTTCACCGACCCCGGAATGGCCGCGGCCATCGTGTCGGCGTCCGGCAGGCGGCGCCCGAGCAGCGAGTCCTCGCCGGAATTGGCCCCGACGATCAGCGGCACGTCGGCCGCGCGGCCGGCGGCGAAGGCCTGGGCCGGCGTCTCCTTGAGCCAGCGCCCGTCGACGAACGGGCCGTAGTCGGCCTGCGCGCCCTCGTCGGCGAGCGCCTGGGCCGGCAGGGCGCGCAGTTGCGCCAGGTCCGTCGCGCCCAGCTTGCTGGCCAGGGCCGCGCCCTCGGCCTCCTTCGCAGCCAGGGTGACGGGACGGCTCCAGCCGCCGCCCGACTGCACGGCGGCCTTGTGGAACAGGCCCCTGGCGCCGGGCGCGGCCAGGATGGCGAGCGTGCTGGCCCCGCCGGCGCTCTCGCCGAAGACCGTGACATTGGCCGGATCGCCCCCGAAGGCGGCGATGTTGCGCTTCACCCATTGCAGGGCCGCGACCTGGTCCATCAGGCCGTAATTGCCGCCCTGGTCCTTTCCCAGGGCCGGATGGGCGAAATAGCCGAGCGGGCCCAGCCGGTAGTTGATCGCCACCAGCACCACCCCGTCGCGGGCGAAGTTCTGGCCGTCATAGATCCAGCCCGCGCCGGTCTTGTGGCCGCCGCCGTGCAGCCAGACCATCACCGGCGCCTTCTTCGCCTCGAGCGGCGCGAAGACGTTGAGCTGCAGGCAGTCCTCGCTGACCGGCCCGTTGGCGCTGCCCTCGTTGGGCGAGCCGTCGGCGTTCATCTTCTGAGGGCAGGAGGGCCCGTTCTGATCGGCGTCGCGCTCGCCTTTCCAGGCGAGGGGCCTTTTCGGCGGCGCCCAGCGCAGCTCGCCGACCGGCGGGGCGGCGTAGGGGACGTTGCGGAAGATCCTGGCCCGGTCGGTCTGCGCGCCGACCAGCACGCCGCTCTCGACCTTGACCCTGGGCGCGTCGGCGTGGGCGGCGCCCGCCAGCGCCAGGCTTCCCATTATGATCGCAGCCAGACGCAGCATGGCGTTCCCCCTCGAGCGGCGCAGGAGGATTCGGCGGACGCGGCCCCAGGTCAAGCTCGGCGCCACCATGAGGTGCTTGACTCTTTCATCGCCAAAACTAGAACAAAAGCAGAACTTGGAGACGAGGAGCATGGTGCCCGATGGCCGCCTGGCGGCGCTCAAGGCCAAGATCGCCGCCATCGAGGCCGGCGGGCGGGCGAACTGCCCGTCCCTGCCGTTCGGCGCCGCCGCCCTGGACGACTGCCTGCCGGGGCGCGGCCTGCCGCTCGGCCAATGGCACGAGTTCGCCGGTCCCGGGATGGAGACGGAACTTGGCGCCTGCCCGGCCGCCTTCGCCGCCCTGGCCGCGGCCCCGCTCGCGCGGCGGGGCGAAGCGGTCTGGATCCTGCGGCGCGACGACCTGTTCGCCCCGGGCCTGGCCGGCCTCGGCTTCCCGATCGAACGCCTCATCCAGGTCTGCGCCCGCGACGAGACCGAGGCCCTGGCGGCGGCCGAGGACGCCTTGGCCACCCAGGGCGTCGCCGCGGTCTTCGCCGAGGTCGAGAGCGTCGACCTCACCGCCGGACGACGGCTGCAACTCGCCTGCGAAAGACATGGGGCCACCGGCTTCGTGATCCGCCGCCGGCCCTATGGCGGCCAGGCCCGCAAGGAGGCCTCGGGCTCGGCCGCCGCCACCCGCTGGAAGATCTCCCCCGCGGCCAGCGAGCCGGAACCCGGGGAATTCGGGCTGGGCCCGCCGCGCTGGCGGGTCGAACTGGAGCGCTGCCGGGGCGGCCGGACCGGCGGCTGGCTCATGGAGGCTGAGGCCGCATACACCTGGGAGGCCGAACATGGCCCGCATCCTCTGCGCCTGGTCGCCGAACTGGGCGATCGCCAACTGGCGCCGGCGCAACGCCTCGCAAGCTGAGACGCTGTTTGGCGGCGATCCCCGTCCCTTCGCCCTGATCGAGACCGTCAAGGGCGCGCGGCGGCTGGCGGCGGTGGACAAGGCCGGCCGGACGCTGGGCCTGTTCGCCGGCCAGAAGGCGACGGACGCCATGGCCCTGGTCCCGAACCTGGTCACCGCCGAGAGCGAGCCGGAGGCCGACGCCGCGGCCCTGGTCGCCCTGGCCGACTGGTCGGTGCGCTTCTCCCACGCCGTGGCCGAGGATCCGCCGGACGGGCTGTTCCTGGACATCAGCGGCGTCGCCCATCTGTGGGGCGGCGAGGCGGAGCTGATGGCCGACTACCGCGCGCGGCTGGCGGCCAACGGCGTCTTCGTCCGCTGCGCGATCGCCGACACGCCCGGCGCGGCCTGGGCTCTGGCCCACCACGGCAAGGGGGCCGAGATCATCGCCCCGCCGAACGGCCAGGCCGACATGCTGGCCTATCTGCCGCCCGCCGCCCTGCGCCTGGAGCCGACCGCCGCGGGCCAGATGGAGCGGCTGGGCCTGCGCTTGCTGTTCCAGATCCTGGGCCTGCCGCGCGCGCCCCTGGCCCGGCGGTTCGGCCAGCAGACCCTGGTGCGGATCGACCAGGCCATGGGGCGGGCGGAGGAGGCCCTGACCTATCGCCGCCCGCCCCATCCCTGGTTCGCGCGCCTGGCCTTCTTCGAGCCGATCAGCGCCCTGGAGGACCTGCAAAGGGTCGCCTTCGACGTCGCCGCCAAGCTGTGCGAGCGCCTGGAACGGGAGGGCCAGGGGGCGCGCCGCTTCCGCATCGCCTTCCACCGGGTCGACGGACGCGCCCTGCCGCTCGAGGTCGGCCTGGCCCTGGCCGCCCGCGATCCCGCCCGGATCGCCAGGCTGTTCGCCCCCAAGCTGGAGGCCATCGACCCCGGTTTCGGCATCGACGTGGTCACCCTGGAGGCCGAAGCCGTGGAGCCGGTCTCCGGCCGCCAGATCCGCCTGGACGCGCGGGCCGAGCCGGCGCGGGAGGATGGCCTGGTTCCCCTGGTCGACCGCCTGACCAACCGCCTGGGCGAAACGCGGATCTGGAAGAGCACGCCGGTGGCGACCCACGTGCCGGAACTCTCGGCCCGGCCCGGCGCGCCTCTGGGCTCCACCGGGCAGGGCTGGAACCCGGAGGCCCCGCGGCCGCTGCGCCTGTTTCGCCAGCCCGAGCCGCTGGACCTGGTCATGGCCCTCACCCCCGACGACCCGCCGCGCCAGTTCCAGTGGCGCAAGCGCCTGCACCGCGTCGCCCGCGCCGAGGGTCCCGAGCGCATCGGCGAGGAATGGTGGCGCGGCGACATCGACGCGGTCAGCGTCGGTCACCTCCGCGACTACTACCGGGTCGAGGACCAGGACGGCGTCCGCTTCTGGGTCTACCGCGAAGGCCTCTACGAAGACGGCGTCCCGGCCCGCTGGTGGCTGCACGGGGTGTTCGGATGACCCGCTACGCCGAACTCCAGACCACCACCAACTTCTCGTTCCTGCGCGGCGCCTCGCATCCGGACGAACTGGTCAGCACGGCGGCCATGCTGGGGCTCGAGGCGATCGGCATCTGCGACCGCAATTCCCTGGCCGGGGTGGTGCGGGCCTGGTCGCAGGTCAAGTTCCTCAAGGAGAACAAAGGTCCGGAGGTCCGCGCCCTGACCGGTTGCCGGCTGGATTTCTCGGACGGGTCGCCTTCGCTTCTCTGCTACCCCTCCGACCGGGAGGCCTATGGCCGCCTGACGCGCCTGCTGACCGTCGGCCAGCTCCGGGCGGAAAAGGGCGCGTGCGAACTCCGCTGGGACGATTTCCTCGATCATGCTGAGGGCCAGCTTGCGCTGGTGGTTCCGCCGGATCGATTGGACGAGCGGTTCGAGGCGGACCTGAAGCGGATCGCCGGCGAGTTGCGCGGCGATGTCTGGCTGGCGGCGACCCGCGGTTACGGCCCTCGGGATCTGCACCGGCTCTCCCGGCTGGCCGTCTTGGCCGAGCGCTCCGGCGCGCGCCTGGTCGCCACCAACGACGTCCTCTATCACGGTCCAGAACGGCGGCCCCTGCAGGACGTGGTCACCTGCATCCGCGAAACCTGCACCATCCACGAAGCGGGCCTGCGGCTGGAAGCCAACGCCGAACGTCACCTGAAGTCGCCCGCCGAGATGGCGCGGCTGTTCGCGCGTTTCCCCGGCGCGGTCGAACGCACGGTGGAGATCGCCGACCGCGTGAAGTTCGACCTCTCCCAGCTTCACTACGAATATCCGGACGAGCCGGTGCCCCCCGGCAAGACTGCGATCCAGCACCTAAGCAAACTGGCCTGGGACGGCGCCAAGACGCGCTATCCGGGCGGGGCGCCGGAAGAGGTGAAGGATCTGCTCCGGATGGAGCTGAGGCTCATCAAGAAGCTGAATTATCCGAACTACTTCCTGACCGTGCACGACATCGTGGTGGAGGCGCGACGGCTAGGCATTCTCTGCCAGGGACGCGGCTCGGCGGCCAATTCCGTCGTCTGCTTCTGCCTGCACGTCACCGCGGTGGACCCGACCAAGCCCGGTCAGGAACTGCTGTTTTCGCGCTTCATCTCGGACGAGCGGCGCGAGCCTCCCGACATCGATGTCGATTTCGAGCACGCGCGCCGCGAGGAGGTGATGCAGTACGTCTACAAGCGCTATGGGCGCGAGCGCGCAGCCATCGTGGCGACGGTGATTCACTATCGCCCCCGTATGGCGATCCGTCAGGTCGGCAAGGCGCTGGGCCTGACCGAGGACATCACCGCCGCCCTGGCGGGCACCATTTGGGGAAGCTGGGGCGACGAGGTGCCGGACAACTATATCGTCCAGGCCGGGCTCGATCCGGAGAACGCCGAGATTCGTCGGGCGGTGAAACTGGCGACGGAACTGCTTCGCTTCCCGCGCCACCTGTCCCAGCACGTCGGCGGCTATGTGCTGACCAAGCGGCGGCTGGACGAGACCGTGCCGATCGGCAACGCCGCCATGAAGGACCGCACCTTCATCGAGTGGGACAAGAACGACATCGACGCGCTGCGCCTGATGAAGGTCGACGTGCTGGCGCTGGGGATGCTGACGGCGCTCAAGAAGAGCTTCGATATGATCCCCGAGAGCGCGCTCGGGAAAAAGGTCACCGATGTCGCTGACCTGCCCCAGGAGGATGCTGAGGTCTACGAGATGCTCAGCCGGGCGGACTCGATCGGCGTCTTCCAGGTCGAGAGCCGAGCGCAGATGTCGATGCTGCCGCGCCTGAAGCCCCAGACGTTCTACGATCTGGTGATCGAGGTTGCGATCGTAAGGCCGGGGCCCATCCAGGGGGACATGGTCCATCCCTATCTGCGTCGACGTGAGAAGAAGGAAGAGGTCGACTATCCTTCGCCCAAGGCGCCGCACGACAAGGATGAACTCAAGGGCATTCTCAAAAAGACCCTCGGCGTGCCGCTCTTCCAGGAGCAGGCCATGCGCCTGGCGATCACGGCGGCCGATTTCAGCGACGCCGACGCCAACAAGCTGCGGCGGTCCATGGCGACCTTCAAGAACCTGGGCAATGTCACGGACTTCAAGGCGAAGTTCGTCGGCGGAATGGTCGAGCGCGGCTATGACGAGGCGTTCGCCGAGCGCTGCTTCAAGCAGATCGAGGGCTTCGGGTCCTATGGCTTTCCGGAGAGCCATGCGATCAGCTTCGCCCTGCTGGTCTACGCCTCGGCCTGGGTGAAATGGCATTGGCCCGACGCCTTCCTGGCCTCGCTGCTCAACAGCCAGCCGATGGGGTTCTATCAGCCGGCGCAACTGGTGCGCGACGCACGCGAGCATGGGGTGGAGGTGCGCGGGCCCGACGTGCTGGCCAGCGACTGGGACTGCACGCTGGAAACAGCGACCGCGCCGGGACGGCTGCGGGCCGTGCGCCTGGGCCTGCGCCAGGTGAAGGGTTTCAATAAGGACGAAGCCGATCGCCTGGTCGCCGCGCGCGCGGCCGGCGTGCGCTCGGTGGAGGATTTCGCGGTCCAGGCCGGGCTCTCCCGCCGCTCGCTGGAACTGCTGGCCGAGGCCGACGCCTTCGCCCCCCTTAGTCTGACCCGCCGCCAGGCGCTCTGGGCGGTGAAGGGGCTGGCCGACGAGACCGGCAGCCTGAAGACCGCGCCGCTGCTGGCGGCCATGGGCGTCAAGGAACACCAGGTCGAGTTGCCGCTGATGAACCTGCCCCAGGAGGTGCAGGAGGACTACCGCACCACCAGCCTGTCGCTGCGCGCCCACCCGGTCAGCTTCTTCCGCGAGAGCCTGGACAGCCTGGGGGCGGTGAAGGCCCGCGAGCTGATGAAGATGGGCGACCGGCGACTGGTCACGGTCGGCGGGCTGGTGCTGGTGCGCCAGCGGCCGGGCACGGCCAAGGGCGTCACCTTCCTGACCCTGGAGGACGAAACCGGCGTGGCCAATATCGTGGTCTGGCAGGACGCCTTCACCGCCAACCGGCGCCTGGTGATGACCTCGTCCTTCCTGGTGGTCCACGGCCAGATCCAGAGCGAGAGCAACGTCGTCCACGTGGTCGCCCGGCGGTTCACCGACCTCTCGCACCGGCTGGCGGAAATGAAGGACGAGGACGGCCCCGCCCCGCGCATCCGCAACAAGGTCGCCGGCGGCCTGATCCGCAGCCGCGACTTCCACTGAGCCCGGCTAAGGCGGCCCCTCCCCCATCAGCCGGCTCAGCCTCTTGGGCGCGATGGCGACATAGCTCTGCCGCAGCCAGGCCTTCAGCGTGTCGAGTTCGGCGAGGATGTCGTCCTCTGGGCCGAAGTCGGCGATGACCCAGTCGTGCTGCTTGTACCAGCCCTTGGCCGGCCGCACGAAGGGCAGGTGCGCGACCATCTCGGCGGAGATCGGCAGCTTGACGGTGATGGTGAGGGCGTCCACCGGCTGGGCCTTGTCGCCGAAAATGGCGAACGTCTTGCCGTTCACGTTCAGCGCGCGCGTCGGCGTCCAGCCCGGAGCTTCTTCCGCGCCCGGCAGGGTGAGGCCATAGGCCGTCAGCTCGGCTTCGGCTTGCTGGTGGGGGGTCATGGCGCCTCCGCAAGGGAGGCAGCGTGCGCGCGGCGCCGGCCGCGGGCAAGAGCCGCCCCTCGCCGGCCATGACCGGCGAGGGGCGCTCCGGAGCTTAGAACCGCAGGGTGCGGGCTTCCTTGACGTGCGGCAGGGCGCGGATCTTGGTCACCAGGTCGTCGCCCGGATCCTGGTCGACGCCGACCAGGGCGATGGCGTCCTCGCCGGCCGAGACGCGGCCGAGGTTGAAGGTGGCGATGTTCACCTCCGCCTGCGCCAGCAGCGCGCCCAGGGCGCCGATGAAGCCCGGCTTATCCTGGTTGTTGACGTAGAGCATGGTCGGCGCGAACGGGGCGTCCAGGTCCATGCCCTTGACCTCGATCACGCGCGGCGCGCCGGCCATCACCGTGCCGGCGAACGAACGCTTGCCCAGCGCCGTGGTGACGGTGATCCGCACCAGGCTGTCATAGATCGGCGAGTCGTCCTGCTTGCTCTCCGAGACGGTGATGCCGCGGTCCTTGGCCACGGCCGGGGCCGAGACCATGTTCACCTCGGCCAGCATCGGGCGCAGCACGCCGGCCAGGGCGGCGGCGGTCAGCGGGCGGGTGTTGAGGTTGGCGACCTCGCCCTCGTAGGCGATGTCCACGGCCTTGACCTCGACGTCGACCATCTGGCCGGCGAAGGCGCCCAGGCGCTCGGCCAGGGCCACGAACGGCTTCAGCTTCGGGGCTTCGTCGGCGGTGACCGACGGGCTGTTGAGGGCGTTGGAGACCGCGCCGGTGAGCAGGTAGTCGCTCATCTGCTCGGCCACCTGCAGGGCGACGTTCTCCTGGGCTTCCAGGGTCGAGGCGCCCAGGTGCGGGGTGGCGATGAAGTTCTCCGCGCCGAACAGCACGTTCTCCTTGGCCGGCTCCTCGACGAACACGTCGAAGGCCGCGCCGCCGATGTGGCCCTCGTCCAGGCCCTTGCGCAGGGCCGCCTCGTCGACCAGGCCGCCGCGGGCGCAGTTGACGATCAGCACGCCCTTCTTGGTCTTGGCCAGGTTCTCGGCCGACAGGATGTTGCGGGTCTTCTCGGTCAGCGGGGTGTGCAGGGTGATGACGTCGGCGCGGGCCAGCAGCTCGTCCAGCTCGACCTTCTCGACGCCGATCTCGACGGCGCGCTCAGCCGACAGGAAGGGGTCGTAGGCGACGACCTTCATCTTCAGGCCGTTGGCGCGGTCGGCGACGATGCCGCCGATGTTGCCGGCCCCGATCAGGCCCAGGGTCTTGGCGTAGAGTTCCACGCCCATGAAGCGATTCTTCTCCCACTTGCCGGCCTGGGTCGAGACGTCGGCGGCGGGGAGCTGGCGGGCCAGGGCGAACATCATGGCGATGGCGTGCTCGGCGGTGGTGATCGAGTTGCCGAACGGGGTGTTCATCACCACGATCCCCTTGGAGGTCGCGGCGGGGATGTCGACATTGTCCACGCCGATGCCGGCGCGGCCGATGACCTTCAGGTTGCCGGCGGCGGCGATGACGTCCTTGTCGGCCTTGGTGGCCGAGCGGACGGCCAGGCCGTCATAGTCGTTGATGATCTTGAGCAGCTCTTCCTTCGACAGGCCGGTCTTCACGTCGGCGTTGACGCCGCGCTGCTTGAAGATCTCGATGGCGGCCGGGCTCAGTTTGTCGGCGATCAGGACGCGGGGCATGGGAATTTCCTTGCGGATAAGGGGATAGGCGTCCTCGGCTCCACGCGGTTTGCGGGCGTGGAGTCGCGAGGACGCGATAAGGGCTTAGGCGGCTTGGAGCTGCTCGAGGGTCGAGGCGAAGGCCCAGTCGAGCCAGGGCGTGAGCGCCTCCAGGTCGGAGGTCTCCACCGTGGCGCCGCACCAGATCCGAAGACCGGCCGGGGCGTCGCGATAGCCGCCGATGTCCAGGGCCGCGCCTTCCTTTTCCAGCACCGAGGCCAGCTTCTTGGCGAAGTCGGCCTGGGCGTCCGCGCTCAGGGCGGTGATGCGCGGATCGACGACCTTCAGGCAGACCGAGGTGTTCGAGCGGGTCGCGGGGTCCGCGGCCAGGAAGTCCACCCAGTCGGTCTTCTCGACCCAGGCGGCCAGGGCCGCCAGGTTGGCGTCGGCGCGGCGCTGCATCTCGGCCAGGCCGCCGATCTGGGCGCCCCACTTCAGGGCGTCGATGGCGTCTTCCACGCAGAGCATCGAGGGCGTGTTGATGGTCGCGCCTTCGAAGATGTCCTTGGCCAGCTTGCCGGCCTTGGTCATGCGGAACAGCTTGGGCATCGGCCAGGCCGGGACGTAGCTCTCCAGCCGCTCGACCGCGCGGGGCGACAGGATCAGGATCCCGTGCGCGCCCTCGCCGCCCAGCGCCTTCTGCCAGGAGAAGGTCACGACATCGAGCTTGGCCCAGTCGAGGTCCTGGGCGAAGGCGGCGCTGGTGGCGTCGCAGATGGTGACGCCTTCACGGTCGGCGGCGATGAAGTCGGCGTTCGGGACGCGGACGCCCGAGGTGGTGCCGTTCCAGGTGAAGACCAGGTCGGCGTCCTTGCGGACCTTGGTCAGGTCGGGCAGCTCGCCATAGGGCGCGTCCAGCACCTCGGCCGGCAGCTTGAGCTGCTTGGTCACGTCGGTGACCCAGTCCTTGCCGAAGCTCTCGAAGGCCAGCAGTTGCACCGGGCGGGCGCCCAGCATCGACCACATCGCCATTTCCACGGCGCCGGTGTCCGATCCGGGCACGATGCCGATCAGGAAGTCGTCCGGAACCTCCAGCACCTGGCGGGTGCGGTCGATCGCTTCCTGCAGGCGCGCCTTGCCCAGCTTGGAGCGGTGCGAGCGGCCGAGGACGGCGTTCTGGAGATTTCCGGGGGTCCAGCCGGGGCGCTTGGCGCACGGGCCGGAAGAAAACTCGGGGCGAGCCGGGCGCATGGCCGGCTTGGCGAGGGTCGTCATATCGATGTCTCCCATCCTTACAGATGAGCAGCACCCCGTTGGGGGGGTGTGGCCCGCGGCGGAGAAACCCGAGATCGCGGCGCAGCGCAAGCGAAAGTTTTCGAAATCGGATTTCGCGGCCGGCGGACGCGCCTAGGCGGACCGGCTAAGCCTCTGGCGCCAGCCGACGATCGAACCGACCAGCAGGCAGATGACGATCCCCAGGAAATTCAAGTTGTTGATCCAGGCGTAGAGGACGTCGACCGGCCGCGAGGTGACCATGTAGAAGGCGTGCAGGCTGAACTGTACGGCGTAGAGCAGCATCACCCCGCCCAGCCAGAAGCTGGCGAAGCTGACGGTGATGACGAGAAGGCAGATGGCGGTCAGGCCGTCCAGGGTCAGGCGCGCGAGGGCCTGCGCCGATTCCGGCAGCAGCAATCCGCTCAGGATGGACAGCAGGACGTTGGCGCCGACGACGGCACCGCCGATGCGCTCGGCTGGGCCGCCCTTCCAGAGGGCGAGAAGCGAGATCCCCAGGGTTAGGGCGATCAGGCCAAGAACGATCGGTGATGTCGGCATAGCACTGCGCCCCTAACTCGCATTAGGGGCGCAGCACCAGTTAATCTATTGCAACCAAACTCGGCTCAGCCGACCTGACGCATGACCGTGGAGGTCTCGCGCTTGCGCATTTCCGGCTTGTCCATGTAGCCAAGCTTGGTGCGGATGCCGAGGCGAAGCTGGGCTTCCGCCAGCTCGCTGTGCGCACCGACCATGGCGCTCCGGGCTTCTCCCAGGGCCTTGATGGCTTCCACCATCTTCACCTGCACTTCGTCGGCGAAGACGAGCGAGGCGTTAACTTCCGAGCGGGCCTTCAGCAGATCCGCCAGCAGTTCCGTGGCTTCGACCATGGCTTGGTCAACCGCCGCTTCCGTCGAGAACAACTTGGTCGCGACACGCTGCGCGACAAACGCCTTTTCCATGGGGAACCCCTCCGAGGAAATTAACCAACTCCGTCAAGGTAAACCGGAGGTTAAATTCTACCTAGGAGATTCATGTTCCGTTAACCACGATTTTATCGCTCGACGGTTGTGATCGTGTCTTTGGCGCCACAGTTCGCGCCTGGCGCGAGGCTCCTGGAAGCGAACCGTTAGGAGAATTCGCCTAAATCGGGAGCTCGGATGAAGCTTGGGCTCCATGACTGACCAGCCTCGCACCAACGGTTCCCGGCCGCAGATGACCTTCCACGCGCGCGTGGCGGGGGTGGCCCTGATCACGACCGTCGTGGTGCTGGTCGCCGCGTGCCTGACCTTCATGCTCCAGCAATGGGCCGTGGCCCGCGAGCAGAACCACCAGGCCCACCGCGCCCTGTCGGAGGTCGTCGCCCGCGCCGCCGGCCCGGCCCTGGCCGTTAAGGATTTAGACCGCGCAAGGGTCTCCATTGCTACGCTCGACAGCGACGGCAGCGTCGCCCAGGCGATCCTGAAGGATGACGCCGGGCGCTCGGTCGCCGCCTTCCGGCGGCCGGCGCCGGCCGCCTCGCAGACCTACGAGGTCATTCGCACCCCGGTGGTCGCCGACGGGCGCCGGGTCGGCGAACTGACCCTGACCTTCGAGACCCCGGCGCTCACCGCGCTGCTGCCGCAGTTCGTGGCCCTGACCCTGGCCCTGCTGTTCGGCGGCATCGGCGTGGCGCTGTTCCTGGCCCGCGGACTCGCCTCTCGGGTGATTGCGCCCGTGCTTAAACTGTCCGAGGCGATGCGCGGCGTCGCCGCCAGCGGCCGCTTCACGCCCGTCGAGGTTGAAGCCGACGACGCCCTGTTCCGCAGTCTGACCGACAGCTTCAACCACCTATTGGCGAAGCTCGACGAACGCGAGCAGGCCCTGCAGCGCACCCTGCGCGAGCTGGTCGAGGCGCGCGACGCGGCCAACGCCGCCAACGTGCTGAAGTCGCAGTTCCTGGCCAATATGAGCCACGAGATCCGCACGCCGCTGAACGGCGTCCTGGCCATGGCCGAGGTCATGTCGATGGGCGAGCTGGGCCCCGTCCAGCGCGAGCGCCTGGACGTGATCCGCCAGTCCGGCGGCCTGCTGCTGGCGGTCCTGAACGACGTGCTGGACCTGTCGAAGATCGAGGCCGGCAAGCTGGCCCTGCTGGTCGACGACTTCGACCTGGAGGCGGCCATCGCCCCGACCCGCGACTCCTTCTCGGTGATCGCCCAGGGCAAGGGGCTCGACTTCTCGGTCGAGGTTTCCGAGGCGGCCCGCGGCGCCTGGCGCGGCGACGCCGACCGCATCCGCCAGATCGTCGGCAACCTGCTGTCCAACGCCGTGAAGTTCACGCTCCAGGGCGAAGTCGGGGCGCGGTTCGACATCAGTCCGCAGACCGGCGCCCTGCGGCTGGTGGTGCGCGACACCGGGGTCGGCATCGCCACCGAGAAGCAGGCCAGCCTGTTCGAGAAGTTCACCCAGGCCGACAACTCCGCCACGCGCCGCTTCGGCGGCACGGGCCTGGGCCTGGCCATCTGCCGCGAGCTGACCCAGATGATGGGCGGCGTGATCAGCGTCGAAAGCCGCGAGAGCCAGGGTTCGATGTTCACCGTCGAGCTGCCGCTGGAACGCGGCGAGCTGGCCGTCGAGGCCGCCCCCGCCCCGCAGCCCGCCGAGGAAACCGACGAGGGGGCGCTGCGCCTGCTGGCGGCCGAGGACAACCCGACCAACCAGCAGGTCCTGGCCGCGGTCATGGGCTCGCTGGGCATCGAGATCGACATCGTCGCCAACGGCCGCGCCGCGTTCGAGGCTTGGCGCGACGGGTCCTACGACCTGATCCTCATGGACATCCAGATGCCGGTCATGGACGGCATCGATTCCGCGCGCGCCATCCGCGCCGCCGAACGCGAGACCGAGCGTCCCCGCACCCCGATCGTCGCCCTCACCGCCAATGCGCTGTCGCACCAGGTCGAGGAATACCTGGCCGCCGGCATGGACGGCCACGTGGCCAAGCCGATCGAGATCGCCAAGCTCTATGACGCCATCAGCCGCGCCCTGACCGAGGCCGCGGCCGGCAGCGCGAGCGCCGGCGCGACCGCCGCCGCCTAAGCCGAACCTGAACGCCAGGCAACGGCGGCCTCAGGACCGTTTCAGGTCGGCCATGGTCATCTTGGCTCAACGTCGCTCTCCCGCGACGCGGATGTCCAAGGAGGACCGTCATGAAAAAGCTCGTTCTGGCCCTGGCCGCGGCGTCCGCCCTGGCCGCCGTCGCCGCACCCGCCGCCGCCCAGCCCCATGGCGGCCGCTACGATCGCCACGAGCGCTACGACCGCGCCGACCAGCTTATGTGGCGGATCGAGCAGGCCGAGCGCCGCGGGGCCCTCAACGCCGGCGCCGCGTCCTGGCTGCGCCGCGAGGTGAGCAACACCCAACGCCTGGCCTGGCGCTATGGCCGCGACGGCTTCAGCCAGTGGGAGCGCCAGGACATCGACCGCCGCTACGACCAGTTGGCGCGCCGGGTCGACCGCGACGACCGCCGCTACGGATACGGCTACGGCAACGGCTACCGCCGCTGAGGCGGCGGTAGCGGGCGGAAAGGGGCGGTTCTCCGGAGCCGCCCCTTTTCTCATGCGCCCGGCCGCGCCAGACTGCCGGGGCGGAGGGCGGCATGGCGCATGAGATCACCCACGAGGACGGCCGGGTCGTCAGCGACGACCCGGCGCGGTTCGATCTTCGCCGCGCCCATGGCTGGATCTCCACCGAAAGCTATTGGGGCCAGGGCATTCCGTTCGAGACCTTCGAACGCGCGGTGACGGGCAGCCTGACGATCGGCCTCTATGACCCGGGCGGCCGGATGGCGGCCATGGCCCGGGTGGTCACGGACCGGGCGACCTTCGGCTGGATCTGCGACGTCTTCGTCGACCAGTCCCGGCGCGGCGAGGGCTTGGGCAAGCGGCTGATGGCCTTCATCAAGAGCCATCCGGACCTGCAGGGCTTGCGCCGCATGCACCTGGCCACCCGCGACGCCCACGGGCTCTACGGCCGGTTCGGCTTTTCCCCGCTCACCGGCGTGGACCGCTGGATGGAGATCCGCGGCCCCGGCTACCTCTAGGCGCCCAGGATCGCCAGCTCGGGCCAGCGCCGCTGCGCGGCCTGGGCGGTGCGCAGGAAGCCGCCCGTCGCGCGGCTGGGATTGGGCCGCAGCCGCATGGCGAACAGGTCCTCCAGGCCGAACGGCGCGTGGATGGTCAGCGCATCGTCCGGCTCCAGCCGCACCCCGACCGCGAACACCGTCGAGGTGAACCGCGACAGCGCCTGGGAACTGGAAGTCAGGGGCTCGTAGGGCTCGCCGAACTTCTGCTCGAACCACAGGTGCACCCGCGCCTGGTTGCGCACCTCGACCATCTCCCTGAACGGCGGCTCGAACATCGCGGCGACCTGGCGGATCACCACGTCCTCGGCCTCGTAGGAGGTGTCGGATGCGTCGAAATAGCCAAGGTCGTAGTCCTTGATCCCATAGTCGGGATCGCGGCCGGTCAGGTGGTTCAGCACCGGCTGGTAGACGGCGCCGGAGAACACCAGCCAGTCGGGCAGGGCCAGCCCCCGCACCGTGGTCAGCACATGCATCAGGCTGGGCGTCGCGCGGACGACGGCCTCCAGCCGACGGGTCAGCTCGCCGCTCATTTCGCCGCCCGCAGCGGCCAGCCGTGATCGAGCGGGCCATGGCCGGCGCCGAGGCCCGGCGCGGCGCGCATCGCCTCGTGCACATAGGCCCAGGCCCGCGCCACCGCCTGCGTCAGCGGCAGGCCCTGGGCCAGGCCCGTCGCGCAGGCCGAGGCCAGGGTGCAGCCGGTGCCATGGGTGTGGCGGGTGTGCAGGCGCTCGCCCTCGTAGGTCGTCTCGCCGTCCGGGGTCAGCAGCAGGTCGGTCACCGTCTCGCCGGGGACATGGCCGCCCTTCATCAGCACCGCGCGGGCGCCCAGCTTCAGCAGCGCCTCGCCCGCCCGCCGCTGGTCATCGAGGCTCTCCACGGCCAGGCCGGTCAGCGCCTGGGCCTCGGGGGCGTTGGGGGTCAGCAGGCCCGCGCGCGGGATCAGCAGCACGCGCACGGCGTCCACCGCCTCGGGCGCCAGCAGGTTGGAGCCGCCCTTGGCGACCATGACCGGGTCGACCACCGCCGGAACCGGCGCGCCGCCCAGGATGCGGGCCACGGTCTCGACCATGGCCACGTCGCCCAGCATGCCGGTCTTCACCGCATCGGCGCCGATGTCGTCCAGCACGGCGCGGGCCTGGGCCTCGACCACCTGCGGCGGGATCGGATGGACGCCGGTGACGCCCAACGTGTTCTGGACGGTGACGGCGGTGATCGCGGTCGCCGCATAGCCGCCCAGCATCGTCACGGTCTTGATGTCGGCCTGGATTCCCGCTCCGCCGCCGGAGTCGGAACCGGCGATGATCAGCACTCGGCCCAGTGTCTTGCCCATGCCTTGGAGGTAGCGCGCCGCCGCGCCAAATGCATCGGGATTTACGCAGCCATCCACTGCGGCGCTTCTCGCGGGCGGGGAGCCTGCTAACCTGGACCGCATGAAAGTCGCCCTCGTCACCGGAGCCGGATCCGGGATCGGCCGCGCCAGCGCGCTCGCCCTCAGTGAAGCCGGATACGCCGTCGTCCTGGTCGGACGCCGCGCCGACCGGCTGGAGGAAACCGCCGCGGCGGCGGCCGGCGAGACCCTGGTCCAGGCCGCCGACATCGCCGACGAAGCCCAGGTGGAGGCGCTGTTCGCCGCGACGCGCGAAAGGTTCGGGCGGCTCGACCTGCTGTTCAACAACGCCGGAGCCGGGGCGGGCGGCCGGCTGGAGGACCTGTCGCTGGACGCCTGGCGCAAGGTCGTGGACGTCAACCTGACCGGCGCCTTCCTCTGCACCCGCGAGGCCTTCAGGCTGATGAAGGCGCAGGCGCCGCGCGGCGGGCGGATCATCAACAACGGCTCGATCTCGGCCCACGCGCCGCGGCCCTATTCCGTCGCCTACACCGCCACCAAGCATGCGATCACCGGCCTGACCCGCTCGACCTCGCTGGAGGGCCGCGCCTACGACATCGCCTGCGGCCAGATCGACATCGGCAACGCCGCCACCGAGATGACCCAGGCCATGGCCAAGGGCGTGCCCCAGGCGGACGGCTCCTTCGCGCCCGAGCCGCTGATGGACGTCAAGGCCGTGGCCGACGCGGTGGTGTTCATGGCCGGCCTGCCGCTGGACGCCAACGTCCAGTTCATGACCGTCATGGCGACCAAGATGCCGTTCATCGGCCGCGGCTAGCGCGCGGCCGCGATCGCGCCCCAGACCTTCAGCGCCTGCACGGTCTCGGCGACGTCGTGGACCCGCAGGATGCCGGCCCCCTTCTCCACCCCGGCCAGCGCCGCGGCCAGGGAGCCGGCCAGGCGTCCGTCCAGGGCCGCCCCGCCCACGGGGTCGAGGGCGGCGATGAAGCGCTTGCGGCTCACCCCCAGCAGCACCGGGAAGCCCAGCGCCGCGACCTCGCCCAGGCGGGCGATCAGGGCCAGGTTGTGCTCGGGCCGCTTGCCGAAGCCGATGCCCGGATCGAGGACGATCCTGTCGCGCGCGACGCCGGCGGCCAGCGCCGCCTGCGCCCGCGCGGCCAGGAAGGCGCAGACCTCGCCGACCACGTCGTCATAGTGCGGGCTGGCCTGCATGGTGCGCGGCTCGCCCTGCATGTGCATCAGCACCACCTGGCAGCCCAGCTCGGCGGCGACCGCCGGGGCGTCGGGCGCAAAGCCGAGGGCGGCGACGTCGTTCCAGATGTCGGCCCCGGCGGCGATCGCGGCGCGGGCGACCTGCGGCTTCATGGTGTCGATCGAGATGGCGATGTCGCTCTCGGCCCGGATCGCCGCGATCAGCGGAACCGCGCGGGCGATCTCCGCCTCGGCCGGGACCGGGTCGGAGCCGGGCCTGGTGGACTCCGCCCCGATGTCGAGGATGTCCGCGCCCTCGGCGATCAGCCGCCGGGCGTGGGCCAGGGCCGCGTCGGGCGCCAGGAACCGCCCGCCGTCGGAGAAGCTGTCGGGCGTGACGTTCACGATTCCCATGACCTTCACCTGGCCGGGCATGGACGGAACTCCTCTGGCGCAAACAGCAAGACGCCCTCCTGGCGCGGGGCCGGGAGGGCGTCAAGTTGGTCGGTCGCGGGCCGCCTCAGGCCGGCTCGGGCCGGGGCGGCGAGATCGGCACCGCCACCGAGGGGCCCGAGGGCCGCCGGGCGTCGGCGTCGTCGCGCACCGGGGGCACCCCCTTCAGCGCGTTGATGATCTCGTCGCCGCTCAGGGTCTCGTATTCGAGCAGCGCCTTGGCCAGGGTGTGCAGGTCGTCGATCTTCTCGGTCAGGATCCGGCGGGCCTCGTCGAAGCCGCCCTGGACCAGACGCTTCACCTCGGCGTCGATCAGGTTGGCGGTCTCTTCCGAGACCGACTGGGTGCGCGACACCGAGTGGCCGAGGAAGACCTCGTCCTGGTTTTCGCCGTAGGACACCACGCCGAGCTTGTCGGAGAAGCCCCACTTGGTGACCATGGCGCGGGCCAGCTTGGTCGCCTGATCGATGTCGGACGAGGCGCCCGAGGTGATCTTGTCCTTGCCGAAGATCAGCTCCTCGGCGATCCGGCCGCCCATCAATACGGCCAGACGCGAGGTCATCTGCTCATAGGTCATCGAGAGCTGGTCGCGTTCCGGAAGCTGCATGACCATGCCCAGGGCTCGGCCGCGCGGGATGATCGTGGCCTTGTGCACCGGGTCGGTGGCCGGGACGTTGAGCACCACCAGGGCGTGGCCGCCCTCGTGATACGCGGTCAGGCGCTTTTCGTCCTCGGTCATGGCCATGGACTTGCGCTCGGCGCCCATCATGACCTTGTCCTTGGCGTCCTCGAAGTCGCGCTGGGTGACCATGCGGCGGTTCTTGCGCGCGGCCGTCAGGGCCGCTTCGTTGACCAGGTTGGCCAGGTCCGCGCCGGAGAAGCCCGGGGTGCCGCGGGCGATGGTCTTGACCTCGACGTCGGCGGCCAGGGGCACGTTCTTCATGTGGACGCGCAGGATGCGTTCGCGGCCGCCGATGTCCGGGTTCGGCACCACGACCTGGCGGTCGAAGCGGCCGGGACGCAGCAGGGCCGGGTCCAGGACGTCGGGGCGGTTGGTCGAGGCGATGACGATGATCGCTTCCGACGGGTCGAAGCCGTCCATCTCGACCAGCAACTGGTTGAGGGTCTGCTCGCGCTCGTCGTTGCCGCCGCCCAGGCCCGCGCCGCGATGGCGGCCGACGGCGTCGATTTCGTCGATGAAGATGATGCAGGGGCTGTTCTTCTTGGCCTGCTCGAACATGTCGCGCACGCGGCTGGCGCCGACGCCGACGAACATTTCGACGAAGTCGGAACCGGAGATGTAGAAGAACGGCACGCCGGCCTCGCCCGCGACGGCGCGGCCCAGCAGGGTCTTACCGGTGCCGGGAGGGCCGACCATCAGGGCGCCCTTCGGGATCTTGCCTCCCAGGCGCTGGAACTTCTGCGGGTCCTTCAGGAAGTCGACGATCTCCGTCAGCTCTTCCTTGGCCTCGTCGACGCCGGCGACGTCGTCGAAGGTGACGCGGTTCTTGTTCTCGGTCAGCATCTTGGCCTTGGACTTGCCAAAGCCCATGGCGCCGCGGGCGCCGCCCTGCATCTGACGCATGAAGAAGATCCACACGCCGATCAGCAGCAGGATCGGCAGGCTGTTCAGGAACAGGCCCAGCAGGCCGCCGCCGGCCGACTTCACGTTGATGTCGGCGCCGCCGGATTCGAGGCGCTTGATCAGGTCGTCCTGATTGTTCGGGGTCAGCGCCGTGAACGACTTGCCGCTCGTATCTTTGACCTCGATCGCCGTGCCGCGGAAGGTGGCGGCCTTCACTTCGCCGGAGTTCACCTTGCTCAGCAGTTGCGAGTAGGAGATCTGCCCCGAAGCGCCGGCCGCCTGGCTGCCGCCGGTCATCATGCTGTAGAGGCCGATAAGAACGACGACGATGACGCCCCAGATGGCGAGATTACGCAGGTTCATGACACGCCTTCGTGAAAAGTGTCTCTCAAAGTCCACAATAGGTGGGACTGGCCTGCGGCACTAGCAAGCCTCGTGCCGCGCGACGGAACATCGCGGTTCGGTGAACAGGCTTCAGCCAGACATGCAAAGGGCCGCGCAGTCGCCCGCGCGGCCCCCAACATCAGGCTCAAAGCCTTGATTCTTAACGGCTCGGCTTCTTCGGCGCGGCGATCAGGCCTTCGCGCTGAGCGCGCTTGCGGGCCAGCTTGCGCGCGCGGCGCACGGCTTCGGCCTTCTGGCGAGCGCGCTTCTCGCTCGGCTTCTCATAGTGCACGTGCCGCTTCATTTCGCGGAACGAGCCCTCGCGCTGCATCTTCTTCTTCAGCGCCTTGAGGGCCTGATCGACGTTGTTGTCGCGGACGAAAATCTGAACCAGAGGTCTCTCTCCTATTACCCGTTCCCGCTCGGCCCTCCCGACATCGGGCGGCGGCGAACGGACAAAAGCCTAGCAACCCGCAGGCGCACGACCCTCGGGTTAGAGCGCGGCGGGATAGCAGAAGCGGCGGGCGATGTCCACGGCGGACAGGCGGAAAAACGATCGCTAAGATGCCCCGCATGGCGAATGTAGATGATTGGGCGCAGGACGCCGAACGGCAGGTTTTGGACGCCGCCTTGCAGATTGCCGCCGATCGCGGCTGGACCTGGCCGACGGTGAAGGCCGCCGGCGCGGCCGCCGGGCTGTCGGCGGCGGACGTCGAGCTGCTGCTGCCGCACGGCCCGCGCGACCTCGCCGCCTTGCTGGCAAGGCGTCACGACGCCCTGACCCTGGCCGCCCTGCCCGACCCCGCGGGCTTGAAGATCCGCGAGCGCATCCGCCTGGCGGCCCTGACCCGGATCGACGTCGCGGCCCAGGACGAGGCCGCCGTCCGGCGATGGGCAGGTTTCCTGGCGTTGCCGATGCACCTGCCGCTGGCGCTGCGGCTGCTGTGGGACAGCGCCGACCAGCTATGGCGCTGGGCCGGCGACACCGCCACCGACGAGAACCACTATTCCAAGCGCGCCATCCTCGCGGGCGTCCTGGCCAGCGCCCTGGCCATCCGGCTCTCGTCCGGCCGCGACGCGGCCGTCGCCTTCGTCGAGGCCCGGATCGAGAACGTCATGGCCTTCGAGAAGTGGAAGGCCGGCCTCAAGCCCGCCCAACTGCTGTCCGACGTGGCCGGCGCCCTGGGCAGGATGCGCTACGGCTGAGGCCCCCTCCCCGCTACGCAGGGGAGGAAAAGGTTCTAAATCTCCAGCTCGGCCTCGCTGAGGACGCAGCCTTCGAGCTTGGCGTCGGAGAGGTCGGCTTCCAGGAAGCGGGCGCGCAGGGCGAAGGCGCGGCGCAGGTCGGCCGCTCGCAGGTTGGCGCGGGAGAGGTCGGCGCGCACGAAGCGGCCCTGGCCGATCTCCAGCGGCCCCAGCATCGCCCCGCGCAGGTCGGCCCGCGTGAGCTGGGCCTCGATCAGCCGCGCGCCGCGCAGGTCGGCCATCCGCAGGTTCGCCCCGCGCAGGTCGCAGCGCGACAGGTCCGCGCCCTGCAGCTCGACGCCCTCGAGGTTCATGCCGAACAGGATCGAGCCTGGCGCAATGAGGCCGGTAAGCTTGGCGCGCTTGAGGGACGCCACCGGCCGGAAGTCGATCGCCGAGAGCCGCGCGGCCGCGCCGTTGCGGCCGGCGCTCTGGCAATAGGCCTCGTGCGCGGCCAGCACCTGGGCGAGCGGGCGCTCGTCCACATAGACCACGGCCGGCGGCGCGCGCAGCACGTCGGAGAGGTCGGCGCCCTCGACGGTGGCGAAGCTGAAGTCGACGCGGATCAGGATCGCGCGCCGCAGCGAGGCGCCCGAGAGGTCGGCGCCGGCCACCTGGGCCCCGGTGAGGTCGGCGCCGTCCAGCCGGGCCTTGATCAGCCGCGCCCCGCCGAGCTGGGCGTCGGTGAGGTTGGCGTCGGTGAAGTCGGTGGCCAGGGCCGAGGCGCCGGTCATCTGGGCGCCGGTCAGGTCGGCCCCGGTCAGCACCGCGAAGTTCAGCTCGCCCGGCCCGCCGGCATGGTCGAGGTAGCGGAAGCCCTCGGTGCGGTCCTGCAGGGCGATGCGGCCCTCGCGCAGGTCGCAGCCGGCCAGATTGGCCCCCGCCAGGTTGGCCCCGCGCAGCGAGGCGCCGCGCAGGTCGGCCTTGGAGAGGTTGGCGCGCCGCAGGTCGGTGTCGCGCAGGTCGGCGCCGAACAGGATGGCGCGTTCGAGCTTCACCCCGGCCATCATCGCGCCCGAGAGCCGCGCGCCGGTCAGGTCGGCGTCGCTGAGGTCCAGCCCCTCGAGCTTGAAGCAGGACAGGTCCGCATAGGCGAGGTTCGCCCGCCGCCCGCCGGTCCGGCGGGCGAGATAGCGGCGATGGGCCTCCAGGACGCGCTTGAGCGCCTGGGGTTCCAGCGGCCGATAGAGGTTGGCGACTGCGGACATGCACACCAGCGTAAGTTGAAGCTGGCAGGATCGCGCAACGCGCTTAAGGAACGGTTGCCCGATTGTGATTTCGTCGGGGCGATTTCTGGGCGAGACCGGCGATCTACAGCCAACCCATCCGCCTGAAACAGATAAACGGGGTAATCCCCACGATAACCATAAATAGAATAGCCAATGTATACCCGATAGAACCATGTAATTCGGGCGGCGCGCCGAAGTTCATCCAGGGATAGACGCGACCAGGGACGGCTGCTGGAAGACGACAACCGCCGCCGGGCAGGACTTGTTGAAGACGTCCTCGCCGTGAGCGGAGGGCGATCGCAGATGGCTTTCCTCTCCCCTTGCGGGAGAAGACGGCGCCGCGAAGCGGGGGCTCTCAGGCGCGACGTCGCTCGCCTGACACCTTCTCCCGCAAGGGGAGAAGGACGGGGGCCGCGCCTCAGTTGGACTCGGCCGGGGGGGTCATCTGGGTGGCGGCCTGGATCAGGGCGGCGATCCGGTCGGTGGAGTCGGCGGCCTGGCTCAGCATCTGCAGCGGGCCGGCGCCCGGGCGGACGACCGAGGCGACCTGGCTGGCCGCGCCCTGGGCCACGGCGATGGCGGTGTTCTGGGCGTCGTTGAGGCGGTTGCTGGCCATGCGGACGGCGTTGGCGTCCTGATAGATGAAGCCGTGGGTCGGATAGGTCGACGAGCCGAGATCGCGCACCGGGTCGTACCAGACCTTGACCTGCGACCAGTCGCCGGCCGGCGAGACGTCGATGACGGTGACGTCCTTTTCGATCTGCCCGCGCGTGCCGCCGATGCGCGACCAGTTGGCGTGGGTGATCTGGATGACGCGGTCGGTGAGCACCTGGCTGACCACGGCGACGTGGCCCAGGCGCATGTTGCCCGTGGGCTTGAAGCAGAGGACCGCGCCCGCCTTGGGGCTGAAGCCGGTTTCGTACTTGCCGACCGCCTGACGCCACCAGGTCCAGGCGTCGCCATAGATCTGGACGCCGGAAATCAGCCGCGCGAACGGCACGCACTGCCAATAGGTGTCGGCCATCGCACCGGAGATCGGGGCAAAGAACATAACCGCCGCGGCGGCCAGGGAGCCGATCACGGCCCTCGGTCGTTTAAGCATGCTACGGGTACTCCCCCACGCGAACGGCGTAAGGGGTAACCATCCTATGGCCCGATGAAAAGAGTCTTTACGCGCCTGCGGTGGAAGGTCGCCGAGCCTTCCAGGCGGCGGCCCACAGCTTCATGCGGGACCGGGCAGGTCTTTCGATGAGATGATATGACGCAGCCGCCAGTGGAACCACGCCGGCCAGGAAAACTAACCACAGCCAGAGGGGCAGGCGCTCGTCGCTAAGCTCAAATAGTTTGTCGGCGGCGTTCACGAATACAATCTTCCATGGCACGCAAACCATGTAGACCGAGTAGCTGATCTCGCCCAGATAAACGAGCTGTGCGTTACCAAATGTTTCAGACCCTGTTTGCGCCATGCGCGCCAGGAAGAAGATCATCGCACCCAGCCCGATCACAATTACGGCATCTGGAGCGGCGATCGCCGCCGAAATGAGCACGGCGAGGGTGGAAACGGCGGCCCCGGCCAGGGCCACGCGGCGATTCTGCGAGGGCCGGGCGCGCCAGAGGGCGTGCAGGGCGCAGCCATAGGCGAAGCAGGGCACGATCCGCAGCGCCCCCCACTGGATGGTCGCCTGGGTGAGCGGGAAACCGGCCAGGTGCTGGAAGACGGCGTAGAGCCCGGCCAGGAAGCCGATCGCCAGGCCGAGCGCGACCAGCGGCCGGTTCTTCAGCGCCAGGGCGGCCCAGGCGAACAGCGGGAAGGACAGGTAGGCGAACCACTCGGCCGAGATCGACCAGGACGGATGGTTGAAGGCCGCCTGCGGGGCCAGGCCCCAGGCCTGGAGCAGCAGCAGGTTGGCCGGCAGGGATTCCCAGGAGAGGATGTTGGCGTCGACGCCCAGGCCCGCCGCCTGCGCCCCCAGCGCCAGGGCGATCATGGCGACCAGGGTGGCCAGGTGCAGCGGGTAGACCCGCGCCAGCCGGTTCCAGAGGAACGGCCCGTAGCGAAAGCGCCCCTCCTCCAGGCTGGTCCGGTAGACGTGGCAGAGGATGAAGCCCGAGAGGACGAAGAACAGCTCCACCCCGAGGTAGCCCTTCTGCACGAACAGCGGGATCGCCGCCTCGAGGTCCAGCTTGGGCCAGTAGTGGAACAGCACCACCCAGAAGGCGGCGAAGAACCGCAGCGAGGTGAGCTGGCGGATGTTCGAGGCGTCGTTCATCGCGGCTTCGTCCCGTTCCGGCGCCGTTCTCGGGCCAAGGTCGGGGCGGAGCATGGGCCGGCAAGCCTGACCATTCGGTTACGGGGGCGGCCGCATATGGCCCGGGCTCCCTTTCCTCCCCTGCGTCAGCGGGGGAGGGGGACCGCCCGAAGGGTGGTGGAGGGGGCGAGCGGCTTGCTCGGTGGGCGGGGCCGCCCCCTCCACCGGCTGCGCCGGTCCCCCTCCCCCATGAATGGGGGAGGAAAAATACGGCGACCGAGCCTTGCCGAAGACCCCCGGGGGGAGCGCGCTCGTCCTTCTGCCCTTGCGGGAGAAGGCTAGGCGGCCCCGGTCATGTAGCGGTCCCAGTAGCCTTCCGCCGGCTCGACCTGTTCGACGACGTCGACCCAGAGGCCGGAGGGGTCGAAGAAGCCGAAGCGCAGTTGGCCGAACGGCTCCTGGGCCAGGGCGTAGTCGACGCGCAGGCCGGCGGCCCGGAAGGTCTCGTAGGCCAGGGTCGCGTCCTCGACCTGCAGCTCGAAGCACATGCCCTTGCCGGAAAACGCCTCCGGCCCCGGCGGGGCGGAGGGGTGGCTCGGGTGCATGAAGGCCAGGCTGGCGCCCTCGGCGGCCAGCAGGATGAACCAGTCGGCCTCGAAGGCGACCTCGAAGCCCAGGCAGGCGACCCAGAGGTCGCGGCACTCGCGCAGCCGGGGGGTGACGATGATGGGATAGCGGTCGACGAACTTCATGGCGTTTGCCCTTGATCAGTCCTGGCCGCGAGTTAAGATACAGACAGTCTGTATGTCAAACAGGAAATCGCCGATGGGCGTGAAGGCGGAAAAGGCGATGGCCACCCGGGCCCGGCTGCTGGCCGCGGCGCGCGAGCTGTTCGCGACCCAGGGCTATGCGGCGACCGGCACCGAGGCGATCCTGGCGGCGGCCGGGGTGACGCGCGGGGCGCTCTATCACCACTTCGCCGACAAGCAGGCGCTGTTCGCCCAGGTCTGCGAGGACCTGCACGGCGAGGCCGAGCGGGTGATCGAGACCGACGCCGATGCGCAGGGGTCGGCCTTCGACGGGCTGATCGCCGGCTGCCTGGGCTTCCTCGACTTCATGGCCGCCCCCGACGTGCGCCGCATCCTGATCCTGGACGCCCCCAGCGTGCTGGGCTGGGAGGCCTGGAACGAGATGGACCGGCGCCATGGGTTCGGGCTGCTGATCGAGGGCGTGGAGGCCGCCGTGGCCGAGGGCTCGCTGCGCGGCGACCCGCAGATGCTGGCGGTGATGATCAACGGGGCGCTGAACTATGGCGTGGTCTGGGCCGGCCAGTCGGAGACGCCGGAGGCGCTGGCGCGGCTGAAATCGAGCTTCGTCGAGATGGCGGGCCGCTTGCGGCGCTGAAACGCCACCTTATCTGTCGCGGTTGGCTCGATAGAATTTCCACCCGACCGAAAGGACCCCGATGGACACCCTGATGACCCTGGCTGCTGATCCGGCCGTGTGGGCGGCGCTGATCACGCTCATCGTCATGGAGGTCGTCCTGGGGATCGACAACCTCGTCTTCATATCGATCCTGTCGAACAAGCTGCCGCCGGAGCACCGCACCAAGGCCCGCCGCGTGGGGATCGGCCTGGCGCTGGTCATGCGGCTGGCGCTGCTCTCCACCCTGGCCTTCATCGTCGGCCTGACCGCGCCGGTGTTCGAGCTGCCCTGGCAAGGGGCGCTGGACGAGCACGGCAAGCCGGCCTGGGAGATGGTGTTCTCGTGGCGCGACCTGATCCTGATCGTGGGTGGCCTGTTCCTGGTCTGGAAGGCGACCACCGAGATCCACCACTCGGTCGACCCGACCCCGAACGACGACGTGTTCGACACCAAGACCGCGGCGGCCAAGAACTTCGGCGCGGCCATCGTGCAGATCATCATGCTGGACCTGGTGTTCTCGATCGACTCGATCCTGACCGCCGTGGGCATGACCGAGCACCTGCCGGTGATGGTGATCGCGGTGATCGTGGCGGTGGCGGTGATGATGATCGCCGCCGACCCGCTGGCCGACTTCATCCACAACAACCCGACCGTGGTGATGCTGGCCCTGGGCTTCCTGCTGATGATCGGCGCGGTGCTGATCGCCGACGGCTTCGGCGTGCACGTGCCCAAGGGCTACATCTATGCGGCCATGGCGTTCTCGGGCCTGGTCGAGGGGCTGAACATGTGGAGCCGCAACGCCGCCAAGAAGCGCGCGGCCTTGGGCCAGGACGCCACCAAGCACTAGGCTGGGCCGCCGAGGCTCCCCCTCTCCCCGGGGGGAGCCTCGGCGAAGCCGTCTCGATGCTGCGCATCGAGCCGCCTCCCCCAGGAGGGGAGGACCTATCTTCAGAGAAAGCTGTAGGGATCGACGTCGATGGCCACCCGGATCGCGCCGGGCGGGCGCACGCGGGCGCGCCAGGTGGCGAGGTAGGCCGAGAGGTCGACATTGCGGTCGGCGCGGATCAGGAAGCGCTTGCGCCGCCGGCCGCGCACCAGGCTGAGCGGGGCGTCGGCGGGGCCGTAGACCTCCACCCCCTCGGCGTTGGGCGCGACCTTGGCCATCTCGCGGGCGAAGGCCTCCAGGGCCGCGGCGTCGGGGCCGGAGACCACGATCGCCCCCAGCCGCCCGAACGGCGGCAGCTTCATGATCTCGCGCTCGGCCATCTCGGCCTCGACGAAGGCGTCGCGGTCCTGGGCCTTCAGCGCCTGCATCACCGAATGCTCGGGGGCGTAGGTCTGCAGCAGGGCGCGGCCGGGACGCTCGCGCCGCCCGGCCCGGCCGGTGGCCTGGGCCAGGAGCTGGTAGGTGCGCTCGGCCGCGCGCAGGTCGCCGCCGCGCAGGCCAAGGTCGGCGTCGACCACCCCGACCAGGGTCAGCTTGGGGAAGTTGTGGCCCTTGGCGGCGGCCTGGGTGGCGACCAGGATGTCGATCTCGCCCTGGGCCATGGAGTCGACCAGGCGGCGGGCCTCCTTGGCGTCCCAGACGGTGTCGGACGAGAACACCGCCACGCGTGCGCCTGGGAACAGGTGACGGGCCTCCTCCTCCACCCGCTCGACCCCCGGGCCGATGGAGGTCAGGCTGTCCCTGGCCCCGCAGTGCGGGCACTTGTCGGGCTTGACCATCGAAAAGCCGGTCAGGTGGCAGACCAGGCGGCCGCTGTAGCGGTGCTCGACCAGCCAGGAGTCGGTGTCGGGCGAGGTCAGCTTCTCGCCGCAGGCCTTGCAGAGCACCAGCGGGGCGTAGCCGCGACGGTTGAGGAACAGCAGGGTCTGCTCGCCGGCGGCCAGCGTTTCGCCCATGGCGTCGACCAGCGGCGGCGAGAGCCAGCGGCCGGGCGGCGGCGGGGTGTCCTTCAGGTCGATCAGGGTGATGTCCGGCAGTTGCGCGGTCCCGTGGCGGCTGGTCAGCTTCAGCCAGCGGTAGCGGCCGGTCTCGGCGTTGCGCAGGGTCTCCAGCGAGGGGGTGGCCGAGGCCAGGACCACGGCCGCGCCCTCGATCTTGCCGCGCATCACCGAGAGGTCGCGGGCCTGGTAGATGAAGCCCTCGTCCTGCTTGTAGGAGCCGTCGTGCTCCTCGTCGACGACGATGAGGCCGAGCCGGGCGAAGGGCAGGAACAGGGCCGAGCGGGCGCCGATGACGATGCGGGCGCGGCCGGTGGCGACGGCGTCCCAGACCCGGCGGCGCATCGGCGGGGCGACGTCGGAGTGCCATTCGGCCGGTTCGACGCCGAAGCGCTCCACGAACCTGGCGATCACCGCCTGGGTCAGGGCGATCTCGGGCAGCATGACCAGCACCTGGGCGGCCGGGTCGCGGGCCAGGGCGGCGGCGGCGGCCTCCAGATAGACCTCGGTCTTGCCCGAGCCGGTGACCCCGTCGAGCAGGGCGACGTTGAAGCCGCCCTCGCCGACCATCCCGACCAGGGCCTGGGCGGCGGCGGCCTGGCTGGGGTTCAGCGCATGGCCGGCGCGGGCGAGGTCGGGCTCGGGAAAGCTAGCCTCGGCCTCGATCAGCCGCAGGGCCAGGGCGCCCTCGTCGACCAGGCCCTTGACGACGCCGGCCGAGACCCCGGCGGCGCGGGCGAGGTCGGCCGGGGCCTGCGGCCCGGCGGCGGCGGCCTGCAGCACCTTGAGGCGCGCGGGCGTGGCGCGGGCGGGCAGGACGCCGGTGGCCTCCAGCACCTTCTCGGGCCGGGCCTTGGGCGCGCGGGCGCCGCGGATGGCGATGGCCAGCGGCTGGCCCGGCGCGTCGACCGAATAGCGCGCCGCCCACTGCACGAACTCGATCGCGCCCGGCGGCAGCGGCGGGGAGTCGAGCTTGCTGTCCAGGAGCTTGAGCGGCCGGTTGCCGCCGGCGGCCTCGCGCAGGGCGACCACCACGCCGCGCAGCAGCCGCGGCCCCAGCGGCGCGGCCACCTGGTCGCCGACGACGAGCTCCATCCCCTCCGGCTCGGCGTAGTCGAACGCCTCGGGCAGGGGCATGGGCAGGAGGACGGAGGCGATGCGGCTCATGGCCCGGTCCACATAGGCTGGTCCGAGAGGGCTGCAACCGGTAAAGAGCGCGCGAAACCCCGCGCCAGAAGGTCACCCATGCAGCTCTTTCTCGACACCACCGACATCGGCCTGCTCAAGGAGCTCACCGCCACCGGCCTGGTGGACGGGGTGACCACCAACCCCACGCTGATCGCCAAGTCCGGACGGCCCATGCTGGAGGTCATCGCCGAGATTTGCGAGCTCGTCGAGGGGCCGGTCAGCGCCGAGGTCGCCGCGACCACCGCCGAGGGCATGCTGGCCGAGGGCGCCAGGCTCTCGCAGATCGCCCCGAACGTGGTGGTGAAGGTCCCGCTGACCCGCGAGGGCCTGATCGCCACCGCCGAGTTCGCGGTGCAGGGCATCGCGACGAACGTCACGCTCTGCTTCTCGGCCGCCCAGGCCCTGCTCGCCGCCAAGGCCGGCGCCAGCTACATCTCGCCGTTCATCGGCCGCCTGGACGACTACGGCGCCGAGGGCATGGGCCTGATCCAGGAGATCCGGGCGATCTACGACAACTACGGCTTCGACACCGAGATCCTGGCCGCCTCGATCCGCACCCCGGCCCACGTCACCGCCGCAGCCCTGGCCGGGGCCGACTGCGCGACCATTCCGCCCACGGTCTTCGCCGACCTCTTCAAGCACCCGTTAACCGAAAAGGGTCTTGAACAGTTCCTCAGCGACTGGGCCAAGACGGGCCAGTCCATCCTGTAGAACGCTGGGGGCGGGCATATGGAAGGCGGGGCGAAGGCGAAGGAACACGGTCTGGAGCCCCGCGAAGTCCGCGCCTTCCTGGCCGACAATCCCGACTTCCTGCGCGGCGACACCGCGCTGCTGGCCGAGCTCGGCCTGCGCGCCGACGCCGCCAACGTGATCGACTTCGGCCCCGCGGCCCTGGCCCGCGTGCACGAGGCCCACAAGCGCGAATCGAGCGCGCGCAAGCACCTGGAAGCCACCGCCCGCGCCAACTTCGCCGCCCAGGCCCAGACCCACGGCGCGGTCGTGGACATGCTGGAATCGCGCAACCACGCCGACCTGGCCCGCCGGGTCGACGAGCTGGCCCAGTTGCGCTTCGGCCTGGTCAGCGGCGTGGTCGCCCTGGAAGGGCCCGAGCGCACCCCGGCCGGCTGGCGGATGCTGGTCGACGGCCAGATCGACATGATCATCGGCCACGACCGCGTGGCGCTGATGGGCTTCGAGCCCGTCGCGCTGGGCCTGTTCGGCGAGCGTGCGCCGCAGGTCCGCTCGATGGCCATGGTCCGCATGGCGATCTGGGAGCCCTCGCGCGAGGGCCTGCTGGCCTTCGGCTCGGCCGACGAGCACGGCTTCACCGAAGACATGGGCGCCGAACTGGTCGCCTTCCTCGCCCGCGTGGTCGAGCGGACGGCGGAGCGGTGGCCGGTCCTGTGACCAGCGCCCGCCAGGCTCTGGCCCAATGGCTGGAGCACCTGGCCAAGGAACGCCGCGCCTCGCCGCGCACGGTCGAGGCCTACGCCTTCGCCGGCGGCCGCTACATCAGCTTCCTCGAACGCCATCGCGGCGAGGCCCTGAGCCTCTCCGACATGGGGACCCTGGCCGCCAGCGAGATCCGCGCCTGGCTGGCGCACCTGCGCCAGGGCGACCACCCGCTGTCGCCGCGCTCGCTGTCGCAGTCGCTGTCGGCGATCCGCACCTTCCACCGCTTCCTCGACCGGCGGCTGGACACCCCTAACGCCGCCATCGCCCTGGTGCGTGGACCCCGCGTCGTCCCCTCCGCCCCGCGCCCGGTCAGCGAGGACCAGGCCGTCGGCCTGATCGCCGAGCCGGCCTTCGACCCCGATCGCGACGACTGGGAGGTCAGCCGCGACCAGGCGGTGCTGACCCTGCTCTACGGCTGCGGCCTGCGCATCTCCGAGGCGCTGTCGCTGAAGCGCTCGGACGCGCCGGTCCCCGAGACGCTGCGCATCCTCGGCAAGGGCGGCAAGACCCGGATCGTGCCGGTGCTGCCGGCGGTGCGGGAGGCGGTCGACGCCTATCTGGCCGACCTGCCGTTCGGGCTGGAGCCCGACGCGCCGCTGTTCCGCGCCAAGCGCGGCGGCCCCTTAAGCCCGCGCCACGTGCAGGCGACGGTGCAGAAGCTGCGCGGGCGCCTGGGCCTGCCCGACAGCGCCACGCCGCACGCCCTGCGCCACTCGTTCGCCACCCACCTGCTGGGGGCCGGCGCGGACCTGCGCTCGATCCAGGAACTGCTGGGCCACGCCTCGCTCTCGACGACGCAGCGCTACACCGAGGTCGACGCGGCCTCCCTGCTCAGCGCCTACGCCAAGGCGCATCCGCACGCTTGAGGGACGGAGCCCGCCACCCTCGCCTGACGATCAGGCCTCCGCCTTCACCAGCGACGGCAGGCGGTCGGCCAGGCCGGATGTGGCGAGGCGGCGCCTGTTCCTTGAACTCAGGCGCGAATGGGTCCCGGTCTTGCTTCGCAAACCGGGATGACACCTGTTTTTTCCTCCGGTGGCGTTTGGCGCAAGCTGCTCGGCGGATTTTGAAACACCAAGACCACGAAGGACACGAAGAGCACGAAGGCGCCGTGGGGGTGGATGGCGTGGCGCGAGGGGTGGAGCGCGCCTTTGGCGCCGTGCTTCCCGTGTCATCCCGGAAAGCCCGGAGGGCTTGTCCGGGACCCATTCGCGCCGGGCCCGACGAATGAGGCTCGGCCCCGCCGCAAAAGCTCAACGGACTTGATGACAATTGGCGTTGCGCTCAGCGGCTCATCCGCAGCCAGGTGAAGGGCGCGCCGGGGTCGCGGCCGATGTCGACGATGCGGAAGCCTTCGCGCAGGTAGAAGTCCAGGGCGCGCAGGTTGGGCGACTGGCACTTGAGCGACAGCGGCCCGTCGGCCAGGGCCGCGACGTGGTCGAGCAGCGCCTTGCCGACGCCTTCGCCGCGGGTCTCGACATAGAGGGAATGCAGGAAATTGCCGGGCCGGTGGAAGCCGGCGATCCCCAGCAGGCGATCACCGTCCCTGGCCAGATAGACCTCTTCCTCCTGGGCGTGGCCCAGGAAGTCGGCGGCCTGATGCTGCTGCGGCGGCGTCCAGGTGAAGGTCTCGCGCAGGACGCGCTCGTAAAGCGCCGCGCAGGCCGCGATCTCCGAGGCCTGCGCGCGCCTTATGATCATCAGGCCTGCATGGTCCAGCCTTCGACGCCCATGGCGGCCTGGCGGCCGGCTTCCGAGCGGGTCGGGTGCGGGTGGCAGACGCGGGCGATGTCCTCGCTGGCGGCCTTGAAGGCCATGGCCACGCAGTATTCGCCGATCATCTCGCCGGCCTGCGGGCCGACGATGTGGACGCCGAGGATCTCGTCGGTCCTGGCGTCGGCCAGCACCTTGGCGAAGCCTTCGGTCTCATGGTTGATCTTGGCGCGGCTGTTGGCGCTGAACGGGAACTTGCCGACCTTGTAGGCGACGCCCGCCTCCTTGAGCTGCTCCTCGGTCTGCCCGACCCAGGCCACTTCCGGGTAGGTGTAGACCACGCTGGGGACCAGGTTGTAGTCCACGTGGCCGTACTTGCCGGCGATGGTCTCGATGCAGGCGACCGAGTCCTCCTCGGCCTTGTGGGCCAGCATCGGGCCGTGGATGGCGTCGCCGATGGCCCAGACGCCCGGCGCCGAGGTCTTGAAGTGGTCGGTCTCGATGAAGCCGCGCTTGTCCGGGGTGATCCCGACGTTCTCCAGGCCCAGCCCCTCGGTGTAGGGACGCCGGCCGATGGCGACCAGCACGTAGTCGGCTTCCAAGGTCTCGGCGTCGCCGCCGGCCACCGGCTCCACGGTGAGCGAGACGCCCTTCTTGGAGGCGGTCGCGCCGGTGACCTTGGCGCCCAGCTTGAACTCCACGCCCTGCTTGGTCAGCGAGCGCTGGAAGGTCTTGGCGGTCTCGGCGTCCATGCCCGGCGTGATGCGGTCGAGGAACTCGACGACGGTGACCTTCGAACCCAGGCGGCGCCACACCGAGCCGAGCTCCAGCCCGATGATGCCGGCGCCGATGACGATCAGGCTCTTGGGAACTTCCGGCAGCGACAGGGCGCCGGTGGAGTCGACGATGCGTTCCTGGTCGATGGTCACGCCCGGCAGCGGGGTCGGTTCGGAGCCGGTGGCGATGACGATGTTCCTGGCTTCCAGGGTGGTGACCGAGCCGTCCTCGGCGGTGACCTCGACCTTGCCGGCCGCGACGATCTTGCCCGCGCCCTTCACCCAGTCGACCTTGTTCTTCTTGAACAGGAACTCGATGCCCTTGGTCAGGGCGGTCACCGAGTCGGCCTTCTGCTTCATCATCTGCACGAGGTTCAGCTTGGGCTTCACCTCGATGCCGAGGGTGGCGAACTCGCCGCCGGCGGCCTCATAGAGTTCCGAGGCGTGCAGCAGCGCCTTGGACGGCATGCAGCCGACGTTCAGGCAGGTGCCGCCGAGGGTGACGCGCTTTTCCACCACGGCGGCCTTCAGGCCGAGCTGGCCCGCGCGGATGCCGGCGTTGTAGCCGCCAGGGCCGCCGCCGATGATGATGACGTCGTATTGAGCCATTGCTCTCTTCCAGTCCTTAGCAAAACGGCGAGGCGTGAAAGCCCCGCCGCCATGAAATGCGATCTACTGCCCGTCCCGGGCGGAGCTTAGACGTCCAGCAGCAGGCGCTGCGGATCTTCGATGGCTTCCTTGACGCGGACCAGGAAGGTCACCGCGCCCTGGCCGTCGACGATGCGGTGGTCGTAGCTGAGCGCCAGGTACATCATCGGGCGGATCACCACCTGGCCGTTCACGGCCATCGGGCGTTCCTGGATCTTGTGCATGCCCAGGATGCCCGATTGCGGGGCGTTGAGGATCGGGGTCGACATCAGCGAACCGTAGACGCCGCCGTTCGAGATCGTGAACGTGCCGCCCTGCAGGTCTTCCAGGGCGAGCTGGCCGTCGCGGGCCTTCTTGCCCAGGGCGCCGATGCCCTTTTCGATGCCGGCCAGCGACAGGGCGTCGGCGTCGCGCAGCACCGGAACCACCAGGCCCTTGTCGGTGCCGACGGCGACGCCGATGTCGTAGTGGTTCTTGTAGATGACGTCCGTGCCGTCGATCTCGGCGTTGACGTCCGGCACGTGCTTGAGGCCGTGGATCACCGCCTTCACGAAGAAGCTCATGAAGCCGAGCTTCACGCCGTGGCTCTTCTCGAAGCCGTCCTTGTACTGGTTGCGCAGGGCCATGACCGCGCTCATGTCGACCTCGTTGAAGGTCGTCAGCATGGCCGCGGCGTTCTGGGCTTCCTTCAGGCGGCGCGCGATGGTCTGGCGCAGGCGGGTCATGCGGACCCGCTCCTCGCGCTCGTGGATCTCACGCGGCGCGGCCGGGGCGGCGGGGGCCGCCGGGGCGTTGGCGCGGGCTTCCAGAGCGGCCAGGGCGTCGCCCTTGGTCACGCGGCCGCCCTTGCCCGAACCGGCGATCGAACCGGCGTCGAGGCTGTTTTCGGCGACGATGCGCTGGGCCGAGGGGGCCAGCGGCGCGGCGGCGGCCGGGGCGGCGGCGGGCGCAGGGGCCGGCGCCGGCGCCGGGGCGGGCTTGGGCGCTTCGGCCTTGGGAGCCGGGGCGGCGGCCGGGGCCGAGGCCGCGGCGCCTTCGGCCAGGCGGCCGAGCACGGCCCCCGGCTCGACGGTCGCGCCTTCTTCGGCGGCGATGAATTCGAGCACGCCGTCCGCGGGGGCGGCGACCTCGAGGCTCACCTTGTCCGTTTCCAGTTCGACCAGGATCTCGTCCTTCCGAACGGCGTCGCCCGCCTTCTTCGTCCAGCGCGCGACCGTCGCCTCGGTGACGGACTCGCCCAGGGCGGGGGTCATGATGTCGGCCATTGGAAGTACCTGTCTCTCTTTTCGCTCTGTTCTTTTTTGGAAGTCTGTCGGCTCGCGGACCTTAAGCGAAGGCGTCCGCGAGGAAGTTCTGCAGTTCGCGCATGTGGCGGCTCATCAGGCCCGCGGCGGTGGAGGCCGAGGCCGGCCGGCCGACATAGCGGGCGCGCTTGGCCTTGATCTTCAGGCGCTCGAGGGTCAGCTCCAGCCACGGGTCGACGAAGGTCCAGCCGCCCATGTTCTTCGGCTCTTCCTGGCACCAGACCAGCTCAGCGTTCGGGAAGCGCGACAGTTCCGCCGACAGCGACTTCACCGGCCACGGATAGAACTGCTCCAGGCGCATGATGTAGACGTCGTCGACGCCCTTCTCCTCGCGCGCGTCCAGCAGGTCGTAATAGACCTTGCCCGAGCACAGCACGACGCGGCGGATCTTGTCCGGTTCGACCAGCTTGACCGAGGTGCCGACGCCGCGTTCGGCGTCGTCGTGCAGCACGCGGTGGAACGACGAGCCCTCGGCCATGTCGGCCAGGCTGGAGGTCGCCTTCTTATGGCGCAGCAGCGACTTGGGGGTCATCACGATCAGCGGCTTGCGGAACTCGCGGCGCTGCTGGCGGCGCAGGGCGTGGAAGTAGTTGGCCGGGGTCGAGCAGTTGACCACCTGCATGTTGTCTTCGGCGCAGAGCTGCAGGAAGCGCTCGAGGCGGGCCGAGGAGTGCTCGGGACCCTGGCCCTCGTAGCCGTGCGGCAGCAGCATGACCAGGCCGCTCATCCGCAGCCACTTGCGTTCGCCCGAGGAGATGAACTGGTCGATGACCACCTGGGCGCCGTTGGCAAAGTCGCCGAACTGGGCCTCCCACAGGGTCAGGGTCTTGGGGTCGGCCAGCGAGAAGCCGTACTCGAAGCCCAGCACCGCCTCTTCCGACAGGGCCGAGTCGATGACCTCGAAGTGGGCCTGGCCCGGGCGCAGGTGCGAGAGCGGGGTGTAGTGCTCCTCGGTCTTCTGGTCGATCAGGTCGCAGTGGCGCTGCACGAAGGTGCCGCGCACGCTGTCCTGGCCGGCCAGGCGGACGGGGAAGCCTTCGTCGAGCAGGCTGGCGAAGGCCAGGTGCTCGCCGGTCGCCCAGTCGAGGCCCTGGCCGGCCTCGATGGCGGCGCGGCGGTTCTCGATGGCGCGGCGGACGGTCTTGTGGACGTCCAGGCGCTCGGGGATGGCGGTGATCTTCTGGCCGAGCTCGACCAGCTTCTGCATCGGCACGCTGGTGTCGCCGCGGCGGTCGTCGCCCTCGGGCAGGGCCAGGCCCGCCCACTTGCCGTCCAGCCAGTCGGCCTTGTTGGCCTTGTAGGTCTTGCCGGACTCGAACTCGGCGTCGAGGAAGGCGTCGAATTCCGACACCCAGCCGGCGACTTCGTCCTGCGTGGCCACGCCCTCGGCGATCAGCTTGCGGGCGTAGAGCTCGCGGGTCGGCGGGTGCTCCTTGATCTTGGCGTACATCAAGGGCGAGGTCATCGTCGGGTCGTCGCCCTCGTTGTGACCGAACCGCCGGTAGCAGAACATGTCGATGACGACGTCCTTGCCGAACTGCTGGCGGAACTCGATGGCCACCTTGGCCACGAAGGTCACGGCTTCGGGGTCGTCGCCGTTCACGTGGAAGATCGGCGCCTCGACCATCAGCGCCACGTCCGAGGGATAGGGCGAGGAGCGGCTGTACTGCGGCGCCGTCGTGAACCCGATCTGGTTGTTGACGATGAAGTGGATGGCCCCGCCGGTGCGGTAGCCCTTGGTGCCCGAGATCGCGAAGCACTCGGCGACCACGCCCTGGCCGGCGAACGCGGCGTCGCCGTGCATCAGCAGCGGCAGCACGTGGTTGCGGCCGGAGTCCGGGGCTTCGCGCAGGGTGAAGGCCTGCTTGGCGCGCGCCTTGCCCAGCACCACCGGGTTGACGATCTCCAGGTGCGAGGGGTTGGCGGTCAGCGACAGGTGGACGCTGTTGCCGTCGAACGCGCGGTCCGACGAGGCGCCCATGTGGTACTTCACGTCGCCCGAGCCCTCGATGTCCGAGGGCACCGACGAGCCGCCCTGGAACTCGTGGAAGATCACGTGATAGGGCTTGGCCATCACGGCGGCCAGCACGTTGAGGCGGCCGCGGTGGGGCATGCCCACGACGATGTCGCGCACGCCCAGGGCGCCGCCGCGCTTGATGATCTGCTCCAGCGCCGGGACCATGGCCTCGCCGCCGTCCAGGCCGAAGCGCTTGGTGCCGGGATAGCGCTTGTGCAGGAAGCGCTCGAAGCCTTCGGCCTCGATCAGCTTCTTGAGGATGGCGATCTTGCCTTCCTTGGTGAAGTTGATCTCCTTGTCGCGGCCCTCGATGCGCTCCTGCAGCCAGGCCTTCTGGGCCGGGTCGGAGATGTGCATGTACTGCACGCCGATGTCGGCGCAGTAGGTGCGCTTGAGGATCGCCAGGATCTCGCGGATCGTGCCGGTCTCGAGGCCGAGCACGAAGTCGAGGAAGATCGGGCGGTCGTAGTCGGCCTCGGTGAAGCCGTAGGTGGCCGGGTCGAGCTCGGAGGCGTCGCCATCCGGAACCGTGATCCCCAGCGGGTCGAGATTGGCGCGCAGGTGGCCGCGCATCCGGTAGGCGCGGATCATCATGATCGCGCGCAGGGAGTCGAGGGTGGCGGCGCGGACCGATTCCGGGGAGGCGCTGGGGGCGGCGCGCTCGGCCACCTTGGCGCCGACCTTGGCCTCGACCGCCGGCCAGAGGCCATCGATGGCCGAGAGCCAGTCGGGACGGGCGGCCGGGGCGCCCGGCTTGGTCCAGGCCCGCTTGCCGGCGGCGGCCTTCACCTCGTCGGCGCGGTCGTTCAGCGAGGCGAAGAACGCCTGCCACGAGGCGTCGACCGAGGCGGGGTCGGCCGCCCATCTCGCATAGAGATCCTCCACGAAGGCGGCGTTGCCGCCGTAGAGGAAGGAGGTCTCCGCGAGAACCTCGTTGATCAGACTGCCGTCGTCCGCCATGTCGTCCGTTTTCCCGGGGTCCGTCGCGCGGACTTCAGGAAGAAGGAGCCGAGCGCGGACCGCCCATACTACTTAGGTTGTCGCCGAGCGCCTTCCAGGCGCCCGGCTCGCCGTCAGGCGCCTTTCAGCACCTGCAGAAGTGTTTCGCCCAGCGCCGCCGGCGACGGGGAGACGCGGATGCCCGCGGCTTCCATCGCAGCGATCTTGTCTTCCGCACCGCCCTTGCCGCCGGAGATGATCGCGCCGGCGTGGCCCATGCGGCGGCCCGGAGGCGCCGTACGACCCGCAATGAAGCCCACCATAGGCTTCTTGATCGGCGAATTTTTGATGAATTCCGCGGCGTCTTCTTCGGCCGAGCCGCCGATTTCGCCGATCATGATGATGGATTCCGTTTCCGGGTCCTTCAGGAACATGTCGAGGACGTCGATGAACTCGGTGCCCTTGACCGGGTCGCCGCCGATGCCGACCGCCGTCGTCTGGCCAAGGCCGACATTGGTGGTCTGGAACACCGCCTCGTAGGTCAGGGTGCCGGAGCGCGAGACCACGCCGACCGAGCCCTTCTTGAAGATGTTGCCCGGCATGATGCCGATCTTGCAGGCTTCCGGGGTCAGGACGCCGGGGCAGTTCGGGCCGATCAGGCGCGACTTCGAGCCGGCCAGCGCCTTCTTCACCTTGATCATGTCGACCACCGGGATGCCTTCGGTGATGCAGATGATCAGCGGGATCTCGGCGTCGATGGCTTCCAGGATCGAGTCGGCCGCGAAGGGCGGCGGGACGTAGATCACGCTGGCGTCGGCGCCGGTCTGCTTGACCGCCTCGCCCACGGTGTCGAACACCGGCAGGCCGATGTGGGTCTGGCCGCCCTTGCCGGGGGTCACGCCGCCGACCATCCTGGTGCCGTAGGCGATGGCCTGCTCGGTGTGGAAGGTGCCCTGGGCGCCGGTGATGCCCTGGCAGATGACGCGGGTGTCTTTACCGACGAGGATGGACATCAGTTCGCCTCCCGCACGGCTTTGACAATCTTTTCAGCGCCGTCCGAAAGGTCGTTCGCCGCGATCACGTTCAGACCGCTTTCGTTGATGATCTGCTTGCCGAGCTCGGCGTTGGTGCCTTCGAGGCGAACCACCAGCGGAACCGTCAGGCCGACCTGCTTCACCGCGTTGACCACGCCGTTGGCGAGGATGTCGCAGCGGGCGATGCCGCCGAAGATGTTGACCAGGATTCCCTTCACGTTCGGGTCGGCCATGATGATCTTGAAGGCCGCGGTCACCTTGGGCTCGTCGGCGCCGCCGCCGACGTCCAGGAAGTTGGCCGGCTCGGCCCCGTAGAGCTTGATGATGTCCATGGTCGCCATGGCCAGGCCCGCGCCGTTGACCATGCAGCCGATCTCGCCGTCGAGGGCGATGTAGCTGAGGTCGAACTTCGAGGCCTCGATCTCCTTCGGGTCCTCTTCGCTCTCGTCGCGCAGGGCGACGATGTCCGGGTGACGGAACAGGGCGTTCGAGTCGAAGCTGACCTTGGCGTCCAGCACCCGCAGGTGATCGTCGGCGGTGACGATCAGCGGGTTGATCTCCAGCATGCTCATGTCCTTGGCGAGGAACGCCGTGTAGAGCTGCGACAGGAGCGTGGCCGCCTCCTTGGCCAGGCCGCCGCTCAGGCCCAGCGCCTTGGAGAGCGCGCGGGCGTGGTGCGGGAAGACGCCGGTGGCTGGGTCGATGGAGAAGGTGATGATCTTCTCGGGGGTCGAGTGGGCGACCTCCTCGATGTCCATGCCGCCTTCGGTGGAGGCGACGACCGAAACCCGGCTCGTCTCGCGGTCCACCAGCAGGGACAGGTAGAATTCCTTGGCGATCGCCGCGCCTTCTTCGATGTAGAGGCGGTTGACCTGTTTGCCCTTGGGGCCGGTCTGGTGGGTCACCAGCACGCGGCCGAGCATCTCCTCGGCGTTGGCCTTGACCTCGTCGACCGACTTGACGACGCGCACGCCGCCCTTGGCGTCGGGACCGAGGCCCTCGAAGCGGCCCTTGCCGCGTCCGCCGGCGTGGATCTGGGACTTCACGACGAAGACCGGACCACCGAGGTCCTGGGCGGCCTTGACCGCTTCGTCGACGGAGAAGGCGGCATAGCCGCGCGGGACCGCCACGCCGAACTCGGAGAGGACGGACTTGGCTTGATGCTCGTGGATGTTCATGAGGCCGCGTAACGCGTGATCGGGAAACCCGCCGGGCTCGGCGGACGGCCGGGGTTATAGGCGCCAAGCATCAATGTGGCAACCGCGCCAGCCCAAGAAAACCGCGGATTTTCGTCTACTGTATACAATCGTGACGCCGGCGTCATTGAAGAAAGACCAATCACAACAATCCCCAACCTAGATAGACGCCGCGCAGCGCCGCTTCCGCATCCGCGCCAATCATGTTTTCTCGCAATCATGCGATCGGCGAAGGCGAAGTGGTTCGACTACGGCCCCATGGGCGGGCTGGCCGGATGGCGGCGCGGCTTCGCCATCGCGGCCGTCGCGGCGGTGTTCCTGGCGGTCTCGGGCGCCTTCGGCATGGGCCGGCTGAGCCTCATGGAGCGACTGGCCTATTGGGTGGGCCTGCTGAGCGCCGGTACGGTCTGGGGCGGGCTGATGTCGCGCTTCGCGTTCCCGGGCGGCGACGCGAACGCCCGCCCGTGGCTGCGCACCCTGCTCTACGCCCTGGTGATCGCCGGCCCGATCACCCTGCTGGTCTGGGCGGTGAACAGCCGTCTGCTCCATGCGCCGATCCCGGCCCGGGCCCTGGCCTCGCTGTTCGTCAGCGTGGCGCTGGTCACGCTGGTGATGACCGCGGTCAACGTGCTGGCCGCCCGCGCCCGCGCCGAGGCCCTGGCCGCCCCGGCCGCGCCGCCGCCGCGGTTCCTGGAGCGCCTGCCGCTGAAGCTGCGCGGGGCCGAGGTCTGGGCGGTGGAGGCCGAGGACCATTACCTGCGCCTGCACACCTCCAAGGGGCAGGACCTGATCCTGCTGCGCCTGGCCGACGCGGTGGCCGAGCTGGAAGGGATCGAGGGCGCGCAGGTGCACCGCTCCTGGTGGGTGGCGCGCGAGGCCATCGCCGACGCCCGCCGCGGCGACGGGCGTGCCACCCTGACCCTGAAGGACGGCTCGCAGGTTCCGGTCAGCCGCACCTACGCCAGGCTGCTGCGCGACCGCGGCTGGATCTAGGACCGCCGCGCCCGCCACTGGTCGCGGGTCTGGCCCCAGACGTCGACGCTCTCGCTGATCGGCGGCGGCAGCAGCGCGTGGCGCAGGATCGAGGAGCCGAGCTTGCGCGCCACGCCCTGGGAATTGGTGTTGCCCGGGTCGATGCAGTGGATGACCTCGGTCCAGCCCAGGTGGTCGAACGCCCAGTCGATGGCCGCCGCCGCGCCCTCGGGCGCATAGCCCTTGCCCCAGAACTCGCGGGCGATCCCCCAGCCGACCTCGGTCCCGGGCCAGCCCTCCGGCTGCCAGGGGCCCAGCCGGCCGACCCAGCGGCCGCTGTCCTTCTCGATCACCGAGAACATCCCGAAGCCGCGCACCACCCAGGAGCCGGCCATGGTGCACATCATGCGCCAGGCGGTTTCGCGCGGCTGCGGCCCGCCCAGGAAGCGCGAGGCCTCTTCGTCGGCCGAGAAGGCGGCCCAGGGTTCGAAATCCTCGCCCGAGGTGGGGCGCAGGATCAGGCGGGCGGTTTGCAGGGTCGGTCCAAGGCTCATGGCGCGACCATCGTCCGGTTTTCGAGGCCGCGCCAGCGGTTCAGCCGCTGTTCAGGCCGCGACGCTAGGGTCGGGGCATGGATCACGATGGCGAACCGCCCCTGACCCTGGAGCCGCGCGAGCCCGCGCCCGCGCCGCGCCGCCTGGGCCGCAAGGCGCTGCTGGGCGGCGTCGCCGCCGCCTGCGTGCTGGGGCTGGGGCTTGGCCTGCTGGCCCGCCCGCAACTGATCACCGGCGGCGCCAGGCCCGCGCCCATGCAGCCGGCCGCACAGGCGCCCGAGCGGCAGATGGACATCGTCATGGCCGATCCGGCCCCGGAGCCGCGCCCGCCGCTGGACACCCTGCCCCCGGACTTGGCCCCAGACCTGGCCGGCCAGCCGCCGCCCGCGCCCCTGCCGCCGCCGGCCCCGATCGCCCGGCCGGCGCCACAGGCCCCGATCGCGCCGGAAGCGCCCTGGGCGCCGGAGCCCCCGGTCGCCCTCGACTCCGCCTGGCGCGAGCCGATCCGCGCCGAGCGCCCCAGCTTCGATTGCCGCCAGGCCCAGTCGCTGGCCGAGGAGATGGTTTGCGCCGACGCGGTGCTGGCGGCCGCCGACCGCCACATGGCCAGGGCCTACCGGCGGGCCGAGCAGTCAGGCGCGCCCTATGAGCAACTGCGGGCCGACCAGGACGCCTGGCTGGCCTATCGCGAGGAGGCGGCGCTGCGCTCGCCGCGCGCGGTGGCGATCGCCTACGACCGCCGCATCGCCGAGCTGGAGGCCATCGCCCAGGGCCGCCGGCGATAGCCCAAAAAGGCCGCCGCCGCCTTCCTCCCCTGCTTCAGCGGAGGAGGAAGACGAGGGGCTTATGCGGAAATGCTTAGCCCAGCATGTCCTTCACGGTGTCGCGTTCGCTGATCAGCTCGTCGTTGGTGATGGCGATCTTGGACTTGGCGAAGTCGTCCATCTCGTAGGAGGTGATCACGTCGTAGCCGGTGGCGGTGGTCTTCACCGGCATGCCGGCCCAGACGCCTTCGGCGAAGCCGTAGCGGCCCTCGCTGGCGATGGCGACCGAGTGGACGGCGCCGACGGTGGTCAGGTCGCGCACATGGTCGATCAGGGCGTTGGCGGCCGAGGCGGCCGAGGACAGGCCACGGGCCTCGATGATCGCCGCGCCGCGCTTGCCGACGGTCGGCAGGTAGTCGTTCTTCAGCCAGGCTTCGTCGCCGATGACCTCGGCGGCCGGCTTGCCGCCGATCTTGGCGTGGGTGAAGTCGGCGAACATGGTCGGGCTGTGGTTGCCGTAGATGAACAGCTCGCTGACCTCGTTGATCGAAACGCCGGCCTTCTTGGCCAGTTGGGCGCGGCCGCGGTTCTCGTCCAGGCGCACCATGGCGGTGAAGCGGTCGGCGGTCAGGCGCTTGGCCTGGGCGGCGGCGATCATGACGTTGGTGTTGCAGGGGTTGCCGACCACGGCGACGCGGGCGTCGTCAGCGGCGACGGCGTCGATGGCCTTGCCCTGGGCGATGAAGATCTTGCCGTTGTCCTTCAGCAGGTCGGCGCGCTCCATGCCCGGACCGCGCGGCTTGGAGCCGACCAGCAGGTTCCAGTTCGCGTCCTTGAAGGCGACGTTGGCGTCGTCGGTCAGCACCATGTCCTGGAGCAGCGGGAAGGCGCAGTCTTCCAGCTCCATGGCCACGCCCTTCAGCGCCTTCTGGGCGCCTTCGGTCGGGATTTCGAGCAGTTGCAGGATGACCGGCTGGTCCTTGCCCAGCATCTCGCCCGAGGCGATGCGGAAGAGGAGGGCGTAACCGATATTGCCGGCGGCGCCGGTGACAGCGACGCGGATCGGCTTCTTCGTGGTCATGGAACTGTCCCGTTGGTTGCAGTGCGAAATCCGCGCGCGGTCTAGACCCGCAAAAGCGTTGCGGCAAGCGCAAGTGACAGGGCCGGGCGCGGCGTCTACCTAGCGGGCATGTTCGAAATCGACCCGGCCTTCCTGGCCACCTCCCACGCCCTGGGCGATCTGCGCCTCAGCCACGCGCGCCTGCAGGACGATGCGCGCTATCCCTGGATCGTGCTGATCCCGCGCGTTTCGGCCGCACGCGAGCTGGAGGATCTGGCCCGCGGGGACCTGGCCGCGCTCACCGACGAGATCCTGGCGGCGGGCCGCGCGGTGCGGGCGCTGGGCGCGCAGGTCGACAAGCTGAACGTCGGGGCGCTGGGCAACGTCACGCCGCAACTGCACGTCCACGTGATCGGCCGCCGGGTCGGCGACCCCGCCTGGCCCGGGCCGGTCTGGGGCCACAGCGCCGCGGAAGCCTATGGCGCGGGCGAGTTGGCGCAGAGACTGGCGGCGGCGAAGGCGGCCCTTGGCCTTTAGTCCCGGCGCAGGGTCACGGACGTGCGCTCGCGGCCCTCGATCAGCTCGCCCGACCATTGGCCGGCCCCGGCGGAGGTCAGGGCGATGCTGACCAGGCCGGCGCCCGGCCGCGGATAGAAGCTGGCGGTGACCTGCGAGCCGGTCCGCTGGATGTCGGCCAGGAAGCCGGAGGAGTCGCGCGCGCCGCGCCGACGCGGATCGCGCCAGGCGCCCTCGAGCACGCCGTTGCCCTTGTCGACCAGCAGCAGCGAATAGAGCGGTTCGCCGGCGCGCGAGCGCAGCATCCAGGCGCCGTCCAGCGGCCCCTGCATCCCCTGGGCCGAGGCGAAGGACGAGCGCAGGCGGCTCTCATAGCCGAGCTCGACGGCGTTGAGCGGCGCCTCGGGGGTCTTGTCGTACTCGTCGATGGTCACCGGCGCGGTCAGCAGCGGCCGGCGCGGCGCAGGCGGCGTATAGGCCGGCGGCGGAGTGTAGGCCGGCGGGGGCGGGGAATAGGGGAAGGCCGGGGCGGCGGCCGGCGGCGAGGCCGGCGCGCTGGCTGGATAGGACGTGGGCGTCGGCGCGGGCTGCGGCGCGGGCGCGGCGCCGAGCGTCTCGGCCGTTTCCTCGTCGACCTGGTCGAGGATGGAGCCGATCGGATCGACGACGTCCTGCGCCTGGGCGGCGGACGCGGCGGCCAGGGCCAGAAGGCCGATCGAAGACCTCAGAAGATAGTTCAAATCACGCCTCACGCCGCGGCGATGGCGTCGGCTACGGCGATCACCCGCCGCGCCTGCGCCAGGTGCAACCGCTCAACCATGCGCCCCTCGACTTTAAGAACACCCTTACCGGCGTTTTCCGGCGAATCGAAGGCTGCAACCACCACCCGCGACCATGCGACCTCCTCCGCCGACGGACTGAAGGCGGCGTTGGCGATTTCCACCTGCCGCGGATGGATCAGGGTCTTGCCGTCGAAGCCGAACTCCACCCCCTGAGCGCACTGGGCCGCCAGGCCGGCGTCGTCCTCGATCTCGTTGAACACCCCGTCCAGCACGCTCAGGCCGTGGGCGCGGCCGGCCGCCACGATCAGCGACAGCGGCCCGGCCAGGGCGGCGCGCTCGACGGTCAGGCGGCAGCGCATCTCCTTGGCCAGGTCGTTGGTCCCGACCACCAGGGCGCCCAGCCCCGCCCCCGCGCCGGCGATCTCGCCCAGGGCGAACAGGGCCGCGCAGGTCTCGACCATGGCCCACAGCGCCACGCCGCCGGCCTCGACGGCGCCGTAGGCCCGCACGTCATGGGCGCTGGACACCTTGGGAGCCAGGATCGCGTCGGGGCGCGCGTCGATGGCCGCGGCCAGGTCCTCCAGGCCCCAGGGGGTGTCCAGGCCGTTGACCCTGATCACCACCTCGCGCCGGCCGAAACCGCCGGCCTTCACCGCGGCGACCGCCTGGTCGCGGGCCAGGTCCTTGGCGTCGGGGGCGACCGCGTCCTCCAGGTCCAGGATCACCACGTCGCAGGGCAGATCGCGGGCCTTTTCGATCGCGCGGGCGTTGGCGGCGGGCATGTAGAGGGCGCTGCGGCGCGGACGGGCGACGATCAAGACCTGCGGGCTCCGGCGGGATGGCTATGGCCCAGTCATAAGGGTTAGGATGGCGCCATGACCACCCGCTACGACGCCGGCGCCAAGAACGTGTTGGGAGGCGAGCTTCTCGTGTGCTCGCTCGACCCCGTGACCGGATTCTTCCGCAACGGCTGTTGCGAGACCGGGCCGCACGATCTTGGCCTGCACACGGTCTGCGCGGTGATGACGGCGGAGTTCCTGGCCTACTCGAAGATGATCGGCAACGACCTGTCGACGCCGATGCCGGAGTACGGGTTCGAGGGCCTCAAGCCCGGCGACCGCTGGTGCCTCTGCGCCCCGCGCTGGAAGGAGGCGCTGGACGCCGGCGCCGCGCCGCAGGTGGTGCTGGAGGCGACCCACGAGGAGACCCTGGCGATCGTCCCCCTCGGCGTCCTCAAGGACCACGCGGTCGAGGCCTAGGAGCGTCCATGGATGTCATCCCGGTTTCGGCGCAGCCGAAGACCGGGACCCATTCGCGCCGGGCCTGGCGAATGAGGCGCGGCCCCGCCGCAAAAGCTCAACGGACTTGATGACACTTGAGGAGATGTTTCCGGATCTCGCCCGCTCGATCTCAGTAGAGCGGATACTCCCGCTCGGCCCAGTACCAGGAGCCCTGGTCCGACTGCCAACTGGAATAGAGCCCGAAGCTGGTCACCCGGAAGGGCTCGCTGCGCAGCAGGTTGTTCTCCTGGATCCAGGCCGCGACCTCGGCGGGGTTGGGCCGGCGCAGATAGGCCAGGGTGACGTGGGGCTTGTAGGCGCGGGTGTCGGGCTTGAGGCCGGCGCGGCGGGCGGCCACCTCGCAGGCGCGGGCCAGGCGGCGCAGGCCCTCGTTCTCCTCGACCCCAGCCCAGACCGCATGGATGTCGGCCCCCTCGCCGAACGCCCCGACCCCTTGCAGGGACAGCTCCAGCGGCCCGCCGCCGACGGTGGTGAGCTCGGCGTCGAGGTCGGCGGCGACGTTCTCGGCCACGTCGCCGATGAACCTCAGGGTGATGTGGAACGCCTCCGGCGGGCGCCAGCGCGCGCCGGGCAGGCGGTCCTGGCGGGCGACGAGGTCGGCGCCGATGTCCTCGGGAATGGCGAGCGCGGCGAAGAGACGGATCATGGGAAGACTGCCTGGGGTGTGACCTGCTGACGCAATCGTAATCGGCAAAGCCTTGCACGGAAGGGCCTGGACCACGATATTCGGCAATGCGCGCCCACCTGGGGCGTTTCTAATAGGGCCTTGTCACTGATGAGCGACTTCAACCGCGGCTACGCGCGCACGGTCCCCGCAGATCGCGCCGACATGTCGGTGGACGCGGGTCTGCGCAGTTTCATGCTCGGCGTCTACAACAAGGTGGCGCTGGGACTTCTGCTCTCCGCCGCTCTGGCATTCCTGACCGGATCGTTCCCGCCGGTGCGCGACCTGATGTTCACCGTCGCCGCCAATGGCCGGGTCGGCTACACGCCGCTCGGCATGATCGTGGCCTTCGCGCCGCTGGCGGTGATGCTGTTCGGCGCGTTTGCGATGCGCAACCCCACCCCCCGCTCGGCGGGCGTTCTCTACTGGACCATCGTCAGCCTGATCGGCGCGGGTCTGGGCGTGCTGACCTTCGTCTATACGGGCGCGTCGATCTTCTCGACCTTCCTGATCACGGCGGCGGCGTTCGGCGGCCTGTCGCTGTTCGGCTACACGACCAAGAGGGACCTGACCGGCTTCGGCAGCTTCCTGATCATCGGCGTGATCGGCCTGGTGGTCGCCATGATCGTCAACATGTTCCTGCAAAGCTCGGCGATGGCCTTCATCATCAGCATCCTGGGCGTGTTCATCTTCGCGGGCCTGATCGCCTACGACACCCAGCGCCTGAAGATGAGCTACTACCAGATGGGCGGCGACGAGGCGGCGATGAGCGTCGCGACCAACTACGGCGCGCTGAGCCTCTACATCAACTTCATCAACCTCTTCCAATTCCTGCTCAGCATCTTCGGCGACCGCCGCTAGGATCTGATCTCGGATGAGAACTGCGAACCCCGGCGGGCGACCGCCGGGGTTTTCGTTTGGGCGACGCCCTCTCTGTCATCAAGTCAGTTGAGCTTTTGGGGCGGGGCCGCGCCCATTCGTCAGGCTCGGCACGAATGGATCCCGGACAAGCCCTCCGGGCTTTCCGGGATGACACGGGAAGCACGCCCGCGACAAACGCTACCGGAGAAAAAGCAGGATGACGCGCCTGGCGCCTAGTCCACGACCTTGAAGCGGCCCTTGTCGAAGAAGCGCAGCACCTGCTCCAGCTCGTGGCCGCGGCGCAGGACCATGCCGCCCTGGCCGATCACCGCCCAGGCGCCCTGGCGGCGGGCCAGGGCCGGGCGCTTCTCGATGCGGTAGAGCGGCGCCTCGGAGGTGCGGCGGAACACCGAGAACACACAGGCGTCGGCCAGCGCGCCGATGCCGTAGTCGCGCCACTCGCCGGCGGCGACCATGCGTCCGTAGAGGGCGAGAAGGCGGTCGAGCTCGCGACGCTCGAAGAAGACCTGGGCGGTCCGGGCGGGCTGCTGTTGCGGATCGAGCGCCATCGGGGCCAAGCGTGCCTCAATTTCCGGCGCGCGACAAATCCTCTGTGTGCGGCGCCCGTTGCGCCGGCGACACGCCCCGCGGCGAAACTAAATCAACGGTAATCTTGCGCCACGGAAAGACCTTATTTCGGTCGTTCGCGCGCCTGATCCGACCCCGATAGTTTCATTGTCGGTTGGTCGGAACCTGGTGGTCCCGGATCCTGAACAGCCCCCCCAGCCCCCCTGGATCATGGGCTTCGGTCAGCCGACGCTTCTTCATAGAGCACCCCAATGCAAGCCCGCGCGGATCCTCCCCCCACCGCGCGGGCTTCGCTCTGTCCGGATCCTCCGAAAATCAGTCCCTGACCGCCGCGGTCAGGATGCGGCCGCCGTCGGTCGCCTGGACCAGCACGGCGGTCACCAGGCCGTCCTCGTCCGCGGCCGGCAGCCGGTAGGCGGTGGGACGGCCGCGCCAGGGGCCCAGGCGCTTGATCTCGCGCACCACGTTGCGGTGGGCGACGGTCTGGCCGCGGTTGTCGCCCTTGCGGACCACCACGTCATGCTCGCGCGGGTCGTAGCGGACCAGCCAGACCTCGGCGCCGCCGCGCGGCGGCCGGCCCGAACCGACGTCGACCCGGCGCGGGCCGATGAAAGCCATGTCGGGCGGATCGCGCTCGGCCTTGGCGGCCTGGGCCAGCAGGCGGTCGACCTTCTCGGTCTGCAGCCCCCCGGCCTGGGTCTGGCCGTCGACCACCACCTGCGGGGTATAGGGCTCGCGCAGCTCCAGCCGCGCGACATAGGCCTTCTGGCGGGCGGTGAACTCGGGCTTGGCGAAGGTGTCGGACCAGCCGAGATAGTCCCAGTAGTCGACCGGGAAGGTCAGGGCGAGCACGCCCTCACGCTGGGCCAGCTTGGCCAGGTTGGCGTTGGCCTCGCCGCAGGACGCGCAGCCCTGGGCGGTGAACAGCTCGACGACCACCGGCGGCTTGGCGGCCGCGGCGAGGGGCGTGACGCAGAGGATGAGGCTGAAAAGCGCGGCCTTACGCATCGTGGCGCAATTAAGCGGACTTCCCTGAGCTTTGGATGTCAACAAGGCGTGAGCAGCTTCGACGGTCGCGAAAACGAAAGGGCGCGAAAACGAAAGAAGGGGCCTGCACGGGCGGCAGACCCCCTCCAACGCGATGATCTACCCCTCTGCGGCAGAGAGGCAAACCAAGACTTTAGGCCGCCGAACCGCCGGCCAGGTTGCGCAGCACGTAGTTCAGCACGCCCCCGTTCTTGAAGTATTCGAGCTCGGTCGGCGTATCGATGCGGCAGCGGACCGGGAAGCGGGCGATGCGGCCGTCCGACGGGCGGTACATCTCGACCGTCAACTGCTTGCGGGGCGCGAGCTCCGTCAGGCCGCGGATGGTGACGATCTCCTCGCCGGTCAGGCCCAGCTTCTGCCAGCCGTCCTGGGTGAACTGCAGCGGCAGCACGCCCATGCCGACCAGGTTCGAGCGGTGGATGCGCTCGAAGCTCTCGGCGATCACCGCGCGAACGCCCAGCAGCTTGGTGCCCTTGGCCGCCCAGTCGCGCGACGAGCCGGTGCCGTATTCCTTGCCCGCGAACACCACCGCCGGGCGGCCTTCGCTCTGGTAGCGCATCGCCGCGTCGTAGATCGACATGACGTCGCCCGACGGGAAGTGCTTGGTCACGCCGCCTTCGATCTCCGGCGTGATCTTGTTGCGGATGCGGATGTTGGCGAAGGTGCCGCGCATCATGATCTCGTGGTTGCCGCGGCGCGCGCCGTAGGAGTTGAACTCCGTGGCCGGCACCTGGCGTTCACGCAGATAGACGCCGGCCGGCGAGGTCGCCTTGATCGAACCGGCCGGGCTGATGTGGTCGGTGGTGATCGAGTCGCCGAACACGCCGAGGATGCGGGCCTCGACGATGTCGGTGACCGGCGCCGGCTCCATCTTCATGTCCTGGAAGTAGGGCGGGTTCTGCACGTAGGTCGAACCCATGTCCCAGGCGTAGGTCTGGCCGCCGGACACCTTGATGCCCTGCCAGTTCTTGTCGCCCTTGAACACGTCGGCGTAGCGGGTCGCGAACATCTTCTGGGTGACGTGCTTGCGCTGCAGGACGGCGATCTCTTCCGAGGTCGGCCAGATGTCCCGCAGGAACACCGGATTGCCGTCCTTGCCCTCGCCCAGCGACTCGGTGGCCAGGTCGATGTTCATGTTGCCGGCCAGGGCGTAGGCGACCACCAGCGGCGGCGAGGCCAGGTAGTTGGCGCGGACGTCCTGGTTCACGCGGCCCTCGAAGTTACGGTTGCCCGAGAGCACCGAGCAGGCGACCAAGTCGTTGGCGTTGACCGCCTCGGCGATGGCTTCCGGCAGCGGGCCGGAGTTGCCGATGCAGGTGGTGCAGCCGTAGCCGACCAGGTTGAAGCCCAGCGCGTCGAGCGACTTGGTCAGGCCGGCGGCCTTCAGGTAGTCGGTGACCACCTGCGAGCCGGGGGCCAGCGAGGTCTTCACCCACGGCTTCACCTTCAGGCCCTTTTCGACCGCCTTCTTGGCGACCAGGCCCGCGGCGATCAGCACCGAGGGGTTCGAGGTGTTGGTGCAGGAGGTGATGGCCGCGATCACCACGTCGCCGTTGCCGACGTCGAACTTCTCGCCGGCGACCGGCACGCGGGGCTCCTCGCCGCTCTTGCCGAAGTCCTTGGCGAGGGCCGCCTTGAACTCGGCGGCCGCATCGGACAGCAGCACGCGGTCCTGCGGGCGCTTAGGGCCGGCCAGCGAGGGCAGCACCGAGCCGAGGTCGAGCTCCAGGGTGTCGGTGAAGACGGGGTCCGGATCGCCGGCCTCGACCCACATGCCCTGTTCCTTGGCGTAGGCCTCGACCAGGTCGGCGCGGGCGGCGTCACGGCCGGTGGCGCGCAGATAGTCGATGGTCGCCCGGGTGACCGGGAAGAAGCCGCAGGTGGCGCCGTATTCCGGGGCCATGTTGGCGATGGTCGCCTGGTCTTCCAGGGTCAGGCCCGCGAGGCCCGGGCCGAAGAACTCGACGAACTTGCCGACCACGCCCTTCTTGCGGAGCATCTGGGTGACGGTCAGCACCAGGTCGGTGGCGGTCGCGCCGTCCGGCAGCGAACCGGTCAGCTTGAAGCCGATGACTTCCGGGATCAGCATCGGGATCGGCTGGCCCAGCATGGCCGCCTCGGCCTCGATGCCGCCCACGCCCCAGCCCAGCACCGCCAGGCCGTTGATCATGGTGGTGTGGCTGTCGGTGCCGACCACGGTGTCGGGATAGGCGACCGAGGCGCCGTCCTCTTCGTTCAGCCACACGGTCTGGGCCAGGTATTCCAGGTTCACCTGGTGGCAGATGCCGGTGCCGGGCGGCACGACGCGGAAGTTGTTGAAGGCCGAGGAGCCCCAGCGCAGGAAGCGGTAGCGCTCGATGTTGCGCTCGTACTCGCGCTCGACGTTCTCGCCGAAGGCCTTGGCGGTGCCGAAGTGGTCGACCATGACCGAGTGGTCGATGACCAGGTCGACGGGGTTCAGCGGGTTGATCTTCTCGGGGTCGGCGCCGAGGCTGGTCATGGCGTCGCGCATGGCGGCCAGGTCGACCACGGCCGGAACGCCGGTGAAGTCCTGCATCAGCACGCGGGCCGGGCGGAAGCTGATCTCGTGCTCGACCGAGCCCTTGTTGTCGATCCAGGCGGCCAGCGCCTTGAGGTCGTCGGCGCCCACGGTCGTGCCGTCTTCGTTGCGCAGCAGGTTCTCGAGCAGCACCTTCATCGAGACGGGCAGGCGCGCCACGTTCGAAAGACCGGCTTCCTCTGCGGCGCGAAGGCTGTAGTAGACGTAGGTCTTGTCGCCGACGACCAGTTCGCGGCGGGTCTTCAGGCTGTCGTTAGACGCCATATCAGGGATCCTTCCTCTGTTCTCGGCCGCTCTTGGACCACATCGGGGATCGCGCGCTTTTCGGGGCGGACACACAGCGTTCGCCCCAGCGCCGCGTTCGCCCCCCAAGGTGGCGACGGCCGCGCGCGTCATAGCCCCTACTTCCCTAACCGTCCATGCAGGCGAAGGTATTTCCTCGCTACCTGAGAATCACCCGCAAGGAGCTGCGGTTTGATCGGGCGCCTGGCGATTGAAAATCTGACTCTGAGCCGCGGCGGACGGCGGCTGTTTTCGGGGCTGAACCTCGATCTTCCGGCCGGCCAGGCGGCCGCGCTGACGGGCCGCAACGGGGCCGGCAAGACCAGCCTGCTGCGCGCCATCGCCGGCCTCGCGCCGCTGGAGGCCGGGCGGATCGTCTTTGCGGGCCTCGACCCGGAGGACGCCCGCGCCGACCACATCCACCTGGCCGGACACCAGGACGGCCAGAAGCCGGCCCGCACCGCCTGGGAGGAGCTGTCGTTCTGGGCGCGCTGGAGCGGCGCCTCCGAGGCGGCCGCCCGCGAGGCGGCCGCGCGCCTGGAGCTGACCCGCCTGCTGGAGCTGGAGGTGCGCCGCCTGTCGGCCGGCCAGCGCCGGCGGCTGTCGCTGGCCCGGCTGCTGGCCGCGCCGCGTTCGCTGTGGCTGCTGGACGAACCGCTGAGCCCGCTGGACGCCGACTGGCGCGTCCGCTTCGGCGAGATCATGGCCGCGCACCTGGCCGGCGGCGGGCTGATCGTCGCAGCCGTGCACGACCCGCTGCCGATCCCGGCGCTCGCCGTCGAGATCGGGGAGACCGCGTCGTGAGCCGCGTCATCGCCCTGCTCTCGCGCGAGGCGGCCCTGGCCTGGGGCCGCGGCGGCGGGCCGATGGTCTCGCTGGCCTTCTATGCCGGGGTGGCGACCCTGCTGCCGCTGGCGACCGGGCCCGAGCCGGCGCGGCTGGCGGCGATCGCGCCCGGCGCGGCCTGGGTGGCGCTGGCCCTGGCCGCCCTGCTCTCGCTCGACCGGCTGTTCGAGCGCGACTACGAGGACGGTGCCCTGGACCTGCTGACGCTCTCGCCCGTGCCGCTGGAGATCGCCTGCGCCGTCAAGTGCCTGGGACAGTGGCTGGCCACCGCCGCGCCGCTGGCCTTCGCCGCGCCGCTGGCGGCCATCGCCCTGGGGGCGGGGCCGCACCTGGCCCCGCTGATCTTCGCCTGCGCCCTGATGGGCGGGCTGGCCTTCGCCTTCGTCGGCGGCATCGGGGCGGCGCTGAGCCTGGGAGCCCGGCGCGGCGGGCTGCTGACCGCGGTGATCGTGCTGCCGCTGTTCGTGCCGCCGGTGATCTTCGGCGGCGGGGCGCTGGACGCCTTCGCCGGCGGCCTGCCCTGGAAGGCCGGCTTCGCCCTGCTGGCGGCCTATGCGGCCGGGGCGGTGGCGCTTGGCCCCGTCGCCATGGCGGCGGCCTGCCGCAACGCGCTGAGCTAGCCGCCGGCGCTCGGATCAGAGTCCCCCCGCCTGCTCATCTCGCCGGGATGAGCGGTATTGCTGCGGACCTTAGTCGGTGACCGCCGGCGACCCGCGCCGCGTCGCCTTCCAACTGACCGCCCACATGGTCGTAGGCGCCCGCCGACGAAAACGACCGGGCCAGCGACGGACTCCGCGAACCGCGCCGTTCAATGGTCGAGGGGCAGATACTGGAGCTACAGACCTATGACCTTCAACAAGTTCGCGCCGCTGGCGCTCGGCGGCGTCCTGCTGACCGGCCTGATGACCACCGCCGCCGCGGCCCAGCAACCGCCGCCCGCGGCCGCCCCCGGCCAGCCGCGCGGCGAATGGCGCCGCCCCGATCCCGAGGCCATGGCCGCCCGCCGCGCCGAGCACCTGCGCGCGGCCCTGCAGCTTCGCCCCGACCAGGAGCCGGCCCTGAAGGCGTTCCTGGACGCCGGCCGCCCCGCCCAGCCCCCGGCCCGCGCCGACCGCGAGGCGATCGCCAAGCTGCCCACGCCCCAGCGCCTCGACGCCCAGCGGGCGCGGATGACCGAGCGCCTGGCCCGCTTCGACCAGCGCGCGGCGGCCACCAAGCGCTTCTACGCCCAGCTCAATCCCGCCCAGCAGAAGGCGTTCGACGCCCTGGCCCCGCGCGGCCACGGCAAGGGCATGGGCAAGGGCGGGCATCGCGGCATGGGCGGCCCGATGGGCCGCGGCGGGTAGGCCGCCTCCGTGCTAAAAGAGGGGCGATGCTGTTCAAGGCGCCCGTCCTGAAGGCGATCGCGGAGGGCGAGGTCGACCTCGCCTTCCGCCGCTGGCGCAAGCCGACCGTCAAGGCCGGCGGGACCCTGCACACCCCCGCCGGCCTGCTGGCCATCGACGCGGTCGAGATCATCGCGGCCGAAGCGGTCACCGCGCAGGACGCCGCCCGCGCCGGCTACGCCTCGGCCGCCGCCGTGCTCGCCGACCTGGCGGGCGAGGCCCCGATCCATCGCATCGCCTTTCGCCGGCTCGGCGAGGACCCGCGCGAGGCCCTGCGGCGCGACGTCTCGGACGGCGCCCTGGACGAGGTCGAGGCCCGCCTGGCCCGGCTCGACGCCAAGGCGGCCTGGACCGGAGCGGTGCTGGAGCTGATCGCCGCCCATCCCGGCGTCCGCGCCCCGGACCTGGCCGCGCGCCTGGGCCGCGAGACGCTCGCCTTCAAGACCGACGTGCGCAAGCTCAAGGCGCTGGGCCTGACCGAGAGCCTGGAGGTCGGCTATCGGCTCTCGCCCCGCGGCCAGGCTCTGCGCACGCGCCGCTTGCAGGCCGGTGCGCCCGACGCTAAGCCGCAGGCATGATCCCGGCGCCGGCCTTTCTGTCGAATCCCGAGCGGTTCATGGCCTTCTCCCGCTGGGCCGCGCCGATGTTCGGCGTCATCGCCGTGGTCCTGGCCCTGGCCGGCCTCTGGCTGGGCTTCACCGCGCCCGAGGACTACCAGCAGGGCGACACCGTCCGGCTGATGTTCATCCACGTGCCGGCCTCCTGGATGAGCATGTTCGTCTATGCCTGCCTGGCGGTGGCGAGCTTCCTGGCCCTGGTCTTCCGCCACGCCCTGGCCGACGCGGCCGCGCGCGCCGCCGCCCCGCTGGGCGCGGCCTACACCTTCATGGCGCTGCTCACCGGCTCGCTCTGGGGCCGGCCGATGTGGGGCACCTGGTGGCAGTGGGACGCGCGGATGACCTCGGTGCTGGTGCTGTTCCTGGTCTATCTGGCCTACATGGCCCTGCGCGCCTCGCTGGACGACGAGACCAAAGCCGCCCGCGCCTGCGCCATCCTGGCCCTGGTCGGGGCGGTGAACCTGCCGGTGATCAAGTTCTCGGTCGACTGGTGGAACACCCTGCACCAGGGCGCCTCGGTGTTCCGCGCCGAGGGCCCGGCCATGACCAGCGACTATCTCTGGCCGCTGCTGCTGATGGGCCTGGCCTACATGGCCTCGTTCGGGTCGCTGTGGCTGGTCGGCATCCGCGCCCAGGTCTGGCGCCGCCGGGCCGAGGCCGCGGCCCTGCGCGCGGCGAGAGGATAACCCGATGCTCGATCTCGACGCCGGCAAGTACGCGCTGTTCGTCTGGCCGGCCTACGGCCTGACCGCCCTGACCTTCCTTGGCATGATCGTCTTCACCCTGCGCCAGTCGCGCATCTGGCGGCGGCGCGCCGAACAGGACGGCAAGTGAACCGCTGGCTGGCGATCCTGCCGCTGGCCGCCCTGCTGGCGCTGGGCCTGCTGTTCGGCCTCTTCGCCCTCAAGCGCGACCCGCAGGTGAAGCCCGACGCCCTGGTCGGCAAGCCGCTGCCCGAGCTGATGCTGCCGACGCTGGACACCGGCCGGCCCATGCGCCTGCACGACGCGGCCCGGCCGGCCCCGGTGCTGGTCAACATCTTCGCCTCCTGGTGCGCCCCCTGCGAGATCGAGCATCCGGTGCTGGTCGACCTGAAGAAGCAGGGCGTGCGGATCGTCGGCGTCGCCTACAAGGACGCGCCCGACAACACCAAGGCCTTCATCGGCCGGCTGGGCGACCCCTATGCCGAGCGGCTGGTCGACCGTGACGGGCGCGCGGGCATCGACCTGGGCGTCACCGGGGTGCCGGAGACCTATCTGGTCGGGGCCGGCGGCGAGATCCTGGCCAAGCACACCGGGCCGCTGACGGCGGACAAGGCCCGGGAGCTGCTGGCCAAGGCGCCGCGTTAACCATTCCTTGAGGCGGCGCGACGAAACCTCGCCAAGGTTCCGTTAACCATAGTTGCGCCGCCCGTGAGCACGATCCGCCCGCCGATCTTCCCGACGCCCCAGCCGCAGGCCCAGGCCGCGGCCCCGGTCCGCAATCCGGCCCAGCGGGCGTTCTTCGAGGCGGCCATGGGCCGGCCCGCCGCCCCGGCCCAGCAGGCTCAAGCCCCGGCCCAACCCGCGGCCACGGCGCAACGCATGCCGGCCTCGCTGCCGGCCGAACCGCCGCAGAAGATCCTGCGCCCCGGCTCGATCCTCGACATCCGGGTCTAGGCTGCGGCCTCAAGCCGCCTTCTTGAGCTTTTTCTTCTTGGGCTTGTCGGCCTTCTCGGCCTTGGTCTTCTTCGGCTTGTCCGCCTTGGGCTTCTTGACGCTGGCGATCGGCGTCGGGGCGCTGGCCGCCTCGTCGCCGGCGCGGATCAGGTCGCGCAGGGCCGTGGTCAGCGCCTCGCGCTTGGCGGTCGAGAGCAGCCGCAGCAGCCGCGTGTCGGCGGCGGCCATGCGCGGCTTGGCCTCGGCCAGGGCCAGGCGCCCGGCGTCGGTCAGGCTGACGGCGTTGGCGCGGGCGTCGGAGACCGAGCGCTGCCGCTCCAGCAGGCCCTTGGCGATCATCCGCGCGACCATGTCGGCCAGGGTCGAGCGGTCGATGCCGGTGATCTTCACCAGGTCGGTCTGGGTCAGGCCCTCATAGGCCTCCACCGCCGCCAGCACCGCGTACTGGCGCTGGGTGACGCCGCCCTCGCCCTGCTCGGCGGCGTAGATGTCGAGCGCCAGTTGCAGCGCCCGATGCAGCAGGTGGCTGGGCGACTTGTCGAGGGCCGGCAGCCCCTTCTTCACCTTGTCGTGAGACTTCGACTTGGCCATTCGGTTCCACCCCCGCCTGTCGACACGGCCGGACGCTAGCGGCGTACGGTGTCGGTTTGAAGACAGATGGTCAGTGGGCGGCGCGGGCGCCAGGGGCGCCGGGAAATCATCGGCCCGCGGCCTATTCGACGTGCGGCGGGGGCGGCTCGTCGGTCTTGGCGTACTTCATCATCAGCGGCACCTGGGCGAACGAGAACAGCACCGAGAGGATCAGCAGGCCGGGGAAGCGGAACACCACCCAGATGTCGTCCGGCTGGGTGCGCCACACCGCCTCGTTCAGCCCGGCCAGCACCAGGAAGAACAGGCCGTAGTTGAGGGTCAGCCTACGCCAGCCCTCGTCCGGCATCTTCACGGCGTCGCCCAGCAGCAGCTTGAGCGGGTTCTTGCGCATCACCAGCCCGCCGAGCAGGACGGCGCCGAAGATGGTGTTCATCACCGTCGGCTTCATCTTCACGAAGCGGACGTCGTGGAAGAACAGGGTCAGGCCGCCGAACACCAGGGCCGCGCCGCCGGCGATCAGCGGGAACGGCGCGATCCGCCGCTCGAAGACCAGGCCGACGACCAGGGCCAGGGCCGAGCCGCCGACCAGCCACCAGGTCGCCTGGACCATGTCGCGGCTCGTGAAATAGCCGGCCACGAACGCCGCCAGCCCGCCGTAGTCGACGATGCCGCGCACCCACTTGCGAGCGGTAGGGGAGAGCTTCATGCGTCTTCCAGGCCAACGAGGGTGCGGGCGAAGGCGCGGGCCTTGAAGGGCTGGAGATCCTCGATCCCCTCGCCGACGCCGATGAGCTTGATCGGGCTGTCCGAAGCCTGGGCCACCGGCACCAGCACGCCGCCGCGGGCGGTGCCGTCCAGCTTGGTCATGACGATGCCCGAGACGCCGATCTGGTTGCCGAAGATGTTCTCCTGGGCCAGGGCGTTGCGGCCCACCGTGGCGTCGAGCACCAGCAGGGTTTCGTGCGGGGCGTCGGGCTCGACCTTCTTGACCACGCGGATGACTTTCAGGAGCTCGTCCATCAGGCCCTGCTTGTTCTGCAGACGGCCGGCGGTGTCGATCAGCACCACGTCATAGTCCTCGGCCTTCGCACGCTCGATCGCGTCGAAGGCCAGGCCCGCCGCGTCCGACCCGGTCGGCCGCGACATGAAGTCGGCGCCCGAGCGCTCGGCCCAGACCTTGAGCTGCTCCACCGCCGCTGCGCGGAAGGTGTCGCCGGCGACGACCAGCACCTTGGCCCCGCGCCCGACCAGGTCGGCGGCGATCTTGCCCAGGGTCGTGGTCTTGCCCGAGCCGTTGACGCCGATGAACATCACCACGTAGGGCCGCGGCCCGGCCAGCGGCGCGAACTCGCCCTCGCGGCTCTCCAGCTCGGCCCCGATCGCCTCGGCCAGGGCTTCCTTGATTTCCTGCTCATCGACGCTCTTGCCGAACTTCCCGTCGGAGAAGCGCTTGGTGATGCGCGCAGCCGAATGCGGGCCGAGGTCGGCCTCGATCAGCATCTCTTCCAGCTCGTCGAGCTTGGCTTGGTCCAGCGGCTGCTTGGTGAAGGTGGAGACCACCTGTTCCGTCATCTGCTTCGACGAGCGCGACAGCCCGGCGGTCAGACGTTGGAACCAGCCCTTCTTCGGTTCGGTCATGGGCCGCTTCTAGCTCGGGAAAGGGTTGCGCGATAGAGGATGCAGGCATGGACGCCCTCGCCGCCGCCTTCGTCTGGCTCGACTACGCCGCCGTCGCCGTTTTCGGCGCGACCGGCGCCCTGGCCGCCGCCCAGCGCAGGCACGACATCGTCACCTTCGCCTTCTTCGCCGCGGTCACCGGCGTCGGCGGCGGGACCCTGCGCGACCTGCTGCTGGACGCGCCGGTGTTCTGGGTCGGGCGGCCCGACTACCTGATCATCTGCGTCGCCACCGCGCTTGCGGTGTGGGTGTTCGGGACCGGCAGCGCGCGGATGAAGGTGCTGCTGTGGTTCGACGCCCTGGGCATGGCCGCCTACAGCGTCGTCGGCGCGGCCAAGGCGCTGTCGCTGGGCGCGCCGCCGTTCTCGGCCCTGGTCATGGGGGTGCTGACCGCCTGCTTCGGCGGCGTCCTCCGCGACGTGCTGGCGGGCGAGCCCTCGGTTCTGCTGCGGCGCGAGATCTATGTGAGCTGCGCCCTGATCGGGGCGGCGGTCTATGTGGTGCTGGACGCGCTGGGCCTGCGCGACCTCTGGACCGGCGTGGCCGGCTTCGCCGCCGCCTTCGCCGTCCGCGCCGGCGCCATCCGCTATGGCTGGACCCTGCCGGCCTTCCCCGGACGCGGCAAGGCGGAGTAGCCCGCATTTCCTCCCGCTATGGCGCCGTCGCAGCCCACGTCCTGCGATCGTCATCCCCGGCCGCGCAGGCGTGCCGGGGATCCATGCGCGCCTGGGATCGCCGGCGGACCTCGGCGTCTATGGATGGCCGGGCGGCCCGGCCATGACGATCTAGGCGGGGGTCCGGGCCAGCGCCCTCATCCCATCGTGGCCGTGGACGCGCAGCGCCGCCACCGACCCGACCGGCGCCTCGCCCTCGAAGGCGATCTCGGTGAAGTCCTCGGCCCGCGCCACGCCCGGGCGCTCGACCAGGCCCGCCAGCGTGCGGCCGACCTGGCGCTCCAGGTGGCGGGTCAGGGCCGCCTCGCCGGCCGCGCGCAGGCGCGCGGCGCGCTCCTTGATCACCGGGCGCTGCAACTGCGGCATCCGCGCCGCCGGGGTGCCCGGCCGAGGGCTGAACGGAAAGACGTGCAGGAACGAGAGCTGCGCCTGCTCGACCAGCGCCAGGGTGTTCTCGAACATTTCCTCGGTCTCGGTCGGGAAGCCGGCGATCAGGTCGGCGCCGAAGGCGACGTCGGGGCGCACGGCGCGCACCTCGGCGACCAGCTTCAGGGCGTCGGCGCGGCTGTGGCGGCGCTTCATGCGCTTGAGGATCATGTCGTCGCCGGCCTGCAGCGACAGGTGCAGATAGGGCATCAGCCGCGGGTCCTCGGCCAGCACCCGCATCAGGTCCGGGTCGATCTCGGCCGCGTCGATCGACGACAGCCGCAGGCGCGGCAGGCCCGGGACCAGCTTCAGGATCCGCGCGACAAGCTGGCCCAGGGTCGGCTGGCCGGGCAGGTCGGCGCCCCAACTGGTGACGTCGACGCCGGTCAGCACCACTTCCTGATAGCCCTGGGCCGCCAGCTTGCGGACCTGCTCGACCACCTCGCCGGCGGCGGCCGACCGCGAGTTCCCGCGGCCATAGGGGATGATGCAGAAGGTGCAGCGGTGGTCGCAGCCGTTCTGGACCTCGACATAGGCCCTGGCGCGATCCTTCAGCCCGTCGATCAGGTGGCCGGCGGTCTCGCGCACGCTCATGATGTCGTTGACGCGGACCTTGCCCTCGGGAAGCCGCTCGGCATAGGCGCCGGCCTGGGACTTCTCGGCGTTGCCCAGCACCAGGTCCACCTCGGCCATGGCGGCGAAGGCGGCCGGATCGATCTGGGCCGCGCAGCCGGTGACGATCAGCTTGGCGCCGGGGTTCTCGCGCCGCGCCTTGCGGATCGCCTGGCGGGCCTGGCGCACGGCCTCGTTGGTGACCGCGCAGGTGTTGAAGACGATGGCGTTCTCCAGCCCGTCCTCCGCCGCGCGCGCGCGGATGACCTCGCTCTCATAGGCGTTGAGGCGGCAGCCGAAGGTGACGATGTCGACCCCGCGCGCATCGGCCGGCGCCGTCCGCGGGACGACCGCGAAGCCGTCTTCGGCGATGTCGCGCCCGGCGCTCATGGCAGGGTCCCGGTGAAGTCCACCTGGGCGGGGCCGGTCATGATCACGTGGCCGTCGCGCTCGCGCCATTCGATGACCAGCTCGCCGCCGTCCAGCACCAGGGTCGCCTTGCGCTCGACCAGGCCGCGCCGGTATGCGGCGACCAGCGCCGCGCAGGCGCCCGTGCCGCAGGCGCGGGTCAGGCCCGCCCCGCGCTCCCAGACCTTCAGCCGGATGCGGTCGCGGCCGACGATCTGGGCGAAGCCGACATTGACGCCCTCGGGGAACAGGCGGTGATGCTCGATCATCGGCCCGACCTGGACAACCGGCGCGGTCTCGGCGTCGGCCACGAAGAACACCACGTGCGGATTGCCCATCGAGACGCAGCCCGGCGTGTGCAGGATCGGATCGTCGATGGGGCCGACCTGCAGCTCTATGCCGCGGGTGTCCATCTCCTCTTCCAGCGGGATCTGCCGCCAGTCGAGGCCAGGTTCGCCCATGTCGACGCTGACGACCTTGTCGCCGGCGCGGGCGGCGGTCAGCAGGCCGCCTCTCGTCTCGATCACCGCCTGGTCGCGGCCCGAGGCCTCCATCAGCAGCCAGCCGACGCAGCGGCTGGCGTTGCCGCAGGCCCCGACCTCCTCGCCGTCGGCGTTCCAGAAGCGGACCTTGGCGTCGGCCTGGCTGGAGGGCTCGATCGAGACAAGCTGGTCGCAGCCGATCCCGCGCTCGCGGCTGGCGATCGCGCGCACCTCCTCCGCGGTGGGCGCGAAGGGGGCGGTGCGGGCCTCGACCACGACGAAGTCGTTGCCGAGCCCGTTCATCTTCAGGAACGGACGGCTCATGGCCGGGGCTATATAGGCGAGAATTGCAGCGCGATCACCTTGCGCGAGACAGCACCCGGCCCGGACGCTATGCGTAACGCCCATGAAACTTGTTACGGCGGCGCTCGCAGGCGCCCTTCTTTCCGCGCCGGCGGCCATGGCTGAGAGCCCCGCCGCCGATCCCTTCATCTGGCTCGAAGACATCGACAGCCCCCGGGCGATCACCTGGGTCGAGGCGCAGAACGCCAGGACCACGGCGCGGCTGGAGGGCGACGGCCGCTACCAGACCTTCCTGGCCGAGGGCCGCGCGATCTTCACCGCCACCGACCGGATTGCGAAGCCGGCCTTCCGGGCCGGCGGCGTCGACAACTTCTGGCAGGACGCGACCAACACCCACGGCGTCTGGCGCCATGCCAGCCTGGCCTCCTACCGCACGGCCGCGCCGGCCTGGGAGGTCGTCCTCGACATCGACAAACTCGCCAGTGACGAGGGCCGCAACTGGTTCTGGAAGGGCGCCGCCTGCCTGAAGCCGGACGAGACCCTGTGCCTGGTGCGCCTGTCGAACGGCGGCGGCGACGCGGTCGAGCTGCGCGAGTTCGACACCGCGACCAGGACCTTCGTCGAGGGCGGCTTCCGCTCGCCCGAGGGCAAGCAGGGGGCCGAGTGGATCGACCGCGACACCCTGGTCGCCTGGCGCGAATGGACGCCCGGCGAGGTCACCGCCTCCGGCTACGCCAACGTGGTCAAGATCCTGAAGCGCTCGGGCGAGGCGACCGAGATCTTCCGCGGCCAGAAGTCCGACGTCTGGGCCAACGCCGCCGTGCTGCGCGGCGAGGGCGGCAAGGCCGAGGGCGTGCTGATCCAGCGCGGCGTCAGCTTCTTCGAGTCCGAATACAGCCTCTATGTCGAGGGCAAGCTGACCCCGGTCGCCCTGCCGAAGAAGGCCCAGTTCCAGGCCTATGTCGCCGGCCGGATGATCTTCACCCTGCAGGAGGCCTGGAACGGCTTCGACTCCGGGGCGCTGATCGCCTACGATCCGCGGGACCTGGCCGCCAGGCCCGCCCTGGTCTTCCAGCCCGGCCCGAGCCAGGCGATCCAGAGCATCGCCGACACCCGCGGCCTGCTGGCGGTCGAGCTGCTGGAGGACGTCAAGGGCGCGGTCGACGTCTACGGCCTCAGGAACGGCCAGTGGACCGCGCGGCGCCTGGCCCTGCCGAAGGGCGAGACCCTGAGCATCGTCTCGACCTCCGGCAAGGACGACCAGTTGTTCGTCGGGGCCGAGGGCTTCCTGACGCCCTCGAGCCTGTGGCTGGCCGACGGCGCCACCGGCAAGGCCCGGAAGCTCAAGTCGCTGCCGGCCCGCTTCGACGCCGGCCAGGACCAGGTGGACCAGTTCTGGGCGACCTCGTCCGACGGGACCCCGATCCCCTATTTCGTGGTCCGCCCGAAGGCGGCCAGACTGGACGGCTCGATCCCGACGATCATGTACGGCTATGGCGGCTTCGAAGTCGCCAAGCCGCCGGTCTACATCCCCGAGATGGGCAAGATCTGGCTGGAGCGCGGCGGCGCCTACGTCATCGCCAACATCCGCGGCGGCGGCGAGTTCGGGCCGGCCTGGCACCAGTCGGTGCTGCGCGAGAAGCGCCAGCTCGCCTTCGACGACTTCGCCGCGGTGGCCCGCGACCTGGAGGCGCGCAAGATCACCTCGGCCCGGCGCCTGGGCATCTACGGCCGCTCCAACGGCGGAGTGCTGACCACCGTCTCGATGACCCAGCATCCGGAGCTCTGGAACGCCGTGGTGGTCGAGAGCCCGCTGGTCGACATGCTGCGCTACCACAAGCTCTCGGCCGGGGCCTCGTGGATCGGCGAGTACGGCGACCCCGACGTAGCCGAGGACCACGCCTTCATCGCCCGCTACGACGGCTACCTGAACCTCAAGCCCGGCCAGGCCTATCCCGAGCCCTACGTCACCACGAACACCCGCGACGACCGCGTGCACCCCGGCCACGCCCGCAAGTTCGCGGCCAAGCTGGAAGCGCTCGGCTACCCCTACCTCTATTTCGAGAACACCTTCGGCGGCCACTCCAACGACGCCGACCCGGAGATGAACGCCAGGCGCTGGGCCCGGCACTATGTCTACCTGGCCCAGAAGCTGATGGACTGAGACGCTTTAGATGCTCCCCCCTCTGGGCGGGAGCATCTAAAGCCGATCCGCCGGCGTCAGAACGCCGCGCGGAAGGTGATCTGGTAGAGCACGCCCGAGCGCTCGCGCTCCCGCTCGCTCTCGGCCACGTCGCGGGCGAGGCGGTTGGCGAGGATCTCGTCGACCGAGTCGCCGTCGAAGCTGCGGAAGGTCTCGCGCTTTTCCTTGTCCAGCAGGTTCATCGCCGCCAGGCGCACCACGTAGCGGTCGCCGAAGCGCTTCTCGACGAAGGCCTCGAGGTCGGCGCCGTAGTCCACCGTGACCTCCTCGTCGAGGCCCGACTCATAGCCCATGTCGCGGTCGTAGAGGCTGGCGCCGAAGCTGGCGTTCCAGCTCGGCACGGTATGCACGAAGCCGACGTTGTAGACATAGCTCGGCTGGTTGGTGAACGGGCGGTCCTGGCCGGTGAAGGGGTCCGTCACCTCGCTCTCCAGCCAGGTGTAGTTGAAGAACACGCCCGTGTTGGGCAGGCCGATAACATCCAGCGGCGTCGAGAGGTCGATCTCGACGCCGTAGGTCTTGCCCGAGCCGATGTTGCGCGGCTCATAGATGCGGCCGAGCCCCGAGGACGACACCTCGCTGGTGGCGACCAGGTCGATCAGGTCCTTCACGTCGCGATAGAAGAAATTGATCCCGACGACGCCGCGGGCGCCGAGACGGCGCTCGTAGCCGATGTCGACGCCCCAGGCGGTCTCGTTGTCGAGGTTGGGATTGCCGCGCAGGTCGTCGTCGTCGGCCGGCTCCTCCTCGGCCACATAGGGAGCCAGCAGGCCGTAGTCGGGCCGCCGCACGGTGCGCGCGATCGAGGCGCGGAACTGGTCGACGTCCGTCGGCCGGAAGGTGGCGTGCAGCGAGGGATTGAGCTCCTTGGCGTCGTTCGACACCGAGCCCAGGTCGCTCTCGACCTCGCGCCGGGTGGTCTCGTAGCGGAGGCCCGCGTCGAAGGTCCACCGGGCGGAAGGCTGGAAGGTCAGCCGCACATAGGGATCGATCCGGCGTTCCTTGATCCTGTAGACCGCGCCGGGTTCCGGATCGGGATCGCCGACCACGCCGTCGTCGATGTCGAACTCGATCTCCGAGCCGTCGCGGGTCTTCTTCAGCCAGTCGAGGCCGGCCTTCAGCTCCACGAAGTCCGACTTCCACTTGTAATAGGCGCCGGCGCCCCATTCCTGGTCGTCGATGTCGAGCTCGACATACTCGTCCAGCTCGCGGTCGGAGAAGTCCTCCTCGCCGCCGACGTCGACGCTCCCGCGGGTCTTCTCGTCGTAGCGCGACCAGCCGAGGTCGAAGCCCAGCTTGCCCGGCCCGACCTCGAACTCGCCGTCCAGGTCGAGGGCGTAGGTGCGCTGCCGGATGCGTTCGGCCTGGATCTCGAACTCGTCGAAGTCGCCGCGCGGCAGCGCCTCATAGACCAGCGAGGTCTCGTCCTCGTCGCGGTCGGTGTCGACGACCAGGCCCGAGAGCCGCAGCCGGCCGGTCGCGAACCGGTGGGCGATCTCGCCATTGGCCGAGATGTCGACGCCGTCGCGGGTGTCGGACTGGTATTCGACATTGTCGAAGTCCGCGAACTCGCCCTCGTAGCGATAGCTGACCTTCTTCTTCGGGTTGCGGCGGCCCTGGTAGTTGAGCCCCGCCCAGTAGGTGGTGTCGCCGCTGGCCGTGGCGCCGGCATAGGCGATGGCGCCGGAGGGGCGGGCCTTGCCGTCCTCGTTGATCAGCGCCCCGGCCTTCACGAAGCCGCCCGTGAGGGTCGCGCCCTCCTTCAGCACCACGTTCAGCGAGCCGGCCATGCCGTCGCTCGGCTGGTCGGCGCGGGGGCTGCGGATGATCTCGATCCGCTCCACCAGCTCGGCCGGGATGCGGTCGACGAAAAAGCTGCGGTCGCCCTCCCCGCCCGGCGCGCGCCGCCCGTTGATCAGCACCTGGGTGTAGCCAGGCGGCAGGCCGCGCATGGAGACGCCGTCGAACTCCAGGACGTCGGAGGTGAAGGTCACGCCCGGCACGCGCTTGAGCATCTCGCCCACGGACACCGGCTCGAACCGCTGGAAGTAGTCGAGGTCGTAGGCGAGGGTGGGGTTCACGTCGTCGGTGCGGTCGCGGAAGGCGATCTCGCCGGTGACGATCAGTTCGGCCACCGACGTGGCCTCGGCCGCGTCGTCGGCCAAGGCGGGCGCGGCGGCCAGCGCAAGCGGCGCCGCCGCCGCGCAAGCAAGCAGAGTGAGTCGCGTCATGGGGTCCCCCGACAGGCGGGACGGTTGACCGGCCCCGCGCAGCATGATTTGCAGCGCAGGGGATATATCTTGCGCGCGGAGCGGGGCTAGTGACGGTTTCTAAGCAGAATATTTTCAGTTTTGTGACGATCGTCGCAATTTCATCCCTGGCCATCGGATGCGCCGCCCTCGACCCCGAGAGCGTCTCGGACTCGGCCGGCATGGCCCTGGGGACCGGGACGCCCGTACCCGCCGCGGGCGAGACCGCCGCGGTCGGCACCAAGGTCCGCGACGCCGCCGACGATCCGGAGATCTGGGCCGATCCGCGCGATCCCTCGCGCGGCGTGATCCTCGGCACCGACAAGCAGGCCGGGCTCTATGTCTACGACCTGGCGGGCGGGGACCTTCAGTTCCTGGCCGAGGGGCCGCTGAACAATGTCGACCTGCGCGACGGCTTCGCCGTGGGCGGCAAGGCCCAGGTGCTGATCGGGGCCAGCGACCGCGGCCGCAGCGCCATCGCCTTCTTCCTGCTCGATCCCGACAGCCTGAACGTCACGCCCTGGGGCCGCACGCCGGTCAAGGTCAGCGAGCCCTACGGCTTCTGCATGGGCCGCCTGGGCGGCGACACCGTCGCGGTGATGGTCGGCAAGGACGGCGACGTCGCCCAGTTCACGGTCACCGACCAGGGCGGCCAGCCCGCCGCCCGGCTCACTCGCAGCTTTGCGGTGGGCTCGCAGTCGGAAGGCTGCGTCGTCGATGACGCCGCCGGCGTGCTCTACGTAGCCGAGGAGGCCAAGGGGATCTGGCGCTACGGCCTGGACCCGGCGGCCGGGGCGGACCGGACCCTGCTGGCCGGCGCCCCGTCGGAAATCCTCAAGCCCGACGTCGAGGGGCTGACCCTGCTGCGCGAGGGCGCGGCCACCTACCTGCTGGCCTCCAGCCAGGGCGACAGCGCCTTCGCCGTCTGGCGGGTGGACGGGGCCGAGCCAGCCTATGCCGGCCGCTTCTCGGTGGTTCCGGGGGCCGGGGCCGACGCGGTCACCGGCACCGACGGCCTGGCGGCGCTGGGCGGCCGGGTCGGGGCGTTTCCCGAGGGCCTGATCGTGGTGCAGGACGACTCCGACACCGACGGCGAAACCACCGCCGGCGCCCGCGCGCGCCAGAACTTCAAGCTGGTCGACTGGCGCGCGGTGAAGGCGGCGTTGGAGCTGAACTGACCTTGGGTCCCCGGGGGCTCAGCTCGCCTCACGCCCCGCGCCGCCACTCCACGGCCATGTCCGGCTCGCGGAAGGCGAAGCGCTTCAGGTGGCTGTCCATCACCTTTTCCAGGCGGCTGAGGCTTTCCAGATCGCCCGCCTGGGCGACCAGCATCAAGGTCTCGGGGGCGGCCCGCAGCGCGGCCTCGCCCATCTCGAAGGTGATCTTGCCCTCGTGGTCGTTCCACTCGGCCGGGACCTTGTGCCCGAAGTGCTTGCAGAGCTGCACCATGTAGCGACCGGCGTTGGCGGTCGGGACCGTAGCGCTCGATTTCATGACGGCCTCCATGTTCAGGCCTTCTCGATCTTGGCGACGGCTTCGTCGATGGCCGCGACGATCGCGTCCACCTGAGAGTCGGTCGGCTTTTCGCCCGAGAGCTTGACCCGCAGGGCCATGGCCAGGTTCTGCATGGCCCGGGCCACCCGGGGCGAAGACCGCGGCGAGGATTCCGCCGCCTCGTCCAGCCGAGCAAAAACGGCGTCGACCGCCGGCTTGTTCCGCTCCAGGGCTTCCAGGCCGGTCTCGGTGATCTCATAGGCCTTGCGGCCGCCCTCGGCGCCGGTCTGGCGGGCGAAACCTTCGTCTTCCAGCAGGCTGAGGGTCGGATAGATCACCCCGGGGCTCGGGCGGTACGATCCGCCGGTGCGCTCCTCGAGGGCGCGGATCAGTTCGTAGCCGTGGCTCGGCTTGTCCTTCAGCAGCGCCAGGATGACGAAGCGCAGGTCGCCGTGCTCCAGCAGGCGTCCGATGCGCGGGCCGCCGCCATGACGGCCGCGGCCGCCCCAGTGTTCGCCGCCACGGCCGAAGCCGGCGCCGAAGGGACCGCGGCCTCGATGCTCGCGATGAGCCTTCCAGTTATGATGTCGATGCATTTTAGATCCTATTCAGATATGTCTATTTCGCAGATATATCGCGGCTGGATCGAAGTTCAAGATATATCTTAGATGTTTTTAGCGGCTCAGGCGCCGCGCAGGGTCTCGGCCAGCAGCCGGCCTTCGGCCGCGCGGCTGGATCCGGCCCGCCAGGCGACGACGATCTCGCGGCTGGGGTGGTCGGCCTTCAGCGGCATCACAGCCACGTCGGCCGCATCGGTCAGGCCCGCCGCCACCGCCATGGCCGGCAGGAAGGTCACCCCCAGGCCCGAGCCGACCATCTGCACCAGGGTCGGCAGCGAGGTGGCGGCGAAGGCCTCCTCCTCGCCGGTGGCCTTGGGCGGCTTGAGCCCGCAGGCCGCCAGGGCGTGGTCGCGCAGGCAGTGGCCGTCCTCCAGCAGGATCAGGTCGTCGGTCTCCAGGGCCGATGGCGGGGCCTCCAGCTCATGCGCCAGCGGATGGCTGCCGGGCAGGGCGGCCAGCAGCTCGTCATTGGCGACATGGGCGTGGGCCAGGCCGGCCATGTCGTAGGGCAGGGCGATCAGCGCCGCGTCGAGTTGGCCGGCCTTGAGCAGCCCGATCAGCCGGTGGGTCAGGTCCTCGCGCAGATAGAGCCGCAGCTTGGGAAAGCGCGTGCGCAGCAGCGGCAGCGCCTTGGGCAGCAGGAACGGCGCCACCGTCGGGATCACCCCCAGCCGGAAACGCCCGGTCAGCGGCTGGCCGGCGTTGCGGGCCGACTGCACCATTTCCTCGGCCTCGTTGAGGATGGTGGTGGCCTTGCTCAGCGCCACCTCGCCGACCGCGGTCAGGATCACGCCCGAGCGCGCGCGGTCCACCACCGGGCCGCCGAGGATCTTCTCCAGCTCCTGCACTCCGGCCGACAGGGTCGGCTGGGTCACGTGGGCGGCGTCGGCGGCGCGGCCGAAGGATCCATGCTCGGCGAGGAGCTTGAGATATTGCAGTTGTCGGAGGGTCGGGAGGCTCATGGATCAATGATAGGAATTATCTATCCAAAATCCAGAAACTATCGATTGGCCTTTTGTGCAGCGCAGCACTATCCCATCGGCACGGCTTCGGCCGACCAGTTCAAATCACTTGGAGAGATCTATGCTCGGCGTTGGTGAAAAGCTTCCGGAATTCAAGGTCGTCGGCGTGAAGCCGAAGTTCAACCGTCACGAAGAAAACGGCGAAAGCGCGTTCGAAACCGTCACCAACGAATCGTTCCCCGGCAAGTGGAAGGTCATCTTCTTCTACCCGAAGGACTTCACCTTCGTCTGCCCGACCGAGATCGCCGAGTTCGCCCGCCTGAACCCGCAGTTCGAAGAGCGCGACGCCGTCGTGCTCGGCGGTTCGACCGACAACGAGCACTCCAAGCTCGGCTGGCGCCGTGAGCACCCGGACCTGAACAGCCTGGCCATCTGGAACTTCGCCGACAACAGCGGCAAGTTCGCCCGCGCCCTCGGCGTCCTCAACGAAGACGAAGGCGTGGCCCTGCGCGCCACCTTCGTGGTCGACCCGCACAACGTCGTCCAGCACGTCTACGTGACCAACCTGAACGTGGGCCGCGCCCCGGCCGACACCCTGCGCGTCCTCGACGCGCTGCAAACCGACGAACTCTGCCCGTGCAACCGCGCGGTCGGCGGCGAGACCCTGGCGGCGTAAAGTCTCTCCAGCGATCGGGCGGGTCGCAGCATCCGCCCCTTTGCGCCGTCATTGTCCGGGAGCGCGCGATCTCCCCGCGCCTCCCGGACGCCTCTTTCCCCTTTATCTGAGCCTGCCCCCTTTATCTGAGCGTGGGCGTCGCCGAGACTGGCGGACGCTTCCGTGCGCCTGAAGTTTGGAGATTGCCATGTCGCTCGACGCCCTGCGCGAGACGCTGCCCGCCTACGCCAAGGACCTCAGCCTCAACCTGTCGAGCCTGGCCGCCGAGACCCTGCTGAGCGACCAGCAGAAGTGGGGGACCTTCGTCGCCTCGGCCCACGCCGTCGGCACGCCGGCCGTGATCAAGGCGGTCGACGCCGCCGCCGCCGCCGCCGGCCTCTCGGCCGAGGCCGCGACCGCCGCCAAGGCCGCCGCCGCGATCATGGGCATGAACAATGTCTACTACCGCTCGCTGCACCTGCTCACCAACCCCGAGTACAAGACCCTGCCGGCCAAGCTGCGGATGAACATCCTGGCCAATCCGGGCGTCGAGAAGGTCGATTTCGAGCTGTGGTCCACCGCCGTCTCGGCCATCAACGGCTGCGGCATGTGCCTGGACGCCCACGAGTCCGAGCTGAAGAAGCACGGCGTTCCGAACACCGCGATCCAGGCCGCCCTGCGCATCGGCGCGGTGGTCAACGCGGTCAGCCGCGTGGTCGCCGCCGAGGCCGCCGCGGCGTCCTAGGACCAATAGGACCTTCCGCCCGCCCGGCCCATAGCCAGGCGGGCGGAATCGTCTCCGAATGCCGCCTCCGACCCAGGAGGCGCCCATGTCCGTGTCAGATCGCATCCGCGTGCGCGACGTGCGCCTGCTGTCCGACAACTGGTACGTGCTGAAGGTCACGACCTTCGACTGGCGCCGGGCGGACGGGACCTGGCAGACCCAGAGCCGCGAGACCTACGACCGCGGCAACGGCGCGGCCCTGCTGCCCTACAACCTGGCCGCCCGCACCGTCATCCTGACCCGGCAGTTCCGCTATCCCGCCTATGTGAACGGCTGCGACGACCTGCTGGTCGAGGCCCCCGCCGGCCTGCTCGACGACGCCTCCCCCGAGCAGCGCATCCGCGCCGAGGTCGAGGAGGAGACCGGCTACCGGCTGGGCGAGATCCGCAAGATCTTCGAGTGCTTCATGAGCCCCGGCTCGGTGACCGAGAAGCTGCACTTCTTCGTGGCCGAGTACGACGCGGCCATGCGGGTCGGCGCCGGCGGCGGGCTGGAGACCGAGGGCGAGGAGATCGAGGTGCTGGAGCTGCCCTTCGACCAGGCCATGGCCATGATCGAGAGCGGCGCCGTCGCCGACGCCAAGACCATCATCCTGCTGCAGTACGCGGCGCTGAACATCTTCGGGCGCTAGGCTCAGCATCGGTCATCCCAGCGCCCGCGCCAGCCGCGCCACGCCGCCGGCCATCATCCGCTCCGGGAAGCCGGAGAAGCCCAGCATCAGCCCCTGCCTTGGCTCGGCTTGGCGATAGAGCCGGCTGATCGCCCGCACGCTGATCCCGCCGCGGGCGGCGGCGTCCTCGGCCTCCAGGTCGGACGCCTCGCCTTTCAGATAGGCGATCAGGGTCATGCCCTGGTCGGGAACGTCGACCTCCAGCAGGTGGCCGAGCTGCGCCTCCAGCGCCGCGGCCAGGGCGTCGCGCTGGGCCTTGTAGGCCAGGCGCCGGCGGCGGATGTGGGCGGCGAACTGCCCCTCGCGGATGAAGTCCAGCACGATCGCCTGGGTCAGGGTCGGCGGCTGGCGGTCCATGAGCTGTCGGGCGTTGACGAGGGCCGAGGCCAGCGGCCGCGGCGCCACCAGATAGCCCATGCGCAGGCCCGGAAAGAGCGCCTTGTTGAGGGTGCCGACATAGATCACCCGCTCGCCGCCATCGAGGCCCTGCAGGGATTCCAGCGGCGGGCCGGAATAGCGGAACTCCGAGGCGTAGTCGTCCTCGACGATCCACGCCCCGGCGGCCCGCGCCCAGGCCAGCAGCTCCATCCGCCGGCCCATCGAGAGCGTCATGCCGAGCGGATACTGATGCGAGGGGGTGACGAAGGCCACGCGCGCGTCCGCCGCCGCCTCCACCCCGGCGGCGACCACGATCCCCGAGCGGTCCACCGGCGCATGGAAGATGTCGGCGCCCATCGCCGCCAGGGCGTGGCGGGTGGCCGGATAGCCGGGGTCCTCCATCCAGACCCGGTCGCCCTGCTTGAGCAGCACCCGGGCGGCGATGTCGACCGCGTGCTGGGCGCCGGCGGTGACGATCACCTGGTCGGGCTCGCAGATCACCCCGCGGGCGGCCCGCAGGTAGTCGCAGATCGCCGCCCGCAGCTCTGTATCTCCGCGCGGGTCGGAATAGCCGAAGTGCACGGGCCCCAGGGTCCGCAGCGCCCGCCGCGTCGAGCGCGCCCAGGCGTCCATCGCCCGGGCGTCCAGCAGGGTGCGGCCGGAGGTGAACAGCCGCTGGTCGGCCTGCGGCGGCGGCAACACCACCTCGTCCAGGTCGCGCACGCGCTCGGGCAGCACCGACGGCGAGCGCGGGGCCGCGTCCGCCACCGGCTTCAACTCGGCGACGCCGGAGAGGTCGGTCGAGACATAGGTGCCCGATCCGGGCCGCCCGACCGCATAGCCCTCGGCCAGCAGCAGGTCGTAGGCCGCCACCACCGAGGCCCGCGCCACCCCCAGCCGGCGAGCGAAGTCGCGGCTGGACGGCAGCCGGTCGCCCGGCTTCAGGGCGCTCTGCATGATCGCCCCGCGCACCTGGTCGTAGATCTGGCGGATCACCGGCTCGCCCGCCTGCGGCCCGCGCCACGGATAGATTTCGGCCCAGCTCATCCTTGGCTCCGCCCGCAAGTGGTCTGGCCATCTATCGCATAGCGGACCTTCAGCACAGACCAGATCGGCTCTAGTCAGGGGACGAAAGGACCCTTCGATGACCGACGCCTTCACCCCGACGCCCCGGTCCCGCGCCCGGCGCAAGCCCGACCGCGCCGCCTATGACGAGGCCGAGGTCTTCGCCGTCCTCGACGCCGGCCTGCTCTGCCACGTCGGCTACGTCATCGACGGCCAGCCCTTCGTCACCCCGACCACCTACTGGCGCGAGGGGCGCAAGCTCTACTGGCACGGCTCGGCGGCCAGCCGGGTGATCAAGGCCCAGGCCGGCGGCCTGCCGGTCTGCGTCACGGTCAGCCACATGGACGGCCTGGTCCTGGCCCGCTCGGGCATCGCCCACTCGATGAACTACCGCTCGGCGATGGTCTTCGGCCGCGCCCGGCTGATCGAGGGGCTGGCCGCCCGGCGCGCGGCGATGGAGGCCTTCATCGACCGGCTCTATCCCGGGCGCTCGGCCGAGCTGCGGCCGGCCAGCGACCAGGAGGTCCTGCAGATCGGCCTGGTCGAGATGACCATCGAGGAGGCCAGCGCCAAGCAGCGCGACGCCGGGGTCAACCGCCTGCCGGGCGACGAGGACTGGGGCGCCTGGAGCGGGGTGATCCCGATCGAGACCCGGCTGGGCGCGCCGATGGCCGACGCGGTGCAGAGCGCCGGCGCAGCGCTCTCGCCCAGCCTGCGCCTCTACGCGCCGGGCGCCCGGCTGGACGCGGTGCTGGCGCAGGCGGCGCGGGAATAGCGGCTATGGCGCCTTGCCGGTCTCGACATGGGCCTTCAGCCGCGCGACCTGTTCGCCCAGGACGCCGTCGACCGGCCCGGCCCAGGTCTGGGCCAGCCCGCCCCTGGCGTAGCCGCCGACGTCGTAGGTGAGGGTCAGCAGGGTCCTGTCCGGATCGGCCGCCTTGCCGAACGCAAGGCCCAGATGTCCGGACGCGCCGGTCGTCGCCAGCGGGCCGAGCCCGCCGGCCATGCGCAGGGCGTCCGGCGCGGAGTAGACGACGCTCATGTGCCGCACCAGGCCGTCGGGCAGCGTCTCGCAGAAGCAGCCCGACGCGTCGATCGACAGGTTCTTCGCGTCGCCCGAATAGGTGTGGCTGCTGCTCCACCACTTGCCGATGTCCAGCGCGGCGGCGCGGACCCTGGCCGGCGGCGCGGCGATCTCGACGACGTGGCGGATCTGGAACCCGGCCGGCCCCTGGTCGGCGACCTCGGCGCGCGCGGCCCCCGCCACCAGCGTCGCCGCGACGATGATCCCAAGCCTTTTCATGACCTTGGCCTCCCTAAGCCTTTTCGAAGCTTAGCGGGCCTCCCCAAAAAGTCTCAACCAGCATGTTCTGCGCCCCGGGCTCGCCGGTGGTGATGAACCGCCGCCCGCCGTCCTCGCCCGTGCGGTATTCCGGGTGCTTGGCGAGGTAGGTTTCCAGCGCGTCGGCGGCGGCCTGCGGCTGGTGGATCAGCGGCGTGCCGGGCTTCAGCGCCGTCCGGAAGATGTCGGCGATGATCTCGTAGTGGGTGCAGCCGAGGATCGCGCGGTCGGGCGCGCGGCCCACCCGCGTCGTCACCGCCGCCACGTGCGCCTCGACCGCCTTGGCCAGCTCGACCGCGCCGGCGCCGTTCTCGATCATCCGCGCCAGGTCGGGGCAGGGCTCGGCGAACACCGCCACGTCCTGTCGGCGCTTGTCGATCTCGATCTCGTAGACGCGGGAGCGGGCGGTGGCGGGGGTGCAGAACACCGCCAGCACGTCCAGCTTCTCGACCTTGTCGCCGCGGCGCTCGGCCTCGTGCTCCCAGGGCATGCCGGTCGCCGCCTCGATGGTCGGGACGATGATGCCCAGCACGTTGACCGGCCGGCCCAGGGCCTGGCGATAGCCGGGCAGCCAGGTCTGCTGCAGCCGCCGCAGCGCGATCGCCGAGGCGGTGTTGCAGGCCAGCACCACCAGGTCGCAGCCCAGGTCGAACAACTGCTCGCAGCCGGCGCGGGTCAGGTCGACGATCTCCTCGCCGGTGCGCCCGCCATAGGGCGCGTTGGCCTGGTCGCCCAGATAGATGAAGTCGGCCTGCGGCAGCCGCTGCACGAGCGCGCGGTGCACGGAGAGCCCGCCCACGCCTGAATCGAAGACGCCAATGGCCATGCCCAGGATGTAGCCGCGCCCGCGGCCGGCGTCCATGCGGGCGGGTGTTCGCCGAACTTCGGAATTTCAAATTGACATTATTGTCAGGCTGACATATCTGTCAGTCCAAGCGTTGCAGTTGTGGTGTGTATTTCCAGCGGACGGCCCGAGACGCAGGCCGGCCGTGGGTTTTTCTTTTTCCTCAGCGTCGCCGCCAACCTGGATCCGAAAAAACCGAAAGCCATGGCCCTCCCCGCCCGCGCCCCCGACCCGAACAAGCCCGACGTCCCGTCGCCGACCTGGCAGATCGGCGTCGACGTCGACCTCGCCACCGCGCTCGCCCTGTCGCGCGCCGCCACCCGTGCGTTGCTCGAACTCTCGCCCCTCGCCCACCGCGAGATCACCGCCGCCCTGGAGCACGAGATCGACGTGCTGGAACGCCAGAGCGATCCCCTCTCCCTCGCCGCCGCCAATGCGGTGCGCCAGTACCTCCCCGAGGCCGCCTGACCCCCCGGCGTCCCATGCGGGTCAATCTCGAGGCCCGGGCCGCGGCGGCCGAGCAGCGCAAGGCGCAGACGCGCGAACGCCTGCTCGACGCCGCGATCGCGGTCATCGGCGAGAAGGGCCCCGACGCCTGCTCGATCGAGGACTTCGTGGCCGCCGCCCAGGTCTCCCGCGGGACCTTCTACAACTACTTCCCCACCGCCGAGGACCTGCTGCGGGCGGTGAGCCGCAAGATCATCTCGGCCCTGACCGAGGTCCTCGACGCCCGGCTGCCGGCCAGCATGTCGGTGTCGCTGCGGCTGGCCACCCGCCTGCACAGCTACCTGCTGTCGGTCAGCCGCGACCCGGCCTGGGGCTGGATGATGCTGCGCCTGGACGGCTCGCGCGTGGAGCGCACGCCGATGCTGGAGGCCAATCTCGACCTGATGTTCTACGAGGGCGTCTCGCAGGGCGAGTTCCGCGACATGGACCCGGCCGCGGTCCGCACCCTGGTGTTCGGCGCCAGCCGCATGGTCCAGCGCGACATCCTGATGGGCCTTTCCAGCCCCGAGCACGCCGTCCAGGTGGTCGCCCTGGTGCTGACCGCCTGCGGCCTGCGCTACGAGACCGCGCTGGCCACGAGCCGCGAGGCCGCCGGCGTCGCCCTGGAGATCCAGGCCGTCCTCGACGCGGCCTGACGTCACATTACAAGCCCGTCATGTGACGGCCCGGGAACTTGACCCTAAGGTGCCGGCCTCGGGTCAAGCTTCACTGGAGTTCTCATGCAACGGCGCACGTTCCTGGCCGCTTCCGGCGCGATCGCCGCCGCCTCGGCCCTCCCGGCCGCCGCCGTTGCGCAGGGCGCGGCCGCCAACGCCCTGACCGCCGCCTGGACCGGCCCGTTCGGCGGCGTCCCGGCCTTCGACAAGGTCAAGGTCGCCGACTTCCCGGCCGCCTTCGACCTGGCCATGAAGACCGAGCGCAGCGAGATCGACGCGATCGCGAACAACCCCACGCCGCCCGATTTCGACAACACCATCGCGGCGCTGGAACGCTCCGGCGACCTGATGAACCGGGTCGGCATGTTCGGCGGCGTCTGGTCCTCGACCCTCTCCGACCCCGAGCTGCGCGCCCAGGAAAAGGTGCTGAACCCCAAGCTCGCCGCCCACGGCGACGAGACCCTGCAGAACGAGAAGCTCTTCAAGCGCATCGAGGCCGTCTACAACGACCGCGCCGGGCTGACGCCTGAGCAGCAGCGCCTGACCTGGCTCTACTGGAACCGCTTCGTGCGCGCCGGCGCCAAGCTGTCGCCGACCGCCAAGAAGCGCGTCGCCCAGATCAACCAGGAGCTGGCCGGCCTGTTCACCAGCTTCAGCCAGAACCTGCTGGCCGACGAGACCGACTACGTCCTCTACCTGCGCACCGAGAGCGAGCTGGCCGGCCTGCCCGACGACATCCGCGCCGCCGCCGCGGCCGCAGCCGAGAGCCGCGGCAAGCCGGGCGAATGGGCGATCCTCAACACCCGCTCGTCGATGGACCCGTTCCTGACCTATTCGAACCGCCGCGACCTGCGCGAGAAGGTCTGGCGCACCTATTACAGCCGCGGCGACAACGGCGACGCCAAGGACAACAACGCCACCATCCGCAAGATCCTGAAGCTGCGCTTCGAGCGCGCCCAGCTTCTGGGCTATCCGACCCACGCCCACTGGCGGCTCGAGAACGCCATGGCCAAGACGCCGGACGCGGCCATGGAGCTGATGACCCGCGTGTGGCCCTCGGCGGTCGCGCGGGTCAAGGAAGAGGTCGCCGAGATGCAGGCGATCGCCGACAGGGAAAAGGCCGGCATCCGGATCGAGCCCTGGGACTACCGCTACTACGCCGAGAAGGTCCGCGCCGCCCGCTACGACCTCGATATGAACCAGATCAAGCCGTACATGCAGCTCGAGAAGCTGCGCGAGGGCATGTTCTGGGCCGCCGGCCAGGTCTACGGCTTCGAGTTCGTGCAGGTCGCCGACATCCCCGTCGCCCACCCCGACATCCGCGTCTGGGAGGTCAGGAAGGGCGGCCAGCACGTCGGCCTCTGGTACTTCGATCCCTATGCCCGCCAGGGCAAGCGCTCGGGCGCCTGGATGAACGCCTACCGGACCCAGGAGAAGTTCGCCGGGCCGGTCACCACGATCGTCTCGAACAACTCCAACTTCGTGCAGGGCGCGCCGGGCGAGCCGGTGCTGCTGTCCTGGGACGACGCCGAGACCATGTTCCACGAGTTCGGCCACGCCATCCACGGCCTGAACTCCGACGTGAACTATCCCTCGCTGGCCGGCACCGCCGTGCCGCGCGACTATGTCGAGTTCCCCAGCCAGATCAACGAGCACTGGCTGCCGACCAAGGAGGTGCTGAGCCGCTTCGCCCTGCACCACAGGACCGGCGCCCCGATCCCGCAGGACCTGGTCGACAAGCTGGAAAAGGCCAAGACCTTCCGCCAGGGCTTCGACGTCACCGAATACCTGTCCTCGGCCCTGATCGACATGAAGCTGCACCTGGCCGGCGGTGCCGACATCGACCCCGACGCCTTCGAGCGCGACGAACTGGCCAAGCTCGGCATGCCCAGCGAGGTGGTGATGCGCCACCGCACCCCGCAGTTCGGCCACGTCTTCGCCTCCGACGGCTATTCGGCCGGCTACTACAGCTACCTGTGGTCGGAGACCCTGGCCCTCGACGTCGTCGACGCCTTCCAGCATTCGCCCGGCGGCATGTACGACAAGGCCATGGCGAAGAAGCTGCACGACAACGTCATGAGCGTCGGCAACTCCATCGACCCGGCCATCGCCTATCGCAACCTGATGGGCCGCGACGTCGACGTGACGGCCTACCTCCGCGACAAGGGCTTCCCGACGACGTGACGCTGATCAGCTCCTCCCCCGCTGGGGGAGGGTGGATCGCACATGGATTTTCCCCATGGCTCGTCATGGCCGGGCCGTCAGGTCCCGGCCATCCATGGACACCGAGTTCAGCCGAAGACCCTCGGCGTGTATGGATCCCCGACACGCATGCGCGGCCGGGGATGACGATCAAAGGATAGGGGCAAGCCCGCAAGCGCCATATGCGCCCACCCTCCCCTTCATGGGAGGTGGATCGCCGCGAAGCGGCGAGACGGGTGGGGGTCTGTTGAGTCAGCAAGTCCCGCCTTCGGCCGACAGCTCCCCCAGCGGGGGAGCAACTATTCAGCCGATACAATTGTTGATGGCGCCCGGGGATGGAACGGAACCGGCAGCGCGCGCATTTTTCCGGCGCAGCTTGTTCGCCCCGCTCCAGGGGCCGCGCCAGGAAAACATCATGCGTCCCTCGCAAGTCACCGCGGCCGTCGTGGCCGTCGCTCTCGCCCTTCCCGCCGCCGCCGGCGCCCAGCCGACCCTGCGCCAGGGCAGCCCGCTCTCCTCGATCTTCGGCTGCGACGCCGGCGGCGACAAACAGGCCGGCGGCGCCGTCATCGGCGGCCTGGTCGGCGGCGTGGTCGGCAGCAACCTCGCCAAGAACGAACGCACGCTGGGCGCCGTGCTCGGCGCCGCCGCCGGCGCGGCGGCCGGCTCCTACATCGGCTGCCGCATGCAGCGCAGCGACCAGCAGAAGGCCCAGGCCGCGGCCGAATACGCCCTCGATCGCGGCGGCTCGCAATCCTGGTCCAACCCCGAGACCGGCGCCTCCGGCGACGTCCGCGTGGTCTCGACCTCGAACGGCGGGGGCGGCGGCGGCCAGGGGTTCGACGCCCTGGCCCGGGTCAGCGGCACGCCCTGGCTGCTGGCCGGCCGCGACGGCATGGCGATCGGCTATGTCTCCGACACCGTCGTGCGCCCCTCGGGCGGCGATCAGTACGCCGGCGGCAATTCGGTCTGCCGCACCTTCGACCAGACCATCCGCACCCAGGGCGGCGCCCCGGAAACCTCCCGCCACACCGCCTGCAAGGGCGCGGACGGGCAATGGGTGGTGCAGAGCTGATCGGAGTGTCATCAAGTCAGTTGAGTTTTTGGGGCTGTTAGGTCTCTGAGGACGGCGTTT
>NZ_DAMABV010000002.1:0-467923 GCF_031984885.1 Phenylobacterium sp.
CCCTATGAATCAGACATCTCACATCGTGAGAATCCTGAATGTCGATATCGCCTAGGCCTCGCCTGACGAACCCGCATGAACATAGCGGCTGCGTCGGGCCGGCGGCCTGGGTAGCCGCAAGGCGCTGGGCGCGATGCCGAACATCGCCCGCAGGGTTCGGGAAAAATGCGCTGCGTCGGCGAAGCCCGCACCGTGCGCGGCCGTGGTCGCGTCGTCGCCCGCCTTGAGGGCCTGGGCAGCCCAGCCGATCCGCCGCCAAAGCACATATCGCCGAAACGGCAGGCCCATGGCGTCCACGAAGAGGTGTCGGAAGCGCTCCGCCGACAGCCCCGTCTTCGCTGCAGCCGCCTCAAGCGGGACTGCGCCTAGGGGCAGCAGGCGGTCGATTTCCGCCAGGGCCGGCTGAAGTCGCGTCAGGGTCGGCCGCGGTGGGAGCGGGGTGTCTAGAACGCGCGCCCAGGTCCATGCGTCATGCCCAGCGAAGGCTCGTGCGACGATAACCGGAGGGGGGGAGGCGGCGGCCGACCACGACCGGGCGAACTGCAGCGGCAGCGAGGCGAGGGTCGGTTCGATAAACACGATCTCGGCTTCGGCCGCCGGCTCCAGCCGATGCGGAACCAGCGGATCGATGAGGATGACACGCCCGATCGCTCGCTGCCCGGCCGCGTCGATCACCGTCACGGGCGCCGGGGCGACCACTGCCTGCGCCGCCAGGTGCCGGTGGAGGCGGCTGTCGCCGACCGCTCCGCGCCAGATCGCCCAGTGATCGCCCGCCTCGAACGCGCCGGACCAGAGGCCGCCCATCTAGAGGTCTGACGAGCGGCTGCGTTCGAAGCGCAGCAGGCGCAGGGCGTTGGCAGTCACGAGGGCGGTTGCGCCCGTGTCGGCAAGGATCGCCATCCAGAGCGGCGTGGTTCCCATCAGGGTCGTTGCGAGGAAGACCGCCTTAAGACCGAGCGCGATGGCGACATTCTGCCAAATGTTACGCAGCGTGCCGCGCGACAGGCGCACCAGATCTGCGACGCCAGTCACCTTGTCGTTGAGGAGGGCCGCGTCGGCGGTCTCCAAGGCGACGTCGGTTCCGCCCCCCATGGAAACGCCGACCGAGGCCGCGGCGAGCGCCGGCGCGTCATTGATGCCGTCGCCGATCATGGCGATGGGACCGTGCGCACGCAGGTCCTGGATACGCGATAGCTTGACGTCGGGCAGCAGCTCCGCTTCGGCCTCGATCTGCAGCGCCTCGCCGATCGCTCGAGCGGCGCGGGCATTGTCGCCGGTCAGCATCACCGTGCGCAGGCCCATCGCGCGCAGTTGCGCCAGTCCTTGGACGGCGTCGGGGCGGGGTTCGTCGCGCAGAGCCAGGGCGCCGAGCGCGCGTTTGGATTCCAGCACCACAACCACGGTCTTGCCTTCGCTCTCAAGCGCCTGCAGGCGTGCGACCTGCTCGGCGCTCAACTGCGCCTGCTCGGCGGCGAAGCGTGGCGAGCCGACCGAAACAAAACCGCTCTTCAGGCGGCCGGTGACCGCTTTGCCCGGTGTGGCGGTCACGCCATAGGCGATAGGCAGCGTCAGACCATCGGCTTCGGCGCGGGCGATGATCGCTAAGCCAAGGGGATGGCTCGACCCCTTCTCGACGGCTGCGGCTTTAGCTAGCAAATCGCTTGGCTCGCCCTCGAAAGCGACAATGTCGCTGACCTGGGGGCGGCCGAGGGTCAACGTGCCGGTCTTGTCGAAGGCCACCGTGGCGACCTTGCCGAGCGTTTCCAGGGCCGCGCCGCCTTTCACGAGCAGACCCTTGCGCGCACCCGCGGCGAGGCCGGACGCAATCGCCGCTGGGGTCGAGATAACCAGTGCACAAGGACAGGCGATGAGCAGAACCGCCAGGCCACGGTAGATCCACGTATGCCATTCCGCGCCCAAGAGGAGGGGGGGCAGCACGATGATCAGGGCGGCGACCGCCATCGCGGCGGGCGTGTACCAGGCGCTGAAGCGGTCGATGAAACGGGCCATCGGCGCGCGGGCGCCTTGGGCCTCCTCGACCAGATGGATGATCCGCGCGATCGTGTTGTCGGCGGCGGCCTTGGTGATGGCGACCCGCAGTTGGCCGTTGCCGTTGATGCTCCCGGCATAGATTTCTGCTCCCGGTTCCTTCGTCACCGGGACGGACTCCCCCGTAACGGGGGCTTGGTTGACCTCCGAGGTCCCGCTGATCACTTCGCCGTCAGACGGCGCGCGATCGCCGGGGCGGATCACCACGATATCCCCGACCGCCAACTCGGCGGCGGCGACCTGTTCAATGACGCCGTCGCGCTCGCGCAAGGCCGAGCGGGGGACGAGATCGACAAGAGCGCGAATACCCGCTCGGGCCTTCGACGCAGCCACTCCCTCCAACAGTTCGCCGACCGTGAAGAGAAAGACGACGACCGCCGCTTCCTCAGCCTCGCCGATGGCGATCGCGCCGGCGGCGGCCACCGACATCAGGGTTTCAATGCTGAACGGCGTGCCGGACACCGCGCCGGCGATCGCGCGTCGGGCGATGGGCACTAGGCCCACCAGGGTCGCGATCGCGTAGACCCATGTGGTCCATTCCGGCGCCAAGCGCGCGATCACGAAGGCAACAGCCAACGCCAGGCCCGAGGCCAGCGCCAATTGCGCCTTGCGCGATCGCCACCAGATTTCGTCGCTGGGCGCGCCAACTTCGGAGATGGGTCCGCCATCGTCGCTCGGCGTGTAGCCCAGTCCGCGAATGCGTTCCCGAATGACGATCGGCGACGTGCGATCGGCGTCATAGGCGAGCGTCAGCCGCTGCAGGCTGTAGTTCACGTCGATATCGCTGACGCCCGGGACTCGCTTGAGCGCGTTCTCGATTTTCGTCGCGCAGGCGCCACAGTCCATCCCGTCGACGCGCAGGGTCAGAGCTGTGCTCACGATGCGCCTCCCGATCTGGTGGAGGCTACCTCTCGCCGAACCGTGATCATTGACCTCTCCTCCGATACACGATCGCGCGACGGTACATCCTCAAGTCGCTAGAGGATCAAGCGGCCGTCGTCACTGGCAGGCTTGAGGTCGTGGCTCGCCAAGCGGCGCAATGCCCTGATAAGGAGAATTGATAGCATCAGGTTCTCCATGCGCATCCTGTCCAACTTCGTCGCCGCTGTCGTTGCGGCCCTGTCATTCCTCGTGTTGCCGGCCATGGCGCAGGAGAGCAGTTCGGCGCAGACCGCGTGGCGACTGCTGGACTATGTCGCGGTCGACTACGCCGGCGCCGTCGACAACGGGCAGGTCATTAGCCCAGCCGAGTATGCGGAGATGGTGGAGTTCGCCGGGGCGGTCCGCGCGCGCCTTGCCACCTTGCCGGCGACTCCGGCTCGCCCGCAGCTCGTACGTGACGCCGCTGCGCTGGAGGCGGCGGTTCTGGCCAAGGCTCCACCGGCCCAAGTGAGCCGTGACGCCCACAACTTGGCGAGCGCGCTGCTGGCCGCCTATCCAACGCCTCTGGCTCCGCGCATGGTTCCGGACCTGAACCGCGCCGCGCGTCTCTACGCCGAGCAGTGCGCGGCCTGCCACGGCGCCAACGGCGCCGGCGACGGGCCGAACGCCGAAGGACTCGACCCGCCCCCGATCGCGTTCACCGACTTGGCGCGAGCGCAGCAGCGGAGCCTCTTCGGTCTCTATCAGGTCATCGGGCAGGGCTTGGACGGCACGGCCATGGCCAGCTACGCACATCTCTCAGAATCGGACCGCTGGGCGCTCGCGTTCTACGTCGGAGGCCTCGCCTATGAAGACGCTCAGACCAAGGCTGGCGAGCGGCTCTGGCGCCAAGATGCGGAAGTCCGCGCTCGGTTCAGCACCCTTGCGGCGCTGACCCAGACGACGCCGCAGGCCCTGGCCGCCGACTTCGGCCCCGAAAAGGCGCAGGCGCTCACCGCCTACCTTCGTAAGACGCCGAAGGCGCTCTCGGGACAGGGCCCCAATCTTGATCTGGCGAGGGCGCGGCTTGCAGAGAGCGCCACGGCCTATGCGGGGGGCGACCCGCGACGGGCGACTGACTTGGCGCTGTCGGCCTATCTCGACGGCTTCGAGCCGGTCGAGCCGCTTCTCAAGGCGCGCGATCCGGCGCTGATGAGCCGGATAGAGAGCGGTATGGGCGCCTATCGATCAGCGATAGCAGCCGGTCAGCCCGTGGCTGCGGTGCAAGGCCAGGCCGAACAGCTCGCCGCCTACATGGACGCCGCCGAGCGCGCCCTTGCGCCCGAGAAGGCCAGTCAGGCCTCTGCATTCCTGGGCGCCTTCACGATCTTGCTGCGCGAGGGCCTAGAAGCGCTGCTGGTGGTAGTGGCGATGGTCGCCTTTTTGCGCAAGGCTGGGCGGGCCGATGTCCTGCCCTATGTGCATGGCGGCTGGAGCGCGGCCCTGGGCGCCGGGGTACTGACCTGGGCGGCCGCTACCTATCTGATCTCGATCAGCGGCGCGAGCCGCGAGCTGATGGAGGGCTTCGGCTCGATCATCGCCGCTGTAGTGCTGGTTTCGGTCGGAATCTGGATGCACGGCAAGAGCCGCGCTGATGTCTGGCAACGCTACATCCGCGATAAGCTCTCCAAGGCCCTGTCGCGAAAGTCGGCCTGGTTCCTTTTCGCCTTGGCCTTCCTGGTCGTTTACCGGGAGGTCTTCGAAACCATCCTCTTCTACGCCGCGCTCTGGAGCCAGGGTGGACATATGGCGATGCTGGCTGGCGCCGCCTCCGGCGCGGTCGTGCTGGCGGTGGTCGGTTGGGCGCTCTTGCGCTACAGCCGCAAGCTCCCCATCACCCAGTTCTTCGCCTTCAGCTCAATTCTCATCGCCATCCTCGCGGTGATCCTCGCGGGCAAGGGCGTGGCCGGGCTTCAGGAGGCCGGGCTTTTGGGAATTCGGCCTATCGCAGGACTGCCGCGGATCGAGATCCTCGGCCTCTATCCGACCTGGCAAGGTGTCGCCGCCCAATTTGCAACACTTCTGGTGATGGTGTTCGGTTTCATTCGAAACAGCCGAACCGCGTCCGTACGTGCCTCGTCGTAAGGGAGGCCGGACACGGGCGATTGCTCCATTTCGCTTCGGTCGCGTTGTAGGGCGGCCGTGCGTCCAGAATGGTCGCCGGGCGTTGCGCGAACGCTGGTGCTCACAGCGCGGCTGAGTGGTGGGCGACTTTCGTCGCCCACGCTGAGCTTACTGCTTCTGGATCGCGGTGATCTCGCCGGCTCCATCCTTGACGGTCAGGTCGAAGGCGACCTTGTCTCCGACCTTCACGGACTGAGCCAGTTCTGGCGTGGCCTTGAAGCCCATGGTCATTGCCGGCCAGCTCACCTCAGGGATCTCCTCGTGGTCGAGCGTGATCGTGCCGGCCGCAACGTCGACGGCTGTGACGACGCCCTTCGCCTTCACAGATTTGGCGGCTGCTGCATCGGACGCCATGCTGGCCATATTGTCTCCAGCCGGCATTGCCGGAGCGGGGGCAGCAGGAGCTTCCGCGGCCTTCTGTTCGGCCGGTTGGCCGCAGGCCGCCAGCGCGAGGGTCAGGCCGAGGCCCATGACAGTCAGGGTGGTGCGCTTCATCGGATATCTCCTTGTCTGGAAGCGGGTGGGAAGGGCGTGTGCGAGGATCTGCGGCGGAGCAGCAGATAGCCGGCCGGGATGACCAGCATGGAGAGCAAAGGGGCGGTGAGCATGCCACCGATCATCGGGGCGGCGATCCGGCTCATGACCTCTGAGCCGGCGCCATGCCCGATCAAGATCGGGGCGAGGCCGGCGAGGATCACCGCCACGGTCATGGCCTTGGGGCGTACCCGCAGCAGGGCCCCTTCGCGGACGGCGGCTTTGACCTGGTCAGGGGAGGGATGCTCGCCCCGGTCTTTCAGCGCATCCTTCAGATAGATCAGCATCACGACGCCGAACTCGGCGGCGACGCCGGCGAGCGCGATGAGGCCCACGCCTGTAGCCACCGACTGGTGATAGCCGAGCAGATAGAGCGCCCAAATGCCGCCTGTGAGCGCGAAGGGCAGGGTCGCCATGATCAGGGCCGCCTCGTCGAAGCGCCGGAAGATCACATAGAGCAGGACGAAGATGATCAGGAGCGTCGCCGGCACGACAAGCTTCAGCCGTTCGACCGCCCGCTGCAGATATTCGAACTGGCCCGAATAGGCGATTGAGACGCCGGGCGAGAGCTTCACGTCCTTGGCGACGGCGTCCCGCAGGTCGGCGACGACGGAGGTCAGGTCGCGGTCTCGCACATCGATATAGACCCAGGTCGAGAGCCGGCCGTTCTCGGTCTTGAGCATCGGCGGTCCGTCGGCGATTTCGATCCTTGCCACCGTCCCGAGCGTGATCTGCTGCCCGGCCGGAGTGAGGACCGGTAGGTTGCGCAGCCCCTCCAGGCTGTCGCGGCTCTCGCGCGGATAGCGGACATTGATCGGATAGCGGGCTAGGCCCTCGACGGTCTGGCCGACAGTCTCGCCGCCGATGGCGCCGGCGACGATCTCCTGTACGTCGGCGATGTTGAGCCCGAAGCGGGCCGCGGCGGCGCGGTCGATGTCGACATCGACATAGCGCCCGCCGGTCAGCCGTTCGGCCAGGGCCGAGCTGACGCCGGGAACACTCTTGGCGGTCGTCTCCACCTCGCGGGCGATGCGGTCGAGCTCGGCGAGGTTAGCGCCCGAGACCTTCACCCCGATCGGGCTCTTGATGCCGGTCGCCAGCATGTCGATGCGGTTGCGGATCGGCGGAACCCAGACATTGGCCAGGCCCGGGACCTTCACCGCACGGTCCAGCTCTTCGACCAGCTTGTCGGGCGTCATGCCGGGCCGCCACTCGCTGCGCGGCTTGAACTGGATGGTGGTCTCGAACATCTCCAGCGGCGCGGGGTCGGTGGCGCTCTCGGCGCGGCCGGCCTTGCCGAATACGGTCTTCACCTCCGGCACGGTCTTGATCAGCCGGTCGGTCTGCTGCAGCAGCTCGCCGGCCTTTTGCGCCGAGAGCCCGGGCAGGGCCGAGGGCATGTAGAGCAGGTCGCCCTCGTCCATGGCCGGAATGAACTCGCCGCCAAGCCGGCTGAGCGGCCAGGCCGTGGTGGCGAAGACCAATGCAGCGATGATCAGGGTGGTCCGCGGACGGTCCATCACCCAGTCCAGGGCCGGCTTGTAGGCGGCGGTCAGCCACCGGTTCAGGGCGTTGTCGCTTTCGCGCGGGATGCGGCCGCGGATCAGGTAGCCCATCAGCACCGGGACCACGGTCACCGACAGGATCGCTGCTCCAGCCATGGCGTAGGTCTTCGTGAAGGCCAGCGGCGAGAAGAGGCGGCCTTCCTGCCCCTGGAGCGTGAAGACCGGCACGAACGAGAGGGTGATGATCACTAGGCTGAAGAACAGGGCCGGGCCGACCTCGGCCGCGGCGTCGGTGATGACCCGCCAACGGGTTTCGCCCTCGAGCGGCTGGCCGGGGTGTTCCTCCTCCCAGCGCTCGATCTTCTTGTGGGCGTTCTCGATCATCACCACGGCGGCGTCGACCATAGCCCCGATGGCGATGGCGATGCCGCCCAGCGACATGATGTTGGCGTTGACGCCCTGGGCGCGCATGACGATCAGCGCGAACAGCACGCCCAGCGGCAGGGTCAGGATCGCCACCAGCGCCGATCGCGCGTGCCAAAGGAAGATTGCGCAGACCAAGGCGACGACCACGAACTCCTCGACCAGCTTCTCGCGCAGATTGGCGATCGCCCGGTCGATGAGCTGGGATCGGTCATAGGTGGTCACAACCTCGACGCCGGGCGGCAGACTCTTCTTCAGGTCCGCGAACTTGGCCTTCACGGCGGCGATGGTCTCCCGCGCGTTCTTGCCCGAACGCAGGATCACCACGCCGCCGGCGACCTCGCCCTGGCCGTTCAGTTCGGCCAGGCCGCGGCGCATCTCCGGACCGAGCTGGACGATGGCCACGTCGCCCAGCCGCACCGGCACGCCCCCGGCGGCGGTCTTCAGCGGAATGGCCCGGAAGTCGTCGAGGCTGGTGAGATAGCCGGAGGCGCGGACCATGTACTCGGCCTCGGCCAGCTCCAGCACCGAGCCGCCGGTCTCGCTGTTGGCCCGCTGTATCGCCTCTACGGCCTGGCGGTGGGTGATGCCGTAGGCGGCGAGCTTCACCGGGTCGAGCACGACCTGGTACTGCTTGACCATGCCGCCGATGCTGGCGACCTCCGCCACGCCCGGCAGGCTCTTCAGCTCATAGCGCAGGAACCAGTCCTGCAGGGACCGCAACTCCGACAGGTCATGGCGGCCGGTGCGGTCGACCAGGGCGTATTCGTAGACCCAGCCGACCCCGGTGGCGTCCGGCCCCAGCGCCGGCTTGGCCGCTTCCGGCAAGCGGGCCTGGACCTGGTTCAGGTACTCCAGCACCCGCGAGCGGGCCCAGTAGAGGTCGGTCCCGTCCTCGAAGATCACATAGACGAAGCTGTCGCCGAAGAACGAGTAGCCGCGGACGGTCCTGGCGCCCGGTACCGAGAGCATCGTAGTGGTCAGCGGATAGGTGACTTGGTTCTCGACGATCTGCGGCGCCTGGCCGGGATAGGGGGTGCGGATGATCACCTGCACGTCGGATAGGTCGGGCAGGGCGTCGACTGGTGTCGTGCGCGCCGCGAGCGCGCCGGCCGCGATAAGCGCCACGGCGGCGAGCAGAACGAAGAAACGATTGCGGACCGACCAGCGGATCAGGGCGGCGATCATCGCGCCGCCCCCATCCGGGCGATACGACGCACGACGGCTCCATCCGGCCGCTGCTCGAAGCCGAACGCCACCTGGTCGCCGACCTTCAGGCCCTTGGCCAGGGCGGCCGGCTCCAGCTTGAAGGTCATGGTCATGGCGGGCCAGCCAACCGCGGGCACGGGCTCATGACTGAGGGTGATGGATTCGGCCGACAGAGCCTCGATCCGACCCCGCGTCTCATGGAGCGCGCCCGGCGCCGTGGTCGGCGTACCCGCACCGGTCGCGAGCGGCCGCGCCTGCAGCCCGGCGAGGCTCGCTTCGGAATCGATCAGGAATTGGCCGGAAGCAACGACCTGCTGGCCTTCGCTGAGGCCGGCCAGGATTTCGGTGCGCTCGCCGCTCTCGCGGCCGACCCGAACCTCCACCGGCGCGTACCGGCCTTGCTCGCCGGCCACCATGACGAGGCTGCGCTTGCCAGTGCGGATCACCGCCTCGGACGGCACGGACAAGGCCGTCTGCGCCTCGCCGCCGAGATGGACCGTGGCGAACATCCCAGGCCGCAGTCGTCCGCTAGGATTAGGCAGCTCCGCCCGAACGGTGAGCGTCCGGCTCTCCGCCTGGGCGGCCGGCAGGATGGCTGCGATCCGGCCGCTAAAGGTCTCGCCGGGGAATGCAGCGAGAGTTGCCGTGACGGCCTGGCCGATCTTGATCTGATTGGTCTGGGCCTCCGGGACCGCCGCGTTGAGCCAGACGCTTGAGAGGCCCGACACCTGCGCAAGGGTCTGCCCCGCGCTGACGGTCATGCCTTGGCGCACGTCCAGGGTCTGGAGTGCGCCGCCGATCGGGGCGCTGACCGTGATGACGTTGCGGGGGCGACCGGTGCGAGCGACCTGGTCGATCAGCGGATCCGGCATACCCAGCAGCGCCAGTCGCTGGCGGGCGGCAGCCTCCAGCCTCGCGTCGCCAGACTTTCGCACCGCGAGGTACTCGGCCTGGGCGCCGCTCCAGGACGGCACGAGCAGGTCGGCGATCGGCGCTCCGGCGGCGATGACATCGCCAGGCGCGCGGGCATGGACCCGTTGCACAAAACCGTCGGCCCTGGCCTGGACGATGGCGACGCTGCGCTGGTTGAAGTCGAGGACGCCTGTCGCCTCGACGCTCTGGGCGAACGCGCTGCGCTCGACCCGGGCCAACCTCACGCCGAGGTTCTGCGCCGCCGCTGGGTCGATCCGCACGCCGCCGCCCGCTTCGGTCTCGTCGGCGTACTTGGGGATCAGGTCCATATTCATGGACGACTTGCCGGGCCCCGGATAGCGCTCCATTGGGACCATCGGATCGTACCAGTAGAGGATCTTGCGCCCCTCCGATCCGGGCGTGCCGGCCGATGGGGCTGGGAGCCTCTGCAAGTGAGCCAAGCCATAACCGAGCCCGCCGGCGGCGAGGGCGACCACGGCCGCGGCGGCGGCGAGCTGAGTGCGGGAGAGGGCGATCATTGGGCGTCGCTTCCGTAGGTCTGGACGATGCGGACCGCGTCGCGCTGGACGGCGGCCTCGCGGTCGAGAATGTCGATCTTGGCTTCGGCGAGGGCGACCAGCGCGCCCAGTACGTCCGACAGCCCCGCCGTGCCGGCGGCATAGCTCGCCGTCTCCAGGTCGGCGCGGCGGGCGGCCAGCGGCTCCAGGGTCGTGCGGCCGCGCATGAGACGGTCGTGATGCATGGCGTGGTCGGCGAGGTCGGCCTCCAGCGCTGCGGCCAGCGCCCGGCGCGCCGCCTCCCGTTCGTAGCGGACGCGGGTGGCGCTGGAGGCGCGAGCGGCGACCATCGGGTCCTGTCGTTTGGCGGCGAACAGCGGCAGGCTGACCGACGCACCAAGCGAGACCATGTCGCCATACATCGGGTCGCGGTGCTGGTAGGTGAGATCCCAGCTCCAATCCGGCCGCTTCTCCGCCTTTGCGGCCGAGACATCGGCGTCGGCTTGGCGGCCGGCGGCGTCATAGGCCCGGAGCGCGGGCAGCCTCTCGAGGCCGGCGCGCAAATTGGCCGGATCGACTTGGAAGTTCGGCGGGGGGCCAGCCACATCAGCATCGGCCTCGCCAGTCCAACGAACGAGTTCAGCCCGGGCCCTGCCAACCGCGGCGACCAGTTCGGCGCGCCGATCGTCGAGGGCGGCGCTGAGTTGGTCTGGCTCGAGGGCTTGGGCGGGCCGCGTCGATCCGGACGCCAGTTGCGACGGCGCGCTGGCGCGCAGGGGCGTGAGGGCGCGCTCCACCTCATCCAACGCCGCGAGCCGCTTCCTGGCGTAGAAGAGGTCGATCCAGGCCAGGGAGGCCGCAAGACGGACCGCCCGCGCCTCGACCCGTGCGCCGGCCTCGGCTGCCTCTATGTCTGCGGTGGCGCGTTCACGGTCCGCGCGGCGTTTGGCGGAGCTGGGCATGTCCTGGCTCACACCGACCGTGGCCATGGTCATGCTGTCGCGGTCGAAGGTCCCCGCTGGAGGTCCTGAGATCGGGAAGTTGCCGAGACCCACGGCGAGCTTCGGGTCGGGTAGGCGGCCAGCGGATACGGCTGCGGAGCGCGCCGCGGCGACATCGGCGTCCTTGCTCAAGAGGCTTGGCGCTGAGGTGTCGGCGAGCCTGAGCGCGGCATCGAAGGTTAGTGGCGCAGCCTGGGCCGCGCCGCCTAACGCCGCGCAGGCCAGGGTCAAGACAAGACGCATCGGAGTTCCGGTCGTGATCATGATGAAACGAGGGCCGGTAGCGCCGACGGTTGATCACCGCCGGCGCCCCTGCATCCCCGCGCCAGGGGATAGACGGCGCGGGGATTGGCAGTCGGCTAGCCCTTCGGCTGCGGGCTGTGGCGGCCCATGCTCATGCACATGTCGCGCATGGCCGCGTCGCTCTTCATCATCGGGCAGTCGCAATCCGCCGCCCGTGCCTGGTCACCCGCAGCGGGCGAGCCTGGGACCTTTTCGACTGTGCGGAAGTAGTCGTGCGGGTTCGAGGACGGCGGGGCGACCCGCAGGCGGTAGTCGCCCTGCGGCTCAGCGGCGGCCGCATGGGCCGCGGCTGACAGGCCGAGCGTCAGCGCCGCAGCGCTGATCGCAGTGAGTGTTCGGAAGGTCATGATCCTTCTCCATGCCGATGGCGCCCGTCCGACGGACGGGCTGATCTGATTGAGCGGCGTCATGCGCGCGTCCGCGGTCGCTCGTTGAGAGCTCCTGCAGACGCTGACGCCAGCGCGTCAGGCCAGCGGTCTAGGAGGATGGAAGAGCAAGGGGGCGAGCACGCCCTCGCGCGTTAGGTCGGAGAGCGCGAAGTGCACGCCCTCGTAGGTGAACGTATGCGGGATGCTCGCAATCGCCGGAACTGGCGGCGGCACCGTGGCGCAGCCCATCTTACCAATGCAATCGAGCGTGACGCCCTTACATGGTGTCGGCTTGGAGACCGGCCTGGGCGCATCGGCCATTTGCGACATGCCAGGCATATCGGCGCAGTCCATCCCAGCCATTGCAACGTGGTCAGCCGGTGCAGCCGCCTCGACCATCGCCATCATTGGCATAGCACGCGCCGTCGTCTGGCCGACGAAGCCGACCAGGGCGAGCGCTGCGACGACGATGCGGATCAGGTTCCACATGAGGCGATAGGGGTATGCCCGAGCTTCGGTTTGCGCAAGGTCACAGTTCGGCGGCGACGGCCTGGACGATCAACCGGGCCGTCATTGAGCAATACGCGGCGCCTGCGCCGATCCCTCGGAATCGACGCAGACTAGGTGCGTCAGCGAGGCCGCTCGACCGCGACGGCGTCGGCCTTTTCGCCTTCGGCCGCGAGCGGTTCACGGGTCACCGTGCGGAAGTAGTCGTGTGGGTTCGAGGATGGCGGCGCGGTGCGATAGGCGTACTGTCCGGACACGGCGCAGGCCCCGGTCGCCAGCGGCAGGCTGAGCGCCAAGGCGGTGATGGTGAAGCGAATGGTCATGGGTCTTCCCCAAGATTGATGGATCCGCCGGGCGGTGAGCCGTCCCGGCGAGACGGCGCCTGGGCTGGGGCCGGATCTCGCTCGCGAGCGGCCGGCGCAGGCGCGGTGGAACCGACGATTTCGTCGTCGGCCTCAGGCCAACAGTTTCGGGGGCCGATCTGGGCCGGGAGGCCTATGGGGATGCACGGCGGGACCGTTTCCAGGCTCAGGCGCCACTTGAGCGGCTAGGGCCGCCCCACTCGGCGTCGCCGACAGCACTGCGACCGCGCCGGCACAGATGCTTGCGCACGTTGCGGCGCAGTTCTTCAGCGCCTTGTCGCAGCAGGGAGTGATCGGGGCGCTCGGCTGTTCGCCGGGAGGCTCATCCATGGACGCCATGGCGTTTGGCCTTGATGCCTCCACGCCGCACTCAATGGTCGCCGCCGAGGCGGTGATCGGGCTGGCCACCAGGGCCAGAATGGCGAGGATGGCGATTAGAAGTCGCGCCATACGGACATTATCCGCCCGATTGGCTGAAGTGTCACTGGCGGGCGGAGCTTCCGCGCGACTTAGAGGCGGACGACCTCGCCGTCTTCTTTCGTGAAAGTCTCCGGTGCGCGGTCGAGCAGGTCGAGAACCGCTTCCGAAGGCCGGCACAACCTGACGCCCTTCGGCGTCACGACGATCGGCCGGTTCACCAGGATCGGGTGTTCGACCATTGCCGCGAGCAGCGCATCGTCGCTGACATCGGGATCTAGGAGGCCAAGTTCGGCGGCCGGCGTGCCTTTCTCGCGCAGGATGTCGCGCGGTGCGGCGTGCATCTCGCTCAGAAGATGGACAAGCTGTTCGCGGGTCCAGCCGGCCTCGAGGTACTCGACGACGGCCGGCTCGTAGCCGGCCGCCTGGATCATCGCCAGGGCGTTGCGGGAGGTGCCGCAGGCCGGATTGTGGAAGATGGCGATCGGAAATTCGGATGAGCTCATGACTTCACCGGCGAGGCTTTCGGAGTTGGGGTCTGTTCGCGGGCGGCCACCCGGCGCACGGCGCCGCCACGCTCGTACCAACCCTTGCTGGCGTTCACGATCGCGACGACCGAGAGCATGACCGGGACTTCGATCAGAACGCCGACGACGGTCGCCAAAGCCGCGCCCGACGTGAAGCCGAACAGGCTGATGGCGGCGGCGACCGCCAGCTCGAAGAAGTTGCTGGCCCCGATCAGGGCCGACGGCCCGGCGACGCAGTGGGCTTCACCGCTAGCGCGGTTAAGCAGATAGGCCAGCCCGGAGTTGAAGTAGACCTGGATCAGGATCGGAACGGCCAGCATGGCGATGATCGCCGGCTGGGCGATGATCTGCTGGCCCTGGAAGCCGAACAGCAGGACCAGCGTCGCCAGGAGCGCGATGATCGAGACCGGGCCGAGCGTGGCGAGCGCGCCTTGCAGCGCAGCTTCGCCGCGGGTCATCAGGGCCTTGCGGGCGACCTGGGCGATGATCACCGGAATGACGATGTAGAGCCCGACGGAGAGCATCAGGGTCTCCCAGGGCACGGTGATCGCGGAAATGCCCAGCAGCAGACCGACGATCGGAGCAAAAGCCACGATCATGATGGCGTCGTTCACCGCGACCTGGCTGAGCGTGAAGTTCGGCTCGCCGCGCGTCAGGTTGCTCCAGACGAACACCATCGCGGTGCAAGGCGCAGCCGCGAGTAGGATCAGCCCGGCGATGTAACTGTTGATCTCGCCGGCCGGCAGGTAGGGGCGGAACAGATAGCCGATGAAGAAGGCGCCCAGGGCTGCCATCGAAAACGGCTTCACCGCCCAGTTGATGAACAGGGTCACCCCGATCCCGCGCCAATGGCGGCCGACCTGGCGCATCGCGCCGAAGTCGACCTTCATCAGCATCGGAATGATCATCAGCCAGATCAGGACGGCGACCGGCAGATTGACCTTGGCGACCTCGGCCGAGCCAATCAGCTGGAAGGCAGGCTGAAAGAAGTGGCCCAAACCAATGCCGAGCACGATGCAGAGCGCTACCCAGAGGGTCAGGTAGCGCTCAAAAAGCGACATGGCTTTCGGCGCTTCGGGCGCCGTCTGTTCACGCGACACAGTCATCCTCTCAAAGTCATTCGGTCCCGGCGGGCTCGCCCTGGGTCTTGCCGATGTCGTCCAGGCGCTTCTGCAGCGAGAGGCTGTCGAGCGAGGTGATCGGCAGGTTCACGAAGATGCTGATGCGATTGTTCAGCATCCGGTAGGCGTCGGCGAAGGCGAGGGTCTTCTCGGCCTCGCTACCCTCGACCGCTGCGGGGTCAGGCAGACCCCAATGGGCGCTCATCGGCTGACCCGGCCAGATCGGGCAGACCTCGCCAGCGGCGTTGTCGCAGACGGTGAATACGAAATCGAGTTCGGGGGCCTCGGGGTTGTTGAGCGCGGCGAACTCGTCCCAGGGCTTCGAGCGCAACTGGTCGGTCGGGTAGTTGAGCTTCTGCAGCAGCGTGATGGCGTAGGGATTGACCTTGCCGGCCGGCATGGAGCCGGCGGAGTAGGCTTTGAACTTGCCCGCCCCGACCCGGTTCATGATCGATTCCGCGAGGATCGATCGCGCCGAATTGCCGGTGCAGAGGAAGAGGACGTTGAAGGGCAGCTTCTTCTCGGGGTGGAGCATGGCGCGTTCCCTAGGCTTTGACGAGGTCGTCCGCGCAGCAGGCGCTGCGGCTGAGCATGTCGGCCAAGGGCGCGCAGATCTCCGGCGATCCGGCGCAGCAGTCTTCCATCAGGAAGGCCAGCAGCGCGCTCATGGCGTCGTAGTGGGCGGTGTAGATGATCGAGCGGCCTTCGCGGCGCGAGCCGACCAAGCCGGCATGGCTCAGGACGGTGAGGCTCGCCGAAAGCGTGTTCGGCAAAATCTCAAGCCTGCGAGCCAGCTCTCCGGCCGCCAAACCAGACGGGCCGGCTTGAACCAACAGGCGGAAGGCGGCGAGGCGGTTTTCGTGGGCGAGCGCGGCGAGGCTGGTGACGGCGGCTTTCATTTCCATATTTCCAACATACATGAAATATGCGACCGTTCAATGACGCTCGCGCTAGCTGCTTCGCAAAATTGAGTACCCGATGACCGATTTTCCGGCCCTTGAGCCGCAGTTCCTTGACGCCCCGACGCTCGCCAAGCTGGAGCCGCCGAAGGTCTCCTCGCACCCGCCGCGCATCCTGCTGCTCTACGGCTCGCTGCGCGAACGGTCCTACAGCCGCTTCCTGACCGAGGAGGCCGCTCGCATCCTTGAGCGCCTTGGCGCAGAGACGAAGATCTTCGATCCCACCGGCTTGCCTCTGCCGGACGCGGAGTCGCCCGATCACCCCAAGGTGCAGGAACTGCGCGCACTGTCCCTCTGGTCGGAAGGCCAGGTGTGGTGCAGTCCCGAACGCCACGGCGCGGTCACCGGGATCATGAAGGCCCAGATCGACTGGATTCCTCTGGAGGTCGGCAGCGTTCGCCCGACGCAAGGACGCACGCTGGCGGTCATGCAAGTCAGCGGCGGCTCACAGTCGTTCAACGCCGTGAACACGCTGCGCCTGCTGGGACGCTGGATGCGAATGATCACCATTCCGAACCAGTCCTCGGTGGCCAAAGCCTATCAGGAGTTCGACGAGGCCGGCCGCATGAAGCCGTCGGCCTACTACGATCGGGTGGTCGACGTGATGGAGGAACTGGTGAAGTTCACTCTGCTGACCCGAGGCCGCTCCGACTATCTGGTCGACCGCTATAGCGAGCGGAAGGCCGAGGGGCGGGTGACGGTCGGCGACGAACTGGGCGCCATCGCCATGGCTCATGAGCGGAAGGCCAGCTAGTGCGGCCGCTCACTCAGGAAGAGCAGCTCAACCGAGATTGCTTCTGTATCGACGTGGATCCGGACCACGTCTGGTCGATTGTCGACCGGGCAGGGGGCGGCGTCGTCCCGCTCGACGTGCTGAAGGCCGCACGTCCGCACCTCTTCTCCGAGGCCCCGGTGTTCCTGTCGGCCGCCGACCTGGCGGCGATGCAAGCCGTCGTGGCGGCCATCGAGGCGGTCGCAGAGTTGCCTGCCTTCCAGGACCTCGTGCTGGGCTGGGCGCCAGAGATCGCGAAGGCTGACCCTGGGCCGCGCGGCGCCTTCATGGGCTACGACTTCCACCTGACCCCTGAGGGGCCCAAGCTCATCGAGGTCAACACAAACGCCGGAGGCGCCTTCCTGAACGCCTTGCTGGCGCAGGCCCAGGTCGCCTGCTGCCCTCAGGTGCGGGCGCTCGTGCCGGCGGCGACGCCGTTGGAGGATTTCGAGGCCGCCGCCTGGCGCATGTTCGAGGCCGAGTGGCGACTGCAGGGAAGGGCAGGGCATTCGCGCGTTGTCGCCATCATCGATGAGCGGCCGGAGGAGCAGTATCTCTATCCCGAGTTCCTGCTGGCCCAGGCCTTCTTTGAGCGCCACGGCGTGGAGGCGCTGATCGCGGATCCCCGAGACCTGCGCTTAGAAGGCGGGCGCCTGCGCCTGGGCGGCGTGGCCATCGACATGGTCTACAATCGCCTGGTCGACTTCTCGTTTTGCCGGCCCGAACACGCCGTCCTTCGGCAGGCCTATTCGACCGGCGACGTGGTCGTGACTCCCAACCCGCGCAATCACGCCCTGCTGGCTGACAAGCGCAACCTGACGATACTGTCGGACCCACAGCGGTTGGAAGAGCTGGGTGTTCCAACGGGCCTCCGCCGCGCGTTGGCTCGCCTACCTGATGCGCGCCTGGTGACGCCCGAGAACGCCGACGCGCTTTGGCGGGGGCGAAAATCGCTGTTCTTCAAGCCGGCGAACGGCCATGCCGGGAAGGCGGTCTATCGCGGCGACAAGCTGACGCGCGGCGTCTGGGAGACGATCGTCCGGGGCGGCTACATCGCTCAGGACTTTGCGCCGCCCAGCGAGCGCCACGTCCAGGTCGACGGTGACCCGCAGCCCCGAAAGATGGACGTCCGCCTCTACACCTATGCCGGCGAGACGATGCTCGCCGCCGCGCGTCTCTATCAGGGCCAGACGACCAACTTCCGGACGCCGGGAGGCGGATTTGCGCCGGTGATCACGCTCGCATAGTTCGAAGCGCCTGAACGTGCAGGGAGGCGCTTTCATGATTCACGCGTGCGAGTTCGGCGAGACCTAGGTCTCTTCGTGACACGCAAGGGCGACGCGGCAGATCGAGGGCTAAAGAAGCCCGGCAGCGTGTGCGCTTGGCGGTGGGAGGCGAGTGGGTCCGGCGCGCATTTTTCTGGTTGATCCTCTAGCAGCTAGAGCAATTAGGGTCGGCTTGGAAACAAGGTCGCCCACGATGACGAAGACCGACGCTAGCGCCCTAGACGTGGTTCGCTACCGGATCACCGGCATGGACTGTGGCGACTGCGCCGCCAAGATCGAGAAGGCGGTCGGCAAGCTGCCCGGCGTAGAGGAAGCACGCGTCTCCATCGCCACGTCGCTGATGACGCTGAAGCTTGACAACCCGGCGCTCCGCGCGCCGACGGTCGAGCAGGCGGTGGAGTCGCTCGGCTATCGGCTCGACCGGCTGCGAGAAGCGGTTACGGACGACGACGATTTGCCGGACCTCAGTCATGTTACGCCGGCCTACAAGCGGGCGCTCTGGCTCGTCGTTTTGATCAACGCTGGCTATGGCCTGGTCCAGATGGCCGCCGGTTTTGTGGCAGGCTCGCAGGCGCTTAAGGCCGACGCATTGGACTTCATGGGCGACGGGACCATCACCTTCTTGGGCCTCCTGGCCATCGGCTGGTCGCTCGTTTGGCGCGCGCGCTCCGCCCTCATGCAGGGCGTATTCCTAGGGCTGCTGGGCGCCGGCGTCCTGCTCAACACGGCCTATCGGGTGCTGGTGCTCAACCGTCCGGAGGCCGAGATCATGGGGGTCTTCGGCGTGATCGCCCTGGTCGCCAACGTGATCGCCGCGCTCCTGCTCGTGCCGCACCGGAGCGGCGATGCTAACGCGAAGGCGGTCTGGCTGTTCTCGCGCAACGACGCGCTCGGCAACCTCGCCGTAGTCATCGCCGCGGGCCTCGTCGCCTGGACCGGCACGGCCTGGCCCGACCTCGTCGTGGCCGTGATCATCGCGGGCCTCTTCCTTCAATCCTCCTGGTCGATCGTCCGCCATGCGCGGACGGACCTGCGCGAGGCGCGCCTCTTGGCGGCGGCATGAGTGCGGGGATGAGACGCGGTCCAACGCCATTGTCTCCCAGGGCGCCGCTGGGATTGCCGGCGCGGGCGGTCAAAGATCTGCATCAGGCCGTGGCGCACGCCAACGCCGGTCGCTGGACGGACGCCCGGGGCTATGCAGAGAGGGTCCTGGCCGTGCAGCCTCGGGACCCGTCGGCCATGAATGTGCTCGGCACGGTCGCGTTGAACACGGGGCGCGCCGGGGAGGCCATCACGTGGTTCGAGCGGGCGGCGACAGGGCAGCCGAAAAATCCGTTCATTCAGTACAACCTGGGGGAGGCCCACCGGCGCGCGCAAGCTTACGAGGCTGCCGCCGCGGCGTTCGTACGCGCCGGCCGGCTGAAGCCGGATTTCGCCGAGGCCTTCGCCGCCGCCGGGGACACGCTTCGGCGGCTCGGCCGAAGCGGCGAGGCCGAGGCTCACTACAAGAAGGCGCTTCGAATCGCACCGGCCTTGGCCGCGGCGCTGAGCGGGTATGGCCTGTTGCGCCTCGGCGTCAGCGATCCGGCCGGCGCCGCCGACCTCTTCGCTGCGGGCCTGAGTGCAACGTCGCTCGGCCATCCATTGCGAGCCGCCCTGCTCACGAACCTCGGCCTTGCGCTTCTGCAGCTCGGGCAAGGTGTTGGGGGGCTCGACGCGCTCGCGCAGGCCGTGGAGGCAGCCCCCGACGACGACGGGGCTTGGCGGCGGTTGGCCCGGGCGCTGCGGCACACGCGCGTGGCTCCGGCGACGCCCGTCTTTCGCGCGCTCCTTCTCCAGCTGTTCGATCGCACTGACGTCAATCCCCGCAACCTGGCGACCGCGGCCATCGCCGTCCTGCGTCAGGATCCGGAGATCGATCGGCTCCTCGGATCGATCGCCGTTGCCCCGCGGATGTTGGCGAAGACGCTGGAGCGCGAGGCCGCGGCCGCCACTCGGCTGGTGGCGGATCCGCTGTTCCGAGGCCTCCTGGCCTCAGCGCCGATCCCGGACGTCGGGATCGAGTTGCTGCTTGTGCAACTGCGGGCGGATCTTCTGGTGCTTGCAGACCGAGAACCCGAGGCGCTCGAAGGGGAGCTCGGCCTCGCGGTTGCGCTCGCCCGGCAGGCGTTCCTCAACGAGTACGCCCACTTCGCCGAAGCGGAGGAGCAACGGCGGGTGGACGCCCAGATCGCCGCCCTCGACCACGGCGAACTGGACGCTGGAGACGCGGCGCGGGTCGCGATCGTGGCCGCCTATCGGCCGCTGGCGTCGACGCCCTTAGCCGCGCGTCTCCGGGCCAGGCCCCTGCCGGCGCTTGCCGACCTGCTGCGCGAACAGCTAGCCGAGCCGGCCGAGGAGGCGGCGCTGCGCGCCGCCCTTCCGATTCTCAAGTCTCCAACCGACGCCGTCTCGCTCGCGGTCCGGGCGCAGTACGAGCAGAATCCCTATCCCCGCTGGACCCGCGGCAGCCTTGACGAGCCGCTGGCCTTCCGCTCGGCGGTGCAGAGCGCTGTCCCGGACTTGCCGGCCTGCGAGGTTCCTGACCTTGAGCGGCCGCGCGTGCTTGTGGCCGGCTGCGGCACGGGCCTCGAAACCCTGCGCGTGGCGAACATCTACCGCGGCGCCTCGATCCTTGCCGTCGACCTCAGTGCGACGAGCCTCGGCTACGCCATGCGCAAGGCCCGGGAATACGAGCTGACCGAGGTCCAGCACCTGCAGGCCGACATCCTCGACCTGCCAGCGCTCAGCGAGCGCTTCGACCTAATCGACAGCTTCGGAGTGCTGCACCACATGGCCGATCCGGCCAAGGCGCTGCAGGTTGTCGCCGAGTTGCTCAAGCCCGAAGGATTCCTTCTCGTTGGTCTCTACAGCGAGATCGGCAGGCAAGCGGTGGTGGCGGCGCGAGCGCACATCGCGCGGTCCGGCTATCGGGATGACGCCGAAGGCATACGGGCGTTGCGGCGGGACCTGATGCTCGACGGCGAGCCGCCGGAGCTGGAGGGCGTGATGAGCCCGGCCTCCGACTTCTGGACGCTCTCGGACTGTCGGGACCTACTGTTCCACGTGAACGAGCATCGCTTCACCCTGCTGCAGGTCGGCGAATTGCTGGGCGGTGCCGGGCTCGAGTTCCTCGGCGTGCAGTTCGGCCATGCGGCCGATCAGGCGCGTTACCTTGCGGAGAACCAGCGAACGGCCGCCCTGCGCGATTTCGAGCGTCTGCATCGGTACGAGCTGCAGTATCCCGAGACCTTCGGGGACACCTATCGGCTCTGGGCCCGTCCTAGGAGGCCATCGAGGTGAGACAGCCCCTTGTGTCGCCGCACGTCGACCTTCCGAAGGAGCAGCGAGCCGTGCTTCAGCAGTCGCTCCTGGCCTTAGCCGTCTGCGCCCCGATCCTCGTGATCGCTAGCCTGGGCCTGCCCAGGATCTTCACCTTTCCCGAGCCCCTGGTGGAGCGACTGGCCTTCGCACTCAGGGCCGGACTCGTAGTCGTGCTTTGGGTCGTGCTGGGCGTGCGGATGGTCGCCAAGGTGCGGTTTGAGTCCGCGGAGGACAATGCAGGTTCCGCCTACAGCCGGCCAAGTCCTCGCCTAGCGGTGCCAAGAGCCTTCCTCCAGAACACCCTCGAACAGGCGTTCATCACGGTCGTCGCAATCCTCGCACTCGCTACGGTCGGCGGCGAAGCGGCGCTAGCCTACGTTATTGCGACCGTCGTGCTCTTCAGCCTCGGGCGGGTGACTTTCCTGCGCGGCTATCCGCATGGCGCGGGCGGTCGCGCCTTCGGCATCGCCATGACGGTGCTCCCCGGCCTCGGCGCCATTGGCTGGGCGGCGATCGACGTTGCGTCCGAGGTGGCGGCCTTGGGCTGAGCTCGACTCCATCCGCCGCCACAGGTGGTGAAGCCGTGACAGTGCTGCCGCATCGAAGCGGCTGGACCCCGCCGCATATGTCGCCGTACCGCACGAGTTACACAGTCGGTTACACAGCTCGCTTGACGCGGAAATAAAATATATTAGAATCAAAAGATTGGTGGAATCGGAGGGGACTCAAAATCCGGTTCCGAAAGGAGTGTCGGTTCGAGCCCGACCGCCCGCACCACCTGTCTTTTCCATCAGTGACCAGCGCGTGCGCGCGGCGGGGAATCGGGGCCATCTGCGGGCATCGCGTAAGCGCACACTCTCAATCGTGGAACCCATCAGATGAATACGACCGAACTCGCCGACGCCGTCGCGCAACTGGATGGCAAGATCACCAAGGCCCAGGCCAAGCAGATCGTCGACGCCGTCTTCAAGACGATCGAAGCCGCCGCCGTGCGCGGCGAAGAAGTGTCGGTGCCCGGCTTTGGCAAGTTCAAGGTGCAGGACAAGCCGGCCCGCACGGGTCGCAACCCGAGCACGGGCGCGACCATCGAGATCGCCGCGACCCGCAAGGTGGTCTTCCAGCCCGGCAAGGCGCTCAAGGACGCCGTCGCCGGCTAGACCCGAGGTTCGCTGGGGCGCCTGCGGAGCCGTGAGCCGGCTGCGCAGGCGCTGTCCGGCGGCCTAGCAGGCGCCGCCGGTCACCGGGTTGCAGCGGAAGCCGCCCGCGAACGGCTTCACCTCATAGTCGTTGCCGAAGACGTTCGGGGCCCAGGGATAGTCGGTCGAGACGATCTGGGCGCCGCTGGCCAGGGCCGCGTCGCGGCGCGTCACGTCGTTCTGGCGCGCCTCGAAGGTGTCGATGTCGCTGCGTGAACGGACCAGGCGGCCGCTGGCGACCAGCTCGCGGATCTCGCTTCCGCGGGTCAGGGCGTTGTCGACCATGACGAAGGCCGCATGGGCCATGCCGGGCTCGCCCTGGACGAAGGCCAGCCGGCCCTCCAGGTTCGGATGGCCGTCCAGATAGGGCTTGAAGGCCTCGAGGTTCATCCCCGGCACGATCATCAGGAACACGAACTTGCCGCGCGCCTGGCCCACGGTCGGCCAGGCCCCGGCCAGGGCGGCCTCTTCCAGCGTCTGGTGACGGCCGCGCAGGTCGTCGGGGGCGACCACGCGCTCGCGGCCGATGATCTCGCCGATCGAGGCGTCCATCTCGGCGAAGGCCTTGGCGTCGAACGGGATCAGCTTGGTGGCGTCGGGCGCGAAGGCGGCCAGGCTGCTGAACTTCGGCTCCAGCAGCACGAACACCGGCGAGTGGCCGCGATTGGCGTCCGACCAGGCCCGCATCTGCTGCAGGCACAGCCGGAAGGTCGGGCAACTGCTGCGGAAGTCGATGTCGGCCGCATGCAGGGTTTTCAGCCCCGGCTCCTTGAGCGCGTCGGAATAGAGCGGGGCCAGGTCCCTGGCGCCCTTCTCGCGCAGCAGCCGGTAGGCGAGGGGATCGGAGAACCGGCCGCCCTCGTGGTCGACATTGAGGTCGAACTCCAGGCTGCGCAGGCCCGCGCGCAGTTGCATCTCGATCGGCGGGTGGACGTATTCCAGCCCGGCCTGCAGGTCCGCGGCCAGCGGGTTGGGATGCTCGTCGGCGAAGCGCGCGGCCATGGCCGGGGGCATCATCTTCATCATCCCGTCCAGGGTCGGCTGGATCAGCGGCTTCATCACCGAGAACACGCGCGGGTCGGCGGGCTGGCTGTAGCTGTTGTGGGTGCCGACCACCTGGATCTGGTTGAGCTTCAGGTCATCGCCCGGCGCCGGGGCGGCCGAGGCGGCGGACGCGAACGCCAGGGCCGCGAGGCTGGTCATCAGTTTTTGCATGAGGATCTCTTCAGGCTAGCGGACGATGCGGACGCGAACGCCGACCATGCGGGGATTGGCGCGGATCGAGGTGGGCACGCCGAAGAACTTGCCGCCGTTGCCGACGTCGCGGACCCAGTCCTGGTCGAGCAGGTTCTCGGCATAGGCTTCGACCAGCAGGCCCTCGGCGCTTTCGGCGCCGATCCGCAGGTCCACCAGGCCGAAGGCCTTCTGCTTTTCGGTGTCGAGGTTGTCGTTGTTGAGGAAGTACTCCGAGCGCCAGGCGTAGTTGGCGTTCACGAAGCCGTCCCAGCTTCCGGCCAGCGGGCGGCGGTAGTCGGCGCTGAGCGAGGTGGTGTGTTCCGGGGCCATCCGGAACACGTTGCCCGACCGGTCGACCAACTGGCCGCCGACCACCTCGCGGAACTCGTCGTACTGGGTGTGCAGGTAGGCGTAGGCGCCCGACAGGGTCAGCTCGGGCGTCACCTTGAAGCCGCCGTTCAGCTCCACGCCCCAGGCCGAGGCCTTGCCGGCGTTGACGACGCCGACGGTCAGGTCGACGGCGCGGGTCTGGAAGTCGTTGTAGTCGTAGGTGAAGGCCGCGGCCTCGAAGTAGAGCCGGTCCATCAGCGTGCCCTTGGCGCCGATCTCGAAGTTCACGACCTCCTCGGTCTTCACCTCGCCGAACACCGGGGTCGGCTGGCCGTTCACCGGCGCGCCGAAGGTGGTCTGGGGATAGCCCGCCTTCAGCCCGCGCGAGGCGCCGGCATAGATGTTGACCTGGTCGGTCAGCCGGTAGGTGAGGGCGATCCGCGGCTGGACCATGTCGTAGTCGGCGCTGTTGGCGAACTCGTGGCCCAGCGAGTTGGACAGGCCGTTGGGCAGGGCGATCGGCTGGACGCCGTCGACCGTGCTGACCAGCGACGAGTTGCGGACGGTCGCCTTGTCGTGGGTGAAGCGGACCCCGGCGTCCAGCACCAGGCGATCGGTGATGTCGTAGCTGCCGTTGGCGTAGGCCGACCAGCTCTCGCGGTCGTTGCGGGTGTCGGAGAGGGTCGAGTTGCCGGTGGTCACCGGCAGCAGGATGTTCGTGCCCGGCACGGGGAACAGGGCGACCGGGGTCGTGCTCCTGGGGAAGCCGGCCAGCAGCAACTGTTCGTTGATCACGAACTCCGACTGGTTGAAGGTCTTGTCCTTGTAGAAGCTGACCCCGCCGACGGCGCGGAAGGCGCCGCCCTGGTCGTAGGCGAGGCGGAACTCCTGGCTCAGGATGCTCTGGTCGTCGGCCAGGTTGCGGCCGATCAGGAAGTCGTAGGTGGTGCCGTCGACGTCCCAGGATTCGGAGAAGTCCACCTCGCGCCAGGCGCTGATCGACTTGAGGTTCCAGCCCTCGGCGAAGTCCCAGTCGGCCAGCAGGGCCGCGCCGCTCTGGCGACGCTTCTGCGGCGGCTGGTAGCGGGTCTGGCCGGCGTCCGAGAACCAATCGGTGTCGCCGCCGGGCGAGGCGATGTTGATGGCCTTGGTCATCGCCGCCGCGTCGTTGTCGGCCTGGTGGTCGAGGATGAGGTCGAAGGTCAGGTCGGGGCTCGGCGTCCAGCGCAGCGAGGCGCGGGCCGTCCACAGGTCGTCGTCGTTCAGCTTCTTGGAGCCGCCCAGATTGTTGGCGTAGCCCTCGCGCTCGCGGCGGCGCACCGCCACGCGCAGGCCCAGCTCGTCCTCGATGATCGGCAGGTTGGCCATGCCGGTGATGCTGTAGAGGTTGTAGGAGCCGTACTGCCCCTCCAGCGACCAGCCGGCCTGCGACAGGTCGGGGCGGCGGGTGACGACGGCGACGGCGCCGATCTGCGAGCCGCGGCCGTAGAGGGTGCCCTGCGGGCCCTTGGCGACCTCGACGCGCTCGATGTCGAACAGTTCCTTGAGCATGCCGCGCGAGCGGCTGGTGTCGACGTCGTTGAGGAAGAACGAGATGCTGGGCTCGGACACCGCCCCGGCGTTGCCGGCCTCGATGCCGCGCATGACGAAGCTGGCCGAGGAGTCGGTCTGCTGCTGCACGAAGAAGCCCGGCGTGCGGGTGGAGAGCCGCTCGAAGTCGGTGAGGTTCTGCTGTTCGAGGTTGGCGCCGCTGAAGGCGGCGATGGAGATCGGCACGTCCTTCAGCTTCTGCTCGCGCTTCTGGGCGGTGACGATGACCTCCTCGACCGCCAGCGGGTCGGTGGCGGCCTGAGCGAACGCTTGTTCAGTTGCGATGGCGCTGGCGCCGATGGCCAGAAGCGCCCGCAGCGTGCGGCGGCGAACGTGCGCGGTCTTGAGCATTATTGATCCCCTGTGGCTCGGACCGGCGCCTTCTAGGGCTTCAAGGGAGTGCTCAGGAAAACAGTTGTGCGAAATTTTTGCGACGGATTGCGGCCGCGATCGTCATTCCGCAGAACAAGTGTTCAGGTTTCGCGCCCGACGATCCAGTCGACGACGCCGAGGGGCGGGTCCTGGCCCGCCGCGCGCGCCAGCAGGGTCGCCCCCAGCCGGGCGATGGACGCGCACTGGGCGGTGCAGAGATCGATCTCGGCGCCCGTCCGCTCGGCCAGCCGCCGCCGCAGGTTCTCGCCGCGCAGCCGCCGCAGGTCGACGGCGTAGGGGCGCAGTTCGGGCTCGCGGGCCGCGGCCAGCGCCACCGAGATCGTGCCGCGTGCGACGAACGCCTCGACCGGCCCCTGCGGCGGGGTCAGCCGGCCCTGGGCGACCAGGTAGATGACCGTCAGCCCGGCGTGCAGCAGGTCCAGGCGCGTGCGGAAATGGTAGGCGACGGACGAGGCCGGCGCCTCGGCGCGCTCGCCCACCGCCCTGTGGGTGACCCCTTCGGCGCCGCGCGCCACGATCACCTCGCCGGCCGCCAGGGCGATGGATTGCGCGCGCCCGGAGAACGGCTCGCGCGAGGCCGGGCCCGGCAGCTCCAGCGCCGGGTCGAGCCGCCGCACCACCGCCTCGAAGAAGGCGGGGTCCGAGAGGCCAAGGCCGTCGCCCCGTCCGGCCAGCCGCTCCAGGGTCATGCGCCGCATCAGCCGGTAGTCCGCCTCGCCGTCCTGAGCCAGGCTGTGAACGGTCTCGTCGGTCACGTAGCCCATCGCAGCGTTGGCCCAGGCGGCGGGATCGTCGACGCGCCCCGCGAACAGCTCGCGCCAGAAGGCGCGGCGCGCCGTGATCCAGGGCGCGATCAGGCTGCGCGCCTCGGGGTCGTTCACCGCGGCCAGCAGCAGTTCGCACCAGATCAGGCTGGTGACCCGGGCCGGCCCGGCCGCCTCGTCCAGATAGGCTTCGAGCAGGGCGGCGATGGCCCCGGGCCGCAGGCCCGGCAGGTCCGCGAACCGCTGGGCGAAGGCCGCATGCCGCGCGGCGTCGGCCTCGCGCTCGATCGCCACCAGCCGCTCGATCAACTGGCCCTTGGACCCGAAGTGATAGGTGAGCGCGGCCACCGTCGCGCCGCTGGCCTCGGCGAGGGGCCGCAGGGTGAGGTCGCGGAAGCCGCCGGCCGCCAGGCGCGTGCGCGCCGCGTCCAGAATCCGCTCGGCCGGGGCGGGGCTGCTCGACTCGGCCTGGATCATCCGCCCGCGGGCTCCCGATCGGCGCCCGCGGCGGGGCGAAGGGCGCCAGTCTTGCGCACACCGCGCGGCGCTCGGCAACGGCCGCCGCGCGCCGCGCCGTCATGTCAGCCGGCGAAGGCCTTCTCGTAGACATAGGCCCCCGGCTCGGCCAGCGAGCCTTCGGCGAAGCCGCGGGCGTCGAGCAGCGCGCGCAGGTCGGCCAGCATCGGCGGGCCGCCGCAGACCATCAGCCGGTCGTTCGAGGGATCGAGCGGCGGCAGGTCGAGGTCGCGCGCCAGCTTGCCGGACTCGATCAGGTCGGTGATCCGTCCCTGGGTCTTGAAGGCGCCGCGCGTCAGGGTCGGATAGTAGGACAGCCGCTCGCCCACGAACTCGCCGAGCTCGGGATGGGCGTGCAGGGTCTCCAGCAGCTCGCGATAGCCGAGATCGGCCTCGGCCCGGCAGGTGTGGGTCAGGACCACGCGCTCGAAGCGGTCATAGACTTCCGGGTCGCGCGCCAGGCTCAGGAACGGGGCGAGGCCGGTGCCGGTGGCCAGCAGGTAGAGGGTGCGGCCCGGCAGCAGCGCGTCCAGCACCAGGGTGCCGGTCGGCTTGCGGCCGACCAGCACCTCGTCGCCGACCTGGATGCTTTGCAGGCGCGAGGTCAACGGGCCGTCGGCGACCTTGATCGAGTAGAATTCCAGCTCCTCGGCGTAGTGCGGGCTGGCGATGGAATAGGCGCGCACCAGCGGGCGGCCAGCGACCTCCAGCCCGATCATCACGAACTGGCCGCTCTGGAAGCGCAGGGCCGGCGAGCGGGTGGTCCTGAAGGTGAAGAGCTGGTCGGTCCAGTGGTGGACGTGGGTGACGTGCTCGACGTTGAAGGCGGCGTTGGCCTTGGGGGCGGCCGTGACGGCGGTCATCGTCTGGAACTCCTACTTGATCATGAGCAACAGGGCGCTGGCCAGCAGCATCGCGCCGACGAAGGCCGCGCCCGCCCCGGCCGGAGCGGCCCAGCGCGGGCGGTAGGGGATGAGCAGGGTCAGGGCGAGGGCGGCCAGCATGATCGCCCCGACCCACTGGACCGGGCCGAACTTCCAGCCGTCGGCCAGCACCGAGCAGCCGAAGGCGGCGGCCAGGGCGGCGGCGGCGCCCCAGCGATACTGGCGCTGGCGCACGGGCTCCAGCTTGCGGCCCAGCAGCTCGGGCTGGTGCTTGGCCATCGAGGCGCAGATGCCGACGAAGCCGGCATAGGCGAAGAACAGCATGGCGATGTGGATCACGCCGCCTCCTTGGCGAGCGCGGGCGCCGCCTTGCGCTTGGGTTTCACCGCCGGCTTGTAGCGGGCCGCCTTCCAGCCGCAGAAGGCCAGGACGCCGCCCAGGGCCACCAGGGTCAGGTCGAACGCCACCATGGCCCAGTCGCCGTGCAGGGCGTTGGCGGCCAGGTTGCGCGAGGGCGTGGTGATCGCGCTGACGACCGGCAGGGCCGCGACCAGGACGGCCGCCGCGCCCAGGGTCTCGACCCAGGCCTTCTTCGCCGGCCGCAGGCAGGCGTAGAGGATCATGCCGCCCCAGAGGATGAACATGCTGTGCACCTCCCAGGCCGAGCGCTCGGCCATCCCGACCGGCAGCAGGCGGTTGGCCCACAGCATGGCGGCCATGCCGGCCGGCACGCCGGCGATCGTGCCGATGTTCAGGCGCTCGACCAGCCGGAAGCCGAAATGCGGGCGCCCGGGATCGGGCAGTTGCTGGCGACGCTTCACCGTCCAGAGCACCAGGCCGGTCGCCACCATGGCGCAGCCGGCCAGGCTGCACAGGAAGTAGATCCAGCGCAGCACGGGTTCGGAGAACCGGCCCATGTGCAGGCCGTACATGGCGCCGTTGGCGACATTGGCGGGACCGGGCTGCGGCGAGGCCGAGAGCAGCTTGCCCAAGGCGTCGAAGGTCAGCGATCCGCCGCGATAGGAGAGCTTGTCGCCGGAATGGCGGGTCACCTCGATCGTGGCGGTGGAGTCGCCCGGGTTCCGCACGCTGACGATCCAGGGGCGGCCGCCGCCCCAGACCCTTGAGGCCTCGTCCAGGACCTTGGGCAGCGGGGCGAGCGGCGTGGGAACGCCGCTGCGCTCCACCTCCTCGGCGCGCGGGAACAGGGCCTTGAAGTAGGCGTCCTCGGTCTTGTAGTTCGCGAGCACGCCCCAGGGCATGTACATCGCCATCAGGGTGACCAGCCCGGTGTAGGTGATCATGGCGTGGAACGGCAGCGCCAGGACGGCGGTCAGGTTGTGCGCGTCCAGCCAGGACCGCTGCGCCGCCTTGGTCGGGCGGAAGGTGAAGAAGTCCTTGAAGATGCGCTTGTGGGTGATCACCCCGGAGACGATCGCCACCAGCATGAACATCGCGCAGAAGCCGGCCACCCAGCGGCCGAACAGCACCGGCATGTAGTGCATCTGGAAGTGGAAGCGATAGAAGAACTCGCCGCCGCGGGTGTCGCGCGGCTTGACGACCTCGCCGCTGGCCGCGTCGAGCGTGGCCTGGGTGTCGCGGTTGCGGCCGCGACGGCGCGGGCGGTCCTCCTCGCCGGGCTGGGGCTGCGGCTGCCAGAAGACCCGGGCCGTGGCCTGGCGCTCGTCCGGCAGGGTGATCGACCAGCTCTTGGCGTCGGGCGCGACCCTCGACAGGTAGGCCGCCGCGCCCGCAGCGGCGGTGCGATAGTCCGCCGGCATGCCGGTCTCCGGCTCCATCCAGCGGGTGATCTCGGGCCGGAAGTAGGTGGCCGTGCCGGTCAGGAACATGGCCAGCAGCACCCAGCCGACCAGCAGGCCGCTCCAGGTGTGCAGCCAGGCCATGGATTGGCGGAAGGAACCGTTCATATGCGCGGCTCCCACAGCAGCGACAGCCAGAGGACGCCGCCGAGCAGGGCGCAGCCGGCCGCCAGGCCCAGCCAGACCCGCCAGGTCTTGGGATCGGCGAAGCACCAGACGGCGACCGCCGCATAGACGGCGAACGACAGCAGGGTGGCGGCGATGGCGGCCTCTTCGGGTCCCCCGGGCAGCAGCCGGGCGAGCACCGCGGTCGACAGCGCGGCGACGAGGTAGCCGATCAGGATGGCCGCCACGGCGCGGGCGGCGACATCCAGGCGCTGGCGCAGGGTCGGCCCTCTCGGGCCCTTGCGCCTGGCGTCCGGCGCGGTCTGCGTCACGGCCATGGCCCTAGAACGCCGCTCGCAGGGTGAGCGTGACCTTGCGCGGTTCGCCGTAGTAGCCGCCGTTGTAGAAGCCGACGCGGCGATAGTAGGTCTCGTCGAACAGGTTATCGACGTTGAGCGTGGCGCTCAGCTTCTCGTTGAAGCGATAGCGCGCCATCAGGTTGGCCAGCACATAGGCGTCCTGGCTGACATTGACCCGCATGGTCGGCGGGTTGGTCCCCGGCGCGCTGGTGTTGCCCGGAACCGGAATGGTCGCGGCGGTGTAGATCTCGCTCTGCCAGTTCAGGCCGCCGCCGATGGTCAGGCCCTCCAGCGGACCGGGCAGGTCGTAGGTCGTATAGATGCGGGCGATGTTGCGCGGGTTGAGGGTGTTGATCCGCACCTTCGCCGCGTTCTCGGTGTAGGCGTAGGTGTAGCCGCCGGCGATGCGCCAGCGCGGGGTGAGCTGGCCGGTGACCTCGGCCTCGAAGCCGCGGGTCTCGGCGCCCGTCACCGCCCGGAAGGCCGAGCCGCCGTCGGGCAGGATGAAGCCGTCGGGAACCGTCGGGTCCAGTTCGGCGAGATTGTCCTGCTTCACATAGAAGCCGACCACCGCCGCATAGAGTTGGCCCTCGAAGAACTCGCCCTTCAGGCCGCCTTCGTAGTTGGTCCCGACGACCGGCGGGAGCTGGGCGTTGTTCCTGTCCTTGTTGCTCTGCGGCTTGAAGAGGTCGGAGTAGCTGACATAGGCCGAGATCTGCGAGGTGATGTCGAAGATCGCCCCGAAATAGGGGGTCACCTTGTCTTCGGAGTAGGCGTTGGTGGTCCGGTCGTAGACGCCGGCCAGGTCATAGCGGTCGACCTTGGTCTCCCACTGGCTGCTGCGCGCGCCGACGATGACCTTCAGGCGATCGGTCGGGTTGAAGCGCACGGCGCCGTAGACGCCGCTCTCCTTGGTCCGCTCGATCTGCGCGGGGGTGCCGTAGCGCAGCAGCGCCGGCTCGGGGATGCGGCCGTCCCAGGTGAAGATGTTGGGAATGGTCATCGCATAGGGGCGCCGGGAGGCGTCGATGGCGTCGTTCATCGTCGTGCCCTCGCGGTCGTAGCCGTTGGCTCCGATCACCAGCTCATGCTTGCGGCCGAACAGTTCGAACGGGCCGGTCGCGTAGACGTCGAACGCGGTCTCCTCCTGCTCGAAGACGTTGTAGTAATCCGCGACGATCATGCCGCTGCCGTCGTTGGGATCGGGGTAGCCGCCGTAGCCGTAGTAGAGCAGGGCGGTGGACTCGCTCTGGCGCTTGTTGACCGCGGCGCGGAACTTCCAGTCGCCCGGCAGCCGCTGTTCGAGCACCGCATAGAGGTTCGAGGTGTTGCGGTCCCAGGTGCTCCAGCGCGCGGCGGCGTTGTAGGCGCGCTCGAAGCTGGTCGGCGAGCCGTCGCGGTAATAGAGCGGCGAGGTGCCCCAGGTCGTGCCCTTGGGCGTCACCTCGGTGTAATCGTACCCCAGGCGGACCAGGGTGGTGTCGGTGACGTCGGCCTCGACGACGGCCAGGCCGATCTTCTTCTTCTCCTCGTAGAAGTCGATGTACGACTCCCTGTCCTCGAAGGCCCCGGCGACACGCGCGCGCACGCGGCCTTCGGCGAAGACGGGGCCGGAGAGGTCGGCCTCGACCCGGCCGCGGTTCCAACTGCCGACGAGGGCGGCGATCGAGCCCTTGACCTCGCGAGTCGGGGCCTTGCGGATCAGGTTGACGGTGGCGGAGGGATCGCCCGATCCGGTCACCAGGCCGGTCGCGCCCCGCACCACCTCGACGCGGTCATAGAGCACGGTGTCGCCCATCACGCTGCTGCCCGACGAATAGGCCGTCGGCACGCCGTCGAGCTGGAAGTTCGAGATCGAGAACCCGCGCGAGGTGAAGTTCACGCGGTTGGAATCGTTCTCCTGGACGGTGATGCCGGTGGTCTGCTCCAGCACGTTGGCGATGGTCGCCAGGCCGAAGTCGTCCATCCGCTCGCGGGTGATGACGGTCACCGACTGCGGGGTCTCGCGCAGGGACAGCGGCAGCTTGGCGGCGGATTCGGTGACCTTGGCGGCGTAGCCTTCCTTCACCCCGGTGACGACCACGCCCTCGACGGTGGAGTCCGCCTCGTCGGCGAAGGCGGGGGTCGTCAGGGCGGTGGCGGCGAGCAGGGACAAGGCCAAGGCGGCCGGGCGGATCTTGGCGGAACGCGAACTGTGCAACGACTGAACCCCGATACTGACCGTCGCCCCCAAGGCGCCGGTGACGGACGCGGGTTTAGCGCTTGGCCTCTTAATTGCAATCGATTCTTATTATCATTCGCAATGTAGGCGGGTGCGCCCGGCGGCGGCGCCTCAGGCGGGCTTGGTGGCGGCGAGGCCGTACATCAGAGGAATGCGGGGCATGTTGTCGGGCGGGGCGAGGCGTCCCTGGCCAAGGTCGCGCATCGCCTCGAAACCGGCCCAGCCGTTGGCGTAGGGATATTCCTTCAACTGCTCGATCCGCAGGCCCGCCTCGACCAGGGCGCTGACCACCTGGCCAAGGCCCCAACAGAACTCGAAGGCCGGGTTCGGATTGCGGAAGTCCTCGATCCCGGAGTGATAGGCGTCCAGCGCCAGGGTCTCGCCGGACGCAGCCACGTAGTCGCCCACCCCGTCCGGCTCGGGGATCGCTCCTTCTGCGAAGTAGTCGTGGCGCGGCGTCCACTTCGGGTCGAAGACCAAGGCGAAGGGATGGAACTCGACCATGGCGAACCGCCCGCCGGGCGCCAGCATGTCGGCGATCCCGCGGGCCCACGGCTTCAGGTCCGAGAGCCAGCAGATCGTGCCGTAGGAGGTGAACACCCGCTCGAACCTGCGCCCATCCGACCGCGCCGCCTCGAACCAGTCGAACAGGTCCGAGCGCTCGAAGCGGGCGGGCAGGCCGCTGTCGGCCGAGAGCCGTGCGGCGAAGGCGATAGCCTCGTCCGAGATGTCGACGCCGGTCACCTGCGCGCCCAGCCGGGCGAGGCTGAGGCTGTCCTGGCCCGAATTGCACTGCAGGTGCAGCAGGCTCAGCCCGGCGACGTCGCCGAGCAACTCCAGTTCTTCGGGAAACAGCGTCGATCCGCCGGCGCGGAAGAACGCTGCCTGGTCGCCCTTGTGGCTGTTATGGGCCTTGGTCGCCTCGTTCCAGGAGAGGCGGTTCGCCTCGTGCAGGTCGCGTCGCATGGCGGGTTTGTCCATCGGATCGGTGCAGGAACGGTGGAGGCGGCGCTCAGCCTGGCCTGGCCGACAGATAAGCCGCATAGCCCAGCGCCTGGTAGAGCCTGGCCGGCGCGGTGAACCCGGCTTCGCCGAGCAAGTCGGTCAGCCGCCGCTCGCTGACCGGATGGAACTCAGCGGCCATCCGCTGCTCGGCCTTGGCCAGCGTGACGGGATCGAGACCGGCCGCGACCAGCCAGGCGCGATAGGCGCCGGGCGGCGACAGGTCCGCCATGAGGTCTGCGCAGGCGAGCACGCCGCCCGGCTTCAGCTTGGCGGCGATGTCGGTCAGGAACCTGCTCCGCCCGCCGTCGTCGGCCAGGAAATGGCCGACCAGGATGGCGGTGGCGGCGTCGAAGCCGGCCTCGCCCAAGTCCGGGGTGTAGCCGGTGTGGAAGCCGATGCGTGCGGCGATCCCCGCCCGTTCGGCGCGCTCGCGGGCCAGGGCGATCATGTCCGGCTCGGGATCCAGGGCGACGAACCTCCAGCCGGGCGCGGCCCTGGCCAGGGCCAGCAGGTCCTCGCCGTCGCCCGCTCCGACCACCAGCAGCCGGGCCTGGGCCGGCAGCGCCGCGAGCAGCGCGGCGGCGATCATCTCGTGCATCGCCTCGTAGCCGGGAACGCGGGCGCGGATCTTGGCGCCGTAGGCGAGGGCTTCAGCTCCCGTGAACATGGGCCTGCCGCGACCTGGGCTTCGGATCGGCCGGCAGGGCGCCCTGGGTCAGGTCGGCCAGGATCGGGCAGTCGGGCCGGTCGTCGCCGGCGCAACAGTGCGAAAGGTGGCGCAGGGTCTCGGCCATGGACTGCATCTCGGCGATGCGGGCGTCCAGGTCGGCCAGGTGCTTGTCGGCGATGGCCTTCACCTCGCGGCTGGGCCGGTCGCGGTCGCGCCACAGCGACAGCAACTGGGTGATCTCCGGCATCGAGAAGCCCAGCGAGCGGGCGCGCCGGATGAAGCGCAGTTCGTTGATCTCGCGCTCGTCGTACTCGCGGTAGTTGGCGTCGGTCCGCGCCGAGGGGCGCACCAGCCCGATCTCGTCGTAGTAGCGGATCATCTTGGTCGTCACGCCGGACGCCCTGGCCGCCTGTCCGATGTTCATGAGGGTCTCCTTTCAGGCTGCGACCGGAGGCCGGAAGGCCTTCAGCCGCAGGGCGTTGGTCAGGACGCTGACGCTCGACAGCGCCATGGCGCCGGCCGCCACCATCGGCGAGAGCAGCAGGCCGAAGCTGGGGAAGAGGACGCCCGCCGCCACCGGGATCAGGATGACGTTGTAGCCGAACGCCCAGATCAGGTTCTGGCGGATGTTGTTCATCACCGCCCGGCTGAGCGCCGCGGCGGTCGCCACCGCCCGCAGGTCGCTGCGCATCAGCACCACGTCGGCGCTCTCGATGGCCACGTCGGCGCCGGCGCCCATGGCGATGCCGACGTCGGCGGCGGCCAGGGCCGGGGCGTCGTTGACCCCGTCGCCGGCGAAGGCGATGGCGCCGAACCGGGCGCGCAGCGCCGCGATGGCCGCCACCTTGCCGTCGGGCAGGACCTCGGCCTCGATCTCGTCCAGGCCCAGCTTGGCGGCCACGGCGCGGGCGGTGTGGGCGTTGTCGCCGGTGATCATCGCCACCTTCAGCCCCATGGCGTGCAGGGCGGCCAGGGCTTCGGGCGTCGTCGGCTTGATCGGATCGGCCACCGCCAGGATCGCCGCCAGCCGGCCGTCGAGCGCGACATAGAGCGGGCTCTTGGCCTCGGCGCCCAGCCGCGCGGCGGTCGCGGCGAAGACGCCGACGTCGAGGCCGAGCTTCTCCATGAAGCGGTCGGCGCCGACCTGGACCAGCCGGCCCTCGACCCTGGCCTGGGCGCCGAAGCCGGGAACCGCCTCGAAGTCCTGGGGCGTGGCGACCGCGCCGCCCCTGGCCCTGGCCGCCTCGACGATGGCCTCGGCGATCGGGTGCTCCGAGCGGCTTTCCACCGCCGCGGCGAGGCTAAGGACCGCGGGCTCGTCGAAGCTTTCGGCGACTTGCAGGTCGGTGAGGACGGGGCGGCCGAGGGTCAGGGTGCCGGTCTTGTCGAAGGCCACCACCTTGATGTCGCGCAGCGCCTGCAGCGCTTCGCCGCGGCGGAACAGCACGCCCAGCTCGGCGGCCCTGCCGGTCCCGACCATGATCGAGGTCGGCGTCGCCAGGCCCATGGCGCACGGGCAGGCGATGATCAGCACCGCTACCGCATTGACCAGGGCGAAGGCCAGGGCCGGGCTCGGCCCGAACACCATCCAGGCGGCGAAGGTCAGCACGGCGGCGGCGATCACCGCCGGCACGAACCACGCGGTCACCTTGTCCACCGTCGCCTGGATCGGCAGCTTCGAGCCCTGGGCGGCTTCGACCATGCGCACGATCTGGGCCAGCATCGTCTCCGAGCCGACCTTGGTGGCGCGGAAGCGGAAGGCGCCCGTCTTGTTGACCGTGCCGCCGACCACGGCGGCGCCGAGGGTCTTCTCCACCGGGATCGGCTCGCCGGTGATCATGGATTCGTCGACGAACGAGGCGCCGTCCACGACCTCGCCGTCGACTGCGACCCGCTCGCCCGGACGCACGGCCACGACGTCGCCGACGATGACCTCGGCGATCGGGATCTCGACCTCCTCGCCGCCGCGCACGACGCGGGCGGTCTTGGCCTGCAGGGTCATCAGCCGCTTGATCGCCTCGCTGGTGCGGCCCTTGGCCTGGGCCTCGAACAGCCGGCCCAGCAGGATCAGGGTCACGATGACTGCGGCGGCCTCGTAGTAGACGTGGTCCGCGCCGGCCGGCAGCAGGAACGGCGCGAAGGTCGCCACCGCCGAATAGGCGAAGGCCGCCGTGGTCCCCAGCACCACCAGCGAGTTCATGTCCGGGGTGCGGCGGATCAGGTTCGGCACGCCCTTGCGGAAGAACCGCAGGCCCGGCCCGAACAGCACGACGGCGGCCAGCACGAAGCTCGCCAGTCGCCAGGGCTGCTCGCCGATGGTCGCGGCCAGCCAGTGGTGCGCGCCCGGAATGAAGTGGCGGCCCATCTCGATCAGGAACAGCGGCAGGGTCCCGGCGGCGGCGACGGCCACCGCCCGCTTCAGGCCGCCGATCTCCGCCTCGCGGGCCTCGCGTTCGCGATCGGCCAGGTCGGGGGCGGCGGCCGCGTCGACGGCCTCGGCGCTGTAGCCGGCCGCGGCGACGGCGGCGATCAGGGCCGCGGTCTCGGTCCCGCCGGCCAGGGCGCGGACCTGGGCCCGCTCGGTGGCCAGGTTCACCTGCGCGTCCAGCACGCCGGGCACGGCCTTCAGCGCCTTCTCGACCCGGCTGACGCAGGAGGCGCAGGTCATCCCGCCGATCTTCAGTTCGACGTTGCGGTCCAGCGGCTCGTAGCCGGCCTTGCGGATCGCCGCGACGACGGCGGCGATGTCGCCCTCCGGCGTCAGCTCCACATGGGCGCGCTCGGCGGCCAGGTTGACGCTGGCGGCGGCGACGCCGGGCGCCGCCGCGATCGCCTTCTCGACCCGCCCGACGCACGAGGCGCAGGTCATCCCCAGGATGGGGATCTCCAGCGGCTTGAGGGTGATCTGCGACATGGCGGGCTCCTGGATGTGCGATGCCCGTCATCAATGAACTTTCCCATCATGGGAGGGTCAAGCGAAGTTTCGCCCATTGACCTTCCCATGATGGGAAGCCCCAGAAGGAGGCCGACCTATCCAGTAGGAGAGCATCCCGATGTTGAGTTTTCAGGTTGAAGGCATGTCGTGCGGCCACTGCGTGCAGACGGTGACCAAGGCGATCCAGGGCGTCGAGCCCAAGGCCGTGGTCGCCGTGGATCTGGCCACAGGCCGCGTCACCGTCCAGGGCGGCGAACGCCGCGAGGCCATCGCCCAGGCGATCAGGGACGCCGGCTACGCGCTCGCCGCCTAGATCGCAAGGCGGCCCCTGGCGTCAGTACCGGGGGCTGCCGTCTTCCCAGTAATACCGGCGCGCGCCGGGATCGTAGTAATAGTACCGGCCGGCCCGCTCGTCGTAATACTGGCGGCGGTTGACGTTGTCGTGCTTGGGCGTGGTCGCCGCGCCCAGCGCCGCGCCCGCCGCGCCGCCGATCAGGGCGCCGGTCCAGGAGCTGTCGACCGCGCCGCCGATCGCCGCGCCGGCCAGGCCGCCGGTCGCCGCCCTCTCTGTCGTGGTGGTGCCGCAGGCGGCCAGGATCAGGACCGAGCCGACCACGGCGGTCGTGTGACTGAGTTTCATCGCGAACCTCGCTGGGTTACGCCGTCCCGCCTGATCCAACGGGCGCGCGCGCCGGGTGGTTCCTTAAGTCCCAGCGCGTCCAGGCGTTGTCCTTGGCCCCTTGCGTCCCGCCTAGGGCAGCAGGATCGCCTGCGCGACCATGCCCAGGCCGACGATGCTGACCAGCCAGGCCAGCGAGCGCAGATGGCGCACGCCCCAGGCGTAGAGCGGCACATAGGCCACCCGCGCCCAGAAATAGATCTGCGCGCCCAGGGCGGTGGTCTCGCTCTCCTTGCCGGCCACGTGGGCGATCAGCACGGCGCCGAGGAACAGGGGCAGGGTCTCGAACAGGTTGTCCTGGGCGCGCTTCAGGCGCCCGGCCCGGTCGCTCAGCGGCGGCATCTCGCCGTCGCGCGGGCCGGTGTTCCACTTCAGGCCGTATTGGCTGGTCCTGGCGATATCGAAAAGCAGGATCTGCGCGAAGGCCAGGACCAGCGTCCAGGCCGCCATCATCAAACCGATCGTCATGCCGAATCTCCCCGTGGTTGGCGCCAGTGTGGTCTGCAACCCGCCGCCCCGCGAGTCGGAAGCGCGGCCGCGGCGCAACGGCCTATGGCGCGGGGGCCGCGGGACGCCTATGCACGGCGGTTCCCAGGAGAGACCCGTGTCCGCCAGCGCCCCAGCCCACGCCGTCAAGCAAAGCAACGGCGCGGGGATCGCGCTGCGGGTCGCGGCCATGGCCTGCATGGCGGTGCTGGCGGCCCTGGTGAAGGCCTGCGCCGAGCGCGGCGCGCCGATCCTGGAGATCGTCTTCTTCCGCAACGCCTTCGCCTTCGTCCCGGTGCTGCTCTATGTCGGGCGCACCACGGGCTTTTCGGTGCTGAAGACCAACCGCCTGGGCGGTCACGCCACCCGCGCGGGGGTCGGCCTGGTGGGCATGGTCTGCGGCTTCACGGCCGTCTCGATGCTGCCGCTCACCGAATCCACGGCGCTGTCCTTCGCCTCGCCGCTGTTCATGACCGCGCTCTCGGCGCTGATCCTCAAGGAAGTGGTCGGCGTCCATCGCTGGGGCGCGGTGGTGGTCGGCTTCGTCGGCGTGCTGATCATGGTGCGCCCCGATCCCGGCCACATGGCCAGCCTCGGAACCGTCTTCGCCCTGCTCGGGGCGCTGGGGGCGGCCGGGGCGATGATCGCCATCCGCGAGATCGGCCGGACCGAGCCGGGCCCCACCATCGTCTTCTACTTCACCCTGGCCGGCATGCTGCTCGGCCTGGCCAGCCTGCCGTTCGGCGGCTGGACGATCCCCGACCTGCCGACCCTGGCCATGCTGATCGCCACCGGCCTGGTCGGCGGCGCGGGCCAACTGCTGCTGACCGAAGCCCTGCGCCGCGCGCCGGTCGCGGTGGTCGCGCCCTTCGACTACAGCCAACTGATCTGGGCCAGCATCATCGGCTACCTGGTCTGGGACGAGCTGCCCCGCGCCGCGACCATCGCCGGGGCGCTCGTGGTCGCCGCCAGCGGCGTCTACATCCTCTATCGCGAGACCCGGCGCCTGCGGCGCGCCTGACCTCCACATTGACAGACCCGCGTTACGGGAGGACTCTTCCCGCGTGCCGGACCGATGCGCGTCAGGCCTTTTCGCGCCTGGCCCGCCCGTTCGACAGGGCGCAGGAGGCCGACCATGCTCAAGGGCGCATTGCTTGCATCGATCACCGTGATGGCGTTCGCCGTCGCCGGGGCCGCGGAGGGCGCGATCACCGTGCTGGGCGGAGCCCTGGCTAAGGATTGCTCGGACGCCGCCATTCGCGGCGACGATGATCCGAGGTTCCAGGAGGCCTGCACCCTGGCCCTGGAGACCGAGCTGCTCAATCCGCGCGACCGCGCCGGCACTTTCGTCAATCGCGGCGTGCTGAAACTGCGCCGGGCGGCCTATTCCGACGCGACCCAGGATTTCGACGCCGCGGTCCGCCTGCAGCCGGAGATGGGCGAGGCCTATGTCAATCGCGGCGCGGCCTCGATCGGCCGCAAGCGCTATGCGGACGGCCTGCGCGACATCAACCGCAGCATCGAGCTGGGCGTCAGCGAGCCGGAGAAGGCCTATTACAACCGCGCCCTCGCCCATGAGGGGCTCGACGACCCCAAGTCGGCCTATTTCGACTACCAGAAGGCGCTGGAGATCGCGCCCGACTGGGCGGCCCCGCGCGAGCAGCTCACCCGGTTCTCCGTCTCGCGACGGTGACGCGGACCCCTGGGCGGGTTTCAGGCGTTTGGTGGATATGAAGCTGCTGATCTTCGCCCTGGCCGTGTTCGCCGCGTCCGCCTCGCCGGCCCCGGCCCAGGTGGCGCGTGATCCGGTCGCCCGCGACCTGGAGATCCAGAACCAGCAGTATCAGGCCCAGCAGATGATCGACCGGCAGCGCGCGATCGCCCTGGAGAACCAGCTCAACACCCTCGACGCGCGCATCCAGAGCCAGGAGCGCCTGCAGGGCCTGGAGGCCATGCGCCCGCGTTCGACGCCCGCGCCGCTGGAAAGCGCCGTGCAGCCGCCGGCCCTGAGCATGAGCAACTTCGCCTCGATCCCGGACGCCGCCCTGGCCTCGTCCAACGCCCGCGTGCGTGCGGCTTCGCAAAACAGGCGCTGACAGCCGGGCCATTAGATCGCATCCTCGCGCCGGACTTGGGCGTTCGGCGTCTCTGGAGGAGCACGACATGCGTTGGCAGGGCGGTCGCAGAGGCGGCAACATCGAGGATCGCCGCGGCATGAGCGCCGCCGGGGTCGGCGGCATCGGCCTGGGCGGCCTGGCCCTCGCGCTCATCGGCTACTTCGTCTTCGGCATCGATCCCTCGACCACCATGTCGGTGGTGCAGGGCGGGGGCCAGGCCCAGCAGCAGGAGGGCGTGCGCGGCACGACCCAGGACGAGGGCGGCCAGTTCGTCGACGTGATCGAGCAGTCGACGACCGATGTCTGGACCCAGATCTTCGCCGCCGAGGGGCAGCGCTACCAGCGGCCGGCCTCGGTGGTGATCTACGACCAGGCCACCGGCACCGGCTGCGGCATGGGCCAGTCGGCCATGGGGCCGTTCTACTGCCCGGCCGACCGCAAGATCTATCTGGACCTGGCGTTCTGGAACGAGCTGGAGAGCCGCTTCGGCGCCAAGGGCGAGGCGGCGCGGGCCTATGTCATCGCCCATGAGGTCGGCCACCACGTCCAGAACCTCACCGGGGCGACCAACAACGTCGAACGCGGCTCGCGCGGCGCCGACTCCTCGGCCGTGCGGCTGGAGCTTCAGGCCGACTGCTATGCGGGCGTCTGGGTGGCGCACGCGCCGGCGGCGTCCGGCGGCCAGGTGGCGCTCGACCCGGCCGACATCGAGGACGGCATCCGCGCCGCCGCGGCGGTCGGCGACGACGCCATCCAGAAGCAGTCCCAGGGCCGCGTCATGCCCGACGCCTTCACCCACGGCTCCAGCGAGCAGCGCATGCGCTGGTTCCGGATCGGGGTGCAGAAGGGCGACCCCGCCGCCTGCGACACCTTCCGCGCCGGGCGGCTCTAGAGCGCCGGGACCGGCTCCAGGCCCAGGCACACCGAGACGCAGCGGCGCGCCAGCGTCTCGCCGGCGTCGATGAAGGGCAGGCGGCCCGATCCGGCCTCGAAGACCAGCGGAACCTCGGTGCAGCCGGCGATGATCGTCTCGGCCCCGCCGGCCGCGAGGTCGGCGGTCAGGGCGGCCATCTGGCCGCGCACCTCGGGGCCGCAATCGCCGCGCTTGATGGCGTAGATCAGGCTCATGAACAGCTCCTGGCGATCGGGCGCCAGGGTGACCAGGCCCATGCCCTGGGCGGCCAGGTACTCGCGATAGAGCTTCAGCGCCTGGGGCGTGCCCAGCACCCCGGCCCGCCGGGCGCCGCTGTCGCGGGCGGCGGCCGAGGCCGTGCCGATCATGTCGATCAGCGGCAGCCCGCTCGAGCGGGTGATGATGTCGGCATAGGCGTGGGCGGTGTTGCAGGCGATGGCCAGCACGTCGGCGCCGGCCCCGCGCAGGGCGCCGGCCATCTCGGCCAGCACCGGACCTGGCTTGTTCAGCAGGTCGTTGCGGTCGGGCACCTGCGGATTGATGTCGACCAGGGTGCGGATGTGGTCCTGGTCGCGTTCGGCCGGGGTCAGGGCCTGCAGCTTGGCCAGGAAGTCGAGCGTGGCGGCCGGGCCCATGCCGCCCAGCACGCCCAGGACCAGGCTCACCGGAGCGATCCTTCCATCTCGCTGTGATAGCCGAACAGGCCCTGCGCGCCGCCGGTGTGCAGGAGGACCACGGTCTCGTCCCTGAAGGTCCCCTTGCGGGCCAGGTCGATCAGGCCCTTGACGGCCTTGCCCGTATAGACCGGGTCGAACAGCAGGCCCTCGGTGCGCGCCGCCAGCTTCAGGGCGTCGATCACCCCCTGGTCGATCAGGCCATAGCCGGCGCCGACATAGTCGCAATTGGCGACCGTCATCTCGCGGGCGACGCGCTCGCCGTGACCCAGCAGGGTCGCAGTCTCGACCGCCAGCTTGTGGACATTGGCTTCCTGGACGTCTTTCGGCGCCCGCACGCCGATCCCCAGCACCGGGATGTCGGCGCCCAGCAGGGCGAGGCCGGCGACCAGCCCGGCGTGCGTGCCGGCGCTGCCGGTCGCGGTGACGATGCGGTCGATGGCCAGGTCCTGGGCGTCCGCCTGTCGCGCCAGCTCCAGCGCGCAGTCGACATAGCCGAGCGCGCCGATGGCGTTCGAGCCGCCGCCGGGAATGACGTAGGGCTTGCCGCCGCGGGCGCGGATCGCCTGGGCGGTCTTTTCAAGTTCGGCGTTCATGTCGCTGCCGCCCGGCACGTTCCTGATGGACGCGCCCAGCAACCTGTCGAGAAGGACGTTGCCCGAGCCGGTGTAGTCGACCGCCTTCGAGCCGGTGCGCTCCTCCAGGATGATCTCGCAGGCCAGGCCGAAGCGGGCCGCCGCGGCGGCCGTCTGGCGCACGTGGTTGGACTGCACCGCGCCCTGGGTGACCAGGGTGTCGGCGCCCTGGGCCAGGGCCTCGCCGACCAGGAACTCCAGCTTGCGGGTCTTGTTGCCGCCGCCGGCCAGGCCCGTGCAGTCGTCGCGCTTGATGTAGAGTTTGGCGATCCCGAGTTCCGCGGCCAGGCGCGGGGCGGCCTCCAGCGGGGTGGGGAGATGCGCGAACCGCGCGCGGGGGAACTTGGCAAGCTGCATGGGGTACTCCTTGGCCGCCTGCCTAGCATGCGGCCAAGGGCGCTCGCGAGCCCAGATTCTCTGGCGGCGCTATGGCTTGATCTTGGGTGGCAGGGCCGCGATCTGGTCGGGCGTCAGCCTGGTTATGTCCTTGATGATGCAGGGCGAAAGCATCCCCGCGCCGGTGCGCACCTTGAGGTCCAGGTCGAGCGGGCGGCAGATGAGATCGATCCCGGCCGTGGGCTGCAGCACCAGGGCGTCGTTGGAGGTCGCGCCGGCCAGGCAGGCGCCCGACATGCCGAGGCGATAGACGTCCTTCGAGCGCACAGAGAGATAGAGCGTCTGGTTGTCGCCCTTGGTGTGGTTGCGGATCTGGCTCATCCGGAAGCACTGCGAACTGGACGCGGCGGGGGCGGCGGGTTCTGCGGCGAAGGCGGGGGCGGCTGCGAGGGCCGTGAGCGCCGCGGCGGCGGTGAGGAACAGGCGTTGCATGACGATCCTCCTATGAAGCGGAGTATGCGCGAGATTGCGGCTGGACGGCGGCGCTTTCAATCGGCGTCGTTCGCGCCTATGACTGGCGCAGTCCTCGGGGGGCCGCGCTTGGGCGGCTGAGAGGCGGGCGAGCCCGCGACCCGTAGAACCTGATCCGGGTCATGCCGGCGAAGGGAAGGCGTTCCGGGCATGCGCATGCCCGGATTCCCGGTCGCCGGCGGACCCTTGGCCGCAGAGGAGCTTGCGCCGGTGAACATCCAGACGCCCGTTAAAGACGCCATCCCGACTGGCGAGCGCCCCGGCTCGCGCAAGGTCTACCAGCCCGGCGTGCTGTGGCCGGACATCCGCGTGCCGTTCCGCGAGGTGGCGGTGCATCCGTCGGCGAACGAGCCGCCGGTGACGATCTACGACCCGTCCGGCCCCTACACCGACCCCAAGGTGAAGATCGACATCGACCAGGGCCTGGCCCGCACCCGCGAGCCGTGGGTGGTTTCGCGCGGCGACATCGAGATCGTGGCGAACCCGCGCGAGGTGAAGCCCGAGGACAACGGCTTCGCCAAGGGCGAGCATCTGGCGCCGCAGTTCAACGCCCCGCGCCGGATCTATCGCGCCAAGCCCGGCGTTGCGGTGACCCAACTCGACTACGCCCGCCGCGGGATCATCACGCCGGAGATGGAATATGTCGCCATCCGCGAGAACCTGCGCCGCCAGGAGAACGACGGCGCGATCCGCGACGGCGAGGACTTCGGCGCCTCGATCCCCGACTTCGTGACCCCCGAGTTCGTCCGCGACGAGGTGGCCCGCGGCCGCGCGATCATCCCGGCCAACATCAACCACACCGAACTCGAGCCGATGGCCATCGGCCGCAACTTCCTGGTCAAGATCAACGCCAACATCGGCAACTCCGCGGTGCTCTCCACCGTCGCCGACGAGGTGGACAAGATGGTCTGGGCGATCCGCTGGGGCGCCGACACGGTCATGGACCTGTCCACCGGCCGGAACATCCACAACATCCGCGACTGGATCATCCGCAACAGCCCGGTTCCGATCGGCACGGTGCCGATCTACCAGGCGCTGGAGAAGGTCAACGGGATCGCCGAGGACCTGAACTGGGAGGTCTTCCGCGACACCCTGATCGAACAGGCCGAGCAGGGCGTGGACTACTTCACGATCCACGCGGGCGTCCGCCTGGCCTATGTGCCGCTGACCGCGAAGCGGGTGACGGGCATCGTCTCGCGCGGCGGCTCGATCATGGCCAAGTGGTGCCTGGCGCACCACAAGGAGAACTTCCTCTACGAGCACTTCGAAGAGATTTGCGAGATCATGCGGGCCTATGACGTCTCGTTCAGCCTGGGCGACGGCCTGCGCCCCGGCTCGATCGCCGACGCCAACGACGCGGCCCAGTTCGCCGAGCTGGAGACCCTGGGCGAGCTGACCCCGATCGCCTGGAAGCATGGCGTCCAGGTGATGATCGAAGGCCCCGGCCACGTGCCGATGCACAAGATCAAGGCCAATATGGACAAGCAACTCGCCACCTGCGGCGAGGCGCCGTTCTACACCCTCGGCCCGCTCACCACCGACATCGCGCCCGGCTACGACCACATCACCAGCGCCATCGGCGCGGCGATGATCGGTTGGTACGGCACCGCCATGCTCTGCTACGTCACCCCCAAGGAGCACCTGGGCCTGCCCGACCGCGAGGACGTCAAGGAAGGGGTGATAACCTACAAGATCGCCGCCCACGCCGCCGACCTGGCCAAGGGGCATCCGACCGCGCGCGCCTGGGACGACGCGCTCAGCCGCGCCCGCTTCGAGTTCCGCTGGGAGGACCAGTTCAACCTCGGCCTCGATCCCGAGACCGCGCGCGAATACCACGACGAGAGCCTGCCCAAGGAGGCGATGAAGACCGCCCACTTCTGCTCGATGTGCGGTCCGAAGTTCTGCTCGATGAAGATCAGCCAGGACATCCGCGACGCCGCCGCCAAGCAGAACGACGTCGCCGCCGGCATGGAGCAGATGAGCGAGAAGTTCCGCGCCGAGGGCGGGGAGATCTATGTGAAGGCCGAGAGCTGATCCGACGCTCGCTCACCCCGGCGAAAGGCCGGGGTGAGCGGCCCGTTCGTCTATGACCGATTGCGACGTAGATTCGATCGAGAATCGGCCTGGGTCCTGGCCTGGGTGGGTTGAGCGGTGGTGGTGATGGCGACTGAACTGAAGGCGGGCGGGCGGTTCGTCGACCTGGACCTGTCCGACCTCGACTGGACCGACGCCGACCTCACGGACGCCGTGTTCGAGAACTGCACCCTGCGCGAGGTGCAGGCCCAGGGCGCGGCGCTCCAGGGCGCGCGGTTCACGGGCTGCCGGCTGATCCGCTGCCGGTTCGCCCACGCCGACCTGCGCGAGGCGGTCTTCGAGGCGTGCAACTTCGCCGACGACGCCGGGCACATCGGCGCGGCGTTCGCATTCTGCCGGCTGGAGGAGGCGCGGCTGCGCAAGTGCGACCTGTCGTTCGCCAGGTTCGAGCGCTCAAGCCTCTGGGGCGTGGAGATGGAGGCTTGCAACCTGCGGGGCTCGGCCTTCGTCCGCGCCGACTTCAGCCGCGCCTTCGGGCGCAACATCGTGCAGTGGGCCGGCGCGCTGAAGGGCTGCAACCTGGAACTGGCCGACCTGACCCAGCTTCGCCTGCCGACGGGCGACCTCAACCGCTCCAGCCTGCGGGAGGCGGTGCTGGTGGACGCCGACCTCGAGGGCGCGGACCTGCGCGAGTGCGACCTCTTCCAGGCCCTGACCGTCGGCGCGAAGCTGGCCAGGGCCGACCTGCGCGGGGCGGAGGTGAGCGGCCTGAACCTCTCGGAACTGGCCACCCTGCAGGGGATGAAGATTACGCTCGATCAGCAGTATCGCCTGCTGAACGCGATGGGCGTGGACGTCCACGCCGAGTGATCAGTCGCGTTCGATGCGCGCCTTGACCGGCTCGGCCTTCCAGACCCGCACGGCCACGGCCGCGGTGATCGAGGCGAGCACGGCGGTGATCGCGCCGCACCATTGAAGCGTGTTCATGCCCTCGGCGGCGAAACGGCCGACGGCGGCGCTGACAAAGAACACGAGACCCGCGGTGCCCCACTCGGCGCCCCAGCTCGAAAACAACAGCTTCAGCATCAGTAGTCCTCAATCGATCGCGACTGCGAGCCGGGCAAAAGCCACAGAGAACGGCGTTCGGGAATGTGGCAAGGGGTCGCTTGGCCGTCAGGCCGCGGCCGCCACCGTCTGACGGTCGGCGACCGCCTGCAGCACGCCGAACAGCTTGGCCGCCTCGATCGGCTTGGGCATGTGCAGGTCCGCCCCGGCGGCCAGGCTGGCGGCCTCGTGGGCGGGCAGGGCGTTGGCCGTCAGCATCACGATCGGGGTGGGGACCATGCCGCGCGTCCGCTCCCGGTCGCGGATCGTCCGCACCGCGGCCAGGCCGTCCATCACCGGCATCTGCATGTCCATCAGCACCAGGTCGAAGCGCTGGATGGCGAAGGCCTCGCAGGCCTGCTCGCCGTTCTCGACGCAGACCAGGTCGACCGGAAGTTCGGCGAACAGCACCTGCACGACCCGGCGGTTGGTCGGATGGTCGTCGGCCAGCAGGACCCGGAGCGGCCGGTCGGGCGCGGCCTCCGGGTCCGGTTCGGCGGCTGGATGCGGCGCGGCGCTGGTCAGGGCGATCGGCAGGCGGACGGTGAAGGTCGCGCCTTCGCCCGGCGCGCCCGCGGCGTCGATCTCGCCGCCCATCAGGTCGACCAGTTGCTTGGCGATGGTCAGGCCAAGGCCGGCGCCGCCGAACCGGCGGGTGCCCGAGCCGTCGCCCTGTTCGAAACGGCCGAACAGGCGGGCCTTCTCGGCCAGGTCGAAGCCGACGCCGGTGTCCTGAACGTCGATCTTCCAGCGGTCGGGGCCTTCGGCGCGGACGGCGATGGCGACATAGCCCTCGCTGGTGAACTTCACCGCGTTGGAGACCAGGTTGATCAGCACCTGCTTGATCCGCACGGCGTCGCCGGCGACGACGGTCTCCGCGGCCGGGTCGATATCGACGATCAGGTCCAGGCCCTTTTCCTGGGCGCGCGTGGCGGCCAGGGCCGCGACCGCGCGAATGGCCTCGCCCAGGTGGAAGGGCTGGCGCAGGACCTCGATCGTGCCGGTCTCGATACGCGAGAGGTCCAGGACGTCCGACAGCAGGCGCTCGAGCGCCTCGCCCGAGCCCTGGATGATGCCGACCATTTCCGCCTGCGCGGTATTCAGCGGCGTGCGGCCCAGGGCGGCCGCGATCGCGTTGACGCCGTTGAGCGGCGTGCGGATCTCGTGGCTCATATTGGCGAGGAACTCGCTCTGGGAACGGTGGCTGGCGAGGAACTGGAGCGCGGCGGCGCGAATGCGCGCGATCATCACCGCGCCGACGAGACCGAAGACGAGCAGCACCAGCGCCACCGGAAGCGCGGCGGCGCGCGCGAGTTCGGCGCCCGGCTTCTGCGGCGTCCAACTGAGATAGAGCGGCGCGGCGCCCTTGCCGGTCGGCAGCATGAGTTCGGCGTCGCCGGGACCCGCCAGCGAGCGACCGACGCTGGACTGCAGGTTCCGCAGTTGCAGCCGCTCCTGAAGTTTTCCCAGCGACCGCGGGTCGATCTTCAGGGCCATGACGACGATGGGGGCGTAGGGGCGGCGCGGCACGGCGGTGGCGAAGTCGGGCTGCACCAGGGTGGCCGACACCAGGTAGATGGCGCCGTCGCGGACGATGAAGTCGCTGGTCTGGATGGCTCGGGAGACCAGCGTCCGAGGCGCGTCCGGGCTGCGCCTGGCGATGGGGCCCCGCTCGGCTTCGGCCTGGCGGATCCTGGCGATCAGCGGTTCTGCGCCCTGAAAGGCCCGATAGGTCGACGGCGCGACGGTCTGCCGGTGCAGGCGCGCATAGATGGGCCGGTTGTCGCTATCGAGGACGAACAGGTGCTCGAAGTCGATGTTCTGCGAGAAGTAGTCGTTGAGGTTGGCGTCGGCCCAGGCGTGGTTGAAGCGGTTGTCGAGGTTGACGATCGCCTCGTCCCAATTGGTTTCCGGCAGGATCGAGCGCTCGATCTCGGCGATGTTGGCCCTCACCCCGCGTTCGACCAGGGCGACCTCGCGCTCCTGGACGTCCCGATCGACCTGGCGCGCCCAGATCAGGAGGCTGGCGACGAACACCGCCATGGCGCCCAGGGCCAGCACGACAAGCGGCGCCAGCAACCTAAACTCGGACTCCCGCCGCATTTCGTCGGCCCCTCACTCGGCACTTCGGCTTCGGACACTGGGGGCAAGGTGGTTAAGGGAGGGTGTGGTCGAGGTTCGTACACGAAAAAGGCGACTCCCGTTCGGCGGGCTTCTATTTCGCCAGGTTCGGGTTCAGTTCGGCGATGGAACGAACGATCCGGTCGGGCGTGACGGCCGAGCCCGGCGGCAGGCCCTCGCCCATGTGATCGTGCCAGATGGCGTAGATCCCGAGCCGCTGTGGCGCGGCGACCTCCCATTCCAGATTGTCGCCGACCATCCAGGTTTCGTGCGGCTCCACGCCCAGCGCCTGCATGGCGTGGAGATAGGCCTGTTCCTGCGGCTTGCCGAACCCGGCTTCCCCTTCGATCTGCACGTGGTCGAACAGCGGCGCGAGGTTGAAGCGCTCGACCTTGGCCCGCTGGGGTTCGGCGGCGCCGTTGGTCACCAGGGCCAGCTTCACGCCCAGGGCGCGGAAGGCCCGGATCGTCTCCAGGGCGCCGGGGAAGAAGGCGGCCTGCTCCTCGCGGTAGGCGTGGAAGCGCTGGCCGAAGGTGCGGGCGAAGTCCGCGCCCAGGCCGGGAACGCGGTCGCGGAGTTCGGCGAACCCCCCTTCCACCGCCAGGATGCGGCCGGCGCCGAGATCCTGCCGCCAGATCGCGGCCCGGGCCTCGTCCGACCAGAAGCGCCGGAAGCCGGCCTCCATGGCCAGGGCCGCGTCCTCCGGCGCGACCGGCGCGAAGCGTGCGGCGAATTCCTCGATCACCGTCTGCAGGACCAGGCGGCGCGACCCGAACGAGATGATGGTTTCGTCGAGGTCGAAGAGAATCGCTTTGGGCATGGGGCTCATGCCCAGTTCCAGTGCCAGCGAAAGCCGTGCGATTCCAGGCGCCGCGGACGAAGTGAGTCCTTTGCGCCACGTTTTGGGCTCGCCTGACGCGTGTGTGACCGGGCGCGACGACGCCCCAGCTTGACCCCCCCGACCGGGCGCCTCCAAGGTGGCCGCAAGTCGGAGGGAATGAATGCGACTCAAGGCCCGTCTGGAGCGTGATTGGCGGTTCTTTCGCAATCTCAACCGCACCCTGAAGAGGGTGAAGACGATCGCGCCGACGTCGCCCAACCTGGTCTGCGACGACATCCAGGCGGCGGTGGAACAGTGGCGTGACCGGCCGGCCCTGACCTTCGAGTTCAAGACGATCACCTATGGCGAGATGGACGCCATCGCCAACCGCTTCGCCCACTGGGCCAAGGGGATCGGCGTGCGGCGCGGCCAGACCGTGGCGCTCTTCCTGCCCAACCGGCTGGAATATTTCCCGATCTGGTACGGCCTGACCAAGATCGGCGCGGTGACCGCCCTGATCAACAATCAGCTTGCGGGATCGCCGCTGGCCCATTGCCTGAACATCTCGGGCGCGGCCCACGTCATCGTCGACGCCGAGACCTCGCCGGCCTTCGAACAGGCCAGGGGGCTGCTGGAGCGGCCGATGCTGCAATGGGTGCTGGGCGGCCAGGCGCACGGCGACCAGCGCGACCTGAGCCAGGCGCTCAAGAGCTGCAGCCAGTTGCCGCCGGACCGCTCCGTCCGCGACGGCATGACCGCCAAGGACACCGCCCTCTACATCTACACCAGCGGCACCACGGGCCTGCCCAAGGCCGCGCGCATCACCCATGTCCGCGCCCAGCTCTACATGCGCGGCTTCGCCGGCTCGACCGGGGCCAACGAGAAGGACCGGGTCTATGTGACCCTGCCGCTCTACCACGCCACCGGCGGGCTCTGCGCCCTGGGCGCGGCGCTGCTGAACGGCGGTTCGGTGGTGCTGAAGAAGAAGTTCTCCGCCAGCCATTTCTGGGACGACGTGGTCGCCGAGAACTGCACGATGTTCGTCTATATCGGCGAGCTCTGCCGCTACCTGATCAACCACGAGGAGGTGGAGGCCGAGCGTCAGCACAAGATCCGGCTGGCCTTCGGCAACGGCCTGCGCGCCGACGTCTGGGCGCAGATGAAGAGCCGCTTCCGCATTCCCGAGATCCTCGAATTCTACGGGGCGACGGAAGGCAACGTCTCGATGTTCAACTTCGACGGCAAGGTCGGGGCGATCGGGCGGGCGCCGAAGTGGCTGAAGGAGCGCTTCAACTTCCGCCTCGTCCAGTTCGACGTCGAGAAGGAAGAAGAGATCCGGGGCCTCAATGGCCTCTGCGTCGAGGCCGGGCCCGGCCAGATCGGCGAGTGCATCGGCAAGATCGGCCACGACGCGCGCAGCGAGTTCACCGGCTATGTCGACAAGGCCGCCTCGGACAAGAAGGTGCTGCGCGACGTCTTCGCCAAGGGCGACGCCTGGTTCCGCACCGGCGACCTGATGAAGACCGACGCCGACGGCTATTTCTATTTCGTCGACCGGATCGGCGACACCTTCCGCTGGAAGGGCGAGAACGTCTCCACCGGCGAGGTGGCCGGGCATCTCCAGGCCATTCCGGGCGTCGCCGAGGCCAATGTCTACGGCGTCGCCGTCGAGGGCGCGGACGGGCGCGCCGGCATGGCCGGCCTGGTGGTCGAGCCGGGCTTCGACATCAAGGTCTTCGAGGAGGCGGTGCTGCGCGAGCTGCCGCCCTACGCCCAGCCGGTGTTCGTGCGGATCCTGCCGGCGATCGAGACCACGGGGACCTTCAAGTACCGCAAGATCGACCTGGTGGCCGACGGCTTCGATCCCGCCGCGGTCAAGGGCGCGATGTACTACAAGGACCCGAACAAGGGCTATCTGAAGATGACCAAGCCCGGTTACGCCAAGATCCTGGCCGGCGGCGTCAAGCTGTAGCGCCGCACGCCCTGCGCCGGAACGCGGACTCGCCTATATTGGCCCCATGCCGACCGAAGTGACCGCAGAAGCGCCCCTGCAGGGCGCGGCCCTGATCAAGGACGAGGTGCGCCGCCTGCCCGACGCGCCGGGCGTCTATCGCATGATGGGCGAGGGCGGCGAGGTCCTCTATGTCGGCAAGGCGCGCTCGCTGAAGAAGCGGGTGCTGCAGTATGCGCAAGGCCGGTTCCACACCCAGCGCATCGCCCTGATGGTCGACCTGACCCGGTCGATGGAGTTCGTCACGGTCCGCACCGAGACCGACGCCCTGCTCCTGGAAATCAACCTCATCAAGCAGCTCAAGCCGCGCTTCAACGTGCTGCTGCGCGACGACAAGAGCTTCCCCGAGATCGTCATCCGTCGCGACCACCCGGCCGCCCAATTGCGCAAGCATCGCGGCGCCCACACGATCAAGGGCGACTATTTCGGGCCGTTCGCCTCGGCCCATTCGGTGACCAAGACGCTGAACACCTTGCAGAAGGCGTTCCTGCTGCGCTCCTGCTCGGACAGCGTCTACGAAAGCCGCACCCGGCCGTGCATGCTGCACCAGATCAAGCGCTGCGCCGCGCCCTGCACGGGGCTGATCAGCCTGGAGGACTATGCCGGCCTGGTCGAACAGGCCGAGGACTTCCTGCGCGGCAGGAGCCGGGCCGTGGTCGGCAGGCTGTCGGCCGAGATGCAGGCCGCCTCGGACGACATGGAGTTCGAGCGCGCCGCCCGCATCCGCGACCGCATCCGGGCCCTGGCCTCGGTCTCCCAGGAGCAGCAGATCAATCCCGAGACCCTGGAGGAGGCCGACGTCTTCGCCCTGCACGCCGAGGGCGGCCAGGCCTGCGTGCAGGTGTTCTTCTTCCGCGCCGGCCAGAACTGGGGCAACCGCGCCTATTTCCCGCGCGTGGACAAGTCCGACGAGGACCCCGACGTCATGTCGGCCTTCCTGGGCCAGTTCTACGACGACAAGCCGATCCCCAAGCTGATCCTGGCCAATGTCGAGCCGGCGGAGTGCGAGCTGCTGTCGGAAGCCTTCGCCCTGAAGGCGGGGCGCAAGGTCGAGATCAACCGGCCCAAGCGCGGTGAGAAGGCCCAGTTGGTCGACCACGCCCTGACCAACGCCCGCGAGGCCCTGGGCCGCAAGATGGCCGAGAGCTCGGCGCAGTCGAAGCTGCTGGCCGGGGTCGGCGAGGCCTTCGGGCTGGAGGCGCCGCCCGAACGCATCGAGGTCTACGACAACGCCCACATCTCGGGGACCAATGCGGTCGGCGGCATGATCGTCGCCGGGCCCGACGGCTTCCAGAAGGGCCAGTACCGCAAGTTCAACATCAAGGGGACCGACCTCACCCCCGGCGACGACTACGGGATGATGAAGGAGGTCATGCGCCGCCGGTTCTCGCGCATGGTCAAGGACGAGGAGGCCGGCGAGAACCCGCCGCGGCCCGACCTGGTGCTGGTGGACGGCGGGGCAGGCCAACTGGCGGCCGTGCTGGAGATCATGGCCGACCTGGGCGTCGACGACATCGACGTGGTCGGCGTGGCCAAGGGGCCGGACCGCGACGCCGGGCTGGAGCGCTTCTTCATCGAGGGCAAGACGCCCTTCATGCTCGAGCCGAAGTCGCCGGTGCTCTACTACCTGCAGCGCCTGCGCGACGAGGCGCACCGCTTCGCCAACGGCAGCCACCAGACCCGGCGCGCCATGGACATCAAGAAGAACCCGCTCGACGAGATCGACGGCGTCGGCCCCGGTCGCAAGCGCGCCCTGTTGCACGCCTTCGGTTCGGCGCGGGGCGTCAGCCGCGCCTCGGTGGACGACCTCGCCAAGGTGGACGGGGTCAGCGAGGCCCTGGCCCAGCGGATCTTCGATTTCTTCCGCAAGGGTTGAGCCAGCGGCTAGTCTGCGTGTCCCGACCCACGAGGAGACGCCCATGTTCCGCATCGCCGCCGTCGCCCTGTTCGCCGCCCTGATCCCGGCCGCGAGCCAGGCCAGCTCGCCGCAGGCCTGGGAAGAGTTCCGCGCGGACGTCGGCGCCAGGTGCCTGGCCGCCGCCAAGGCGAGCGGGATGAAGACCCCGGAGGTGGTGGTCCACCCGCTGGGTACGGAAACCTACGGGATTGCCGTGCTACGGGAAGGCGCGGACAAGCGAATCTGCGTCTATGTCAAGCAAACCCAGAAGGTCGAGCTGACGCCGGCCACCTAAAGGACCGCTCTGCGGTAAAGCCGCCATGAAAGCTCTGCCGAACATCCTGACCTCGCTGCGGCTGGTCCTGACCCTCTTCGTCTTCCTGGCGCTGGCGACGGCGGCGGGGGCGGTCCCCTATGTCAGCGAGCGCCTGACGCCCGAGGCGCAGTTCTCGCTGCAGCGCTGGGCCTTCTGGTCGTTCGTGATCGCCGCGGTCACCGACTTCTTCGACGGCTGGCTGGCGCGCAAGCTGGACGCCGTCACGGTCTGGGGGGCGATCCTCGACCCGATCGGCGACAAGGTGCTGGTCTGCGGCGCGATCCTGGGCCTGCTGGCCATGGGCGGCCAACCGGCGGTGGTGCTGCCGGCCGGACTGATGCTGTTTCGCGAATTCACGGTCAGCGCCCTGCGCGAAGTGGGCGCCGGCAAGGGCGTGAAGCTGCCGGTCACCCTGCTCGCCAAGTGGAAGACGACGCTGCAGCTCACCGCCCTGGCGGCCGAACTGCTGGTGGCCTCGTGGGGCGCCTTCGGCCTGCCGGCCGATCCGGCCATCGAGCAGCCGGTGGTGCTGTTCGCCCACGGCCTGATGTGGCTTGCGACCATCGTCACCCTGATCACCGGCGCCCAGTATTGGGAACAGACCCGCAAGGCGCTCAGCGCGCTGTAGATCGCTCTGGGATCCTTCCCGAGAAGGCGGAGCGATTGTTCGTCATGGCCGGGCCGGCAGGTCCCGGCCATCCATAGACGCTGAGTTCTGCCGAAACACCTGGCGCGCATGGACCCCCGGCACGCTTGCGCGGCCGGGGATGACGATCAGACGAAGGGGGCCTGGTCAGGTCAGGCCGGGGCCTTTTCGGCGGCGCGGGCCTTCACGCGCTCGATCCAGGCGACGATGTTCTTGTTGTCGGGGTTGATCGGCTGGCCGACCGAGGCGCCGAACTGCAGGAAGCAGAACAGCAGGATGTCGGCCAGGGTGAAGCGCTCGCCCGCCACCCAGGTCTTGCCGCTCATCAGGCCGTCCAGCCAGGTGATCTTTTCCTGGGCCAGTTCCTTCAGGTCGCCGGCGGCGTGCGGGATGGTGCGCAGGCGGCTCTGGAACAGCGGCAGGCCCTCGGCGAACCGGAAGCCGTTGGCCATCGGCTCGCAGATGTTCAGGTCGATGCGGCGCACCCACATGCGGGTGGCGGCGCGCTCCTCCGGGGTGCTCCCGATCAGCGAGACGCCCGGAAACTTCTCGTCCAGATATTCACAGATGGCGGTGATTTCGGCCAGGTGCGAGCCGTCGTCGAGCTCCAGGCACGGCAGTTGGCCGGCCGGGTTCTTGGCGACATAGGGCGGCTGGCGGTTCTCGCCGGCCATCAGGTCGACCTTCTCGGTCGGGATCTCCGCGCCCTTTTCGGCCAGGAACATGGTCACGACGGCCGGATTGGGGCCCATCGACGTATAGAGTTTCATGCCGTCCTCCCTGGCAATTTTGTTGGCCGGCAGGATGCGCAGGCTTACGCGAGGGTGATCAAGCTCAATCTCGCAGGGCGACCTGCAAGGGCAGCCCGCCCTGCGGCCGCAGGCTGACGTCGGCGGTCGGAAACACCTGATGGTCGCGATCGGGCGAGAACCGGAAGCGCGCCAGCCAGGAGGCCAGGATCAGCGCCCCCTCGATCATCGCGAACTGGGCGCCGATGCAGACGCGCGGGCCGGCGCCGAACGGGATGTACTGAAAACGATGGTGGCCGGCCTTGGCCTCGGGGCTGAAGTTCTCGGGATCGAAGCCGTCGGGGTCCCGCCACAGCGCCGTATGGCGGTGCACCACCCAGGGCCAGATCGAGACCATGTCGCCCTTGCGTACCCGATGGCCGCAGATGACGTCGTCCGCCAGCGCCTCGCGCTCGATGCGGTGCACCGGCGGATAGAGCCGCATCGCCTCCTCCAGCACCATGCGGACATAGGGCAGGCGCGCGGCGATCTCGCTTGCGCCGCCTCCAGCGGCGAGGGCGGTCATGGCCTCCGTCGCCGCGCGTTCCTGCACCGTGGGGGCCCGGCTCAGCAGGTAGAGGCTCCAGGTGATCGCGTTGGCGGTTGTCTCGTGTCCGGCGACCAGGAAGGTCACGGCGTTGTCGAGGGTGAGCTTGGCCGCCTGCTCGGGCGAGCGCGTCTTGGCGAAGGCCTCGATGATCCGGCTCATGAAGTCCGCTGGCGGGTCGGGGTCGGCTTGGCGCGTGCGAATGAACTCGGTCAACCGGGCGAGCAAGTACTTCTGACCGGCCTGGCCGCGGCGCGCGGTCGGCGAGCGGTCCAGCCAGGGCGCGCCGAACAGGACGCCCGGCCGGTACTCGGCCAGGCCAGCCAGCGCCGCATGGATATGAGCCGAAGCCTCGTCGGACGTCAGGGCGGTCTCGCCCGAGAACAGCGCTTGGCCGATCACATCGAAGGTGGCGCGCACGGCCTCGGCGGACGCGTCGATGCGGCCTTCCGACTGCTGGGCCCAGCGATCCGCCGAGCGTCCCGCCACGTCCAGGAAGATCGGCGCGAACTCGGCCACGGCGCCGGGGGTGAACACCGGCGCCATCAGGCGGCGCTGATCCTTCCAGGATTCGCCGTCAGCCAGGAATAGGCCCTCGCCGATCATCGACCTGAACAGGCGCTTCACGATCCGAGGCTTGGCGTAGCCCCCGGCGTTGGTCAGCAGCACGTGGCCGATGGCGTCCGGATCGTTGACCAGATGGTAGCGCAGCGTAGCGATGCGCCGGAACCAGTACGGCTCCTCGAACGCCGCCTGCGGCCAGTTCAGCAACGGGTTGCGCCGCATCTCGCCGACGAACTGCCGCCAGACGGGAAGCGGGCGTTCCAGGCGGGGCGGATAGGCCGGCCGGAAGTCGAGCGTCTGGTTCATTCTGGGCCCTTCGCGACACGACGAAGGCTCGGCGACAGCGCGGCCCTTGTCACACGACTTCTGCGTCGAGCGTCCGTGAGCTCAGCTCACTAGAGAGGGCTGGGTTCCGGCGGCGGCTCGGGCAGGGGGATGAATTCCTGGTCGTCGGCGTCCGGCAGCTTCATGCGCCCGGCTCGCCAGTCGGCCTTGGCCTGCTCCAGCCGGTCCTTGGACGAGGAGACGAAGTTCCACTCGATCAGCCGCGGGCCGATCGGCTCGCCGCCCAGCAGCATGACGATCGCATCGCCGATCGCCGTGAACAGCACCGGCTGGCCGGGCTCGAACACCAACATCTGGCCTTCGTGGAACTGGCGGCCGTCCACCTCGACCATCCCCTGCGCCACATAGGCCGCGCGCTCCGGATACTCGGCCGGCAACTGGGCCTGGGCGCCGGCGCTCAGGTGCCAGTGGACGTAGAACATCGGCGAATGGGTCTTCACCGGCGAGGCGGCGCCGAAGGCCTGGCCGGCGATCAGCCGCGCCCACAGGCCCTTTTCCTCGTGGGTCGGCAGGACGTCCGGCGAGTAGTGGTCGAACGAGGGGGCCATCTCCTCGTCCTCGACCGGCAGGGCGATCCAGGTCTGGATGCCGTTCATGCGGCCGCCCTTCTCGCGCAGGGTCTCGAAGCGCTCGGAGTGGGTGATGCCGCTGCCTGCGGTCATCCAGTTCACCTCGCCCGGGCGGATCGGCTGGGTGACGCCGACGGAATCGCGGTGGGTCATCTCGCCCTCGAACAGATAGGAGAGCGTCGAGAGCCCGATGTGCGGATGCGGCCGCACGTCGACCTCGCGGCCGAAGCCGGCCTGGAACTGCGCCGGTCCCATGTGGTCGAAGAAGATGAAGGGGCCGATCATCCGCCGCTTGGCGTATGGCAGGACGCGCCCGACCTCGAACCCGCCGAGGTCCTTGCGCCGTTGGTCGATAACGAGGTCGATCATTTTCCCGCTCCCTGCGTTTCCTCCTGCGGGGGAGGCGCAGGAAGGAGGCTAGCCTTGCGCGCTCACATAGGGGCTGACAAGGCCGAGGGGCGCGGCGGTGGTGTGCTTCACCGAGCGGATGACGATCCGGCTCTCGATGTTCGACACCAGGCCCAGGGAGAGGATCTTGTCGCGCAGGAAATCGTCGAAGGCGTGCATGTCGCGGGTGACGATGCGCAGTTCGTAATCGGCCGAGCCGGTGACGGTCGCGCACTGGACGACTTCGGCCAGCTTGGTGATCGCGCCCTCGAAGGCGTCCAGGTTGTCCTTGGTCGGCAGGCTGAGCTTGACGGTGCAGTAGACCTCGAAGCCCAGGCCCAGGAGGTCGCGGTCCAGGATGGTTACGCGGCGCTGGATGACGCCGGTGTCTTCCAGGCGCTTGATCCGCCGCCAGCAGGGGCTGGAGGACAATCCGACCCGTTCAGCGATCTCTGCGACCGACAATCCGGCGTCGTGCTGGATCAGATCCAGAATCTTGGCATCGACCGCATCGAGGGCCTCGGACAATTTTTCCTCCATCAAACCGCGTAAGTGAGCGTCATTCTTGCCCCGAAATGGGAGAAGTGGGGCACGCCTTTGGCAAGCAATTCCATCGATCTTATATGATCTTCTATAGCCATTGGGGAGCCGAAAAGGAAAGATATTGCTATGCGGCACGCTGACGTGACGCTCGACGACAAATTCCTGCTCACGGAAGGTCGAGTCTTCATCACGGGCGTCCAGGCGCTGCTCCGGGTGATGATGGATCAGCATCGCCTGGACAAGGCCGCCGGCCTCAACACGGCCGGATTCGTATCCGGCTATCGCGGTTCGCCGCTGGGCGGCCTCGACCAGCAGGCCCATCGCGCCGCCAGGTTCCTCAAGGAAGCCGAGGTCGTCTTCAAGGAAGGCCTCAACGAAGACCTCGCGGCCACCGCCGTCTGGGGCAGCCAGCAGGCCAACCTGTTCCCGGGCGCCAAGTTCGATGGCGTCACCGGCATGTGGTACGGCAAGGCCCCCGGCGTGGACCGCACGGGCGACGCCTTCAAGCACGCCAATTTCGCCGGGACCTGGGCCAAGGGCGGCGTCCTGGCCGTGGCCGGCGACGACCACAACTGCAAGTCCTCCACCCTGCCGTCGCAGTCGGAATTCGCCTTCCAGGACTTCGAGATGCCGGTGCTGTCGCCGGCCGACGTGCAGGAGGTGCTCGACTACGGCCTGATGGGCATCGCCATGTCGCGGTTCTCGGGCCTGTGGGTCGGGCTGATCGCGCTGGCCGACACCATGGACTCCGGCGTCACCATCGACGTCTCGGTGAACCGCCACCAGATCGTCGCGCCGACGAACTTCAACATCCCGGCCGGGGGCCTGGGCATCCGCCTGAAGGACCAGCCGCTGGAGAAGGAGCGCCGGCTCCGCAACTTCAAGATCCCCGCGGCGCTGGCCTTCGCCCGCGCCAATCGCCTGGACCGGGTGATGCTCGGTTCCTCGCGCCCGCGCCTGGGCATCGTCTGCCAGGGCCAGGCCTACAAGGACGTGATCGAGGCGCTGGCCGCCATGGGCATCTCGGCCAGGCAGGCCTCGGACCTCGGCGTCGCCATCTACAAGGTCGGCATGCCCTGGCCGCTGGAGCCGACAGGCCTGCGCTCGTTCGCCGCCGGCCTCGAGACCCTGATGGTGATCGAGCACAAGCGCCCGCTGATCGAGACCCAGGCCCGCGCCGCGCTTTACGACCTGCCCGCCCACGCCCGGCCCAGGATCGTCGGCAAGGTCGACGAACAGGGCCATCCGCTGCTCTCGGAGCTCGGCTCGCTGTCGGTGGCCGAGGTCGCGCTGGCGATCGCCGACCGGCTTCCCCCCGGCCCGCACATGGAGCGGGTCCACGACTATCTGAGCCGGGTGTCCGCCGCCTCGATGGCGGCCGTGACCCTGGCCGCCGACCAGCAGCGCAAGCCGTTCTTCTGCTCGGGCTGCCCGCACAACACCTCGACCCGGCTGCCGGAAGGGACCCGCGCCCTGGCCGGGATCGGCTGCCACTACATGGCCAGCTTCTCCGATCCGCAGACCGACCTGAACAGCCACATGGGCGGCGAGGGCCTGACCTGGGTCGGCTCGGCGCCGTTCACCACCGAACCGCATGTGTTCGTGAACCTGGGCGACGGCACCTACAACCACTCCGGTTCGCTGGCGATCCGCGCCTCGATCGCGGCGGGCAGCCACGTCACCTACAAGCTGCTGTTCAACGACGCCGTCGCCATGACCGGCGGCCAGGCGGCCGAAAGCGGCTTTACGCCCGCCCAGATCACCCGCCAGCTCGCTTCGGAAGGCGTAGCCAAGACCGTGATCGTGGCCGACGATCCCAGCCGCTACGAGGGCGTCGCCGACCTGGCGCCCGGCGTCGAGGTCAAGCCGCGCGCCGAACTGATGAACGTGCAGAAGATGCTGCGCGAAACGCCTGGCACGACGGTGCTGCTCTACGATCAGGTCTGCGCCACCGAAAAGCGCCGTCGCCGCAAGCGCGGCGCCATGGAGGTCGCCACCAAGCGCGTCTTCATCAACCCGCTGGTCTGCGAGGGCTGCGGCGACTGTTCCAAGAAATCGAACTGCGTCTCGGTCGAGCCGCTGAACACCGAGTTCGGCCGCAAGCGCAAGATCAACCAGTCGAGCTGCAACACCGACTATTCCTGCCTGCAGGGCTTCTGCCCGTCGTTCATCACCATCGAGGGCGGCCAGAACGCCCAGGCCAAGGCGATGCCGGCCCTGACCGCCGACTCCACGCCGCTGCCCACGGTCGAACCGCTGGAGGGGGTTCGCAACATCCTCTTCACCGGCATCGGCGGCACCGGGGTGACCACGGTCGCCTCGGTCCTGGCCATGGCCGCCCACGTCGATGGCCGCGCCTCGTCGGTGGTCGACATGACCGGCCTGGCCCAGAAGGGCGGGGCGGTGTTCTCCCACGTGCGGATCGGCGAGAACGAGGACACCGTGGTCGGCGGCCGCGTGCCGGCGGCCTCGGCCCACGTGCTGATCGCCTGCGACATCCTCTCGGCCGCCGGCGCCGACGCCCTGGCGCTCTACGCCAAGGACCGCACCGCCGCGGTCGGCAATGAGGACTTCGCCCCGACCGCCGACTTCGTCACCGACCGCGACGTGCGCTTCGACGCCGGCGTCATGGCCCGCAAGATCAAGGCCGCGGCCAAGACCTATGACCAATGCCCGGCCCATCACCTGGCCGAGAGCAACTTCGGCGACGCCATCTTCGCCAACATGATCATGGTCGGCTTCGCCTGGCAGAAGGGGCTGATCCCGCTCTCCAGCCGCGCCGTCTACCGCGCCATCCGCCTGAACGGCGTGCAGGCCGAGGCCAATCTCCAGGCCTTCGAGCTGGGCCGCCGCGTCGCCCATGATCCGAGTCTGGCCAAGGCGGCGGAGGATCATGCGCCGACCCCCGAAACCATGCCGCTGGACGAGCTGATCGCCCACCGCACCCGCGAGCTGACCGCCTACCAGAACGCCGCCTACGCCAGGCGCTATGCGGACAAGGTGGCCAAGGTCGCCGCGGCCGAGGCCCCGCTGGGCACGGACAGGCTGACGCGCGCGGTGGCCGTCAACCTCTACAAGCTGATGGCCTACAAGGACGAGTACGAGGTCGCGCGCCTCTATACCGACGGCCGGTTCGCGCAGGAGCGCGGCAAGGCGTTCAAGGGCGGCAAGACCAGGATCCTGCTCTCGCCGCCGCTGATCGCGCCCAAGGGCCCGGACGGCAAGCCGAAGAAGATCGAGTTCGGCGGCTGGATGCTGGAGACCGCCTTCCCGATCATGGCCAGGATGAAGGGCCTGCGCGGCGGTCCGCTCGACATCTTCGGCCGCACCGAGGAGCGCCGGATGGAGCGGGGCCTGATCGCCGAGTACGAGGCGGGCCTCGACCGGCTGCTGACCGGCCTCGACGCCGGGCGCCTGCCCCTGGCCACGCAGATCGCCCAGGTTCCGCAGGCGATCCGCGGCTTTGGCCATATCAAGGAGGCTTCGGTGAAGGCCGCCAAGGCCGACGAGGCCAAGCTCTGGGCCAGATGGGAGGCGGCGGGCTGAGGGCCGTCTACTTCGCCGCCGCCCGCACCGCCTGGGCGAAGGCCGCCTGCGCCGCCCACAGTTCGTCCTTGGAGGCGGCCGGCCAGGCCGAATTGACCGCGATCACCAGCTTCTCGGCCGGATAGACGAAGATCTGCTGGCCGAAGATGCCCTCGGCCGCATAGCCGTCCGGGATGATCCACCAGAAATAGCCGTAGCCAGTCTCGACCCCGCCGGGCGGGAAGGCCTGATGGGCGCGGGTGGCGTCGGCGACCCATCCGGGCGGCAGCACGTCCTGGCCGCCGGCCTTGCCGCCCTCCAGCATGAACTGACCCAGGCGCGCATAGTCGCGGGCGGTCATCGACATGCAGCAGCCGCCGCGCTCGTGCCCGGCCGCGTCGTCGACCCAGATCGCGTCCTGCTCCATGCCGTAGGGCGCCCAGATCTTCTCGGAGAGGTAGGCCGACAGCGACTTGCCCACCGCGTTGGACACCAGGATGCCGGCCAGGTCGGTCTCGCCGGTCTTGTAGACGAACTTGCTCCCAGGTTCGGCCTCGCGCGGCAGCTTGCGCATGTAGCTGACGATCGGGTTCATGCCCGGCTCGCCCGGCGTCACCCCGGCCTTGGCGACGTCGGAATTGAGGTCGGTATAGTCCTCGTTCCACTTCACCCCGGAGGTCATGGTCAGGAGCTGGCGCACGCTCACGCCCTCATAGGCGCTGCCCTTCAGCTCGGGGATGTAGGCGGTCACCGCATCGTCCAGGCTCTTGATCCTGCCGTCCTTGATCGCCGCCCCGACCAGGGTGGCGGTGACCGACTTGGCGACCGAGAACGAGGTCCAGCGCTCGTCCGGCTTGCGGTCCAGGCCATAGCGCTCCAGCACGATCTTGCCGTCCTGCAGCACCACGACGGCGGAGGTGTCCATGGCGGTCATGAAGCTGTCGAGGGTCTGCGGCGCGCCGTTCCAGGTCCACTTGGGATCGAGCTGCCTGTCGGCGAGGGGGAGCTCCTTCACCTGCGCGCCGCGCGGCACGACATGGACCGGGGTGACCTTTTCCATGTTGCGATAGCCGTAGCGCTGTTGCGCCGGCGTCCAGGCCAGGATCGATCCGCCGGCCGGCGGCGGGGCGGGGTCCTGGGCCAGCGCGGCGCCGTGCAGGCCCGCGGTCAGCGCCATGGCCGTCAGTATGAGTTTGTTCGCGTGCATGGGCGCCCTCCCGCTCTATTTGTAATTGACCGCCAAGCTAGAGAGGCGTGAGCAGTTTGCATACCGCCGTGCTTCGGCTAGGCCTTGGCCATGGCGGATTTCGATTTCGACGCGGTGGTGGTCGGCGCGGGGGCCGTGGGCCTGGCCTGCGGCTATGCGCTCAGCAGGCGCGGGCTGGTGGTGGCGGTGCTGGAGGCCGGCCCGATCATCGGCGAGGGCGTCTCGGCCCGCAATTCCGAGGTCGTCCACGGCGGCCTCTACTATCCGACCGGCTCGCTGAAGGCGCGGCTGTGCGTCCAGGGCCGGCGCGCGCTCTACGGCTTCCTCGACGCCCACAAGGTCGCCTATGACCGCTGCGGCAAGCTGGTGGTGGCGACCAACGCCGCCGAGGTCGGGCGCCTGGACGGCATTCTCGAGCAGGCGCAGGCCAACGACGTCGAGGGCATGGCGCGCCTGACCAAGGCCCAGGCCCTGGCGCTCGAACCGCAACTGAGCTGCGAGGCGGCGCTGATCTCGCCCGAGAGCGGCGTGTTCGACAGCCATGGCTACATGCTGGCCCTGCAGGGCGAGATCGAGGCGGCGGGCGGCGCGGTGGTGACCTCGACGCCGTTCGAGGGCGCCACGCCGCTGGAGGCCGGCGGATTCTCGATCCGCGCCGGCGGCGCCGAGCCCACGACCCTGACCGCGCGCCTGCTGATCACCGCGCCGGGCCTCTCGGCCCAGCATGTCGCCGCCGAGATCGAGGGCTTTCCGAAGGACGGCATCCCGCCGCTGCACTATGGCAAGGGCGTCTACTTCCGGCTCACCGGCAAGGCGCCGTTCGCGCGGCTGATCTATCCGCCGCCGATCCCCGGCGCGCTCGGCACCCACTATCGCCGCGACCTGGGCGGCCAGGCGGTGTTCGGGCCCGACCTGCATTACGTGGACCAGATCGACTACAGCGTCGATCCGGCGCTGGGCGAGGCTTTCTACGCTTATATCCGCAAGTTCTGGCCGGGCCTGCCCGACGGCGCCCTGGCCCCCGACTACGCCGGCATCCGCCCCAAGCTGCACGGGCCGGGCGAGCCGCAGCCCGACTTCCGCATCGACGGCCCGCAGAAGCACGGCCTGCCGGGCCTGGTCGCCCTGTTCGGCATCGAAAGCCCCGGGCTCACCTCGTCGCTGGCGATCGGCGAAGAGGCGGCGGGGCGGCTGGGGCTATAGCCGATCCAGAGGATCTCGCGGGCTCACCCCTTCGGCGTTACCTTCAGCACCCGGCCGTTCTTGCTGTCGGTGGCCAGGTAGAGCGCGCCGTCCGGGCCGACGATGACGTCGCGGATGCGCTCGTTCAGGTCGGTCAGCAGGCGCTCCTCGCCGACCACCTTGCCGTCCTGCATGACCAGGCGCACCACGGCCTTGCTGGCCAGGCCGCCGATCAGGATGCTGCCCTTCCACGCCGGGAACAGGTCGGCCTCGTAGAAGGCCATGCCGGCCGGCGCGATGACCGGGTCCCAGTAGTAGACCGGCTGCTCCATGCCTTCCTTGGCGGTAAGGCCCTGGCCGATCGGCTTGCCGGAATATTCCAGCCCATAGCTGATGGTCGGCCAGCCATAGTCCTTGCCCGCTTCCGGCTGGTTCAGCTCGTCGCCGCCGCGCGCGCCGTGCTCGACCTCCCACAGCTTGCCGGTCCTGGGGTCGATGGCGGCCGAGAGGATGTTGCGGTGGCCGTAGGACCAGATCTCCGGCCGCACGCCGGCCTTGCCGACGAACGGGTTGTCCTTCGGGATGGAGCCGTCGGCGTTGATGCGGACCACCTTGCCGAGCGTCCCGTCCAGGCGCTGGGCCTGGGCGCGGCCCTCCAGGATCGACCGCTCGCCGGTGGTGACGAACAGCGTGCCGTCCGGGGCGAACACCAGCCGTCCGCCATAGTGCTTGGTCGAGTTCAGCGACGGCGTCTGGCGGAAGATGACCTGGACGTTCTCGACGCGGTCGCCGGCCAGGCGGCCGCGCGCCACCGCGGTGTTGTTGGTCCCGTCGGCCGCCGGCTCGGCATAGCTCCAGTAGATCAGGCCGTTCTCCGCGAACTTCGGATCGACCGCCAGGCCCAGCAGGCCGCCCTGGTCGGCGCCGACCACGGCGGGCAGGCCCAGAATGGTCCCGGACAGCTTGCCGTCGGTCCCCAGGATGCGCAGTTGGCCCAGGTGCTTTTCGGTGATCAGCAGCCGCCCATCGGGCAGGAACGCCAGCGCCCAGGGCATTTCCAGGCCCTCGGCGAGCGTCGTGACCTGGACGGCGACGTCCGACTTCGCTTCCGGCGCCCGGGTCTGGCCGGCGAAGGCCGGCTTCTGGTCGGGGGCGTTGGCCGGCCTGGAGTCCGCCGGCGCGGCGGCGGGCGATTGGGCCTGGCCGCCCGACCCTCCGCAGGCGGCGACCAGGGCGGCGAGGGCGGTGGTGATCAGCAGGCGGCGCATCGTGGGTCTCCCGAGGTTCAGACAGGTCCGGCGACGGCGGCCAGGGCTTCGGCCGGCGCGGCGCCTTCCAGGTGGATCAGCGACCAGATTGCAAAGAACAACAGCGGCCAGCGTCCGGTTGCCTGCGCGCCGAAGCCGGCGCCGGCGTCGGCCCCGAGAACGCGCCGCACCGCCTCGACCTTTCCGATGCGCGTGGCGATCTCGCCGGCGCGCGGGGCGATCCAGGCGTCCACCGGCACGGTGAAGCCCTGCTTGCGGCCCCAGGGATCGGCGGCCGGGCAGGCCCGCTCCAGCCACTTGCGCAGCAGCCATTTCCCATAGCGCCCGCGCACCTTCATGCGGTCGGGCAGGGGGAAGGCGAACTCGGCCACCTGCGGGTCCAGGAACGGCGTGCGGCCCTCCAGGCCGTGGGCCATCAGGCAGCGGTCCAGCTTCAGCAGCAGGTCGTTCGGCAGCCAGGTGGCGATGTCGGCCCACTGGGCGCGCTGCAGCCCGCTGAGACCGCCCGGCGCCTTCGCAGCCGTCCGCCAGCGTTCGACGACGCCCCGGTCCTCGGTCCTCGGTTCCGCCGGCCGGCCGCCCAGCCAGGCCGGACGCAGGGCGCGGCGATAGCGGCCATAGCCGCCGAACAGTTCGTCGCCGCCCTCGCCGGTCAGCACCACGGTCAGCGTGCCCTTGGCAGCCTCGGCCAGCTTGTAGGTCGGCAGGGCGGCGTAGTCGGCGGTCGGGTCGTCCATCGCCCAGGCGACCTGCGGCAGGATCCGCCAGAAGTCCTCCTCGCCGAAGCTGGTCTCGCGCCAGTCGAGCTTCAGGGCGGTGGCGACCCGCTCGGCCTGCGCCCGCTCGTCGCGCGCGCCCGGCGCCTCGAAGCCGCAGGTGAAGGCGGTCACCGGCCGGGCGTTCAACCGCGCCATCAGGGTGGCGATGGCCGCCGAATCGATCCCCCCGGAGAGGAACAGGCCATAGGGCACGTCCGAGCGCTGGTGCACCCGCACGCTGTCTTCCAGCACCGCGTCCAGGCGGCGGAGATGTTCTTCCTCCCCTGCAGGGCGGGGGAGGGGGGAGGACGAAAGCCAGCTCCGCACCTCGCGCGGCGTGATCTTCCCGTCCACCACCTCGACGATCTCGCCGGGCGCCAGCCGGCGCAGGCCCCGGAAGATCGTCTCCTCGGTGAGCGTGTAGTTGAAGGCCAGCAATTCGCGCGCGCGGTCCTCCGACAGCTCCGCGCCGATCAGCCCCGCCGCCAGGAAGGCCCGCGGTTCCGAGGCGAAGGCGACCGCGCCCTCATGCTCCAGCAGATAGAGCGGCTTGATGCCGAACGGGTCGCGCGCCAGCCAGGTCCGCCCGTCCGCGCCCACCAGGCAGAAGGCGTACATGCCGCGCAGCCGCGCGAAGGCGGCCGGGCCTTCCTGGGCGTAGATGTGCAGCAGCGGCTCGAAGTCGGAGCCGGTGTGGAGCTGGTCCTTGAGGCCGAATTCCTCCGCCAGCTCGACATAGTTGTAGATCTCGCCATTGCCGATGACGGTCGAGCCAGCGCCGTGCAGCGGCTGCCAGCCGCCCTCCAGGTCGATGATCGACAGGCGCGCGTGGGCCAGGGAGCGCCGCTCGCCCTCTTCGACGAACACCCCGTCGGGGCCGCGATGGGTGAGGGTCTCGATCATCGGCCGGGCCGAGCCGCCCGCGCCGAGGATCCCCGCGATGCCGCACATCAGGCCGCCCCGTAGTCGGCGAACAGGCGCCGCCACTGGGCGACGACCGCGGCGGGCGAGAACTCGGCCTCGACGCGCTCGGAGCCGTTCTGGACCATGCGGATGCACAGCATCGGATCGGCGATCAGGCGATTGACCGCCTCGGCCAGCGCGCCGGCGTCGTCGACCGGGACCAGCAGGCCGTCCTGCTCGTCGCGGATCAGGGCCGAGGGCCCCTGGCTGGCGGCGGCCACCACCGGCAGGCCGTGGGCCCAGGACTGGATGACCACATTGCCCAGCGGTTCGTAGCGCGAGGGGAAGACGCAGATGTCCGCGGCCCTGTACAGCGCCGACGGATCGTTGCGCCAACCCAGGAAGCGCACGCGCGGCGCGACGCCCAGGGCGTCCGCCATGGCCCGCAGCTTGGCCTCCAGCGGGCCGGCGCCGCCGATCCACAGGTGGGCCTCGGGAATCTTCGCCAGGGCTTCCAGCGCGACGTCGTGCGCCTTGGAGTCGTGCAGCCGCCCCATGGCCAGCAGCAGCGGGACGTCCTCGGGCGTGCTCAGCTCGGCGCGGTCCGCGGGCGCGGCGTCCGCCGGCGCCAGGGCGAAGTTGGGGATGTAGCGGACCCTGCCGGCCGGCCAGCCCTGGCCCACTACCCAGTCGGCGATGTCCTCGGTGTTGGCGACCAGCTCCTCGAAGCCCTTGTAGTATTTGAGGTTGTAGTAGCCGCCCAGCCGCCCGATCCGCGCCCAGGGGCCGGCGGGCGTGTGGCGCGCGGCCCGGTTCATCCAGGCCAGGGCCAGCTTCACCTCGTGGCGGGCGGCGAAGGCCTTCAGCTTCGGGCGGGTCAGCAGGTCGATCGGTCCGCCGAATCGAAACACGCCGGTCGGCACGTCCAGGCGATCCAGGGCCGCTTCACGGCTTGGATTGGCGCGGATGGCGGCGGCCTGCTTCACCCCGTCGCCGGCCAGCGCCGCGACCAGATCGAGGAAATAGGTCTCCGCGCCGCCTTCGCCGGCCGTTCCCAGAAGATGCAGGACGCTCATGCCGGGGCGACCCTAGTGTGGGCCGCGCCAAAACGGAATCCGCTTTTGGTCGAGAGGTCGCATCCAACCCGCTTGAAGATGCGAAAAACCCACCCTATAAACCGCGCCTCGCCGAATGGCCCGGCGGCTGGGTAGCTCAGATGGTTAGAGCGGTGGATTCATAACCCACAGGTCGGCGGTTCGATCCCGCCCCCAGCTACCACCTGAGACCCACTTGGGTTCGGCAGCGTCAGATCCCGGTTCTTTCAGGAAATGGCTCAGATCGCCGTGCAGGGTGATGTTGACCGGCGCGCGCGGAGCGTCTGGTGAGCTTCCCGGTGGACAAGGAGCAGCCTGACGGCGTGATTCAGAGGGCTGTTCAGACGACGCTTGAAAGGATCATGCGACTTCAAGCGTCTGGATCGCCTCGATAGCCTCCCGGTTGGCGAGCGCGGCCACCGACAGGTCGTGCGTCGCCTGCAGGTTCAGCCAGAAGTCCGGCGTGGTCCCGAAGACCCGGCCCAGGCGCAGAGCCGTATCAGCGGTGATGTCCTGCTGCTCGCGCACGAGCCTTTCGATCCGCTGGCGGGCGTCGCCGAGCCCCATGGCGCGTGCGAGACGGCCAGCCGTCAGACCATAGGCCGGCATGTAGTCCTCGCGCAGGTGTTCGCCGGGGTGCGGGGCCGGTGCGGCGAACCGGGTGTAATCGTGGACCATGGCTTCCCTCCATGAGCGCTAGTGGTAGTCGACAAATTCCACGTCTTCGGGGCCTTGCGGACCCCAGGTGAAGCAGATGCGGTACTGTGCGTTCACGCGCACCGACCACTGGCCCGCTCGGTCGCCCGCCAGCTACTATTTTGAACAAGCGCCCCTCAGTCTCGGCGCAAGGTCCCTTCCCGAACGGCGACAAGCCTCGCCCGCGCCGGGTCAGCCGCGGGCGGCCTCTTCCGCGGCGATGGTGCGGATCGCCTGTTCGAAGGCCGCGGCGGGCTGGCCGCCGGAGATCAGGTAGCGGTCGTTGATGATGACGGCCGGGACGGAGTTGATCCCCGCCGAGAGCCAGTGACGTTCGGCGGCGCGGACCTCGTCGGCGTACCGGCCTGAGCTCAGCACCTCGCGGGCGGCCGCGGCGTCGAGGCCGGCCGATTGCGCGGCGGCGACCAGCACCTCGTGGTCGGCGGGGCTCTGGCCCTCGGTGAAATAGGCGTCGAACAGGGCGCGCTTGAGCCGGTCCTGGCCGCCGACGATCCCGGCCCAGTGCAGCAGGCGATGGGCGTCGAAGGTGTTGTAGATCCGGCTCTGGTCGCTGGTTTTCATGGTGAACCTGACCTCGGCCGCGCGGGCGTGGATCGCCGCGCGGTTGGCGGCCGACTGCTCCGGCGTGGAGCCGTACTTCTGGCCGATGTGCTCGACGATGTTCTGCCCCTCCGGCGGCATGTCCGGATTGAGCTCGAACGGCTGGAAATGGATCTGCGCGTCGACCAGGTCGCCGACATTGCGCAGCGCTTCCTCAAGCCCGCCCAGGCCGATGACGCACCAGGGGCAGGAGACGTCGGAGACGAAGTCGATCTTCATGGGCTTGGTCATGGCGCATCCCGCGAGCCTGGACGAACAACGCCCGCGCCGGGGGGAGGGGGGCGCGGGCGTTTCTCTGTGGACGCGAGCCGGCGGGGGGACCGGTATGCCTCGCTGTCGAGACAGAGATTGGGAGCCGGGCCCGACTTTGCAATGGCCCGCGGCTGCGCGATGATCGCGGCGGGTGATTGGGGGGCGCTGTCGTTGAAGACTTGGACGGTTCTTGCGGGCGTCGCGGTGCTGGCGGGCGGGTGCTCGCCCCGGGACTTCAGGGACAAGGCCAGCGACATCCAGTTGTGGGCGCAGCGGGGCTTCGCCGCATCCCAGGCCAACTACGGCGATAGCTGGTCCGACCGCGGGGGCGGCGGGGGCGGATACGCCCGTTCGCCCCAGGCTCAGGCCGAGGCCAAGCGCGCCGCCGTGGCCGCGGCGGCGGCGGCCGAAAAGGGAGCCGCGCGCCCGCCGCCGCCGCAACAGCGGTACGTCGTGATCATGCCGTAGGTCGGGCGCCGCTCAGCGGGCGTCGTCCGTGGCCCGGCGCAGCATCTTCACCCCGGCCTCGTCGGTGGCGTGCCAGAGCGCGGGCAGGAACCGGCGCAGGCCCCGCGTCCAGCGCCTGCGATAGCGCCAGCGCTCGCCGTCGGGGGCGATCTCGAGCTCGTAGGCCGCAGGCGGAGGCGCCTTGTCCATGATTGATCCTAGCGCGAAGCGTTCGCGACGCTGCGAGCAGGATCGGCGCCAGCCCCGCCCGCCTAGCGGTCGTCGCGCAGGTAGACGACGTTGGAGCGGCCGCTGTTCATCAGGTGCCCGATCAGGAAGCCGGCCAGCGCCGCGGCGCCCAGGGCGATGTACGGACGCTCGTGCACGAAGACGTCGGCCTCCTCGGCGCGCTGCTTGGCCTGCACCTTCAGCCGGCCGTACTGGACCTCGGCCTCCCGGCGGGCCTTGCCGACCTTGTCCTCGACCACGCTGCGGGCGTCGCGGGCGAAGGTCGTCGCCGCCTCGGCCAGGGCGCCGGAGGCCGCGACCGCGCTCTTCTGGGCCCGCTTGGCCGCACGCTTGGTTTCGGCGCGCACGTCGCCGGCGGCGTCCTTGAAGGTGTCGGCGGCTTCGCGCACGGCCTCGCGCGCGTCGCCGGTGGTGCCATAGGCGTTGGTCATGGGTGCTCTCCGCTCGATGGACGCGCCGCGCCCTTTACTCCTGGGGTGAGCCCTTGAAACGAGAGCGCGAAGCGACGGTTCCGGTCAGCCTACGGAAAAGGCGGCCAGGCGCCTTGCGCGCCACGCCCCGCAACTTTCATGGGCGCCGGCGTCAATCCGTCATTGCACTGCAGCAGAATAGGCGTACCTCGACTTTTGCAAGTGCACAGTTGCGTAGACCCGCCACGGGTCAAAATGAGGCAGTTCCGATGATCATGACGTCCCTTCGCGTTTTCCCCAGCCTGTTCATCGGACGCCGCGAAGTCATCCAGGCGGTCGAGAGCCCGGTGCTCACCGGCGCCGAGACCGGTTCGGTCTTCCTCTGCGGCGCCTGCGAAGAAGTCGTCGTCACCGGCCGCGACGCCGCGGAGATGCGCGACGTGGTCGTGAAGTGCCGCTGCGGCGAGTACAACCAGCTTTAGATCGCCACGATCCAGCCGTCGGTGAGGGTGGCGAGCGCCACCCCGGCCAGAACCATCTGGGCGCCGCCGCTCAGTGAGATGACCACGTCGGCGCCGATCTGCGCCAGCGTCCAGGTCGCGCCTTCGCTGACCAGCACGCGGTCGCCCTCGGCGCGGTTGAAGTCCATCACCCGGTCGAGGCCGGCCTCGCCCCAGGTGTGGAAGCTGTCCGCGCCGGCCCCGCCATACAGCGTGTCGTCGCCACGGTCGCCGGACATCCAGTCGTCGCCGTCCTCGCCGTACATGACGTCGTTGTGCTGGCCCCCGCGCATCACGTCCGCGCCCATGCCGCCATGCAGCGTGTCGTCGCCCATGTTGCCGTAGACGAGATCGGCCCCGTTCTCGCCGAACAGCAGGTCGCCGTCCTGGCCGCCGACCACCCAGTCGTCGCCCTCGCCGCCATAGGCGGTGTCGCGGCCCATGTTTCCGTGGATGTCGTCGAAGCCCGCGCCGCCGACGATGTAGTCGTCGCCGCTCTCGCCGCGCAGGAAGTCCTGGCCCTCGCCGCCGCTCAGGCTGTCGTTCCCGGCGCCGCCATAGAGGTCGTCATCGCCCGCCGCGCCGGTGAGGGTGTTGGCCGCGGCGTTGCCGTAGACGGTGTCGTCGCCCCTGCCGCCGATCGCGTTCTCGATGGTCGCGCCGATGGCGATCGCCACGTTGCCGGTCAGTCCGCCGACATTGGAGAACGCCCCTTCGCGCAGGTCGATGAGCTGGCGCATCGAGAAGCCGGAAAAGTCGAGGGTGTCGATGCCGCCGGCGTCCCAGACGGCGAAGATCAGCTTCTGGCCCGAGGCGATGGCGTCGAACCACGGCCGCCCGGCGGTGGAGTTGAAGCCGTAGACCGTGTCGCCGGTCCGGGTCGTCATGTTCGCCCCGTACTCGAGCTGGGCGGCGGCGATGTCGTCCAGCAGGGGCGCGGCGGCATAGCGGCCGCCGAAATAGGCGCCGGTGTTCTGCTCGCTGAAATAGCTCATCACCGTGAACTGGCGGGAGTCTTCGTAATAGAGCGCGTCGCCGGCGTAGGTCGGCGCGGCGTCGGCGTCGTAGTCGGCCGGGTGGCCCAGCCCGATGGCGTGGCCGATCTCGTGCACCAGCACCATGGCCCCGTAGTTGCCGAGGGCCGGCGCGGCGTTGGTCCCCTTGGTGATGTTCACCCAGACGTCGCCGGCGCGCGAGGAGGCCGCCATCGATCCGGGATAGAAGGCGAAGGCGGTCGCGCTGTCGCTGCCGCTGGAATAGTTGCCGAACAGGATCGTCGCGGAGTCGGAATAGGCCCCATCGCCCGACGACCCGTCCCCCTTGCGCACGAACCGGATGTTGGCCGCGTCGCTCCAGCCGGCCAGGGCCAGTTCGGCCTGGGCGATCTGGGCCGCGTTGAACCGCGAGAAGCCGGCGGTGTCCTCGGGCATGGTGGCCGGGGCGGTGGCTCGAAAGCCGTAGGTCACCGTCGCCGGCGCGCCCAGCATGCCGGACCAGCCCGGTTCGCCGCGGATGATCTGATCGGCGGCCTCGGCGACGGTGTAGCTCTGCTTGCCGTCGACGGCGCCGCCGCGTGCATCGGCGTTCAGCGAGGACTGGGGGGCGGTATCACGTGACATGGGGAAGCTCCCAGCCTCTTAACTCGTAGGCGCTCGCCGTCGGCCGGACAATTGTTGCGCCAGCCTAGGGCGGCTGGCTTGCGAAACGATTTACGCGACGCTGGCCGCGCCCCACTCGTTCCAGCCGGCGATCCGCGGCGTGCCCGGCAGGTACATCGTCTCCACCCGCTCGATCCTGAAGCCGGCCGCCGCGATGGCGCTGGCCACCGGCCGCGTCAGGTGGCAGCCGCCGGCCAGCCGCTTCCACAGGGGCTCGATCCGCCCCTGCCACTTGGCGACGTCCCTGTCCGGGGCCAGGCCATGCTCGCAGAACAGGAACCGGCCGCCGGGCTTCAGCACCCGCCGCGCCTGGGCCAGCGCCGCGGCCGGCGTGTGGACCGAGCAGAGCGTGAAGGTGCAGACCACCGTATCGAAGGCGCCGTCCTCGAACGGCAGGGCTTCTGCGGTCCCATCGGCGATCGAGACCGCCAGCCGCGGATCGCGCGGCGCGGCCTGCGCCTGGGCGCGCAATTCCGCGGCCGGGTCCACCCCGGCGACGCTGGTCACTCTGTCGGCGTCATAGAGCGCGAGGTTGAGGCCCATGCCGACCCCGAGTTCGAGCACCTTGCCCTCGGCCAGCGGCACGATCTTGGCGCGCTGCTTCATCATCGGCGGCGAGGCGCACGCGCAGGTCAGCAGCCGTGGCAGGATTCGGCGTTCGTAGAAGGTGGCCATGGGCCGACGATGACGCCTGTCGAAGGGCTCGCCTAGCCCTTACGCCGCGGCAGCATCATTGGAGCCGCCCAGGTTTTCCTGCAGCGTGCGCAGCAGGTTTTCCGGCTTCATCGGCTTCTCGACCACGCCGTTCATCCCGGCCTTCAGATAGGCGGCGGCGTCTTCGGGGTCGGCGTTGGCGGTCAGGGCGATGATCGGCACGCGGCCGGGCGCGCCGGGCAGGGCGCGGATCTCGCGCGTGGCGGTCACCCCGTCCATGCGCGGCATCTTGATGTCCATCAGGATCAGGTCGAAGCGGCCGGTGCGGGCGGCCTCGACGGCCTCGACGCCGTCGGTGGCCGACTCCGAGGTGCAGTCGAACATCTCGCAGAGGGTCTCGGCGACCATCCGGTTGGTGGCGTTGTCGTCGACCACCAGGATGTGCGCGGCGCGCTCGGTCTGGCCGAGGGTCTCCTCGGCGGGCGCCTCTTCGTGCGCGGTGGGCACGCGGACCTCGAAGACCAGCGTCTCGCCGGTCCCGACATTGGCTTCGGAGCGGACCTGCCCGTTCATGGCCTGGACGATCTGGCCGCCCAGGGCCACGCCCAGCGCGGTTTCCAGGCCGAACAGCGCCTCGATCTCGCGGATGTCGAGGGCGCGGTCGCCCATCACCCGCTCGGCCGAGCCGCGGATGCGGCCTTCCAGCCGGGTGACGTCGCCCTCGGTGACCGCTTTCAGCGTGGCTTCCACGGCCCCGCGCCGCACGCCGGCCAGCGCCTGGGCGATGAAGGCGTCGAAGATCTGGTTCATGCGCCCGCCGTCCACCATCACCAGGGTGTCGGGGTCGCCGTCATAGGAGACCAGCAGGGTGACGCCGCCGTCGGTGGCGCGTTCTTCCCAGCGCGCCTGGACGTCGTCGGCCAGTTCGGCCGCGCGCTTGGCCTGGGGTTCGAAGGATAGTCCGTCGGAGGCCGCGGCCTTGAGATCGGCCGACGAGGCCAGGATCTGCCGCACGGCGCGCGCCGCCTCGGTGACGCCGGCCACGCACGCCTGCGCATCCGCGCCCATAGGCTGGCGCGCCAGGCGTTCGGCCAGGGCCAGAACCCCCTCCATCTGCTGATGGATTTCGCTCGTTACGCGTTCGTAGAAGAACTCGGGCAATGACATGAACGCCAGGGTCCAAAGGGAACTTATGCTCAGCATGGGCCGAAGCGCTTGCGGAGACGTTAAATTCCACCCAGGGTTAGCGTAAATTGACGCTGAAGCGAAAAGGGCGCGTCGGGTTCCCGACAAGCGAAAAGGGCGGCGGGATCACTCCCGCCGCCCTTCGCTCTCCAGAAGCTGGCCGGTCTTAGAACCGGTATTGCAGCTCCACGCCGTAGGTCCGCGGCTGGATCAGGCCGCGGGTGATCGCGGTGCCGGTCTGGCGCAGATAGCCCGTCCCGCCGACCACCAGGCCAGGGTTCGGATCGCCGAACACCGCCGTCGGGTTGGTCGAGGAGGTCGAGGTGAAGCCCTCTTCGTCGGTGACGTTCTTCACGTAGCCGATGAGCGAGTAGCGGTCCTGGGCGTCCTTCCACAGCACCCGCAGGTCGGCGGTGCCGTAGGCCGGCACGGCGAAGTCGGGGTTGTCGAAGGGCTGGTAGGTGGTCTCGTCGGTCCAGGTGTAGCTGCCCGAGAGGATCAGCGAGCCCGGCTCGAAATCGAAGGTGTAGTTGGCGTTCAGCGCGAACTTGTTCTCCGGCGACTGGTAGATCTTCGATCCGGCCAGGTCCTGGAAGACCAGCAGCACGCCGTTGGTCACCGCCGTGCCGCCGGCCGGGCGGGCCGTCGACTTCAGCGCGCTGGGGTCCGCCGGGTCGTAGAAGCAGCAGCCCTTGGTGATCTCGGTGTGCAGGTAGCCGTAGGAGGCCGAGATCTGCAGCGGCCGGATCGGCTGCCACATGGCTTCCAGTTCCAGGCCGTAGGCTTCGGCGTCGACGTTGACGAAGTTGTTCGACGCCGCCGTGCCCGCCGCGTTGAGCTGCGACAGGTTGAGCTGCAGGCCTTCGAAGTCGTTGTAGAAGGCCGAGGCGTTCAGGATCAGGCGTCCGCCGATGGTCTGCTTCAGGCCGAGCTCATAGGCGTTGACCGACTCTTCGTCCGCAGTCGGCTTGGGCGCCAGGGTGCCCAGCAGGAAGCCGCCCGACTTATAGCCGCGGCTGTACTTGGCGTAGACCAGGGTGTCGTCGTTCGGCGTCCAGTCCAGGTTCAGGGTGCCGGTGACGGCGCTCCATTCGTCCGACAGGTTGCGGTAGTTCTGAACGCCGGGGAGGGTCGGGTCCATGTCGCTGGAGACGTCCACGGCCGCGCCGCCGAAGGCGCTGGTCGGGTTGAACAGCACCAGGCGCTGGTACTCGTAACCGTCCTTCTGGTCCTTGGTGTAGCGCAGGCCGCCGGTCAGGGCCCACTGGTCGTTGAACTCATAGGTCGCCTGGCCGAACACGGCCCAGGCCTTGGACTCAAGCTGCGCCTGGTTGTCGGCGAAGTTGCGCGAGGGATTGGTTTCCGGCAGGCCGGCCAGCGCCAGCGGCGTCACGCCGGCCGGGCCGTAGTGGAAGCTGGGCAGGCCGAGCTCAGCCTGCAGCGGGCTCGCGAGCTGGATGCGCTGCTTGTACTCTTCCTTGTACTGGTAGAGGCCGACGATCCAGTTCAGCGGGCCGTCGCCGTTCGACGACAGGTTGATCTCGTTCGAGAAGTACCGCTTGTGTTCGTCGAAGTCCGTGGTCTGGTCGCTGAACACCGGCACGCCGTTCATCAGGTACGAGCTGGTGCGGCTGGCGCCGTCGTAGTCGCCGCCGGTCTGGTAGTTGTACTTCTGGAAACCGCCGATGTACTTCAGGCTCGCCCAGCCCAGATCGTAGGTGATCGAGGTGGTGAACAGGTGGTTGCCGCGCAGTTGGCCATAGCCATCGCGGTTGGTCGACTGGGTGTAGGGATCGGCGACGCCCGGGTTCGGGGTGGTCAGGCCGAACTGCCCGTTCGGCACCAGGCCGCCGATCGGCTGGAAGAAGCGGGTGGTGTCGTAGGGCGTGATCAGGTTCGCCAGACGGTCGCCGACGCCCGTCGAGTCGTCCCAGTTGGACCGCGAGTAGCGCGCCCAGACGTCGAGGTTGTCGCCCAGCTCGGCTTCGGCCTGGATCTCGAAATAGGTGCGCTTGATGGTGGCGCCGTCGTTCGCGCCGCCGATGTTCTCGATGAAGCCGTCGCGCTGCCAGTCCTGGCTGCCGCCGATCTTGAAGCGCAGGTTGTCGGCCACCGGGACCGAAAGGACGCCTTCGATCTTCGAGCGGTCGAAGTTGCCGTAGCCGGCGCGGATCTCGCCGCCGAACTCGTGCGACGGGCGTTTGGAGATGGTGTTCAGCGCACCGCCCATGGCGTTACGGCCATACAGCGTGCCTTGCGGGCCGCGCAGGATTTCCGTCCGCTCGACGAACAGCGAGCTCTTGAACAGTTCCGACGAGGAGGCCGAGTAGAAGCCGTCGGTATAGGCGGCCACGCCCGGGTCGTTGCCGATGTAGAAGGTGTTGCGGCCGGCCCCGCGCAGCGACACGCGGTCGGTGCCCGAATAGTTCATGCCTGGCGTGAAGTTCACGAAGTCCTGGATGCCGGTCATGCCGCGGATGTCGCGCTGCTCGGAGGTGTAGGCCGAGACGGCCACCGGCACGTCCTGCAGCGCCTGTTCGCGCTTCTCGGCCGTGACCACCAGTTCTTCGATCTGGAAGGCGTCGGAGTCCTGAGCCAGGACGGGGGTCGAAATTGCCGAGAGCGTCAGAACCGAAGCGCTCAGGGCCAACATGGTCCGCAGACGCGGGGCGTTGGTAGCCATCAGTATCCTCCCAGGGCGGAGGGGCGTGGAGCGCCCTCTTCATATCCGCCCGCATGATGTGCGGTGTTTCCAGCGCGGGGAGGCGCCGGGTGGCGGAACCTCGGTCTGACTGACGCCAACGTCAATGTGACGCGCGGTAACTGATCGTGATTCAGTCGAGCTTTCGTATTTCTGTGGCCGAAATACCGCGCTTTCAAATCGTGCGTACAAAAATGACCGTCGTTCGACGGCGACTTAGTGAATCAAAGGAAAGCGTGGGCGCGGAAACAAGCCTGGCGGAAACTCCGGCATACCCGATCCACAAAATGGCGTTCGGATTTCGCTGTGGGCGCCAAGAAAAAGGCCGCCGTCCCGAGGGGCGGCGGCCAAGGCCTTACGGCTGGGTAAATTCAGTGATCAGAAGCGCTTCTGCAGCGAAACGCCGTAGGTGCGCGGCTCGGTGTAGAAGGCGTTGCGGAACAGGCCCGAGGAGTCGTCGGTCAGGTAGAAGTCGGTGATCGCTTCCTCGTCGGTCGCGTTCTTGACGTAGACGCCGACTTCCCAGCCGTTCGCCGGGTTGCTGAGGGTCAGGGTCAGGTTGACGTTCTGCCAGTCGTCGAGCCGGTCCGGTTCGGTGTTGTAGATCCGGGCGAAGGTCTCGGTCTGCTTGTAGTAGTCGCCGCGCGCGGTCAGCGACCAGTCGTTGCCGAAGTCCCAGGTGTATTGGGCGCCCAGCGCGATGGTCCAGTGCGGCGCGTTCGGCAACTCCTTGCCTTCCAGCGAGATCGGCACGCCGTCGCTGACCAGGCCGCCGAAGGCGTTGGTCCCGACCGCCAGCGCGCCGCTGCCGATGTTGGCGCCCGCGCCGGCCGTCGAGGCCGGGGTGCAGACGCCGAGCAGGGCGAACGGGTTGTCGGTGGCATTGGAGACGGTCAGGGCCGTCTGGGCCGCGGCCAGGTTGACCACGCAGTTCGAGGCCGCGCTCGACTTGACCAGCACCAGGTTCGGGTCGCCGCCCGTGCGGTTGAAGGTGTCGATCGAGGTGCCCGAGCTGATCTCGGTGTCGAGCCAGCCGATCTGCGCGTTGAGCCGCAGGCCCTGCAGCGGTTGCCACACCGTCTCCAGCTCCACGCCCTTGATCTTGGCGTCGATGTTCTCGTTGGTCGAGGCGCGGTTGACGATCTTGGAGACCTGATAGCCTTCGTAGTCGTAGTAGAAGGCCGTGGCGTTCAGCGTCATCGTGCCGTTCAGCACCGTGTTCTTGGCGCCGATCTCGTAGGAGTTGATGAACTCCGGCGCGAAGGTCGCCGGGCCGCAGATCACGCCCGCGCCGCCGCTGCAGGGGGAGTTGAGGCCCCCGGCCTTATAGCCGCGCGAGAAGAAGCCGTAGATCAGGGTGTCGTCGGTGAAGCTGAGGTCGGGCTTCCAGTCGAAGCCGATGCGGCCGGTGGTCTCCTTGAACTCCACGTGCAGGATGTCGGGGGTGCCCGGCAGCGGCCCGCCCATCCCGAAGCCCGGAATGCCCAGTGCGACCTGGTGGTTCTCGACCTCCTTGTCGTCGACCGTATAGCGCAGGCCGCCGGTGAACTTCAGGGTGTCGGTCGCCTGCCAGTACAGTTCGCCGAAGAAGGCGTGCGAGCGCAGGTCGTAGGGGCCGTAGGCGTCGTAGTAGTTGCGGCCCGAGCGGTCCGGTTCGTAGTTCTGGTCGATGGTGATGCAGGGCGCGGGGCCCGCGCAGTTCGGGTTGCCGACGCCCAGCAGGTTGTTGATCTGGTAGTAGCCGGTCCCGGTGTTGAACATCACGTAGTAGTCGCCGGTCCCCTGGTAGCGGACCATGATCGCGCCGACGTTGAAGTTGAACGGGCCGTCATAGGCCGACTGCAGCCGGATCTCCTGGCTCCAGCCCTCGGTGAAGGCCGAGGAGATGTCGCTGGTGGTGAAGCGGTTGAACGGCCGGTTCTGGGCGTCGTTGATCACCCCGCCGGGGAACAGCGCGCCGTAGATGGCGTCGTAGCCCGGCACCCCGGCGAAGGCGTTGACCGGGTTCGGCGTGGTGTTGAAGTTCGCGCTGGGGACGTAGCGGTTGTAGTCCTGGCGCGTATAGAGGTCGAACTTCGTATAGGCGCTGAGCCAGGTCAGCCGCAGTTCGTCGGTGATGTCCCAATCGATGTTGAACTCGTAGATGTCGGTCTTCGAGCGGTAGATCGGGTCGAAGGTGGATTCGATGTCGCGGACGTTGGTCGTCTGCATCTTGCCGGCATAGGCGTCGCCGGTCTGGAAGCCGCCGAGCGCGCCGAACAGGCCGCCCAGGGTGGCCTGCGAGTTCACGGTGCCCAGCGCCCCTTGCGAATAGAGCGAGGTCGCCGAACAGCCCTGGCTGAACAGGCCGCGCTGGATCTGGCCGATCAGCCCGCCGGCCGCGGCCGAATAGCCGACGCCGCCGATGTCGGCCGGCCCCAGGTCCTTGGTGCAGAACTGCTTGCCGATCCGCGAGCGGTTGTCCTCCTCGTCGAAGTGATCCCACAGGAAGTAGGCGTGGAAGGTGTCGTAGGGGTTGAAGGCCAGCGTGGCGCGCAGGCCGTAGAGGTCGCGGTCGTCGGCGTCGTTGCCGGTCACCAGGTTGTCGCCGAAGCCGTCGCGCTTCAGGTACGAGCCGGCGACGCGCAGGGCGAACTGGTCGCCCAGCGGCAGGTTGATCATGCCGCGCAGCTTGCGGGTGTTGTAGTTGCCGAGCTCGCCGCGGATCATCGCCTCGAACTCGTCGATCGGCTTGGCGGTGATCAGGTTGACCACCCCGCCGGTGGCGTTGCGGCCGTAGAGCGTGCCTTGCGGACCGCGCAGCACCTCGACCCGTTCCACGTCGTAGAACTCGGTCTCGAACAGGTTGTTGGAGATCAGCGGCGCGTTGTTCAGGTGGATGCCGGTGCCGGCGTCACCGGAGCCGGCGACGAGCTTGGAGCCGATGCCCCGGATCTGGAAGTTGTAGCCGGTGAAGTTCCCCTTGGAGAAATTCACGTTCGGAACGGCGATGACCAGGTTCGGACCGCCGTCGATCTTGGCCTTTTCCAGAGCGTCCTGGTTGAAGGCCGACACGGCGATCGGGACGTCCTGGAGGGCTTCCTCACGTTTCTGGGCGGTCACCACCAGTTCTTGAATGACGTTCTGGGACCAGGCCGGGGACGCAACTGAACTCAACGCGACAGCGGATGCGCCCACGATCAGCAGGCTCCGCAACTGCAGAGTATTCACCATTCCAGGTTCCTCCCAAGACGCCCGAGGCTCTCTACAAACCGGCCCGGTGCGTCACCTTGCGCCGCGTAAGCATTCGTCCAGGGGATCGCGGCATGTCCCCCGAATTGCCAAGGCTCGCGCTCACTTGTGGAGTCTGTCAACGTGACGACGATAAGTTATCGACGTTCAGGTCAAAACTAACCATTTGCTGTTGCTGAAATGCACGTAAGTCAATCCTCGCAATTCAGGGTGGTTTTCGAGATGTCGATTTGGCGGCTGCTTTAGCGGGTGCGGTATTCGCGATGCCGCACATGCGAAGGCCTTGTTCGCAAAGGCCAATTAGACTCCGTGGTATGGGCGGGCCCGCGAACGATCGCCGCGGCGGGCTTCCGGTTTGGGCCGCGCGCGCGCATATGGGGCCGATGAGCGAAGCTTCTCCGCAGTCCCGCGCCCTGGTCCTGTTCTCGGGCGGTCAGGATTCCAGCGTCTGCCTGGCCTGGGCCCTGGCCCGTCACGGCCATGTCGAAACCGTCGGCTTCGACTACGGCCAGCGGCATTCGGTGGAAATGGAACAGCGTTCCGTGGTTCGCGAGGCGATCCGCGCCCGCTTCCCGCAATGGGCCGACCGCCTGGGCGAGGATCACGTCCTCGACCTGACCGGCTTCGGCGCGGTCGGCGACACCGCCATGACCGCCGACCGGGCGTTCGAGATCACCGAGAAGGGCCTGCCGAACACCTATGTGCCCGGCCGCAATCTCGTCTTCCTGACCTATGCGGCCGCCCTGGCCGATCGCCGCAAACTGAAATTTCTAGTGGGCGGGATGTGCGAGACCGACTTCTCCGGCTATCCGGACTGCCGCCGCGAGACGCTCGACGCCCTGGAGCGCGCGCTCAATCTCGGCATGGCCCAGGATTTCGTCGTCCAGACCCCGCTGATGTGGCTGACCAAGGCCCAGACCTGGGGCCTGGCGCAGCATCTGGGCGGCCAGGCCTTGATCGAGATCATCGTCGGCGACAGCCATACCTGTTACCGCGGAACCCGTGGCGAGCTGCACGATTGGGGACATGGCTGCGGCGACTGTCCGGCCTGCGATCTGCGCGCCAAGGGCTGGAACGAGTGGGTCGCCGGCGGGCGAGCGGAAGTCGAGGCATGAGCTACGCGGTCAAGGAGATCTTCCTGACCCTGCAGGGCGAGGGCGGCCAGGCCGGCCAGCCGGCGGTGTTTTGCCGCTTTGCGGGATGCAACCTGTGGTCGGGACGCGAAGAGGATCGTGCGAAAGCGGTCTGCACGTTCTGCGACACCGACTTCGTCGGCATGGACGGCGAGGGGGGCGGACGCTTCGCCACGCCCGAGGATCTGGCCGCGGCGGTCGAGGCGGCCTGGACCGGCGGACTGGAGCATCGGCTGGTGGTCTGCACCGGCGGCGAACCCCTGCTCCAGGTCGATCCGCCGCTGATCGCCGCGCTCCACGCCCGCGGCTTCCGCATCGCCCTGGAGACCAACGGCACCCTGCCGGCGCCCGAGGGGATCGACTGGATCTGCGTCAGCCCCAAGGCCGACGCCGAGGTCGTCCAGACCCGCGGCCAGGAGCTGAAGCTGGTCTTCCCGCAGCCGCTGGCCGATCCGTCCCGGTTCGAGGCCATGGATTTCGAGCGCTTCCTGCTCCAGCCCATGGACGGCCCCGCGCGCGTCGAAAACACCCAGGCGGCGATCGCCTATTGCCTTGCGCACCCCCGGTGGCGTTTAAGCGTCCAAACTCATAAGTATCTGGGCATTCCGTGACACGCGCGCACGCGCGGCCGGACGCCCCCATGACCCGACGATGACCCAGCCGATTTTCGAGATCACCAAGGCCGCGACCTTCGACGCGGCGCACTATTTCGCCGAAGGGCCCGAGCATCGGCCCTACCGGAACCTGCACGGCCACTCCTTCAAGGTGGAGGCCACGGTGCGCGGCGCGCCGCAGGAGCCGGTGGGCTGGGTGGTCGACCTGGCCGACCTGGACGGCGAGCTGAAGGCGGTCGCCGCCGAACTCGACCATGGCCTGCTGAACGAGAAGCCGGGCCTGGAGCGTCCGACCCTCGAGCACATCTGCCTCTACTTCGCCGAACGCCTCAAGCCCCGGTTCCCGGGCCTGTCGCGCATCGTCGTCTCGCGCCCGACCATCGGCGAGAGCTGCGCCATGGCGGTTAGCTAGAAATCCGCTCATCCCGGCGAAGGCCGGGACCCAGGCGGAATCGCAAACAAGCAAGCGGCGCTCCAGCTAAGCCCAAGCGCCGCTTGGATCCTGGTCCTCGCCGGGGCCAGCGGTGGCGGATGTGCCCAAGCTATTTCCGCTTGGCGTCCTTCTCGTCGCCGCCGCCCGGAATGATCGCCCCGGCCGCCATGCCCACGCCCTTGGCGGTGACGCCGACCGCCGCGCCGGTGACCCCGACCGCGGTTCCGACCACGGCGCCGGTGGCGGCGACCGCCAGGCACCCCGACAGCGTCAGGGCGGCGCCCGCCAGCAGGCAAAGCCGGGCGATGAGGCGGTGAGCGGACATGAAATTCTCCGGGAGGGCAGGGGGCCTGCCTAGCCGCGGAAGATCACCAAATGGTGGCGAACGCTAAAGCTCCAGCGCCCGGACGTGGCGATGGTCGCCCACCCGCCGCCAGGGGCCGGCGTATCGCGGATCGCTGCGCCGCCGGCGGTCGGGGCCGAAATAGTCGTCGGTGCGGATGAACGGGCGGGCGTGGTCGACGACCTGCTGCAGACGCTCGATCACGCCGCGGGCGGTGATCGGCTTGGCCATGAACTCGTTGACCCCGGCGTCGCGCGCCTCCTGGATCCGCTTCAGGGTGGAGTGGCCGGTGATCATGATCACCGGGATCGCCGGGCAGGGGCTCTCGGGCCCGTTGCGGATCGCCCGCACGAAGTCGACGCCGTTCAGCGGCTCCATCTCCAGGTCGGTCAGCACGATGTCGATGGCGTGGTTGCGCAGCGTCTGCAGGCCCGCCACGCCGTCGCCGGCCTCGAAGGTCTGGGTGACGCCCAGCGCCCGCAGAATCTGCGCCAGCAGCAGGCGCGTGTGCTTGTTGTCGTCGACGATCAGGATCTTCAGACGGTCGAGGCGCAAGTTCACCGCGCTGGTTCTGGTGACGACGAGACGTCCGCGGGGCGATTCGTCGTCGTCGCCCCCGCGATGAGCGTTGATTACCGGGGGGCAACTTGCATGGTCAATGCCAGAAAACGCCGATCTGCGAGATGCCGGCGTGCGCGCGGCCCTGGGGTCAGATCCTGCCCGACCCGCCCGGAACATAGGCGCCGCCGCCGGTCTGCCCCCGGTGGCGCAGATAGGCGTCGGCCAGCACGCAGGCGGTCATGGCCTCGACCACCGGCACGGCGCGGATGCCGACGCAGGGGTCGTGGCGGCCCTTGGTGCGCAGGTCGACCTCCTGGCCCGCCTCGTTCAGGCTGCGGCGCAGGGTCAGGATCGAGGAGGTCGGCTTGAACGCCACCCGCGCCACCACCGGCTGGCCCGAGGAAACACCCCCCAGGATGCCGCCGGCGCTGTTGGACAGGAACAGCGGCTGGCCGTCGTTGCCCATCCGCATCTCGTCGGCGTTCGCCTCGCCCGAGAAGGCGGCCGAGGCGAAGCCCGCGCCGATCTCCACGCCCTTGGAGGCGTTGATCGACATCAGCGCCGCGGCCAGTTCGGCGTCCAGCTTGCCATAGATCGGCGCGCCCCAGCCGGCCGGCACGCCCAGCGCCTCGACCTCGACGATCGCGCCGGTCGAGGAGCCGGCCTTGCGGACCTTCTCCAGGTGCTCTTCCCACACCGGCACGGTCTCGGCGTCCGGGCACCAGAAGCCGTTCTCGTGGCGCTGGTCCCAGTCGAACCGGCTGCGGTCGATGGCGTGCGGGCCGATCTGCACCACGGCGGCGCGGACGGTGACGCCCTCGATGATCTTGCGCGCCACCGCGCCGGCCGCGACCCGCGCGGCGGTCTCGCGCGCCGAGGCCCGGCCCCCGCCGCGATAGTCGCGCACGCCGTACTTGGCGAAATAGGTGTAGTCCGCATGGCCCGGCCGGAACTGGGTGGCGATCTCGCCATAGTCGCGCGATCGCTGGTCGACGTTCTCGATCAGCATCGAGATCGGCGTGCCGGTGGTCACCTGGCCGTCGGTGCGCTCGTCCTGGAACACCCCCGACAGGATCTTCACCGCGTCCGGCTCCTGGCGCTGGGTGACGAACTTGCCCTGGCCCGGACGGCGCTGGTCCAGCCAGACCTGCACCTCTTCGGCGGTCAGGCCGATGCCGGGAGGGCAGCCGTCCACGACGCAGCCCAAAGCCGGCCCGTGGCTCTCGCCCCAGGTGGTCACGCGAAACAGATGGCCGAAGGTGTTGTGCGACATGGCGGCGCTTTTAACGCCTTCCGCACGCCTGACCAACGGCAATGCCCTACATTGTAGGGGCGCCTGCATTCACCGCTCGTCATGGCCGGGCCGGCAGGTCCCGGCCATCCATAGACACTGAACCATGGCTGGTCGCACTGCGGCGTATGGATCCCCGGCACGCTTCGCGGCCGAGGATGACGATCAGGGGAGCTAGGCCGCCCAGGCGGCGGCGAACCGGCGGCGCAGGGCGCGCGCGGCGGTGTCGGTCGTGCGGGTCTGTTCGGTCAGGCGCAGGAACAGGTGGCCCTGGGGATGGTCGCCCCGCGCCGGCAGCCCCTGGCCGGCCAATCGGATCAGGCCGCGCTCGGCCGCCTTCCGGGTGATCCAGACCACCCGCCGGCCCAGCGGCGTGTCCACCGCCACCCGGCCGCCCTGGGCCAGGACGTGCGGGTGCAGCGGCGCGGTGACCCACAGGTCGTGGCCGCGCAGCATGATCTCCCCGTCGCCGCGCACCGCGATCTCGAACATGTCCTTGCCGGCCCGCAGCAGGTCGCCGCTCCGCAGGCCCGCGGGCAGGGTGATCTTCAGCCCCCGCCCGTCGGCGGTCTCGTGCAGCACCACCCCGCCGTTCAGCGCCAGCAGCGGCGTAATCGGCAGGATCCTGCCGTCCGGGGCGTTTTTCCTGACGGTGGCGGGCGGCTGGATGATCTGGTCGGCGGGGACCGGCTCGCTCAGCAGGCGATAGGCTTCGACCACCTGCCGGAACCGCTCGGCGTCGCCGCCGGGGCGGTCGGGGTGGGCCAGCTTGGCCGCCTCGCGAAAGGCGCGGCGCAACTCGGCGGGCGCCGCGGCCGGCGCTACCCCCAGCACTGCGCGCGCCCGCTTCCTGTCCAACATGGGTGACTTGGGCGCGGCCATCGCCCCGACTGTGGACGCCACGTGGTCAACGGCGCGTTAAGCATGGCAAGCTTGCGCCAAGGCGCTATATCGACGCCATGAGCGACAAGGCCCAGATCCCTCCCTCGCCCAGCGAGGACGAGTACGTCCGCCAGGTGACCGCGGCCGAGCCGCCGCCGCTGCTGTCGGCCCAGGACCCCTTCGAGCTGTTCGCCGAATGGCTGAAGGACGCCGCCGCCAAGGAGCCCAACGATCCCAACGGCATGGCCCTGGCCACGGTCGACGAGACCGGCATGCCTGACGTGCGCATGGTGCTGCTCAAGGACGCCGGCCCCGACGGCTTCGTGTTCTATTCCAACCTGGGCAGCGCCAAGGGCCGGCAGCTCGCCGCCAATCCCAAGGCCGCCCTGCTGTTCCACTGGAAGTCGCTGCGCCGCCAGGTCCGCGTCCGCGGCACGGTGAGCGCGGTGACGCCCGAGGAGGCCGACGCCTATTTCGCCACCCGCGCCCGCCCGGCCCAGATCGGCGCCTGGGCCTCGGAGCAGTCGCGGCCGCTGCCCGACCGCATGGCCCTGGAAAAGCGCATCGCCGAGATCGGCCTGAAGTTCGGCCTCGGCAAGGTGACCCGCCCGCCGCACTGGTCGGGCTTCCGCGTCCGGCCCGAGGTCATCGAGTTCTGGCGCGACCGGCCGTTCCGCCTGCATGAGCGCCTGGTCTTCGAGCGTGCGGGGGAGGGCTGGACCACCCAGCGCCTCTATCCTTGACCGACGCCGAGGAGGCCGAAGTCGTCTCCTGGCTGGAAAGCGCCGCGGAGAGGAAGATCGAAACCGGCTGCGCCTGGGTGTTCCTGGCCGGCGACACCGCCTTCAAGGTCAAGAAGCGGGTGGACCTGGGCTTCCTGGACTATTCGACCCTGGACCTGCGGCTCTGGGCGCTGGAGCGCGAGCTGCGCTTCAATCGCGCCGCCACCTCCGACATCTACCGCGCGGTCCGCAAGCTGACGCGCGCGGCCGGCGGCGGGCTGGAGCTCGACGGGCCAGGCGCCGTGGTCGAGTACGCCCTGGAGATGCGCCGCTTCGACGAGCGCGCCGTCCTCTCCGCCCAGCCCTGGGCCGTCGACGGCCCGCTAGCCGACGCCCTGGGCCGCGAGGTCGCCAGGGTTCACGCCAGGGCCGAGCTGCGCCCCCAGGGCGGCGGCGGCAAGGCGCTGAAATACACCATCGACTCCAACGCCCGGCTGATCCGCGAACTGGCCCCGAAGCTGGGCGAGGAGCGTGTCGAGGCGCTGATCGCCGCCACCGACGCCGAGTTCTTCCGCCGCAAGCCGCTGCTGGACGCCCGCCGCGACGCCGGCTTCGCCCGCCAGTGCCATGCCGATTTGCACCTGGGGAACATCCTGCTGGAGGACGGCAAGCCGGTCCTTTTCGACTGCATCGAGTTCAACGACGTCCTCTCGGACATCGACGTCCAGTACGACCTGGCCTTCCTGCTGATGGACCTCGACTTCCGCCGCCGGCGCGACGCGGCGGTGCGGGTGCTGTCGGCCTATGTCGACGAGGGCCTGCGCCATTTCGACCGCCGGCTGCTGGCGGGCCTGGCCGCCCTGCCGCTGATGATGGCCGTTCGTGCGGGCGTGCGCGCCCACGTCCAGGCCCACAGCGGCGACCTCGAAGGCGCCAGCGCCTATCTCGGCGCCGGCCTGCGCCATCTCTCGCCGCCGCCGCCTAGCCTGACCGCGGTCGGCGGGCTCTCGGGATCGGGCAAGTCGACCTTCGCGCGGCTGATCGCCCCGGGCCTGGGCGCCTCGCCCGGCGCCGTGGTCCTGCGCACCGACGAGATCCGCAAGCGCCTGCTGGGCGTCGCCCCCGACGCCGCGCTGCCGGCCAGCGTCTATTCGCCGGCCTTCTACAACGACGTCTACGACGCCCTGTTCGCCGAGGCCCGCACCCTGCTGGACGCCGGCCGCGCGGTGGTCGTCGACGCCACCTTCATCCAGCCCGAGCTGCGCGGCCGCGTCGAAGCCCTGGCCCAGGAAGCCGGCGCGCCCTTCCACGGCGTCTGGCTGCAGGCCCCGCCCGAGGTCCTCGCCCGGCGCATCGAGGGCCGGGAGAGCGACGCCTCGGACGCCACCGTCGCCACCCTGCGCATGCAGCTCGATCGCGACGTCGGCCCCGTCGACTGGGTCCGCGTCGACGCCTCCGGCCCGGCCCAGGACGCCGCCGAAGCCTGGTCCATCCAGCACGGCGGCGCGCCGCTGGCTTAAGGCGAACCCGCGGGATGACATCTGCTTTTCCTCCGGTGGCGTTCGGCGCAAGCTGCTCGGCGGATTTTGAAACACCAAGACCACGAAGGACACGAAGAGCACGAAGGCGCCGTGGCGGGCGGATGGCGTGGTGCGAGGGATGGAGTGCGCCTTTGGCGCGTTTGTCGCGGGTCTCCTCCCCGTGTCATCCCGGAAAGCCCGCAGGGCTTGTCCGGGACCCATTCGCGCCATGCCTGACGAATGAGGCGCGGCCCTGCCTCAAAAGCTCAACTGACTTGATGACATCGGCGCGGGGGCTAAACCGCCTGTCCCGCCACCCAGCCCGAGGACCAGGCCCACTGGAAATTGTACCCGCCCAGCCAGCCGGTGACGTCGACCACCTCGCCGATGAAGTAGAGGCCGGGCGCGGCCTTGGCCTGCATGGTCTTGGACTCCAGCGCGTTGGTGTCCACGCCGCCCAGCGTCACTTCCGCCGTGCGATAGCCCTCCGACCCGACCGGCTTCACCGTCCAGGCGTTCACCGCCGCATCGATCCGGCCGATGGCCTTGTCCGACAGGTCGCCGGCGTTGGCCGGGGCGGCGGCGTCCTCCAGGATCATCTGCGCCACCCGCCGCGGCAGGTGTTCGGACAGCACGGTGATCGCCGCCTGCCTGCCGCGGGTCTGGCGCGCCGCCTTCAGGGTGGCGGCGATGTCGACGCCCGGCGCCATCGACACCGTGATCGCCTGGCCCTCGCGCCAATAGGACGAGATCTGCAGGATCGCGGGACCCGACAGTCCGCGGTGGGTGAACAGCATCGCCTCGGCGAACGTCGTCCTGCCGCTGGCGACCACGGAGTCGACGGCCACGCCCGCCAGCGGCTTCAGCCGCTCCAGCATGCCGATCTCGAAGGTCAGCGGCACAAGGGCCGGGCGCGTCTTGACGATGTTCAGCCCGAACTGGCGGGCGATCTCGTAGCCGAAGCCGGTGGCCCCCATCTTCGGGATCGACTTGCCGCCGCTGGCGATCACCAGCGCCTGGCAGGTCACCCGTCCGCCGCTGGTCGCCAGGGAAAAGCCCTCGTCTTCCTGCTCGACCCGCTCGACGCTGGTCTTCAGGCGCAAGCTCACGCCGGCCTTGCGCATGGCGCCGGTCAGCATGGCGATGATGTCCTTGGCCGAGTCGTCGCAGAACAGTTGGCCCAGGGTCTTCTCGTGATAGGCGATCCCCTCGCGCTCGACCCAGGCGACGAAGTCCTTGGCGGTGTAGCGGCGCAGCGCCGAGATCGCGAAGTGCGGGTTGGCCGAGATGAAGTTGGCCGGCGCGGCGTTGACGTTGGTGAAGTTGCAGCGCCCGCCGCCGGAGATGCGGATCTTCTCGCCCGGCGCCTGGGCATGGTCGATCACCAGCACCCGGCGGCCGCGCTTGCCGGCCTCGATGGCGCACATCATGCCGGCCGCGCCGGCGCCGATCACCACGACGTCGAACTGATCCACTCGGCCCTCGCGCCTGCAGGAAGGAAGTCGGCCCTTCGATAGGAGCGGGCCGGCGATGTCAACGCCGGCGGCCAGCATGTCGCAGGACCAAACCTGCACAAGCCCCGTGTTCGGCGAGTCTCGTTGCGTTAAGGCTTTGGGGAATCTAGCTTGCGCCAGCCCCATGAGAGGGCCGCGTTGTCGGGAGGAACTGAGAGTATGCAAGGTTTGATGCAGGACTGGCCGCTGACGGTCGACAAGATCCTCGACCACGCCAAGGCCTGGCATGGCGGCCGCGAAGTCGTCAGCCGCTCGGTCGAAGGGCCGATCGTCCGCACGACCTATGCGCAGATCCACGAGCGCGCCAAGCGCGTGTCGAACGCGCTCAAGGCCCTGGGCGTGGCGCCCGGCGAGCGCGTCGCCACCCTGGCCTGGAACACCGGCCGCCACATCGAGGCCTGGTACGGCATCATGGGCATGGGCGCGGTCTGCCACACGCTCAACCCGCGCCTGTTCGCCGAGCAGCTCGTCTACATCATCAACCACGCCGACGATAAGGTCATCTTCACCGACCTGACCTTCCTGCCGATCCTGGCCGGCATCCGCGACCAGATCCCCGGCGTGAAGCAATTCGTGGTCTTCACCGACCCCGCGCACCTGGGCGACCAGCTCCCCGGCGCCCTGGCCTATGAGACGCTGATCGAGCAGGCCTCGCCCGACGCCGCCTGGGGCGGCTTCGACGAGAACACCGCCGCGGGCCTCTGCTACACCTCGGGCACCACCGGCAATCCCAAGGGCGTGCTCTACTCGCACCGCTCGAACTTCATCCATACCCTGGTGACCATGGGCTCGGACGTGCTGGGCATCCGGGCCACCGACACCGTGCTGCCGGTCGTGCCGATGTTCCACGCCAACGCCTGGGGCCTGGCCTTCTCGGCCCCGGCCGTGGGCGCCAAGCTGGTGATGCCGGGCCAGAAGCTCGACGGCGCCTCGGTGCACGAGCTGCTGGAGACCGAGGGCGTCACCTTCTCGGCCGCCGTGCCGACCGTCTGGCAGATGCTGCTGCAGCACCTGCGCGCCACCAAGGGCCAGCTCACCACCTTGAAGCGCGTCGTCATCGGCGGCTCGGCGGTGCCCGAGAGCATCGTCCGCGGCTTCCGCGACGAGTTCGGGGTCGACGTCACCCATGCCTGGGGCATGACCGAGACCTCGCCGCTCGGCACCCTGGCCACCCCCAACGCGGCGATCGCCGCCCTGGACGAGGAGGCCCAGCTCCAGTCCAAGCTTAAGCAGGGCCGCGCCCCGCTCGGCATCGAGCTCAAGCTGGTCGACGACGAGGAAAAGCCGCTGCCGCACGACGGCCACACCTTCGGCCGCCTCAAGGTCTCGGGCCCGTTCGTGGTCGGCCAGTATTTCAAGTCCGAGGGCGGGAACATCCTCGACGAGGACGGCTTCTTCGACACCGGCGACGTCGCCACCCTCGATGCCAACGGCTTCATGCAGATCACCGACCGCGCCAAGGACGTGATCAAGTCCGGCGGTGAGTGGATCTCCTCGATCGAGATCGAGAACATCGCCGCCGGCCACCCCAAGGCCGAGCTGGCCGCCGTGATCGGCGTGGCCCACCCCAAGTGGGACGAGCGGCCGCTGCTGCTGGTCAAGCTCAAGGCCGGCGAGGTCGCCACCCGCGACGAGTTCCTGCAGTTCCTGGAAGGCAAGATCGCCAAGTGGTGGATGCCTGACGACGTGGCCTTCGTGGAGGACATCCCGCTCGGCGCCACCGGCAAGATCGACAAGAAGATCATCCGCGACCGCATGAAGGACTACGTCCTGCCGACCGCGACCGGCGCCGTGGCCCTGGCCGCGGCGCCCGAGCCGAAGATCTACGCGCCCGAGCCGCCCGCCTCGGAGGCCGGGCGCGACGACGCCTAGCCGCCGGTGATCTCGCGCCGTTTTGCGGACGTCTACCTGCACGGCGCGACCCTGCTCGCCCTGGCGCCGGCCGTGCTGGTCGCCGTCGGGGTGATCGCCCCCAGGCTCGGTCTCATGAGCGAAGGCGTCGGGATCGGGGTCCTGGCCATGGCGTGGGCGCCGCAACTGGCGCTCGCCGGCGTCGCCGCCGGGATCCTCGGCGTGGCGGCGGCCGTGTGGGCCGGCCTGGCCAGGTACTGGCTGCGGGCCCTGCTGGTGCTGGCCATCACCACCGCGACGCTGTGCGCCTATGTCTGGGATCGACAATCCGGCGCGGCGCAGGCCGCGCCGCCCGCCGCCGAGGTTTCACCCCGCCGATGATCTCCCGCGCGCTCGCCGCCCTGGCCGTCGCCTCCCTCGCCACCGCCGCGCTGGCCCAGCCCCTGCAAGGCTTCGAGGCGGCCGCCAGCGTGCCGCCGGCCTTGCCCTTGACCCCGTTCTACGAGGCCCCCGCCGGCCTGGATGCGGCCAGGCCGGGCGACCTGCTGAAGTCCGAGCCCATCGCCGCGCCGCCAGGGGCCAAGGCCTGGCGGGTCATGTACGCCTCGCGCACCTGGGACGATCGCCCGGTCGCCGTCACCGGCTGGATCGCCGCGCCGGAGGCCGCCGCGCCCGGGCCCCGGCCGGTGCTCTCCTGGGCCCACGGCACCACCGGCGTCGCCCGCGGCTGCGCCCCCTCGCTGGCGCCCGATCCCGCGCGCAGCTTCCTGCCGCGCGGCGGGGCGGCCAACTTCCCGGTCGATATCGGCGGGCTCTACCTCGATGAACTGCTGGCCCGCGGCTACGTCGTCGTCGCCACCGACTATCAGGGGCAGGGCGGGCCCGGCGCGCACCAGTACCTGGTCGGCGAGACCGCCGCCCGCGGCGCGCTCGACATCGCCCGCGCCGCCGCCCGTCTCCCGGCCGCCCGGGCCGGGCGCGACGTGGCCGTGCTGGGCTGGTCGCAGGGCGGGCAGGCCGCCCTCTTCGCCGGCGAGATCGCGAGCGCCTACGCGCCCGACCTGACGGTCCGCGGCGTGGCCGCCCTCGCGCCGCCCGCCGTCGTCTGGCACGACCAGATCGACCCGTTCTTCCGCGCCGGCACGCCGCACGGCTACAGCATCCTGAGCGGCTATGGCGCCGCCTACGGCCTGCCGCTCGACATGCTCACCGATCGCGGCCGCGAGCTGACCGCCGCCGCCGGCGAAGGCTGCGTGCTCGAACTCTTCAAGCAGATCGGCCGCTCCACGGCGCCCGGCGTGGTCGGCGACGTCACCGCCGCCCCCGGCTGGACCGAGGCGCTCCAGCGCAACGACGCCGGCCGCCAGGCCTCCGCGCCCCCGGTGCTCGTCGTCCAGGGCACGGCCGACAACATCGTCCTGCCGGCCGGGACCCGGCTCTACCAGCAGCGCGCCTGCGCCGCCGGCTCGCGGCTCGAGGTCGACTGGATCGAAGGCGGCGACCATCGCAGCATCATGCCCGCCGCCCGGGATCGCATCCTCGCCTGGCTCGACGCCCGCCTGCGCGGCGAGCCGCCCAGCGAAAACGTCTGCGCCGCGCCGCCGTCCTAGCGCCGCGCTTGCCTTTCCCGCCCGCCGCGCGAAACTCGGGCGGGTACACGGGAGCGGTGGTCCACATGCGCAAGTCCGGCATGACGAAGGCCCTCTATGCGGGCTCGTTCGATCCCGTCACGCGCGGACATCTCGACATCATCGGCAAGGCGCTGCTGACCTTCGACGCCGTGCACGTCGCCATCGGGACCAATGTGCGCAAGTCGCGCACCTTCGGGGTCGCGCAAAGCCAGCAGCTCATCCTCCGCTCGATCGTCGAGCGTTGGCCGCAGGCGGCGGGCGAGGCCCAGGCCGACACCCTGTTCGAGGGCGCGCTGCAGGTCGGCGAATTCACCAACCAGAGCCTGGTCGCCTACGCCCGCAGGATCGGCGCGACCCACATCGTCCGCGGCCTGCGCGAGGCCAGCGACTTCAACGAGGAGTTCACCCTGCACGGCGTCGCCGGGCGCATCGACCCGACCATCCCGATGGTGCACTTCATCTGCGAGGCCCAGTTCCTCCACGTCTCGTCGAGCACCGCCAAGGAGCTGAACTCCGTGGGCGAGAAGATCGACTGGCTGGTCATGCCCTGCGTCGAGGCCGCCTTCGCCGCCCGCCGGGACTAGGCGCGGGGCCTTCGCAGCGCCCGTATTTCCCCGAAATACTCCAATAAATCCGCCAAAATATGCGGTGTGCAGGCGCGTCGGCGAACGGCAGAATAATTGCCGCTAGCCTTGCCCCCATATTTCCGCTACAAAGACAAAATCGAATATCGCTTTCGGCTCGGTTGTTCTCCTCGCTTGTTCTTCGGATCGAGCCCGAGCCGACCAAGACCTTTCCGAAAATTTGATCTGACGCTCCATCCGGGGCGCACGAAAACTTGCGCCTGAAAGGTGAAAACTATGACGACCGGTATTGTGAAGTGGTTCAACCCCACCAAGGGCTTCGGCTTCATCCAACCTGACGACGGCGGCTCGGACGTGTTCGTCCACATCAGCGCCGTGGAACGCTCCACCCTGGGCTCGCTCCAGGAAGGCCAGAAGGTCGGCTACGACCTGGAACGCGACGCGCGCAGCGGCAAGATGTCCGCTGTCTCGCTGCAGGCCGCCTAAGGTCGTTCTCTCCGCCGGGCTCGCCCGGCGGAGAGGCTCCTAAGCCCATGACGACACCCACCATTGAACGCGCGTTCCAGATCGCGCGGTCGGGCCAGGCGCGCGACATCGCCGCTCTCAAGCGCCAGCTTGAGGCCGATGGTTGTCGGGCCGTGGACGCCTTGCTCGCGCCGCGGGCCTTGCGGGGCCACCTGGAGGCCATCTGCCTGGCGGCCTTCAGGCCGGGCGCGGCGGCGCAGCACGCCGACTGACATTCGAAAGCACTCATGAACGAACTTGAACGCACTGGCTTTTCGGAGCGCCTGAAGACCGCCGCGCTCGCCCGCGAGGCGCTTCTCGCCAAGCTCCGTCCCAAGCCGACGATCACCGCCGCCCAGGCCCCCGACCGCAGCGCCGCGCGCGCCGCCGAACTCGAGCGCGTGCGCGCCGAGCGTCGCCAGGCCAAGGCCGAAAAGCTCCAGGCCGCCGCCGAGTCCGCCGAGGCCGCGCGCCAGGCCGACGAAGCCGCCGCCGCCGCCTCGCTCGACGCCAAGCGTGGCGAACGCAAGGAGCGCAAGGCGCTCACCAAGGCCGAGCAGAAGGCCAAGCGCGACCAGCGCTACGCCGCCCGCAAGGCCCGCCAGTAAGTCCCAACCCCGCAAGGAGCGTCGATGGTGAGAAAGCCCAACTATCAGTTCGAGCGCATGGAGCGCGAACGCCAGAAGGCGAACAAGAATGCGGCCAAGGCCGCCGACAAGCGCGAAGAGCGTGAACGCGCGCGGGCCGCATCGGCGCCGCCGCAGACCGATCAGGATTGAACAGCCCCATGTCGACGAGCGTCGTGTACAGCCACGAGACGGTCAGCCTCGACGGGCAGATCTTCTCCGATTGCGAATTCCTCAAGTCCCGCCTGATCTACGCCGGCGGCGAGCCGCCGATCTTCGAACACTGCCGCTTCCAGGACTGCGAGTGGCGGTTCGACGGCCCGGCCGGCCGCACCCTGGCCTACCTCAAGAACCTCTGGGGCGCGGGCGAGAAGGCCTCGGTCCAGGCCGCCATCAAGGAAATCACCGGCGTCGCGCGCTAGAGCGCGACAGCTTCACATGGAAGCCCGTTGAAACGCCACGGCGTCATCCCGGTTTCGGCGAAGCCGAAGACCGGGACCCATCAACACCTGCCCCCGCAAATCTCGGCTCGGCATCGTCCAGCCCGTCCGAACGGCGCCAATGGATCGCGGTCTTGCTTCGCAAACCGGGATGACGCCGGATTCGCTGCTCACCCTGCCAGCCGGTAGTCGCTGTCCAGCCCCGGCTGGCGGTCGTCGGTGAGCACCACGCCGCGGCGCGCCAGGTCGATCATGTGGCCCAGCACCGAGCGGGCCGCCGCCGGCCACAGCCGCTTGTCGACCTCGGCGTACAGCACCGGAACCATGTCCTTGATCCTGCCGTGGCCCTCGCCCAGCGCCTTCAGCACCTGCGCCTCGCGGGCGCGGCGGTGGGCGATATAGGCCTCGATGAACGGGCGGACCTCCAGCACCGGCGGGCCGTGGGTCGGCCACAGGATGTCGAAGTTCCGGTCCTTCACCTTGTCCAGGCTTTCCATATAGGCGGTCATGTCGCCGTCCGGCGGCGAGACCACCGTCGTCGACCAGCCCATGATGTGGTCGCCGGAGAACAGCGCGTTCTCCTCACGCAGCGCAAAGCAGATGTGGTTCGAGGTGTGGCCCGGGGTGGCGATCGCCTCCAGCGTCCAGCCCGGTCCCTCGAACACCGCCCCGCCGCCGCAGATGTCGATGTCCGGCGTGAAGGAAAGGTCGTGCCCGGCCTCGGTGATCACCGTCGAGTCGCCGGCCTTGGCGCCCACCGCGCAGCCGTAGATCTTCGCGCCGGTCTTCTCCTGCAGCGGCCGGGCGAGGGGAGAGTGGTCGGAGTGATGGTGCGTCACCAGGATATGGGTGACCGTCTCGCCCTCCAGCGCCGCCATCAGCGCGTCCAGATGCTCGGGCAGGTCGGGGCCGGGATCGATCACCGCCACCTCGCCCTTGCCGATGATGTAGGTGCCGGTGCCCAGATAGGTGAACGGCCCCGGATTGTTGGCCACCACCCGGCGGATCAGCGGCGAGACCTGGTCGCAGGCGCCGTACTCGAAATGGATCTCGCGAACATAGGGGATCATCGAAAACATCCTGCGGCGGCGCCCGGCTTGCTCTGACCCTCTCGAACCTGGGGAACGAGGTCGGTCATGGCGGCGGACGCGGCGATTTATGTATCAAAACGGCTCCAGCGGGCGGCCTTCGCGCTGCTCTGTCTCCTTGCGGCGCAATTGCTGCTGGCCGTAGCGAGCTGCGAACCCGAACAGGTGAGCATGGGCGCGGCCCGGGTTCAACTCACCGCTCAGCCCTAGCCCAGGCTCGGGCGGCGAGATAGCCCGACCCCGCGTCACGCGCCCTTCAGCATGTGAGATTTTCGAACAATCTGCGACGGACTTGTCGTTTGCCGCCAAGTCCACAGGGGCCGCATATCGGGCGCGACGAGGGAGCAGCGCCCATGAGGACTTTCGCCGAACGCTTCGCGAGCCTGGCGTCGCAGCGGTCTCCGCTCTGCCTGGGCCTGGACCCCTCCGAGGAGGTATTCCGCCATTGGGGCCTGCCCAGCGACGCCGAAGGGCTGCATCGCTTCTGCCAGACCGTTCTGGACGCGGCGGCCGATCGGGTGGCGGTCGTCAAGCCGCAGGCCGGCTTCTTCGAACGGTTCGGGCCGGCAGGGATGGCTGAGCTCGCCGCGGTCACGGTCAGGCTTCGCGGCCAGGGCGTGCTCAGCCTCATCGACGCCAAGCGCGGCGACGTGCCCGGGACCATGACCGGCTACGCCCAGGCGATGCTGGGGCCGGGCGGCGGCTTCGGCGGCGACGCCATGACGCTCAGCGCCTATCTGGGCTTCCAGGCCCTGCGGCCGGCTTTCGAGCGCGCACGGACGACCGGAACCGCCGTGTTCGTCGTGGTCCATTCCTCAAATCCCGAGGGGCGGTCGCTGCAGGACGCCCGCCACGAGGATGGGCGCACCGTGGCCGAAGCGCTGGCCGACAATGTCGCCGCGGCCGACCTCGCCGCGCCGGGCGCGGTCGGCGCCGTCGTCGGCGCCACGATCGACTGGGCGCAGGCCGCGTTGGTCGAGCGGCTCAAGGGCGCCCTGATCCTCGCCCCCGGCGTCGGCGCGCAGGGCGCCGACATCGACGAGACCGGCCGCAAGTTCGCACCCGCCCGCGGGCGGGTGCTGCCCTCGGTCTCGCGCGACATCCTCATGCGCGGGCCGCAGGCCGGGCCGCTGCGCGATGCGATAGAGCGCTACCGCGACCGCGCCTGGGCGGCCTGCGGCCCCGCCTAGCGCGGCAGGGTGCTGCATATGGATGTTCCATGGATCGTCATGGCCGGGCCGCCAGGTCCCGGCCATCCATAGACGCTGAGCCTTGTCGCAAATCGTCGGCGCGTATGGATCCCCGGCACGCATACGCGGCCGGGGATGACGATCGCAGGCGGCGGACGACAGCGCCACATGCGATCGCGCCGCCTCCGCGCCCGCCTAGCGCGGGAAGGCGCCGGAGAGGTCGTAGCCGGCCTGGGCGCCCAGTTCGACCAACTCGTCGGCCGAGCGCTCGTCCGCCTGGAACTGGCCCAGCGACCAGGTGACGATCGAGCGGGTGCCCGAGCGGCAGAAGGCCAGCACCGGGCCGCCGGCGGCCTCGACGGCGCGATAATTGGCCTCGACCTGGTCGGGGGTCGGTCCGCCGCGCACCGGGATGTGGACGTAGTCCAGGCCCGCGGCGCGGGCCGCGGCCTCGATCTCGGCGCTGGTCGGCTGGCTGGGATCCTCGCCGTCGGGGCGGTTGTTGATCACCAGCTTGAAGCCCTGGGCCGCCGCCTCCGCCAGGTCGGCGGTCGAGATCTGGGGGGCGACCGAGAGCTGGTCCGTGACGCGTCGAAAGTCAGTCATCTGCAATACCGGTAGGAGGAGAGGGGCGATCGTTTGACATCATCGGGGGCCGGTGAAAGTTTCGCAACGCCCGGCCGATCATCGGCCGTCACCTTGAGCCCCTGATGTTCCGCTTCATCGGCCGCCGCCTGCTGGTGGCCATCCCGACCCTGTTCCTGGTGGTCACCGTCGCCTTCTTCATGATGCGCGCCGCCCCGGGAAGCCCGTTCGACATGGATCGCAAGCTCTCGCCTGAGATCGAGCGGAACGTGATGGCCAAGTACGGCATGGATAAGCCGTTGCACGAGCAGTACTTCAACTACATCCGGGACGTGACCCGCGGCGATTTCGGGCCGTCCCTGAAGTACAAGGACAAGAGCGTCCTCCAGATCCTCAAGGAGAACTACAAGGTCAGCCTGACCCTGGGCCTCTCGGCGATCATCATCGCCGCGGTGGTGGGGGTGACGCTCGGCGTCCTGGCCGCCCTGCGGCAGAACCGGCTGGTCGACTACGGGGTCATGGCGGTGGCCATCATCGGGGTCTGCATCCCCACATTCGTCACCGCGCCGCTGCTCGTGCTGTTCTTCGGCTCGAAATTGCAGCTTTTGCCTTCCGGGGGTTGGAACGGCGGGGCGCTGGCGAACCTGATATTGCCGGTTGCGGTGCTGGCCCTGCCTCAGATCGCGATCATTTCGCGGCTGACGCGCGCGGGCATGATCGAGGTGCTGCATTCCAACTATGTGCGCACCGCCCGCGCCAAGGGCTTGCCGGAACACAGGATTGTCTGGAAGCACGCGCTGCGCGCGGCGATCCTGCCCCTGGTCAGCTATCTCGGCCCGGCCTGCGCTGGACTTCTAACCGGCAGCTTGGTGGTGGAAAAGATCTTCAACCTGCCGGGACTGGGCAAATTCTTCGTCATTTCCGCCCTCCAGCGGGACTACACCGTGGTCATGGGCATGGTGATCTTCTACGCCGCCCTGATCCTCGTCCTGAACCTGATCGCCGACCTGCTCTATGCGGCGCTTGATCCGCGTGTGAGGCTGTCTTGATCCTGGCTCCCGGTTCGCGCGCCGGCGCGCAAGTCATGGAAAAGGCTGTGAAAGGCCGCAGCCTGTGGGACGACGCCCTTCGCCGCCTGCTGCGCAACTGGGCCGCGGTCGGCGGCATGGCCGTGCTCGCCGTCCTGGTGCTGGTCGCGATCGTCGGCCCGCACCTGGTCCCGTTCAGCTACGATCAGATCAACAAGAACGACGTCTGGGCCGCGCCCATGACCGCCGGCCACCTGCTGGGCGCCGACTCGCTGGGCCGCGACCTGCTGGCCAGACTCCTTATGGGGCTTAGGGTTTCGCTGGCCATCGGGCTGGTGGCGACCCTGGTCTCCCTGGCCATCGGCATCGCCTGGGGCGCGGTGGCCGGCTATGTCGGCGGGGTGCTCGACGAGGTGATGATGCGCGTCGTCGACGTGCTCTACTCGCTTCCGTTCATCTTCTTCGTGATCCTGCTGATGGTGACGTTCGGTTCGAACATCATCCTGATCTTCATCGCCATCGGCGCGGTCGAGTGGCTGACCATGAGCCGCATCGTCCGCGGCCAGACGCTCGGCTTGAAACACAAGGAGTTCGTGGAGGCGGCCCGCGCCGCCGGGCTCAGCCAGGGCGGCATCATCTCGCGCCACATCATCCCCAACCTGCTGGGGCCGGTGGTGGTCTATGTTACGCTGACGATACCTGCCGTTATCCTGGCCGAGAGCTTCCTGAGCTTCCTCGGGCTGGGGGTGCAGCCGCCCATGGCCTCGCTCGGCACCCTGATCGCCGGCGGCGCCCAGGACATGGAGCTGGCGCCCTGGCTGCTGATCTTCCCCTCGCTCACCATGGTCGTGACCCTGATGAGCTTCAACTTCATCGGCGACGGCCTTCGGGACGCGATCGACCCGAAGGACCGCTGACCCTTCAGCGCAAACGCTTTGCGCGCGCCCCCGACTGGCCGTCGACGCTAAGGAAGTAGCCGCCGACACCGCCCTTGCGGACCTCGACCTTGCTGCCCTTCTTCGGCTGCCGGCCCAGGTCGGCGGCGTCGTAGTACTGCCAGACCGCGCCGCCGGTCAGTTCGAACACCCACTTGCCGTCGCCGCCGCGATAGGCGCGCTCGACGGTGTCCTCGATGCGGTTGGCCTCCTCGGGCGTGGCCTCGGCCTTGTTGAAGATGTCCAGGGTCGGCAGGCTGAGGCCGAAGGCCTGCTTGCGCGCGGCCTGGGCCTGCTCGCGGTCGACGACGACGATGTCGCCCTTCTGCTCGGCGGTGTCGATGGCGCCGGCCGCGGCGTCGTAGCAGGCCAGGCGTTCGGCCGGGTCGGTCATGGTCTTGCAGTCCAGCAGGCGTTGCAGCACCGCGGCCCGGCCTTCGGGGCGGGCCTGGGCGGCGGCCTGCCCGGAGCCGGCGAGGGCGGCCAGCAGGGCGAGGGCGGTCAACTTTGAGCGCGTGGGAAAGTGTGTCATCCGTGACCCATGGTTTCGATGTTCCGCATTGATAGGGCGCTCCGGGCGCTCGGCAATACGCTGATGCTTGGCCTCGCGGCGTTTTCGCTGGCCGCCTGCGGGCCCAAGGGGCCCTCGCGGCCGCCCTGTCCGCAGGGCCAGGTCTGCATCCAGGCCGGCAACGTCTCCGAGCCGGTGACGCTCGATCCGCACAAGTCCACCGGGACCTGGGAAGACCGGATCATCGCCAACCTGTTGATCGGGCTTACGGATTCCGATCCGGAGGGCAAGGCGGTCCCCGGCATGGCCGAGCGCTGGACCACCAGCCCCGACGGACTGGTCTGGACCTTCCATCTACGTGACGCCGACTGGTCCGACGGCGCGCCGGTCACCGCCGACGACTTCGTCTTCTCCCTGCGCCGCATCCTGCTGCCCGAGACGGCGTCCGAGTACGCCTCGGTCCTCTACCTCATCAAGAACGCCCAGGCGGTGAACGAGGGCAAGGCCCCCAAGGAGGCGCTGGGCGTGCGGGCGGTGACGCCGAAGATCCTCGAGATCACCCTCAACCACCCCGCGCCCTACCTGCCGGAACTGGCCAAGCACCACACCATGTCGCCCCTGCCCAAGCACCTGCTCGACAAGGTCGGCGAGCGGTGGGTGCAGCCGGGGACCTATCTCTCCAACGGCCCCTACGTCGTCACCGACTGGAAGCTCGGCGACTATGTGCGGCTGGTGAAGAACCCGCGGTTCTACGACGCCGACAAGGTCTGCGTGGACCAGATCTACCTCTACCCGACGCCCGACGCGGCCATGGCCGAGCGCCGCGTCGCCCGCGGCGAACTGGACATGAACGCCGACATCCAGTCGAACCGGATCGCGTTCCTGCGCGAGACCATGCCGGGCTATGTGCGCACCCACACCTTCCTGGGCGTGACCTATCTGGCGTTCAATTCGAAGGTTCCGGCGTTCAAGGACAAGCGGGTGCGCACGGCGCTCACCATGTCGATCGACCGCGACTTCATCACCGACAAGCTGCTGCGCGGCGGCCAGAAGACGGCCTACACCTTCGTGCCGCCGGGGGTGGCCGAGTACCAGCCGGCGACGCCGCCCGCCTGGGCGTCATGGCCGCTGGAGAAGCGCCAGGCCGAGGCGCGCAGGCTGCTGGCCCAGGCCGGCTACGGCCCGAAGAACCCGCTGCGCTTCGAGATCAAGCACCGCAACACCCCCGATCCGATGCTGTTCATGCCGGCCATCCAGGCCGACTGGAAGGCGATCGGCGTCGATGCCCGGCTGGTGCAGAACGAGGCGCAGATCGCCTATGCCGCCTTCCGCTCCAGGGACTTCGACGTCGCCGATGCGGCCTGGATCGCCGACTACAACGACGCGATGAGCTTCCTCTATCTGCAGCAGTCGGCCACCGGGCCGCAGAACTATGGCGACTATCGTAACCCCGCCTATGACGCCCTGCTGGCCAAGGCCGACGCCGAGGTCGACGCCAAGGTTCGCGCAGGTTACCTCGCCCAGGCCGAGGCGCTGATGCTCGATGACGCCCCGGTTGCGCCTATCTACTTCTACGTGAACAAGAATCTGGTGTCGCCGAAGGTTACAGGGTTCGTCGACAACATCGTCGACCAGCACCGTGCGCGATACTGGTGTGTCACCGACAGCACGCCCCCGAAGGCGGATTCTGTTACGCCCAAAGGGTAAAATCGTGCGCGCAAGCGGTGCTAGGGCACAATCTGTGACCAGAATGCGACAGGTTGGCGTCCACAAGATTGCAGCCGCGCAAACTGCGTTGACCCTCTCGGTGTAAGCCCCGTAACTCCAAGGTAACCGGGTTCGAATGCGAATCCGGGACCGAACCTTTTGTGGGGAGCGGGAGTCGCCACCGTCGCGGTAGGCGGACCGCTGGAGGATCTAGACCTTGAAAATGACTACGCAACGTGGACGCCTGCTGGCGTCGTCGATGATTTGCGGAATCGTCGCTCTCGGCGCCGGCCATGCGGCCGCCCAAGAGTCGGAAGTTTCCGAAATCGTCGTCACCGGCTCGCGCATTCCGCAGCCGAACCTGACCAGCGTCAGCCCGGTTCAGGTGGTCGGCTCGCAGGAAGTCACCCTTGGCGGCCGTCCGGTCACCGCGGACTTCCTGAACCAACTGCCGCAAATCTCGCAGAACGCCGCCAGCGGCCTGTCCTCGACCTCGAACCCGCTGTCGGGTCCGGGCGGCGTGGCCACCATCGACCTGCGCGGCCTGGGCCAGACCCGGACCCTGGTGCTGGTCGACGGCCGTCGTCTCGGCCTCGGCGACCCGAACACCGGCAACCCGAACCCGTCGCCGGACATCAACCAGATCCCGAGCCAGCTCATCGACCGCGTCGACGTGCTGACCGGCGGCGCCTCGGCGACCTACGGTTCGGACGCCATCGCCGGCGTCGTGAACTTCATCATGAAGCGCGACTTCGAAGGTCTGCAGATCGACGCCAACTGGGGCATCTATCAGCACAACCAGCACAACGACTTCGTTCAGAGCCTCTACAACCCGACGATCGCCCGCCCGAAGGACAACACCTGGGACGGCGCGTCGCGTGACATGAGCATCGTCTACGGCGCCAACACCGAAGACGGCCGCGGCAACGTCACCGCCTTCTTCACCTATCACGACCAGGAGCCGGTGCTCCAAGGCAAGCGCGACTGGTCGGCCTGTCAGGTCGTCGCGACCGCGACCGGGGTCGCTAGCTGCGCCGGTTCGCCGAACTCGAACCAGTGGTTCCGCGCCGACGGCACCGGCGGCCAACTGGCCGTGGTCGGCAACCAGTTCGTGCCGTGGGACGCGAATGCGTCGACGACGCCTCCGCCGTTCTTCAACTCGAACGAATACTCGTACCTGATGCAGCAAAGCACCCGCTACACCGCGGGCTTCTTCGCCAAGTACGACGTGAACGATCACTTCAAGCTGTACTCCGACTTCTCGTTCATGAACGACCGGACGAACGTGCAGATCGCGCCGACCGGCCTGTTCCAAGGCAGCGGCCCGTCGCCGACGAGCGGCTTCCTGGTCAACTGCGACAACCCGTTCATGAGCGGCCAGCAGCAGGGCGCCATCGGCTGTACGCCGACCATGATCGCCAACGGCGAAAGCGTCGACATGTACATCGGCCGCCGGAACATCGAAGGCGGCGGGCGTAACGGCTTCTACGAGCACCAGAACTACCGCGTGGTCCTGGGCTCCAAGGGCAACATCACCGGCCCCTGGAACTACGACCTGTACGGTTCGTACTACTACACCAGCCTGTACCAAGCCTCGCAGAACTACCTCTCGATCTCCAAGATCCAGAACGCCCTGCAGGTGGTGCAAGGCCCGAACGGCCCGGTCTGTATCGACGAGTCGGACGGCTGCGTGCCGTTCAACATCTTCCAAGACGGCGGCGTGACCTCCGACGCCCTGGCCTATCTCGACATCGCCGGCACCTCGCGCGGCGCGGTCAGCCAGCGGATCATCGAAGGTTCGGTCACCGGCGACCTGTCGGAGTACGGCGTGAAGTCGCCGTGGGCCAATGACGGCGTGGCGGTCAACTTCGGCTTCCAGACCCGCCGTGAGCACCTGGAATACAAGCCCGACGTGGCCCAGCTCAGCGGCGACCTGTCGGGCGCCGGCGGCGCCTCGGTGACCATCGACGAGAGCATCGCGGTGACCGAAGGCTTCGGTGAAGCCCGCATCCCGCTGATCCAGGACGCGGCGTTCGCCCGCGATCTGGTTCTGGACGTCGGCTACCGCTATTCGGACTACTCGACCGGCATCACCGCGGACACCTACAAGGTGGCTCTGCAGTGGGCGCCGATCGACGACATCCGGTTCCGCGCCTCCTTCCAGCAGGCGATCCGCGCTCCGAACCTGATGGAGCTGTACACGCCGCAGTCGGTGACCAACACCAGCCAGGTGTCGGTCGACCCCTGTGCGCCCAACCAGGGCGCGCCGGCCACCGCGACGCTTGAACAGTGCATGCGCACCGGGGTTACGCAGGGCCAATACGGCAACGGCGGCTCGACCAACCTGATCGTGCAATGCCCCTCGGGCCAGTGCGCGGTGCTGACGGGCGGCAATCCGAACCTGCAGTCGGAAGAAGCCAAGACCTACTCGGTCGGCTTCACCCTGACCCCGACGTTCCTGAGCGGCCTGACCGCCAGCGTCGACTACTTCACGATCGACCTGGAAGGCGCCATCGGGAACATCCCGCTCGGCGTCATCATGACGCGCTGCCTGGAAACCGGCGACGATGCGTTCTGCAGCCAGATCGTGCGCAACCGGGTCAACGGCTCGCTGTTCGGTGACGACATCGACGCCGGCGGCTACATCAACGGCGCGAACGTCAACATCGGTTCGGGCACCACCTCGGGCGTCGACGTTCAGATCAACTACAACCTGCCGATCGAGAAGATCGGTCTGGAAGACTACGGCCGCGTCTCGCTGGCCCTGAACGGCGCCTACCTGATCGAGGCGACCACGGTTCCGCTGCCGGGCGATCCGGAATACGACTGCGCCGGCCTCTTCGGCCCGCAATGCCAGACGGTGAACCCGAAGTGGCGTCACCAACTGCGCGTCAACTGGACCACGCCGTGGGACATGACGTTCTCGGCGGCCTGGCGCTACATCGGCGAGGTGAAGCTCGAGCGTGACACCAACGAGCCGACGATCGGTCTGAACGGCAACGACCCGTTCAACCACCTGCTGCCGGCTCGCAGCTACCTCGACCTGTCGGGCGTGTGGAACATCAACGACACCTTCACGGTGCGCGCTGGTGTGAACAACATCCTCGACCAAGACCCGCCGCTGGTGAACTCGCGTATCGCCGGCACCGGTCTGCCGAACACCTACCCGACCTACGATCTGCTGGGTCGCAAGATGTTCATCGGCTTCACGGCCAACTTCTAAGACGCATCCCCCTCAAGGGAGGCGAAGGGCGGCGGAGCAATCCGCCGCCCTTTTTCTTTGCGCGCACGGCTCGCCGCAGGGGTGATGTCGGGCGTGGACATGCCGCCGCGGCCTCGCCATGTCTTTGGGCAAGGACCCCTGCGCATTGCGCCGGAGGCGGCGCGGGAGGATGGCGTGCAGACGATCGATCGGCGAACGATGGGGCTTGGCCTGCTGGCGCTGACGGGCTGCGCCGCGCCGCGCCCGCCGCCGGTCCTGATCAACATGGCCGACGTGCCGCCGCCGCCGATCCTCGCACCGGGCGACGACGGCGCCGAACTGGCGACCGACGCCGACATGTCGGGACGAGTGACGGCGCCGGTTCGCATCAACGGGCAGGGACCGTTCGACTTCGTGGTCGACACCGGCGCCAATCGCACCGTCATCACCAGCGAGCTCGCCGCCCGGCTGGGTCTGCCGGACGCAGGCCCCGCGGACGTGCACGGCGTCGCCGGCGTCGAGCCCTCCAACACCGCGACGATCGACCTGTTGCAGGTCGACGCGGTGGAGACGCGGTCCATCCGGGCCCCGACCCTGAGCCGCAGCCGCCTCGGCGCGGACGGCCTGCTGGGCGTCGACGTCCTGCGCGGGCGGCGGGTGACGGTGGATTTCCTCAAGAACGAGTTCCGGATCACCCCGTCGCGGGGGCCGGGCGCGCCGAAGGCGGACCTGGCGCTGAGCGCCGCGGCCGCGAGCCGGCTGCCCCAGGCGGACGCGCTCTCGGGCCGTCAGATCGTGGTCCCGGCGCGTTATCGCTTCGGTCAACTCATCATCATCGGCGCCGACGTCTCCGGACGGCCCGTCACCGCCTTCATGGACTCAGGCTCGCAGAGCACGGTCGGCAATGCAGCGCTGCGCAGGCTGGTGCTCGGCACGACCGAGATCCGGGCCCCGCGTTACGTGGTGCCGGTGCTGAGCGCCACCGGGCAGACCGCCCGGGGCGAGCTGGCGGTGCTGCCGCTGCTGAGGATCGGCGGCCTCGACATCACCGGGCTGACCACGGTGTTCGCGGACCTGCACGTCTTCGACATCTGGGATCTGAAGGCCAAGCCCAGCCTGCTGATCGGCATCGACGCCATGCGGCAGTTCGACGCCATCACCCTGGACTACGGGCGCCGGCAGGTAATCTTCACCCTGCCGGCCGGCAGCCCGCGCCGCCGTCGCCCGACGACCTGATCCCTACTTCACCGGGGTCGGGGCCAGCACCATGGCGCCCGAGCTGCGCATGCGCTCCTGGGCCATCTCGTCGAGCAGCCCCTTGGCGCGCGGATCGCCGAAGATCCAGGCCGCCGCCGCAAGCGTCCGGGCCGAGTTGGCCGAGACGCCGAGGGCGCTTTCCAGGGCCTGGAACGGCGAGACCTGGGTGGTCATGCGCTTGAGGCGCACGTCGCCCTTCAAGCCCGCCAGGGCCTTGGCCTTGTCGACCGCCTGGTAGAAGCCGCCGACCTCGTCGACGAGGCCGATCTCACGCGCCTGGGCCCCGGTCCAGACCCGGCCCTTGGCGATCTCGCGCACCCGCTCGGGCGACAGCTTGCGGCCTTCGGCCACCCGGTCGACGAAGTTGGTGTAGATGCGGTCCATCCAGCCGGCGAAGGCGGCGCGCTGGGCCTGGTTCATCTCGCCGCCCGCGCCGAATGCGCCGGCATAGTCGCCGCCGACGCTGACCTGGCGCACGTCGACGCCGAAGCGCTCCAGCGCCGGGCCGAGGGCGAACTTGCCGCCGAACACGCCGATGGAGCCGGTGAGGGTCGTGGGGTGGGCGACGATGGCCGAGGCCTCGCTGGAGACCCAGTAGCCGCCCGAGGCCGCATAGGTCCCCATCGACACCACGACGGGCTTCTGGGCCGCCTTGGCGGCGCGGACGGCGGCCAGGATCTGCTCCGAAGCCGTGTCGGACCCGCCGGGGGAGGAGACGCGGAAGACGATGGCCTTCACGTCCTTGTCCTCGATGGCGTCGTACAGCGCCTCGGCGATGTCGTCGGAGTACATGGCCGACGACGAGGAGAACGGATTGGCGGTGCCGTCGTGGCCGGTCATGATCGCGCCTTCGCCCTCGACGATCGCGATGGCGGGGCCGGGCCGCGGCACGCGCTCGCGGCTGGCGCGCATGTACTTTTCGAACTCGACCAGTTCGGCGCCCTTGCCGGCCTTGGCCAGGACGGCGGTCTCGGCGTCCTTCACCTGGCCGACCTTGTCGATCAGCTTCAGCTTCAAGGCGTCTTCGGCGAGGTAGGGGCCGGCCTCCAGGCTGGTGCGCAGGGCCTGCGGGGCCTGCTTGCGATCCGTGGCGGCGTTGACGAGCGTCGTGCCGTAGACCGATCCCATCCAGGAGAGCTGCGCCTCGCGGTGCGGCGGCGTGTAGTCGCTGTACAGGTAGGGATTGACCGCGTTCTTGAACTCGTAGCGCTGCTCGTAGTCAGCCTTCACGCCGTACTTGTCGAAGAAGCGCTTGAAGAACACGTCCTCGGCGGCCAGGCCGGTCGCCTGCAGCGAGGCGCCCGGCTGCATCCAGAACTCGTCGGCGGCCGCACCCACCATGTAGGTCGAGGTGATCACCCCCGAGGGGTATAGGCCCTGGCTGTGGGCGACCACCGGCTTGCCCGTGGCGCGGAACTTCTTCAGCGCCAGGCGGATCTCGTCGGCCGCGGCGGGGGGCATCCCGCCCTCGGGCAGGCGCACCAGCACGGCCTTGATCTTTCCGTCCCTGCCGGCGCGATCGAGGGTCTCGATCACCGACATGACCGACATCGAGCGCCGGCCGATCGAGGCGAACGGATTGACCGGATCCTGGTCGGTCAGCGGGTCGCGCAGATCCAGGGCCAGCACCGTCTGGGCCGGCGTCGGCGCCGGCTTGGCGGCCCCGGCGGCCATGACGATCAGCAGGAACGGAACGCCGATCAGGAACAGCACCAGACCCGCGAAGACGCCGGCCATGGTGAGGAGGAATTGCTTCATGTGGAGGTCGCCAGGGGAGGAGGTTTTCAGCGCCCAGGCTACATGGGCCTGCGTTGCGTTCAAATGAAGACGTTGTCGGGCCGGCGTCGAGTCCGCGGCGCGGCGAGAGGGCAAATTCGTCCCCTCGGAACGGCGATATGAATCGCTTTCTTGCCACCCCCGGCCTAACTGGACCTATTCTAGGGATGAGCGGAGCTCGTTCCGCAGTTCTAGTGGCGAGTATCGGGGGGTTCGAGTGAGCGTGGTTCGGAACGGTTGGCGTGCGGTTGGACTGGTCGCGGCGAGCGGCGTCGTGGCTTTCGCCGGCGCGGCGCAGGCTGAAGGACGGCCGGTGGCCATCGTCGGCGCAATGGTGTTCGATGCGACGGGCGCGGCGCCGCGTCTGGCCAACGTGGTGATCCAGGACGGGCGCATCGCCGAGGTGGGCCCCGACGTGAAGGCGCCGCGCGGCGCCGTGGTCGTCAACGCCAAGGGCAAGGCCCTGCTGCCGGGCTTCTTCGACGTGCACACGCACTGGACCCCGGGCGGCGAGCCGCGCATCTCGCCGGAGATCGCCAACGCCTATATCGCCGCGGGCGTCACCACGGTGAACGACTTCCACCAGCAGCCGGAATCGTTCGAGCCGCGCCGCCGCTGGCTCGGCTCGATGGCCGCGCCGCACGTCAACTTCGTCGCGCGGATGAGCACGCCGGGCGGCCACGGCGCCGACTGGGCCGACCGCGCCACGACCAAGTGGGTGAACTCGCCTCAAGCGGCGCGTATGGAAGTCAAGGCGCTGGTTCCCTACAAGCCCGACTTCATCAAGGCGTTCGCGGACGGCTGGCGCTACGGCGTCTCGGCGGACAACACCAGCATGGACGAGGGAACGCTGAGCGCCCTGGTCGATGAGGCGCACCGCAACAATCTCAAGGTCCTCACCCACACGGTCACCGTGGACCGCGGCGCGATCGCCGGGCGGGCGAAGGTCGACGTCATCGCCCACAGCCTGCAGGACCGCGAGATCGACCAGGCGGCCATCGACGCCATCAAGGCCGGCGGCACGGCCTATGCCCCGACCCTGGCCGTCTACGATCCGTCCAAGGGCGGCGTCGCGGCGAGCGCCGAGGCGCGCCAGCGCAGCGAGGTGAAGTTCGGCTACGCCCTGCACAACGTGAAGGCCCTGCACGACGCCGGCGTCACCATCGCGCTGGGCACCGACGCCGGCATGGTCGGCACCCCGCACGGCGTCTCGACGCTGAAGGAGATGGAACTGCTGGTGCGCGCCGGCCTGACGCCGGCCGAAGCCCTGATCGCGGGCACCGCCAGCAGCGCCAAGGTGCTGGGCGAGCTGGACGACCGCGGCACCATCGAGAAGGGCAAGCGCGCCGACCTGGTGCTGATCGCCGGCCAGCCGTGGACCAACATCTCCGACGTCTACAAGACCGACCGCGTGTTCGTGGACGGCGTGCAGGTGCATGGGGCGGGGACCAAGCTGCCGCCCGCCAACAGCCAGAAGGCGATGCCGGTCGTGAAGGCCAAGGGGCCGCTGATCGACGACTTCGAAGGTCCCCGCTCGAACTACGACACCCTGCGGATGGACGACATGGACGGCGGCATCGACCGCACCGTCCAGGTGGCGCAGGTGATCAACCGCACGGCCACGGACCACGCGCTGAGCATCGCGGCGCGCATGTCGGCCAAGGACGATCCGAACGCCGGCGTGATCATCCCGCTGAGCCGTGGTTCCGTGGAGCCGGTCGACGTCCGCGCCTACAAGGGCGTGCGCTTCGAGGTGCGCGGCGACGGCGGCGCCTATGACCTCGGGATCAATACGCTCAACGGCCGCTGGATCGGCGAAGTGGCCTCGGGGCCGGACTGGCGCGTGGTCGAGGTTCCGTTCAGCGCCCTGAAGCGCACCTCGGGCCGCGGCGCCGGCGTCGGGCCCTGGACGGGCGACGACGTTCTCGAGGTCACCGTCGACGGCGGCCGCGGGGCCGGCGAGAAGATGTGGCTCGAGATCGACAACCTCAGTTTCTACTGAGGTTCCGACTTTCCATTGCGTCTTGTCTATCGAGCGCACGCGACGGCCCTGCCGCCGCGTGCGTGATGCTGCGTGGTGAGTTGCGGGCGGGCTTAAGTTTCCGTTCAATTTCGACCAGTACAGGGGCCAATCACCGGCGGTTTGGTGGCCGCAATGCCACAGACGCCGTTATTTCTCGCTGAGTCAAAGCGAGGAGGGTGACGAGGCGGCAATGATCATGTGTTTGTCGCCCCGACGGCGATCTTTGTGGTGTGGGCTGCAATTCGCCACGATACACTTATGGGTTGAGGGGATAATCTCTATGAATTCTCGCATGTCCTGGCGTCACGCCATGCTCGCGACCTCGGCGCTCTGCGCCCTCTCGATGGCGGGCGCGGCTTCCGCTCAGACCTCGGACGCCACGGTCGAGGAAATCGTCGTCGTCGGGTCGCAGATCGAGGGCGCGAAGGTTACGGCGGCTCTCCCCGTCACCGTGGTCGACCAGGCCCAACTGGCCAACGTCGCGGCGACCTCGGGCGATGACCTGTTCCGCTCGATCCCGCAGATGGGCGACGTCAGCTTCAACACGAGCTACCTGCCGAACTCCAGCAACAGCGCCCGCGGCGACGTCGGTTCGGTGAACCTGCGCAACCTCGGCGTCGGCAACACTCTGGTCCTGCTGAACGGCCGCCGCGTCGTCGCTCACCCGACCAGCCGCGCCGACGAGAACCTGGTGCCGGTGCTGACCTACAACACCAACGCCATCCCGGTGAACGGCCTGAAGCGCCTGGAAGTCCTGCGTGACGGCGCGGCCGCCCTCTACGGCTCGGACGCCGTGGCCGGCGTGGTCAACACCGTGCTGATGGACGACTTCGACGGCCTGACGGTCGATGCGCAGTACGGATCCGCCGAAGGCACCCACCTGCGCGAGTACGAGTTCAACGTGCAGGCTGGCCACAACTTCCACGAGGGCCGCGGCAACATCAGCCTGTCCGCCAGCTACGCCAACCGCACCGCGCTGAACGCCTGGGACCAGGACTACACCTCGTCGCTCGACAAGACCCCGCTGTTCGTGGGCACGTCCTATGCCGGCAACGTCACCCTCGACGACCGCCTGACGGCGACGCCGTGGGGCAGCCTGACCGCCCTGGGCGGCATCATCCGCCAGAACGGCGTGGCCCTGACCACCGCGGCCGGCGCCTATCACATCCAGCCCTCGACGAACTCGGCCTGCGCGGCCCAGCTCGGCGGCGACATCTGCTTGGCCTCGGGCGCTGCGGCGACCTCGGCGACCGGCGCCGACCGCAACCTGCGTTTCGACTCCGCCACCTTCAACACCTCGGTCATGCCCGAGCTGGAACGGGTCAACCTGTTCCTGACCGGCAAGTACGACATCACCGACGACGTGCGTGCGTTCGGCGAGCTCGGCTACTACACCGCCACCACCCATGCGGTGCAGACCTCGACCACCAACCTCAGCACCCTGCCGATCGCGATCGCGGCGTCGAACTACTACAACCCCTTCGGCGCGACGACGATCAACGGCCAGGCCAACCCGAACCGGCTGGCCGGCCTGAGCATCGGTCCGGAAGGCGTCGCTTCGACGATGAACGCCTACAACTTCGTCGACGTCGGCCCGAACCGCGTCGATGTCGAGAACGAGCAATGGCGCCTCCTGGCCGGCCTGAAGGGCCAGAAGTTCGGCTTCAACTGGGAAGGCGCGCTGCTGTATTCGAAGGCCCAGGTCGAGGACACCTCTGACGGCATCAGCGCCACCGCGCTGCAGCGCCAGATGGCCCTGGCCACGCCGGACGCCTACAACCCGTTCAACGGCGGCAGCCTGGACAATCCGAGCATCGGCGACAACCGCCCCAGCTCGCAGGCGGCGATCGACGCCATCCGCGTCCAGACCGTCCGCAAGAACACCAGCACCCTGGCCCTGGCCGACTTCAAGGTTTCGAAGGTCGACCTGTTCCAACTGCCGGGCGGCGACGTCGGCTTCGCCGCGGGCGTCGAATATCGCCGCGAAACCCAGAAGGACGACCGCGACGCCCGCCTGGACGGCACGATCACCTTCACCAACGCCAACACCGGCGTGACCTACGAAAACGACCTAGTCGGGTCGAGCCCGTCGCCCGACACCAAGGGTTCGCGCACCGTCAGCTCGGCCTATCTCGAGTTCGCGATCCCGATCGTCTCGCCGGACATGGAGATCCCGTTCGTCCATAACCTGGAAGCCCAGGTCGCCGGTCGCTACGAGAGCTTCAGCGACGCCGGCGACGTGGCCAAGCCGAAGGTCGCCATGGCCTGGGACGTCGTCGACGGCCTGCGCTTCCGCGGTTCGTGGGCCCAGGGCTTCAAGGCGCCGAACCTGGAGCAGGTGAACGCCACCCTCGTGACTCGTTCGAACAGCCGTCGCGACTGGTACCGCTGCGAGGCCGACGTCCGCGCCGGACGTCTGGCCAACCTGATGGCCTGCGCCGCGCCGGCCACGTCCGAGCGCCGCTCCGGCAACCCCGAGCTGAAGCCGGAAGAGTCCGAAACCTGGGGCGTGGGCGTGGTCTACGAACCGCGCTTCATTCCGGAAGACTTCGGCCGCTTCACCTTCACCGTCGACTACTGGCGCGTGAAGCAGGACGGGATCGTCGGCCTGTTCGGCGGCGGCAACGCCATCACCGCCGACTACCTGGCCCGCCTGAACGGCTCGTCGTATGACGCCGTGGTTCGCGCCGCGCCGACCGCCGACGACATCGCCGCCTTCGCGGGCACGGGTCTCGCCCCGGTCGGCCAGATCCTCTACATCACCGACCAGTACCAGAACCTGCTTCCGCAAGAAGCGCGCGGCCTGGACATCGGCGTGATGTGGAACCTGCGCGGCACGCAGTACGGCGACTTCAGCGTCAACTTCAACGCCGCCCACCTGATCAAGTTCTACCGCTCGCCCTCGCCGGGCGTGGCTGAACTGATGGCGGCGCAAGCGGCCGGCGAGATCGACCCGACCATCTTCATCGGCGGCGGCGGCGACCTGGTCCGTCAGAACGGCCGTCCGGAGTGGAAGTGGTCGGCCTCGGCGACCTGGAGCTACGACCAGTGGACCGTCGGCGCGTTCACCCAGTACATCGGCGATGTCGAAGACACCGCCCTGGTGGACTCGGCGGGCACGCCCTGGGTGGTCGACTCGCAACTCACGGCCAACCTCTATGGCCAATACGAGTTCACCGAAGGCCTGGCGTCCAACACCCGCCTGCGCGTCGGCGTCCGCAACATCACCGACGAGAAGCCCCCGCTGGCTTCGGACGGCTACCTGGGCGCGCTCTACCAGCCCTACAGCCGCTACTGGTACGTGAGCGTCCGCAAGTCCTTCTAAGGGCTGCCAGGACAATCTGAACCACGCGCCGGCCGGTCCCCAGGGACCGGCCGGTTTGCGTTTGTGGCGATGGAAGGCGCGTGCACCAGCGAGCGCTTACGGCTCGACGGCGGCCTGGATGGCGGCGGCCAGGCGCCTGCGCAGGCAGACTTGTCCCTCGGCGTCGAGGTCATGGTCCTCGGTGATGGCGCGCGAGATCGCGACGCCCATGATCAGGTCGCCGGCCAGCCTGGCTCGGACATCGGCTTCCGGGCCGCCCAGATAGGCGGCGAAGGGATCGTGGAACCAGGCGCGCATCGAGCGCCGCAGCGGTCCGGCGGCGGCGGGCGATGAGGCGGACCGCAGCATGATCAGCAGATGATCCAGGCCGTCGTGGCGGTCGGGGTCGTCCATCAGGCGATCGGCGACGCGCTCGCCGAAATTGCTCAACTCACCCTGGAACAGCTCGGTCGCGTCCGGTCCGCAATTCAGGACCTCGACGAAAAGCTCTTCCTTGGAGCCGAAATAGCGCGAGACAAGGGCGGCGTCGACGCGGGCGTCGGCGGCGATCTCTCGGAGACTCGCGCCGTCATAACCTTCTCTGGCGAAACGGTTTTTCGCCGCTTCGAGGATGGCTTGCCTTGTCGCCGCAGCGTTGCGCGCGCGCACCGGCGCCGGATGATCCGCCATTTCTTCGGTTCGCTCCCTTGTTGTCATCGGCTGTTGACATATGTAGGCCTTGTCGATGTAAAAGTCATCAACCGTTGACTTGGGCGCTCCCCCGCCCGTGGGATAAATCATGCGTAAGTTTCTCGCGCCGTTCGTCGCAACGGCTGCCGCTGCATTGGTTCTGGCCGGATGCGGCAAGCCCGAAGGCCCTCCGCAGATGCCTGCGCCTGAGGTTTCAGTCGCCACGCCGCTGCGGCAATCGGTCGTCGATTGGGACGACTTCACCGGCCGCTTCGAGGCGCCCGAGCGCGTCGACGTGCGCGCCCGCGCCGGCGGCTACCTGCAGACGGCGCACTTCCGCGAAGGGCAGTACGTGCGCAAGGGCCAACTGCTCTTCACGCTCGATCCGCGCCCGGCGGAGGCCCAGCTCGCAGCCGCCCGCGCCCAGGCCAAGCTCGCCGCGGCCGACCTTGCCCGCGCCGAGACGCTGCTGAAGGTCCAGGCGATCAGCCGCGAAGAATACGACAACAAGCGCGCCGCTAGCGAGGTCGCCCAGGCGACGGTCCAGGCCCGCGCGCTCGACCTCGAGTTCACCCGCGTGACCGCCCCGACCTCGGGCGTCGTCTCCGACCGCCGGGTCGATCCGGGCAACGTGATCTCGGGCGGCGGCGCCGGCGCCGACGTCCTGACCACCATCGTCTCCACCACCCCGATCCACTTCGAATTCGACGCGTCCGAGGCCCAGTTGCTGAAGGACCAGCGTCAGACCGGGAAGGGCGGCAAGGTGCAGATCCGTCTGCAGGACGAGGCCGACTATCGCTGGACCGGCCAGATCGACTTCACCGACAACAGCCTCGACAGCGCCTCGGGCGCGGTGCGCATGCGCGCCGTGGTCGCCAACCCGAACGGCTTCCTGAAGCCCGGAATGTACGGCAAGGCCAGGGTCGAGGGCGGCCAAGCCTATGACGCGCTGCTGGTGCCGGAAGACGCCATCGTCGCCGACGGCGCGCGCAAGGCGGTGAACGTCGTCAACCCCGACGGCACGGTCACGCTCAAGCCGGTGCAACTGGGTCCGCTCAGCGAGGGCCTGCGGGTCATCCGCAGCGGCGTGAAGCCGGACGACAAGGTCATCGTGAACGGCGGCGTGCGCCTGATGGGCCCGAACATGAAGGTCCAGGCCAAGCTGGTGAAGATCGAGCCCAAGAAGGCGGCCGAGCCGTCGACCACCTCAGTATCTGTTCCCGTGGCCAGCAGCGCCACGCCGGCCAGCGCCCGCTAGGGGCGCTGAGTCAGGACGGGATTCCCCCATGCGCTTCTCGCACTTCTTCATCGACCGTCCGATCTTCGCGGGCGTGATTTCGGTGTTCATCGCCCTGATCGGGGCCTTCGCCTTGCCGCTGCTGCCGCTGTCGCAGTATCCGGACATCGCGCCCCCGACCATCGCCGTGACCGCCATGTACCCAGGCGCCTCGGCCGAGACCCTGGCCGAGACCGTCGCCGCGCCGATCGAGCAGGAGATCAACGGCGTGGAGGGCATGCTCTACATGACCTCCTCGTCGACCGCCGACGGCATGGCGCAGATCTCGGTGACCTTCGAGCCGGGGACGGACCTCGACGCCGCCCAGGTGCTGGTCCAGAACCGGGTGGCCCTGGCCGAGCCGCGCCTGCCGGAACAGGTGCGCCAGGTCGGCGTCACCGTGAACAAGCAGCTCTCGGGCTTCCTGCTGCTGGTCGCCCTGACCTCCGAGGATCCGAACGCCGACCTCGACCACATCGGCAACTTCGCCAACTCGACGCTGCGCGACCGCATCCTGCGCATCAAGGGCGTGGGCGGCGTGCAGGTGTTCGGCGGCGGCTTCTATTCGATGCGGGTCTGGATCGACCCGGGCAAGGCCGCCGCGCGCAACCTGACCTCCGGCGAGATCGTCGCGGCCCTGCGCGCCCAGAACGTCCAGGCCGCCGGCGGCGCGCTGGGCCAGGCCCCCAACGACACCGGCGCGGCCTTCCAACTGCCGGTGCAGGTGCAGGGGCGTCTCGCCAATCCCGAAGAGTTCGCCGACATCGTCATCCGCACCGACGCCGAGGGCCGCGTGACCCGCGTGCGCGACGTGGCGCGCGTCGAGCTGGGCGCCCAGGACTATGGGATGCGCGGCTATTTCGACGGCCGGCGCGGCATCGGCCTGGCGATCATCCAGCAGCCCGGCGCCAACGCCCTGTCGACCGCCAGCGAAGTCCTGAAGGCGGTCGAGGAGCTGAAGCCGTCGATGCCGCAGGGCGTCAGCTACAGCATCCCCTACAACCCGACGGAATTCGTCGAGGCCTCGGTCGCCTCGGTGCAGAGCACGCTCTTCGAGGCGGTGATCCTCGTCGTGGTCGTGATCATGATCTTCCTGCAGACCTGGCGGGCGGCGATCATCCCGATCCTGGCCATCCCGGTCGCGCTGGTCGGCACCTTCGCGATCCAGTTGGCGCTCGGCTACTCGCTGAACTCGCTGTCGCTGTTCGCGCTCGTGCTGGCCGTCGGCATCGTCGTCGACGACGCCATCGTCGTGGTCGAGGCGGTGGAGCGGAACATACGTCGAGGCATGACGCCCAGGGAGGCGGCCTACAGGACGATGGACGAGGTGTCCGGCGCCCTGATCGCCATCGGCCTGGTGCTGCTGGCCGTGTTCGTGCCGACCGCCTTCATGCCCGGCATCCCCGGCATGTTCTTCCGCCAGTTCGCGGTGACCATCTCGGCGGCCTCGGTGATCTCGCTGATCACCTCGCTGACCCTGTCGCCGGCCCTGGCCGCGATCCTGCTGAAGCCGCATGTCGAGCACTCCCTCGACACGGGCCCGCGCTGGATGCGCCCGATCAAGATGGCGGGCCACAAGTTCAACAGCGGCTTCGACTGGCTCAGCGACAAGTACGGCGCCCTCACCGCCCGCCTGGTCCGCGCCAGCATGATCGTGCTGGTAATCTATGCCGGCCTGATCCTGATGACCGGCTGGCGCCTGACCGCCACCCCGACCGGGTTCATCCCGCAGCAGGACCAGGGCTTCCTGATCGGCGTCGTCCAACTGCCGCCGGGCGCCTCGCTGCAACGCACGGACGACGTCGTCCGCCGCGCCAGCGCGATCGTCCAGGAAACCCCCGGCGTCCAGGGCGTCTCGGCCTTCGCCGGCCTCGACGGGGCCAGCTTCTCGGCCATGTCCAACGGCGGCGTGTTCTTCGTGAAGCTCGACGACTGGTCCAAGCGCGGCAAGGAACTGAACGCCGACGTCATGGCCGGCCAGGTCATGGGCCGTCTGGCCGGCATCCAGGAAGCCAACATCTTCTTCCTGGCGCCTCCGCCGGTCGAGGGCATGGGCAACGCCGGCGGCTTCAAGATGATGGTCCAGGACCGCTCGGGCGCAGGCTACCGCTCGCTGGAGCAGGCCGCCAACGGCCTGGTGGGCGCGGCCGCGGCGACCCCGCAGTCCACCGTCGGCGTCTTCTCGCAGTTCAACACCGGCTCGCCCCGCGTGACGGCCGACATCGACCGCGACAAGGCCCTGCTGATGGGCGTGCAGCCCAACGCCATCTACGACGCCATGAGCACCTATCTCGGCTCGACCTACGTCAACGACTTCAACCTGCTCGGCCGCACCTTCCGGGTGACTGCGCAGGCCGAGGCCGACGCCCGCGACGATCCGGCCGACATCGCCGGGATCAAGGTCCGCTCCGCCTCCGGCGGGATGGTGCCGCTCGGCTCGCTCGCCACCGTGCGCGACGAGACGGGGCCGGTGCGCGTGGTCCGCTACAACCTCTTCCCGGCCGCGGAAGTGCAGGGCGGGGCGCCTCCGGGCGTGGCCTCCGGCGACGCGCTCAAGGCCATGGAGGCGCATGCGGACAAGGTGCTGCCCGCCGGCTTCAGCTACGAGTGGACCGAACTGGCCTATCAGGAGAAGGCGGCCGGCAATTCCGGGGCCCTGATCTTCGTCCTGGCGGTGGTGTTCGTGTTCCTGGTGCTGGCGGCCCAGTACGAGGCCTTCACCCTGCCGCTGGCGGTCATCCTGATCGTGCCGATGTGTATCCTCGCGGCGATCGTCGGGGTGAACCTGCGAGGCCAGGACAACAACATCCTGACCCAGATCGGCCTGATCGTGCTGGTCGCCCTGGCGGCCAAGAACGCCATCCTCATCGTCGAGTTCGCCAAGCAGGCGGAGGAAGACGAGGGGGCCGACCGGTTCCAGGCGGCGATCAGCGCGGCCCGGACCCGTCTGCGGCCGATCCTGATGACCTCCTTCGCCTTCATCCTAGGGGTGCTGCCGCTGGCGATCGCCACCGGGCCAGGAGCGGAGATGCGCCAGGCGCTGGGCACCGCGGTGTTCTTCGGGATGATCGGGGTGACCATCTTCGGCCTGATCTTCACGCCGGTCTTCTACGTCATCTGCCGCTGGCTGGCCGCGCGCCTGCCCAGGGCCAAGGGCAAGGAAGAGAAGACCTATCCGACCACCGGGGGCGGCACGCCGCACCACCCGCTCGAGTATGAAGGAGGCGCGAAGTGATCCGCCTTAAGCCGATCTCCGCGCTGCTGGCCGCAACCGCGCTCAGCGCCTGCGCGGCGGGACCGACCTATCAGGTTCCGCCGCCGGTCGCCTCGGGGCAGGGGCCCTTCGTCTCCGCCGAGGCGCAGGTGGCCACGCCAGAGGCCCCTCCGGGCGACTGGTGGCGGCTGTTCCAGGACCCGGCCCTCGATGGCCTGATCCAGGAGGCGCTGGTCGCCAACAAGGACGTGGCCGTGGCCGCGGCGAACCTTTCGCGGGTTCGCGCCGTGCTCGGCGAGACCCGCTCGGGCCTGCTGCCGTCGACCACCGTGTCGGCGTCGGGCCAGCGGGTCCGCGGCGAGGACGTGGCGAGCGGCCAGTTCGACGACGGCGACCAGTACCGCGCCGGCTTCGACATGTCGTATGAGGTCGACCTGTTCGGCCGCGTGCGTCGCAGCCTGGAGGCCAATCGCGCCGACGTCGCCGCCGCGCAGGCGGCGCTGGACGTGGTGCGGATCTCGGTCGCCGCCGAGACCGCCCGCGCCTATGCCGACATCTGCGCGGCCAATGCCCAGATCGCGGTGACCAGGCGCACCATCGAGCTGCAGCAGAACACCTACGACCTGACCGTCCGCCAGCTCGAGGCCGGCCGCGGCACCGCCGCGGACACCTCCAGCGCCGCGACCCAGCTCGAGACGTCGAAGGCGGTCCTGCCGACCCTCGACGCCCAGCGTTCGTCGGCGCTGTTCCGCCTGGCCCTGCTGACCGGAAAGCCGCCGGCGCAGGCGCCCCAGGCGGTGCTGAGCTGCCAGGCGAGCCCGCAGGTGGCCCAGACCATCCCGGTCGGCGACGGCGCGGGCATGCTCGCCCGTCGTCCGGACGTGCGCCAGGCCGAACGCGAGCTGGCTGCGGCCACCGCCCGCATCGGCGTGGCCACCGCCTCGCTCTATCCGTCGGTGACCATCGGCGGGGCGATCTCGACCAGCGGGGCGCGGACCGGCGACCTGGGCGACGACTACAGCTTCAACGTCGGTCCGCTGATTAGCTGGAACTTCCCCAACATCCTGGCCGCTCGCGCCCGCGTGAAGCAGGCCGGGGCCGGGGCGGAAGCCGCGCTCGCCAACTTCGAGAAGGCGAACCTCACGGCCCTGCAGGAGACCGAGACCGCGCTGACCCAGTACGCGCGCGAACTGGACCGCCGCGCCGCGCTCAAGCGCGCCCGCGACGAAGGCGCCAAGGCCGCGCAGCTCACCCGCCTGCGCAACGAGGCGGGCGTGGACAGCCTGTTGGCCGTGCTGGTGGCCGAACGTCAGCTAGCCTCGCTCGAGGCCCAGCTTGCACAGTCCGACGCCCAGGTGACCACCAACCAGATCGCCTTGTTCAAGGCGCTGGGCGGCGGTTGGGAGCCCACGGCAGGTTAGGACGAACGGCGCAAGGGCGGGGAGATTTCCCCGCCCTTTTTCGTCCTGCTGCGGCTTGTCTCCTAGCTGCCGGAGAAATTCTCCATTGAGGCGTAAATTCCTATTGAAATTATAGGAATGAAGCGGATCGCGCTGGGGCGATCCCGATCCATGGAGACAAGCATGATCTCAAGCGCGCGCCTGGCGCATCGAACCCTGCTGGCCGCAAGCGCGGCCTTGGGCCTCATGGCCGCGCCCGCCGCGGCGCAGGATGCGGCGGCGGTCCACCAGCGGGCCCTGGTGCTGGACGGCCACGTCGATGTGCTGCTGCCCGGCGCCAATCCCCGCTACTTCGCCGACGACGGCAAGTCCTTCAGCGAGATCGACAAGCTCAAGGCCGGGGGCGTCGACGCCCTGGTCTATGCGGTGGCCGTCTCGACGGGGCCGCAGACGCCGGAAGGCCAGGCCGCCGCCCGCGCGGAAGCCGACGCCAAGCTGGCCGCCATTCACAAGATCGCCGCCGACAATCCGGGCGACGTCGCCATCGCCTATTCGGCCGACGACGTCCGCAAGATCGTCGGCGAGGGCAAGATCGCCATCCTGATCGGTTTCCAGAACGCCTATTCGCTGAAGCCGGACGTGGCCGAGTTCGATCGCCTCCAGAAGGAGGGGGTGCGGGTCGCGGCCCTGAACCACGCCGGCAACAACGCCTTCGCCGACTCCTCGCGGCCCCAGCAGGGCGCGGGCGAACAGCATGGCGGCCTCTCGCCCCTGGGCAAGGCCGCGGTGACGCGCCTGAATGACCTGGGCGTGCTGATCGATGTCTCGCAGCTCACGCCGAAGGGCGTCTTCCAGACCCTCGAACTGTCGCGCACGCCGGTCGTCGCCACCCACTCGGCGGCCAGGAGTCTGGTCGACAACACCCGCAACCTCTCCGACGCCGAGCTCGACGCCATCAAGGCCAAGGACGGCGTCGTGCAGGTCGTGCCGTTCAACAGCTACCTGCTGCCGCAGCCGGCCGACTATCCGGCGCGCCTGAAGGCCCTGCGGGCCGAGTATGGGCTGCCGCTCGATCGGCCCGGCTACCAGGGGGCGGACGACCTGCCCAAGGATCGCCAGGACGCCTTCTTCGCGGCCTACCGGGCCCTCTCGCCCCAGGCGACCGTGAAGGACTATGTCGATCACATCGACTACATCGCCAAGCGGATCGGCGTCGATCACGTCGGGATCGGGACCGACTTCAACCACGGATCCGGCATCCCGGGCTTCAAGGACGAGGGCGAGGCCCCCAACGTCACCCGCGAACTGCTGGCCCGCGGCTATACCGAGGCGCAGATCGACGCGATCTGGGGCGGGAACTTCCTGCGCGCGCTGAAGGCTGCGGAGGTCGGCGCCCAGCCGCAGGCGCGAGCGGATTAACTGTAAATTGACGCTCCGCCCTCGAGGGTTGTGTATCTGGGGCCAGGCGGGGGCATGGTACGGTGCGGGAGCGCGCTGCTGACGGCCAGGGCGTCGATGTGGACATCATCGCCCTGGCGTCGCTGTCGGAAAGCGAGCGGTCGCTTTGGCGTTCCTGGTGCGCATCGGGAGCGCTCTCTCCGTTCCATCGCCTGGAGTTCGCCGAGATCGCGGCGCAGATCGCGCCCGACGCGGCGCTGGCGGTGCTTCATCGCAAGGGCGCGCCCTGCGGGTTCTTCCCGTTCCAGAGACGCGGCGGCGCGGCCTATCCGCTCGGCGCCCCGCTCAACGACTATCACTCGGTGGTGGCCCCGCCCGACGAGACCTGGGATCCGGCGGCGCTGTCGCACAGCCTCGGCGTCGCCCGGGTCGGGGTGACCGGCTGGGTCGGACCGGCCAGCGCCCGGCAAGGCGCTCGCCGCGCCGCGCTCGTCGCCGACCTGACCGACGGCTGGGAGGCCTACGCGCTTGGACGACGCGCCCGGTTCGGCAAGTTCTTCCGCGACAAGGAGCGCGGCCGCCGCGCGCTGGTCCGCGACGCCGGTCCCGTCGAGTTCGAGGGCGACTGCGACGACGAGGCGAGCCTGGACGCCCTCATCGCGCTCAAGCGGGCGCAGTATGGCCGCACGGGCAAGCACGACGTGTTCGCCTGTGGCTGGACGGAAGACCTCCTGAAGTCCCTGTGGCGTGCGCGTGGGCCGCATTTCGGCGCCCGGCTGGCGGTGCTGCACGCGGGCGGGCGAACCTGGGCCATGGAGCTGAGCCTGCACGCGGACGCTCACTACCACTTCTGGATTCCGGCCTATGACCGTGTCGGCGCGCGCTACGCGCCCGGCCTGCTCCTCTGCATCGACACCTTGCAGGCCGCCAGCGCCGAGGGGTTCAGGACCTTCGACTTCGGCTTCGAAGGCCAAGCCTACAAGAAGTACTTCGCCGATCCGGCCGCCGAGGTCAGCCACGGCCTGGTCTTCGCCCGCGGGCGGCCGCGCTGGCGGGACGCGCTGAGCAGCGCCCTGGGCCCCGACCTGGTCGCCAAGGTCGAGCACCGGTGGCTGGCCATCGAGGCCTGCGAGACCACCCGCCTGCGCCGGTGGCGGACCCTGGCCGCCGCGGTCGCGCGGGCGCCCTTCAACTGATCAGGCGCGGACGGGCGCAGGGCGCTGGGTGAAGCCCTGGTCGCCGTCGAACGGCGTGGGGCGCCAGGTCCGCAGCGCCTCGGCTTCGCGCAGCCGCGCATGGCCGTGGGCGTGGCGCCGGCGGACCACCGCGCCGTCGGTCTGCGCCAGCAGCGGCAGGACGTCCTCGGTGACCAGGTTGAGCCGCAGCCGGGCGCATCCCATGGGGCCGCAGAGGCGGCGCAGCGCCTCCACCAGCGCCGGCAAGGCGCGCGCCCGAACCTCGTCCAGGGACAGCAGGTCGATGATCTCCAGCGTCGGCGCGTCGAGTTGGCAGGTCTTGCTGACCTGGGCCATGGTCCAGGCCTTCAGGTCCTCGCCGTCAAACCAGCCCAGCAGGAGCGGGGCGAGCGTCGCATCCGGATCGGACAGGCGCCAGGCCAGGGCCGCAGCGTCGCGCGCCGCCAGGACCTGGCCCTCGTCGACGGCGGCGCGGAACAATCGCTCCATCGCGTCCAGGGCGTCCGCGCCCTCCAGGACGCGAATCTCCGGCGTCCGCCGCAGGGATGACGATGCGACGCGGTAGCGCCGCCCCGCGAACCACTCCCGGCTGCGCTTGGAGCCGTCGGGCGTCAGCTTCCAGGCCAGTTTCTCGATCACCAGGTCGGAACGTCGCGTGTGCCAGACCAGCTTTGCGTCCGCCGCGCCGGGCGGGAAGGGGACGTAGCCGAACTTGCGATAGATGGGCGCGGAGAGCGCATTGGCGTTGAGGTGGAAGGTCGACATGCCGCCCGCCTGGTCGCGGTAGACTTCCAGTATCCGGCGCGAGCCGCCCCGGGCGCGCGGCAGCACCACCAGGGAGTGGCCGGTGGCGGCGTGCAGCGTCTCGCGGCCCGCGTGGAGCCGCTGGCGGAAGTTGCCGGCGAAGCCGCAGACCCCCTGATCGTCTTCAAGGATCCAGCCGGGCTCGTCTCCGCAGCCGGCCAGCAGCCAGCGCCATCCGGCCTGGCTGCGCGGGGGAAACCATGCCCAGTCGAGCAGGGCGTTGACCGCCGCCGCGTCCTCCTCGCGGAATGTCCGAATGCTGAGGTCCAAGTCAGCCTCCGTTCCCGTCAGTGGATCGCACCCAGGCCCAAGGCGAGGGATCTTCAGGCATAAGCTACGAGAAACATTGAGAACCCGTTCACCATCGTGCGCCGCCGGCCCGCGTGGACATCAGCAGACAAGACCAGTCGAACTAAGGGATTCGCCGGGTATGGGGCTGGACCGGATTAGGCGACCATTTCCACTCAACAACGAGAGGACGTGCGAGATGGTCCGACTGATAACTCCCTGGGCGAGCGTACGCCTCGTCTCGGCGCTGCTTGTGGGCGGATTGGCCCTCAGCGGATGCGCCACAACCCAGTATGTGGATGAGCAGATCGCCAGCGTGAACGGTCGCATCGATGCGGTGGACACCAAGGCGCAGGATGCGATCCAGCGCGCCGACGCCGCCAACGCCGCGGCGCAGGCCGCTGCGGGCGAGGCCCAGAACGCCAACCAACGCCTCGATCAACTGACCGGGCGCGTGGACCGTCTTGAGCAGGCTGCGGCGGCGCGTCCCAGCAAGATGCCGAGAAACTGATCGTCCAAGCTTGGACGTTCCAGGTCGTCAGGCGTTCGCTATCAGCGCCAGCAGTTCGGCGTGGAGTCATGGAACGACAGCGATGCGTAAGCCTTTGAGAGCGGCCCTAACGGCCTGGGCGGTTTCATTCGGCGTGCTGGCGGTCGGGGGCGCTCCAACCTCGACCGCGGCCGCGGAATCTCCTGAGTCCGCGCCCGCGCCGCAGGCGGCGGAAGGTCGCGGCGTACCCGCCTCGGAGGCGGTGATCCAGGTCGCCGACTGGGTGACGGCGTCCCGCGACAGCGGCGGCCTGCCCTTCGTCATCATCGACAAGGTGAGCGCCCAGGTGTTCGTCTTCGACGCCGACGCCCAGTTGAAGGGCTCGGCCCCGGCCTTGCTGGGCCTGGCGCGCGGCGATGATTCCGCCCCCGGAATCGGCGAGCGTGAGCTTTCCAAGATCACCCCTGAAGAACGCACGACCCCGGCCGGCCGATTCCTCGCCGGATATGGGGAAGGCCCCGACAGCGACATCCTCTGGGTCGACTACGAGACCGCGGTGTCGATGCACCAGGTGGTCACCACCAATCCCAAGGAGCAGCGTCTGCGTCGGCTGCAAACGCCCAGTCCGAACGACAATCGCATCACCTTCGGCTGCATCAACGTGCCCATCGCCTTCTATCAGGAAGTGGTGCTGCCGATGTTCAAGGCCTCGAAGGGCGTGGTCTATATCCTCCCGGAGACCCGGGCGCTGGATGAGGTCTTCGCGGATTTCCGGCCCCAGGCGCGGCTGGCCGGCGTCGCGGGCCTCGTCGTGGCCACCGGACTCACGTCCGACGCCAGCGAAACGACGCTGCCGGCCGTTGTCGCCGGCGGCGACCTCGAACACCTGGATGCTCGCTGATCAGGAGAGGCGCTCTTACGTGCCTCCGTAGGGCGTCCATTCGCCATACGGAAACTCTACCGCCGTGGCGGGAAAAATGGTCGGAGTGGCAGGATTCGAACCTGCGACCCCCGCGTCCCGAACGCGGTGCTCTACCAGACTGAGCCACACTCCGACTTGAGAGCGCGCCTTATAGAGGGTCGCGATCTGCGCCGCAAGCGGGTCAGAAAGACCTTTTTTGGGGCGTTGCATCCGGCGAAGTGTTGAGCTATCTCCACGCCCTCGCCGCGGGGGACATGTCCTCCGAAGCCGTTCCTGCTGGGGAATGGTGTAATGGTAACACTGCGGTTTTTGGTACCGTCATTCTAGGTTCGAGTCCTAGTTCCCCAGCCACTTCCTCCCCGATGTCAGCCTGACGACGCCAGCCCTCTCGGGCCGGCCGGCGAGTGAAGCTGCGGAGGGGCGTCGATCTTCGGCGTCAGGCTCCGCCCAGCACCATGCCCGCGGCCTCGGGCGCGCTCGTATCGCCGCCGTTGAGGCTCTTGCGCATCCAGACGATGTCGACCCAGCGGCCCTTCTTCCAGCCGAAGCCCTTGCCGACGCCCGCATGCTCGAAGCCGAGCGAGGCGTGCAGGCCGATCGAGCCGGCGTTGGCCGAATCGCCGATCACCGCGACGACCTGGCGGATGCCGAAGGCCTCGCAGGCCTCGATGACCGCGCCCAGCACCGCCTTGCCGACGCCGCGTCCGACCGCCTCGGGCGCGACATAGACGCTGTCCTCGACCGTGTAGCGATAGGCCGCCCGCGGACGGAAAGGCCCGGCATAGGCGAAGCCCAGGACCTGGCCCTGGTCCTCGGCGACCAGATAGGGCAGGCCGCGCTCGACGACCGCCTGGCGGCGGGCGGCCATGTCCTGGATGCTCGGCGGGACCTCTTCGAAGGTGCCGAAGCCGTTCAGCACGTGATGGCCGTAGATCTCGGCCAGGGCCGAGGCGTCCTCCGTCGTCGATGCCCTGACGATCACTGTTCCCAACCCCGTTCCTGCGCCCAGATGGCGAAGGCGTAGTCGAGGGCGATCTCCTTGAGGAAGTCGAAACGCCCAGAGGCCCCGCCGTGGCCGGCCTCCATGTTGATCTTGAGCAGGATCGGGGCCTCGCCGGTCGAATACTGGCGCAGCTTGGCGACCCACTTCTCGGGCTCCCAGTAGGTCACCCGCGGATCGGAGAGGCCGCCGGTCGCCAGGATCGGCGGGTAGGGCTTGGCCGCCACCTGGTCATAGGGGCTGTAGCTCGCGATCCGGTCGTAGGCCTGCGGGTCTTCCAGCGGGTTGCCCCATTCGGGCCACTCCGGCGGCGTGAGCGGCAGGGTGGTGTCGCTCATGGTGTTCAGGACGTCGACGAACGGCACGGCCGCGATGATCCCGGACCACAGGTCGGGCCGCATGTTCACCACCGCGCCCATCAGCATGCCGCCGGCCGATCCGCCATAGGCGACCATGCGGCCCGCCTTGCCATAGCCGTTGGCGTCCAGATGCTCGGCGCAGGCGATGAAGTCGGTGAAGGTGTTGGTCTTCTTCTCCTTGCGGCCGTCCAGGAACCAGCCCCAGCCCTTGTCGGAGCCGCCGCGGATGTGGGCGATCGCCCAGATCCAGCCGCGGTCGACCAGGCTCAGGTTGCGGATCGAGAAGGCGGGCTCCATGGCGTGCCCATAGGAGCCGTAGCCGTAGAGCAGGAGCGGCGCCGAGCCGTCGAGCGGGGTGTCCTTCAGCATCAGCACGGTGATCGGCGCCTGCGCGCCGTCCTGCGCCTTCGCATAGAGCCGGCGCGCCACGTAGCGGGCCGGGTCGTGGCCGGAGGGAATCTCCTGGGTCTTGCGCAGGGTGCGCTCGCGGCTGGCCATGTCGTAGTCGAACCACTGCCGGGGCGTGGTCGGCGACTGGTAGACGAAGCGGGCGAGGGTGGTTTCATATTCCAGCCCCCCCTCCAGCGAGAGGGCGTAGGCCTCCTCGTCGAAGGCGATCTCGTGGCTTTCGCCGTCCCGGGCCATGATCACGATGCGGTCGTTGGCGTTCACCCGCTCCAGGCGCGCCAGATGACCGGCGAAGGCGGCGAAGCCGGTGATGAAGCGCCCCGGCTCATGGGGCACGAAGTCGCGCCAGGTGGCCCGGGCCGGGACGGCCGCGTCGGAGTTCGCCAGCTTGAAGTCCACCGCGCCGTCGGCGTTGGTGCGGATCACCCACCGGTCCGACCAGTGGTCCAACTCGTACTTCACGCCCTCCTGGCGCGGTTCGGCCACGACCGGGGCCGCGGTCGGCGTGGCAGCCGGGATGAGCCACAGCTCGGTGGTCTCCTGGTTGCCGACATGGATCAGGATGTGGCTGCGGTCCGAGGCGAGGCCGACGCCCAGGAACATGCCCTCGTCGGTCTCCTCGTAGACCAGCACGTCCTCGCCGCCGCGGGCGGGGCGGCGGAAGACCTTGGACGGGCGGGCGTTCTCGTCGCGCCAGATCCAGAACAGCCACCGGCTGTCCGGCGAGAAGGTGAAGGCGCCATAGGCGCTCTCGATGGCCTGATCGAGCGTCTCGCCGCTCTCCAGGTCCTTCACCCGGATGGTGTAGTACTCCGAACCCTGCTCGTCGGCGGCCCAGGCGTAGAGCTTGTGGTCGGGGCTGTGGCTGGCGGCGCCGACCTGGAAGAAGGCCTTGCCCTTGGACAGCGCGTCTTCGTCCAGCAGCACGACCTCGCCGTCGTCGCGGCCCCGCGGGCGACGGCCGTGGACCGGATGCTCCGCGCCGATTTCGTAGCGGACGTAGTATTCCCAGGGCCCGTCCGGGGCCGGGACGCTGGAGTCGTCCTCCTTGATGCGGCCCTTCATCTCGGCGAACAACTGCGCCTGCAGCGCCTCGGTCTTCGCCAGCAGGGCCTTGGTGTAGGCGTTCTCGGCTTCGAGATGCTCGCGGATGTCCTGGCGCAGGACCTTGGGGTCGCGCAGCACCTCGCGCCAGTTGTCGTCCTTCATCCAGGCGTAGTCGTCGGTGCGGGTGCGGCCGAGCTGTTCGATGATCTTCGGTTCGCGGCGGGCGGCGGGGGGCTTGGGAGCGCTCATGTCAGCTACATGCGCCGGCGCGGCCCGCGTCTCAAGGCCTGGAGCCGCGCCGCCTTGCGCAGCCTCGCGCCGGGACCGCCTGCCTATCTGTTCCTGAAACGTCACAGGGCTGTCGCGCGGCAATCGGGCGCGGCCAAGGCTGCTTTCCGCTAACGGTGTTCTTAACTACATATCGTATCGTCGGATGGGCACGAGTTCTTGTCATTAGGGGCGTCAGCCTTGGATCTTTCAGTTGAGTTGATTCACGCGACTGTTCAGTTGGAGCAGCCGCTGGGTGATGGCACCCGCACCGTCGGCACCGGTTTCCTGATCGCCGAGACCGGCCCCGACGGCACGCCGCACACGGTGCTGGTCACCGCCAACCACGTGCTGGCCAAGATGCCCGGCGCCGAGGCGCGCATCGGCTATCGCATCTCCAACCCCGACGGCAGTTGGAGCTATTCGCCCCAGACGCTGAAGATCCGCGACGCCAGCGGCGCCAAGCTGTGGACGCAGCATCCCTCGCGCGACGTCGCGGCCATCGCCATCTCGGCGCCGGAAGCCTTCGCCAAGGCGGCCATCCCGATCAGTTGGCTGGCGGAGGACGACACCTTCCAGGCCAACCAGATCGGCGCCGGCGACGAGATGATGGCGCTGGGCTTCCCGCGCGGCCTGGCGGCCAACCAGGCGGGTTTCCCGATCCTGCGGGCCGGGCGCGTGGCGTCGTTCCCCGTCGCCCCGGCGCAGGTCTTCCCGACCTTCCTGCTGGATTTCACGGTGTTCCCGGGCAATTCGGGCGGGCCGGTGTTCATGTCCCAGGCCGCGCGCCGCCGGGTCGGCGCCAGCGAGGCCGGCCAGGATGTGCAGTTCATCGCCGGCCTGCTGACCCAGCAGGTCGAGCTGAACAGCGAGCGGCTCGAAATCGGCATCGTCACCCATGCGAAGTTCATTCGCGAGACGATCGCCCTGATGGAAGATCCCAAGACGCCGATCACCGTCGCCCACAACCAGCCGGTGGTCGGGGCGCGAGCGGCTTCGGCCGAAGAGGCCGTGGCCCCGCAATAGAAAACGCCGCCCGTCGCGGAGACGGGCGGCGCTTCAATTTGGTCAGGCGTGGGTCTTAGGCGCCGTAGACGACCGAGATGGTCTCGGCGATGCAGGCGGGCTTGGTCTCGCCTTCGATCTCGATGGTGCACTCGTTCTTGAGCTGCATGCCGCCGGCCTTGGGCTCGGCGCCGATCAGCTTCTGGCGCATGCGCACGCGCTTGCCGACGCGGACCATGTTGACGAAGCGGACCTTGTCGGAGCCGTAGTTGATGCCGCGGGTCACGCCCTTGATCGGCAGCATGCCCGCGCCCAGGAACGGGATCAGCGACAGGGTCAGGTAGCCGTGGGCGATCGGGCCGCCGATTTCCTTGGTCGCGCGTTCGACGTCGACGTGAATCCACTGATGGTCGCCGGTGGCTTCCGCGAACTGGTTCACGCGATCCTGGGTGATCTCGACCCAGTCCGAGACGCCCACTTCTTGGCCCACCAGTCCGGGCAGGTCCTTGATCTCCACCGGGTTCATCGTTTGCTCCCAATTCGATTGAAACAGATGTTCGACGTCTAGCATCAGTTAGAGCGCGAGCAACGCCTTTACGCCGCCGCCAGGAACTTTAAACAGCCCCCCATGCAACGAGCTCTCAGCGTCAGCCGGATGACCGGCAACAAGTCGACCTTCCCCGACTGGTACCAGGCGATCGTCCGCGAGGCGGACATGGCCGAGGTCAGCCCCGTCCGCGGCTCCATGATCATCAAGCCGTGGGGCTATGGCGTCTGGGAACGGATCCAGCAGACCATGGATCGCCGGATCAAGGAGATGGGCGTCGACAACGCCTACTTCCCGCTGTTCATCCCGCTGGGCTTCTTCGCCAAGGAGGCCGAGCACGTCGAGGGCTTCGCCAAGGAGATGGCGGTGGTCACCCACCACCGGCTCAAGAGCATCGACGGCAAGCTGCAGCCCGATCCGGACGCCAAGCTGGAAGAGCCGCTGATCGTCCGCCCGACCTCGGAGACGATCATCGGCGACGCCTTCTCGCGCTGGGTGAAGAGCTATCGGGACCTGCCGCTGAAGATCAACCAGTGGGCCAACGTGGTCCGCTGGGAGATGCGCACGCGCCTGTTCCTGCGCACCTCGGAGTTCCTCTGGCAGGAAGGGCATACCGCCCACGCCGACCGCGAGGACGCGCTGAAGTCCACGCTGCAGGCGCTGGAGATGTACCGGGAGTTCTCCGAGAACGTCCTGGCCATGCCGGTGATCGCTGGCGAGAAGCCGGAGAACGAGCGTTTCCCCGGCGCCGACAACACCTTCTCGATCGAAGCCATGATGCAGGACGGCAAGGCGCTGCAGGCCGGCACCTCGCACTATCTGGGCGTCAGCTTCTCGCGCGCCCAGAACATCCGCTACCAGAGCGACAGCGGCGAGATGGAGTTCTGCCACACCTCCAGTTGGGGCACGTCGACCCGCATGATCGGCGGGGTGATCATGACCCACGGCGACGACGACGGCCTGCGCCTGCCGCCGGCCATCGCGCCGCGCCAGATCGTGATCGTGCCGATGCTGCGCGGCAAGGACGAGGACGCCCAGGTCCTGGCCTATGCCGAGGCGCTGGTGAAGGACCTGAACGCCCAGTTCGCGCTGGGCGAGCCGATCCGCGCCCTGCTGGACGTCAAGGACCAGAAGTCCAGCGACAAGCGCTGGAATTGGGTGCGCCGCGGCGCGCCGGTGATCATCGAGCTGGGGCCGCGCGACGCGGCGGGCGGCCAGGTGAGCTTCATGCGCCGCGACCAGCTTCGCGACGGCGACAAGGTCCGTTCCCAGGCCCTGGCGCGCGATGAGTTCGTGGCCCAGGCGCCGGCTCTGCTGGCGCAGATCCAGCAGGCCCTGTTCGACGAGGCCAAGGCCCGCCTGGACGCCAATATCCGCAGCGACCTGACCAGCTTCGACCAGGTGGCCGAGTACTTCGGCCAGCTCTCGGACGAGGACGAGGAAACCTCGGCCTTCAAGGGCTGGGTGCGCGCGCCCTGGAGCCGGCCGACCGGCGAGGAGCTCGATAAGGTCGTCGAGCGGCTGAAGGCCCTGAAGCTGACCCTGCGCAACGCGCCGAGCCAGCAGCCCGACACCTTCGGCCCCTGCGTCTTCACCGGCGCGCCGGGGGTCGAGGAAATCCTGATCGGGCGTTCCTACTAGGCGTGCGTGTCGGCGAGGCGCAGTCGCCTCGCCGACCTCAAGGTTCAGTAGGACTCGAAGCTGTCGAGGCCAAGCAGCGTGAACAGCTCCGCGACGCCGTCTGCCGCCTGCACCGCGGCGAGCAATGGAAGCAGGACCGTATCGCGTTCGTCCTCAAGGCAGTAGTCGCTGGGAAAGGCTTCGAGCGACTTGCCGATCCTGGCCTTCAGGTCCTCGAGCGACATCTTCTCCAGCGGAGCGATGACGTACTCGATCCGATACTGCCGACCTGACAGCATCGCCTTCAACAGCCAGGGAAGCAGGGGGTCTGCCCTGCCTTTGTTGTGGAGCGCGACAACCCGGAACTGAGCCCCATCGGCGTCGATCAGGTCCATGCCCAAAGGCATGCTCTTGCGCAGGGTCTGAACGCCGCAGGTGGTAAGGGATGGGCGATCGGGAAACCCCCAGATCTCCAGGTCGGGCGTGAAGCCGATCAACGGGAACTTGAAGTCGACGAGATCGGACGTGGTTGCGGCGGGTGGGCTCATTTGCGCGACGGTCTTTGCTGCTGAACAAGGTTCTGGACGCCGTCGGCCAGGTTCGCCGCCATCGATGTCGGCAAGACCTTCTGCCAGTCGGTGGTCCCATACCAAACGCGACGAACGGGATCATAGCGAGGCTTCCCTTGCCAGCTTCCGGTGAGTCGACGGTGCTGCTCCACAGGCAAAACCTTGAGAAGGGCGTAGTGATTGCGAGGGTCCTGGGCGGTCCGGCTCAGGCCTTGCAGGGGAACCGTGTGATGGATCTCCTGCCCTTTTCCCGCCAGGCCTTTCGCGCGAATCTGCTTGGCTGCGGCGTTCGCCGAGACCGAGCCCTTCTTTAGGATTCCGATGCCCTTGCTCGCGGCGCGCATGCCCTTCGCGGCGACCCCGATCGGCAGGACGTCTGCGAAAGCCATGGCCCCATTGAAGGCCGCGCCCGCATAGTCCCCGTCCTGATAGTCCGCGACCGCTTCCCAGGCAGGGCCGACCACGGGAATGAACGATTGCGCGAGGTTGGGGCGCGCTATCTTCGTTCGCTCCGTCTCCGCAGCTTCCCGGCGCTTCCTGGCAGCCGCCATCTCGGCATCGTAAAGTTCGCCGGCCGGATCGGGTACGGAGCGCGGTTCACCACGCGGCATTGTCGTCATTCAGGGTTCCTGTCGGTTTCAGCATCGGCGCCGGTTGCAAACCCGCGTCGCCGATGACGCTATGCGAGTCTGACTATCGCCTAGATTGCAGAAACAATCAAGAACAAAATGAGAACATCCTAGTGCGACGCCCATGTCCTCACACGATCCGCGAGCCTTCCTTGCCCCAGTAGGCGTCGCGGATCAGGCGCTTGTAGAGCTTGCCGGTCGGGTGGCGCGGCAGCTCCTGCATGAAGTCGATGACGCGGGGCGACTTCACGTGGCTGAGGTGGGCGCGGCAGAAGGCGGCCAGTTCGGCCTTCAGGTCCTCGCCGGCGGCGTTCCAGTCCATGGGCTGGATGACGGCCACGACCTTTTCGCCCATCTCCTCGTCGGGCGCGCCGACCACGGCCGCGTCGGCGACCTTGGGGTGGGTGATCAGCAGATTCTCGAGCTCCTGCGGATAGATGTTCACGCCGCCCGAGATGATCATGAAGCTCTTGCGGTCGGTCAGGTAGAGGAAGCCTTCCTCGTCGACCCAGCCGACGTCGCCCAGGGTCGTCCAGCCGTACTTGTTGGTGTTCTCGGCGATCTTCTCGGGGGCGTTGTGATAGGTCAGCGGGGTGCCGCCCGCGAAGTAGACGACGCCCTCGCTGCGCGGCGGCAGCGGCTCGCCGTCCTCACCGCAGATGCGCAGTTCGGCGGTGGTGGCCTTGCCCACCGACCCCTTGTGGGTCAGCCAGTCGTGCGGGCCGATGTAGCAGAAGCCGTTGCCCTCGCTGCCGGCGTAGTACTCGTGGATCACAGGGCCCCACCAGGCCATCATCTGCTCCTTGACCGGGATCGGGCAGGGGGCGGCGGCGTGGACGGCCGAGCGCATCGACGAGACGTCGTACTTGGCGCGCACCTCCGGCGGCAGCTTCAGCATCCGCACGAAGTGGGTCGGCACGAACTGGCCGACGTCGATCCTGTACTTCTCGATCAGGCCCAGGGCGTCTTCCGGATCGAACTTCTCCATCACCACGACCGTGCCGCCGAGGCGATGGACGCTCATGCACCAGCGCAGCGGCGCGGCGTGATAGAGCGGCGCCGGCGAGAGGTAGACGCTGTCAGGCTGAAACCCGAACAGCATCTGGGCCATCATCGCCAGGGGATTGGGGGCGTCGATCGGCGCGCCGGTCAGCGGCGGCTTGATGCCCTTGGGGCGGCCGGTGGTGCCCGACGAATAGAGCATGTCGGCGCCGGCGCTCTCGTCGGCGATCGGGGTGGCCGGCTGCCTGTCGCGGGCGGCCTCGAAGCTCTCATAGGGCGCGCGCGGCTGGCCGACCATGAACAGCTTCACGCCCGGCAGCAGGGCCGGCAGCTCGTCGACCACCCCGCCCACGCCGGTCGAGGTGATCAGCACCTTCGCCTCGCAGTCCTTCATGATGTACTCGACCTCGCCGGCGGTCAGCTTGGACGAGATGCAGGCGTAGTAGAGGCCCGCGCGCTGGGCGGCCCAGGCGATCTCGAAGAACCTCGGATGGTTCTCCATCAGGATGGCGATCACGTCGCCGGTCTTCAGGCCCATGGAGCGGAAGAGCTGCGCGCCCTGGTTCGAGCGCTCGTCCAACTGCTTGTAGGTGACGCTCTCGCCTGACCCCGCCATGATGTAGGCGGCGCGATCGGGTTGGGTCTGGGCGTGATTGGCCGGATGCATGAACTCTTCCTCGCGGCGGCCGGGCGCTCTTTGGCGTCTCGACCGTCCTCCCAAAGTTATCGTTGTTAAGGCGAGTATGCGGCCCTTGACGGACCGTCCGTCAAGCGGCGCGCAATAGATGAAATTCACGGGAGGATCAGATGGCCGCGCACAGTTTCGAAACCCTCGGCTACGGCGTCGAGGACGGGGTGGCGACGATCACCCTGAACCGTCCGGAGAAGCTCAACGCCTTCAACACCCAGATGATGAAGGACCTGATCGCCGCCTTCGACGTCACCGACGCCGACGACGAGGTGAAGGCGGTGATCGTCACGGGCGCGGGGCGCGCCTTCTGCGCCGGGGCCGACCTGTCGGCGGGCGGCGAGACCTTCGACTACGAAAAGCGCGGCGGCGAGGACCGGGCCGCGCGGACCCGCGAGGGCGTCCAGCGCGACGGCGGCGGCCTGGTCTCGCTGCGCATCTATGACAGCCTCAAGCCGGTGATCGGGGCGATCAACGGGCCGGCGGTCGGGGTGGGCGTCACCATGCAACTGCCGATGGATATCCGCATGGCCTCGACCGACGCCCGGTTCGGCCTGGTGTTCGCGCGGCGGGGGCTCAACCCGGAAGCGGCCTCGTCCTGGTTCCTGCCGCGGCTGGTCGGGGTCCAGACGGCCCTGGAGTGGTGCTACACCGGCCGCGTCTTCCCGGCGCAGGAGGCGTTCGACCGCGGCCTGGTGCGCTCGCTGCACGCCCCGGAGGACCTGCTGCCGGCCGCCAGGGCCCTGGCCCGCGAGATCGTCGAGAACACCGCGCCGGTCTCGATCGCCCTGACGCGGCAACTGCTGTGGCGGATGGCCGGCGCCTCGCACCCGATGGAGGCGCACCGCGCCGACAGCCGCGGCATCCAGACCCGGGGCGCCATGGCCGATGCGCGCGAGGGGGTCATGTCGTTTCTCGAGAAGCGGCCGCCGGCCTTCCCGAACAAGGTCTCCAGCGACCTTCCCGACATCTGGGAGCATTGGGCGGCGCCGACCTTCAAGTGAACACACGGTTAAGCGCCATGTGATTCGATAGCGGCAGGTATTCGCCCGGATCTCGCATGAACCTGCCGTCGCCCACATCCGAGCTCGACACCCCGCCCGCCTTGCGGGCGCGGGCGACGTTGCTCAAGCGGCTGGCGGACGTGGTCTGCCTGCCGATCTCGCGGATCAACGCCTTCGAGCGGGCGATGACCGCCGACCTGCTGGTCGACATGCTGCGCGAGGCCGAGCCCAGCGAGCGCAAGAAGGTGGCGCGGCGGATCGCCGGCCTGACCGAGATTCCCGCCAGCCTCGCCCGCCTGCTGCTGCGCGACGAAGTGGACGTGGCCGAGGAGCTGCTGCTCAACGCCGCCGCGTTGTCGGACGCCGACCTGCTCGACTGCGCGCGGCTGATGAACCTGGAGCATCGCCGGCTGATCGCCCTGCGCCGCGGGGTCAGCGAAGTCGTCTGCGACGTGCTGATCGAGTTCGGCGAGGTGCTGGTCCTGGAGTGCCTGCTGAAGAACGACGAGGCCAAGTTCTCGACCGGCGGCATCGAGGCGGTGGTGGCGCTGACCCGCGGCGATTCCCGGCTGACCGCCATTCTCCTGCGCCGGCCCGAGCTGCGCCCGGCCCATGCCTATGTGCTGTTCTGGTGGGCCGACGCCGAGGCACGGAAGGTCATCCTTCAGCGCTTCGCGGTCTCGCGCGAGATCCTTCAGGAGGCGGTGAGCGACATCTTCGCCATGGCGGCGGCCGAGCGGTGGCAGGATCCGTTGTCGCGCAAGGCGCTGCAGTTCATCGAGCGGCGGCAGCGCAACCGCGCGGCGATCGAGAAGAGCCCCTACGACAACCTGGAGGCTGCGGTCGCCGCGGCCATGAACGGGCTCTCGCGCGAGGTGGCCGAGGAGATCTCGTATCTCTCGGGCCTCAAGCCGATGACCGGCGCCAAGATATTCACCGACGCGGGCGGCGAGCCGCTGGCCATACTCTGCAAGGCGACCGGCCTGCCCAAGTCGGCGATCCGGTCGCTCTGGCGCGGCCTGAAGCGCGACGAGGTCGAGGCCGACGGCTCGCCGTCGCTCGCGCTGGAGCGGGTGATGCTCGTCTACGACATGATCGCCGTCGATCGGGCCCAGACCGTCCTCAGGTATTGGAACTGGTCGCTGACCTCCGCCCTCACTCCAGCGCTGCTGCGTGCTATCCGGGACGGCGACGAAGACGCCATGGACGAATACTCGGTCCCACAGAAGGCGGCCATGCTGGCATTTTCCAAGGATTTTGGGCGCTGATCACTTCAGCTTGCGACGCTTTGACGCGTCGCAATAGTAGGTGTTGCACAACCGATTGGTGCGGCGCAGCACCTAGACTTAACGATGAACGTGTTCGTTGAAGAACAGCGTCGTATTGGATGCTTGTGCTTCAGTTGGGTTCCAGATATTAACGCGTCCACTGATGTCGTGAATCAGTCATCCCCCAACTTGGTGCAACCGCACTCACGGAACCGAGGAATATGGACGAGAAGTCGGAAGTCATTGAGATGACGGCGGATATTGTTTCCGCATATGTCGGGAACAATTCGGTGGCTGCGGCCGACCTCCCGAACCTTATCCAGAGCGTCCATCGGGCGCTGGCGGGTATTTCCACCGGTTCCGACGTTCAGGAAGTCGCGCCGAAGGAACCGGCCGTTCCAGTGCGCCGCTCGATCACGCCTGATCATCTGGTTTGCCTGGAAGACGGCCGGAAGTTCAAGTCGCTCAAGCGCCACCTTCGCACGAAGTACAATATGAGCCCCGAGGAATACCGCGCGAAGTGGGGTCTTCCGAAGGATTACCCGATGGTCGCGCCGAACTACGCCAAGGCGCGTTCGGACCTGGCCAAGCAGATGGGCCTGGGGCAGGGCGGTCGTCAGGCCCCGCGCAAGCGCGCCAAATAAGATTTCTCTTCCAAGCTGAGTGTGCTCAACGCCCGCCGTCACCGGCGGGCGTTTTGTTTTGCGCCGTCGCCGTATGGGCTGCGCCGCGCCGGGCGGGGTGGCGAAAGCATGGGCGTCGCCGCGCCCCAAGGTCAAGCTGCGCCACCTTTCGGCCCGAATTCTTTCCACGCAATTAGGATTTCCCCTTGCCCGAGAATCACCCTCCGGCGATAAGTGATTCGTCGCGATTCCAAGGGGTTGTTAAGGAATCTGAATATGGCCGCACAGATGGGGGCTTCGGCGGCGGCCGCCCGCGCTCATGAAGAGCTCTACGCCTATTGGGCCGGTCTTCGGCGAAGCGGCAGGCTGCCGGGCCGGGACGATATCCGTCCCGACGACTTCAAGCGCCTGCTGCCCTCGATCAGCCTGATCGACGTTCACCGCGACCCGCTGGAGTTCCGGCTGCGCCTGGCCGGCACCGGCCTCTACGGCGTCTATGGCCGGGAGATCACCGGCCGCACGCTGAGCGAGGTCTATAACGCCAACGCCGCCGACTACTGGCGGCGCGAGCTGACCAAGCTGGTGGAGGAGCGCCGGCCCGCGGTCGGCGTGCACAGCCTGGCCTGGCGCGGGGCCGCGCACATCTCGATCCTCTGGCTGCGCCTGCCGCTGGCGTCCAACGGGGCGGACGTGGACATGATCCTTGGTTACGACGCCGTGGTCGGCGTCCAGGGCGACACCTTCGCCAGCGGCATCCGCGCCGCCTGATCGCGTCAGGCGGTCGCCAGCGCCTCGGCGTCGCGGCGGATGCGGGCGGCCATCGAGGCCAGCCCATTCGATCTTTGCGCCGACAGGTGACCGGCCAGGCCCAGGCGGTCGAAGGCGGCCTTCACGTCGAAAGCCATGATCTCGTCGGGGCGGCGACCCGAGAACAGGCGCAGCAGCACCGCGATCAGCCCCCGCACGATGTGGGCGTCGGAATCGCCGCGGAACACCACCGCGCCGCCCGGCTGCGGCTCGGTGACCAGCCAGACCTGGCTGGCGCAGCCGCGGACCTTGTTGGCGTCGTTGCGCTCGCCGTCGGTCAGCGGGGCCAGGTCCTTGCCGAGCTCGATCACGTAGCGATAGCGCTCCTCCCAGTCGCCCAGGAGGTCGAATTCCTCGACGAGTTCGGCGAGGTCATTGTCGATCGTGCTCATATCAAAGGCGACTTAGGCGCCGGCGGCCGCTTGTGCAACGGTTTTGGGTCGCCTGCGGCTAGGCGGCGGGCAGCCGCACGCGCGCGGTCAGGCCCTCGCCGGGGGCGGAGCTCAGCTTCAGCCGGCCGCCCATGGCGGTGCACAGCAGCTCGACGATCGGCAGGCCAAGGCCCGCGCCTTCGCTGCGACGGGTGAGGGCGTTCTCGCCCTGCTCGAACGGCTGCAGCAGACGGGGAATGTCCTGCGGGTCGACGCCCGGCCCCCGGTCGGCGACCGAGATGTCGACCCAGGGGCCGTCGCGCTCGGTCCAGACCTGCACCGGCGCGCCCTCGGGGGAGAAGATCACCGCGTTCTGGATCAGGTTGCCGAGCAGGTTGCGCAGCCCGCGGGCGTCCGCCGTGACCGTGGGCAAGGCGCCGCGGCTCTCGACCGTCACGACCACGCCGCGCGGCGTGGTTTCCTCACGCAGGCCGTCCAGGACGTCGTCCAGGGCGTGATCGAGCGACTCGGCGCGAAGATCGAGGTCCATCGCCCCGCCTTCCAGCCGCGCGATCTCCAGCACCTGGTTGACCAGCTTGAGCAGGCGCGCGCCGCTGGTGTGGATGATCCCCGCATAGTCCTTGTACTGGGGCGCGCCCAGCGGGCCGTACAGCTCCGACTGCAGGATTTCGGAAAAGCCGAGGATGGAGTTGAGCGGGGTGCGCAGCTCGTGGCTGACCATGCGCAGGAAGGAGCGCTTGGCCTCGTCGGCCATAACGTCCCGCCGCCGGCGGGCCGCGGTCCGCAGGTCCGGCGTGTCCGCCGAAGCCGGTTCGGGAACCGGCTGTGTGGGAGCCGCTTGGGCCATGGGGGACGAAAAGCCTCGCGGTCTGTACTGTCGGAAATCTAGGGCCGTCCCGCTTACGATTTGGTTTCGATCAACAGAATGACGGCCCCGGCGCCCAGGAGTCGGGTCGCGCGGGACGCGAGCGGCCTCGCAGGGACTCGCCAGCACCGCTAGACTCAGGGCGAAGAATCCTCTGTCGAGACGCCCGCCAAAGGAGCCGCGAGCCGCCCGTGATCGAAAGCCCGCCCGCCAGGACACTATCGACGGCGAGGCCCGCGGGCCCGGCCTCGATCCTTGCGATCGTGGGCCTGGGCGTGGTCGTGGCCGTGGCGGCGGTCCTGACCGGCGGCGCGGACGGCCCGCTGGCGGCCTGGTGCCTTGCGCCGCTGGTCGCGGCGGCGGCCCTGGGGCGCGGCGAGCGGCTGGCGCTGGGGGCCGCGGTGTCGCTGGCCGCGGTCGGCGTGGCGGCGCTCGGCGGCCTGACCATCCAGGGCTTCCTGCTCACGCCCGCCGCCAGCGCCGTGCTCGGCGCCTTCGCCTTGGCTTCGACGGTCATCGGCCTGGCCGGGGGCCTGGTGGTCCTGCAGCGGAACATGGGGCTGGAGGACCGTCGGCAGCGCCTGGCCCTGCGGCGCCTGCGCCGGGTGCTGGACGAACAGCCGCATCTGCTGGTGACCATGGACGCCCGCGGCGAGATCGCCCGGACCTGGGGGCCTGAGCCGGCCGGCGCGCAGGGCGTGTCCAGCGCCGGGGGATCGGTTCTCGACCTGGCCAGCGACGCCGACCGCGGGCGCATGCTCCAGGCCCTGGCGCGGGCCGGCGCGCACGGGCGTGCGGAAATCGGGTTCGCGCCCGTGGCCGAGCCGCAGGCCTGGCTGGTGCTGGCCCTGCGCCGAACCGACTCCGGGCGACTCGTGGGCGTGCTGCGCGACGCCGCGGCCGCTCACGCCCACGAGCTGGAGCTGGAGCAGGCCCGGGCCGACGCCGAGGCCCAGAACGCCGGCAAGTCCCGGTTCCTGGCCAATATGAGCCACGAGCTGCGCACGCCGCTCAACGCGATCATGGGCTTTTCGGACATCATGCGTCAGGGCCTGTTCGGGCCGCTGTCGGATCGCTACGCCGAGTATGCCGAACTGGTGCACGAGTCCGGCGGGCACCTGCTGGACCTGATCAACGACGTGCTCGACATGTCCAAGATCGAGGCCGAGCGCTTCGAGCTGGCCCGCGAGGCGTTCGACGCCCGCGATGCGGTCTCCAGCGTGCTGCGGCTGATGCGCGGCCAGGCCGATCGCGCCGGCGTGCAGTTGCGCGGCCTGCTGCCCCGCGAGCCGCTGGACGTGATGGCCGACCGGCGGGCGCTGAAGCAGATCTCGCTCAACCTGGTCTCCAACGCGCTGAAGTTCACGCCGCGGGGCGGCGGCGTCACCGTCACCCTGCACGCCGATGGTTCGGTGATGGAGCTGGTGGTGGCCGACACCGGGGTGGGGATCGGGCCTGAGGACGTCCAGCGGCTGGGCCGGCCGTTCGAGCAGGCCGGCGGCGCGGCGCAGAAGGCGGCCGGGACCGGGCTTGGCCTGTCCCTGGTGCGCTCGTTCGCCGAACTGCACGGCGGCGAGATGATCATAGAGAGCCGGCTGGGCGAGGGGACCACGGTCACGGTGCGGTTGCCGGTGATCGACCAGCCGATGGCGGCCAACGCGCCCTGATGCGGCCTAGCGGGTTGCGACCTGCAGGAAGGCGCGGCCGGCGGCGAAATCGCCGACCTCGACATAGGCGCGCCGCACCACCTCGCCGTCGGGGCCCGCGAACAGGAACTCGACGGCCACGGCTTCGCGCGGGTCGAGTTCGGCCAGGGCGTGGGCGGCCGCGGCCGGGAAGCGGAACGCCCAGCCCGACTTGTAGCCCTTGGGCAGCAGGTCCAGGCCGGCGACGCTGCGGGCCTCGGCGGTATAGGCGTTGCGGGCGCTCGGCGGCGGCAGGCGGCGGGCCAGGGGCAGCTTGCTGAGCGGCTGGCCGCGGGTGTCGAGATAGGGGCCGAGCGTGGCGTCGGTGTCGCGCAGCACCAGCCGCGCGCCGTAGGGGGCCTTGTCGTCGGCGAAGTTGGCGACCGCCATCAGGGCGTTGGCGCCCTCGCGCCCGGCCAGTCCGAACACCATCTTGTTCCAGCCGAAGCTGGCGCTCTGCTGCAGGCGCCAGCGCACGCCGCCGGAGCGGTCCGCGCGCCATTCGGCGAGTTCGCCGGGATAGGTCATGCGGCTGAGCTGGGCGTAGCCTTCGAAGGCCTCGCGCACGCGTCCGGCCGCAAGGGTCATGTCGGCCGACCCGCAGGGGGTGGAGGCGGCCTTGGCGCGGGCCCGCTGTTCGAGCCGCGCCAGTTCAGCCTTGTCGGCGCCCGAACGGATCGCCGCGCCGTGCGCCTGGATGCGGCCAGCCGCCAGCGCCGCGCCGACCGGCGGCGCGAACAGGCCGCACCTGGCGTCGGCGGCGGTCATCACCGTGCGTTCGTAGAAGAGGTCGGCGGCGGCTGCGGCCGAGACTCCGGGCGCAACGAGTAGCCCCCCCGCCGCGGCCAGCCCCATCCATCCACACACGACGCGCCGCGCGGTTCTGCGCGTACTCGTCATGCCTTTTGTTTTTCTCGTATAGGTTCGAGATCTTGCGGCCGAGCCTAGAGGCCCGGCCTTTCCGTTCCGTTATCGAGACTGCGCCCGAAACCATGCTGCTTTCCTCCGACATCTGGGTCGCGGCCCTGATCCGCCGCGTAGAGTTGGGCGGCGGCTTCGCCGTGGTCGTGCGCAAGGGCGATGCGCGGGCCGGCAGCGTGCTGGTCAAGGTGCTCAACCGCGGCGAGGGGACGACCCGGCTCTACGCCGAGGCGACGCGCGGCGACGGCGAACGGGTCTGGATGCGTCCGGCGCTGTCCGACCAGGAGGCCGATCTCGACCGCTATATCGAGCGCGCCATCCGCATCGACCCGGACATCTGGGTCGTGGAGATCGAGGACAAGGAAGGCCGCCACTTCCTGATCGAGCCGGTCGAGCAGGGCTGAGCGACGCGGTTACCGGCCGATTCACCGCCTTTCTCAACGGGGGCGAAAGCACGCTCGTGGCAAACCTTGGCGGTCCACGAACGCGAGCGCTTGCTTGGTATGCTCTTCCTCCTGAACGACGTTGTCCTGAACCTCAGCGGAGCCAAGCTCTCCCCGAAGATGGCCAGCCGCAGGTTCCGGGCGCTGCCGTTCAATGTGGTCAGCAAGCTCGGCCAGGAACTCTACGCCGAGGACCCCCTGCTGCATTTCGACCGTCCCGAGCGCGCCAAGCGCCTGGCGACCCTGATCATCGCCAAGGCCCCCTCGATCAATGCGGCGCTGTTCGTGGCCCCGGCCTATGGCTGCGCGCCGGACGACGTGGCGATGCGCTACGCCAACGTCGATTTCGAGGTGATGGCCCGGCTTTCGAGCCGCCAGGAGCAGGGGACGCTGGACACCGTCTGGGCCGACCGCCAGGTCTGGCGGCGCCTCGCGGCGTAACGCGGGCTTTCGCAAGGGGCGCGGCTGCGCTACCAGCCGCCCATGAGCACCTCTCCCGCCGCCGAGGCCGCGCGCCGGCGCACCTTCGCCATCATCTCCCACCCGGACGCCGGCAAGACGACCCTGACCGAGAACCTGCTGCTGGCCGGCGGGGCGATCCGGGCGGCCGGCGCCGTGCGCGCCCGCGGCGAGAACCGCCGGACGCGGTCCGACTGGATGAAGATCGAGCGCGAGCGGGGGATCTCGGTCTCGGCCAGCGTCATGACCTTCGACCACGAAGGGCTGATGTTCAACCTGCTGGACACCCCCGGGCACGAGGACTTCTCGGAAGACACCTACCGGACGCTGACGGCCGCCGACGCCGCGGTCATGGTGCTGGACGCGGCCAAGGGCATCGAGCCGCAGACCCTGAAGCTGTTCGAGGTCTGCCGCCTGCGCGACATCCCGATCGTGACCTTCATCAACAAGATGGACCGCGAGGCCCAGGACCCGATCGAGCTGCTCGACGAGATCGCCTCGAAGCTGGCGCTCGACCCGGCCCCGCTGTTCTGGCCAGCCGGCTCGGGCGGGCGGTTCAAGGGCATGCTGGACCTGCGCAACGAGCAGTTCTTCCCGTTCGCCAAGAAGGGTTCGGACGCCGATGAGGGGCATCCGGCCTCGGTCGCCTTCAGGGGCGCCGCCGTGGTCAGCTATCTCGACCCCGAGGAACAGGCCGAGCTGGAAGAGAACGCCATGCTGGTCCAGGAGGCGTCCAAGCCCTTCGACCCGCAGGCCTTCCTGGAGGGCCACATGACGCCGGTGTTCTTCGGCTCGGCCCTGCGCCACTTCGGCGTCGACCAGTTGCTGGCGGGCCTGGGCGCCTATGCCCCGCCGCCCAAGGCGGTGGCCGCGGTGCGCGGCGGCGAGCCGACCCACGTGGTCCCCGGCGACCGCGAGGTCACCGGCTTCGTGTTCAAGGTCCAGGCGAACATGGACCCCAACCACCGCGACCGGATCGCCTTCCTGCGGCTGACCTCGGGCCGGTTCAATCGCGGCATGAAGCTCAAGGTGCAGAACACCGGCCGCCAGCTCTCGGTCAACGCCCCGATCATGTTCTTCGCCTCCGACCGCGAACTGGCCGAGGAGGCCTATGCCGGCGACGTCATCGGCATTCCCAACCATGGGGTGCTGCGGGTCGGCGACAGCCTGTCGGAGACCGGAACCCTGCGCTTCGCCGGCCTGCCGAACTTCGCGCCCGAGATCCTGCAGCGCGTGCGGGTCAAGGATCCGCTGAAGGCCAAGCACCTGAAGAAGGCGCTGGAGGGCCTGGCCGAGGAGGGCGTCACCCAGCTATTCCGCCCGCTCATCGGTTCGGACTTCATCGTCGGCGCCGTCGGCCAACTGCAGTTCGAGGTCATGGCCGACCGCCTGGCCAACGAGTACCAACTGGAGGTGATCTTCGAGGCCTCGCCCTATGCCGAGGCGCGCTGGCTGTCGGGCGTCAAGGCCGACGTCGATGACTTCGCGAGCAAGCACAAGGGCGCGATGGGGGCCGACATCGACGACCAGCCGGTGTTCCTGGCCAAGTCCGCCTGGGAGATCGGCTATGTCGCCGAGCGTTTCCCCAAGATCGGCTTCGAGCGTTCGAAGGAACGTGCTTAACGCGCGTTAAGCAAGTTCGGCGCCAGGCGCGGCGTGGCGTCGAACACGAATTATTCAGTTCTTGTTAACCATAGTCCGCGCGTTAACCACTTGTTTACGAACTCGGCTCCGGCTTTGCTGTTTCCGGTCTGAACCTTCCGTGGGCGTCCCGTGTTGAGACGCCGCGAGGTGATCGGAGCCTTGGCATGTTCGAGTTCGGTCGAGAACTGAAGCGTCTGTTCGGCGCCGATGCGGTCAACGCCCCCCGCGACGGACTGACCGGCGGCGACGCCTCGCTGCTGGAGCTGCTCGATCTGCGGATGATCGCCGACGAGGGCCGGGCGGCCGACATCGCCGCGGGCCGCGTGGGGGCCAAGGACAAGGCGCAGCGCCGGCTGGAGAGCGCCATCGTCTGGCGCGAGGTCGCCCGGCGCTCCGGCGACGCCGCCATCCTGCGCAAGGCCGCCGCGACCGCCGAGGCGGCCGCCGAAGCCTTCGGCCGCGAGCGCCGCCCCGACGGCTGGGCCAGGGCCCGCTGCGAGCAGGCGTTCTGCGCCATGCTGGGGGCCGAACTGTTCGGCGACGACGGCCTGAACGCCGCCGCCGAAGTCGCCTTCCGGGAAGCCCGCGCAGCGGCGCGCGGCGGCCTGTCGCTGCCGCTGGCCGACATCGGCATCGCCGCCATCGAGGCGCGCGAGCAGATGGCCGCCGGCGACGCCCGCGCCGCCCGCGCGACCGCGCTGCGGTTCGCCGGACCGATCGCCGGCCTGCAGAGCCTGACCCGCCGCTGCCGCGCCGCGCGGCTGCTGGCCGTCGAGGCGCGCCTGGTGCTGGCCGACATCCTGATCGGCTGGGGCGCGCGCCTGCGCGACGTCGACATCCTCGCCGCCGGCCGGGAGCAGGCCGAACGGGCCGCCGAGGGGCTCGACCCCGCCTACGAACCGCTGAGCTGGGCGCGGGCCGCGGCCCTGCGCGGCCAGGCCATGGCCCTGCAGGGCGAGACGGCCGGCGAGGTCGAGGTCCTGGCCCAGGCGGTCAGCGCCCTGGCCGACGTGGTCGGCGAGCTGACCCGCGAGCACAGCCCGCTCGATTGGGCGCGGGTGCAGACGGCGCTGGCGCAGGGCCTCCAGGCGCTGGGCGAGGCCGGAGCCTCCGAGCGCGCCTACGAGCAGGCGGTGACCTGCTACGACCGCGCCGCCCATGTGCTGAAGCAGGCGCCGGGCCTGTCGCTGCGGGCGTTCGGCGCCTCGAACCGGGCGCTGTGCCTGGCGCGCTCGGCCGAGCTGTCCGGCGACCTGACCGTGCTGGACGCGGCCGAGGCGGCTTTCAAGATCGAGCTGGCCGCCCTCTCGGCCAAACGCGAGCCGGCCGCCTGGGCGCTGATCCAGGTCAACCTGGCCCGCCTCTACGAAGCCCGCATGGACATCACCGGCGTCGACCGCGGCGAGCGGGCCAGCGCGGCCATGGCGCTGAACGCGGCCCTGGACGTGTTCGGGGAGCTGGGCCTGCGCTCGCTGAGCGTCATCGCCGCCGACGCGCTGGAGCGCCTGGCCGGCGCCTCGGCGGCGGCGCGGACCTCCTACTAGGCCGCGGCCATGTCGCCGGTCTTGCGGCGCATGCGCCAGAAGCGGATCGTGCGCTGGGCGGCTTCGCGGGGCAGGTTCTCGTAGAGTTCGCCGTATTCGCGCGCGCGGCCCATGGCGTTGGCGTCGCGGTCGAGGATCAGCACGGCGAAGGTGAGGTAGAGCGAGCGCTCGAACCCGGCCGCCTTGCAGACGATCGACAGGGCGTCGAGCTCGCGCCGCTCCAGGATCCGGCGGGCGGTGTGGAAGTCGATGTCCGCCAGTTCGCTGAGCGCCACCAGGAACTTGGTGGTCTCGCGGGCGCGCAGGAAGCCGGCCAGCACCTGGGGGGTGATGGCGCCGCGCAGGCGCAGGACCCGGATCTGCTTCTCGGCCTCGGCATAGTCCGAGGGCAGGGCGCCGTCGCGGGTCGCCAACTGCTTGCGGCCGGCGGCCAGGGCCGCATCGAGTTCAGCCGGGTCGACCATCTCGTTGCGGGCCAGGATCTCGCCGCGCAGCCGCGCCTCGACCACGAAATACATCTCGTTGAGCAGGTCGACCGGCAGCGCCTTGCGCTTGACCACGGCCTCGTGCAGCGCCGGGTTCTCGACCGCGCGGTCGACGACCATTTCCTGGACCTCGCGCGACATCTGCGCGCCTTCGTTGGCCAGCAGCAGGCCCAGCGTGTCGTCGTCGCCGCGCTCGACGATGGCCTCGGACACCGCCTCGGAGACGACCGGGCGCTGGGAGATGGCGCGCAGGTGGTCCTGGCCGCGGGTGCGGGCCACCGACAGCAGGTCGTCGTCGGTCAGGGCGCGGGAGTTCTCCAGCACCGGCCGGGCGACGTCGATCGAGATGTCCCGCGCCAGGTCGCGCAGCAGCCCGCGCGGCGGGGTCGCGGCCGCCGACATGCGCAGAGCCAGTTCGCCGCGCACGGCCTCTTCCATCTCGCCGGCGAGCTGGCTCAGCACGTCGTCGAACAGCTCCATCTCCTCGCCGCCGCGCATGTCGTCGCTGGAGAAGAACAGGTCGGTGACGCCGCGCAGCAGCTCGCGCCGGCGCTCGCTGGACGGCTCCTTGGCCATCTCGATCAGGTCGTGAAGCTTGCTGCGGGCCATTTAAGCGTCTTCTTCAGAAGGCGCCCGGACGGGCGTCCGGAGCGTCGTCGGTTCTGGCGTCGGCGGCGCCGTCCGGCGGTCCGATCAGCACGTAGCGATCGCCCGCGGGCGGCTCAGGAATGGCGTCGGGCGTCATGCCGTAGCCGCGATGCACCGAATAGAGGCGGGTCGGACCCCCGACCACCTTCGGGGCCGCGGCGGCCAGGCGCTGCGGCGCGGGCGCGGCCGCCATCGGCGCAGGCGCCGCCGGCGCGGGGCGGACATAGGCGGGGGCCGGCGCGACCGGCGCCGGCGCGGCCTGGCCGTAGATGCTGGTCGGCAGGCGCTGCGGCGAAGCGGCCGGGGCGGGCGCAGGCTGCTGGAGCGGCAGCGGGACCTGGGGCTGGAACGGCGCGTAGGTCGGCTGCTGGCGATAGGGCGTGGGCGGCGGCGGCAGGGCCGCGGCGGCGGGGCCGGCCGCCTGCTGCTTGTTGGCCCAGGTCAGGGCGCGGCCCTGATAGGCCTCGCCGGCGGCCTGGTTGAGGCGCACGGCCGAGGTCGGTCCATAGCGGTCGCCGGCGGTCTGGGCCGCGGCGGCCAACGGGAAGGCCAGGCCGATGATGATGGCGAAAACGGCGCGCATGCCGACAGCGTTAACCCCAAGCCGCTTAAGGCTCGCCTAACGGCTGAGCTTAACGGCCTCGCCACCATGTCAGGCCGACATGCTCGGCCTTGTCGAGCAGGGCGTGCAGGGCCACGCCCATCAGGCCCAGCACCACCAGGGCCGCGATCATCCGCGCGGTCTGCAGCTTGTTGCCGGCGTCGAGGATCTGCCAGGCCAGGCCGCGCACGCCGCCCGACCCGGCCCCGAACTCGGCGACGACGGCGCCGATGATCGCCAGGCCGGCGCCGACCTTGTGGCCCTCCAGCAGGAACGGCACGGCCGAGGGCAGGCGCAGCCGCATGACCCGCTGCCAGCGGCCGGCCCCGTAGAGGTCGAACAGTCGCTCCAGGTCGGGATCGGCCGCGCGCAGGCCCGTCACCGCGCCGGAGAAGATCGGAAAGAAGGCGACCAGGACCGCCAGGGCGACGATGGCGCGCTCGGGATGGTCGATGCCGGCCCAGATCAGCACCAGCGGCGCGATCGCCACCACCGGGGTCACCTGCAGCACCGAGGCCAGCGGACGGACCGCCGCTTCCAGCAACGGGTTGAGGCCGACGATCACCGCCAGGCCGACGGCGAGCAGGCTGGCCACGACCAGGGCGATGATGGCGGTCGAAAGGGTGATCCACGCCGCCGCCGCCAGGCTGGGCAGGTTCTCGGCCAGGGCGAGCGCCACGCCCGACGGGGGCGGCAGGAAGTAGGCGGGCACGCCCATGCTGCGGACGGCGACTTCCCAGGCCGCCAGCAGCAGGCCGACCAGGACCAGCGGCGCCAGGACGCGGCTCACGAGGCGGTCTCCATGCCCTGGGCCAGCAGGCCGGAGACCTGCTCGACCGCCGAACGGAAGGTGGCGGAGGTCCGGAAGCCGGCCGGGCGCGGCAGCGGCGCGTCGATGGGGGCGATCCCGGCGATGCGGCCCGGCCCGCGGGTCAGCACCGCCACGCGGTCGGCCATGTAGGCCGCTTCCTCGACATTGTGGGTGACGAAGACGATCGCCGGCTGCGAGGCCTGCCACAGGCCGTGCACGTCGTCGGCCAGGGTGCGGCGGGTGATCTCGTCCAGGGCGGCGAAGGGCTCGTCCAGCAGCAGCAGGCGCGGCTCGGTGACCAGGGCCCGGGCCAGCGACACCCGCATCGCCATGCCGCCCGACAGCGCCGCCGGCCGGGCGTTTTCCGCCCCGGCCAGTCCGACGCGGGCCAGGGCGGCCCTGGCGCGGCTGCGCGCGTCGTCCTTCGCCGCGCCGGACAGTTCCAGCGGCAGGGCGACATTGGCCTGCGCGGTCAGCCAGGGAGCCAGGGTCGGGGCCTGGAACACCACGGCGGTCTCGCCGCGTCCCGGCGCGCGCTGGACGCTCCCCCGCGTCGGCCCTTCCAGGCCGGCCAGCAGACGCAGGGCTGTGGACTTGCCGCATCCCGAAGGCCCCACCAGGGCCAGGATCTGCCCGGCCTCCACGCTGAGGCTGATGGGCCCCAGAGCCCGCCCCCGCCCGGCGTAGTCGACCTCGACCTCCTGCAGCGCCGCGACGGTCACTACTTCGCCGCCGGCGCCACGAACTGCAGCGAGTAGGCGCTCTTGTAGTCCATGTCCTTGGGATAGACGCCCTGGCTGGACGCCACATCGAAGAACTCGGCCCAGCGGGCGTCGCTCATCACGCCGATGCCGCCGGTCTGGGCCTCGCCCGAATCGACGATCCCGTAGGACTTCAGCTTCTCGCGCGCCTGGTCGAGGACGTCCTGGGTCATCTCCGGGTTGTCCTTCCGGATCAGCGCGTCGCCCGGCGCGGGATCGCCGTAGAGATAGCTCCGCCAGCCGGCGGCCGAGCCCTCGACGAAGGCCTTCACCGCCGCGGGGTTCTTGGCGATCAGGCTGTCGGGAACCAGGATCATCGTCGCGTAGCCGGGGTAGCCCTCGTCGGCCAGCAGGAAGACCTTGGGCTTCAGGCCCGACTGCTTCTCGATGGTGTAGGGCTCCGACGTCACGTAGCCCTGCTGGACCACGCGCTTGTCGGCCAGGAACGGCGCGGCGTTGAAGGTGTACTTGCGCACCTGGTCGTCGGTGAAGCCGTACTTCGACTTCAGCCACACCCAGAAGGCGCTGACCGAGGCGTCGGCGAGCAGGATCGGCCGGCCCTTGAGGTCGGCGATCTTCTCCAGCCCCTGGTCGGGATGGGCGATCAGCACCTGCGGGTCCTTCTGCATCATGGCCGCCACGGCTTTGACCGGGATCTTCTCCTTGGCCAGGTTCATGACGATGAAGCTGTTGGAGCCCATGCCCGCCTCGACGGCGCCGGAGGCCAGCAACTGCGGCACGTTCACGCCAGGGCCGCCCTGGACGATCTGAACGTCCAGGCCGCGCCTGGCGTACTCGCCTGTCGCCACCGCCTGGTAGAAGCCGCCCTGTTCGGCCTGGGCCCGCCAGTCGGTGGCGAAGCGGATGGTGGTGCGCCCGTCCGAGGTCTTGGCCGCTTCATCCTGGCTGGCCGGCGAACAGGCGCAGGCGAGGGCCGCTAACGCGACGGCGGCGAGACGCAGGAGCTTCATGAACCCATCCCCAAACTTGAGCGCGGGCGAGCCTATGCGCAGCCGCGCGCGGTTCCAAGCCGGCAGAGGCTAAAGTTCAGGCGGCCGCCGCGCCGCGGCCCTGGGACAGCCACTTGCTCAGTACGTCGTGCAGGGCCTGGATCTGGATCGGCTTGCCCACCGCCGCGTTCATGCCCGCGCGCAGGCAGGCGGCCTCCATCTCGGGCATGACGTCGGCGCTCATGGCGATGATCGGGACGTTGGCGCAGGCCCCGCCCAGGGCGCGAATGGCGCGGGTCGCCTCCAGGCCGTCCATGCGCGGCATGTGCACGTCCATCAGGATCAGGTCGCAGCCGCTGGTCTGGGCGGCCATCACGCCTTCTTCGCCGTTCTCGGCCAGGATGACCTCGCAGCCCAGCAGGCCCAGCACGGTCGAGCCCAGTTCGCGGTTCATCGGATGGTCGTCGACCAGCAGCACGCGGGCGGCCAGGGGCGCGTCCTCGGCGGTTTCGGCGATCTTCGGCTCCAGGCTCTCGACGCGGCGCGCCGGAAGCTCGAACCAGAAGACCGCGCCCACCGCGGGCTTGCTCTCGACGCCGATCTTGCCGCCCATCAGCTCGGCCAGCCCCCGGCAGATGGCCAGCCCCAGCCCCGTGCCGCCATGGGTGCGGCTGACTGAGGAATCGCCTTGGCTGAAGCGCTTGAACAGGCGCGCGACCTGATCGGGCGGAACGCCCGGGCCGGTGTCGGAGATGCGGAAGCGCAGGGTGGTGTCGGGGCCGTTCTCGATCGCCTGCAGGTCCAGCCGCACGCGTCCCTCTTCGGTGAACTTGATGGCGTTGGAGAGCAGGTTGAGCAGGATCTGGCGCACGCGCAGGTCGTCGATCAGCACGGTCGCCTCGACCGGGCCGATGAAGCCCAGTTGCAGGTCCAGGCCCTTGCGGCGCGCGGCCTCGGCGACGATGGCCAGGGCGTCCTGGGCGATGCTGCGCGGATTGGACGGGACGGGCGACAGCTCCACTTCGCCGGCCTCGACCTTCGAGAAGTCGAGGATGTCGTTGACCACGGTGAGCAGCGAGGCGCCGGCGCGGTCGATCAGCGCCAACTGGCGACGGGCCGGATCGGGCAGGTCCTCGCGCTTGAGCAGCACCTCGGTGAACCCGACGATCGAGGTCATCGGCGTGCGGATCTCGTGGCTCATGGTGGCCAGGAACTCGGTCTTGGCCTGGCCGGCGGCCATGGCCCGGGTCTGGGCGGCGCGCGCGATGCGCGTGCGGCTCGCCCACAGGCGCTTCATCCGCTTCTGGTCGGCGATCACCATGGCGGTCGCCAGGCTGGTGAAGAAGTTCAGCGCGATGAGGAACTGCAGGCTGCGGGCGCGCTCGGCCAGGGTCCAGGCCGCGCCGTTGGGGGCGATGGGCATGCCGACGATCAGGCTGGAGAGGACCGCCGCCATGATCATGGCGCCGACCGCCGCGCCGCGCGGCCCCAGCCGGAAGGCCGCCAGCGCCAGGGTCGGGAACAGCAGCAGCGGCAGCGGGAACCGGATGGGCAGGATGCTGACGGCGCTCATCACCGCGACGAAGAGGTAGAGGCCGACCTGCTCGGCGGGCGAGCGGCGGAAGTCGCGGATCATGTCGGGCCGCGCGACCATCAGGCAGGCCGGCAGCATGATCGCCATGCCCAGGGCGTGGCCATAGAACCAGTTGGCCAGCACGACGTCGAAGCTGCGGCCGTAGAGCGTGAACAGGTCGGCGGCCAGGATGGCGGTGAGCGCGGTCGCCGGCGCGACGGCGAGAAGGATCAGGCGGGCGACCCGCGCCATGCTGGTCAGCCGCAGGGTGGCGCCGCAGACCTTGCGCGCCAGCCAGGCCGTGGCGGCCGCCTCGCCGATGGTGAGGGCCGGGAAGGTGAGCGATGCGAGCGGCGAATTGCCGACGATCAGGTTGTAGGCGAACTGGAACGCGAAGCAGACGCCCGCCACGCCCAGGCTCCAGCGCCTGGGCAGCAACAGGAAGGCGGCGGCCATGATGCCGCCGGCCAGCCAGATGGTGGCGATCCCCGCCCCGGCGCGAGTCAGGGTCAGGCTGAACAGCATGCTCGCCACATAGGCCGCGGCCAGGCCGCTGCTGAGCGCCAGATTGTGAGACCAGGAGGTCCGAGCCTTCATGGGATTTCCCGCGGGTTCGGACGATCCTCGCGCAGCTTGAACACCAAACGCTTAAAGGCCGCGGGCTCGGGACGGTATGTCGCAGGCGGCGCGGCGCGCATGGCAAGAGGGCGACGCTCCGGTCGCCCGCAGCGTCGCCCTCTCATCCAGATCCCTGGGGGACCTGCGCCCTGAGGTACGGGGTCGGCGACTTCGGTCGTGGGGTTTCCCCACCGGGTTCCGTCGCTTTCCGATGTCCTCTGGAGGGAAGGTTCCGGGTCGCCCTGGTTCCATCCTCGCAGGAGCCTTCCGCCCGCTTGGCGTTCCGGTTTCCCGTCCCGCCCGCGCCGCAGTCCCTCTCGGCCCGTTGACGTTTCCACCGGCTCGGCTATGAGGCAACCTTCGCGGGCCTCGGGGCTGTGCACGACCGCCGCCTGGAGGGTTGGCAAGCTGTGCAGAAGCTGGGGACCGGCGCGCGGCGATCCTTTTGCAGGCAGCGTTTCCCCGGTTATCCACAGGAACGCCGCGCCTCGGCGCGATAGGCACCGATTGGCGCTAACCCTGTTGCCCGGACGCGAACTATGCGACCTCCTGCAGCCTGTGGTCATGGTTAAGGAGGCGGGGCGGTGCGCGCGGGCTTCGGATTGGCGGTGGTGCTGGCGGGTCTGGCCGTGGCCGGCGGCGCGCTCGCCCAACTGAACGACTCTTCGCTGAACGCCCGTGACCGACGCGCCCTCGCCGCCAGCGGCCTGCCGCGCGCCTCGGTGGTCTCGGTGAAGTCCGACATGGTCGTGGCGATCCGCGATCGCGGGACCGCGAGCCCCGGCGGCGGGATGGTGGAGGGCGTCGTCCTGCAGGGCGAGGTGACCTCGGCCGAGGCCGCGCGCGCGCTGGGCTACCGTTCGATGCGCTCGACCGTGAACATCGACTGCGAGCGGCGGCGCGACATGGTGGTCAAGATGACGGTCTTCACCGAGCCCGGCGCGAAGGGGACGACGATCAACCGCCATGTGCCGGGAGGCTGGGTGCAGCCTTCGCCGGACGCCTATCTGGCCCATGTGATCCGCGCCATCTGCGGTCCGGCGCCGCGACTGGCCGAAGCCGCCCCGCCGCCGGCGCCCAAGCCGGCCGCCGTGAAGCCCGCCGCGGCGCCGGCCGCTCCGCCCAGGCCGCGGCCCGCTCCGCCGCCGGCCGCGATCGTCGCCGCCGAACCGGGGCCGCAGGCGCCGGCGTCGCCGCCGGTTCCCAGCGACGAGGCTCCGTTGCGCACCGGCGTGGAGGCGCGGCTCACGCGATCGCGGCCCGCGCCGCCGGCCGAGACCGCGGCGTTGCCGCCGTCGCCGCCGGCCCTGCGCCCGCTGACGCCCTCCGCCCCGGAGGCGAGCGCCAAGCCCGCCGCCAAGCCGCCGCCCGCCCGGCCCAGGACGCCCGGCAAGGTCGCGGTTCAGATCGCCGCCGCCGACAGCGAGGCTCAGGCCCGCGCGGCGCTGGCCAAGATCAAGGGCAAGATGACGCCGCCGCTGTCGGGGGCGGTGCGCAGCGTCGTGGTCGACGGCAAGACCTTCCACCGGGCCCTGGTCACGGGGTTCCAGACCCGAAGCGAGGCGCAGGCCTTCTGCAACGGGCTGAAGGGCGACTGCTTCATTCGCTGATCAGCGCGCCAGGGCCTCGCGGCGCTCTTCCAGCTCCAGCCACTCCTCCTCGGCGGCGGTGAGCTCGTGGCGGGCGGCTTCGAGCTGGCCGTTGATCCGGGCGAAGCCGGCCGGATCGCGCGTGTAGAGGTCGGGGTCGTGGAGGTCGGCCTCCAGCTTGGCGATCCTGGCGGGCAGGGCGGCGAGCGCGGCGTCCAGCTCCTGCAGGCGGCGCTGATCCTTGTAGGAGAGCTTGCTGGGCTTGGCGGGCTCCGGCCTGGCGGCGGCGGGCTTGCGCGCGGCCGGCGCAGGCGCGGCGCCGTCGGCCACCGATTTGAAGAAGCCGGGGTTCTGCGACAGGAAGTCCTGCCAGCCGCCCGGGGTCTCGACCACCTTGCCGTGACCGTCGAGGGCGATGGTCGAGGTCGCCAGCCGGTCGACGAAGTCGCGGTCGTGGCTGACCAGGATCAGCGTGCCCTCGTAGTCGGCCAGCAGGTCCTCCAGCAGGTCCAGGGTGTCCATGTCCAGGTCGTTGGTCGGCTCGTCCAGCACCAGCAGATTGGCCGGCGTGGCCAACGCGCGGGCCAGCAGCAGGCGGTTGCGCTCCCCGCCCGACAGGCTGCGCACCGGCTGGCGCAACTGATTGTCAGTGAACAGGAATTCCTTGGCGTAGGCCGCCACGTGCTTGGGCTGGCCGCGGACCATGACCTGGTCGCCGCCCAGCGGGGTCAGCACGTCGCGCAGCGTCATCTCGGGCTTCAGGTCGACGCGGCCCTGGTCGATATAGGCGATCTCCAGATTGACCCCGAGGTTCACCGAGCCGCTGTCGGGCGGCAGTTCACCCAGCAGCAGCTTGACCAGGGTGGTCTTGCCCGCGCCGTTCGGGCCGACGATGGCGACGCGATCGCCGCGGATGATGCGGGTCGAGAAGTCCTTCACCAGGACGCGCTCGCCGAACGCCTTGGAGATGTGCTTCACCTCGGCGACGCGCTGGCCCGAGAGGCCGGACGAGGCCAGGCCCATCGACAGGTCGCCGCGCACCTCGCGCATGCGCTCGACCTTGGTCTTGCGCAGTTCCATCAGCGCCCGGCGGCGGCCCTCGTTGCGGGCCCGGCGGCCGGTGACGCCGCGGCGCAGCCAGTACTCTTCCTTCTCGAGCTGCTTATCGAGCCGGCGGCCTTCCTCGGCCTCGGCGGCGAGGATGCGCTCGACCCACTCGTCGAAGGCCGCGAACCCCTTCTCCAGCCGCCGGACCCGGCGATGCTCCAGCCAGAAGCAGCGGTTGGTGACCCGTTCCAGGAAGGCGCGGTCGTGGCTGACGATGACCAGGGCCGCGCGGGTGGCGGCGAGTTCGGCCTCCAGCGTCTCGATCGCCAGGATGTCCAGGTGGTTGGTCGGCTCGTCCAGCAGGATGACGTCCGGTTCCTCTGCGAAGGCGCGGGCCAGGGCGGTGCGGCGGATCTCGCCGCCCGACAGGCCCTTGGCAGGTTTGGCCGGATCGATGCCGAACAGCTCCAGCGCCGCCTCGCCCCGGTGCGGCTCGGCCCCGCCGGCGACCACGTAGTCCAGCAGCGTCTCGCCGGCGATGTCGGGCTCCTGGGGCACGTAGGCGATGCGGATGGCCGGCTGGACCGTGCGCTCGCCCTCGTCGGCGGCGATCTGGCCGGCCAGGATCTTCAGCAGGGTCGACTTGCCGGCGCCGTTGCGGCCGACCAGGCAGGCGCGCGAGCGGGGCTCGACGGCCAGGTCGACGCCGTCGAACAGCATCTTCGGGCCGTCGGCGAGACGGACGTCCTTGAGCGCGAGAACAGGGGGCTTCATGGGCGCAGGCACATATAGGTAGCGACGGCCCGAAGCGACCCCTCAGTTGGGCGCAGGCTCCGGGGCCGGCTCGACGACGTCGGGCGCAGGCAGTTGCGGAAGGTATTGCGGCGGCGGGGCGGCGTCCCGCTCGGCGTCCTCGAACTCGTAGGCCAGGCCCTCGTAGAAGCTGTTGCGCGGGTCGTCCTCGTAGACCGGCTCGGGGTCGGGCAGCAGCCACTCGAACTCGCGGCTCGGCAGGTTCATGTGGGCCGTGACCATGTAATCCTTCCAGATGGCGGCGGCGACCTGGCCGCCGGTGACCTGGTTCATCGGCCGGTCGTCGTCGTTGCCGACCCAGACCCCGGCCACGTAGTCGGGCGTGAACCCGATGAACCAGGCGTCGCGCCAGTTCTGGCTGGTGCCGGTCTTGCCCGCCGCCGGCCGCCCGAAGTTGGCCCGCGTCCCGGTGCCCTGGGTGACCACCTTCTGCATCATTTTCACCATCATGCTGGCCCAATGGATGTCGTAGGCGGGCACGGGCGAGGAGGTCTGGTGGGTGTAGACCACCTGGCCGTCGGTGGTCTGGATCTGGGCGACGATGTAGGGCGTGATCCGGTTCCCGGCCTGCTGGAAGACCTGATAGGCCGAGGTCATCTCGATCAGCGGAACCTCGTAGGCGCCGAGCGAGACCGACAGGTTGGGGTTGGCCGGCAGGGTGGTGATGCCGAACCGGCCGGCCAGGTTGGCGATCGCCGGGGCGCCGACCTCCTGGCCCAGCCTCACGGCGACGGTGTTGAGCGAGCGGGCCAGGGCCGACTCGACCGTGACCGTCCCGGCGTACTTGCCGCCGTAGTTCTTGGGCTCCCAGTCGCCGATCTTCACCGGCTCGTCGACGCGGGTGTCGCTGGGCAGCACGCCCTTTTCCAGCGCCGCGGCGTAGATGAACGGCTTGAAGCTGGAGCCGGGCTGGCGCCTGGCCTGGACCGCGCGGTTGAAGACGCTCCTAGTGTAGTCGACGCCGCCGACCATGGTGCGGATGGCGCCGGTGGAATCCAGCGCGACCATCGCGCCCTGGCTGGCGCCGCTGGCCTTGCCGTCGACCTCGATGATCCGGCGCAGGACCTGGGCGCCCGCCGCCTGCAGGCGCGGGTCGATGGTCAGGGTGACGTTCAGGTCCGGCGAGTTCTCGCCGACCATCTTCAGCACCTCGGCCTGGGCGTAGTCGATGAGGTAGCCGTTGTCGCCTTCGTTGGCCAAGGCGGTGGCGGCCAGCTTGGGCGGCGCGGCCATGGCGGCGCGCATCTCGGCGTCGCTGATCCAGTTCTCGCCGCGCATCCGCTCCAGCACCAGACGCTGGCGCTGCAGGGCCTTGTCCATGTTGCGGTGGAGCGCCATGCGCGAAGGCGCCTTGGGCAGCGAGGCCAGCAGGGCGGCTTCGGACAGGTTGAGCTGGGCGGCGGGCTTGCCGAAATAGGTCCGCGAGGCGCCGTCCAGGCCGAAGGTGTTGGCGCCGAAATAGATGCGGTCGAGATAGAGCTCCAGGACCTCGTCCTTGGTGAGCATCTGCTCCAGCCTGTAGGCCAGCGCCGCTTCCTGGATCTTGCGCTTCAGGTTCTGGGCCGGGCTGAGGAACATCCCCTTGGCCAGTTGCTGGGTGATGGTCGAGCCGCCCTCGACGACGCGGCCGGCCTTGTGATTGGCGCGGGCCGCCCGGGCGATGGCCCAGGGATCGACCGCGCCGTGGTGGTAGAAGCGCCGGTCCTCGGCCGCCAGGAAGGCCTTGGGCACGTAGTCGGGCAGGGCGGCCAGGCGCACGTTCTCGCCGTACTGCGGCCCGCGCGAGGCGATGAACCGGCCGTTCATGTCGTAGAACTTGATCGCCGGGGCGCGGGTGGAGGCGTAGATCTCCTGCCGGGTCGGAACCTGCGGCAGGTCCTGGAGGTAGGTCTCGCTGACATGGTTCCAGGCCGCGACCGCGGCGATCAGCCCGGCCGCGACCAGGACCGCCAGGATGACGCCCAGCCACTTCAGGATCGCCCACAGGCGCGGCCGCCTGTCGCGGCCCCCGCCCTTGCCATCGGGCGACTTACCCGTCAGGTCAGCGCGCGGGCCCGTTCGGCGCTGGCCGAACGAGGTCTTGGCGCGGTTTGAGTCGTTGTTCTCGTCGGTCACGGGTAATCTGGGGCGGCGTAGTTTGGATTGTGTAGGACGCCTGTAGCATGGCTTCGAGGCCTTTCTGGGAAACGAAGTCGCTTGAGCACATGACGGTGCGCGAGTGGGAGAGCCTGTGCGACGGCTGCGGGCTCTGCTGCCTCGTCCGTTTCGAGGACGAGGACAGCGGCGAGGTGTTCCCGACCCGGGTGCACTGCAAGCTGTTCGATTCCGAGCGCTGCACCTGCACCAACTATCCCGAGCGCAAGAAGCACGTGCCCGACTGCATCAAGCTGACGCCGCACAATGTCGAGACCCTGAAGTGGATGCCGAAGAGCTGCGCCTATCGCCGGATCAGCGAGGGCCGCGGGCTGGCGTCCTGGCATCCGCTCATCTCCGGGTATCGGGAGAGCGTGCACGAGGCCGGCGTCTCGATCCGCGGCGAGACCATCAGCGAGGAAACCCTGGAGGACCCGGAGGACGCGATCGCGTATGCTGCCTGGGACCTGCTCGATGAGCGCGGCGGCGACTAGGCGGCTTCATTTGATGTGGTAAAAATGTCACATTGAGGGTTGCGCCCCTCGCCAAACGGCCTAATTGAGTGGCCCATAGTTCCCCTAAGGTTTGAGAGGTCTTTCTTTGGCGCGCGACCCCTATCAGGAGCTGGGCGTCTCCCGCGGCGCGAGCGCGGACGAAATCCGCAAGGCGTTCCGCAAGCTCGCCAAGCAGCACCACCCGGACACCAATCCGGGCGACAAGGCTGCCGAGGAGCGCTTCAAGCAGGTGAGCGCGGCTTTCGACATCCTGGGCGATGCCGAGAAGCGCAAGAAGTTCGACGCCGGCGAGATCGACGCCGACGGCCGCGAGACCATGCGCGGGTTCGGCGGCGGCGGGCCGTTCGGGGGCCAGCAGGGCGGTCCCTGGGGCGGCGGCCAGGGGCGCTATACCGAATCGATGGAGGGCGCCGACCTGGGCGACCTGTTCAGCGAGATCCTGGGCCGGCGCGGCGGCGGAGGCGGGGGCTTCGGCGGCTTCTCGCAACGCGGCTCGGACGTTCGCGCCAGGCTCGAGATCGACCTTGAGGAGTCGATCCATGGGGCCAAGAAGCGCATCGCCTTCTCCGACGGCCGGACGATCGACGTCACCATCCCGAAGGGGGCCGAGGAAGGGCAGACGCTGCGCCTGAAGGGGCAGGGATCGCCCGGCCGCGGCGGCCCCGGCGACGCCTTCATCGAACTGGTCATGCGCCCGCACCCGATCTTCCGGCGTGAAGGCGACGCGCTGGTCATGGACCTGCCGGTCTCGATCCCCGACGCGGTGCTGGGCGGCAAGGTCGAGGCGCGCACCCCGGACGGGGCGGTGACCCTGACGGTCCCCAAGGGCGCCAACAGCGGCCAGTCCCTGCGCCTGAAGGGCAAGGGGCTGTCGGACAGCCGCGGCAAGCGGGGCGACCTGCTGGCGCGGATCGTCCTGATGCTGCCGGACAAGCCCGATCACGAGTTGGAGAGTTTCGCCGAGCGCTGGCGAAAAGAGCGGCCGTACACGCCGAGGAAGAAGTAGTTTTCGCGACCTCGGGTGACAGGGCCGGCGCGGACATTCATAAACCGCGTATTCAGGCTCGGTTCAGTGATCTGGCTCTAATGCTGCGGCTCATGAAACGCCTTCTTGTCATCGCCGTGTTGCTGGCGGCCGCCCCCGCGGCGGTCGCTCAACCGTACCCTGACTACGGCCGCCCGTCCTATGGCGGCCGGGGCGACCAGGACGCGGCGCGCGACGCCGTGCGCGGCGGACGCCAGGTGCCGCTGTCGCAGGTGATCGCCAACATCGCCGCGCGCACGCCGGGGCGTCAGCTCAACACCACCCAGGGCGACGCCGGCGGGCGGCCGGCCTACTTCGTCCAATGGCAGACCAACGACGGCCGGGTGATCATCTTCGTCGTCGACGCCCAGAGCGGTCAGATCATCTCGCGCCAAGGCGGCTAAGGAGTCTCATGCGTATTCTACTGGTCGAGGACGACCCGGACCTGTCGCGCCAGCTCAAGGCCGCGCTCGGCGACGCCGGCTATGCGGTCGATCACGCCGCCGACGGCGAGGAAGCCCAGTTCCTGGGCGAGACCGAGCCCTATGACGCGGTGATCCTGGACCTGGGCCTGCCCAAGGTGGACGGGGTCTCGGTGCTGGAGCGCTGGCGGCGCGAGAGCATGGCCGTGCCGGTGCTGATCCTGACCGCCCGCGGCGCCTGGAGCGAGAAGGTCGCCGGCTTCGACGCCGGGGCCGACGACTACCTGACCAAGCCGTTCCATACCGAGGAATTGCTGGCCCGCCTGCGGGCGCTGCTGCGCCGCTCGGCCGGCCATGCCGCGCCCAGCCTCTCGCTCGGCGGCCTGCGCCTGGACCCGCGCGCGGCGCGCGCCAGCGTCAACGGCGAGCCGCTGCGCCTGACCTCGCTGGAGTACCGCCTGCTGCATTACCTGATGATGCACCAGGGCCGGGTGATCAGCCGGACCGAGCTGGTCGAGCACCTGTACGACCAGGACTTCGACCGGGATTCCAACACCATCGAGGTGTTCATCGGCCGCCTGCGCAAGAAGATCGGCGCGGAGCGGATCGAGACCGTCCGCGGTCTCGGCTATCGCCTGACCGCGCCGGCCGAGGAACTGGGAGGCGGGGCGGCGGGCTCGTGACCATGCCGGCCCTCGGCCAGCCCTCGCTCGTCCGCCGGCTGGTGATCCTGGCGGCGGGCTGGAGCCTCGCCGTGCTGGTGGTCTGCGCGATCGTGCTGGCCCTGCTGTTCCAGCAGGCGGCGCTGCGCCGTTTCGACCAGGGCCTTTCCGAGCTCATCGACAACCTGACCGCCGGCACGACCATCGCCGAGAAGGGCGAGGTGGTCGCGCCGGCCCTGACCGACCTGCGGGCCCTGCGCGCCTTCTCGGGCAAGTACTGGCAGATCGCCGAACCGGGCGAGGCCGGCAAGCTGCGGGTGCTGGTGCGCTCGCGCTCGCTCTGGGACAGCGAACTGAAGTCGCCGCCCGACATCGTCCAGCGGCTGGACGCCGCGCCGGGCCGGCCGGTCTCCTACGACGCCTCCGGGCCGCTCAACGAACCGCTGCGGGTGATGGCGACCCAGGCCAAGCTGCCGGGCCGCGCCGCGCCGGTGGTGTTCATGGCGGCCGAGGACCGCAGCCCCGTGGACCGCGACGTCCGCGGCTTCGTGACCGCGACGGCCATCGCCTTCGTGCTGCTGGCGGTCGGGATGATCGCGGCGGTGGTCATCCAGGTGCGCGTCGGCCTCAATCCGCTGTTCGCCCTGCGGCGGGAGGTGGCCTCGGTCCGCCGCGGCAAGGCCGAGCGCGTGCAGCGCGCCTATCCCAGCGAACTTTCGCCCCTGGCCGACGAGCTCAATGCGCTGATGGCGCACAACCAGGAGGTCGTCGAGCGCCAGCGGACCCACGTCGGCAACCTGGCCCATGCGCTGAAGACCCCGCTGTCGGTGATGCTGACCGAGGCGCGCCAGACCGGCGGATCGCTGGCCGACGTGGTCGAGTCCCAGGCCGAGGCCATGCGCCAGCAGGTCGACCACCATCTGCGTCGCGCCCGCGCGGCGGCCCGCACCCAGGGCTCGGGCGAGCGGACCTCGGTCGCCGACGTGCTGGACGAGCTGTCGCGCACGCTGGAGCGGATCTTCGTCGACAAGGGCGTGGAGATCGACTGGGACGCTTCCGATGATCTCTACTTCCTGGGCGAGCGCCAGGACCTGCTGGAACTGGCGGGCAACGCCATGGAGAACGCCGGCAAGTGGTGCAAGGGCCGGGTTCGGGTTCGCGCCGTCGCCGCGCCGGGTGACCGGCTGCGCCTGACCATCGAGGACGACGGCGAAGGCCTGACGCCCCAGCAGCGCGAAACCGTCGTGCGGCGGGGAACGCGCCTGGACGAAAGCGCGCCGGGATCGGGGCTTGGCCTCTCCATCGTCGACGAACTGGCGCGGGCCTATGGCGGCTCGCTGAAATTGGGCGAGGCGCGGCTGGGCGGACTTCTGGTCGAGCTGGATCTGCCGCGGGCTGAGGCCTGATTCTCAAAGGCTTTTGGTAAAGCCTTAACTCGCGACAAGCCATGTTGCGGCTCGCGCGGGAGTGCGCCCGCGACTGGAGCGCCTTCTTCCATGGCCGGCTTGCCCGACGCCAAGATCGACATCGTCCGCACGCTCGTCGCCAGCGCGCCGGACAAGGTGGTCAGCGGGCTGCGCAACGCCCTGGCGGCCGCCGACGGCGACACCGCCCTGGCCGGAGTTCGCCGGGTGGTCGAGGCTGAGGTCGCCGAGCGCACCCTGCGCAACAGGGTGCTGGAGCCGATCGCGCCGCTGTTCATCGATCGCCGGGGAGATCCTGATCGGCTCGCCTTCCCGCCGCGCGCCCTGCCGTTGCTCTGGCGCGGCCTGCGCGCCGTCGCATCCGTCGATGTGGAGACCGCGGCCCTGGTCCTGGCCGACTTCGAACCGGGCGTCACGTCCACAGAGCCGTTCGATCGCCTGACGGAAAGGCTGGTCGAGGAGGTGGACCTGCGCGAGCAGCGCGACATCGTCGCCGCCCTGGACGTCATCGAGGCGGATCGGGCGGGCGGCGTGGCCGTTCTGCGTTCCTGCCTGGCGATGTCGCCGGTCGTGCGCCGGGCGACCGAGAAGCTGCCGGAATGGATCAGCCGCACGACGCAGGAGCGCGCCGCCGCCGCCCGGCTCGCCTATCGCGACGCCTGCCGCGGGGGCGAGGACGCCGGGCCGCGGTTCTTCGAGATGCTGGGCGCGCAGATGGCCGAGCCCTGGACCATCCTGCGGATCGTTTCGGCGGTGATGGATCATCCGACCGAGAGCTACCTCTCGGGATCGGAGCTGGCGGTGTTCGCCAACCGGCTGATGGACGCCGTCGACGCCAATCTGAAGGTCGTCGCGGGCTTCGACCTCAATGGCGGCGCGCCGGCCGGGCAGGCGGCGGCGGGGACGGTCGAAATCCTGACCTTGCAGATCAGCGAGCTCGAGAACGCCATCGACCTGGCGCGGGAGGGCGGCTGGGGCGGCCGGATCCAGAAGCAGAAGCAGTCGCTGGCCTCGGTCGTCGAGCGACGCCTGCGCGAGCTGCCGAAACTCCAGAGCGCCGCCCTTCCCAGCCAGAAGGTCCGTGTCGCCCGCGCCCTGATCTCCGAGCCGAGCCTGACCACGCCGCCGGACCCCGGCCATGTGCAGCGGTGCCGCGGCCTGCTGACCTTCGCCGAGGGCATCCGCGCCAGCGCCAACTACGGCGGCTTCGCCTCGACCCGGGTCAAGGTCATGGAAGCGGCCGGCGAAGCTCTCGACCAGTACGTCGAGGACGTCCTGTCGCTGGTGCGCGACGGCGAGGTTCCCGATCGCGAGATCGCGGCCCTGCGCCTGCAGGTCGCCGCCGAGTTCGCCGGGCTGATCCACGAGCCCCGCGCCAGCGACATCGTCCGCCGGCGGGCGGCGAGCGCGTTCGGCGCGGTGAAGGCGCCGCGGCCCGCGTGGGAGGATCCGGCCCGTCCGGTCTAATTTGGGGGCCTGCGCCGATCGGACCGGTGGAACTCCCAATCTCTTTCGGCTAAAGCCGCGCCATGATCGCGTTCTGGGTGGTCGCGGGCGTGCTCTCAGCGCTCTGCGCCGGTCTCGTCCTCTGGAGTTCGGCCCGTGCTGCGGCTGTCGCCGGCGCTGATGATCCGACGACGGCGGTGTACCGCCGCCAGCTTCGCGAAATCGACGACCTGGCCGACCGGGGCCTGATCCCCGCCTCCGAGCGGGCGATCGCCCACGCCGAGGCCGCGCGGCGCCTGCTGGGCGCGTCCGAAAGCAAGGCCGCGCCCTGGAGCGCCGACGTCGCCCTGCGCAAGCCCGTGCTCGCCGCCGCCGCGCTGACGCCGCTGATCGCCATTGGAATCTACGTCGCCGTCGGCTCGCCCGGACTGCCGGACCAGCCGTTCAAGACGCGGGTCGCCGCGTGGCGGGCGGCCGATCCTGCGGCGCTGACCCCGCCGCAGATGGCCGTGGTGCTGCAGTCGCTGATCGCCGAGCGCGGCGCCGACCCGGAGGCCTACGGCTTCCTCGCCCAGGCCGAGATGGCGTCCGACAATCCCGACGCCGCCGCCCGCGCGCTGCGCCGGGCGATCGAACTGGCGCCCGACCGCGCCGACCTCTGGGAGGGACTGGGCGAGGTGCTGCTGGTGCAGGCCGAGGGCGAGGTGACGCCCCAGGCCAGGCGCGCCTTCCAGGAAGCCGTCAAGCGTGATCCCAAGGCGGTCAGCGCCCGCTTCCATCTGGCCCGCGCCCAGGTGTCCGGCGGCGAGCGCGCCGAGGGCCTGGCCGCCTGGCGCGCCCTGGCCGCGGACCTGCCGGCCGACGATCCGCGCCGCGCGGCCGTCCAGCAGGCCATCGCCCAGGCGCAGGGCGCTCCGGCGCCCCAGCTCGACGGCGGGCAGATGGCGGCGGTCGAGGGCATGGTCGCCAGCCTGGCTGCGCGGCTGGAGGCCGAGCCCGACGATCCCGAGGGCTGGGTGCGCCTGGTGCGCTCCTACGCCGTGCTGGGCGACGCGGCCAAACGCGATGCGACTTTGACGGAAGCCAAGGCGCGCTACGCCGGAAAGGCCGATGTGCTGAAGGCCCTCGACCTGGCGGCGAAGACGGAACCGATGCGATGAGCGGCTGGCTGCCCAAATCCCCCAAGGCGCGTCGCCGCCTCTATCTGATCGCCGCGATCGCCCCGGTGCTCGCCCTGGCGGTCGGCCTGACGCTGTGGGGCCTCTCGGACTCGATCTCGTTCTTCTACACCCCGGCCCAGGCGGCCGAGGCCAAGCCGCCGCCTGGGCGCTCGATCCAGCTCGGCGGGCTGGTGCAGCCGGGCAGCGTGGTGAAGCACCCGGACGGACGGGTGGAGTTCACCGTCGCCGATCAGATGGCCGCCGCCAAGGTCCACTATTCGGGCGATCTGCCCGACCTGTTCCGCGAAGGGCAGGGGATCGTCGCCACCGGCGCCTTCCGCCCCGACGGCGACTTCGAGGCCAAGCAGGTGCTGGCCAAGCACGACGAGAAGTACATGCCGCGCGAGGTCGCCAAGGCCATCAAGGAGCAGGGGGAATGGCGCGGCGAAGGCGCGCCGCCGCCCAGCTATCAGACGGACGCGGCCGCCCGATGATCGTCGAGATCGGGGCGTTTTCGCTGGCCCTGGCCCTGGCGCTGTCCCTGGCCCAGGCCGTGCTCGGCGGCCTGGCGCGCCTGCGCCGCTCGCCGGTGCTGGCGGGCGCGGCGCAGGGGGCGGCGATCGCCGCCTTCGGGGGCCTGCTCGTGGCGTTCGCGGCGCTGATGTACGCCTTCGTGACGTCGGACTTCTCGGTCGCCAACGTCGCGGCCAATTCCCACACCGCCAAGCCGCTGCTCTATCGCGTGGCCGGGACCTGGGGCAGCCATGAAGGCTCGATGCTGCTGTGGTGCCTGGCGCTGACCGGCTGCGGGGCGGCGGTCGCCGCCTTCGGGCGCGACCTGCCGGCCGGGCTCAAGACCCTGACCATCGCCACCCAGGGCCTGCTGGGCGTCGTCTTCCTGGCCTACACCGTGTTCGCCTCCAACCCCTTCAACCGCATCGCCAATGCGCCGGTGGAGGGCCGCTCGCTCAACCCGCTGCTGCAGGATCCGGCCCTGGCCTTCCATCCGCCGGCGCTCTACGTCGGTTATGTCGGCATGTCGGTGGTGTTCTCCTTCGCCGTCGCCGCCCTGATCGAGGGGCGGGTCGACGCGGCCTGGGCTCGCTGGGTGCGGCCCTGGACCCTGGCGGCCTGGAGCGCGCTGACGGTCGGCATCGCCCTGGGGTCGTTCTGGGCCTATTACGAACTCGGCTGGGGCGGCTGGTGGTTCTGGGACCCGGTCGAGAACGCCAGCTTCATGCCCTGGCTGATCGCGGCGGCCCTGCTGCATTCGGCCATCGTCACCGAAAAGCGCGGCGCCCTGGCGGGATGGACGGTGTTCCTGGCCCTGGCCGCCTTCACCTTCTCGATGCTGGGCGCCTTCCTGGTGCGCTCGGGCGTGCTGACCTCGGTCCACGCCTTCGCCGTCGATCCGACCCGCGGCGTGCTGCTGTTGATGATTCTGGGCGTCACCGCCGGGGCGGGCTTCGCCCTCTTCGCCTGGCGCGCGCCGCTGTTCGCCCGCGGCGGGGTCTTCGCGCCGGTCAGCCGCGAGAGCGCGCTGGTGCTGAACAACATCCTGCTGGCGGCGGCCACGGCGACCGTCCTGCTGGGCACGCTCTATCCGCTGATCCGCGAGGCGGCGACGGGCGAGGCGATCTCGGTCGGGCCGCCGTTCTTCAACCTGACCTTCACGCCGCTGATGGCGGCGCTGGCGATCCTGCTGCCGGCCGGGCCGCTGCTGGCCTGGAAGCGCGGCGACGCCCAGGGCGTGCTGCAGCGCCTGTGGCTGGCGGCGCTCATCGCCCTGGCCTGCGGCGTGGCGGCCTACGCCCTGATCAGCCCGCGCAAGGCGTTCTCGGCGGCCGGCGTGGCCATGGGCGCATGGCTGGTGATCGGCGCCCTGGTCGAGCTGGGAGAGCGCACCCGCGCCTTCCGTGTCTCCGCGGGCGAGACCTGGCGGCGCCTGGTGGGCCTGCCGCGCGGCGCCTGGGGCATGACGCTGGCGCACCTTGGGCTGGGGGTGTTCATCCTGGGCGCCTGTTTCGAGACCGGCTGGAAGCTCGAGACGGCCGAGACCCTGCCGATCGGCGGCCGGCTGGACCTGGGCGAGTACAGCCTGGTGCTCGATGACATCCGGGGCGTCGAAGGCCCGAACTACGAGGCCGAGCGCGGCATGCTGCGCGCGTTCAAGGGCGAGAACGAGATCTGCGCGCCGAGGCCGGAGCGCCGGTTCTATCCGGCCGGCGGCCAGACCACCTCCGAGGTCGCCATCTGCACCCGTGGGCTGGACCACCTCTATGTCGTGCTGGGCGAGCGCCGGGACGCGGCCGGCGAGCCGGTCTGGCTGGTGCGGGCCTATTGGAACCCCTGGGCGCTGCTGATCTTCATCGGGCCGGGGATCATGGCCCTGGGCGGCGTGGTCTCGCTGTCGGACCGGCGGCTGCGCCTGGCGGCGGGCCGCAAGGCCGAGGCGGTCGCGTGAAGCGGTTCCTGGCCATGCTGGGGGCGGTGCTCTGCATCGCCGCCGCCTCCGATCCGGCCGAGCGCCTGCCCGACCCGGCCCAGGAGGCGCGGGCCCGGGAGCTGTTCCGGGAAGTCCGCTGCATGGTCTGCCAGAACGAGTCGATCGACGACTCGAACGCCGAGCTGGCGGCCGACCTGCGCCGCCTGGTCCGCGAGGAGGTCAAGGCCGGCAAGACCAACGACGAGGTGCGCAAGCACCTGACCGATCGCTACGGCGAGTTCGTGCTGCTCAAGCCGGCGTTCTCGCTCGGCAACGCCGCGCTGTGGGGCGCGCCGCTGGTGGTGGTGATTCTCGGGCTCTGGCTGTTGCTGCGCAGCTTCCGGAGCCGGCCCGCCGATCGGGAGCTATCGCCTGAGGAAGCCGCTCGCCTGGACGACCTGTCGGGGGATTGAGCAGCGTGACAAGATTGCGCCAAACATTGAACGCTATGAAGAGCCGAGCGTGACCTAAACGTAACTTGAGAGACATTGCGCTCTTTGGCATCGAAACTAGGTTGTCGGGGACGTGCCCGTGTTATCTGACCCCGGGCGCCCACAGGGAAATTGAAGGCTTATGACCTCGAAGAAGACCGGTTACCTCCTCGGCGCCCTGGCGGGCGTCGGCGTCGCTACTGCGGCCCTGGCCGGCGCCAATCTTTCGGACCCGCCGCGCGCGGAATCCAGCGTCCAGCGCGGCCTGCTGATGAAGACGTCGACGGCCCCGATCTTTGCGCCGCCGCCCGGCGCGCCGCTCTCCTTCGCCGACATCTTCGAGAAGGTTTCGCCGGCCGTCGTGTCGATCAACGTGACCTCGGACGTCGATCCCTCGGCCCTGCGCCGCGTGCCGGGCTTCGAGAACTTCCCGTTCGACATCGTGCCGCGCCAGCCGCCGGGCGGCGGCGGGGGGGATGACGAAGACGCCCAGCCGGGGCAAGGCCAGCAGGCTCCGGGCCGCGGCCAGCCGCGCCTGCCCAGCCAGCAATCCTCGGGCTCGGGCTTCTTCATCTCGGGCGACGGCTACATCGTCACCAACAATCACGTCGTCGAGAACGCCAAGGAGATCAAGGTCGTGCTCAAGGACGAGCGCGAACTCGACGCCGTGGTCGTCGGTCGCGACGAGGGGACCGACCTGGCCGTGCTCAAGGTCAAGGGCAGCGGCTTTCCCTATGTGAACTTCGAGAACGCCGGCAAGCCGCGCGTCGGCGACTGGGTCATCACGGTCGGCAATCCGTTCGGCCTGGGCGGCACCGCCACCGCCGGCATCATCTCGGCCTATGGCCGCGACATCGGCGAGACCTTCGTCGACTACATCCAGATCGACGCCCCCATCAACCGCGGCAACTCGGGCGGTCCGACCTTCGACGTCTATGGCCGGGTGATCGGGGTGAACACCGCGATCTTCTCGCCGTCGGGCGGCTCGGTCGGCATCGGCTTCGCGATCCCCGCGGACGTGGCCGACTCGATCACCAAGCAACTGATCTCGGGCGGCAAGATCACCCGCGGCTATATCGGCGCCTCGATCCAGAACTTCACGGCCGAGATGGCCGAGGCCCAGGGCATGGGCGCCCAGCGCGGCGCCATCGTCGCCAATGTGACGCCGGGCGGTCCGTCCGAGCGCGGCGGCCTGCAGTCGGGCGACGTCGTGACCTCGGTCAACGGCGTCAACGTCAAGACCTCCTCGGAACTGACCCGCGAGGTGGCCAAGGCCAAGCCGGGCGACGTGCTGCGCCTGGAGGTGCTGCGCGCGGGCAAGCGCAGGTCGATCGAGATCCGCTCGGGCGTGCGTCCGACCGAGCGCGAACTGGCGGCCAACGACAATCAGCAGGGCGGCCAAGGCCGCGGCGGCGGTGAAAAGCCGGAGGCCCAGGCCCAGCGCCCCGTGGTTCTCGGCCTGGCCCTGGCTCCGCTGGACGAGGCTTCGCGCCGTCGCCTGAACCTGGATCCCGGCTTCAAGGGCGTCCTGATCGCCAGCGTCGACCAGTCGTCCGACGCGGCCCTGCGCGGGCTGCGCAAGGACGACGTCCTGGTGCAGGCGAACGGCGAGCCGGTGACCACCGCGGCCGAGTTTTCCGCGGCGGTGACGGCGGCCAAGAAGGCCGGGCGCCAGAGCATCCTGATCGGCGTGCATCGCGGCGGGCGGACCTCCTTCCTGCCGCTGAAGATTTCCGGCTAGGTTGGACGGCGCGAGGGCGTGACAGCCGAGGGTGGACGCCAGCTTCGGCGACCGTCACGCTCCGAATTTCTAGAAACGGATCGATCCTTCCGGGATCGATCGGGGGTCCTGAGTCGATGCGGATTCTGATTGTCGAAGACGATCTGGAGGCGGCCGAGGTCATGGACCGCGGCCTCACCGAGGCCGGTCACGAATGCGTCCGGGCGAGCGACGGGGAGGCGGGCCTCTCCGCCGCCCATGCCGGCGAGTTCGAGGTGATGATCGTCGACCGCATGATGCCGCGGATGGACGGCGTCTCCATGGTCCAGGCGCTGCGGCGCGAGGGCGACCAGACCCCGGTCCTGTTCCTGTCGGCCCTGGGCGAGATCAACGACCGCGTCGAAGGCCTCAAGGCCGGCGGCGACGACTATCTGGTCAAGCCCTACGCCTTTGCCGAACTGATCGCCCGGGTCGAAGCCCTGTCGCGCCGTCGCGAGACGGGCTCGGTCCAGACCCTGCTGCGGGTCGGCGAGCTGGAAATGGACCTGATCGGCCGCACCGTGCACCGCCAGGGCAAGGAGATCGACCTGCAGCCGCGCGAGTTCCAACTGCTGGAGTTCATGATGCGGCACGCCGGCCAGTCGGTGACCCGCACCATGCTGCTGGAGAAGGTCTGGGAGTATCACTTCGACCCGCAGACCAACGTCATCGACGTGCACGTCTCGCGGTTGCGCTCCAAGATCGACAAGGGTTTCGACCGGGCGATGCTGCAGACCGTCCGCGGGGCGGGCTACCGCCTCGACCCGTAGGGTCCGGCGCGCCATGCGTCTGCCGAGGCTCTTCCGCACCACGCCGTTCCGGCTGACGCTGCTGTTCCTGGCGCTGTTCGCGGCGGCCGCCAGCGCCTTCCTGGCCTACATCTATCTGGCGACGGCCGGCGAGGCGACGCGGCGGACGGACCAGAACATCACCCGCGAGATGCGCTCGCTGGTCGCCGCCTACGACCGCGCCGGGGTCGATGCGGTCAACCAGTCGCTGATCGAGCGGGCGGCCAGCGAACGACCGTTCCTCTACCTGCTGATGAAGCCGGACGGGACGCGGATCTCGGGCTCCATCGCCGAGTCGCCCATCGAGGACGCGGGCGCCGGGGCCTCCACGCGCGCCAGCTTCTCGGTCACCGACTACGATAGCCAGGGCCGGCTGGTGAAGCATCCGGCCCGCGGGATCCAGGAGCGCCTCAGCGGCGGCGAGATTCTGTTCGTCGGCGCCGACATCAGCGAAGACCAGGCCTATGTGGTGAAGATCGTCCGCGCGCTCTGGGGGGCCGGGGCGCTGGTGATCGTGCTGGGGCTGGCCGGCGGCCTGCTGGTCAGCCGCAACGTCTCGCGCAGCATGGGCGCGCTCAACGACGTCGTCGCCGCCGTGCGCAACGGCGACTTCGACGCCCGCGCGGCGGTGCGCGGCGCCCGCGACGAGTTCGACGAGCTCTCCGAAGGCATCAACGAGATGCTGGACCGCCTGCAGCGCTCGATGTCGGGTCATCGCCACGCCGGCGACGCCATCGCTCATGACCTTCGTTCGCCGCTGACCCGGCTGCGGGCGCGGCTGGAGACCGCCTATCTCGACGTCGAGGCGGGCAAGGGCGACGCCCAGGAGGCGCTCGCCCAGGCGCTGGACGACACCGACGGCGTGCTCAAGACCTTCAGCGCCGTGCTGGCGATCGCCCGCCTGCAGGCGGCCGGCCAGGCGCCGGACCAGATCCTGTTCGATCCGGCGGAGCTCGCGGCCGACCTTGCCGAGCTCTACGAGCCGACCTGCGAGGACAAGGGCCTGGAGTTCGGCGCCGAGCTGGCCAAGAACCTCCAGGTCCGCGGCAACCGCGAGTTCCTGGCCCAGGCGCTGGCCAACCTGCTGGACAACGCGGTCAAGTACACGCCCGCCGGCGGGGCGATCATGCTGCGCGTGCGCCGCCGGTCCTCCGGCGAGATCGAGTTCTCGGTCACCGACACCGGGCCCGGCGTGCCCGACGAGGACCGCGCCCGCGTGGTCGAGCGCTTCGTGCGCCTGGAAAACAGCCGCAGCGAGCCGGGATCGGGCCTGGGCCTCTCACTCGTCGCCGCCGTCGCCGAGGCGCATGGCGGCCGGCTCGAACTGTCCGAGGGGCCGGGTAAGGTCGGTGAAATGGGCCCTGGCCTGCGCGTGGCGCTCATCCTGCCGCGGGCGGCCTGATCATCTGATCGAGGCCAGCTTCACGAGCGCCCTGGTGAAATGTCCATCAGGCGCCGTCTAATGTCGTCGTGATGACTCGCTTGATAGACGCCCTTCGCCCCTGCGGCCCGATCGCCGACGAAAAGGCCGCCGACCGCGCCCGCAACGTGCTCGCCGAGAGCGCCGTCGGCGACGGCTGGACGTCCGTGCTCGACCAGGCCTGGCCCGCGCTCGCGCCGGTGTTCGGCGCTTCGCCCTATCTGACCAGCCTGGCGCGGCGCGATCCGGCCCGGCTGCGGGCCTTGCTCGAAAGCGAGCCGGGCGCCCGGTTCGAGGACCTGCTGGCTCGCACCGGCGCCCTGGCCGATGCGGATTGGGAAGGCGCCAAGTCGGGCCTGCGCAAGCTGAAGGCCGAGGCCCACCTGCTGATCGCCCTGGCCGATCTCGGCGGGGTCTGGGACCTCGATCAGGTCACCGGCGCCCTGACCCGCTTCGCCGACGCGGCCCTGGCCTCGGCCCTGATCGTATCCGCCCGCGGCGAGCTCGAGGCCGGCCGCCTGACCCGCATGGGCTCGGGCGACGAGGGGCCGGTCCCCGGCTGGTTCTGCATCGCCATGGGCAAGCACGGCGCCTATGAGCTGAACTATTCCAGCGACATCGACATCTCGGTCTTCTACGAGCCCGACGTCCTGCCGCTGGCCGAGGGCGTGGAGACCCAGGCCTTCGCCGTCCGCCTGACGCATCGCCTGGCCGAGCTGATGCAGGACAAGACCGGCGACGGCTACGTGTTCCGCGTCGACCTGCGCCTGCGTCCCGACCCGTCGTCGACGCCGCCGGCGGTCCCGGCGCCGGCCGCCTTCGACTATTATGAGAGCGTCGGCCAGAACTGGGAGCGGGCGGCATTCATCAAGGCCCGCGCGGCGGCGGGCGACGTCGGCCGCGGCAAGGCGTTCCTCGACGAACTGGCGCCGTTCATCTGGCGCAAGAACCTCGACTTCGCGGCCATCGCCGACATCCATTCGATCAAGCGCCAGATCCATGTGCACAAGGTCGACGACCGGCTGACCGCCAAGGGCGTGGACCTGAAGCTGGGACGCGGCGGCATCCGCGAGATCGAGTTCTACGTCCAGACCCAGCAACTGATCCTGGGCGGGCGGCACCCGGAGCTGCGTTCCCCGCGCACGCTCGACGCCCTTCGCGCCCTGGAAGCGGCCGGCCACGTCTCGGCGCAGGCCGTGGACGAACTGACCGAGTCCTATCGCCAGCTCCGTTCGGCCGAGCACCGCGTACAGATGCTGGCCGATGAGCAGACCCATCGGCTGTCGGAGTCCGACGGCGAGCGCAAGCGCGTGGCGGCGCTGTCGGGCTATGACCGCGTGCGAAGCTTCGACGCCGCCATCGAGCGCACCCTGAAGACCGTCAACCGGCGCTATGGCGAGCTGTTCCCGGACGAGGAGCAGTTGTCGTCGCGGTTCGGCAGCCTGATCTTCACCGGCGTCGAGGACGATCCCGAGACCCTGGCCACCCTGGCCCGCATGGGCTTCTCCCATCCCGCGACGGTGTCGCAGACCATCCGTAGCTGGCACCACGGCCACATCCAGGCGACCCGCACCGAGCGCGGGCGCGAGCTCTTCACGCGCCTGGCGCCGCGCCTGCTGGACGCCGCCCAGGCCAGCGGCGCGCCGGATGCGGCCTTCACCCGCTTCGAAGCCTTCTTCTCCAAGCTGTCGTCCGGCGTGCAACTGCAGTCGCTGTTCCTGGCCCAGCCGAAGCTGTTCGAGCTGATGGTCCAGGTGATGGCGTTCGCCCCGCGGCTCGCCAGCACCCTGGCGCGGCGGCCGGCGGCGCTGGACGCCCTGCTCGACGGCGCGTTCTTCGCCGACATCGACACCGACGAGGACCGCAGCGTCATGGCCCTGGCGGTCTCGCGCGCCGATGGGTTCGAGGAGGTGATGGACGCCGTGCGCCGGGTCCATCGCGAGCTGGCCTTCCGCGTGGGCGTGCAGGTGATGAGCGGCGCGGCCACCGCCGAGGTCGCCGGGCGCGCCTTCGCCAACCTCGCCGACGTCTGCATGGAGGCGCTGGCGCCGGCCGCCCTGGCCGAGGCCGAACGGTTGGGCGGCCAGTTCCCGGGCGAGGTGGCGGTCATCGCGCTCGGCAAGTGCGGATCGCGCGAGATGAGCGCCGGCTCGGACCTCGACCTGATGACGCTCTACCGCCCGGCCGAGCCGGGCGCGGCCTCATCGGTCAAGGAGTGGAGCGCCGACGTCTTCTATGGCCGCTTCACCCAGCGCCTGATCGCCGCGCTCTCGACGCCCACCGGCGAGGGCGAGCTCTACGAGGTCGACATGCAGTTGCGCCCGTCCGGCACCAAGGGGCCGGTGGCGGTCAGCTTCACGGCCTTCGAGGACTATTACGAGCGCGAGGCCGAGACCTGGGAACTGCTGGCCCTGACGCGGGCGCGCGTCGTCTGGGCCTCGTCGCCGGCCTTCGCCGAGGCGGCGGCGGGCGCCATCGAGGCCGCCCTGCGCCGCTCCCGAGACCGGGCGCGCACCGCCGCCGACGTGCGCGACATGCGCCGCCTGCTGGAGCAGGAGCGCCCGCCCAAGGGCGAATGGGACCTGAAGCTGTCGCCCGGCGGCCTGGTGGACATCGAGTTCGCCGCCCAGTTCCTGCAACTGGCGCACGCCGCGGACGGCGGCCCGCTGCGCCAGAACACCGCCGAGGCCCTGGCCGCCTTCGATGGCCTGGCGCCGGCCGACGCCCTGGCGGCGCTGCGCAAGGCCTGGACCCTGCAGCAGAACCTGACGCAGCTTCTGAAGGTCGCCCTGGGCGACAACGGCGATCCGAGCGACGAGCCCAAGGCGTTCCGTGCGCTGCTGGCGCGCGCCGGCGAGGCGCGCGACTTCCGGGCCCTGCGCAGCAAGCTCGAGACCTCCCGCAAAGGCGCGCGGGCGGCCTACGAAACGATTGTGGGAACCTGAGCGACGGAGCCGGCGGCCTCGCGCGTTGAAGAGTCGACGAACGTGCGGGATCGAAGGGAAACCCTGGCCATGCGCCGGAACAGAGGCCGTGACGGCGGTTGAAGGACATAGCAGGCTCGCATCCCTCGCGAGCGAGGTGAGGCTTGAGCGATCCGGACGAGGAGCTGCTGACGCGGGTGGGCGAGGGCGACCCCGCCGCCGTGCGCGCGCTCGTGGCCCGCAAGCTGCCGCGCCTGCTCGCTCTGGCCGGGCGGATGCTGGGCGATCCCTCCGAGGCCGAGGACGTGGCCCAGGAGACCTTCGTGCGGGCCTGGAAGCAGGCGCGCGACTGGCGGCCGGGAACCGCGCGGTTCGACACCTGGCTGCACCGCGTGGCCCTGAACCTCTGCTACGACCGCCTGCGCCGCCGGCGCGAGGTGGCGACCGATACGCCGCCGGATCGCCCCGACGAGGGGCCGGCGCCCGACCGCGGGCTGGAGGCCAGGGATGTCGGAGATCGGGTCGCCGCGGCCATGCAGCGCCTGCCCGAGCGCCAGCGGGAGGCGATCGTGCTGTGTCACTACCAGGAGCTCTCGAACATCGAGGCCGCCGCGCTGATGGGCGTCAGCGTCGAGGCGCTGGAGAGCCTGCTGGGGCGGGGAAGGCGTGCGTTGCGTGCGGCGTTGGCGGATATGGCGGGAGACTAGGGACATGACCCACGAACGGTTCGAGATCCTGGCCCAGGCCTATGGCGGCGACATCGCCCGTTGGCCGGCGGCGGAGCGCGACGCCGCGGCCCTGCTGATGGCGTCGGAGCCCGAGTTCGCCCGGAGGGTGCTGAGCGACGCCGGCGAGCTGGACGAGGCGCTCGACCTTTGGGCGCCGATGGCGGTTTCGGCCGATCTGCGCCAGGCGGTGATCGACTCGGCGCCGCCCATGCGCCGTTCATGGGGCCTGCGGTCCTGGTTCATGCGGGCCGGGGTCGGGGCGGGGCTGGCCGCGGCCTGCGCTGCGGGCCTGATCGTGGGGGTGAAGCTGTCCGACGCCGCGCAACCCATGCAGCCCGACGAGACCGTGAGCGCGGCGCTGAGCAACTATGACGATCTCTCGGGCCTGATCGTCGGGGAGGGCGTCTAGATGAGCCGCAAGGCCCTGTTTGTCATGCTGTTCGTGTCCCTGGCGGTGAACCTGTTCCTGGTCGGGGCGCTGGCGGGGGGGCTGGTGGTCGGCCAGCGCTTCCGCGCCGATCGCCCGCCGATGGCGTCGCGTCCGGTCCAGCCGCTGTGGCGCGCCGGGGATGTCCTGCCGCCCGACCGGGCGCAGGCCTACCGCCAGGCGCTGCGCGACGAGGCCCCGGGCATGCGCGAGACGATGCGCGCGGCCCGCGCGGCCCGCCAGGACGCCTGGCGCGCGATCGGGCAGGACCCGTTCGACCCGGTTGCGACGAAGCGGCGCCTGGCGGAGATCCGCGCCCAGGAAGCCGGCGCCCGCGGCCAGATCGACGACAACGTGGTCGACTTCGCCGCCGGCCTGTCGCCGGCCGACCGGGCCGCCTTGGCCCGCGGCCTGACCGAGCGGCCGCGCGGTCCCTCGCCGCAGGAAGGCCGTCGGGAGCGCTAGGCGGCGGCGAAGCCGCCGGTCGTCCTGACCGCTTCGCCCTGGTGCAGGGGGATGGTGAACGAGACCATCGTCCCCTCGCCGGGCGCGCTCTGCATGTCGAGCATGCCGCCATGCATCTCGACCAGCGACTTGGTGAGCGCCAGGCCAAGGCCCGTGCCCTGGGTGGTCTTGGAGTGCTGGCTCTCGACCTGTTCGAACGGTCGCGCCAGGCGGGCCAGGTCGTCCTGGGCGATGCCGATGCCGGTGTCCTGGACGCTGACCCGGATGCTCTCGCCGGTCGGGTCGCGCCGGCCCTCGGCGCGCACCGTGACGCGGCCGCCGCGGGGGGTGAACTTGATGGCGTTGGAGAGCAGGTTCAGCAGCACCTGCTTGACCGCGCGATAGTCGGCGTCGACCTCCGGCAGATGCGGGAAGTCGATCGACAGCGTCAGGCCCGCCGCCTCGGCGCGGTTGCGCACTAGGCGGGCGGCGTCCTCGGCCACCTCTTCCAGGGCCAGCGGCTCGAACTTCAGGCTCATCTTGCCGGCCTCGATCTTCGACATGTCGAGGATGTCGTTGATCAGCGCCAGCAGGTGCTGACCCGAGGACAGGATGTCCTGGGCGTAGCCCTTGTAGCGCGGGTCGCCCAGCGTCCCGAACATCTCGCCGACCATGATCTCGGAGAAGCCGTTGATGGCGTTCAGCGGCGTGCGCAACTCGTGGCTCATATTGGCCAGGAACTCGCTCTTGGCCTTGTTGGCGCCCTCGGCGCGGACCTTCTCCATCTCGTACTTGCGGGCGAGTTCCGAAAGCTGCTCCTGGCTGCGCTCCAGGTTGAAGACCGCCTTTTCGAGCTGCTCTTCGTTGAGCCGGCGAGCCTCTTCCTGGGTCTTGATGGCGGTGATGTCGGCGGCGGTCATCACCAGGCCGCCCTCGGCGGTGCGCCGTTCAGAGATCTGGATCCAGCGGCCGTCGGCCAGTTCGGCCTCGCGCACGCCCTTGCGGCCGTCGGGGCTGGGCGCTTCCTGTTGGATGGCGAGCTGGGCGAAGCGGCTGACCTCGTCGCGCGTCGCGCCCGGCTTCAGCAGCCGGGGCTCCAGCGAGAAGACGTTGCGGAAGTTCTGGTTGCAGAGCAGCAGCCGACCGTTGCGGTCCCAGAGCACGAAGGCCTCGGAGACGCTCTCGATGGCGTCGCGCAGGCGCCCTTCGGCGGCCTGGGCGCGGGCCTGGGCCATGCGTTCCTCGGTGACGTCGAGCGCCACGCCGATGATGCGGGAATAGCCCTCGTGATCGGGGCGGCCGAAGGCCTGGCCGCGGGCGTCGATCCAGATCGGCCGTCCGCCTTGCGGCGAGGGCACGCGGAACGAGACGTCGAACCCGCCATAGGTCGCGGCGGTCGACAGCGCCTGGCGCACGCGCTCGCGGTGATCGGGCGACACGCGGTCCAGCACCTCCTGTCCGGAAACCACGCCGCCGCCGCCCCAGCCGAAGATCGCGCCGGTGACGTCGGACATGAACATCTGGTCGGTGGCCAGGTCCCATTCCCAGATGCCGCAACGCGCGGCCTCGACCGCCAGCCGGAAGCGCTGCTCGGAATCGATGAAGGCCTGCTGGGCGCTCTCGACCTTGCGGCTCTGGCCCAACAACAGCAGCCCGAGTGCGAAGGCGACGGCCAACGGCGCGGTCAGCCAGGCGAGCTCCCGGCTGACGGAACGGTTCTCGTGGGCGCTGGAAGGGGTGGCGGCCACGGTCAGCAGCGCGCCGCCCATCGCCGGCCGGGCGATCAAGTCCAGCGCCGCGCCGTCCGGCTTGACGCCCTTGAGCAGGCCGGACGCGCGGGAAAGATCGGCGGCGGAGACGCCGAACGCCTGGCTCACGTCCAGGGCCTGGGACGGGCCGCCGGCGCCGACCGCGGCGATGATCTGCCCGCGGGAGGTCGCCACCGCCTGGTTCGGCGACAGCGCCGCGCCCAAGCGGCCGGGATTTCCGATGGCCACGATCCGGCGGGGGCCCTTGGCGGTGACCGCTGTGACCGAAGCGGCCAGCGCCGCCGATTGGCCCGAACCGCCGATCCAGAGGTCGCTCTTGGCCCGGTCGATCTCGGCCGACAGGGCGCGCCAGTCGACGCCCGGGGCCTTGCCCGCCACGGCGATGACGCCCTGGTCGTCGAGGATGGCGACGGCGATGGCGGCTCCGGCCGCAGCCGTCAGGCCGGTCTCGGCCGCGTCCAGCGGCGGGTCCGCCTTGCGCTGCAGCGTCTCGCGGGCGGCGAGCAGGCCGCCGCGCAGGGCCGCGCCCTCGACGTCGACCCGCGCGGCCAGCGCCTCGGCCCGGCTGGGCAGGGCGGCGTTCTGCAGGGTCTGGACCTGGGGCTCGCGACCGATCCGAATGACCGCGACGGCGGTGTAGACCGCCAGCAGCAGCAGGGTCGACAGGATGGCGATACGGATGAAGCCCTGATGGGCGACAAGCTTCCTACCCGGCGCGGGGGCGCCGCGCAGGTGGCCTGGCCGTGTCCCGGCCGTGTCCTCGCCCCCGCGTTTGGCCAAAGCCCAGCCGCTCCTTTGCGCGCCGATTCACCTTAACGGGGAGTCTACGCAAGCGCGCAGGTCGCGTCACGGGCCGTCTGGCGCCGCGGTCAGGGTTTCGTGCGCCGGTCGGCCCGGCGCTCGGGGCCGGCATATCTGGGGTCGTCGTGCCGCCGGCGATCGGGACCGAAATAGGTCGAGCTGCGAACGAACGGGCGGGCCCTGTCGATCACCCACTCGATCCGCTTCATCAGGTCCGCAGGCGTGATCGGCTTGACGCAGAACTCGTTCACGCCGGCGTCCCGCGCGGCCATGATCCGGGCGCGGTCGGCATGGCCGGTCAGCAGGATGATCGGCGTCAGGGGCGCGGGGCTCTCCGGGGCGTTGCGCAGCCAGCGCGCGAAGTCCACGCCCTCCTCGGGGCCCAGCATGTAGTCGAGGATGACGATGTCGCAGGGCGTCGTGCGCATCTGGGCCTGGGCGGCGGCGAGCGTCTGGGCGTCGTGAAGCTGATCGGCCCCGAACCCCCGCAGCATCGCCTTCACCAGGTTCACCGCGTGGGTGTTGTCGTCGACGATCAGGAAGCGCAGCCGATGCAGGGACGCGGACATGAGGCGCTGCTCCATTCCTGTCCCTGAAGTTGCGGAATTAGCGTAAATATTCCGTTCTTTGCGAGCTTCAGGGACAGGCGGGAGGCCTCAGTCCGCCAGCGCCTTGGCGGCCAGTTCGTAGACGTTCTTCGACAGCCCTTCGGTGGCCGCGATCCGCGCCAGTTGCGCCTTCATCAGCGCGCCCAGCTCGGGCTTGTAGCGCCGCCAGCCGCCCAGCGGTTCGACCAGGCGCGCCGCGGTCATCGGGTTGAATCCGTCCACGGCCAGGATCTGGTCGGCCAGGAACCGATAGCCCGCGCCGCTGGGGTCGTGGAACCGCGCCGGATTGAAGTTGGCGAAGGTCGAGACCAGGGCCCGCAGCCGATTGGGGTTCTTCTGGTCGAAGGCCGGGTGCGCGGTCAGCCCCATGACCCGGCCCAGGGCGGTCTCGTCCGGATCGCGGGCCTGCAGGGCGAACCACTTGTCGATCACCAGGGGCTCGGATTTCCAGCGGTCGAAGAAGTCGCTCAGCGCGTTTTCGTACAGCTCGCCGCCGACCAGCATCAGCGCCGACAGCCCGCCGATGGCGTCGGTCATGTTGACCGCCGCCCGATAGTGGCCGTCCGCCAGTTCGCCGATCTCCGCGCGGGGATTGGCGGCCATCAGGTCGAGGGCGGCGTTGCGCAGGGCGCGGCGTCCGGCGCTGGCGGCGTCCGGCGAGAACTCGCCCAGCTCCTGAAGCCCGATATGCAGCCGCTTCAGGTCTTCGGTCAGATGCAGCGCCAGCCGCGTGCGCAGCGCCTCGCGCGCCTCGTGGATCGCGGCCGGATCGGCGGGCTGGATCGCCAGGGCGAGGTCGGACTCGCTGGGCAGCGACAGCAGCAGCGCCTTGAACGCCGGATCGGAGGCCTGGTCGGCCAGGGCGCGGCCCAGCGCCTCGGCGAAACGCTCCTCGCCGACCTCGTCGGGAACGCCCTGGGCGCGGGCGATGATCAGGGCGCGGGCCAGTTCCTGGCCGGCCTCCCAGCGGTTGAACAGGTCGCTGTCCCCGGCAAGCTGCACGTAGCGGTCGGCCGGCCGCGCATCGGTGCTGAGGGTGACGGGGGAGGAGAAGCCGCGAAGCGCCGAAACCACGGGCGGCGCGTCGACGCCGGTCAGCGTCACCGAGGCGGCGGCGCTGTCGAGGACCACCAGGGTCTCGTCCATGGCGCGGCCGTCGCGTTCGAAGGCCAGCGTGCGGCCCTCGGCGTCCAGCAGGCCGACGACGACCGGGATGGGCAGCGGCTGCTTGGTCGGCTGGCCCGGCGTCGGCGGGGTCTGCTGCGTCAGGCCGATGGTCAGGGTCCTGGCCTCGGGATCATAGCTGTGGTTCAGCGAGACCTTCGGCGTGCCCGCCTGCTCGTACCAGGCGAAGAAGTCGGTCAGGTCCTGGCCGCTGGCCTCGGCGAAGCAGCGGATGAATTCCTCGACCGTCGTGGCGTGGCCGTCCCAGCGCTCGAAATAGAGGTCCATGCCCTGCCGGAACGCCTCGGCCCCGATCAGGGTCTTCAGCATCCGGATCACCTCCGCGCCCTTCTCGTAGATGGTCGCGGTGTAGAAGTTGTCGATCTTCAGATAGCTGGAGGGGCGGACCGGGTGGGCCAGCGGCCCCTGGTCCTCGGGGAACTGGCGCGCGCGCAGCGCCTTCACGTCCTTGATCCGCTGGACCGCGTGGCCGCGCATGTCGGCCGAGAAGCTCTGGTCGCGGAAGACCGTCAGGCCCTCCTTCAGGCATAGCTGGAACCAATCGCGGCAGGTGATCCGGTCGCCGGTCCAGTTGTGGAAGTATTCGTGGGCGACGACGCTCTCGATGCGCTCGTAGTCGAGGTCGGTGGCGGTCGCCGGGTCGGCCAGCAGCAGCGAGGAGTTGAAGATGTTCAACCCCTTGTTCTCCATGGCCCCGAAGTTGAAGTCGCGCACGGCGACGATCATGAAGAGGTCGAGGTCGTATTCGCGGCCGAACGCCTCCTCGTCCCACTTCATCGACCGCTTGAGGGCGTCCATGGCGTAGGCGGCGCGCGGGGCCATGCCCGGATCGACGAAGATGCGCAGGTCGACCGTGCGGCCGGTCATGGTGACCAGCTTGTCTTCCAGCACGTCCAGTTCGCCGCCGACCAGGGCGAACAGATAGGCCGGCTTGGGGAAGGGATCGTTCCAGACCGCGAAGTGGCGATCGCCGGGCAGGTCGCCGGTCTCCAGCAGGTTGCCGTTCGACAGCAGGTGGCGGAACGCCTTGTCGGCCACGATCCGCACGGTGAAGCGCGACAGCACGTCGGGCCGGTCGGGATACCAGGTGATCTTGCGGAAGCCCTCGGCCTCGCATTGGGTGCAGAAGCGGCCGCCGGACATGTAGAGCCCTTCCAGCGCCTTGTTGTTCTCCGGATCGATCTCGACCTCGGTGTCCAGGACGAAGACGTCCGGGACGTTCGGCACGGTCAGGAACTCGGCGTCGATGGTTCGCTCGCCCTCGGCCAGCAGGCGCCCGTCGACGGACACCGACACCGGCTTCAGCCGCTCGCCGTTCAGCACCAGCGGATCGGCGTGCCGGCCGTTGCGCCGGATGCTCAGCCTGGCCTTCACACGCGTGGTGGTCGGGGCGAGGTCGAAGTCCAGGCGGACCTCGTCGATGAGGAACGCGGGCGGGGTGTAGTCGGCGAGCCGGATCGGCTGGGGCGTGTCAGTGCGCATGGAGGGCATTTAGCCACGCCCCGCGCTGTCCGCCAGTACATGGATTTGAGGTTGGTCAAGGCGAAGCCGGCGGTTCGGCGCGATCTCTCCATCGTCAATAGCCATAAAATGAATGGGGATATTCATGACGACCGCTCGCCTCGCCCTTGTCCTGGGCGCCGCCCTCGCCTGCGCCGGGACCGCCGCCGCGCAGGACTTTCAGCCGAAGGAGAAGGGCCTGCTGATGCTCAACGCCCGGGTCACCGGCGTGCTGACCGATGCGGAGGACACGATCTACACCGCCGCCGGAGCCGACACCGGCCTGAAGGCCAAGGTCGGCGACGACGTCATGCCGACCATCGGCCTGACCTACTTCCTGACCGATCACCTCGCGGTCGAGGCCATCGCCGGCACGACCCGGCACGAGGTCAAGGCCGTGGGGCCCGGCACGGACGTGAAGGTGCACGAGACCTGGGTCCTGCCGCCGGTGGTGTCGCTGCAGTACCACTTCGCGCCGCAGGCCAAGGTCAGCCCCTATGTCGGCGCGGGCCTGAACTACATGATCTTCTACGGCGGCGAGGACGAGAACGGCTTCAAGGTCGATGTCGACGACGGCTTCGGCTACGCGCTGCAGGCGGGCGTGGACGTCGCCGTGAGCGGCCCGTGGAGCGCCAATCTCGACATCAAGAAGGTGTTCTTCGAGACCGACGCCAGCATCAACGGCGGCGCGCTCAAGACCAAGGTGAAGCTGGATCCCTGGGTGGTCTCGGCGGGCCTTGGCTACAGGTTCTAGCCCCTCACGCGGGCGGGAGCCGCCGCGCGCGAGTTCTGCGGTCAGGCCACCTCGGCCCTGGCGGGCGCGGGGCTCGCCGCCGGCGCTTCCCGGAACTGCCGGTCGAGCTTGGCGATCTCCTCGGCGATGCGTTGCAGCTCGGGCGGCGCGTCGCCGGCGCTCTCGTCGACGACCCGGACGACTTCGCGCGCCAGGGCCAGCAGGTGCGGCGCGCGGGTGATCAGGCGGGCCTGGAACTCGATCTTGTGGGGATCACGGTCATATTCGGCCCCAGGCACGCGCCAGCCGCCCCAGTCGGCGGCGTCGGTGACGATCACCGGGTAGGTGCCGGGATAGGGGTGGTGGCTGGCGTCTTCCTCGCTCTGCCACTTGTTGCGCGCGCGCAGCAGGCGCCAGGGCGGCGCGCCGGCGCTCAGCGCCTCGGCCCCGCTGTCCTGCTCGGCCTTCAACTCGTGGGCGTGGAACTCGCGGCCCAGCCCGACGTCGTAGGTGACCCGGACCGGCTCATCGAAGCCCTTGGCCCAGACCGGGACGATCTTCTCGATCGTCGCCCAGACGCCGACGCTCTCGACCCAGACCTTCTGGTTTCGCTGGAATATCGCCTTGGCCATGCGCGCGCCTTCGGGGAGACCTCGTTCAGCCCGCCATAAGACCCTGAAATTCTTGACGCGAGGTCAATCTTTTCAAGGCGCGCGCGCCGCGTATGGTGGCCGCCAAGAATGCAGTCAACCGGCCGGAAAACGGCGGAATGGGCGGAAATGAATTTCGACTTTTCAGACGATCAGAAGTTCCTGAAGAACGAGGCGCGCAAGTTCCTCGACGCCAATTGCCCGACCTCGCGCGTGCGCAAGGTGCTGGACGACGACGGCAAGGCCTATGACGAGGATCTCTGGAAGGCGGTGGCTGGCCAGGGCTGGCTCGGCGCGGCGATCCCCGAGGAACACGGCGGGCTGGGCCTGGGCCACCTCGAACTCTGCGTGATCGCCGAGGAACTGGGCCGCGTCGTGGCCCCGATCCCCTTCGCCTCGACGGTCTACTTCCTGGCCGAGGCGATCATGCTGGCCGGCAATGACGAGCAGAAGGCCCATCTGCTGCCGAAGATCGCCGCGGGCGAGGTGATCGGCGCAATCGCCACCTCCGAGGGCCCCGGCGTGCTGAACGCCTCCAGCCTCCAGTCCACGGTCAGCGACGGCAAGCTCAACGGCGTGAAGATCCCGGTGACGGACGGCGACATCGCCACCGTCGCCCTGGTCCTGGCCAAGGAGAACGGCAAGGCGGGCCTCTACCTGGCCGACCTGACCGACGCCTCGGTCGCTCGTGAGGCGGTCAAGACCCTGGACCCGACCCGCGACGCCGCCAGGCTGACCTTCAAGGACACCCCGGTCCGCCGCGTCGGGAACGCCGGCGAGGGCTTCGAACTGGTCGAGCAGATCTTCGACCGGGCCGCGGTGCTGCTGGCCTTCGAACAGACCGGCGGCGCCGACCGCTGCCTGGAGATGGCCAAGGAATACGCGCTGGAGCGCTACGCCTTCGGCCGGGTGATCGCCTCCTACCAGGCGATCAAGCACAAGCTCGCCGACATGTACGTCAAGAACGAGCTGTCGCGGTCCAACGCCTATTATGGCGCCTGGGCGCTGAACACCAACGCGCCGGAACTGCCGGTCGCCGCCAGCGCCGCGCGGATCGCCGCCAGCGAGGCGTTCTGGTTCGGGTCGAAGGAGAACATCCAGACCCACGGCGGCATCGGCTTCACCTGGGAAATGGACTGCCACCTCTACTATCGCCGCTCGCGCCAACTCTCGCTCGTGGCCGGTGCGCCGCGGGTCTGGAAGGAGCGCCTTGTCAGCCACCTCGAGCGCCGCAACGCGGCGGCCGCCGCCTAAGGGGACGCAGGATCATGGATTTCAACGACAGCCCCGAAGAAGCCGCCTACCGCCAGCAGGTCCGCGACTGGCTGGACGCCAACGCCCCCAAGGCGCGCGAAGGCTCGACCGATCCCGAGGCCGGCGACGGCATGGCCGCCTCCAAGGCCTGGCAGGCCAAGAAGGCCGCGGCCGGCTACGCCTGCATCACCTGGCCCAAGGAATGGGGCGGGCAGGGCGGCACGCCGGTGCAGCAGGTGATCTTCAACCAGGAAGAAGCCAAGCATCCGATCCCCGGCAATCCGTTCCAGATCGGCCTGGGCATGTGCCTGCCGACCGTGATGACCTTCGCCGACGAGGAGACCAAGAAGCGCTTCGTCGGCCCGGCCATCCGCGGCGAGGAGATCTGGAGCCAGCTATTCTCCGAGCCGTCGGGCGGTTCGGACGTGGCGGCTTCGCGGACCAAGGCCGAGCGGGTCGACGACGGCTCCGGCGACTGGGTGATCAACGGCCAGAAGGTGTGGACGACGGGCGCCCAGTTTTCCGACTACGGCATTGTCATCGTCCGGACCAACCCCGACGTGCCCAAGCACAAGGGCCTGACCATGTTCTGGCTCGACCTCAAGGATCCGGGGGTCGAGGTGAAGCCGATCCACCAGATGTCGGGCGGGTCGGGCTTCAACGAGGTGTTCTTCACCAACGTGCGGGTCAAGGACAGCCAGCGGCTGGGCGCCGAGGGCGACGGCTGGAAGGTCAGCCTGGTCACCCTGATGAACGAGCGGCTGGCGGTCGGCGGGGCCACCGGCGCGGGCTGGAGCCAGTTCATGGAGACCGCGCGCAAGACCCCGGGCCTCGACGGCGCCTCGGCGCTGCAGGACCAGTCGGTGCGCGAGAAGCTGGCCGACTGGTACGTCCAGGCCGAGGGGCTCAAGCACACCCGCAACCGGACCATGACCGCCCTCTCGCGCGGCCAGACGCCGGGGCCGGAAAGCTCGATCGGCAAGATCATCTCCGCCGTCCAGATGCAGGAACTGGCCAACACGGCGATCGAGATGCTCGATCAGTACGGGATCATCAACGACGAGGACCTGGCCCCGCTGAACGCCGCCTTCCACTGGTCGCTGATGTTCGCGCCCGGCCTGCGCATCGCCGGCGGCACCGACGAGATCCTGCGCAACATCATCGCCGAGCGCGTGCTGGGCCTGCCCGGCGACATCCGCGTCGACAAGGACGTCCCGTTCAAGGACATGCCGACCGGGCGCTGACGAGGCGGGAGGAGGCTCCCCGCGAGGGGAGCCTTGCCTTTGTCAGGCCCGCATCGGGACCACTTCGGCGGAGCTGCGGCCGGCGACCAGTTCGCCGTATATGCGGGTCAGCCCCTCGAAGGTGTTGTCCCAGCGGTGGCGCTGCTCGGCGCGGCGGCGGGCCGCGGCCTTCACCAGGGCCAGGTCGCGGGCGAACAGCGCCTCGATCGCCTCGGCCATGCCGGCCGGATCGACGCTGACGGCGCGCTGGCCGACCTGCTCGTCGATCAGCTCGGAAATGCCGCCGCGCGAGGGGCCGACCACCGGCAGGCCGGCGGCCAGCGCCTCCAGCACCACCAGGCCGAAGGGCTCGTTCTCGTTGGCGTGCACCAGGGCGTCGCAACTGGCGATGACGCCGGCCAGCTTCACCGGGTCGCGCTCGTAGCCCATCGGGATCACGCGCGGGGAGTAGTGGGTGTCCTTGGCCGCCCCGACCAGCAGCAGGTAGTAGGGCGCGCCGAGCCGTTCGACCGCGCAGATCAGGCTCTCGATGTTCTTCTCGCGCGCCGGGCGGCCGGCGAAGACCAGCAGGCGCGCCTGCGGCGGCAGGCCCAGCCGGCGCTTGAGCCTTGCGCCGTCGGCGCGGCCGGGATGGAACAGGTCGGTGTCCACGCCCAGCATCTGGACGCTCACCTTCTCGACCCCGGCCTCCGACAGCCGCTGGGCGATGTGGCGGCTGGGCGCCACCACGCGGTCGAACCGCTGGAAGGTCGCCGCCCAGTGCTTCATGGCCGGGGCCTCGGCCCATTCGCCGAAATGCAGGGCGGCCAGGGCCGCGGCGTCGGTATGGCAGAACCCCACCACCGGCACGCCCAGGGCCTCGCCGGCCTCGAGCGCCGCATGGCCGGGCACGAAGATGTCGCCGGCCTCGATGATGTCGGGCTCGAGCATGCGGATGACGGTTTCCCACTTGGCCGTGGAGGCGGGCATCCGATAGCCGTCGCCGAACGGCAGCCGCGCGGCGGCCACGCTGACCACGCCGTGCGCGGCCAGGCCGGTGGTCGGGCCGGGCACCACCAGCGTGTGGCTGATGTCCGGTCGTCGCCGCGCCAGCCAGTCGCGTTTCTGATGCAGGTAGCGCTTCACGCCGCCCGAACGCGGCGCGTACATCATGGTGGTGTCGATCAGGTGGAAACCCATGCGACCCGGCGCACCAAAATGTGGAGCTTCTGTCGGGTCCAGACGTATCAGATTCTCAGAGCGCGAGTCGGTGACGTCGAACACTCGCCGCCTCCCTCAAGTTTGGACCATGGGCTAACGAACGGGCGCCGGTTTGGTTTCTGATCCGAGCGCGAAGGATTGCGCCATGGCCGAGGGAGGGGCGCGTTAGTCCGCGCGCGGCTGGGCCTCGCCGGCGGCGCGCACGAGCTGGACGAACTCCGCCCGCAGGCCGAACGGATCCTCGCCGCGCGCGCCCTGGGCCAGGGCCGCCACGTCGCTCCAGCCATATCCGGCCTCGATGCGCGGATCGGCCTTGAGCATCTGTCCGAAGGCGGCGACGGCCAGCGCCCAGCGGGTGGGCTCGGGGGCGGCCTGTACGCTGGCATAGGCGTCGCGCCCGTCGATCGGACGCTCCATCAGCCTGGAGGCCGATCCGCCGGGCAGCTTGTAGCGCACCTTCAGATAGGCCAGTTCGCCGACCGGGCCCGCCGTGCGGGGCGCGGGCTGCGCGCCGTAGCGCAGCGGGTCGCTGGACGCGCGCGCGCCGACCGGGGTGATCTCGTAGAGCGCGGTCACCGAGGCGCGCGATCCGACCTCGCCGGCGTCGACCTGGTCGTTGTTGAAGTCCTCCCGCTGCAGCATCCGGGTCTCGTAGCCGATCAGCCGGTACTCGCTGACGCTGGCCGGGTTGAACTCGACCTGGATCTTCACGTCGTCGGCGATCGGGAACAGCGAGCTGGCGAAGTCGTCGCGCAGCAGTTTGCGCGCCTCGTTGAGGCTGTCGATGTAGGCCGCCGTGCCGTTCCCGTTCTGGGCCAGGGTCTGCATCATCACGTCGTTGTAGTTGCCGCGCCCGAACCCGTAGACCGACAGATAGGTCCCTTCCTTGCGCTTGGCGCTGACCAGGTCCTTCAGCCTGGCCGGGTCGGCGACGCCGACATTGAAGTCGCCGTCGGTCATCAGGATCACCCGGTTCACGGCCTTCGGATCGAAGTTCTGCCGGGCGAAGTCGTAGGCCAGCTTCAGTCCTTCGCCCCCGGCGGTCGATCCGCCGGCCCGCAGGGCGCCCAGGGCGCAGCGCACCTTCAGCTTGTTGCGCCCGTCGGTCGGCGCGAGCACGGCCCCGGCCGATCCGGCATAGGCGACGATCGAGACCCGGTCCTGCGGCCGCAACTGGTCGACCAGCAGGTTCAGCGACTTGATCGCCAGCGGCAGGCGATCCTCGCTCCACATCGAGCCGGAGGTGTCGACCAGGAACACCAGGTTGAGCGGCGGCTCGGTCTTGCGCGGCAGGTCATAGCCCTGCAGGCCGATGTGGATGATCTGGCGGTCCTTCGACCAGGGCGAGGGCGTCACCGCGACATAGGGACGGAAGGGCGTCGCGCGGTCGGCGGGCCGGGCGTAGCCGTAGTCGAAATAGTTGATCATCTCCTCGACCCGCACCGCGTCGGCCGGCGGGCGCGCGCCGTCGTTCAGGAAGCGCCGGACATTGGCGTAGGAGGCGGTGTCGACATCGACGGAGAAGGTGGACACCGGCTCCTCGGCGACGCGCCGGATGGGGTTGGCCTGGGCGCCCGGATAGCGCTCGGTGTCCATCGCCGGACGCGGCGGCGCGGGCGGCATGGCCATGCGCGCTTCGGCTTGTTCCAGGCGCTTCTGCACCGGCGGAATCGGCAGCGGCGGGATTTGCGGCAGCCCGGCCGCCATGGGCGGCGGCGGGGGAGGCGGCGCCGGCGCGGCGAGGCTTCCGCGATAGGCGCCGATCCGGGGCGAGGGGCCGCCGTAGCCGGGGCCCTGGGCCGGGAAGCCGAGCGCCTCGCACGCCGCCGGCGTCGGGACGCCGTCGCGGACGGCGGGCTGGGCCATTGGGGCGGCGGGAGCCGACGCCGCCATCACCGCGGCGAGGCCGGTCGTCGAGACGCTACGCAACATCTTCTGCACGGCCATGGCGAACCTCTCTCGTTCCATGGCGGAGCTTGGCGCGCCGGCTGCGGCGAAATATCGGCGTGATCGCGGCCGGGCGGCGGCATTGCATCGCGCCAGTTTTATGAGAATAGCTCGCAGAAGCGATTGCATCTCTGGGTTTGTGTGTTAATGCGACCCAATTGCAGAAGCTTGAGTTTGAGGGGGTTGCTTTGATTGCGCCGATTGCCCGCGTCCTGATGAATACCAGTGCGGGTGTTTGCCTCGCATTCGCCGGCGGAGCCGCCTTCGCCGAGGTCGAGCCCGAGGATCGCCGCAAGCCGCCGGCCCCCCGTGCGGTCAGCGTCGCCAGCGCCGCGGTCGACGCCAATGACAACGTCAACGACATCGAGGGCGTGGTGGTCACCGCCGCCGGCTTCGAACAGAAGATCGTCGATGCGCCCGCCAGCGTGACCGTGATCCCGCGCAGCGAACTGCAGCAGATGCGCGCCACCAACCTGGCCGAGGTGCTCGCCACGGTCGAGGGCGTGGACGTCGGCGGTTCGGTCGGCAAGACCGGCGGCCTCAACATCAACATCCGCGGCATGGGCAGCGACTACACGCTGATCCTGATCGACGGCCGCCGCCAGAACACCGCCGGCAGCGTGACCCCGAACGGCTTTGGCGAAACCTCCACCAGCTTCCTGCCGCCGGTCAGCGCCATCGAGCGGATCGAGGTCGTGCGCGGCCCGGTCTCCACGCTCTACGGCTCGGACGCCATGGGCGGGGTGGTCAACATCATCACCCGCAAGGTCGGCGAGACCTGGGGCGGCTCGGTCACCCTGGACGGCACGATCCAGACCAACGACGAGTTCGGGAACATCTACGGCGGCAACCTCTATGCCAGCGGCCCCCTGGTTCCGGGCCTGGTCGGCCTGACCCTGCGCGGCTCGTTCGTCGACCGCGAGGCTTCGCGCCTGACCTTCGAGAACGTCAACGGGCAACCGACGCCGGTCGCCGGCTTCGGCCGCAGCCCGACCAAGAGCGAGGTCCGCGGCTACGGCGCGCGGCTTAGCTGGACGCCGATCGACAGCATGGACTTCTGGCTGGACGCCGACGTCGGGACCCAGTGGTACGACAACTCCCAGGGCCAGATGGGCACCAACACCGTCGCCGGCGGCTATGCCGACGCCCTGGAGTTCAACCGCCAGCAATACGCCCTGGCCCACAACTGGCGCCTGCCGTTCGGGGTTCTGGAAAGCAACCTTTCGCGCGGGATCACCGAGACCAAGGGCCGGATCATCCCGCCCGGCGTCGCCGGCGCCGGCGGTCCGCGGACCCTGGAATCCACCAACACCATCTTCGACACCAAGTTCTATTCGCAGTGGCGCAACCACACCTTCACCGTCGGCGGCCAGTACTGGGACGCCGAGATGGTCGACGGCGTGGCCCCCGACACCTTCGAGCACCAGCAGTGGGCGATCTACGCCGAGGACGAGTGGCGCTTCACCGACAGCCTGGCCCTCACGATCGGCGCGCGGCATGACGACCACAGCAAGTTCGGCGGCCACTTCAGCCCGCGCGCCTACCTGGTCTGGAACGCCAACGAGCACTGGACGGTCAAGGGCGGCGTCAGCCAGGGCTTCAAGACCCCGCGCCTGGAGCAGCTCGCCAGCGGCATCAACGGCTTCGGGAACCAGGGGCGCCTGCCGCTGCTGGGCACGCCGACCCTGACGCCGGAAACCAGCACGAGCAGCGAGATCGGCGTCTATTACGACAGCCTGGAAGGCTTCTCGGCGAACCTCACGGTCTTCGACAACCAGTTCAAGGACAAGATCGCCACCGGCCAGCCGGTCGCCAACTGCAGCGCCGGCCTGACGCTGGAGCAGTACAATTCCGGCGTCGGCGGCCCGGCCGGCTGCGTCGACGTCGGCTTCTTCCCCGGCTTCCCGACCTTCGGCCAGAGCGTGAACATCGACGAGGCCGTGACCCGCGGCGTCGAGATGGCGATGCGCGCGCGCTTCCTCGAGGCCTGGACCCTGTCGGCCAACTACACCTACACCGACAGCGAGCAGAAGAGCGGCGCATCGGCCGGCCAGAAGCTGACCGACACGCCCGAGCACATGGCCAACGCCGACCTGCGCTGGAACGCCACCGACCGGCTGACCGCGTGGCTGCGCGGCGAGTATCGCAGCGAGCGGTTCCGCAGCGACGCGGCGGCGCGGGCCGCGCTGGGCGACTTCAAGGCCTACAGCCTGTTCCATGTGGGCGGGTCGTTCCAGGTCACCGAGCGCGTGACCGTCAACGCCACGATCTACAACCTGTTCGACAAGGACTTCGTGCGCCTGCTGCCCTACGGTTCGCCCGTGGCCTATGCGCCGGAATACACCAACAACCAGGAGCCGCGGCGCCTGTGGCTGTCGGTGAAGGTCGACTTCTAGTCGCCGGATTTCCCAAGCGGACATGAAGAAGGCCGCGCCCTCCGGGGCGCGGCCTTCGACGTTTTCAGGCGCTGGCCTAGTTCTTCAGCGCGTCGCGCGCGGCGTCCTTGATGTCGCCGACGCCCTTCTGGATCTTGCCTTCGAGCTTTTCAGCGGCGCCCTCGGCTTCCAGGCGCTGGTCGCCGGTCGCCTTGCCGGCGGCCTGCTTGACCGACCCGACGGCTTCCTTGGCGGCGCCCTTGATGGTGTCCTTGTGCATGCTGAACTCCTTGCGACTGGAGGAAGGAGTACGCGGGGCGGCGGGTATCGTTCCCTGGCTCAGCCCTGCGCCAGCCGGTCGAGCAAGGCGGCGAAGGCCGAGCGGGCGACCTTTCGGGCGGTTTCGTCCTCCAGCATGCGCCGCGCGTCGTTGTGGCCCAGGACGTAGCTCTTCATCTGGAACGCGGCCATGGCGACGGCCTCGTCGGCCAGCGGCGGCTCGCGCAGGGCCTTCATCTCGCGGGCCAGGGTCCTGCGCCACTGGCGCACCCGTTTCTGCAGCAGGTCGCGCAGCGGGCCGGGCTGGTCGTCCAGCTCGATGCTGGCCGCCATGATCAGGCAGCCGCCGGCCGCCTTCTCGACCTCCGACCAGTCCAGCCAGCGCTCGAAGATGGTCTCCAGCCGCGCCCGGCCGGGGGGCAGGGCCTCGGCCGGAGCCCAGACGAACTCGACGAAGCGGTCGAACTCCTGCTCCAGCGCGACGAGCTCCATCGCCTCCTTGGACTCGAAATGTTTGAACAGGCCGCTCTTGGAGAGCCCCACGGCCGCGGCCACGTCGTTCAGGCTGACGGCGCCGAATCCCCGCAGCGCGGCCTGCCGCGCCGTCTCCTCCAGGATCCGCGCCCGTGTCGCATCGCCCTTGCGCAAGCCTGGCCCTCCCTGGCGCTTGACAAAAAGTGACCGATCGTGCTCTTTCTGCCGTCAGTGACCGATCGTGCCTTTTTTAAGACGTTGGAACTGATCATGCAATTTCAGGCTCTCCCCGCCGCCTTCGCCGCGGCCTCCCTGCTGGTCGCCGGCCCCGCCTTCGCGGCCGGCTTCTCGGCCAGCGCCAAGCTCGCCGTCCCGGTCTCCACCCCCACCGCCACGGTGGTCGACGGCGTCGAATGGACGTGCGAGGGCGATACCTGCAAGGGAACCGCCGAACGCCGCGCGAGCCTCGATTCCATCATCAAGGAATGCCGCAAGGTCTCGGCCGCGCTCGGCCCGCTGGCCGGCTACAACAGCCGCGGCCGGGCCTTGAGCGAACGCAACGTCGTCATCTGCAACCGCCTGGCGGCGGAAAACCGGACCGACAGCGAACTCGCCGCGAAATAGTCGGCGGCAGCGCCGCCCGCCCTTGTTCCTGCTCGGGGCGGGCGGCGTTTTCTTCGGCGTGCGGGCCCTCGTGCGTCCCGCCGCATTGCGCCGACGGCTCCTGACGGCTATCTCCCTCCCCGAATTCCCTGATCTTTTCGGCAGAGCGAGCGCGGACGCCTCATGGCGCAGCAGTATATTTTCCAGATGCAGGGCCTCACCAAGGCCTATCCCGGCGGCAAGAAGGTGTTCGAGAACATCTGGCTGTCGTTCTACTCGGACGCCAAGATCGGCGTCGTCGGGGTGAACGGCTCGGGTAAGTCGACCCTGCTGAAGATCATGGCCGGGATCGACAAGGAGTATAACGGCGAGGCCAAGGCGGCCGACGGCGTGAAGATGGGCTACCTGGAGCAGGAGCCGCAGCTCGACGAGCAACTGAACGTCTGGGGCAACGTCATCGCCTGGTGCGAAGAGAAGAAGATCTTCGACCGCTACAACGAGATCGCCGCCAAGCTGGGCGAGGACTATTCCGACGAACTCATGGAGGAGATGACCGCCCTCCAGGAGAAGATCGACGCCGGCGACCTGTGGGACATCGACAGCCGCGTCGAGATGGCCATGGACGCCCTGCGCTGCCCGCCCAACGACTGGCCGGTGGACAAGCTGTCGGGCGGTGAGAAGCGCCGCGTGGCGCTGGCCCGCCTGCTGCTCTCCAAGCCGGACATGCTGCTGCTCGACGAACCGACCAACCACCTGGACGCCGAGTCCGTGGCCTGGCTGCAGCATCACCTGGAAGCCTTCCCGGGCTGCGTGATCCTCGTCACCCACGACCGCTACTTCCTCGACCAGGTCACCAAGTGGACGCTGGAGCTGGACCGCGGCAAGGGCCACCCCCACGAGGGCAACTATTCCAGTTGGCTGGAGGCCAAGACCAAGCGGATCGTCCAGGAGCAGTCGGAGTCCGAGGCCCGCCAGCGCGCCATGACCCGCGAACTGGAATGGGTCCGCTCGGGCGCCAAGGCCCGCCAGGCCAAGTCCAAGGCCCGCCTGGCGGCCTATGAGGACATGGTGCGCGAACAGGAGAACTCGCGTCAGGCGCAGAGCTTCTCGACCATCCAGATCCCGCCCGGGCCGCGCCTGGGCAACGTGGTGATCGAAGCGAACAACCTGTCGAAGTCCTATGGCGACAAGGTGCTGTTCGAGAACCTCTCGTTCAGCCTGCCGCCGAACGGCATCGTCGGCGTCATCGGCCCGAACGGCGCCGGCAAGTCGACCCTGTTCCGGATCATCACCGGCCAGGAGCAGCCCGACGCCGGCACGTTCCGCCTCGGCGAGACCGTGAAGCTCTCCTATGTGGACCAGAGCCGCGACGCGCTCGATCCCAACAAGACCATCTGGCAGGAGGTCTCCCAGGGCCTCGACATCCTCACGGTCGGCAAGCGCGAGATCAACACGCGCTCGTATGTGGGCTCGTTCAACTTCAAGGGCGGCGACCAGCAGAAGAAGGTCGGCCTGCTGTCGGGCGGTGAGCGCAACCGCGTCCACCTGGCCAAGACCCTGACCACCGGCGGCAACGTCATCCTGCTCGACGAACCGACCAACGACCTGGACATCGAGACCCTGCAGAACCTCGAAGAGGCGCTGGAGGAATTCGCCGGCTGCGCCGTGGTCATCTCCCACGACCGCTGGTTCCTGGACCGCCTGGCCACCCACATCCTGGCCTTCGAAGGCGACAGCCACGTCGAGTGGTTCGAGGGCAACTTCGAAGCCTACGAAGAGGACAAGAAGCGCCGCCTGGGCGCCGACAGCCTGATCCCGCACCGGATCAAGTTCCAGAAGTTCACGCGCTGATCGCGAGCTTCATCGAAGCCAGGGGGCCGGCGGCGACGCCGGCCCTTTTTCGTTGAACTCAAGCAGCCCGCCCGATCACCACGCCGGTCATGCTGATCGCCCCCAGGTCGATGGCGTCGTTGAAGAAGGTGACCTCGTCGTCCTGGCCCTGGGCGCCCAGCACGTAGAGCAACGGCAGGTAGTGCTCGTCGGTCGGGATGGAGAGCCGCGCGTCCTCGCCCAGGCTCATCCAGTCGACCAGCGGCGCGTGGTCGCGGGCGGCGATCAGGGCCTTCACCGTCTCGTTGAAGCGGTCGGCCCAGTCGAGCGGCTGGGCGTCCTGGGCGCGGATCGCCAGGCGCAGGTTGTGCACCCAGTCGCCGGAGCCGACGATCAGCACGCCTTCGTCGCGCAGCTCGGCCAGCTTCAGGCCCAGCTCGTAGTGGAACGAGGGCGGCTGGCGCAGGTCGATGGCCAGTTGCAGCACGGGCGCGTCGGCCTGCGGGAACATGTGCATCAGCACCGACCAGGTCCCGTGGTCTAGGCCCCAGTCGTGGTCGTGGCGAACCGGCACGGGCGCCAGCAGGTCGCTCACCCGCTCGACCAGCCAGGGATCGCCGGGCGCGGGGTATTGGATGTCGTAGAGCGGCTTCGGAAAGCCGTAGAAGTCGTGGATGGTCCGCGGGTGGCTCATCGCCGTGATCGCCGTCTCCTCGACGTACCAGTGGGCCGATACGCACAGGATCGCCTTGGGGCGCGGCAGGCTCGCGCCCAGCTCGCGCCAGGCCTGCGCATAGTCGCCGCCGAGGGCGTTCATCGGGCTGCCGTGGCCGACGAAGATCGCCGGCATGTGGGGGACGCGTTCGCTCATGACGCCCTTCTAGATCGGTAGAGCTTCGCCGCTCGTCAATCGACCGCGTCAATCTCGCGCAAATCACGCAGCAGCGACAGGGCGCCGGCGAGGCGGCGGGCAGCCGCGCCGGAATCGCCCGGGATCGTCACGCGGCGCATGACGGCCTCCCGCGACCCTGGCTATAGGAAGGCGAAAGTTCGGAGAACCCCATGACCGACAAGCCGCTCGTCCTGCTCTCGCATCAGATGCTGACCCCGGTCCAGGCGCCCCTGGAGGCGGCCGGGTACGAGGTCGCGCGCCGATGGGAGCTCGAGCCGGGCCAGGCCGAGGCGGTCAGGGCGATCGTCCACGCCGGGGAGATCCCGCTGACGCCCGACTTCCTGGCGAGCCTGCCCAGGCTCGGCCTGATCGCCAATGTCAGCGTCGGCTATGACGGCGTCGACGTGCCCTGGTGCCGGGCGCGGGGGATCGAGGTCACCCACGCCAAGGGTCTGAACGCCGACGACGTCGCCGATCACGCCCTGGGCCTGCTGATCGCCGGCTGGCGCAACATCGTGGCCGGCGACGCGGTCGTGCGCGCCGGCGGCTGGCGCGATGATCCGCGGGTCGGCAACCGTCCGGGCCTGCGGGGCCGCAAGCTGGGGATCATGGGGCTGGGCGCCATCGGCGAGGCGGTGGCCGTGCGGGGCGCGGCCATGGGCATGGAGATCGCCTGGTGGGGCCCGCGCGAGAAGCCGGGCGCGGCCTGGCCGCGCGCTGCGAGCCTGGTGGCCCTGGCGGAGGCCAGCGACATCCTGGTCGTCGCCTGCCGCGCCGACGAGAGCAATCGCAAGGCGGTGAACCGCGAGGTGCTCGACGCCCTGGGGCCGCGCGGCATGGTGGTCAACGTCGCCCGCGGCTCGGTGATCGACGAGGATGCGCTGATCGCGGCGTTGAAGGAGGGGCGCCTGGGCCGCGCGGCCCTGGACGTGTTCGAAACCGAACCGACGCCGGCCGCGCGCTGGGCCGACGTACCCAACACGGTGCTCACGCCGCACAGCGCCGGCGGGACGGTGGATTCGATCCCGCGCATGGTCGGTCAAGCGCTGGAGAACGTGCGGCGGTTCGTGGCCGGCGAACCGGTCATGAGCCCGGTCTAACCGCCCCTCCGCCGGTGTGCTATAAGGGTTCGCGCAAGCTCCCGCACAACTTGACATAAAGACATAAAGATATCTTTATGCGCCTATGGCGCTCTCGACGAGTCAGGCGGTGGATATCTTGCGTGCGGCGGGGGAGCCGACGCGCCTGCGCATCCTCGCCTTGCTGTCCGTCGAAGAGCTGGCGGTGCTGGAACTCTGCCGGGTCCTGGACCAGAGCCAGCCGCGGGTCTCCCGCCACCTGAAACTGCTGGCCGAGGCTGGCCTGGTGGAGCGGTTTCCGGACGGCGCCTGGGTCTTCTACCGGCTGGTGACCAGCGGCGACGCGCGCCATCTGACCGACCAGACGTTGCAGCTCGTCGATCCCTCCGACGAGATCATCGCCCGTGACGCCGAGCGGCTACAGGCGGTGCGCGGCGAGCGCTCGGCCGAAGCCGGTGAGTATTTCGCCCGCAACGCCGCGCGCTGGGACGAGATCCGTTCGCTCTACGTGTCGGAGACCGCGGTGGAGGAGGCGATCCTGGCCGCCACCGGCCCCGGGCCGTTCAGGCGGCTGGTGGATCTCGGCTCGGGCACAGGCCGCATGCTGACCCTGCTGGGCCCCCACGCCGAGGCGGCCATTGGCCTCGACCTCTCGCAGCAGATGCTGAACATCGCCCGCAATCACGTCGCCGAGGCGGGATTGGAAGGGTTCGAGCTGCGCCACGGCGACATCTTCGGCACCCGTCTGCCGGGGGGCAGCGCCGACCTGGTCGTGGTCCATCAGGTCCTGCACTACCTGGCCGACCCGGCCGCCGCCGTGCGCGAGGCCGCGCGCCTGGTGGCCGAGGGCGGACGCCTGCTGATCGTCGACTTCGCCCCGCACGCCCTGGAGTTCCTGCGCGAGCAGCACCAGCACCGCCGCCTCGGCTTCGCCGAGCCGGAAATGGCCCGCTGGCTGGGCGAGGCGGGCCTTTCCAACATCCGCGTCACCGCCTTGCCGCCCGCCCGGGCTGAAGGCCTGACCGTGAAAATCTGGGTCGCCGAGCGCGGCCGCATGCCTCAAAGGAGCGCCGCATGAGCCCTCATGAAACCGCGCTCGGACCTGTCGCCCGTGCGGCCGCCGGAAACGCGCGCCGCCCGTCTGTGTCGTTCGAGTTCTCGCCCCCCAAGACGCCCGAGGCCGAAGAGAGCCTGTGGGAGGCGATCCGCCGGCTGGAGCCGCTGAATCCGTCGTTCGTCTCGGTGACCTACGGCGCCGGCGGCTCGACCCGCGACCGCACCCACCGCACGGTCGTCAGGATGCTGAAGGAGACGACCCTAAAACCTGCCGCTCACCTGACCTGCGTGGAGGCCTCGAAGGCCGAGGTCGACGAGGTGGTCCAGGCCTATTGGGACGCCGGCATCCGCCACATCGTCGCCCTGCGCGGCGACCCGCCCGGCAATATCGGCGGGGTCTATGTCCCGCGCGCCGACGGCTATCTCAACGCCACCGAACTGACCGCCGGCATCAAGGCTGTCGCGCCGTTCGAGGTCAGCGTCAGCCTCTATCCGCAGATCCACCCGGAAAGCCCGTCGATCGATCACGACATCGACGTGCTGAAGGCCAAGGTCGACGCCGGGGCGACCCGGGCGATCACCCAGTTCTTCTACGACATCGACGCCTACCTGTTCTTCATGGACAAGCTGCGCAAGGCGGGCGTGAACATCCCGGTGTCGCCGGGGATCATGCCGGTGTCGAACTACAAGGGCCTCAAGAAGATGGCCGGGCCGGTGGGCATTCCGCTGCCGGCGTGGCTGGGCAACCTGTTCGAGGGCCTCGACAAGGACCCCGAGACCCGCAAGCTGATCGCCGCCTCGGTGGCTTCGGAAATGTGCGTGCGGCTGGCCGAGGAAGGCTATTCCGACTTCCACTTCTACACCCTCAACCGGGCCGACCTGGTCTATGCGATCTGCCGGGTGTTGGGCGTGCGGGAGACGCCGACCGCGCCGAGCGAGGTGGCGGCGTGAGGGTCCTGAGCGCAGTCCTGGCCCTGGCGGCCGTGGCGGGGCCGACGATGGCGGCCGACCCGGCCAACTGGGCCCAGCCGATGCAGCCGTTCCGCATCGCCGACAACCTCTACTATGTCGGGACGGCCGGGCTGACCTCGCTGCTGATCACCACGCCCAAGGGCCATATCCTGATCGACGGCGCCGTGCCCGTCGCGGCCAAGGGCATCAAGGCGAACATTGCGGCGCTGGGCTTCAAGCCGGCCGACGTGAAGATCCTGCTCAACAGCCATGCGCATTTCGATCACTCCGGCGGCCTGGCCGAGCTGAAGGCCGACACCGGCGCGAAGATGTTCGCCTCGGCCGGCGACAAGGCCGCGCTGGAGACCGGGACCTATCCAGGCTGGGAAGACCGCAAGCACCTCGACTTCGCGCCGGTGAAGGTCGATCGGGTGCTGAAGGACGGCGACAAGGTCGAACTCGGCGGCGTGACCCTGACCGCCCACCTGACCCCGGGCCACAGCGCCGGCTGCACCACTTGGACCTTCCCGCTGAAGGTGGACGGCAAGGTGCGCCAGGTCATCTACCACTGCAGCACCAGCGTGGCGCTGAACCGCCTGGTCTCCAAGGACAAGGGCCCGCAGTACCCGGGCATCGTGGGCGACTATCTGGCGACCTTCGCCAAGCTGAAGGCCATGAAGGCCGACGTCTTCCTGGCGCCCCACGCCGAGAGCTTCAGGCTGGCCGACAAGCGGGCCAGGCTGGGGACCGGCCCCAATCCCTTCGTCGACCCGAGCGAACTGGCGGCGGCCGTCGCCAGCTCGGAACGCGACTTCAACAAGGCGCTCGCCAAGCAGCAGGAGGCTGCACGATGACCGCACGTCAGGACCGTATCGCCGCGCTCAAGCAGATCGCGAAGGAGCGCATCCTCATCCTCGACGGCTCGTGGGGGGTGATGATCCAGAAGCGCGGCCTCGACGAGGCCGATTATCGCGGCGAGCGTTTCGCCGGCCACAGGCTGGAGCTCAAGGGCAACAACGACCTGCTCTGCATCACGCGGCCGGACATCATCGGCGACCTGCACGACCAGTATTACGCCGCCGGCGCCGACATCTCCGAGACCAACACCTTCTCGGCGACCACCATCGCCCAGGCCGAGTACGAGTGCGGCGAGGCGGTCTACGACATCAACTTCCAGGGCGCGAAGATCGCCCGCGAGCGCGCCGACGCCTGGAGCGCCAAGGAACCGGGGAAGCCGCGCTTCGTCGCCGGCTCGATCGGACCGCTGCCCAAGATGCTGTCGATGTCGTCGGACGTAAACGATCCGGGCGCGCGCCTCGTCACCTTCGACGAAGTCTACCAAGCCTATCGCGAGCAGATGATCGCGCTGCACGACGGCGGCGTGGACATGTACCTGATCGAGACCATCACCGACACGCTCAACTGCAAGGCCGCGATCAAGGCGATCCTCGACCTCGAGGACGAGGGCTATGAGCCGCTGCCGATCTGGATCTCCGGCACCATCACCGACCGCTCGGGCCGCACCCTGTCGGGCCAGACGGTCGAGGCGTTCTGGAACTCGGTGAAGCACGCCAAGCCGTTCGCCATCGGCCTGAACTGCGCGCTGGGCGCGGACCTGATGCGGCCGCACATCGCCGAGCTGGCACGCGTCGCAGACACCCTGGTCTCGGCCTATCCGAACGCGGGCCTGCCCAACGCCATGGGCGAATACGACGAGCAGCCGCACCAGACCGGCCATCAACTGCACGAATGGGCCGAGCAGGGCTTGGTCAACATCCTGGGCGGCTGCTGCGGCACCACGCCCGACCACATCAGGCACGTCGCCGAGGCCGTCGCCGGCCTGACGCCCCGCCAGCCGCCCGAGCGGCCCAGGGCGATGCGGCTCGCCGGCCTCGAACCGTTCGAGCTCGCCTAGGTCCGCGCGCGGACTGTGCTACTTCCCGGCTTCGGCCAAACCTGATTCAGCTTGGGTCCCCGCTTCGGCGGGGAATTTGCGATGCGACCTGTCTTCATCAATGTCGGCGAACGGACCAACGTCACCGGCTCGGCCAAGTTCAAGAAGCTGATCGTCGAGGGCGACTACGCCGCCGCGCTCAGCGTCGCGCGCCAGCAGGTCGAGGCCGGCGCGCAGGTCATCGACATAAATATGGATGAAGGTCTGCTGGACTCGGTCCAGGCCATGAAGACCTTCCTCAACCTATTGGCGGCGGAGCCCGACATTGCACGCGTGCCGATCATGGTCGACTCCTCGAAGTGGGAGGTGATCGAGGCGGGCCTGAAGTGCGTCCAGGGCAAGTGCATCGTCAACTCCATCTCGATGAAGGAAGGCGAGGCCAAGTTCATCGAGCAGGCCAAGGCCTGTCTGCGCTACGGCGCGGCCGTGGTGGTCATGGCCTTCGACGAGATCGGCCAGGCCGACACCGCCGACCGCAAGTACGAGATCTGCGAGCGCGCCTACCGCATCCTGGTCGACCAGGTCGGTTTCCCGCCCGAAGACATCATCTTCGACCCCAACATCTTCGCCGTCGCCACCGGCATCGAGGAGCACGACAACTACGCCGTCGACTTCATCGAGGGCACGCGGCGCATCAAGCAGAACCTGCCCCACGCCCGCGTCTCGGGCGGGGTCTCCAACGTCTCGTTCAGCTTCCGCGGCAACGAGCCGGTCCGCCGGGCGATCCACTCGGTCTTCCTCTACCACGCCATCGCCGCGGGCATGGACATGGGCATCGTCAACGCCGGCGACCTGCCGGTCTATGACGACATCGACGCCGAGCTGCGCGAGGCCGTCGAGGACGTGATCCTCAACCGCCCCCAGCGCACCAACGTCTCCAACACCGAGCGGCTGGTCGACCTGGCGCCCAAGTACAAGGGCCAGAAGGGCGAGGCCAGGGTGGTCGACCTCGCCTGGCGCCAGGCCAGCGTCGGCTCGCGCCTGGCCCACGCCCTGGTCCACGGCATCACCGACTATATCGACGCCGACACCGAGGAAGCCCGCCAGGCCGCCGAGCGCCCGCTGCACGTCATCGAAGGCCCGCTGATGGACGGCATGAACGTGGTCGGCGACCTGTTCGGCTCGGGCAAGATGTTCCTGCCCCAGGTGGTCAAGTCGGCCCGGGTGATGAAGCAGGCCGTCGCCTACCTGATGCCGTTCATGGAGGCCGAGAAGGAGGGCCAGCCCCGCCAGGCGGCCGGCAAGATCCTGATGGCCACCGTCAAGGGCGACGTCCACGACATCGGCAAGAACATCGTCGGCGTGGTCCTGCAGTGCAACAACTACGAGGTCATCGACCTGGGCGTCATGGTCCCGGCCGACCGCATCCTGGACGAGGCCAAGGCCCACGATGTCGACATCGTCGGCCTCTCGGGCCTGATCACCCCCAGCCTCGACGAGATGGTCTATGTGGCCGGCGAGATGGAGCGCCGCGGCTTCACCATCCCGCTGCTGATCGGCGGCGCCACCACGTCGAAGACCCACACCGCGGTCAAGATCGAGCCCGCCTACAAGGCCGGCTCCACCACCTATGTGCTCGACGCCAGCCGCGCGGTCGGGGTGGTCTCGGGCCTGCTCTCGCCCGGCGAGAAGGACCGCATCCAGGCCCAGACCCGGACCGAATACGCCAAGGTCCGCGAGAGCTACGCGAGAGGGCAGGGGAACCGCGCCCGCGCCACCCTGGCCGAGGCGCGGGAGAACGCTTATCGGGCCGACTTCGAGGCCTACGTCCCGCCGCGGCCGAGCTTCCTGGGCACGCGCAGCTTCGTCGCCTACGACCTGGCCGAACTGGCACGCCACATCGACTGGTCGCCGTTCTTCGCCTCCTGGGAGCTGGTCGGCCGCTTCCCGCAGATCCTCGACGACGACGTGGTCGGCGCGGCGGCCCGCGACCTCTATCGCGACGCGCAAGCCATGCTGGCCAAGATCATCGAGGAGAAGTGGTTCGAGGCCCGCGGCGTGGTCGGCTTCTGGCCGGCCGCCGCCGACGGCGACGACATCGTGCTCTATACGGGTGAGGACCGCGCCACCGAGCTGACCCGCCTGCACAGCCTTCGCCAGCAGATGCCCAAGGACAAGAGCCGCGACGACGGCGGCCGGGCCAATGTCGCCCTGGCCGACTTCGTGGCCCCGCTCGGCGGCCCGGCCGACTGGGTCGGCGGCTTCGCGGTCACCGCCGGCCACGGCGAGATCGAGGTCGCCCAGCGCTTCAAGGAGGCCGGCGACGACTATTCGGCTATCCTCGCCACCGCCCTGGCCGACCGGCTGGCCGAAGCCTTCGCCGAGGCCATGCACCGCAAGGTCCGCACCGAGCTCTGGGGCTACGCCCCCGACGAGCCGTTCGACATCGACGCCCTGGTCGCCGAGCAGTACCGCGGCGTGCGCCCGGCCCCCGGCTACCCCGCCCAGCCCGACCACACCGAAAAGGCGACGCTGTTCAAGATTCTCGACGCGCAGGCCGCCACCGGCATGGAGCTGACCGAAAGCTTCGCCATGAACCCGCCGGCGTCGGTCTCAGGGCTCTACTTCGCCCACCCCGAAGCGCACTATTTCGGCGTCGGCCGGATCGAGAAGGACCAGGTCGAGGACTATGCGCGCCGGAAGGGCTGGGAGCTGAAGACGGCGGAGCGCTGGCTGGCTCCGATTTTGAATTACGAGCCGGTCTAAGCTTCACGATGCCCCCCGATGGCACGACGGGTGCGGAGCCGCGTGGCGGGGCGACCGGCGGACCTCTGCGGCGTGAGATGGAGAGGGGTCTATCGCGGCAAGCGGGTGCTCGGCGAGTGGCTGGAGGACGGTGAACTCCAGGTCTCATCGTCGCTGGGGAGCGGCGCGGCGGGCCGATCCGAAACGGCCGTTCTTCTACTGGCGTTGAGGCGCGCGCACGGCGCCGGCGGCGTCTCGATGCTGACCCCGCAACTGGCCGAGCAGGTCTGCATCAGGCGCCGTGTCCGGCCGCGCGCTGCATGTGCCTGCCTGTCGGGTTGTGTGATGCGGCACGCGCTCGCTTTGATTGTGATATTTAGCAGTTGTTAAAGGGGCGGGGTGCAACCTGGCGTTAGGCGGTCCTGCAAAACGCAAGGCCAGAGAGTCCCGAAGAACGGGGGATAACCTCATGACCATGGCCTTAGGTCCCGCGGCGCTGGCGCCCATCGCCCCGCCGCCGTCCGAGCTTCGGACCTCGACCGAAGGGGGGAAGACGCCTGCGCCGGCAAGTCAGCTCGCCTCCGCACCGTTCCTGCCGACCGGCGCGGCTATCGCCGAGGAGACGATGGCTGCGCTCGTGGCCGAGCAGGGCGCCGTGCCCAGCGCCGTCGATTTCAAGGGGAAGGACCTCCGCGGCGTCGATCTCAGGAGCGTTGATCTGCGCGGCGCGGACCTCAGCGGCGCGAACCTTTCGGGCCTTGATCTGTCCGGCCTGGATCTGCGCGGCGCCAACCTCGACGGGGCCGACCTTTCGGGGGCGACCCTGAAGGGGGTCAGGCTCGACAACGTGTCGGCGAAAGGTGCGAACCTTGCAGATGCGACCCTGGTGAGCACCACGTTCGACGGGGCGGACTTTTCGAACGCAAAATTCGACCGCGCCTTCATCGGCAAGGAAGACAAGCAGGACATCGCGATCTGGGACATGGATCGCAGGCTTGTCGCCAACGCGGTCAAGCTCGACGGGGCCAGCTTCCGGGACGCCTATCTGCAGGGCGTCACCTTCAAGGAGACCTCGGCCGTTGGGGCCGACTTCTCCAATCTGACAGCCGACGTTGCAGGTTTCCGCGCGTCGAACCTCTACGGCGCGACGTTCGACGGCGCCTCCGGGCGCAGCCTCAGCTTCTCGGAGAGCGACCTGAGCGGAGCTGCGCTCACCAATCTCGCCATCAAGAACATCGCCGTTACATCCACGACTCTGAACCAGACGAAGTTCGCCGGCAGTTCATTGAGCGGCGTCAGCTTTGGCGCGACCAACCTGAGCGTCGCCGATCTGACGGGCGTCGTGCGCGAGGCGAAGGCGGCGAGCTTCAATAACGTCAATCTCGACGGCATCGACTTCAGCGGCTTCGACTTCTCCGGCTCCATCTTCACCGGCGCCCCGACAACTTGGACGATGCCGGATCATCGGGACGTCGTGGGCGCTGGCCCGTCGATGACGGGCACGAAGTTCGATGGGGCCAATCTGGATTCCGTCCGGGTCATCGACTGGGACACGAGCGCGGCCTCCTTTGCTGGCGCCACGGTGAGGATCTGGGCGCAGGGGGGCAGCGCAGCGTCTCTCGCGGGGACGCCTGGCGTCGGGGAATGGAGCTTCGAGCAGTTCTCCCATTTCGCGTCGCTGCGCGGGGTCAGTTCGCCTCTGCTGGGCGCTGAGCGAGCTGGCTCGAAATTGACGTCCGATGATGCTCTGGCCGCCGGCGTTTCTGGGGCTGAGGCGGCTACATCGTCGCTTGCGGATTTGGCGCCTCCTGGGGCCTCCGCCGCCAGCCGGTCCGCATCGCTCGCTCTTGAGACCCTGACGTCCATCAGCGCGCGGATGCGCGCCGCAAGAGCCGAGACGCAGGCTGAGGACAAGATCTGGGAAGGCCGGCGGCCGGATGACCGGACGCTGGCGATCGTCTAGCGCAAAATGCGATCTGATTGGACGGGATTTGCGCTAAGCTCCTCAAGTTTAGAGCATTTCTTCGCCGAACTGGTGTGCGCATTCGGGGGCAGCGCCACGGACAATTCGACGGGTAGTTGTTCCTATTTTGTTCTTGCGTTTCGCCGCCGCTGTGAGACACTGAAGCCTTCTCATTTGCTGTCGTGGGGGCGTGATGCCTTCGTCATTGCCGGGGCCTGGGCGGGCCAGGGTTCGGGCGTGCGTGCGCTATACGCCCGAGCTGGGACGGGAGATCTGCGCGCGGGTGGCGGCGGGGGAGAGCCAGCATGCGCTGGCGCGCGAGCCGGGGATGCCGTCGCGGCGGACGTTCCGCGACTGGGCGCTGCGCGAGCCTGAGTTCGGGGCGGCGTTCGAGACCGCCAAGCTGGAGGGGCGGGCGCGGCAGATCGCGGCCGACCGGGAGGCCGACCTGAGGCCGGGCACGGGCAAGCTCTGGCGCAAGATGATGGCCCAGGCCTCGCCCAAGCGGCGGCGCGGGGGCAGCGTCTCGATCCTGACTCCGGAGCTGGCCGAGGAGATCTGCCTGCGCATCGCCGGGGGCGAGACGGTGCTGGCGCTGTCGGCCGACCCGGACATGCCGTGCGCCGGCTCGATCTATGGCTGGGCGCGGCGCGACGACGGCTTTCGCGAAATGTACCTGCGCGCCAAGGAGATCGCCGCCGACCTCTATTTCGACCTGGCCCACGAGATCGCCATGGAGGCGACCGAGGACAGCGTGCGCGGCGACCGGCTGCGGGTGCAGCAGCTCCGCTGGCGGCTGGCGCTGAGCGAGCCGAAGAAATACGGCCTGCGGCGGATGCTGGGGCCGGCGCCGGAGCGGGAGCGGGACCTGGACGAGAACGGCGAGCCGCGGCCGTTCGCGATCGAGGTGGTGGACTTCGTGGAGGCGCGCGGCGGGGGCTGGCGGGAGTTGGGGTAGGCGCGGCGCCCCGGGCTGTCATCCGGGTTGGCGGAGCAAGACCGGGCCCTTGAACGCCGGATCGCGCCGGATCGCGCCGGATGCGGCGGCGGCGCTCAGTCCTGAAGAGTCGGCGCGAATGGGTCCCGGTCTTCGGCTTGCAGCCGAAACCGGGATGACGCTGGGGGGCGGCGAGGGGACGTTTTGGCCGTCAGGCGCGGCGCATGGTGAGGATGGGGACCGGGGGCTTGAGCCACTGGCCGCGCTGGTCCTTGAACTTGGTCTCGCCGTTGGTGGGCAGGGAGAGGATCTTCTCGACCACGCCCATGCCCTGGACCACCTGGCCGAAGGCGGCGTAGCCGAGATTGTCGCCCGGCGTCTTGGGATTGGCGTCGAGATAGGGCTGGTCGCCGACGCAGATGAAGAAGTTGCTGGTCGCCGTGCCGGTGGCGAAGCGGCCGAGCGAGATCGTGCCGTTGAGGTGCTTGAGCCCGGTCTTGGTCGTGCTCTCGTGGGCGATCGGCGGGAAGGGGCGGACCTTGGCGTCCGGGGCGCCGACGATGGTGCCGTCCTTGGGAACGCCGGGGGTGCGGGCGGCGCGGAAGAAGGTCCCGCCGTCATAGGACTGGGCGTCGACATAGCGCAGGAAGTTGGCGGTGGTGAGCGGGGCGCGGCGGGGCTCCAGCTCGACGACGATGGCGCCGCGGGGCGTCCGGATGACCACCCGCGGCTTGGCCGGGGCGGCCAGGGCGGCGCGCGGCGCGGCGAGGACCAGGCCGCCGGCGGCGATCAGGCGGCGTCGGTTGAAGGCGTCCATCTCGGGCTCTCCGGCGGGGGCGTGGGCCTCGCCCATAGCAGGGAATTCGGCGGCGATCAGCCCTTTGGACGGGAGGGCGTGCGGGCGGCCTGGCGCTTGGGGCCGCGGCCGTCGGAGCCGTGCCAGATCTGCATCTGGATGTCCTGGGCGTCGGTCGCATAGCGGAACTGGCCGCGGGTGAGGTCGGGGGCGCCGAGCATCTCCGCGCCCTCGCCGCCGAGGCCGTGGCAGGACGCGCAATGGGCCTGGTAGAGCGGCACGGCGCGGACGATGGCGGCCGGGTCGCGCGGGGCGCCGGCCAGGGCCAGGACGTATTCGGTGAGGTCGGCGATCTCCGAGGGGCCAAGCTGGGCCTCGTCGCCGAAGGCCGGCATGTTGCCGGGCTGCGGCCAGACGGTGAGGCGCGCCTGGGCCTGGGCCTGGGCATGGGCTTGGGCCGGCGGGTCGGCCGGGCTGCAGGCGGCCAGCGTCAGGGCGAGCGGGAGGAAGAGGCGGAGCATCGCTGCGCAGTCTAGGGCGCGTCGCGGGCGCGCGCCTAGACGGGCGTCAAATCGGCGTGGCGCCGATCGTGAACCAACCGGGCAGGACGCACGTTAACTGTCCCGGTCGCGCACGGGTTCGGCCCGGGCGCTGCGGGACCACGCTCGCTCGGAGGGCCGTGGCATGAGGGCTTTGTATCGCACGGCGGCGCTCGCCGCCTTGGGCGTGGCGTGGGGCGCGGCCCTGCCGGCCGGCGGGGCGCAGGCCGCGCCGTTCGAGGCGGTCAGCTTCAAGAAGGGCCAGAGCGCCCTGGTCTACGACGTCGGCAGCGTGCGGCGCGAGGGGGCGATGGCCCAGGCCTGGGTCTACCAGATCGTCGCCCATCCGATGGACGGGGCCAGCATGATCGCCACCTATCGCGAGTTCTCCTGCGCGCTGCGGCGGACCCGCGACATGGCCCGCCGCTTCGTCTCGCCCGAGGGCGCGACGCTGCGGGCGGTGGAGACGCCCGGCGAGTGGCAGGACGTCGCCGCCGGGGACGAGCGCTTCGACCTGATGCAGAAGGTCTGCGCGGGCGCGCCGCAGCGCATCGCCGGGCGGCAGATGTCGGTGTTCGACTTCCAGACCGTGGTCCGCGAGGCGCTGACGGCGGGGCCGCGCTAGGGCGCCTCAGCGCCGCGAGGGGATCAGCACCTTCATGGTCTCGTAGCCCTTCACGAAGATCGAGTAGCTGCGCCGGGGCTCCTCCAGCACGCGGACCTCCGGGAAGCGCTTGAGGATCTCTTCCCAGATGATGGTGAGCTGCAGCTCGGCCAGGCGGTTGCCGACGCAGCGGTGGATGCCGAAGCCGAACGATACGTGATGGCGCGCGCGGGGGCGGTCGATGATGTAGGCGTTCGGGTTCTCGATCACCTCCTCGTCGCGGTTGCCCGAGACGTACCACATGACCACCTTGTCCCCGGCCTTGATCTGCTTGCCCTGGAACTCGAAGTCGCGCAGCGCCACGCGCGACATGTGGGCGAGCGGCGTCTGCCAGCGGATGGTCTCGGAAACCATCGAGGGGATCAGGGCCGGGTCGGCGCGCAGCTTGTCGTACTGGTCGGGGTTGCGGTTCAGGGCCAGGATCGAGCCGGAGATGGTGTTGCGGGTGGTGTCGTTGCCGCCGATGATCAGCAGCGTCACGTTCGAGAAGAACTCGTCCATCGTGCAGCCGCGGGTCGCCTCGCCGTGCGCCAGCAGCGAGATCAGGTCGCCCCGCGGCGGGGCGTTCACCCGCTCGTTCCACAGCCGGATGAAGTAGTCGCGGCAGTCGACCAGGGCGTCGCGCTGTTCCTGGTAGGTGGCGACCGGGCCGTGCCCCGGTGCCGTGGTCATGACGTCCGACCAGAAGGTGAGCTTGCGGCGCTCCTCGAACGGGAAGTCGAACAGGGTCGCGAGCGTCATGGTGGTGAGCTCCTTCGACACCAGGTCGACCCAGTCGAAGGGCTCGCCGACAGGGAGGGAGTCGAGGATCAGGCCCGCGCGCTCGCGGATCTGCGGCCCCATCTCGTGCAGCCGGGCCGGCGCGACGGCGGGGCTGACGGTCTTACGCTGCACGTCGTGTTCGGGCGAGTCCATGCCGATGAAGCTGGGCGCGCCCTGGCGGGCCAGCCGCAACTGGGCCTCGGGCGGCAGGGCGCTCAGCTTCGGGACCAGGGCGATGCCGCTGGCCGAGGAGAACACCTCGTGGTTGGAGTCCACCGCCACGATGTCGTTGAACTTGGTGATCGACCAGAAGGGCCCGTAGTTGCTGTCGGGCGTGTAGTGGACCGGGTCCTCGGCCCGCAGCCGCTCGAAATAGGCCCAGTGCGCGTCGTCCCGGAAGGCCGAGGCCCTGGCCGGATTCAGCTCCTCGATGGGAACCTCGTAGGCGCGCTGGCGTCCCAGGGCGCGCTTTTCGCTCAGGGCGTCTACCATACCGTCGGCCATGGCTGTTTCCTCCACCGTCGTGCTTTCGCAGTGATTTGCGCTAAGAAAGGTCCTCCCGAACCATGTTCCGCAACTGGTCTGCTCAGGCCCTGGCCTCGTGCGGGCCGCTCGCCCAGGATCGCACGCCATGAAACGCACCCCGATCGCCCCATCGGTCGCGAGCACGCGCGCCCGGGCCCTGGAGGCGGCGGGCGGGCTGTTGCGCGAGGGCGGCGTCGAGGCCGTGCAACTGCGAACCATCGCCGCGCGGGTGGGGTCGGGCGTGGCGACGCTCTACCACCACTTCTCCGACAAGGACGCGCTGCTGGCCGCGCTCACCCTGGAAGGCTTCCACCAACTGGTCGCGGACATGGAGACGGCGCTGCGGGATGCGCGTTTTCCCCGGCCGATCGACGCGGTCTCCTACGCCTATCTGCGGTTCATGCGGAAGAACATGCATCTGCACGCCCTGATGCGCTCGGGCGAGATGCACGCCGCGCACCCCGACGTCCGGCAGGCCGAGCAGGAGGCGTTCAAGGTGTTCCGCCGCGGGGTGCAGGCCGATCCGCGGGTTCCGGAGGTCCGCGTCGACGAGGTCGCCCTGGTCTGCTGGGTCCTGGGGCGCGGGATCGCCGACGTGCTGCAGGCCGCCGCCGAACCGGGCGGCGAGGCGCCCGATCTCATCGTCGAACAGGTGCTGAGCGGCTTTTCGTTCCTGCTCTCGGACGAGTTCTCGTCGCGGCCGCGTTGAGGCGCCGCTTGGGATGGGATTGAAGGGCGGCGCCCCGCCTCCTGCGATCGTCATCCCCGGCCGCGTAGGCGCGCCGGGGATCCATACGCGCCTGGGATCGCCGGCGGACCTCGGCGTCTATGGATGGCCGGGACCTGGCGGCCCGGCCATGACGAAGCATGGGGGAAATTCACCGGACAGTCCTCCGGGAGACTGACGGAGCCGCCTGTTCTATCCTGAAGACCCTTGGGTGGAGGGTTTCGGCATGGCGAAGCTCGTCTTTGGAATGAACCAGTCCCTGGACGGCTATGTCGACCACATGGCGTTCGCGCCGGGGCCGGCGCTGTTCGGGCACTTCATCGAACAGGCGCAGGAGCAGACCGGCAGCATCTATGGCCGGGGCCTCTACGAGGTCATGCGCTACTGGGACGAGGACGATCGCGCATGGGACGCGCCCGAGCGCGACTTCGCCGCGGCGTGGCGGCGCCAGCACAAGTGGGTGGTGTCACGCTCGCTGACCTCGGTCGGCCCCAACGCCACGCTCATCGGCGGCGACGTCGAGGCGGCGATCGGCCGGGTGAAGGCCGAGCAGGCCGGCGAGATCGAGGTCGGCGGGCCGGACCTGGCGCGAAGCCTGGGCGAGCTTGGCCTCATCGATGAGTATCGGATCTATCTCCACCCCGTCGTGCTCGGCCACGGCAAGCCGTTCTTCGCCGGCCCCCGGCCGCCGCTCCGGCTCGTCGCCAACGAACTGCTGGGCGAGGATACGGTCAGGCTGACCTACGTTCCGGCCTGATCAGGGTCGTCGCGCTCGGCGATCTCGGCCTCGATGATCTCTATCAGGGTGTCGCACCGGCGCGCCTCCTCGCCCTCTCCGGCCTGATCGAGCAGGTCGCGCGCCTGTAGGAGACGGTCGCGGGCCGTCCTGCTGACCGCGGTCGAGGCCGCGAACGGCAGCGCCAGGTGCTGAGCCTGGCTGGCCTGGATGGCCGCCAAGGCCCACTCCACCGGCGCCTGGCGCGGATCGATCTCCTCAAGGATGCGGAGGCGGCAGCCGATCGCCTTCAGGACGTCGTCCTTCTCGCCGAAATGCCTGAAGCGATCGAGATGCGTGGCGGCCAGTCCGTCAAGGGCGTCCATCTCGTGGGCTGGCCAGTCGCCGTCTCCGACGGTCCGCAGCGCTGTGGAATAGGCCTGCAAGGCCCGGTCGAGCCAGGCGCGCGTCTCCGCCGCTTCGTCGGCGGCGAACCGGCATGCGTTGCCCAGATTGAGGAAGCATTGCGCCGTCTCTCCGCTGTCGGCCTGCGCCTCGGCCATGAGCGCACCGGCGGATTCGAACAGCTCGGCGGCCTCGGCGAAGTGACCAAGAGCCTGCGGGCCTTCGCTGCGCGCGCCGAGGATTTCGTGGACGACCCCGCGCCCCATCCTGAGGCTGACGCGCTGGATCAGGTCATTTTCGTCGAGCAGGGCTTCCGCGCCGGCGAAGGCGTCCAGGGCGTCGGTCAGCTTGACGCTCCCATCGTAGCCCGTGTCGAGCTGGCCCAATCTCGCCAGGGCTTCCGCATGGTATTGGCGCGCACGAAAGCGGAGGTCGGGCGGGGCGACCTCGGGCATGTGATGGAATGCGAGTTCCACATGCCGCAGCGCATCGGTCAGGATGTCGATCCTGCTGTCCGGATGCGAGAGTTCGGCCTTGGTCACCAGCAGCTTGGAGAGCCTCAGGACGGTCCCCACGTGGGCGACCGGCGAGATCTGCTCCGGGTGGTCGAGCAGGAACGCTTCGGGCAGCGGGGTAAGGCCGGGCGCGCGCAGAGCGTGCCCGAACTCCGCGACGGCGCGGTCGACCAGGTTCGCGGCGACGTGATCCTGGCTGATCCGCGCCGAGGACATCGCGATCTCGGCGCTCTCCAGGTAGGCTGCGCCGAGCAACCCGGCTTCGGCGGTGGCTGGGTCGTTGAGCACGGCGTAGCAGGCGAGCTGGTTGTCCAACAGGATGGCGGCCGCCCATTCCGGGCGCCAGCCGGCGATCTCGCGCAGGGCGTGGATGGCGCACAGGCGCGCCCGCGGGGTTTGGCCAGATTGCGCGGCGACCGCGGAAAGCAGGCTCATGGCGTTGGCGTCGCCCCCCAGGGCCAGGCGGCGCACGCGCCCGATCGAGGGCAGCACACGCGAAAGCTCCCGGCTGGCCAGGGCCTCTTCCTCGCGGCGCAGGTCCTGGCCTCGGCCGATCCGGCGGGAGATCTCGACCGCCTTGAGCAGGCCCCCGATGACCATCAGGTCCAGGGCCATCCGCAGCGCGAACGCCACCGCGCCGCCGTTCGGAAGCACAGCCCGGACGCCCGAAGGGTCCTGGTAGCCCAGCAGCTCGACATTGCCGACGATCGGCAGGGAGACGAACGCCTCTGAAAGGATGTGGATGAGGTAGCCGGCCGGCCCCTCGGCGCCCGGACCTTCGAAGGCATGGGCGCCGGTGAGGCGCCAGACCAGAAGGCTGCTCAACATGAAAACCGCGGCGAGGGCGGCCAGCGCCTCGTCGCCATAGTCCTCCCCGCCGGGGATGCGGCGATCCTGGGCGCCGAGCCCCAGGGCGCGGTCCTCCTCGTCCCAGGCCCAGCGCCGGAATACGGCCAGCACCGCGATGAGGCCCAGCGTCAGGGCGGCGACCCCAAGCGGCCACGGGGCCAAGGCGCCGATCAGGCCGGGCGCGACCAGCGCGGCCAGCAGGCGAGCCCATCTGCGCCAGGCCTTCCTCTCGTCGAGCCCGAGCCACCCCGAGACCGACACCGCCAGGCCTTGGTCTATCCGCCCCAGCCGCGGGCGGACCCAGTCCAGCGCCGGCTCGAAGGCGCGGTGTCCCCCGGCGACCAGCAGCTTGCCCAGCAGGAAGATCGCAACAGCTCCACCCAAGGCGAGCGAGAATTGAAGGAGGGAGCCTATCATCGGAGGTCCTTGTTCGATCTGAGCCGCCAAGGTCGGGCGCGGCCGAGCATCGCCTTCACCGTAGCGGACATCCACCAAAGTCCGCATTGCCGTCCCGCAGCGAATGTCTTCACATGGCGCAGCTTGGTCGCAGATCGAGGGGAGCAAATGACGGTTCGAACGGGAAGCTGTCTCTGCGGGGCGCGAGCCTACGAGATCGATGGCGACATCGACGGCGTCTGGGTCTGCCATTGTTCGCTGTGCCGGAAGGCGTCGGGCGCGAACGGGAATTGGATCCTGATCGTGCCGAGGGAGCGCTTTCGCTGGGTACGGGGCGAAGAGCACGCCAACACGTTCGCCCTGCGCGAGACCTACGCCATCACCCGTTGCAAGACCTGCGGCACGCCGTTGCCGGCCGAAACGGACGAGCGGAACATCTATGTCACGGCGGGGACGCTCGACGCGCCGCTCGACAAGGGCGTTCGCACGCACCTGTTCTGCGCTTCGAGGGCGGACTGGGATCGCGATGAACCCGACGTTCGTTTGTTCGATGAGCGTTCGAGTTGAAGACGCGCGCTCGCCAGGCTGCTGGCGAGCGTCGCCGATGCTACTCCGACGCAGAGTCAGGCAGGAGGGCTAGCGGCCTGGGCCCTTCGACTCCTTGAAGCTCGCGAGCCCCTTCGCCACGACCGTCTGCGCCGGGCTTGAACCTGGCCCGGACTTCGGCATCCGTGGGCGCCTGAACTCCCGCCATCCCATGGGAGCGGGCGAAGCCTAAAGATCCCGGGGCTTGTCGGGAGGCCGGCTGGTCGTGCGTCCTTGGGGGAGCCTGGAGGAGGAGCCGCCATGAACAATCCCGTCATCACCGCCTTCGAGCGGTCGCCCGACCGGGGCCGGGGGCTGGCGCGGGACATGCGCGTGCGCTGGGCGCTGGAGGAGGCGGGCCGGGCCTATGACGTGCGGCTGGTCTCGTTCGAGGCGATGAAGCAGCCGGCGCATCTGGCGCTGCATCCGTTCGGGCAGATCCCGACCTATCAGGAGGGCGAGCTGGCGCTGTTCGAGTCCGGGGCGATCGTGCTGCACATCGCCGAGCGCCATGGGGGCCTGTTGCCCGATGACGCCAGCGCCCGGGCGCGCGCGGTCGGATGGGTGTTCGCGGCGCTGAGCACGGTGGAGCCGCCGATCGTCGAGCGGTCGATGGCCACGCTCGTGGAGCGCGACAGGAGCTGGTACGAGGAACGCCTGCCGATCCTGGACGAACGGGTCCGCGGGCGGCTGGAGCAGCTTTCGCGCCGGCTCGGCGACGCCGACTGGCTGGACGGGGCGTTCAGCGCCGGCGACCTGATGATGGTGACGGTGCTGCGCAGGCTGGAAGGGGCGGGGATCCTGGAAGGATACCCGAACCTTGGCGCCTACATCGCCCGGGGCGAGGCGCGGCCCGCCTACCGGCGGGCCTTCGAGGCCCAGCGGGCCGTGTTCACCGCCGCAGCAGGCGGCTGACGGCGGCGCGCGGCGTCAGGCCTCGTGGGACAGGGTCTGGGCGGCGGGCTGGGCGGCGAGCAGGTCCTCGTGCTCGGTGTCGCGGAGCGCGCGCGAGACGTTGAGGCGCGTGAACAGGTGGCCGGAGGAGGCGGCCAGGGTCTCCTGGGCCAGGGTCTTGGCGCGCGAGAGGTCGCTGCTGATCCCGAGGGCGACGATGGTCACGCCCTGGGAGTCGAACGCCAGCACGGCGAAGTTGCCCGCCGTCGGCGTATGATGATCGCTCTCAGGCCAGGCCCGGAAACGGTAGGCGGCGCCTGAGGCGCCCCGAAGTTCGACAAATTCACGCATCACAAAAACCTAAGCGCCCCAGAGGCGCCAATTTCCAGAACTATCGGGCCCGAGATCGGATGATCATCGGAAGGGAGCCGAACCGGCGTATGGCGGATTCTATCGAGCGCTTTCTGCGTCGTCGCCCCACCATCTCCACACATGCGCCACTTGGCCGCGTGTTCAACGTCCTGAGGGAGACGTGGAGACTGAGCGACGATCCCAAACGCACGAGCCCCGACAGCAGTTTCATCGCCACCGGAAGGTCCGCGGCCGAGGCCGCCGATCTGGCGCGGGAGACGGCTGCGCGGTTCGCGCGGCATGGTTTCGACAAGGCGTCCGGCGCCTGGTGGGCGGTGGAGGGCGGACTGATACACCGCATCACCGTCGCGCCCAAGCGCCGTCGGCCGGTGGGGCTGGCGCTGGGGCTGGGCGCGGCGGGGCTGGCGGCGCTGCTGGTCGCCCGCGGGGTCACCGGCCGCCGCGGGCGGACCTAGCAGGCGTAGCGCCGTTCGATCACCACGCGGCGGCCGAGATAGGGGTCGTAGACCCGCTCGCGGCTGGTGCAGGTGCGCGCGCCGTAGCCGTAGGCGTAGGGCCGGGCGTAGCCGTAGCTGTCGGCATAGCCGCCGCGACCGTAGTAGCTGTTGTAGCCGCCGCCGCCGTAATAGCTGTCGCCATAGTAGCGGTTGTCGTAACGCCGCTCGTTGTTCGAGCCGGCGATGGCCGCGCCGAGCGCCAGGCCCAGCACCCCGCCGACGATGGCCGCGGCCGCAGCGTCGTTGTTGTTGTTGTTGCGGTGGCGGTCGCCGTAATAGCGGTATCGCTCGGCCTGGGCCGGGCCTGCCGTCGAGGCGATGGCGGCGGCCGCCGTGACGGCCGCGATCGTCGCTGTCAGGAGCTTTCTCATGCTCACCTCCATCCCATCCCGTCCTCACATGGGGACGGCCGGGTTCAGGCGTCAGGATCGCAAGGCCACGCTGAACGCAGGCTGAATGGGGCGAAGGCTGCGCGTAAATCGTCCAGCGGCCGGGAAATCGCCAGATTGCGGCGGCCGCGTCATGTGCTCGCCATGTTCGCCCGCTTAAGCGTTCCCCCTTTGCGCCCGCGGCTTGGGCGCGTGTTGGACGGAGCAGACGGTGACAAGACTTCCCATGGCGATCCTGGCGGTCGCGATGCTGGGGCTGGCGGCCTGCCAGGGCGGCGAGAAGGCCGCGGGCGGGGGCGATCCGAACGCCGGGCTCGATGTGGCGATCCGGAGCTGGCATGCGGACCTGAAGAGCAACGACCCGCAGTGCAAGGGCCGGGCGGACGGCGAACAGTGCCGGGCGTTCGAAGTGGCCTGCAAGGGCCTGCGCGAGGTCTCCCCGGAGGAGGCCGCGGGCGGCATGTCGGCCAAGATCGGCGCGGCGATCGGCTGGGAAGCCTGGGACAGCGTGCGCTCGGAGTACCGTCCGACCTCGGCGACCGCCGAGTTCCAGAAGGTGGGCGGCGAGTGGAAGCGGGTGGCGACCGGGCCGGTGAACCTGTCGACCTGCGTGGCCTCCTAGCTCTTCACCGCTCGCGCCGCGGATAGGCCTGGAGCACCGGGTCTTTCGCGACGCAATCCAGGACCCATTCGCGGAACGCCCTGATCTTGGGAGCCCGCCCCCGGTCGGCCGGATAGGCCAGCCAGTAGCCGCCGCCATAGTGGGCGTAGGTCTCGAACGGGGCGACCAGGCGGCCGGCGGCGATGTCGGCTGCGAACAGGATGGGCGAGGCCAGGGCCACGCCCTGCTCGCCCAGGGCCGAGGCGATCTCCAGCGTCTGGCTGTCGCCGGCCAGGCGCGGGGCGCCGGGGCGGCGCTCGCCGACCCCGGCGGCGGCGAACCAGACCTCCCATTCCTCCGGCGCGCCGATCAGCGGGGCGCCCAGCAGGTCCTGCGGGCGGTGCAGGCCGCCCAGCCGCGCGCGCATGGCCGGGGTGCAGAGCGGGGTGTGGATGTGCGGGAAGAGGTAGTGGCTCTCCAGGCCCGGCCAGGCTCCCTCGCCGTTGCGGAGCGCCACGTCCATGTTCTCGCGCGCCAGGTCGACGAGGTGGCCGGAGGTGTCGAGCCGCACCGCGATCTTCGGGTGGGCGAGCTGGAAGCCGCCGATCCGCGGCGCCAGCCATTGGGTGGCCATGGTGTGGACGGTGGTGATGGCCAGCACGCCCTCGCCGGTCTCGGTGAGGTCGGAGAGCGCCGTGCGCAGGGCGGCCATCGCCTCGCTGGCGGCGCGCGACAGCCGCTCGCCCGCGGCGGTCAGGGCGACCTCGCGCGGCAGGCGCAGGAACAGCGCCTGGTCGAGCCGCTTCTCCAGCGCCTTCACCTGCCAGCTCACCGCCGCCTGGGTGACGCCCAGCTCCTCGGCCGCGCGGGTGAAGCTGCGCAGGCGGGCGGCGGCCTCGAACACGCGGATGGCGCTGAGCGGGATGGAGGCGAGGATGTCAGCCATAAGCAGTCCTGATGTGTAGAGCAGGAGGACCCGTTTGTCACCGATCCCGGTTGCGCCGATCTTCCCCTTACGGAAAAGCGATCAGGACGGATCAGGACCATGGAAGAGTTGCATAGAATCCATAAGGACGTTCCCTTCGGTTGGGTGCTCTGGCTGCAGGAGGTGTTCGGGCAGGGCGCGCGCAAGGGCGCGGTGCGCCAGGGGCGGGCCGGTCCGCGCAAGGCGCCGGCCGCCGGCTATACGCCCGGGGGCCTGCACTGTCTGTCGGGGCCGCACTAGGCGGTTGACGGGCGCGAACAAATAGCGAACATAGCCGGTGATCCTGAAGGGGAGCCGCCGGCATGAAACCGAAGATCAGCCTCATCGGCCTGGGCGTGCGCGACTTCGCCGCGTCGCTGGCCTTCTACCGGGACGGCCTGGGCTTCCCGACCCACAACCACCAGGAGGGCGAGGACTTCGCCATGTTCCGGCTGGAGGGGACGTGGCTGTCGCTCTATCCGCGCGACAAGCTGGCCGAAGACGCGACGGTCGCCGACGACGGCCGCGTCTTCAGCGGCGTCGCCCTGGCGCACAATGTCGGCTCGAAGGCCGAGGTGGACGCGGTGTTCGCCCACGCCGTGGCCGTCGGCGCCCGGCCGGTGAAGACGCCGCGCGACGTCTTCTGGGGCGGATATTCAGGCTATTTCGCCGATCCGGACGGCCACCTGTGGGAGGTGGCCTGGAACCCGTTCACGGACCTGACGTGAGGGCTATCCGGTTTTTCCTCCCCCATTCATGGGGGAGGGGGACCGGCGCAGCCGGTGGCGGGGCGGCGGCTGGCGATGAGCTTGGGGCTCGCCCCCTCCACCACCCTTCGGGCGGTCCCCCTCCCCCGCTGCGCAGGGGAGGAAAAGGGGGCGAGGCGCTGCGGTCGCGGGGCGATCCGGGAGGGAGGCTACTCGGCCAGGTCCTGGAAGTAGGGCTCGACCTCGCCCCGCAGCTTGACGGTCATGGCGTTGCCCTTGCGGTCGACGGTCTTGCCGACGCTGAGCCGCACCCAGCCTTCGCTGACGCAATATTCGTCGACATTGGTCTTCTCGACGCCCTTGAAGCGGACGCCGACGCCGCGCTCCAGCGCTTCGGCGTCGTGATAGGGGCTGGCCGGGTTGACGGAGAGCCGGTCGGGGGGCGTGCGGGTGTCGCTCATGGCGCCCGATTAGCCTTCCTGGGCGCGATTGCCAACCATCCTAGCGGGCCGGCGGGAAGACCTGGGCCCAGTCGTCCTTGACGCTGACCACCTGGATGCCGAACTCGGCGGCGCGGTCGAGGGTGTCGGTCAGGGGGCTGAGCTTGAAGTCGCGGTCGTAGGCGCTCTCGCGCACGTCGTCGTCGTGGTGGACCAGCAGGGCCAGCCGCCGGCCCGGCCCGTCGAGGGTGTAGCGCAGCATCGCCTGGTCGCCGTCGGAATTGCCGAAGGCCAGGATCGGGCGCCGGCCGATGTGCAGCCCGATATTGGCCGGCTTCACGGCGCGGTCGTCGAAGCTGCCGAGCTGGGCCAGCTTCATCAGCTCGAAATGGCCGCCGGCTTCGCGCAGCTCGAGCTGGACGCTGCTGCCGATCACCTGCTCGGGCGGCACGCCGTAGACCTGTTCGGCGAAGGCCCGCATGAAGTCGACGCCGCCGCCCGAGACGATGAAGGTCTTGAAGCCGTTCTCGCGCAGATAGGCCAGCAGCTCGAGCTGCGGCTGGTAGACGGTCTGGGCGTAGGGGCGCTCGAGCCTGGGGTGCCGGGCGCTGGCCATCCACTGGCGCACCTCGTCCTGGAAGGCGTCGACGGACATGCCGGCATGGATGGCGAAGGCGAACTCGAACACGCCCTGCTTGCCCAGGGCGTGGATCGTCGCCAGGTCGTGTTCGAGGAAGGCCTTGAACGGCTGGCGCTGGGCCAGGCTGGGATCGGCCATGGCCATGGCCGAGGCGCGGTCGTGGCTGAACAGCACCTGCACCTGCAGCGGCTGTTCGCACCAGAGGGTGCCGTCGTTGTCGAACACCGCGATGCGCTCGGGCGCGGGCGCGAAGTCGGGGCCGCCCGGCGTGGTCACGGCGGCGACGAAGTCGACGATGGCGCGGCGGGCGGCGCCGTCGGTCCAGGACGGGAGCGATTGGGTCAAGGGCGGCCTCCAGGTTGGGGCGGAAGCTTTGCGCGCGGACCGGAGGCGGCCTATCGGGGGTTTCCCTGCGGCGGGCGGAGAGATTCTGCGGAGTTTGCGCAGGACCGCTCCGCCCGGGACGTCTAGCGTCCGTTGAGCGAAGCTGCGCGAGGGAGGAACCGTGAGCCGGGTATTCGGGAAGGTCTGCCAGAACGGCTATGTCGTGCGCGACATCGAGGCGGCCATGGCGCACTGGATCGACGTCATGGGCGTCGGCCCCTGGTTCTATATCGAGGACGTCAGGACCGACTGGTTCAGGCATCGCGGCGCGCCGTCGGACGTGAAGATGTCGATCGCCCTGGCCAATTCCGGCGACCTGCAGATCGAGCTGATCCAGCAGCGCAACGACGCGCCGTCGATGTACAAGGAATTCCTGGACGCGGGCCTGGAGGGCCTGCAGCACATGTCCTACTGGACCCACGACTATCAGGGGCTCTACGACAAGGCGCTGTCGCTGGGCTACGTGGTCGGCCACGAAGGCGCGATCGGCGGCGAGAAGGGGCGGTTCGCCTATTTCGACACCCAGGCGCACCCGGGCACGGTCGTCGAGATCTCCGACATCAGCGGGACCAAGGGGCGCACCTTCGAGCACATCCGCAGGGCGGCCGAGGGCTGGGACGGCGCCGACCCGATCCGGACCTTCAGGTGACGGGCGGCCCCTAACGCAGGGTCAGCCGCACGGGGTCCAGCGCCGTCTTCGGCGGATAGTGGTCGCCGAGCAGGCGGCTGCCGTCCATCGAGAGCGCGGTCGGGATGACGAGCTCGCCGGCCAGGCCGGTGGTGATCGCGCCGAGGTCGAGCGTGGCGATCTCCATGCGGTGGGTGCGCGCGCTGCTGTCGGCGACGGTGATGACCGCGCCCGACGGGCCGATCTCGATGTTCGGGTCGGCGAGATAGACCGAGAGCATGCCGCCGTGGGCCTCGAACCGCACGTTGCCGACGAACAGGCCGCGGCCCACCGGCCGCCCGTCCGCATCCAGGCGCAGGTCGCCGCCCGGCGCCGCCGCGAAGGTGAAGCCGCCGTCGGCCGCCCGCTCGGCCCCGCCCATGGTCTCGATCACGCCGCCGGCGGATTCGACATAGCCCCGGAAGCTCTGCTTCACGCCCCAATTCAGCGACCCGGCCATCTGCTTTCTCCCCAACTCGATGCGGCACGCAAACTAGCGCAGTTCTCGCGGATGCGAAGGGCCGCCGCGCGCGTCAACGCCCCCTTAAGCCGCCGCCCGGCAGGATAGGCTCGCCCTCGCGCGACGAGGGTCCTTGCGACCTGGGAGGTCGGCATGTCGGTGACCCGGACGTCCAACGTGCGGCGGACCCACGACCATTTCGAGCCGGATGCGGCGCTCGACCCGCAGGCGCAGCGTCGGCTGCGCGGCCATATCGAACAGATCGACTACACGGCCTACGCCTCCAACCGCGAGGTGATCGGCCAGATGCTGGGCCAGGCCGACGCGGCCAGGTTCCAGAAGCTGGCGGTCGCCGCGGCCCTGGCGCGCGGCCAGTGGGTGGCCGAGGCGCTGGCGATGACGGAAAACCCGCAGCCGCTGACCTCCAGCCAGATCGAGCGGCTGGGTTCGCTGCGCAGCGCCTATGAGGAACTGACCGAGGCCTATGAGGCCATGCGGCGGATGGTCGAGCGGGGATACCTGGTGTTTCCCGGATGAGCCTCGGCTTGCGATCGAAGCACTGAAGATTCACCACCAAGCCCACCAAGACCACAAAGGGGCGCGGTGAGCGCGGGCGGCTTGGTGGTGGGATGCTGACGTCGCTGGCGCGCCGTCTTCGGGTCGGGGGCTCAGACCACCAGCCTTCCGACCGGCTCGCCGCCGAGGATGGCGGCGACGCCGCGCAGGGCCTGGGCCAGCACCGCCTGCTTGGCCGGGCCGCCGAGCGAGATGCGCAGGCCGGCGGGGGCGTCCGGCGTGGTCGCGAAGGCGTCGGCGGTGACCAGCGACAGGCCCCGGCCCTGGGCGGTCTCGCGCAGGCGCTCGCCCGGCCAGTGGTCGGGAGTCTCCAGCCAGATGTGGATGCCCTCGGGCGAGCCCTTGGCCTGGGGCAGGATCTGGCGGGCGAGGGCCTGGCGCTCGACCGCCTCGGCGCGGACGGCGGCCAGCACCTTCTCGGCGGTCCCCTCGCGGATCCAGGCGGTGGCGATGGCGGCGCTGAGCGGGGCGGGCATCAGGGTGGTGGCGCGCAGGGCCTCGGCCAGGCGCTGGGCGGCGCCCGCGTCGGGAGCGGCGACATAGGCGATGCGCAGGCCCGGCGACAGCGCCTTGGCGGTGGTGGCGACGTGCCAGACCAGCTCGGGCGCGAAGGCGGCGAGGGCGGGCAGGGGATCGGCCGGCAGGCGGCCATAGGCGTCGTCCTCCAGGATCGGCACGCCGGCGGCGCGGGCGACGGCGGCGACCTCCTGGCGGCGGGCCTTGCCCATCGTGGCGGCGGTGGGGTTCTGCTGGGTCGGGATGCAGTAGATCGCCCTGGGCGAGGCCTCGGCGCAGAGCCGGGCGAGGGCGTCGGGGACGAAGCCCTGGTCGTCGACCGGGCAGGCGACCAGGCGCAGGCCCAGCAGCGCCGCCAGCGAGCGCATGCCGGGATAGGTCAGGGGCTCGACGATCACCGCATCGCCGCGCCGGGCCAGCAGGGCGAGCACGGCGGCCAGGGCGGCCTGGGCTCCCGGCGTCACCAGCAGCCGCTCGGGCGGGATCTCGCCCAGGCAGGGCGCCAGCCAGGCGGCGCCGGCGCTGCGCTGGGCCAGGGAGCCGCCGGCCGGATGATAGGCCATCAGCGCCTGGGGATCGGTGCGCTCCAGCACGCCCTGCGCCGTGTCCTTCAGGCGTTTCCCGAGGTTGAGGCCCTTGGGCGGCGGCGGCAGGTTCATGGAGAGGTCGATCAGCCCGGCCTCGTCCTCGGCCGCCCGGCCGGCGACGAAGGTGCCGCGGCCGACCGCCCCCTCGACCAGGCCGCGGGCCCGCGCGGCGGTGTAGGCGCGGGTGACGGTGGTGAAGTCGACCCCGAGGGCGGCGGCCACCGCCCGCTGCGGCGGCAACTGCTCGCCGGCCTGCAGTTCGCCGTCGGCGACCGCCGCCTCCAGGGCGCGCAGGATGCCCAGATAGATCGGGCCGTCGCCGCGCTCGACGCGCCGCAGCCAAAGGGTCGCAGGGGAGGCCATGCTTGCTATCCGCGATCAGAATCCATACATTGATATTCAATTGTAGGCATCAATGCAACGATTGTATGTAGGAAATGGCCATGGCCGACGTCGCCCCCACCTATGATCCCCCGCTGCCGATCATCTCGGGCCTGACCTGCCGCTGCCCCCGCTGCGGCAAGGGCAAGCTGTTCAGCGGCTTCCTGAAGATGGCCAGGGAATGCGAGGCCTGCGGGCTGGACCTCTCGTTCGCCGACCCGGCGGACGGCCCGGCCTTCTTCGTGATGACGGCGATCGGGATGATCGTCATCGCCGTCTTCACCTATGTCGAGGTGGTCTATCACCCGCCGCTGTGGGTGCATGCGGTGACGGTGTTCCCGGCCCTGATCCTGGGCTGCCTGGCGGGGCTGCGGCCGGTCAAGGCCTGGCTGGTGGCCTCGCAGTACTTCCACAAGGCCGAGGAGGCGCGGTTCTCCAGCCTGGGCGGCCACGGCGAGGGCGGCTTCGGCCATCGCGGCAAGGCGCGCGACCGGGCGGCGTAATCGTCCGAAATTCGACCTGTGGTAGGGTGCTCTAGGCGCCACGCCCGCGCATTTTGTGGTGGCAAGTCCGCCCGCGGAACAACTGCGACAAGAATGTTAATTGGAAGGACTCAGGGCCTCGGTCATAAAGGCGCCATCGTTTCGACGCGGCGCCGGGATCGGCGACGAAGTCCGCCTGTGGGGACAGGCTAAAAGGGCGCTTCCGGCCATGGTCGGGAGCGCCCTTTTCTTTGCGCGGCTTCAGAAAATGACGTGCTCGGTTCCCCACCAGAGCGGCGAGCGCGACAGGTCGACGAAGCGCTTCTCGTCCTCCAGCAGCAGGGCGCCGGCCGCGCGCGCCGCCTCGCCATCGGCGCCGGCCATGTCCTCGAAACTGTCCCACCAGAGCTGGGCGACGCCGTCGAAGCCCTCAGGGCCGCCGCGCGCGGCCTGCAGGCCGGCGGACGCCTCGGCGGGCAGGCTGTGCAACTGCACGTAGCGGCGAATGCGCAGCACGTCGCGGACGCTGGCCACCAGCGGGGCGTGGGTGTTTCGCCAATAGTCCTGGAACTGCTCGCGGGTCAGCTCGGGCCGGCGGACCAGGGCGAAGGTGAGCTTGATCATGGGGCACTCCGGATCTGACGGGGGTCATCCCGGTTTCGGCTGGAGGCCGAAGACCGGGACCCAGGCGGCTGACGGACATGGCGACGCCTGCGCCGCCGCCTGCTCCATCCGGTGGTCCCGGACAAGCGCGGCGCGCTTTCCGGGATGACACCGGTTTTTCCTCCGGCAGCGGCTGGCGCAAGCTGCTCGGCGGATTTTGAAACACCAAGACCACGAAGGACACGAAGAGCACGAAGGCGCCGTGGGGGTGGATGGCGCGGTGCGAGGGGTGGAGTGCGCGTTTATCGCGTTTGCTGCGGGCGCGCTTCCCGTGTCATCCCGGAAAGCCCGCGGGGCTTGTCCGGGACCCATTCGCGCCGGGCCGGACGAATGAGGCGCCGCCCCGCCGCAAAAGCTCAACTGACTTGATGACATCGCCGATCACGCCAGCACCTCGCCCAGGAAGCCGGCCATGGCGGTCCAGGCGCGGTGGGCGGTGCGCTCATGGTACTGGACGCCCATGTCGGGCAGGTCGGCGCCGGGGTTCATGAAGGCGTGCATGGCGCCGCCGAAGGCGTGGATCTGCCAGTCGGCCTGGGCGGCGGTCAGCTCCTGGCCCAGCGCGACGACGTCGGCGGGCGGGACCATCGGGTCGTCCCAGCCGTGATAGGCGGCGACCTTCACCGCCATCGGGCTGGCCGTGGGCAGGCCGGGCGGGGTGAACAGGCCATGGAAGCTGGCCACGCCCTTCAGCGGCGCGCCGGCGCGGGCGAGGTCGAGCACGCAGAGGCCGCCGAAGCAGAACCCGATCGCCGCCAGCCGGTCGGCGCGCAGCTCGGGCAGGGCGGCGACCACCTCGACCACATGCAGCAGCCGCCCGCGCAGTTCGGCGCGGTCCTGGACCAGCGGAGTCATCAGCGCCTCGCACTCGGCTGGCGTCGAGCCGCGCCGGCCCTTGCCGTAGAGGTCGACGCAGAAGGCGCCGTAGCCGAGGCCGGCGAGACGATGGGCGAACTGCTCCTGGCCCTCGGAACGGCCCTCCCAGCCGTGGAAGACCAGCACGCCGGGCACCGGGTCCCTGGCCCCCTCGGGCAGCACCAGCGCGCCGTCGTGCAGCGCCTCGTCGCGATGGTACTCGATGGTGCGGATATGGCTGTCCATGCGCGGATCCTCCCTTGGCGGCGCGACGCTAGGCCCTCGCCGCCGTGCTCGGCAAGGCGGCCGCTGCGTTACCTGGCGGGTAATCGCGCGGCCTCCGCGCGCCCGGCATGGTCGGCGCATCAACAAGGAGCTTCGCCATGACCAATCCCGCCGAGATCGCCGAAACCTACATCGCCGCCTGGAACGAGACGAACGCCGCCGCCCGCAAGGCGATGATCGCCGACACCTGGACCGGCGACGCCACCTATGTCGATCCGATGGCCGCCGTCGAAGGCCACGCCGGGGTCGACGCCCTGATCGCCGGGGTGCAGGAGCGCTTCCCGGGCTTCCGCTTCGCGCTGATCGGCGAGGCCGACGGCCACGGCGAGCATGTGCGCTTCTCCTGGGGGCTGGGACCGGACGGCGCGGCCGACGCGCCGATCAAGGGCACCGACTATGTCCGCGTCGAGGACGGGCGGCTGAAGAGCGTGACCGGGTTCCTGGATCAACTGCCCGGATAGGGCGTCCGGCGCCCGGTCCCCGCCGCGCGGCGGGCGCCGGGCCGCCGCGCCACGGCGCAGCCTTAAGGTTGAGCTGCGACCCCGAGCACCCGCTCGGGTATTGACCTGATCTAGGCCCGGTGCAGCCCGAATGCGACAATTCGAACGCTGGCGGTACGGCCAGCGACGCGTCGAGACCCGACCTCCGGCGGCGCCGGTATCGCCGCCACACGCGCCTCGCCGTTTTGATTGCAATCACCTGACAATGAGAGGGGATAAGATGACTCTCAAGTTCCTGCTGACCGCGGCCGGCTGCGCCAGCCTGCTCGCGCCGGCCTCGGCCATGGCGCAAGACTTCTACGACTGGACCGGCTTCTACATCGGCGGAAATCTCGGTGCGAGCTGGGGCGATACGTCGATCAAGACCAAGGTCGAGCCAGGCAATGGGACGACCCCCATCGATCCGCGCGACGTCGCGGCGCTCAACGCGGCGACCTCCGACGACGATAACGACACCGGCTTCACCGGAGGAATCCAGGGCGGCTACAACTATCAGTCCGGCAACTGGGTGTTCGGGCTGGAGACCGACGTCGGCTGGATGGACATCGGCCAGAGCCGGTCGAACACCTACGCCCTGCCCTCGATCCTCAACCCGCCGATCGCGGCGACGATCAGCCAGGAGGTCAGCACCGACTGGGTCTGGACGCTTCGTCCGCGCATCGGCTACGCCAGCGGTCCGTACATGATCTATGGGACGGCCGGGCTGGCGGTCTCGAAGGTCCAGGTGAAGGCCAGCTACGCCGACAACCGGACGATCGCCAACAACGCCAGCTTCAGCGACAAGGACACCAAGACCGGTTGGGCCGCGGGCCTGGGCGGCGCCTACGCCGTCTCCGACAACATGTCGGCGCGGGCCGAGTGGCTCTATACCGATTTCGGCGACGTGCGCGCCTCCTGGGTGACGCCGAACGGCTATGCCGCGTTCACGACCGAGGGCGACACCCGCGCCAATCTCCTGAGGATCGGGCTGGACTACAAGTTCTGACCCGCCGAAGGCGGCGGCTCAGGCGGTCGGCACCGTGCCGCCGTCGATGACGTACTCCGCGCCGTGGAGGGTGGCGGCCCGGTCGCTGACCAGGAAGGCGACGAGGTCGGCCACCTCCTCGGGGCGGTTGGGGCGGCCGACCGGGATGCCGCCGAGCGCCGCCATCAGCCCGTTCCGCGCGGCGCCGACATCGACGCCGTCGGCCTGGGCCAGGCGTTCGATCATGCGGGCGGCGGCGTCGGTCTCGGTGAAGCCGGGGGCGACCCGCAGCACGCGCACGCCCTGGGGCCCGACCTCGTTGGAGAGGGCCTTGCTGTAGGTGTTGAGGGCGGCCTTGGCGGCGGCGTAGGCGAGGGTGGATTCGTAGAGCGGCAAGGTCCGCTGGATCGAGGAGACGTGGACGACGACGCCGTAGCCCTGGCCGATCATGTGCGGCAGCAGGGCCCGGTCCAGGCGCACCGCGGCCAGCAGGTTGGCGCTGAGGGCCGCGTCCCAGTCCGCATCGGTGAGCGCGGCGAAGCCGCCGCCGGGCGCGGAGGAGCCGCCGATATTGTGGACGACGACGTCGACCCCGCCGAGCGCGCCCAGCGCCGCCTCGGCCACGGCCGCAACGCCCTCGGGCCGGCCCAGATCGGCGGCGGCGAAGAGCTCGGGCTGGTCCAGGTCCGAAGGCGCGGTCCGGGCGGCGACGAACACCACGGCCCCCAGCCGCCGCAGCCGCGCGACGATCGCCGCCCCGATGCCCTGGGTTCCGCCGGTGACCAGGACGCGGCGGCCCTGCAGGTCCTGCCGCGGGTCGCGCAGGGTGATCTCCAGCTCGGCGATCTGCTCGCCGGCCAGCACGAACCGATAGCGCAGATCGGCGGGCGCGCCGGGGAAGTCGCCGGTCAGGTGCGCGGTCACGGTTGCGCCGTCGGCGGCGGGCTCCAGGCTGCGCGGCTCGGCCTGGAAGCGGTAGCGGCGGCGGGCGTCGGCGGCCCAGGCGCGGACGGCCTGGCGGCCCCGGTGGTCCTGCGCCTCGTCGCGGACCAGGGCGTCGGCGGTGAAGCCGGCGGCGATCGCGTCGGCGTCGTCGCTGTTGGCGGCCGCGAAATAGGCGGCGATGGGGGCGGGAAGCTTGACGGTCATCGGTCTGTCCTCGGGACTGGCTGGACCGATGAACTGGGCCTATGCTCCCTCAGTGGCAAGAACCGACAAAAAAGTAGGGTACTCACCTACAGGTAAGCTGGAGGACGTGACGCCCGACATGGCGGCCACGGGCGTCGAGACCGCGTTCCGCATTCTGGAGGGGCGCTGGAAGATGGTCATCATCTTCCAGTTGTTCGACAAGGAGGTGCTGCGCTTCTCCGAACTCGAACGGGCGATCCCGAAGGTGTCGCAGAAGGTGCTCATCCAGCAGCTTCGCGAGCTGGAGGCGGACGGCATCGTCGTGCGGACGGTCTATCCGCAGGTGCCGCCGAAGGTCGAATATCGCCTGACGCCCTGGGGGCAGGCCATGTGCCCGGCGCTCGATTCCCTGCTCGAATGGGCCGCGCAGCGTCCGGCGACGCCGGGGCCGGCGGCCTAGCGAGCGCAACTCCCCCGCGCGGACGCCCGTTCTCCCTTCATATGACCAGGGAGACGAAGATGGCGGACGACAATGTCTACAAGGTGCTGGAACTGGCCGGATCCTCGAGCGTCGGCGTCGAGGACGCGATCCAGACGGCGATTTCCAAGGCCAGCGCCACGGTGCGCAACATCCGCTGGTTCGAGGTGATCCAGGTGCGCGGCCATGTCGAGGACGGCAAGGTCGCCCACTACCAGGCGCTGCTGAAGGTCGGCTTCACGCTGGAGTAGGGGCGTCCGGCTCGGTCCCCAGCCACTGGTGCAGGACCGAGAGCACGGCGGGCGCCGGCTGGTAGCCGCGGTTGACGATGCCGTAGTGGCCTTCCTCGTTCGGGCCGCCGACCAGGGTCGGGAAGCCGGTGACGCCGGCGCGCTGGGCGGTGGCGTAGTCGTTCCAGGTCTCGTGCTTGAGATCGTCGGTGTCGAAGTCGGCGAGGAAGGCGTCCTGCTCCACCCCGAACTCGGCGGCCAGATCGGCCAGCACCTGGGCCTTGGTCACGTCCTGGCCCTCGGCGTAGAAGGCGTGGTGCAGGCGGCGCAGGAACAGCACCGCCTTCTCGCCGTCATGGCGGCGCACGCGGACCACGGCGCGGGCGGCCGGATCGGTGTCGTAGAGAAAGCCCGGCCGGTCGAGGATGGCGTCGTCGAACGGCAGGCCGGTGGCCTCGTGGACGTGTTCCCAATGCACCTTCAGCTCGGTCCGCGCCTGTTCGGTGGAGGGCGTGTCGGTCCCGGGGCGCAGGCCGCCCATCACCAGTTGGATCGGCAGGGCGCGGCCGAAGGTCTGGCGGATCTGGGTGATCACCGGCGAGAAGCCGTAGCACCACGAGCACATCGGATCGGCGAAATAGATCAGGCGGGGCGTCTGCATGGCGGCTTCCTCTCGTCGGGTCTATGTAATGCGCAGCGGCCGCCTCGGCGAGCCGGATGGAGACCACGATCCTTGAGAGCCTGACGCCGCAACCTTCGCGAACCAGCTTTCACCCGCGCCGGGCCGGCGCGGCGATCCCTCCTGACCGGGCATTCCCATGATCCATATCCGCCCTGCGCGCGCCGACGAGATCGAACGCGCGCGCGACATCGAACGCATCTCCGCGACCCGCTTCCTGGGAACCGACCGCGCCGAACTGGCCGAGGACGAGCCGACCGACGCCGCGACCCTGGCCGAGCGCATCGCGCAGGGCGGGCTGCTGGTCGCCGCCGAGGCGGGGGCGGCCGTCGCCTTCGTGATGTTCCGGCCGCTCGAGGGCTGCGCCTATGTCGAGCAGATCGACGTGGCGCCCAGCCATGCGCGGCGCGGGATCGGGGCTGCGTTGCTGGAGGCGGTGGCGGGGCTGGCGCGGGCCCGGGGCTGGCCGGCCCTGACGCTGTCGACCTTCCGGGACGTGCCGTTCAACGCGCCCTACTACGCGCGGCTGGGCTTTACGGAGGTCGAGGCGTTGACGCCGGGGATGGCGCAGATCCGCGCCGAACACGAAGCGCGCGGCCTCGACGAGACCGCGCGCCTGTTCATGCGGCGGGAGGTTTAGGGGACTCCGGCGCCGGGCGATCGCATATGGCCTTGAGGCGCCGAGAGCCTACGCCTCCAGCCTGGCCAGGGCCGCGCGGCTGTCGGCGAGCGCCTGGTCGCGGGCTTCGGGGCCGTAGCCGATCTTCTCGGCGCGGATGAAGGTCACGTCGGTCAGGCCGATGAAGCCCAGGAGCTGGCGCAGATAGGGCTCCTGGAAGTCCAGGGCCTGGGCCGGGCCTTCGCTGTAGAGGCCGCCGCGGCTCTCGACCACGATCACCTTCTTGCCGGTCAGCAGGCCTTCGGGGCCGGCCTCGGAATAGCGGAAGGTCTCGCCGGCCCGCAGCACGTGGTCGAACCAGGCGCGCAGGGTGGTCGGGACGCTGAAATTGTACATCGGGGCGCCGATGACGATGACGTCGGCCGTGCGCAGCTCGGCGATCAGCTTGTCGCTGAGGGCGCGGGCTTCCAGCTCGGCCGGGCTGGAGGCCTGGGCGCGGACGCCGGCCACGGTCGAGGGCAGCAGGTGCGGGATCGGATCGGCCGCCAAGTCGCGGAAGACGATCTTGGCGTTGGGATCGCGGGCGGTCAGTTCGGCGACCGCGTCGGCGACCAGCAGTCGCGAGATCGAGCCGTCGCCGCTGACGCTGCTGTTGAGAACGAGAATATTGGACATGACCACCCTCCGGGGCGCTGGTGAATTGACGCCGACAGAGGTGAGGGCTTGAACCATGCAACAGTAGCCCGATATTTCGAACCAGATTGTTGCATATCCAGGAACGATAGATGCTTGACCTCGAGGACATCCAGGCCTTCGCCGAGGTGGTGGAGGCGCAGAGCTTCGGCCGCGCCGGCCAGCGGCTGGGGCTGTCGAAATCCATGGTCAGCCGGCGGGTGGCGCGGCTGGAGGCCGAGCTCGGCGCCCAACTGCTGAGCCGCACGACCCGCGGCGTCTCGGTGACCGAGGCGGGGCTGGAGTTCAAGGAGCGGGCCGACCGGGTGCTGGCCGAGCTTGAGGCCGCGCGCGACGACCTGGCCCAGCGCGGCGAGGACATCGTCGGCTCGCTGCGCATCTCCGCGCCGCTGTCGTTCGGCATGACCCACCTGTCGGCGGTGCTGGCCGAGCTGGCCGTGCGCCATCCCAAGCTGCAGGTCGAGGTCTCCTACAGCGACCGCTATGTCGACCTGATCGGCGAGCGCTACGACGTCGCCGTGCGGATCGGGGTGCTGGAGGATTCCAGCTTGGTGGCGCGCAAGATCGCGCCGATCCGCGGCGCGGCGGTGGCCAGCCCGGCCTTCATCGCGGCCCACGGGACGCCGGCGCGGCCGGAGGATCTCGACAACCTGCCGGCGGTGATGAGCGGCTCGGAGGCCTGGCGCTTCCAGGACGGCAAGCGGACCATCACCGTGCGGCCGGACGGGCGGTTCAAGGCCGACAACGGCCCGGCGATCCTGGCGGCGGCGGCGGCGGGCCTGGGGGTGGCGATGCTGCCCACCTTCCTGGTCGGGCCGGCCATCGACAGGGGCGAGGTGGTCCCGCTGCTGCTCGACTTCCCGACCCCGCCGGCCGGGCTCTACGTGGTGCGCCCGCCGCCGGCCGCGCACATGCCGGCCAAGGTGCGCGCCCTGACCGACCTGATGATCGAACGCTTCGGCGGCGAGCCCTTCTGGGACGCCTGCTACGCGCGGCGGGTGGCCGAGGGGCTGCCGGTGCTGGTGTAGCCGCCCGCAACTGGGCGTTGCGGCCTGCGGTGAAACCCAGCAGCATGGCTCCATGGGGAGCTTGCGAATGTTGCGACGCGTGTTGACCGTGAGCCTGCTGGGCCTCGCCCTGGCCGGCGGCCCGGCCTTGGGACAGCCCCTCAAGCCCGAGACCGAGCGGGCCATCGACGAAGCCATGCGCGAGGCGGTGAGCACCGGCTGGACCGCAGGGGGCGTCGTCGCGGCGATGCGCCAAGGGGAGGTGGTCTTCGCCAGGGGCTATGGCCTGGCCAATCTGGAAACCGGGACGCCGATCGCGAGCGACAGCGTCTTCCGCATCGGCTCGATCACCAAGCAGTTCACGGCCGCCGCGGTGCTGCTGCTCGCAGAAGACGGCAAGCTGTCGCTGGACGACCCGGTCTCCCGGCGCCTGGCGCAGTTTCCGGCGGAGGACCCCACCACGATCCGCCAACTGCTGACCCACACGTCGGGGATCGTCGACTATGTGGGCGGCGAGGGCTTCGACCGGGAGCAGTGGTTGCCTCACACCACCGACCAGCTCGTGGCCTTCGTGCTGGCCCGGACGCCGCTGCACGGCTTCGAGCCCGGTGCGGACTGGCGGTACTCCAGTTCGAACTACGCCCTGGCGGGAGCGATCGTCGAGGAGGTTTCCGGCCAGCCGTTGGCTGCGTTCCTGAAGGCGCGAATCTTCGACCCGCTGGGCATGAACGCCACGGCCATGGACGATGCGCGCGATGTCGTGCCGCACCGGGCCTCGGGCTACGACCGGCTGAAGGCGGAGGCCCCTGGATACGCCAACGCCCGCGAGGTCAGCATGTCGGTCCCCTTCGCGGCGGGCGCGATGCGTTCCAGCGCCGTAGACCTGCTGGTATGGGGCCACGCGCTGACCCACGGCCGGGTGCTGAAGGCCGAAAGCTACCGGCAGATGATCACGCCGGTTCGCCTGAAGGACGGGAGCCTGCCCGTCCGGACGCGGGCGGACGGGACGCGGCGCTCGATCAGCTACGGGCTGGGCGTCTGGATCGACGGCCCAGCGGATCGGCCGAACCTGTCGCACGACGGCGCGATCGACGGCTTCACCGGCACGCTCAGCATCTTCACCGGACCTGACGTCGTGGTGGCGGGGCTGGTGAACACCTCGCCAAGCCAGCACCTGCCGTTCGGCAAGGTGATCGAGGCGGTCAAGGCGGAGGTGCTGGCGGCAAAAAAATAGGGCGGCTCCCTTGGGAGCCGCCCCAGTCGCTGTTCTCGAGGGGGAAGACCTCTAGAACTTCTTGGTGACGCCCAGCTTGTAGTACCGGCCCAGCGGGTTCGCCGTGAACGGGTCGTAGCTGAGGTCAAGACGGGCGAACGGCGGATCTTCGTCGAGCACGTTGATGACCGAGGCCGTCAGCGTCGTCTCCCAGGGCAGGAAGACGCGGTAGGCGAGGTCATGGGTGACGAAAGCGTCGATCTTGCGGCCGTTCTGGTTGGTCGCGAAGGTCGAGGTGCCGCCACGGGTGTCGACCATGTCGTCCACGTAGCGGACGGTCCAACGGACGTTGTGCTCGCCGCGGGTGTATTCGGCGAAGGCGCTGCCCTTCCACTGCGGCTGCGAGCCGTAGCCGAGGTAGTCCATGGTGCCGACGTAGTCGGTCTCAGGCGCGGTGACGACTCCTTCGATCGTGTTCTGGGCGACCACGTATTCGATGACGTAGGTGACGTCGACGCCGAAGTTCATGTCGCCGCCGAAGACGTCGCGGGCCGTGTAGTTGGCCGAGACGTCGATGCCGCTGGTCTTCACGTCCGGACCGTTCACGTAATACTGGCGGACCCGGTTGATGGCGCCGGCCGAGCAGGCGCCGGTGAAGGAGATGCGATCCTGCAGCGCGGCGTAGGCCGGGTTGCCGCAGTTGTTCGCGCCGGCCGAGCCGTTCGGGAAGATCGCGTTGACGATCTGCGAGCCGCTTTCCGCCCGGATCGGGCCCTCGAAGTCGAACGACCAGTAGTCGACCGAGGCGCGGAAGTCGCCGAAGTCGAACAGGGCGCCGAGGTTGATGGTCTTGGCCTTTTCCGGCTCCAGGTTCGGGTTGCCCCACAGGTCGTAGGCGCGATAGCCGCCGGCCGCGGTGGTGTACGACAGGTTGGTGGTCGCGGTCGCGGCGATCTGGGTCTGCGGCGGGGCGCGGAAGGTCGAGCCGGCCGAGACGCGGAACGCCAGCCAGTCGGTGGCCTGCCACTTCAGAGCGACCTTCGGGTTGGTGGTCGCGCCGATATTGCCGCCGTAGTCCTCGTAGCGGATCGCCAGGGTGCCGGTCAGGCTGTCGGTGAACGGCATCTGGGCTTCGACGAAGGCCGCGCCGACCGAGTAGTCGAGGTCGTAGTCGGCCAGGGCGCCGAAGAAGCTGAACGGACCGTTCTGGGCGACGCAGGTGGCGCCCGGGTTCACCGACGAGTCGGCGCAGGGGCTGACCGCGATGTTGGTGTCGTCGTTGTTCTGACGCTCCACGCCGCTCCAGCGGTACTGGGCGCCGGCGGCCCAGGCCAGCGGGCCCGCGCCGAGGTCGACGGCTTCGACCTGGCCGTTGAACACCAGGTCGGCGGTGAAGATCCGCGAGCGCTGCTTGTAGCCGTATTCGCCGAAGATGTAGTCGAGCACTTCACGGCTGTTGGCCGTGGAGGCGACGTAGCCCGGGTTGGTGCGGCCGTCGATGACGTTGCCTTCGACGCCGGTCGAGAACGGGTTGAACCACAGGCAGCCGTTGGCGCCCGGAGTCGTGCCCTGGCAGTTGGCGCCGCCCAGGCCCATCATCGCGCGCTGCAGCTTGCCGACCAGGATGTCGGACGTCGCCACGTCGGAGTTGGAGTCCATGTAGGTGACGGCCGCGTCCCAGCCGATGCCGCCGGCGACGTCGAACTCGCCCTTCAGGCCGGCCGAGATGCGGTAGGTCTCGAAGTAGCGGCGGTCATGCTTGGCGCCGCCGCCGAACAGGTCGTTGCCGCCGACGCCGATCGGACGCCAGGCCACGGTGGTGAAGAGGCCGTTGGCGGCCGCCGCGGCCTGGGCCGGGGTCATCTGGCCGAGCAGGGCCTGCAGGCCGGGGTTGGCCGACGGAATGAAGAAGCCGTTGCCCTGGACTTTGCCGGTCAGCGCCGAGGTCGGGTAGTTGTTCGGCGGATAGGACGGCGAGGAGTGTTCCTGGGCGACGTCGTGGGCCGCGTACAGCACCTCGGCGTGGAACTTGGTCTTCTCGGTGAGCTCGAAGTTGATCTCGCCGTAGAGCTGCCAGTGATCTTCTTCTTCGATCAGGTTGTTGAAGCCGACGAACTGGAACTGGCAGCCCGAGGCCGTGGCCGGGCCCGAGATGGTGGCGCAGCCCGGGTCGAGCAGCGGGTTGGTGTAGGTCACGCCGCCGTTGGCGCTGGTCAGGTACAGGCCCGGGTTGCCGAAGCTGGACCAGCCGCCTTGCGGGTTGTCCTCGAGCGAGCGCATGGCGAAGTCGCGCTCGGTGACCGGCAGTTGGTTGCGCTTGCGGTAGCCGGCGGTCAGCAGGATGTCGCCCCGCTCGCCTTGCCAGCCGTAGGCGGCGTTGAGGTTGTACTCGCCGTCCGAGCCGTCGATGAACGAGTAGCCGCCCGAGACTTCCAGGCCGTTCAGGTTCTTGCGGGTGATGAAGTTCACGACGCCGGCGACGGCGTCCGAGCCGTAGGTGGCGGCCGCGCCGTCCTTCAGCACTTCCACGCGGCCGATGGCGGCCGACGGGATCATGTTGGTGTCGACATAGATGGCGCCGGGCGAGATCGCCATGCGGCGGCCGTTCATCAGCACCAGGGTGCGCTCGGAGCCGAGGCCGCGCAGGTTGACGTTGCCCACGCCGGTCGACTGGGCGGCGGCGTACTGGTTGGCTTCACCCAGGACGCCCGAGACCGCCGGGATCGACTTCAGCAGGTCGACCGTGCTCGGCGAGCCCTGCTTCTGCATCTCGTCCTGGCCGATCACGTTGACCGGGAGGGCGGCGTTTTCGGGCGTGCCGGCGATGAAGGAGCCGGTGACGACCACTTCCTCGACCGAGATTTCGTCTTGGGCGTTGGCAGGAGCCGCAAGACCGAGCACCGCGAGGAGCGCCAGGGAGGAGGCTCCTGCAAGGTACTTACAATGCAACATTCGTTTCCCCTAATATAACCACGTTACGCGTCAAATGTCGTCTGAACGTGGCGCAGGAAAGAGCGGCGAGGCTCGCCCAAAGCAAGTCTCAATTCTGTCATGGTGAGAATAACGCTGCTATCGGACGGCGTTTCGCGGCGAGAAGCTCAAAAATCCCGCATCAATTTCTAACGTAAACGTAAAATCATACCTATAATTCGAATTTAAGGCCGATTTTCCTATATAAATCAGACCCCGAATTTGCCGCGAACGTCGATTTGTTCGCGGCGCCCAGAAATGTCGCTTCGGCGCCACACGGCGACGGGAATCTCATTCGAGTGAGCGGTATGTCGGCATCCCCGGCTGAAAAACGGCGTTCGACCGCATTTCGGGGGATCGGTCAGGCCGTTTGGGGCCGGCTAATTTGAGACTTCGGTAGGTTGCTTCAGCAGGTCGAGAATCGACGCCAGGTAGGCGTCGGCGTTGGCGCGCGCGGCGGGCACGCCGCTGACGCCGCTGGCCTGGAGCTGGTCGAAGCCGCCGCCCACGGCGAACAGGACGCGGAACGCCTCCTTCTCGATCAGCGGCGTGGGCAGGATCTCGATGTCGCTGGTGCGGAGCTGGGCGACCACTTCCTTCAGCGAGCGCGGGCGCAGGGCGGCGGGCACGCGGGTCAGCAGGCAGCGATGGGGCAGGGGCCGCCCGGCGCGGCGGCCGAACTGGCTGACCATCTCGGCGGCCTTGATCGCCTGGATCGCCTCGAGCTGCGAGGCGGCCAGCGGCGTGACCACCAGGTCGAGCCGCATGGTGGTGAACGCCATCGCCCCGCGGATCGAGCCCTCGGTGTCGAGGATCAGCCAGTCGGGCTGCTTGCGCTGGGCCTCGCGCAGGGCGTCGCGCATGTCCTCCATCATCGGGGCGGGATGGATGCTGATCCGGTCGGGGCGGCCGGGCAGCGAGGCCCAGTGCACCAGCGGCTTGTTGGGATCGGAATCGATCATCGCCACCCGCTGGCCGCGCTGGGCGAGGCCGAGCGCAAGCAGCAGCGCCGCGGTGGTCTTTCCCGCGCCCCCCTTCGGATTGACAAAGGCGACTGTCGGCAAGCCGGTCTCTCTGTTGGAGCGCCCCCCGGCGGGACCTTGGCGTAAACCATAGCGGTCCGCGGCCGGACTATCGAGCGGCTATGCGGCGCTACTTTGTCCGTGGGGGCGGGGAAAGATGCTCGCCCTCCGGCGTCATCCCGGTCCTGCTGCGCAAACCGGGATGACGCTCCTGGGGGAAATCAGCTCGTCGGCGCTTCGGCCGGGGCCTCGGCGTCCGTGGCCGCCGGCTCCAGGCTGGCGGTGGGGTCGAAGGCGGCGCCCAGCAGCTTGGCGTTCTTTTCCAGGCGCTCGGCGGTGGGGCCGCAGCGCACGGGCAGGGACCAGCTCATCCACTCCTGGGCCAGGCGCGCCTTGGTCAGGTTCGGGGCGCCGGCCCAGACGGCCTGGCCCTTCTTGATCGCCGCCGCGCCGATCGGGCCGAGCGGGCGGACGCTGGCCTTCTCGGCCGCCTCGATCGCGCGCTCGAACGCCTTCAGGTCCTTGCGGCTCTGCTTCTGCATGTCGGCATAGACCTTGAGGTCGGCGGCCACCGAGCGGCCCGGCGGGCGGTAGGTGGTCTCGATGCGGGTGACCTCGGGCATCACCTGGTCGTGCAGTTCGAGATAGCCGCTCAGCGCGCCGTGGCACCAGGAGACCAGGCCGTAGTCGTCGCGCGGGGCGCCGACCGGCCAGGGCAGCTCCTCGGCGCCGGGCGGTGTGGCGGCGGTGGGTTCGGCCGGTTCGGCGGCCTGGTCGACGGCCATAAGGGCGAGAGCGATGAGTAGCGCGGGCATGGAACCTCGTTGCAGACTGGATCAGGTGGCGGCCCCGAAACCCCCGCCCCCGGGGGTCTCGATCTCGATGACGTCGTCGGGCTCGACTGTAAGCGAAAAACAGCCCGGCAGTTCCTTTACCGCGCCGTCGGCGGCGATCAAACGCTGGGCGCCGGGCAGGGCGGCCCCGCCGCCGGCGATTCCCCGCGGTGCGTGGTCGCGCCGGGTGGAGAGCAGGGCCGCCTCCATCGGGGCCAGGAAGCGGATCCGCCGGACGGCGCCCTCGCCGCCGGGCATGGCGCCGGCGCCGGCCGATCCCTGACGGATGGCGAAGGCCTCGACCCGCACCGGGAAGCGCCGCTCCAGGATCTCCGGGTCGGTGAGGCGCGAGTTGGTCATGTGGGTGTGGACGGCGCTGGTCCCGGCCCGGCCGGCGGTGGCGCCGGCCCCGCCGCAGATGGTCTCGTAATACTGCCGGGCCTCGTCCCCGAAGGTGAAGTTGTTCATCGAGCCCTGGGCGTTGGCCATCACGCCGAGCGCCGCATAGAGGGCGTCGACCACGTGCTGGCTGGTCTCGACATTGCCGGCGACGACCGCGGCCGGGAACCGCGGGGCGAGCATCGAGCCCTCGCGGGTGAGGATCTTCAGCGGCTCCAGGCAGCCGGCGTTGAGCGGGATGTCGTCGTCCACCAGGCTGCGGAAGACGTAGAGCGCGGCGGCGTCGACGATGGCCGAGGGGGCGTTGAAGTTGGAGCCGAGCTGGTCGGCGGACTGGCGGAAGTCCAGCACCGCCTCGCCGGCGGCGGCGTCGACGGTGGTGGTGACGACGATCTCGCCGCCGCCGTCCATCGGAACCCGCGCCTGGCCGTCCTTGAGCCTGCCGACCGCGCGGCGGACCGAGGCGGCGGCGTTGGCCTGGACGAAGCCCATATAGGCCGCGACCGCCGGGCCGCCATAGGTCTCGATCATGGCGCTGACCGCGGCGGCGCCGGCCTGGCAGGCGGCGATCTGGGCCTTGAGGTCGGCGATGTTGCGGTCCGGCGCGCGGGACGGATAGGGCCCGGCGCCCAGCGCCGCGCGCACCGCCTCTTCCAGGAAGACCCCGCCGGCCATGATCGGCAGGGCGTCGAGCAGGACGCCCTCCTCCTGCAGCGTATGGGAGAAGGGCGGCATCGAGCCGGGCTGGATGCCGCCGACGTCGGCATGGTGGCCGCGCGCGGCGACGTAGAAGGCGGGGCTTGCCTCTCCTTCCCTGCCCAGCCGGGAAGAAAGGGACGCTTCCTCCGCCACGAACACCGGCATGACCACGGTGATGTCGGGCAGGTGGGTGCCGCCGGCATAGGGGTTGTTGAGGGCGAACGCCTCGCCGGGCTTCAGGTGCGGATGGCGCTCGCGCACGGCGCGCACGCTGGCGCCCATGGAGCCGAGGTGGACCGGCATGTGCGGCGCGTTGGCCACCAGCCCGCCGCCGGTGTCGAACAGGGCGCAGGAGAAGTCGAGCCGCTCCTTGATGTTCACCGAATGGGCGGTGCGCTCCAGGGCCGCGCCCATCGCCTCGGCCACGCCCATGAAGCGCTTGTTGAAGAGTTCGAGGGTGACCGGGTCGGGCTTGTCGAGGGCCAGGGCCGCGGCCTTGCGGCGGCCGGCCTGCTCCAGGCGCACCATGCCGCCTGGCCCTTGGGTCGCGCTCCAGCCGGGCGAGAGCGCGATCTGGGTGTCGGCGCGGACGATCAGGGCCGGGCCTTCGGCGGCGGTCAGGGCGTCGGCGGCGATGATCGGCGCGTCATGCCAGGCGCCGTGGAAGAACATGCGGGCGGTATCCCCTCTCCCCCCGTCCGGCCGGGGGAGAGGGGAGGGTAAGGGGGGACTTTCGGATGCGCCGGCGTGTGGGAGGGGCTGCATGGCGTCGGCTTGCGACGCGCCCCTCACCCCTCCCTCTCCGCGCCGGGGAGAGGGGGATTCGCCGCTCACCGCCTCCGCCTCCACCGAGGCGACGACGATGGGCAGGTTCGCCTCGATGAAGCCGAACAGGCGCTTGTGGGCGGCCTCGAAGGCGGCCTTCACCTCGGCCAGCGGGCCGATGGGGATGGGCAGCTCGGCGTCGGCGCCCTCGTAGCGCAGGCGCAGGACCTGGCGGACCTCGTGGGCCTGCGCGCCCTGCTGCGCCAGGGCGGCGCGGGCCTCGGCGTCGGCCTCCCGCGCGGCGGCCTGGGCGTGGGCCAGGCCGGCCTCGTCCAGCACGGCGTCGACCCCGACCTGCCGCAGGCTGGCGACCTGGGCCTGGCCGATGCCCCAGGCCGACAGCACGCTGCCATAGCGCGGGCAGATCACCTGCGACGGGCCGAGCGCCTCGGCGACCTCGCAGGCCACCTGGCCGGCCGCGCCGCCGAAGGCGGTCAGGACGTGGTCGCGCGGATCGAAGCCGCGCTCGGTGGAGATGCGGTCGGTGGCGCGGGCCATCTGCTCGACGGCGATGGCGACGAAGCCCTCGGCGGCGGCCTCGACGCTGGGCGCGCCCATGGCCTCGGCCAGCGTCTGCAGCGCGGCGCGGGCCGCCTCGACGTCCAGCGGGGCGTCGGCGTTCGGCCCGAAGATCGCCGGGAAGAAGCGCGGATCGAGCCGGCCCAGCACCAGGTTGGCGTCGGTCACCGTCGCCGGGCCGCCGCGGCCATAGGCGGCCGGGCCGGGATCGGCGCCGGCGCTCTGCGGCCCGACCCGGGCGCGCAGGCCGTCGAAGGCCAGGATCGAGCCGCCGCCGGCCGCGACGGTCTCGACGTCCAACATCGGGCTGCGCAGCTTGACCCCGGCGATGCGGGCGCTGTCGCGGCGCTCCAGCAGGCCGGCGTAGCGGCAGACGTCGGTGGAGGTGCCGCCCATGTCGAAGCCCAGCGCCTGGGCCGCGCCGGCCGCCTGGGCGGTGCGGGCGACCCCGACCACGCCCCCGGCCGGGCCGGAGACCACCGCGTCGCGGCCGCGGAACGCCTGGGCGCGGACCAGGCCGCCGGCCGAGGTCATGAAGTAGAGCGGCGCGCCCTCGACCGCCCTGGCCACCCGCTCGACATAGGCCTGCAGGATCGGGGTCAGGTAGGCGTCGGCGACGGTGGTCTCGGCCCGCGGCACGAAGCGGGGCAGGGGCGAGACCTCGTGGCTGAGGTCGACGAAGGCGAAGCCGGCCTCGCGGGCCAGCTCGCCGGCGCGGGCCTCGTGGGCCGGGTTGAGGTCGGCGTGCAGGAAGGCGACGGCGACCGCGGCGTAGCCCTCGGCGCGGGCGGCGGCGAGCCGGGCGCGCAGGGCGTCCTCGTCCAGCGGCGCCGCCACGGCGCCGTCGGCGGCGAGCCGCTCCTTGGCCTCCACGACGCCGGAATAGAGCGGCTCGGGCCGCACGATGTCGAGCGCGAAGAGGTCGGGGCGGGCCTGGTCGCCGATCACCAGGGCGTCGGCGAAGCCGGCGGTGGTGACGAGCAGGGTCCTGGCCCCGGCCCGCTCCAGCAGGGCGTTGGTGGCGACGGTGGTGCCCATCTTGATCGCCCTCACCCGGGCGGCGGGGAAGGGCTGGCCAGGCCCTGCGCCCAGCACCCGGCGCATGGCCTCGACCGCGGCGTCGTCGTAGGCCGGAGAGGCCGACAGCAGCTTCATGGAGACTTCCTCGCCGTCGTCGGCCTGGGCGATCACGTCGGTGAAGGTGCCGCCGCGATCGATCCAGAAGCTCCAAAGCCTGTCCAAACCGTAACCTTTCCGGGGGCTGATCTGCATTGTCAGGACCGACTGCGGGCCTTACAGCTTGGATACTCCCATGAGCTTCTGGCGCAACATTGCTGGGCTCGCAGTCAAGAAGCCCGATGCCGGCGACTGCGCTGATTGTCCCGCCACCCGGCCGGGCGAGGATCCCGCCTTTTCCACCGCCGTCACCGCGCTGGGGGCGAAGCTGGCCAAGGTCGACGGCCGCGCCAGCGTCGGGGAGTTCGACGCCTTTTCCCAGGTCTTCCAGCCGGACGCGGCCTCCGAGCGCAACATCCACCGGCTCTATGACCTGGCCCGGCAGACGACGCGCGGCTTCGAGAGCTATGCGCGGCGCCTGGCCAAGCGCTACGCCGGCTGCCCGACCCTGCTGGAGGACGTGCTGGACGGCCTGTTCCATATCGCCGCCGCCGACGGGGTGGTGAGCCCCGACGAGCTGGAATACCTGGAGCAGGTCTCCGACCTGTTCGGCTTCTCGCCGCTGGTCTTCCGCCGGCTCAAGGCCGTGCACCTGGGGATCGGCGCGGACGATCCCTATGGCGTACTGTCGGCGCCGCACGACGCCACGGACGAGGAGGTGCGCGCCATCTGGAAGGCGGCGCTGTCCGAAGCGCACCCCGACCGCGCCCGCGCCCGCGGCCTGCCCAACGAGTTCATCGAGGTGGCGGAGGCCAAGTCGGCGGCGATCAACGCGGCGTTCGACGACATCATGCGCGAACGACGGGCGATGGCGCTCGAAGGGGCGGCATGATGACGCCACTTTGTCGTGTTTTGTCGGGTTATCGTTGACGGCCGGGATCGCTCGGCCAAATTATTCGTTTAGCCGTAACAAGCGGCGCCCTTGAGGACTCTCATGGTTCGCGATTTCGCCCGGAAGCATGGTTCGACCCTTCGCGGTCTCGCCGCGGTCGGAGGCGCCCTGGCCACTGCCGCCGCCGTGGCGATCGGCGCCCTGCTGGCGGTGTTCTTCGCCGCCACCGTGGTGGTGATCGCGGTCATGGCCTCGGCCCTGCTGGCCCTGGCGGGCCTGGCCCTGCGCGCCAAGAAGGCCCGCGCCCAGCGTCGCGACGACGGCGTGATCGAAGCGCGCCACCTAGGCGGCCATCACTGGGTCGCCTACGGCTGGAACGAGCGCCAGGGGCGTTAGGCGGCGCGTCCTGCGGCCCTTCCCGACGAGGAATGGGACAGCGGCCTGACCACCCTGCTGCTGGAGAAGCCGCTGGCCTGAGGCCCTCTACGTCGCCTCGATGTCCGGCAGCGCCCAACTGGCGTCGAAATAGGGCTGCAGCGGCGCATAGAGCCGGAAATAGGTGAACCAGGCGCGGCCCGGGACGGTGGGTATCCAGTTGCTTTCGGGCGAGTCCTTGGGCGGCTCGGGCGCGAAGACGAAGTCCACCGAGCCGTCGGCGTTCTTGACGATGTCGCTGCGCGAGCCCAGTTCGACCTTGTCGTACTTGGTGTCCATGAAGCAGCGGGTCTCGATGTCGTAGAGGGCCACCGACCACCACTGGCCGGCCGGGACGTTCGGCGGCACGTGCAGGCGATAGGTCTTGCCGCCGTCGAACCATTGGCCGCCGGCGTCGCGATAGGTCGAGAGATAGGCCTGGCCTTCGCCCGGGGTCTTGGTGGTCATGCCCTCGGACAGGCCGACCGCCTCGTAGAACCACGAGGCGCGCTCATCGAGCTGGGAATAGAACTCCGACTGCTGGCTCATGGCCACGTTGACGACCCGGTCCCAGCGGCCCTTGCCGTAGCGGGCGGTCTCGAACCGCTTGTCGAACGAGTTGGCGATGGCCATCAGTTGGCCGATCTCGGCGCCGTCCGTGAGCGCTGCGGTCTGGGCCGGCGTCGGGTTGAACGGCTTGCCCTTCTCGATGCCCAGCGGCTTCAGCATGGCCATGAACAGGCGATCCTCCTCCTTGACCGGCTCGATCTGCAGCAACTCGTCGAGCCGCCGCCAATAGGCCATGCCCTTGGGCTGGGTCCCGCTCCACGGGCGCCCGTCCGGGGTGACGATCCTGGTCCTGGGCGGGTTGGCGGCGTCCTTGGCGGGGTAGACCCGATAGCCGTTCAGGATCCGCTCGCCCTCGGCCGGATCGGTGGTGAGGATGCGGAAGGCGTGGAAGACGTTGAAGGTCGGCGAGCGGACCTCGTAGTCGTACTCCACGCCGGCCGGCGGCTCCTGGCCGGGGCCCAGCAGCAGGTAGCGGCCGCCCTTGCCCTTGTCCGGGCCGGTCAGGCCGCAGTCGACGATCGAGTGCTCCCAGAAGTCGCCCAAGCCGCCGGCGATCTCCCCGGCCGGGACCTCGACGAGCACCGGGCCGGTGCGGGCGGTGTTCACGAACCCCAGGACATAGGGCGTGGTGGCGTTGGCGGTGATCAGCCCCAGCTTGTCGCGGACGGACACGTACTTGACGATGTCGCCGTCGCCGGCCCCGAACACCGTCTCGTGCTGGTTCTGCCACTGGCCGTAGGCGACGATCGGCAGCGCCCAGAGATAGGCCTGGCAGGCGCGCTGGAAGTCGCGTTCCTCATAGAGCCTGTCGATGGTCGGCTGGTCGGGCAGGCCATGGGCGTTGAGCCCCAGCGGGCCGATCCGGGTTTCGGTCTCCCCTCCCTTGGGGGCGAAGCTGCGGCCGCGTTCGGGCTGCGGGGTGTCGAGCAGGGTCATGACGGGCTCCTGGCTGGGGGAGCGGGCAGTCTCCCCCGGCGGGCGGGGGCCGTCTCTCGGGTCGATCCCGTAGTCGCCGTTCAAAGCGGCGGCTTTCTGCGGGGCCGCCGCGAAAACCTGCCGAGAAAACGCCCTATCGGCAGCTTGCCGGGGCCGGCCGGCGGCTCTAGGCTCCCGTTCAAACAAACGTTGGGAGAACGGCATGATCGGCGTGGTGGCGACCCTTAAGGTCCAGGACGGCAAGCAATCCGAGTTCGAGGCGATCTTCATCGATCTGGCCAAGCAGGTCCGGGCCAACGAGCCGGGCAACATCGCCTATCAACTGACCAAGAGCCGCACCGACCCGACGGTCTACAAGGTGCTGGAGCTCTACAAGGACGAGGACGCCCTGAAGGCCCACGGCGGGACCGACTACTTCAAGGCCGCCGGCGCCAAGATGGGCCCCTGCATGGGCGGGCGTCCGGAGATCGAGTACCTCGACGCCGTGGAGTAGGGACCATGGATCTCGAATTCTCGAAGGAAGACCTGGCGTTCCGTGACGAGGTGCGCGCGTTCATCGCCGAGGCGTTCGACGACGACATGCGGGCGCACTCGGCGCAGTCGAAGAACGCCCACATCGACAAGGCCGGCCAAGTCCGCTGGCTCAAGCGGCTGAACGACAAGGGCTGGATCGCCCCCGACTGGCCCAAGGAGTACGGCGGCACCGGCTGGAGCCACGCCCAGAAGTACATCTTCGACATGGAGATGGCCCTGGCGGGCGCGCCCTCGACCTCGAACATGGGGCTGAAGATGTGCGCCCCGGTGGTGATGGCCTTCGGCACGCCCGAGCAGAAGGCCCAGCACCTGCCGAAGATCCTCTCGACCGACGTCTGGTGGTGCCAGGGCTATTCCGAGCCGGGCTCGGGATCGGACCTCGCCTCGCTGTCGATGAAGGCTGAGCGGGACGGCGACCATTATGTGCTAAATGGTTCAAAAATTTGGACAACTTACGCACAGTGGGCCGACTGGATGTTCTGTCTGGTGCGGACCTCGAACGAGGAAATCCGCCAGAAGGGCATCTCCTTCCTGCTGCTGGACATGAAGACGCCGGGGATCACCATCGTGCCCCTGCCGACCCTGGACGGCCCGCCCGAGGGCGACCAGGAGATCAACCAGGTGTTCTTCGAGAACGTCCGGGCGCCGGTCGCCAACCGCATCGGCGAGGAAGGCCAGGGCTGGACCTATGCGAAGTACCTGCTGCAGTTCGAGCGGGGCAACCCCTATGCGGCGGGCCTGACCAACCAGTTGCAGAAGGTGCGCAAGATCGCCAGCCTGGAGCCGTCGGACGGCGGCGGGCGGATGATCGATGATCCCGATTTCCGCAGGAAACTCAGCGAGATGCAGATCAAGGTGGACGTGCTGAACGCCACCGAGCTGCGGATGTTCTCGGCCCGCACCTCGGGCGAGGCGATGGGGGCGGCGTCCTCCATGCTGAAGCTGGAAGGCAGCCAGGCGCAGCAGGCGGTGACCGAGCTGGCCCTGGAGGCGGCGGGCATCTACGCCCAGCCCTTCGTCCGCGACACCTGGGCCGAGATCCGCGGCGAGCGCAACGAGCCGCGGGCCGGGCCGGACTATGCGGCCACGGTCGCCCCGACCTACTTCAACTACCGCAAGACCTCGATCTATGCGGGCTCGAACGAGATCCAGCACAACATCATGGCCAAGATGGTGCTGGGGCTGTAGCGGGCGGTTTCGGGGATAGGCGCAAGGGCAAGTCGCCGGCATCCTTGCGCCATGACCCCGACTCCGCGGGCCGCCAAGCGGTCCGGCTCCCGCAAGACCCTCACCCAGGCCAATCTCGAGGCGCTGGGCGCCGAGAAGCTGGCCTTGCTGCTGCTCGCGGCGGCCGAGGAGGACGCTCACCTCAAGCGCAGGCTGCGCATGAACCTGGCCGGCGAGGTCGGCGCCGAGGACCTGGCGGGGGAAGTCGCCAAGCGCATGGCGGCGCTGGAGGCCCGGCGTGCGCGGGTCAGCGCGCGGGGCTACAAGGGCTTCGCCCGCGACCTTGACCTGCAGCGGGCGATGATCGTCGGCCCACTGGCGGGGCTCGACCCGGGCCTGGCCCTGGCCCATCTCTGCCGCTTCCTGGCCATGGGCCCGGCGATGCTGAGCCTCACGCGCGATCCGCGCGGGCTTGTCGCCGACGTGTTCGCCGCCGCGGCGCAGTCGGCTCCGGCGCTGGTCAAGGTCGCGCGCGTCGAGCCCGCGACCGTGGCGCGGGCGCTCGGAGCGCTGGTGGAAGGCGACCGGGGCGGCCTCTATCCGGACCTGCTGGAACAAGTCGCGCCGGGCCTGGAGGCCGCCGCGCGCAAGGCGCTGCGCACCGAGCTCGAACAGCGGTGGGGCGAGCACCGGCGGATGGACCGGCTGCGCCGGGCGGTGCGGCTCCTGGCCGATCTGGACGCAGACGTGGACGCCTATCTCGCGACCTTCACGGACGCCGAGCGGAGCGAGCCCGAAACCGGCGGAACCATCGCCCGGCGCCTGATCGCCGCGGGCCGCCTGCAGGAGGCCGAGGCGGCGTTGCGATCGGCCGCGCCAAAGCAGGGCGTGGGACAGGGCCGGGCCGCCTGGGAAGACGCCCAGATCGCGCTGGCCGAGGCGCAGGGGCGCCCTGACGAGGCCCAGGAACTCCGATGGGCCGCCTTCGAGCGCGCCCTGCGCACGGCCCCGCTGCGCGATCACCTGAAGCGCCTGTCGGGCTTCGACGACGTCGAGGCCGAAGAGCGCGCCATGGCGAGCGCGAAGGCGCACGCGCGCTTCTCCGACGCCCTGGCCTTCCTCATCGCCTGGCCGTCGATTCCGGACGCGGCCCAGCTCGTGCTCGAACGCGCCGGGGAGATCGACCCGGCCAGGACCGAGCTGCTGGAGGCCGCGGCCGATCTGCTCGAAGCGCGCCATCCGATCGCCGCCTCGCTGCTGCTGCGCGCGATGATCGTCGATACGCTCCGATGGCGGCGGACCGACCGGGCGCAGGCCGCCGGCGACCAGATCGATCGCCTCGAAAACCTCGCCGCGCAGATCGCCGACTGGAACGGCGTGATGACGCATGAGGCCTTCGTGGAGGGCATATCGCGGCTCGTCGCCCAGCGCCGGCCGCGCTGAGGCCCCGGCGGAAAGCCGAATTCTCGCTCCGATATTAAGTCTTATATTGCAAGTTAAGGCGGGTTGGGCCTAGCTGGCGTCAGGCCGCGGCGGGCGGCGAGGGCGGGGATTCGATGCCGAGCAAACTGTTGAACTTCTATGGCCGCTTCGCGCCGTCCTTCACGGCGGTCGGCTTCGTGGCGCGGGGGCTGCCGCTGCGCCCGATCGGGCGGGCGTTCGAAGGCCAGACCTGGCTGGTGACCGGGGCGACGGGCGGCATCGGGCGGTCGATTGCGCTGGGCGCGGCGCGGCGAGGGGCCAGCGTCTATGCGGTGGGGCGCAACCCGGAGGCGCTGGCGGCGCTGGAAGGCGTGGCGGGCGTCAAACCCCTGAAGTTCGACCTGGACCGGGTGGCGGACAATCTGAGCCTGGCCGAGCATGTGGCGGCGAGCGTCGGAGGGCTGGACGTCCTGGTGAACAATGTCGGGCGCCTGGAGCATGCGTACAGCACCTCGCCCGACGGGTTCGAGAGCACCTACGCCATCAACCTGCTGGGCCATTTCGCGTTGACCGAACGCCTGATCGAACTGGGCGCGCTGGGCTCGGGCCGGATCATCAACATGGCTTCGGGCGGCCTCTACAACTCGGCGCTCAGCCTGCGCCGGCTGGAACAGTCGCCGGCCAGGTACAGCGGCGTCATGGCCTATGCCGCGCACAAGCGCGCGCAACTGGCGCTGTCCGACAGGTGGAGCGCGCAGGGCGCGCCCGCCTACACCATGCATCCGGGATGGGTCGCCACCGAGGGCGTGCGCACGGCGCTGCCCGATCTCAACCGCCATCTGGGGCCCATCCTGCGCACCGGGGCGCAGGGGGCGGACACCGCGCTCTGGCTGGCGGCCCGGCGGCCGGCGCCTGTTCCTGGCGCGCTGTGGTTCGACCGCGCGGCGCGGTCGGCCCACGCCTACGAGCATTCGCGGACGCCGGAGGTCGAGCCGGAGGCGATCTTCGCCAAGCTGGCGGCCGACGTCGCCAAGGCCGCGAAGGGCTAGCGGGCCTCAGAGGCGCGGCAGGCCGTCCATGATCGCGGTCAGGGCCAGCACCGTCTCGCCCTCCATGGCGCTGTGGCCGGCGTTGGTGATCACGAAGCTGGCCGGCGGCGCGCCGAGGTCGGTCAGGGTCGCCGCCAGGCGCGAGGCCTGGGGCAGCGGGCAGACCTGGTCGAAGCGGCCGTGGACGATGTGGATCGGGACGCCGGCCAGCTTGCCGGCGTTGCGGACGATGTAGTCCGGCTCGAGGAAGAGCTGGTTGGCGAAGAAATGGGCCTCGATCTGCGCGAAGCAGAGCGCGAAGTCGGCCTCGCCGAACTTTCCGGCATCGGCGCTCTCGGGGATCATGTTGGAGATCGCGCCCTCCCAGACCGACCAGGCCAGGGCGGCGCGAAGCTGGCGTTCGCGCTCGGCGTCGGTCTGCGGGACCATGTCGAAGATCGCCTTGTAGGCGCCCATCATGTCGCCGCGCCCGGCCGGCGGGATGACCTCGACGAAGGCCTTCCACTCGTCGGGATAGGTCACGTAGGAGCCCGGCTCGGAAATCTCGAACGGGGTCTCTTCGAACACCGCCGCATTGCCCTGGTACATGTAGAGCAGGTCCTCGCGCGTGCCGAGGAAGATGCCGCGCAGGATCAGCGAGGCGACGTTCTGCGGGTGGCGGATGGCGTAGACCAGGGCCAGCGTGCTGCCCCAACTGCCGCCGAACACGTGCATCTTGCCGGTGATCCCCAGCGCCTGGCGCAGGGCGTCGATGTCGGCGACCAGGTGGTCGGTGGTGTTGTCGGCCAGGGCGACCTGCGGCCCGGCCGAGGCGACGGTCGGCTCGCTCTTTCCGCAGCCGCGCTGGTCGAACAGGATCACGCGGTAGCGGGCGGGATCGAAGAACCGCGACATCACCGGGGCGCAGGCGCCGCCCGGGCCGCCGTGCAGGAACATGACCGGCTCGCCGTCGGGCGCGCCGTATTCCTCCCAGTAGAGCTTGTGGGCGGGGGCGACCTGGAGCAGGCCCGAGCGGTTGGCGCTGGCCAGCGGATAGGACCATTGGTCGGTGACCTTGCTGGTCGCCTGCAGCTTCGAGAAATCCATGTGCGGCTCCTGGACTACGGCCTAACGCAATCGGCCGCCTGGGTGCAACGAGCTGTTGGTCACCCCGGCCTTCGCCGGGGGATTTGGGGACGGCCCGCGCGGGCGCCTGGATTGACGTCGGGCAGGGCGCGTCACTCGGCGGGGTATCCCGAACCGGCCGGCGCGGGGGGGCGCGGGCGGACGGCGGCGTGGCGGCGCTGGCGCAGGACCCGCGCCTGGCGCTTCTTCCACCAGATGACCACGCCGGTGACGCTGAGGGCCGCGACCACCACGCCCATGAACGAGATCAGGATCCGGCCGGGCAGGCCGAGGATCCGGCCCGAATGCAGCGGGAACTGGGCCTGGACGAAGATGTCGGCGGCCGTGCCCTTCCAGGGCTGGCGCGCGCCGAGCAGGGCGCCGGTCACGCCGTCGTAATAGAGGTAGGGCGGGCCGACCCCGGCCGCGCCATGGTCGCCGCCCGGGACATGGAAGCCGACGCCGTAGATGCCGAACTCGGGGCTGTAGAAGACGCTGCCGGCCGGCTCGGTCCAGCCGCGCCCGGCGGCCTCGGCCGAGGCCTTGGCGATCACCGGGGCGTAGCCGATCTGCGCGATGACGGGATCGTCGTGGTCGCGCGGCTTGCGCACGTCGAACGGGCCCGGCGTGACCTGGGAGATCTTCGACATCACCGGGTAGAACACCTCGGTGTAGAGGTTCAGCGAGAAGGCGGTGAAGGCGACGGTGAACAGCACCCCCCAGAGCCAGAGGCCGAAGGCGCGGTGGATGTCGAAATTGATCCGATAGGCGCTGCCGCTGGTCTTGATCTTCCAGGCCGGCTTCCAGCGCGCCCAGAAGCTCTGGCGGGCGGGGCGGGCGCCCTTGTTCATCGGCAGGGTCAGGTAGAAGCCGACGAAGCAGTCGATCGTCCAGAGCATGGCGATGGCGCCCATCAGCCACAGGCCCCAGTGGTCGATCCCCCACATCTCCGGGATGTGCAGGGTGTAGTGCAGCACATAGAGGAACGAGACGAAGGTCTCGGCGGTGATCGGCCAGACCGCGCCCCAGTTGCGCCGGCCCAGCTCCTGGCCGCTGACCGGGTCGAGGAAGACCTGGTTGTAGCCGGGCTCGATCTGCTTGCCGGTCCTGGCGTCGACCCGGCCGGTGACGCCGAGGGCCATCGATTCCCCAGGCTCGACCGCCAGGGGCACGAAGGTCACCTGCACGCGCGGATCGCGGGCCTCGACCTGGGCGGCGAGCGTCAGGGGCGCGATCGGCGTCCCGGCCGTGTCGGCGTGCATCAGGTGCGGGTTGAGCAGGTCGTCGAGCTCGTGGTCCCAGGAGATCACCGCGCCGGTGACGCCCGAGACGAACAGGAAGCCGGCGATCAGCAACCCGACCCAGCGGTGAAGGAAACCGAAAAAGGGGCGCACGGGCTCGGCCTTTCAACTCCGGACGTCGAGATCGCGTTTAGCAGGTTGCGACTGCTGTTGCGAGGCGCTTGCAACGACGACAGGCGCCTGGGCGATCAGAAGCTGTAGTTCAGCCGCACCGACACGCTGCGGGGCGCGGCGTAGTAGGACTGGTTCCACATCAGGCTGGAGAGGTACTTCTCGTCGGTGGCGTTCTTCACGTTCACCGTCGCGCGGACCTGGTCGGTGATGTCGATCGACGCCATCAGGTCGAGGATCGCATAGGCGTCCTGCGCGATCGTCACGATGTCCTCGATGTGGATGTCGTCCTGCCAGCGCAGGGCCGCGCCCAGCTTGAGGTTCCGCAGCTCGGGGACGGTGTAGGTGGTCGAGAGCTTGAGGGTCTTGCGCGGCAGATAGGTGCGCACGTCCTGATCGTCCTGGCCCTCGATCGACAGGTCCGTCCAGCCGCCGGCGAGCGTCCACTGGTCGGTGACCCGCCCGGCCACTTCCAGCTCGTAGCCCTTGGCGTAGGTGTCGACGCCCGAATAGTAGCTCTTGCCGTCGTCGAACGTCCCGGCGAACTCGGCCAGGCCCATCTGCTCGGACTTGAAGATCGACGCCGTGGCGTAGAGCTTGCCGCCGAACCACTGGCTCTTGATCCCGGCCTCGTAGCTCTTGCCCTGGGCGGCCTCCAGGGTCTGGTGGTTGACGTCGACTTCCGACTGCGGATTGAAGATGTCGGTGTAGCTGGCGTAGAGCGAGACGTCCGGCGTCAGGTCGAACACCACGCCGACATAGGGGCTGATCGCGTCCTCGTCGCGCGGCGTGTCGACGCCGTAGGAAAAGCCCTTCGACTTCACCTTCAGGGCGTTGAAGCCGACGATCCCCTTCAGGCGGTCGGTGAGGTTGAGGTGCGCGGCGGCGTAGACGCGCTGCATGCGGTCGGTCTGGTCGGCGGCGAGGTACTCGCCGGGATAGGCGGGCTGGGCCACCTGTTCGCGGCCCCACAGGCCCACGGCCGGATAGGCCGGATAGTCCTCGGCGAAGTTCTCGTACTCCAGCCCGTGCGAGCGCGAGACGTGGCCGCCGACCACGAGCTCGTGCTCGCGGCCGAAGGCGCTGAACGGCCCGGACGCGTAGACGTCGAGCATGGTGCGCTTGTAGGTGGACGGATAGACGCCGGTCATGCCGAACACGCCCAGGCCGGTGTCCGGCTCCGGGGCGCCGAAGGCGTAGAGCAGCTTGGCGTGCTCCTCGAACTCCTGGTGGGTCAGCACGCCGCGGATCGCCCAGCCGTTGGCGAAGGCGTACTTCACCTCGCCGAACGCGGTCTGGTCCTGCGTATGCCAGTAGGTCCAGTCGGCCGAGGTCGAGGCCGAGACCGGATAGTCCACGAAGGTCCCGTCGGAATAGACCAGCGGCAGGGCGCCCCAGAGGACCCCGCGGGCGCGGTTGTCCTGGTAGGAGTAGCCGCCGGTGACCGTGAGGTTCGGGGTCAGGTCCCAGGACAGCACGCCGTAATAGACGTTCCGGTTCACGCCGTAATAGTCGAGGTAGGAATCCCTATCCTGGTTGGCGTAGACCAGCCGCCCGGCCACGGTCCCGTCGGCGTTGAGCGGGCCGGAGACGTCGGCCTCCAGCCGGATGTCCTCCCAGGATCCGTACTGGATCGAGGCGTCGGCGCGGAAGGTCTTGGTCGGGCGCTTGCGCACATAGTTGATGGTGGCCGACGGATTGCCGGAGCCGGTCATCATGCTGCTGGCGCCGCGCACCGCCTCGACCCGCTCGAACAGCGCGGTGTCGAGGTCGCCGAACTGGATGCCCCAGATCAGCGGCAGGCCGATGCCGTCCACCTGGAAGTTGGTGATGTCGAAGCCGCGCGAGTTGTAATAGGTCCGGTCGGTCTCGATCTTCTCGACATTGATCCCGGGCACATGGGCCAGGAGGTCGTTGACGGTGTCGAGCGCGAAGTCCTGGATCTGCTCGCGCGGCACCACGGTCACCGACTGCGGCGTCTCGCGCAGCGACAGGTCCAGGCCGACGGCGGCGGTCGTCAGCCGGTTGCCCTGGACCAGCACCCCTTCGACCTCGCTGGCGTCGCCGGCGCCCGCGGCGGCTTCCATGACCTCCGCGCGGGCGGTGGCGGCGCAGAGCCCCGAGAGGGCGGTGGCGGCGAGCAGGGCCGAGGTGAGCAGGCGCGTCATGGGGAGGATCTGCTTTTAAGAATGAGAAGCAGGTGCGCGTAGCGGCGATATCTCAAGCTGTCAATGCGGTTGCGAGGCGTTTGCATTTAATGCGCGGATCGGTCGCGTGCAGACGGGGGCGCCGAAGGAATGCAGAAAAAGCGCGCCTGGGGCTGCTGGTGGCTTGACCGGCTGCGTCTAACAGACGAGCAGGCACGCCGCGTGGGGCGGGGGCTCGCAGTCTGTCGATCCGCTGGGGGGCGTCGCCATCTTCAAGTTGTCAGCCTTGGCCTGCGCCGCGGGCCTGGCCGTATGCGCGGGGCCGGCCGCGGCGTCGGACGTCGATTTCCATTGGGACGGGCGGCAGTTCGTGACGGGTGACGGCGGCTTCAGCCTGCGGCCCAAGGGACGGCTGCTGCTGGACGCCTCGACCACCCAGGGGTCCCGCCACGACGAGCGCAACCTCGCCGGCGACGAGGTCCGCGCCGCGCGGATCGGGGTCGAGGGCATGGTCGGGCCGCATCTCTTCTATACCGCCGAGGGCGATTTCGCCGGCGGCAAGGCGATCCTGCGCGGGACGTACCTGGCCTGGCGCGACCGCTGGGCCGGCAAGGACGTGGAGCTGGTGCTGGGCAACCGGCTGAGCGAGCGCGGGGTGGACGGGTCGAGCAGTTCGGACGGCACGCCGTTCCTGGAGCGGAACGCGGTGGCCCTGGCGGTGATCCCGCTGAAGGGCTTCTACGGCTGGGGCGGGATCGCCAAGGTCTATGGGCGCGACTGGCACGTGACCGGCCAGGTGGCGGGCGATGATCCGGGCAATCTCGGCGTGGCGCGGGACGTGACCTCGTATCTGGCGCGGGCGCACTGGAACCCGGTGAAGTCGGCGGCCGGGGTGGTGCATGTGGGCGGCTGGGGATTCTATGAGGACTTCCCGCCGGACCTGGCCAGCCACGGCCGCAATGTCGCCTGGGCCGGGCACATCAACAAGGAAGTGCAGGTGCCGCTGGGCGTGCTGCGCGACCCGGTGCACGGCGCGGGCTATGGGATGGAGCTGGGCGCGGTGCGCGGGCCGGTCTGGGGCTTCGTCGAGGCCGGGCGGCGCGAGATCGAGACCCGCAGCGACCATGTCGCCGTCGATGCGAGCGCCTGGACCGCCGGCTGGATGATCACCGGCGAGACGCCGGCCTATTCCAGCCGCGGCGGCACGTTCGTGAAGATCGGCCCGCAGGCGCCGGTGTCCAAGGGCGGGCCGGGCGCCTGGGAGGTGGCGGTCCGCTACCAGACGCTGGACAACACCGACGCGCCGCTGGGCGGCAAGGGCCGCGAGGCCGAGCTGGGCGTGAACTGGCGGCTGGAGGACTGGCTGCGGCTGATGGTCAATCTCAGCCACTGGGAGGTGACGAACCGCGCCGGCCCCTATGTCGGGACCGACGAGGGCGACAGCCTGGCCGGGCGGCTGCAGATCTCGTTCTAGCTGAGCGGCTGTCGTCCCGGCTTGCGCGCAGGCGGCGGCTCGGCCGACGCCAACCCCTCCACACACGGCAAGGCGATGGCGTATGGAGGTCGCCCTATTTTTCCTCCCCCATTCATGGGGGAGGGGGACCGGCGCAGCCGGTGGAGGGGGCGGCGGCTGGCGATGAGCCTGGGGCTCGCCCCCTCCACCACCCTTCGGGCGGTCCCCCTCCCCCGCTGCGCAGGGGAGGAAAACGGGGCCAAGGCGATGAGCTATCACCCTGCCACGAAGGGGGCGCGGTCGCTCAGTAGCGGGTCGGGATGACGACCTTCATCGTCTCGTAGCCCTTCACGAAGGACGAGAAGACGCGCTTGGGCTCCTCGACCACCTCGATCGAGGGGAAGCGCTGGAGGATCTCTTCCCAGAGGATCTTGAGCTGCAGTTCGGCCAGGCGGTTGCCCACGCAGCGGTGGATGCCGAAGCCGAAGGACATGTGGTTCCGGGGCCGTTCGCGGTCGATGATGTAGTCGTTCGGACGCTCGATGACTTCCTCGTCGCGGTTGCCCGAGACGTACCACATGACCACCTTGTCGCCTTCGCGGATCTGCTTGCCCTGGAACTCGAAGTCCTGGGTCGCGCGGCGGCGCATGTGAGCCAGCGGGGTCTGCCAGCGGATGGTCTCCGACACCATCGAGGGGATCAGCGAGGGGTTGTCGTAGAGCTTCTTCTTCTGGTCGGGGTTCTGGTGCAGGGCCAGGACCGAGCCGGTCATGGTGTTGCGGGTGGTGTCGTTGCCGCCGACGATCAGCAGGATCAGGTTCCCGAGGTACTCCATGCGGTCCATGTTCCGCGTGGCTTCGCCGTGGGCGAGCATGGAGATCAGGTCGCCCTTCGGCGGGGCGTTGACCCGCTCGTTCCAGAGCCGCGTGAAGTAGTCCACGCACTCGAACAGCTCCATCTTGCGTTCCTGCTCGGCGACCTCGGGATCGGTGGAGCTGAACAGGCCCGACTCCGGCCCGGCGGTGGCCACGTCCGACCAGCGGGTCAGCTTGCGGCGCTCCTCCCAGGGGAAGTCGAACAGGGTGGCCAGCATCTGGGTGGTCAGTTCGATCGAGACCTTGTCGACCCAGTCGAACTCCTCGCCGATCGGCAGGCCGTCGAGCGTGCGCTGGATGCGTTCGCGGATCAGCGGCTCGAGCATGTGCAGGTTGGCCGGCGAGACGATCGGGCTGACGGTCTTGCGCTGGACGTCGTGCTTGGGCGGGTCCATCGCGATGAACATCGGAAGCTGAAAGTCTTCCTTGGGGTCGAAGATGGTGATCGACGGCTCCGACGAGAACACCTCGTGATTGGTGTCGACCGCCATGATGTCGTTGTACCTGGTCACCGACCAGTAGGGGCCGTCCTCGTGCAGGCCTTCCTTGTGGTAGTGGACCGGGTCCTCCTTCCGCAGGCGCTCGAAGTAGGGCCACATCGTGTCGGAGCGGAACAGCTCCGCATCGGCCACATTGAACTCGTCAAGCGGCAGGGCGTAGGCCTTGGCGCGAGCTTCAGACTTAAGATCGACGGCGCCGTCGCTCATCACATTTCCTCCGAGGTCCGGCCTTGGGTGACCGCTGTTCACCTGACAATGGCGCCGGAATGGCCTGAGGGGAAGTTGCAGGTGAGCAACAGAAAAATTGAACTGACAAAACGACCGGTCGTGCGGTAATTCCGCATCTGCGAACACCTGTTTGAAACCGGAGCGACCATGTCGGCCGACAGCCTCTTCAAGCCCTTTGAATTCAAGGGATTGCGCCTTCCCAACCGCATCGTCATGGCGCCGATGACGCGCTCGTTCTCGCCCGGCGGCGTGGCGACCGACGAGGTGGCCCAGTATTACAAGCGTCGCGCCGCGGCGCAGGTCGGGCTGATCGTTTCGGAAGGAACGGGCGTCGACCGGCCCGCTTCGCTCAACGACAAGGACGTGCCGCGCTTCCACGGCGAGAAGGAACTGGCCGCCTGGAAGCACGTGATCGACGAGGTCCACGCGGTCGGCGGCGTCATGGCGCCCCAGCTCTGGCACGTCGGCGCGGTGCGCACCCGCGACCCCGAATGGACGCCGCCCGGCCCCTATGACAGCCCCTCGGGCCTGTCGCGCCCCGGCAAGGAATTCGGCGCGCCGATGACCGAGGAAGAAGTGGCCGACGCGATCCGCGCCTTCGCCGAAGCGGCCGCCGCCGCCAAGGCCCTGGGCTTCGACGCCATCGAGCTGCACGGCGCCCACGGCTACCTGATCGACCAGTTCTTCTGGGAAGGCACCAACCAGCGCGAGGACGCCTATGGGGCCAAGGACCTGCCGGGCCGCGCGCGGTTCGCCGCCGACATCCTGAAGGCGGTGCGCAAGGCGGTCGGGCCGGACTATCCGGTGATCATCCGCATCAGCCAGTGGAAGCAGCAGGACTACGACGTGAAGCTGGCCCAGGACCCGGCGGCGCTGGAAGCCTGGCTGGGCGCGCTGGTCGACGCCGGCGCCGACATCCTGCACTGCTCGCAGCGGCGGTTCTGGGAGCCGGAATTCGAGGGCTCGGACCTCAACTTCGCCGGCTGGGCCAAGAAGCTGACCGGCGCGCCGACCATCACGGTCGGCTCGGTGGGGCTGAGCGGCGAGTTCATCGCCGCCTTCGCGGGCGAGGGCTCCAAGCCCGCCTCGCTGGACGAACTGGAGCGCCGGCTGGACCGCGGCGACTTCGACCTGGTCGGGGTGGGGCGTGCGCTGCTGCAGGACCCCGAGTGGGCGGTGAAGATCCGCGAAGGCCGCACCGGCGAACTGAAGAACTTCGAACGGGCGGCGCTGGCGACGCTGTATTGATGGCCGCCTAGATCGTCTCCGATCGTCATCCCCGGCCGCGTAGGCGTGCCGGGGATCCATACGCGCCTGGGATCGCCGGCAGGACTCGGCGTCCATGGATGGCCGGGACCTGGCGGCCCGGCCATGACGAACCATAGGGGGTTATAGGCGACGCCCCCGCCATGAGGGGGGAGCGAGTCAGGCGTTGAAGTTCAGCTTCAGGCCCGGGCGCGGCCAGGTGGTCTTGTAGAGCTTGCCGGTGGAGGAGGCGGTGATCCAGGCCGTCTTCATGTCGGGGCCGCCGAAGCAGATGTTGGTCGTGATCAGGTCGGGCACGGGATAGTGCTCGACCGTGCCGTTCGGGTCGAAGGCGGTGATGCCGCCGTTGAGGATGGTGGCGACGCAGACCTTGCCCGACGCCTCGACGGCCAGGCTGTCGAGGAACTGCACGCCCGGCAGGTTGCAGACCGCGCGCCCGGCCGCGAAGCCGGCCGGCGGGGCGAGCACGCCGGGCTCGACCACGTCGAAGGCCCAGAGGCGGCCGAGCTGGGTGTCGGCCAGGTAGACGGTCTTCTCGTCCGGCGAGAGGCCGACGCCGTTGGGCGAGATCAGGTGGTCGCGCTGGCGGCTGACGTGGCTGCCGTCGATCTTGGCGTAGTAGAGCGCGCCGAACCGGCGCCCGTCGGCCGTGCCCGCGCCGTGGTCGGAGAACCAGAAGCCGCCCTGCTTGTCGAACACCAGGTCGTTGGGGCCGACGAAGGGCCGCCCCTCGCAGCTATCATAGAGCGTCTTCAGTTCGCCCGTGGCGAGGTCGAAGCGCTGGATGTAGCCGCCCTTGTGGGTGTCCGGCGTCGGGCCGGGGATGGTCAGGCCGTCCTGGGTCGGCCAGGTGAACGAGCCGCCGTTGTTGGTGATGTAGATGGCGCCGTCGGGGCCGATGGCCGCGCCGTTCGGGCCGCCGCCGGTCTCGACCACCGTTTCCTTGCGCCCGTCGGGATGGACGCGGGTCAGGCGCTGGCCCTTGATCTCGGTGAGGATCACCGAGCCGTCGTTCATGGCGATGGGCCCTTCGGGAAATTCGAAGCCCTCGGCGACAAGCTGCATGTCCATGGTCGCGTTCCCTCCTGCGGCTCGCCACTCGCAATGGTGGCGTTGAGGGGCCGACTATGACCGATCAGCGCCGTTCCAACACCCGAATTTTAAACGCGTGTTCGTCGCCCTCGCCGGCCGGGTGGGAAACGCTGCTGACCTCGGTCCAGCGGGCCTCGTCGATGGGCGAGAGCGTGACGTCGCCCGCCACCTCGGCGTCGACCTCGGTGAGGTAGATGCGCTGGGCCCTCGCCAGGGCCAGCTCGAACAGCGAGGCGCCGCCGATCACGCAGAACTCGTCCACGCCGTCCTCGGCCGCCTGCTCGCGGGCGATGGAGACCGCCTCGCTGAAGTTGTCGCAGATCACCGCGCCCTTGGCCTCGAACGAGCCGTCGCGGGTGAGGACGATGTTGGTGCGGCCGGGCAGCGGCTTCCGGGGCAGGCTCTCCCAGGTCTTGCGGCCCATGATCACCGGCTTGCCCATGGTGACGACGCGGAAGTTGGCCAGGTCGGTCTTGAGCCGCCAGGGCAGGGCGCCGTCCTTGCCGATGACGCCGTTGCGGTCGCGGGCGATGGGCCCGGCGGTGAGGATCGGGGTGCTCATGGCGCGGTCATAACAGAGTCTGGCGGCGGGCGGCCCAAACTCTGCGCCGGCAGGTCGATCACCGCGCGCAGGCCCGGATGGGCGTCCTCCAGCTCCAGCGCGCCGCCGTGCAGCTTGGCGCAGGCCGCGGCGATGGCCAGGCCAAGCCCGCCGCCCGGCCGGGAGCGGGCCGCGTCCAGGCGCACGAAGCGTTCGCGCACGCGGCCGCGGTGCTCGGGCGCGATGCCGGGGCCGGTGTCGGCGACGACGATGCGGATGCGGCCGGGGACGTCCTCGACGGCCAGGCGGACGACGGCGCCCTGGCCGGCGTGGTGGGCGGCGTTGTGCAGCAGGTTGCCGACCGCCTGGCGCAGGATCAGCTCGTGCCCCTTCACGATCAGGGCCGGGCGCGGGTCGGGGGCGACGAAGGTCTGGCCGGCGTCCTCGATGACCGGGGCGAACAACTCGCCGACCTCGGCCGCCAGGGCGGCGAGGTCCAGCGGGGCCATCATGTCGCGCGACAGGCCCGCCTCGGCGCGGGCGATGTCCATCAGGGCCGAGAGGGTGGAGAGGGCGCGGTCGGCCTCGTCGTGGGCCTGCTCGATGGCGTCCAGCCGCGCGTCCTGGGGCAGGTCCGGCTGCATGGCCCGCGCCAGGTCGGCGCGCATGCGGGTGAGCGGCGAGCGCAGGTCGTGGGCCAGGCTGTCGGTGACCGTGCGCATGCCGGTCATCAGCTCCTCGATACGGTCGAGCATGCCGTTCATCGCCTCGCCCAGGCGATCGAAGACGTCGCCCTTGGGGTGGACCTCGGTGCGGGCCGAGAGGTCGCCGTCGGCGATGCGGCGGGCGGTGGCGGCCAGCGTCTCCATCCGCCGCAGCAGCAGGCTGTTGAACCAGAGGGCCGCCAGCAGCACCGCGCCGACCGCGGCCAGCAGGGCGACGCCGGCGCTGGCCACCAGGGCGCGGCGGAAGGCGATGCGCTCGCCGATGTCCTCGTAGACCACCAGGGCGCCGCCCACGGAGAGCGGCTGGACCAGCACCCGCCAGGGCGAGCCGCGGCCGTCCGCCAAGATGTCCAGGCGCGCGGCCCCGGAGGCGGGCAGCGGCTCGCGGGCTTCCAGCCGCGCGCCGCCCAGCAGGCGCCCGTCGGCGGCGTAGAGCGCATAGCGGAAGCCGCCGCCGGGATCGGTCCGCTCGCGCAGGTCGAGGGCGCGGGCGAGGGGGGCGAGCCCCTCTTCGTGGGCGAAGGCGACGAAGTAGTCGCGGGCGGCCTCGGCCACCTCGCGCTGGCGCTTGCCGATGATCGCCTCGCCGATGCCGTCGACCATCAGCAGGCCCACGGCCAGGGCCGACAGCGCCATCGCCAGCAGGACGAAGAACACCGCGCCCGGGCGCAGGCGCGAGCCGGGCGGCCTCATGGCTCCTGCGACAGGCGATAGCCCGTGCCGCGCAGGGTGTGCAGCAGGGGCTGGGCGAACCCGTCGTCGATCTTCTTGCGCAGGCGGCTGATGTGGGTGTCGATGACGCTAGTGTGGGGATCGAAGCGGTAGTCCCAGACCTGTTCGAGCAGCATGGTGCGGGTGACGACGCGGTCCTTGTGCCGCATCAGGTACTCCAGCAGCTTGAACTCGCGCGGCAGCAGGTCGAGCGCCCGGCCGCCGCGGCTGACCCGGCGCGAGAGCAGGTCGATGGAGAGGTCGCCGCAGGCGAGCCTGGTCTCGACCTCGGGGCCGGGGCGGCGGCGCATCAGGTTCTCCAGCCGCGCCGAGAGCTCGGAATAGCCGAACGGCTTGGTGAGGTAGTCGTCGCCGCCGGCGCGCAGGCCCTTCACCCGCTCGTCGAGGTGGCTGAGGGCCGAGAGGATGATGATCGGGGTGGAAATGGAGGCGGCCCGCAGCGCCTTGATGACGCTGAGCCCGTCCATGCCGGGGACCATGCGGTCCATGATGATGGCGTCGAAGCCCTCGCCGGAGGCGGCGTAGAAGCCGTCGCGGCCGTCGGCGACGTGCTCGGCCGTGTAGCCTTCCTCGCGCAGGCCCTTGAGGACGTAGTCGGCCGTTTCGGCGTCGTCCTCGACCAGCAGGATGCGGCGGCTCATGGGCGGTCGTTCCGGTTGCTCGGGGCCAGGATGACCCGGTTTCGGCCGGGCTCCAAGACAGTCGGGCGGCCGCGGGAGGCCGGCCGCCCGACCGGCGCCTGAGGGGCGGGGACTACCCCTTGGCGACGCACGCCTTGACGAAGGCGGCCTTGTCCCCGGTGTGGGTCTTCTGGCTGTTCCAGGACTTCTCGCACTCGGCCTTCTTGGCGGCGGGGGTAGGCTTGGCCGCGGCCATGGCGGTGGTCGCCGGGGCGGGCGCCGCCGCGAAGGCGGCCGAGCCGATCGCCAGGCTGAAGGCGAGGGCGGCGGGAGCGATGAGATTGCGCATGGGGCTCTCCTTGAAGCATCGGCCGGATCGTTCCGGACCAGGAGAGAAGACCGCCGCGGCCCCTCAGCCTCCGGTCGGCGAACTCGCAAATCTGTAAGATTGGGGCTGCGGCTTGCGACGCAGGCCGCCGGCCTAGACCGCGATGGGGGCTTCGATCCGGTCGTGGGCCTTGTAGCCGCGCAGCTTGAAGTCCTCGAACTCGAAGGCGAAGAGGTCGCGCTTGTCGGCGATCTCCATGACCGGCAGGGGCAGCGGCTCGCGGGCCAGTTGCTCGCGGGCCTGGTCGAGGTGGTTCAGGTAGAGGTGGGCGTCGCCCAGGGTGTGCACGAACTCGCCGGGCTGAAGCCCCGTCACCTTGGCGACCATCATGGTCAGCAGGGCGTAGGAGGCGATGTTGAACGGCACCCCCAGGAACACGTCGGCCGAGCGCTGGTAGAGCTGGCAGCTCAGCTTTCCGTCGGCGACGAAGAACTGGAACAGGCAGTGGCAGGGCGGCAGGGCCATGTCGTCGACATCGGCCGGGTTCCAGGCCGAGACGATGTGGCGGCGCGAGTTGGGCATGGTCTTCAGCCCTTCGACCACGCTCGCGATCTGGTCGATCACCCGGCCGTCGGGCGCGGTCCAGGAGCGCCACTGCTTGCCGTAGACGGGGCCGAGCTCGCCCTCGGCGTCGGCCCACTCGTCCCAGATGCTGACGCCGCGCTCCTGCAGCCATTTCACGTTGGTGTCGCCGCGCAGGAACCACAGCAGTTCCAGGATGATCGACTTGCGGTGCAGCTTCTTGGTGGTGAGGAGCGGGAAGCCCTTGGCCAGGTCGAAGCGCATCTGGCGGCCGAAGACGCCCAGGGTGCCGGTGCCGGTGCGGTCGCCGCGCTGCACGCCGTTGGCCAGGATGTCGGCCAGCAGGTCGAGATACTGCCGCTCGGGATGGTCGGCGGCGGCCGAGGTTTCGGCGATGGCGACGTGCGCGTTCATGCGGGCGACCCAGAGCTCATGACTGCGGCCGATTCGCGACTGAGTCGTGGCGCCTGTCGAATCACCGAGGGATGTTCATCCACATCTAGACGATCCATCTGGAATAACGCAGATATTCGAAATGGCCTCCGCAGTTGCGTCGTCGCAGGGCGCATCATTCCGAGGGACAAGTCGATGCTCGTTTCCATCGCCATCGCCGCCTTGCTGGCGGCTTCCAGCGCCCCGGCCGCGCAGGCCGTCCCGGCTCCCGCTGCAACGCCGGCGGAGCCGCCCAAGCCGGCCGCCAAGCAAGAGAAGCCGATCTGCAGGTACGAGACGGAAACCGGCAGCCGGTTTTCCAAGAAGGTCTGCCTGACCCAATCGCAGATGAAGGCCCGGCAGGACGAGGCCCGCAAGACCGTGTCCGACATCCAGACCAAGGCCGGGATCGCGCCTTGAGGCGAGCGCGTCTTCCGCTCTTCAGCCCGCAAAGCCCCCCTCGTTCAGGAACGCCTGCTCCTCGGCGGTGGAGATCCGCCCCAGGCAGGCGTTGCGGTGCGGGAAGCGGCCGAACTTCACGATGATCTCGCGGTGCAGGTCGGCCCAGCGCAGGGATTCGGCGTCGCCGGTCTCGTCCTTCAGGCGGGTGAACAGGCGCACGGCCTCGTCCTGGTCGGCCAGGTCCTCGGAGTGCTCGAAGGGCAGGTAGAAGAACTGGCGCAGGCCAGGCTCGCTGGCGCGGTCGTGGCCGGCGGCGATGGCGTTGCGGGCGACGTGGCGGGCCTTGGGGTCGGTGGCGAAGGCGTGGCCCGAGCCGCGGTAGAGGTTGCGCGGGAACTGGTCGAGCAGGATCAGCAGGGCCAGGGAGCCCTCGGCGTCGGCCATCCAGGCGTCGTACTCGCCGCGGGCGGCGGCGTGATGCACCGGCTCGAACCTGAGGGCGATCGCCTCGTCGAACCTGGCGTTCTTGGCGAACCACTTTGCGGGTCCCGCCGCCGTCCAGAAGCCGATCACGTCCTTGGGTGTCGCCGCCATGCAGGGTCCTCCAGTCTGGATTGCCTATGTCCGACGGCGGCGCTTTCGGTTCAAGGGCGGCGGCCCGGCGGCGGAATTTCCGACGAAACGCCGCATCGGGGCGAGCTTCCCTTGACCTCCGCGCAAAATTCCCCTCCATAGCCCGGCCTTTGCTGCGGCGCCGTTGCGCGGAACCGCAGCGACCTTCGACTTCAGGAGAATGATCATGCGCGTCTACTATGACCGCGACGCCGACCTCGCCCGCATCCTGGACAAGAAGATTGCGATCGTAGGCTATGGTAGCCAAGGTCGCGCTCACGCGCTGAACCTCAAGGACTCCGGCGTCAAGGACGTAGTGGTGGCGCTTCGCCCCGGTTCGGCCACCGCCAAGAAGGTGGAAGCCGACGGCCTGAAGGTGATGACCGTGGCCGACGCCTCGGCCTGGGCCGACGCCATCATGGTGCTGGCGCCCGACGAGCTGCAGCGCGGCATCTACGCCAACGAGATCGCCCCGAACATCAAGGACGGCGCGGCGCTGCTGTTCGCGCACGGCCTGAACGTGCACTTCAACCTGATCGAGCCCAAGGACACCATCGACGTGCTGATGGTCGCGCCGAAGGGCCCGGGCCACACCGTGCGCGGCGAATACCAGAAGGGCGGCGGCGTGCCGTGCCTGATCGCCATCCACGCCAACGCCACCGGCAATGCGCTGGACTTCGGCCTGGCCTACGCCTCGGCCATCGGCGGCGGCCGCTCGGGCGTCATCGAGACCACCTTCCGTGAAGAGTGCGAGACCGACCTGTTCGGCGAACAGGCCGTGCTCTGCGGCGGCCTGGTGGAACTGATCCGCGCCGGCTTCGAAACCCTGGTCGAGGCGGGCTACGCGCCCGAAATGGCCTATTTCGAGTGCCTGCACGAGGTGAAGCTGATCGTGGACCTGATCTACGAAGGCGGCATCTCGAACATGAACTACTCGATCTCGAACACGGCCGAGTACGGCGAGTACGTCACCGGTCCGCGCGTCGTCACCGCCGACACCAAGGCGGAGATGAAGCGGGTGCTGGAAGACATCCAGTCGGGCCGCTTCGTGCGCGACTTCATGCTGGAGAACGAGGCCGGCCAGCCGAGCCTCAAGGCGACCCGTCGCCGCGCCAGCGAGCACCAGATCGAGGAAGTGGGCCAGCGCCTGCGCGCCATGATGCCCTGGATCACCAAGAACAAGCTGGTCGACACCGCCCGCAACTAAGTGCGCCGGACACGGCCGAACATTGGAAAGGCCCGGGCGAAAGCCCGGGCCTTTCTCTTTAGGCGCCGAAGCGGGTGACGTAGCGCTCGGTGAGCACGGCGGTGGCGTCCATCCGCTTCTGGTCGGGGCCCGTCAGCTCCAGGTGGACGTGGTCGGTCATGCCGCCCGGGTAGCGGGCCTGCAGGCCGTGGGCGACGCCGATCTCCTGGCCCAGCCGCACGACGTCGCCCTCGGCCACGTCGGGGTCGACATAGAAGACGCGGGCCACGTAGCTGATGGCGGGATTGGTGATCTCGACGAACTTCAGCCGCTTGTCGTCGGCATAGGCCATGCCGACCTTGGTGACGTAGCCGGAGATCGGCGCGGCGACCGGCTGGCCGGCCTGGGCCATGAAGTCGACGCCCTCGTGCTTGCGCGAGCCGCCGTCGCGCGAGGCGCCGAACGCGCCGAAGCCGTAGGCGTCGTGGGTGCGCGGCGCCTGGCCGGTGGGATTGACGAAGTCGGGCGCGCCGTCGCCGTCGACGTCCTTGCCCTGCCAGGCGAGCACCTTGGTCGCCGCGGCGGGCGGTGCGACGGGGTCGAGGGCGAGCGCCAGGGGCCTGGTCCCGGGGGCGCTGATGAAATCGGCCCGGGCCGCGGCGTGGGCGCCGGCCTGCAGGAAGCCGGCGGCCAGGACGGCGGCGCCAAGGGTCAGCCAGGTCTGGGTGAGCCAGATATGGATGCGGTCAGCGGCAGGCGTCGTCGTGGCGCGGATCATGCGTCGGTCGTTTCCTCATCGAATGGCGGCTGACCGGCGACGGGCGCCGGGCTCCGATTTCGCCCCTGGGGTCCCATATGGAGGCTCGCGCCGCGCCGCAGCATGTGACCGGGTGTCGCTGGTTTCGCCGCCCAAGGTCACGGTTGCGTGAGGTCGGGCGACGAAGGCCCTGCGTGTGTTACAAATGGATTGCGGGTTGTTCGCAGTAACGTCTCGACTTCGGGGCGGGTGCGCGTCCGGGTCGCCAGTGTCGATCTCACCGCATATGGACAACTTCGCCAGATGTTCTGGCGTGTCCAAAGGAAAGACTTAAATACTGTTATTCATTGTCAAAACTATACGTGTGAGCTTCTGTCGACTGATGATCGGGCGCGCGCGATGAGTCGGCTGATCGTGGTGTCCAATCGCGTGCAGCCGCCCGGCGACGGCGGCGAGGGCGCCGTCGGCGGCCTGGCCATGGCGCTGGCCGCGGCGCTGCGCGAGCACAGCGGCGTCTGGTTCGGCTGGAGCGGCCAGACGGTCGAGGAATACACCGGCCAGATCGCCATCCAGAAGGTCGGCGGGGTGACCGTGGCGACGGTCGACCTGGAGGAGCAGGACCGCCAGGAATACTACAACGGCTACGCCAACCGCACGCTCTGGCCGCTGTTCCACTACCGGGTGGACCTCAGTTCCTACGAGCGCTCGTTCAGCGAGGGCTATGCCCGGGTCAATGCGCGGTTTGCCGATGCGCTGACGCCGCTGGTGGGAGAGGACGACGTGATCTGGGTGCACGACTATCACCTGATCCCGCTGGCCCAGGAGCTGCGCCGGCGCGGCCTGCGCAACCGCATCGGGTTCTTCCTGCACATCCCCTGGCCGGCGCGGCTGCTGCTGCTGACCCTGCCCGAGCACGAGGCGCTGGTGGAGGCGCTGTTCGACTACGACCTGCTGGGCTTCCAGACCGAGGACTCGGCCAGCGCCTTCCGCGACTATGTGACCGCCGAGGCCGGCGGGACGGTGGACGAGGACGGCCTGGCCCACGCGTTCGGCCGGACGGCGCGGGTCGGCGCCTTTCCGATCGGCCTGGACGTCGAGAGCTTCGAAGCCGCGGCGAGCGGCGAGGTCGCCAAGGCCGAGTTCGATCGCATGCAGGCCAGCCTCAACGGCCGGGCGATGATCATCGGCGTGGACCGGCTGGACTACTCCAAGGGGCTGGAGGAGCGGTTCCTGGCCTACGAGCAGGTGCTGACCGACCACGAGGAACTGCGCGAGCAGGTCTTCCTGCTGCAGATCGCGACGCCCAGCCGCGAGGAGGTCGGCGCCTACCAGGAGATCCGCGCCCGGCTGGACGCGGTGACCGGGCGGATCAACGGCGCCTTCGCCACCGTCGACTGGGTGCCGATCCGCTATGTGAACCGGGGCTATCGCCGCGACGAGCTGGCCGGGGTCTACCGGGCGGCGCGGATCGGGCTGGTGACGCCGCTGCGCGACGGGATGAACCTGGTGGCCAAGGAATATGTCGCCGCCCAGGACCCCGAGGATCCGGGCGTGCTGGTGCTGTCGCAGTTCGCCGGGGCCAGCGAGCAGATGGGCGAGGCGCTGATCGTCAATCCGTTCAACCGCGAGGAGGTGGCCGAGGCCATCGTGCGCGGGCTGAGCATGGACAAGGCCGAGCGGATCGCGCGCTGGCGCGTGCTGATGGACGGCCTGCGCCGCAGCGACGTGGCCGCCTGGCGCGACGACTTCGTCAAGGCGCTGATGACCACCGCCCGCGGCTGATCAGACCGGCCAGATCCCCTGGTGCAGCACCACGCGGTAGCCGTCGGGGTCTTCGTAGGTGACGCCCTCGCGGTCCCAGTAGGGATTGGCGGACTCCACCGGCCGGTGGCCGCGGCGCTGCATGACGCCGATCATCCGGCTCCAGGCGCGCGCATCGGGCATGTAGAGGACCAGCAGGTTGTCCCGGGTCGGGGCGCGGCCGGCCAGGCGCCCGCGGGCGCTGGTGAACTCCAGGTGATAAGGCGCGCCGGGGAAGCCCAGGATCACGCCGTCGAACCCGTCGTGGTCGGCGAAGCGGGTCAGTTCGGGAAAGCCCAGCCCGTCGCGATAGAAGCCGACCACCGCCTCCATCCGGTCCGTCGGCCGCGCCACCCGCAGGATGCAACCGGCGAGCTGCGGTCGTTCAAGGGCGATGGTCGACATCGGGGCCTCCTGATTTGGAAAGGTAATGCTTTCCTAAAATGCCCGACTATTTTTGTAAACTATCAGCTTTGCAAAAAGCGATGACGTGCGAGGTTATCGACGTTCAGGAAAACCCCGTCCATGGTGCGGCCATGACCGAGACCCTGACCGCCCTGCACCCGCTCGACGACGCCATCCGCCTGGAGCCCACGGGGCCCGGCGCCTATCGCGGCGCGACCTCGCCCGCCTACTGGAACATGGCCGGCCCGTTCGGCGGGACCACGGCGGCGGTGCTGATGAAGGCGGTGCTCGATCACCCCGAGCGGCGCGGCCGGCCGGTGGCCCAGACGGTCAATTTCTGCGCGGCGATCGCCGAGGGCGCCTTCGACGTGACGGTGCGCCTGGTGCGCGACGGCCGCTCCACCCAGCACTGGCAGGTGGAGATGCTGCAGGGCGGCGTGGTGGTCACCACCGCCAGCACCGTCACCGGGCCGGATCGCGAGACCTGGAACCATGCGCCCGGCGCGCCGCCGAGCGTGCCGCGCGCCGAGCAGACGCCGGTGCTCGACACCAGCGGCCGGGCCGGATGGCGGGGCCGCTACGAGTTCCGCTATGAGCGCGGCGCGCCGATCCCGGGCGCGGCCAGTGCGGAGACCCCGCAACCGGCCCTGTCGCACAACTGGATCCGCGACGAGCCGGCGCGGCCGTTGGACTACGTGTCGCTGGCGGCGATCTGCGACACCTTCGTGGTGAAGATCCTGCAGGTGCGCGGCGACATTCCGCCGGTCGCGACGGTGTCGCTGTCGACCTACTTCATGGCCGACGAGGCGGCGCTGGCCCGGCAGGGCGCGCGGCCGGTGCTGGGCGTCAGCGACGCGCGGGTCTTCCGCCACGGCTTCAACGACCAGAGCGCCGAGATCTGGTCCGACGACGGCCATCTGCTGGCGGTCTCGCACCAGGTGGTGTGGTTCAAGAGCTAGGCCCAGGCCAGCGCCGCCTCGCCCCGCAGAATCGCCTCGGCCTCGTCGGTGTGCTTGGCGCCTTCGCGCGGGTGGAGGACCAGGGCCGGCAGCAGTTGCAGCGGGGCCTTGCCGGTCTTGAGCGCACGGACCAGCACGCGCTTGGCCGGGGCGTCGGCGTGGGGATGGATCGGCCGGATCTGGAACGAGCCGGCCTTGGGGGCGAGCAGGGCGAGGATGTCGGCCAGGCGGTCGGCGCGGTGGATCACGGTGATCGAGCCGCCCTCGCGCACGGCCTTCGACAGGAAGCCGATCCAGGCGGCGAGCCCGCCGTCGGCCATCCAGGCGCCGAGCTTTTCCGGCGTCGGCGCGCGCAGGGCGCCGGGATCATCGAAGAACGGCGGGTTGGCCATGACGGCGTCGAAGGGCTGAAGCGCCAGGCGCTTGAAGGGCGTTGCGACGTCGCCCTCGACGATCTCGACCCGGTCCTGCAGGCCGTTGGCCTGGGCGTTGAGCCGGGCGAGGGCGGCGGCGGCGGCGTCCCGCTCCACGCCCAGGAAGCTCGCGCCCGGCCGGCGAACGGCCGCGGCCAGCAGGGCGCCGCCCGCGCCGCAGCCGGCTTCGAGCACGCGCGCGCCCTCGGACGCATCACAGGCGGCGGCCAGCAGGGCCGCGTCCATGCCGGCCCGGTAGCCCCTTGCACCCTGGCGTAGCAGAACTCGCCCGCCGAGCAGGTGATCCTCGGAAACTGTGGCGTCTGTCAGGTCTGACACTGGTTCCATTTGCGTTCGGAGACGGCTAAGCCCGCCTTGACCCTGGTCTATCCCGTGACCATTGTCGCCCGCAAACGCCGGCCCTCCCCGCCGACGTCGAACGCCTTGGAGTTTCGGTATTTTGGACGCCGTCAGCGCCGCGATCGCCCGCGAAAAACCCGTCTCGATCGACGGGCTCCTCGAGCTCGCGAAGCCCGACATGGCCAAGGTCGACGCCCTGATCCGCGACCGCATGCAAAGTCCGGTGTCGGTGATCCCGGCGCTTGCCGAGCACCTGATCGGCGGATCGGCCAAGCGTCTGCGGCCGCTGCTGACCATCGCCGCCGCGCGGGTGGCCGGCGCGCAGGACGACGCCTGCCTGAAGCTGGCCGCCGCGGTCGAGTTCATCCATACCGCCACCCTGCTGCACGACGACGTGGTCGATTCCTCGCAACTGCGGCGGGGCAAGGTCGCCGCGCACCTGATCTGGGGCGCGCCGGCCAGCGTGCTGGTGGGCGATTTCCTGTTCGCCCGCGCCTTCGAACTGATGGTCGAGGCCGGCTCCATGCAGGCGCTGGAGATCCTGGCCCGCGCCAGCCGCGTGATCGCCGAGGGAGAGGTGCTGCAGTTGACCCGCGCCCATGACCTGAACCTCAGCCAGGATCTTTACCTGGAGATCATCAAGGCCAAGACCGCCGAGCTGTTCGCGGCCGCCGCCGAGGCCGGCGCGGTCTCGGCCGGGGCCAGCCCCGAGCGCTGCCTGGCGCTGCGCAGGTTCGGCCAGGACCTGGGCCTGGCGTTCCAACTGGTCGACGACGCGCTCGACTATTCGGGCGACAGCGCCACCCTGGGCAAGAACGCCGGCGACGACTTCCGCGAAGGCAAGGCGACGCTGCCGCTGCTGCTGGCCATCGCCAAGACCGGCGCGGCCGAGAAGCCGTTCTGGGACCGCACCGTCGGCCGCCGCGAGCAGACCGACGAGGATTTCGAGCGCGCCCGCGGCCTCGTCGCCTCGACCGGCGCCGACGGGGCGACCCTGGCCCTGGCCGCCGACTACGCCGCCGCCGCCAAGGCGCAGCTCGCCGAGTTCGTGGCCAACAACAGTTGGCGCCCGGCGCTGGAAGACCTCGCCGACTTCGCGGTCCAGCGGAAGGCTTAAGAGCCTAGAAGCCCGTGAACAGGCGATCGAGGGCGCGGCGGATGGCGTCTTCGTGGGTGCTCAGGTCGCCGAGGGGCGTGGTCAGGAGCCTCGTATCCACCGCGCCAAGTTCCGCGACCAGGACGATGAAGCGCCGTCCGTCGAACGGCACGAGCGCGCTGATCTCGGAATAGCCGGAGCGGCCGTCGTCAACGATCAGCGGGGCGACGAGCGTCGTCGGCGCGGCGGCCAGCAAGTGCGACTGCAGGACGACGACGAAGGGGACGACCGATCGCGACCGGGGCGAGGGGTTCGGATAGACCTCGAACTGGCGCAACTACCAGGTCCGCAGATCTTCGCCGAAGACGCCGTACCGTTCTATCCGTTCGCGATTGGCCTCGATGGCCTCGGCGTTGTCGCTCGCCCACCGGCGGGCCTTGGCTTCGTCGGCGTTGTCCCGCAGGGCCGCTCGGACCGCCGCCTCGGTGAGGGCGTTGACGTCGAGGCCGAGTTCCACGGCCTGCGCCAGCAGGTCTTCGTCGATCGTAATCTTCAGTTCCGCCTTGCCCATGGGCGGAGGCTAACCCAGATGGGCGCCTCCGTCACGCAGGGGGCTGATCAGCCCGGGCTGATCATCTTTTCGGGGCGCACCAGGGCGTCGAACTCTTCGTTGGTGACGTAGCCGCCGCCGACGGCTTCCTCGCGCAGGGTGGTGCCGTTCTTGTGGGCGGTCTTGGCGATCTTGGCGGCGTTGTCGTAGCCGATCTTGCCGTTCAGGGCGGTGACCAGCATCAGCGAGCGCTCGAGGGCGGCCTTGATGTTGTCCTCGCGGGCCTCGATGCCGACCACGCAGTTGTCGGTGAACGAGATCGAGGCGTCGGCCAGCAGGCGGCACGACTGCAGGAAGTTGTAGGCCATCACCGGGTTGAAGACGTTCAGCTCGAAGTGGCCCGAGGCGCCGGCGAAGGTGAGCGTGGCGTTGTTGCCGAACACCTGGGTGCAGACCATGGTCAGGGCCTCGCACTGGGTCGGATTGACCTTGCCCGGCATGATCGACGAGCCGGGCTCGTTCTCCGGCAGGGCCAGTTCGCCCAGGCCCGAACGGGGCCCCGAGCCCAGGAAGCGGATGTCGTTGGCGATCTTGAACAGCGAGCCGGCCATGGTGTTGATCGCGCCGTGGCTGAAGACCATGGCGTCGTGGGCGGCCAGGGCCTCGAACTTGTTCGGCGCGGTCACGAAGGGCAGGTGGGTGATGTCGGCGATCTTCTTGGCCACCAGTTCGGCGAAGCCGACCGGGGCGTTGAGGCCGGTGCCGACGGCGGTGCCGCCCTGGGCCAGTTCATAGAGGCCGTGCAGGGTGTCCTTGATCCGGCGCACGCCGTTGGCGACCTGCTGCGAATAGCCGGAGAACTCCTGGCCGAGCGTGAGGGGCGTGGCGTCCTGGGTGTGGGTGCGGCCGATCTTGATGATGTGGTCGAAGGCCTTGACCTTGACCTTCAGGGCCGCGTGCAGGTGCTCCAGCGCCGGCATCAGCTCCTTGGCCACCTGCTCGGCGCAGGCGATGTGCATGGCCGTCGGATAGGTGTCGTTGGACGACTGGCTCATATTGACGTGGTCGTTCGGGTGGACCGGGGTCTTGGAGCCCATGACCCCGCCCAGCATCTCGATCGCGCGGTTCGAGATCACCTCGTTGGCGTTCATGTTCGACTGGGTGCCGGACCCGGTCTGCCAGACCACCAGCGGGAAGTGGTCGTCGAGCTTGCCGTCGATGACCTCCTGGGCGGCGGCGACGATGGCCGCGCCGATCTTCGGGTCGAGCTTGCCGAGCTCCATGTTGGCCTCGGCCGCGGCGCGCTTGACGATGCCCAGGGCCCGGATCACCGGCTTGGGCTGCTTTTCCCAGCCGATCTTGAAGTTGCCGATCGAGCGCTGCGACTGCGCGCCCCAATAGACGTCGGTCGCGACCTCGATGGGTCCGAAGGTGTCGGTCTCGGTGCGGGTCGCGGTCATGATGTCTTCAGCTCCGATATGTTCGCAGCGCCGGTTTAGCGAACGCGCGCGAGACTGCAAGGCGCGCAGGCCCTATGGAGGGGCATGGACGGCGATTGGATATCCCATGGGAAGGTGCGCGCCCGCGAGGCCGAAGGCGTCGTGGAGGTGGTGGTCGATGGCCTGACCACCCAGGCGAAGTACTACAAGCCGCTGGTCTACGAGTTCTTCCGCAAGGCCTGGCGCGGCTCGCGGCCGAGCTGGGGCGAGTTCTCGGTCGACATCGTCATGGAATATGTCGGCGACCCGCCCTGGATCGACCTCGACAACCTGGCCAAGGCGATCCTCGACGCCATCAAGGGCTATACGTTCCACGACGACGCCCAGGTCGCCCGCCTGCTGGTCGAGCGGCGCGGCGGGGACCGCGAACAGATCACCGTCACGGTCCGCAAGCTGTCGGACGTCAACCTGCTGGGCGCCGCCTACCAGCGCTGAAACGAAGGCGGCCGCGCCCTTGTGGGGCGCGGCCGCGGTTCGCTGATCCGCCAGAGGGCGAAGGGATCAGCGGTACTGCTGCAGGCGGGTGGTGCGCAGGCCGGCCAGGCCGTGGCGATCGATCGACTTCTGCCAGGCGAGGAATTCCTCGTTGGTCAGCGAGTAGCGTTCGCACGCCTCGTCCAGGGTCAGCAGCCCGCCGCGCACGGCGGCGACCACCTCGGCCTTGCGGCGGATCACCCAGCGGCCGGTGTCCGGCGGCGGCAGATCCCTGAGCGTCAGAGGCGCGCCCGTCGGGCCGATGACGTACGCCTCGCCGCGGCTGTTCGTGCGCGTCTGCTGTTGTTGCAACATGGCTTTACGCCTTTCCGACCATCACTGTTCAGGCCGAACGTAGCGGACGGGCCATAACAGCCGGTGAATCACGATAGTAAACAATTCCCTACTCATGATTCGCCGTTGTCCGTTTTTGGTACAGTCTAAGTTATTGATCGATGTTAAGAGGGCTTAACGCCAAATATTACCTCTTAATATTGATCAACTCTTCAAGCATCTGGTCGGCGGTGGTGATGATCTTCGAAGATGCTGAATAGGCTTTCTGGGTCGTGATCAATCCGGTGAACTCTGCGGACAGGTCAACTGTCGAGGCTTCCAGCGTCCCGGCGGCGATTTCGCCGGCGCCGCCGATGCCCGGCTGCTTGATCACGAACTCGCCCGAAGGGATCGTGGCGCGATAGGCGTTGCCGCTGACCGCCGCCAGGCCGTCAGGATTGGCGAAGCTGGCCAGGCCGATCTTCGCAATCTTGCGAACTTCGGAGTTGTCGAAGATGGCCGAAACAACGCCGTCCTCGCTGACTTCGACGCCGACCACGTTGCCGACGTTGGCGCCATCGGAGTTGGCTGCGTTGAGGGTCGAGGGCGAGGCGTATTGGGTGACCTTGCTCCAGTCGAGGTCGATGTCCGAGGCCTGGATGCCGAGGTTGTCGGCCCAGCGCGGGGTCGCCGCAGTACCCGAGGCGCCCAGGTTGAGCTTGGCGGTCGGACCGAACAGGGTGGTGTCGGCGTGAGCGAGGTCGAGTTGGCCGTCGGCGGTGAACATGATGTCGCCCGAGGCGATCAGGCCGTTGGCGGCGCCGTCCACGTCGGACGCCGGCACCGCGTACATTTCGGCCTTCCACATGTTCGGCGTCGTGTCGTCCTTGATGAAGGCCACGGCGACCTTGTGGGTCGCGCCCACCGAGTCGATGACGTTCATCTCGAAGGTGAAGTCGGGCTGCACGCCGGTGGCGGGATCCTGGTTGACCGCCCAGTCGGCCATGCCGCCGGCCGCATAGGCCGCGTTCTTGGCGGCGTCGGCGACCAGGCTCTTGTTGAGGTTGGCGTTGACCACGATGTTGCTGGTCGCCCGCACCGCGGCGCCCAGGTTCTTCACGTTGATCGACTCCATCAGGCTGAGATCGGACGGGTTCGTGTTGAAGGTGCCGTCGTTCTGGACCGGCCAGCCCTGCAGGTAGAGCTTGGCGTCGTTGACCAGGAAGCCGTCGGCGTCGACGCTGAACGAGCCCGAGCGGGTGAAGACGCGCTCGTCGTTCGGGGTGAGCGTGCCGCCCTTGGTCGCGACGACGAAGAAGCCGTCGCCCGAGATGCCGAGGTCGGTGGGCGAGGTGGCGCTCTGGATCAGGCCCTGCTGGCTGATGAACTGGCGGGTGACCGCCTGCACGCCGCCGGCCGAGTAGCGGCCCTTGACCGCCTGGGCGGTGACGACGTTGGCGAAGTTCACCTGGTTGCGCTTGTAGGCGGTGGTGTTGACGTTGGCGATGTTGTCGGAGATCGCCGCCAGGGCCGAGGAGTTGGTGATCAGCCCGGAAACGCCGGAGAGCATGGCGCTGTTGATGCTCATGGGTGTCTACCTTTCTATACGAATGCTGGGATGAGGCGCCGTCAGGCGGCCTGCTCGGACGGCGGGGTCTCGTCGTCCTGGTTGTCGGGGGTTGGCGTCCCGGTGGACGCGGTCTCCTTGGGCGTCGGTTCGGCGATGGAGGTGACCTTCTCCCAGCCGACCTTCACGCCGTTGATGGTGATGTAGGTCTTGCCGTCGGCCTGCTCGACGCCGGTGACGAGGCCCTTGAGGAAGTTGGTGACCCCCACCGTCGCGCCCGCCGAGTCCTTGGCGGTGACGCGCAGGGTGTAGGTTTCGCCGTTCGACAACTGGGCGCCGGTGCGGTCCTTGCCGTCCCAGGAAAAGGTGTGGTCGCCGGCCTTCAGGTCGTCGCCGCTGGTCTTGACGACCTGGACGACCTTGCCGAACTGGTTGACCACCTCGACGGTCACGTCGGCGGCTTCCCGGTCGAGCTTGTAGGACCACTCGGCCTTGCCGGCGGTCAGCTTGGCTTCGTTGTGGAGCGCGCGGACCTCGCGGCCGAGCAGGCTGACCGAGGTCTGGATGCCCGAGCCGGTGTTGGTCACCAGCTTCTCCAGCAGGTCGTTGGTCAGCAGTTGCTGCTCCACGCCGGTCATCTGGACGAGCTGCTGGGTGAACTGGGTGGAGTCCATCGGCGACAGCGGGTCCTGGTTTTTGATCTGCGCCGTCAGCAGGTTCATGAACGTCTCGTAGCTGTCGGCCAGGCGCGTGCGCCCGGTGCTCGAGGCGCCCCCGTAGGCTGCCGCTGCGGTCGGATCGATCGCCATGGGAGTCTCCCTAGATCCGGATGTCGACGCCGGCGTCGGACCGGCGTGCGTATTGAAGGGCGGCGGACGCCGCGGCCTCGGCGACTTCGCCGGCGGTGCCGAGCACCGCCTGGAAGGCCCGGCCGCGCCAGGCGCCGTCGTTCTGCTGTTGCTGCTGGGCCAGGCCGCGGCCGTCGCCGCCGCGGTCGCCGGTGACGTCGAACGACAGGCCGCCGGCCAGGTCGAAGCCGGCCTGTTCCAGCGCGCGCTGCAGCTCGTGCGAGCGGGCGCGCAGCTCGGCGGCGGCCTGGGGCGAGTCGAAGGACATCGCTGCGGTCATCTTGCCGCTGGCGGCGATCTCGACCGAGATGCTGACGTGGCCGAGGCCGGCCGGGGTCAGCTCAACGTCAAATTTCGTCGCCCGACCTTCCAGTTTCTGGCCGATCTGGGCGGTCAGGTTGGCGATGGTCTCGGAGGTGACGCGGGCCGGCGCGGCCTGAGCCGGCGTCGCCGGGGCCTGGGCCGTCGCGACAGGCGCCGGCGGCTGGAAGTCGGGCGCGTCGGCGGCGGCCGGATCGGTCTTGGCGTCGGAGGCGGCCGCGAGCGGCGCGGCGGTCTCCAGGGTCGAGGCCGGCTGGCCCTTGGCCTCGGCGCTTGCGGCGGCGGTCACGGCGTTGGGCAGCACCGCGCCTTGGGCGGGCGCGGCGCTATCGGTCGCCGCCGGGACGGCGCCCTGGCGGCGGGTCGCGTCGGCCTGACGGGTGGAGCGCGGCGCCGGCTGGGCCTCGGGAGGCTTGGCTTCGCCGTCGACCTGGGCCGCGACGGCGGCTTCGGCCTGGGCGAGCTCGGAAGCGGGCATGTCGGTCGTCGGCGTGGCCGGCCGCGGCGGCGCGACGGGCGGAGCGGCGGCCTGTGCCGGCTGGGCCAGAGGCGGCTGCGCCTGGGGCTTGGCGACGGGCGAGGGGGCGGGCTGGGCGGCAGGATCGGCGGTCTTGGCCTCGGGCGTCTCGGTCGCGCCGGGCGCCTGCGGCCGGGCCTGCGGCGCGGCGGCGAGCTGGGGTTCGGTCGCCGGCGGGGCGATCCCGGCTTCGGCGAGCGGTTCGGCGTCGAGGGGCGCAGGCTGGCCGGCGACAGGGGCGGCGACCGGCGCGGCGGCCGAGGCCGGCTGCGGCGTGAACGGCGTGGCTGGGCCAGGCGCCGGGGCCTGGCCTTCGCCCGCTGGCTGCGCCTGGATGGGCTGGGACTGTGCAGGCTGCGGCGCGGCCAGCATCGCGGCCAGGGTCATGGCGTCGATGGGAACGCCCGGCGCCGGGGCGAGGGGATCGGCGCTGGGCGCGTCGCCTGCCGGCTTGGCGTCGGGGTCGATGACGGTTTCGCCGTCCGGCTGGGCGGCGAAGAGGCCGTCTTCCGCCGGGTCGGCCGGCGCGCCGAAGAACGCGGCGAGCAGCGCCTCGAAACCGCCCAGCGCGCCCTCGCCGCCGGGAGCGGCGGCGGAGGGCCCGGCGATCGGGCTGGTCATCGGCAAATTGAACAGGGGCGCTGTCATGGCTTCCGGTGAATCCGCCCTGGCCTGGCCGGGGCTTCTCAATGGGAGCGCTTCTGCGCCGCATACATTCGGACCCTTCTGAGCAACCTTTGCGCCAACTCGTCAGTGCATTGAAAATAAAAGGAAAAGACGGTTTTGGCTGTGGGCGCCGATGGGCCGTCGAGGCGTTTTTTGCCGAGCCGAAGCTGTACGATGGGTCGTCCCTGCCGCCCTGTCGGGAACGCGCCGCCTCCCCATGGCCGCGCAAGTGGCGCCGGTCTTGCGCCGTGGAATCCAAGTTCGGCGACGTCCAAAACGGACGGCGTTGAAAAGATTGGATTTTTGCATGGTCCTCGCGCGGGCGTTCACCCTTGTCTCGGCAGATTTGGCCGGGTTGCGCGACAGGCTTTGCCGGGCGGAGGGTAAACCGTGTCACTGACGGCTACGCTGAAGACGGCGGCGTCCGGGCTGAATGCAGCCCAGATGAACCTGCGCGTCACGTCGGACAATATCGCCAACGTCAACACGCCCGGCTACGTCCGAAAGCAGGTCGACCAGGCCCCGCTGGTGGTCGGGGGCCAGGGGATGGGCGTCGACATCCAGGGCGTGCGGCGGGTCACCGACCAGTACCTGCAACTGGCGACGCTGACCGCCTCTTCCGACGCCTCGCGCTGGGACGTGTTCTCGCAATACATGGACAACGCCCAGAGCCTGTTCGGCAATCCGGGCAAGGACACCTTCTACTTCTCGCGGCTGGACCAGATCTTCACGGCCTTCGCGGCGGCGGCGGACGATCCCTCGTCGAGCCTGCTGCGCAGCCAGGGCATCTCCAAGGTCGAGGACTTCCTGACCGAAACCGGCCGCATCAACGCGCAGATCCGGGAGCTGGAAGAGACGGTCGACGCGCGCATCTCGGCCAATGTGAACCGCGCCAACGACCTGCTGCGGCAGATCAACCAGATGAACGCCGACATCAGCCGCGCCAAGCTGACCAGCGGCGACGCCTCGGGGTCGGAGAACATCCAGAGCCAACTGGTCGACGAGCTTTCGACCCTGATGAACGTGCAGGTCGCGCTGCGTCCGAACGGCGGGGTGACCGTCCGCTCGGCCGAGGGCCTGCTGCTGGCCGGCGACGGCAAGGCCGCGACGCTGAGCTACAACCGCACCGACGCCACCAAGGGCTACATCGCGGTCGAGCCCGATGGCGGGGTGGGCTTCCCCCAGCCCATCCAGGTCATGGGCGGCGAGATCCGCGGCCTGCTGGATCTGCGCGACACCACCTTGCCCGGCATGGCCGACCAGTTGGGCGAGTTCATCTCGCGCACGGTCGAGCAATTGAACGCCGCGCATAACAAGACCACGTCCTCGCCGCCGCCGAAGGTCCTGAACGGCCGCGACACCGGCCTCGACCTGCCGACCGCGGTGGACGGCTTCACCGGCAAGACCACGGTCGCCATCCTGGACAAGGACGGCGTGCTGCAGAGCCGGGTCGACATCGACTTCGACACCGGCTCGATGGTTCCGGGCGGGGCGTTCACGCCGGCCACCTTCCTGGCCACCCTGAACACCGCCATGGGCGGCGCGGCCACGGCCAGCTTCACCGACGGGGCGCTGAGCATCGCCGGGACGGGCGACAACCGCATCGCCGTCGACGAGGGCACCTCGGTCAAGACCGGGCGGGGCTTCTCGCACTTCTTCGGCCTGAACGACCTCGTGCGGTCCGGCGGGATGATGAGCTACGAGACCGGGCTGAAGGGGACCGATCCGCACGGCTTCACGCCCGGCCAGACGATAAGCTTCCGGCTGGCGGCGGCGGACGGCAAGCCGATCCGCGACCTGACCTTCACCGTGCCGCCGCCTCCGGCCGACAGCATGTCCGACCTGCTGGCGGCGCTGAACGACCCGGTGACCGGCGTGGGCGTCAACGGCCAGTTCACGCTGGACTCCAAGGGCGCCCTGACCTTCGCCGGCTCGCCGCCGCAGAATGCGACCCTGTCCATCACCCTGGACCAGACCCAGCGCGGCGCCACCGGCCCCTCGATGAGCCAGATGTTCGGCCTGGGGGTGATCGAGCGCAACGCCCGCGCCGGGCGCTACCAGGTCGATGCGGCCATTTCGCAGGATCCGATGAAGCTGGGCCTGGCGACGCTGGATCTCTCGGTGGCGGCCGGCCAGCCCGCGGTCACCGCTGGCGACGGCCGCGGCGCGCGGCTGCTGGCCGGAGCCGGCGACGTCACCACCAGCTTCTCGCCGGCCGGCACGCTCGGCGCCGTGAGCATGACGCTGAGCCGCTACGCCGCCGAATTCGGCGGCTCCATCGGCCGCCAGGCCGAGGCGGCGGACAACCGCAGGAGCGCGGCGGAGTCGGTGGCCAACGAGGCCAGGGCCCGCCGCGAGGCGGTCGAGGGCGTGAACGTGGACGAGGAACTCGTCCGACTGACGACTTATCAACAGGCCTTCAACGCTTCGGCCCGCATGATTCAGGCGGCCAGAGAGCTGTTCGACGTCCTGACCAACATGGTTTAGCGGAGACTGACGATGTATCGCGTCACGACCGGCGGCAATTACAGCCTGGTTCTTCGGAACATCATGCTGGCCCAGCAGAAGCAGATGAATGCGGGCGACCGCGTGGCGACCCAGGAGAACGGGGCCAACCTCAAGGACTATTCGCGCAACGCCGAGATGCTGACGGCGATGCGGTCCGTCGAGGCGCGGATCGGCGGCTATCTCGACCAGAACAAGCTGATCGCCGACAAGCTCACTACCCAGGACTTCGCGATGACCCAACTGGGCGACGCGGCGGCCGGGACCAAGCAGGCGATCGAGGAAGCCATCGCCACCGGCCGCACTGACACCCTGATGCAGGAGATCGAGGCGCAGTTCCGCAACGCGGTCGCGGCGATGAACTCGCGCTATGGCGGCAAGTACCTGTTCGCCGGCGGCAAGATCGACACCATGCCGGTGACGGCCCAGGCGCTGTCGGACCTGACCGACCCGCTCAACCCGCTGATCTCGGACTTCTTCCAGAACGACAACTTCATCACCGAGCACAAGGTCGACGACGCCACGACGGTGAGGACCGGACTGCTGGCCAGCGACCTGGGGACCGAGCTGCTCACGGCCTACAAGACCCTGCAGGCCTTCCACGAGGCGACGCCGTTCGGCGGCACCATGACCGACGCCCAGCGGACGTTCCTGACCGACGAGCTCAGCAAATGGGACACTGCGGCCAGCGACATCATCGACAAGACCGCCCGCAACGGCATGGTGCAGGCCCGCGTCGACGACGTGAGAACCGACCTGACCGCGCGGCAGAACAGCCTGAAGGGCATGATCGGCGACATCGTCGACGCCAACATGCCGCTGGCCGCCGTCGAGCTGGAGAAGGCGACCCTGGCGCTGCAGGCCTCGACCCAGGTGTTCATCACCCTGCGCGACTCCTCGCTGCTGAACGCGCTGCGCTAAGGCCCGGTGACGGCGGCGCCTCGCAAATCGGGCCGCCAGACGCTACATAGCGCGCCATGAACGCGCTTTTCACAGACGCCGCCGTGGAAGCCGCGCGCGCCGCCGTGGGCCTGAAGCCCGGCGCGCGGGTGGTCGCGGCCATGTCCGGCGGTGTGGATTCCACCGTCACCGCCGCCCTGCTGGCCAGGGCCGGCTACGACGTCGTGGGCGTGACCCTGCAGCTCTACGACCATGGCGCGGCGATCCAGAAGAAGGGCGCCTGCTGCGCGGGCCAGGACATCCATGACGCGCGGACCGCCGCCGACGTCATCGGCATCCCACACTACGTCCTCGACTACGAAAGCAAGTTCAAGCAACAGGTCATCGAGGACTTCGCCGACGCCTACCTGCGCGGCGAGACGCCGGTCCCCTGCATCCGCTGCAATCAGACGGTGAAGTTCCGCGACCTGCTGGACGTGGCGCGCGACCTGGGGGCCGAGGCCATGGCCACCGGGCACTACGTGCAACGGGCCGATGCGGCGGATGGCGCGCAACTGCTGCGCGCCGCCGACCCGGCGCGCGACCAGAGCTATTTCCTGTTCGCCACCACGCGCGACCAGCTCGACTTCCTGCGCTTCCCGCTGGGCGGCCTGCCCAAGCCCGAAGTGCGGCGGGTGGCGGCGGAGCTGGGCCTGGCCGCGGCCGACAAGCCCGACAGCCAGGACATCTGCTTCGTGCCGGAAGGCCGCTACACCACGATCATCGACCGCCTGCGCCCGCACGGCGCGGAAGCGGGCGACGTCGTGCACATGGACGGCCGGGTGCTGGGCCGCCACGAGGGCGTGACCCGCTACACCATCGGCCAGCGCCGGGGCCTGAACATCGCGGTCGGCGACCCGCTGTTCGTGGTGAGGATCGACGCCGACAGGCGCCAGGTGGTGGTGGGGCCGCGCGAGGCGCTGCTGACCCGCGCCCTGACGCTGAAGGAAACCAACTGGCTGGGCGAAGGCGGCGACATGGCCGGCGCCGCCGGCCGGGCGGTGCTGGCGCGCGTGCGCTCCACCCGCGAGCCGGTCCCTGGGCGCCTGGCCCTGCGCGGCGGCGTGGCGGCCGTCGAACTCGACACGCCGGAAGAAGGCGTGGCGCCGGGCCAGGCCTGCGTGCTCTACGCGCCCGAGCAGCCGGACCGGGTGCTGGGCGGCGGCTTCATCGATACGACGGAACGCGCCGGCGCCTGACGCTGCGGCAGCATTTCATTTCGCCGGTTGGAGAATTATATCGGCGGCATGACCCAAGCCGCCGATCCCGTCGTCATCGCCGCCTATGCCCGCACCCCGATGGGGGGCTTCCAGGGCGCGCTCAGCGCGCTCAAGGCCACTGAGCTCGGGGCCGCCGCCGTGCGCGCGGCGGTCGAGCGGGCGGGCGTCTCGCCCGAAGCCGTCGAGCAGATCTTCATGGGCTGCGTGCTGCCGGCCGGCCTTGGCCAGGCGCCGGCCCGCCAGGCGGCGCTGGGCGCGGGCCTGCCCAGGTCGGTCGAGGCGACCACGCTCAACAAGATGTGCGGCTCGGGCATGCAGGCAGCGATCATCGCCCACGACGCCCTGGCGGCCGGCAGCGCCGACATCATCGTCGCCGGCGGCATGGAAAGCATGACCAACGCGCCGTACCTGCTGAACAAGCACCGCGGCGGCGCCCGGATCGGCCACGACACCGCCTTCGACCACATGTACCTGGACGGCCTGGAGGACGCCTACGAGCCTGGCCGGCTGATGGGCTCCTTCGCCGACGAGACGGCCCGCGCCTACCAGTTCACCCGCGAGGCGATGGACGAGTTCGCGATCTCCTCGCTGGCCCGCGCCAAGGCGGCGACGCAGAACGGGGCCTTCGCCCGCGAGATCGTTCCGGTCGAGGTCGTCACCCGCAAGGGCAGCGAGACGGTTTCGACCGACGAGCAGCCGCTGAAGGCCGATCCGGCCAAGATTCCGACCCTGAAGCCGGCCTTCGGCAAGGACGGCGCGATCACCGCCGCCAACGCCTCGTCGATCTCGGACGGCGCCGCGGCCCTGGTGATGACGCGGGCCTCGGTGGCCGAGAGGCTGGGCCTGAAGGTGGTCGCCAGGGTGGTCAGCCACGCCGCCCACGCCCATGAGCCGGGCCTGTTCACCACCGCGCCGGTTCCGGCCATGCAGAAGGCGCTGAAGAAGGCCGGCTGGAGCGTCGACGACGTCGACCTGTTCGAGGTCAACGAGGCCTTCGCGGTGGTGGCGATGATCGCCGAGCGCGAGCTGGGCATCGACCGCGTCAGGCTGAACGTCAACGGCGGCGCCTGCGCCCTCGGCCACCCGATCGGCGCCAGCGGCGCCCGCATCCTGGCCACCCTGATCTCGGCCCTGGAAGCCCGCGGCGGCAAGCGCGGCCTGGCCAGCCTGTGCATCGGCGGCGGCGAGGCGACGGCGATGGCGGTGGAGCTGGTCTGACCCAACCAGTCATCCCGGCGAAGGCCGGGACCACCTAAGGCCGGGCCGCAGCGCCCGCCTGCGCGGTCTGGCCGGTGGCGGCGGCGTTGTACTGGATGCCGCCGGGGACCGACATATCGCCCGGGCGCCAGTCCTTGGGGCAGGGCCCCTTCCAGACGGAGGTGACCTTGACCGCGTGCACGCCGTTCGTGACCGGCAGGTCGGCGCCGGTGGTGACCTGGGTCCCCTCGGCTTCGTAGCGCAGCGAGAAGTCGCCGCGGGCCACGCCGCTGGTCGTCACCTTGCCGCGGGCGCCCATGTCGCAGACCGACGAGAAGCGCAGGGAATTGTCGTCCTGGCGGGTGATGGAGCTTTCGCTGCAGGTCTCGCGCGTGCCCTGGGCGCCCATCCAGTCGACCTTCCTGTCGACCTTCTCGTCGATGCAGATCAGCGTGGTCTGGACGACGTCGCCGAGGACGACCCGGGTTTCCCAGATGCCGGGCTGGCGGGGGGGCGGGCGCTTGAGGTTGGCGCGCGCGACGCCGTCGGCGTCGACCACGGCGGCGGGCTGGCAGGCGCCCAGGGCGAGGATCGCCAGGGCGGCGACGCCCACGGTCCGAATTGCGTACATTCGCGCCCCCCGACACGGTGCGGTTGAAGATTTCCGGACCGATTGTCCGTGACAAACGTTAAATTAGGCCCATGAGCCAAGCACTGAGAGACAACGCCGCCGAGCAGCGGTTCGAGATGACCGAGCAGGGCATGACGTCCTGGGCCGACTATCGGCTGTCCGGCGACCGGCTGTTCATCGACCACGTGGAGAGCCCGGTTCCGCTGCGCGGCACGGGCGCGTCCGGCCGCCTGATGGCGGCTCTGGCCGCCAACGCGCGCGAGCGCGGGCTGAAGATCGTGCCGATCTGCGGGTTCGCCGCGGCGTGGCTGCGTCGCAGCCACGAGTTCCGCGACCTGGTGGCTTAGGCCCGCCCGGCCAGCGCCTTGATCGTGTTGCCGTTGGCCTCGCAGTCGGCGGCCACGCGGCGGGCGATCTCGCGCACCCCGACCGGATAGGCTTCGCCGCCGCCGGCGATCTCGGCCGACAGCCGCTCGACCTCGGCCATGGCCGTTTCCAGCGCCAGGATGTGCTCGCGGGCGAGGTTCTTGGCCTGGGCCTGCAACCGACGGATCCGGTCGGCCACCGAGGGCGCCGCCGCAGCGGCTGGATTGTCGGCCACAATGCTGAGGGCCGCTGACGCACGCATCCGATTCACCATCTGACGCTCCCAAAGCTGCACAGTCTGAGCCCTGTGCTGCAGGAGTCGCGCCAGCGGGGCGGTGCGCGTTCGGCTTCAGGTCCGGGAAGAAATCGCCTCGAGGGTCTGGACCTTCATCTCGCAGTCCTCGGCCATGCGCCGCGCGAGGTCGCGCACGCCGGCCGGATAGGCCTCGCCGCCGTCGGCGATCTCGGCCGACAGCCGCTCGACCTCGATCAGAGCCAGGCCGAGGGCGTGGATGTGCTCGCGCGCCAGGGACTTGGCCTCGGCCTGCAATCGGCGAATGCGCTCGGACAGGTCGTGGCCTGAAAGGGGTTTGGTCTTGTCGGCCGAATTGTCGGCCACCACGGAAAGCGGAGGCGTCATGGGATGATCCCCAGGCAGAGCGTCATGCCCGCGACCCACTACGGACCGCCTCGACAGCGCTCCCCCATTCGCGGGACTCTACGCGCGAAGCGGGGCCGTGGTTCCGGGCTTCCGAAACTTAACGATACGGTCTTTCGTACTGTGGAGTTTGGGTTACAGGCGTACAGCCGATCCGGCGCCACGCTCGGTTGTTTTCCCAGCGTGAACAAGGGGTTGTCCCTATTGCGGAGCTAGCGTTTGCCCTTGCGGAACCGCTCCTGGCTCTCGGCCCGCGCCTCGGCCCGGACCTTCTTCACGACCTCGCGATCAGCGGTCTCGCCTTCGCCGGTGAGGGCGTCGTTGGCGAACTCCAGGTCGAGCAGCTTGAGGCGCTTGATCTCGTCGCGCAGGCGCGCGGCGGTCTCGAACTCCAGGTCGGCGGCGGCCTGGCGCATCCTGGCCTCGAGGTCGCGCAGGGTGGCCTTGAAGTTGTCCCCCAGGAACGGCTTGCCGGCGTCCTCGGCCACGCCGACGGGGACCAGCACGCGGTCCTTCTCGTAGGGGGAGGCGAGGATCTCCTTGATCTGGCTCTTCACGCTCTCGGGCGTGATGCCGTGCTCGATGTTGTACTGCTCCTGCTTCTCGCGGCGGCGCTGGGTCTCGGCCATGGCCCGCTCCATCGAGCCGGTGATGTGGTCGGCATAGAGGATGACCTTGCCGTCGACGTTCCGGGCCGCACGGCCGATGGTCTGGATCAGCGAGGTCTCCGAGCGCAGGAAGCCCTCCTTGTCGGCGTCGAGGATGGCGACCAGCCCGACCTCGGGGATGTCGAGGCCCTCGCGCAGCAGGTTGATGCCGATCAGCACGTCGAAGGCCCCGAGCCGCAGGTCGCGGATGATCTCGATGCGCTCCATGGTGTCGATGTCGGAGTGCATGTAGCGCACGCGCAGGCCCTGCTCGTGCATGTACTCGGTCAGGTCCTCGGCCATCTTCTTGGTCAGGACGGTGATCAGGGTGCGATAGCCCCTGGCGATCGTCTCGCGGGCCTCGGCGATGACGTCGTCGACCTGGCTGTGGTTGTCCTTGGAGACCGGGCGCACCTCGACCGGCGGGTCGATCAGGCCGGTGGGGCGGATCACCTGCTCGGCGAAGACGCCGCCGGACCGCTCCAGCTCCCAGGCCGCCGGCGTGGCCGAGACCGAGACGGTCTGCGGGCGCATGGCGTCCCACTCCTCGAACTTCAGCGGACGGTTGTCGAGGCAGGAGGGCAGGCGGAAGCCGTATTCGGCCAGGGTGAACTTGCGGCGGTAGTCGCCCCGGTACATGGCCCCGATCTGCGGCACCGCCTGGTGGCTCTCGTCGATGAACAGCAGGGCGTTCTCGGGAATGTACTCGAAGAAGGTCGGCGGCGGCTCGCCGGTGCGGCGGCCCGAAAGGAAGCGGCTGTAGTTCTCGATGCCGGCGCAGGAGCCGGTGGCCTGGATCATCTCCAGGTCGAAGGTAGTGCGCTGCTCCAGCCGCTGGGCCTCCAGCAGCTTGCCGTTGGCGACCAGCCAGTCGAGCCGTTCCTTCAACTCCTGGCGGATCTGGATGACCGCCTGGTTCAGGGTCGGGCGCGGGGTGACGTGGTGGCTGTTGGCGTAGATCTTGACGCCTTCGAGGTCGGCGGTCTTCTTGCCGGTCAGCGGGTCGAACTCGCTGATCGCCTCGACCTCGTCGCCGAACAGCGAGATGCGCCAGGCGCGGTCCTCGTAGTGGGCGGGGAAGACCTCGATGGTGTCGCCGCGGCGACGGAACGAGCCGCGCTCGAAGGCCTGGTCGTTGCGCTTGTACTGCAGGGCCACGAGGTCGGCCATGAGCTGCTTCTCGTCGAGCCGCTGGCCGGGCTCGATGGTGAAGGTCATGGCCGTATAGGTCTCGACCGAGCCGATGCCGTAGATGCAGGAGACCGAGGCCACGACGATGACGTCGTCGCGCTCCAGGATCGCGCGGGTGGCCGAGTGGCGCATCCGGTCGATCTGCTCGTTGATCGACGAGTCCTTCTCGATATAGGTGTCGGTCCGCGGCACGTAGGCCTCGGGCTGGTAGTAGTCGTAGTACGAGACGAAGAACTCGACCGCGTTCTCGGGGAAGAAGGCCTTGAACTCGGAATAGAGCTGGGCGGCCAGGGTCTTGTTGGGGGCGAGGATCAGCGCCGGGCGCTGGGTCTCCTCGATCACCTTGGCCATGGTGAAGGTCTTGCCCGAGCCGGTGACGCCCAGCAGCACCTGGTCCTGCTCGCGCCCCTCCAGGCCGGCCACGAGGTCGGCGATGGCGGTCGGCTGGTCGCCGGCCGGCTGGAAGTCGCTGACCAGCTTGAACCGCTTGCCGCCCTCGGACTTCTCCGGGCGAGCGGGCCGGTGCGGCTTCCACAGCATCGGCATGGCGGATTCGTCGTAGTCGAAGCTCGCCGACATATCGGCGACGCCAGGACCGGGATCGGCGGAACGGGGCATGGACGCCAAGGTAGGATCGATCATGCCCCGACGCTAGCGCGCGCGAGTGTCAGAACCTGTCAGCAGGGTGGCGGGAGGCTCAGCGCGCGGCGCTGCGGGCGGCGCGGCGTTCCAGGGTTTCGCACCTGGCGGGGGTGACCTGGGGCCAGGGGCCGGGGTCGGCGCCGATGCGGCGGAAGGCTTCGTCCTGGCTGATCCCGTCAAGGGCGGCGAGCTGGGAGGCCGCGCGGTCGGCGAAGGCGCGGCCGGATCGCATCGCATTGTCGAACTGCGCCCGGGCGGCGACGTCCTCGCGGCGGGGGAGGGCGGTGCGCGCGCCGTCGATGGAGACGTTGGCCGTGTCGCGGCCCCAGTTCGTGACGGGGAAGGCGGGGGTGGCGCGCAGATAGCGCTGCATGGCGCAGGCCTGCTGCACGCGCCAGTCCGGCGCGGCGATCGCGGGCGTGGCGAGGCCAGCCGCGAGGGTCAGCAGTATGACGTGCTTCAGCATCAGCGTCAGTTTGGCATCAGAAATGGGGCGTGTCCGTGGCGGACGCGACCGCCGACGCAAGGTGGCATGCGCCATCGCCGCTCGCCAGACCCAAGTTCGACGAACGCGGGGCGCGGGAGGGCCGGGGCGCGCCGGCGAGGGCAGGGGGCCTGTCCTCGCGGCGCGCGGGCGATCCCCTCCCGAGGGAAGGGATCCTGTCGTCTATTCCTTGTCGGCGGCCTTGCTGACCGCCGTGCCGGCGGCGGCGCCGGCCACCGCGCCGACCGGGCCGCCGACGACGGCGCCGGCGGCTGCGCCGGTGGCGGCGCGTTGCTCGACATTGTGGCCGCAGGCGGCGAGGGTCAGGGCGAAACCGGCGGCGGCGAGCAGGGTGAGGGTCGTGCGCATGATGGCCTCCCGAGTTTCAAAAAGCATCGCAGCGGGAACGGGGAGCTACGGCCGAGGTTCCCCGAGGCGGGCCGGCGGCGTTAACGAAACCTGAAAAATATCCCATGCTGCGACGCAATACCGCCTTGCGAATCTTCTCGGCGATGGTCATAAACCCCCTTAACTTCGCCGTAGCCTGTCACTCCACGTGTAATCGACGGGCCCTTGGTCACACGCCGCCAGCATGAGCAGGGGCGATCGTGACGACGATGTCGGGGGGCGCATCCGCCCTCGCCACACGGGACACGATCTTCTTGAATTTCAATAGTAAGGCCCGCGCCGATTGGCGTGCGCCGACATGCGCCGCATTGATCGGTTCAGGCATCGGCCTGGCCCTGGGCGCGACATACATGGCCGGCGGCATGGCCCGCGCGGCCACCGACTACGCCCGCAACGCGCGCATCGCCGAGGCGGCGGCGGGCGGCTTTTCGGAGTCCACCCTGCAGCGGGAAGCCGCCGCCATGGACCCGGGCGTGATGCGCGTCGCCAGCCGCCATGACCCCTTCACCAGCAGCGGCGCGGCCCAACGCGACCGCCAGAACGCCATCCTGGCCGCGCGCCTGGAGCAGGCCCCGCAAGAGCCTGCGCGGCGGGTGCAACTGCGCGGCGCCATCGATGCGGCGGCTCTGCCGGCCCCGGCGCCCATGCACCTGGTCGGGGCGCTGGAAAGCTCGCGCGAGCTCGAATGCCTGACCCAGGCCGTCTATTTCGAGGCCCGGGGCGAGACCCCGGCCGGTCAGGCGGCGGTCGCCCAGGTGGTGCTCAACCGCGTGCGTCATCCGGCGTTCCCCAAGAGCGTCTGCGGCGTGGTGTTCCAGGGCGCCGGCAAGCGCGTCGGCTGCCAGTTCAGCTTCGCCTGCGACGGCTCCATGCGCCGCGGCCGCGAGACCGCGGCCTGGCAACGGGCCCAGAAAGTCGCCTCGCGCGCGCTGTCCGGCGGCGTGATGGCCAGCATCGGCGACGCCACCCACTTCCACACCACCAACGTCGCCCCGAACTGGGGACCGCGCCTGGTGCGCACGGCCGAGGTCGGCATGCACGTCTTCTACCGCTTCGGCGGCGGCCGCACGACGCCGAAGGCCGAGGATCGGGTGCTCTACGCCAGTTACGCGGCGACGCCGGCCCCGGCCTCGATCGAGGTTTCGGGCGACATGCGCGCGGCGCTGCTGAAGGGCGAGCGCCAAGCCGACGCGGCCGACGCGCCCAAGGCCGACAGGCAGGCCGAACTGGTCAGGGAGGCCGACAGCGCCAAGACCGCGCCCAAGCTGTTGCCGGTGAACGTCATGGCTCCGGTCAAGACGCAGCGCGCCCTCTCCGAACCCGAGGCGATGGTCGGCGGTAGCTGATCCCCGCCGCCGGGCGCTAGGCGCGGGCGGCGCGCCGCAGCGCCTGGGGCGGCTGGCCGAAGGCGCGCAGGAAGGCGCGGCGCATGCGCTCGGGGTCGCCAAAGCCGGTGGCGGCGGCCACGCGGTCGATCGGCTCGGCCGAGCTCTCCACCCGCTCGCGGGCGGTTTCCAGGCGCAGGCGCTCGACGGCCTTGGCCGGGGTCATGCCGGTCTCGGCGGTGAAGGCGCGGGCGAAGTGGCGCGGGCTCATGGCCGCCTGGTCGGCCAGCCGCTCGACATTGAGCGGTTCGGCCAGCCGCTCGCGCATCCAGTCGAGCAGGTCGGCGAAGCGCCCGCCCTGGCCGCCCAGCTCCAGAAGCGCCGAGAACTGCGACTGGCCGCCCGGACGGCGGTGGTAGACGACCAACTGCTGGGCGACCGAGCGGGCGACGTCCTCGCCCAGGTCCTCGGCGATCAGCGCCAGCGAGAGATCGATGCCGGCGGTGATCCCGGCCGACGACCAGACGTCCCCGTCGCGGACGAAGATGCGGTCCGGCTCCAGGCGAACCTTGGGATAGCGGCGGGCGAAGTCGGGGCAGCGCTGCCAGTGGGTGGTGGCGCGCCGACCGTCCAGCAGCCCCGCCTCGGCCAGGATATAGGCTCCCGAGCAGACGCTGGCGGTGCGCCGCGCCGAATGGAACGTCCTGCGCACCCAGTCGAGGGTCCGGCCGCAGATGGCGGGACGCCGGGTCCCTTCGCCCCCTGCGATCACCAGCGTGTCCAGCGGCTCGTCGGACAACGGCGCGGCCACCACCTGCAGCCCCGAGCTGGAAGCCACCGGGCCGGGCTCGTAGGCCACCACGCGAATGTCGTAGGCGCCGGGGACATAGCGGGCGGCGATCTCGAACGCGGCGATCGGGCCGCTGGCGTCGAGGATCTGGAACTCGGGGAAGATCAGGACGCCGATCGTGCGGGTCATGGCGAAAAACGAGGGTTCTTTGTCATTTTTGCCGTACGCTAGGCCGGGCATCATGTGGGCGTCAATCCTTTGGAGCCCGCCATGTCCAAGCTGCAGATCGTCATCCCGCTCTATCCGGACGTCACCCACCTGGACTTCACCGGTCCGCACCAGGTGCTCTCGCGCCTGCCCAACGCCGAGATCGTCGTCGCCTCGATGGGCGGCGTCGACATCGAGGCCGAGGGGCTGACCTTCTCGAACCTGGCCGACCTGGCGAAGGTCGAGCGTTGCGACGTGCTCTGCGTGCCCGGCGGGCTGGGGACCACCGACGCCATGCTGGACGAGGCGTTCATGGCGCAGGTCCGCCGGCTGGGGCTGGGCGCGAAGTACCTGACCAGCGTCTGCACCGGATCGCTGATCCTGGCCGCCGCGGGCTTCCTGAAGGGCAAGCGGGCGGCCTGCCACTGGGCCTGGCGCGACCTGCTGGTCCCGTTCGGCGCCATCGTGGACGAGAGCCGGGTGGCGCGGGACGGGAACATCATCACCGGCGGCGGAGTCACCGCCGGCCTCGACTTCGCCTTCGTCGTCCTGGCCGAGCTGGCCGGCGAGACCGTGGCCAAGTCGATCCAGCTCGGCCTGGAGTACGCGCCTTCGCCGCCCTTCGCGTCGGGCCGCCCGGAACTGGCGTCGCCGGAGGTGCTGGCGGCGGTGAAGGGCCGCCTGGAGCCGCTGGCCCAGGGACGGCTGGACGCGGTCAGGGCGGTGGCTGCGCGCCTGGAGGCGGCGCAGTGATCCGCCTGTGGCTGGCGGCCCTGCTGTTGCTGGCCGCAGGGCCGGCGGCGGCGCGGCCCGTCGTGGCGATCCTGGCGGACCCCGGCGGCGTGGAAACGACGGATCTCACCGCGCCCTACGCGATCCTGGCGGCGTCCGGCGTGGTCGAGGTGAAGGTGGTCTCGCCCACCATGGCGCCCGTGCGGCTGATGCCCGGCGTCGCCTGGATCAAGCCGCAGGAGACCCAGGCCGGGTTCGACCGCCGCTATCGGCAGGGCGCGGACATGATCATCGTGCCGTTCCTGATGAACCCCAAGAACCCCGCGCGCTTGGCCTGGCTGCGGGCCCAGGCCGAGCGCGGCGCGCGGATCGTTTCGATCTGCGACGGCGCGCTGGTGCTGGCCGAGGCCGGATTGCTGGACGGGCGGCAGGCCACGGCGCATTGGGCCTCGCAAGGCGCGCGTGAGCGTCGCTTCCCCACGGTGACCTGGCGGCGCGACGCACGCTGGGTGACTGACGGCCAGATCACCACGACGGCCGGAGTCAGCGCCTCGGCTCCTGCGTCGCTCATCCTGCTCGGCGAGTTGGCCGGGGACGAGGCCATGCACGATACGGCGCGTCGGCTGGGTCTGCCCGCGCCGGTGCGCGCGCACGATGCAGCCGCCTACAGGCTCGATGGCGAGGCGATGAGGACCGCCGCCGGCAACGTGCTGGGATTCTGGCGGCACGAGCGGGTGGCGATCGAGTTGAGCGAAGGGTTCGACGAACTGGCCTTCGGCGCGGCGCTGGACGGCTGGACCCGCACCTATCGCGCCAAGGCCTACGCCGTTGCGCCCACGGGCGGGGTCACCTCGCGCGGGGGCCTGACGGTCTTCGCCTCAGACCGATTGCCGGGCTTTTCGCGGCACGTGCGGTTGGCGGGGCATGCGCCGATCGAGGTGATGCTCGATGACGTCGAGGCCGCCTATGGACGATCCACGGCGCAGTTCGTCGCCCTGCAACTGGAGCACCCCCGCTGGACGGCGGGTCGCTAGGCGGCCAGGGCGCGGACCAGGGCGGCCGGTTCTATGGGCTTGCTGACATAGCCGTTGAAGCCCAGGGCCAGCAGGCGTTCGCGCTCGCCGGCCATGGCGTCGGCGGTCAGGGCGACGACGGGGAGGGCCTCGCGCCCGCCGGCGCGGATCGCCGCCAGGGTCTCGATGCCGTTCATGTCGGGCATGTGGATGTCCATGAGGACGACGTCGAACTCGGCGGCCTCCAGGGCGGCCAGTCCCTCGGCGCCGCTGGCGGCGGTGCCGACCGTGGCGCCGACCGCTTCGAGCAGGGCGCGGGCCACTTCGCGGTTGGTGTGGTTGTCGTCGACGACCAGCACGCGCAGCGCGTCCACGAGCTCATCGGGACCGGCGGCGAGGTCCTCCTGCGGCGCGGTCGCCTGAAGCGGCAGGTCCAGGGTGAAGCGGGCGCCTTGGCCCAGGGCGCTGTCGACCACGAGGTCGCCCCCCATCAGCCTTGCGAGCTCGCGCGAGATGGCCAGGCCCAGCCCGGTGCCGCCGAACTTCCGCGAGATGCTGGTGTCGGCCTGGGTGAAGCCCTGGAACAGCCGCGCCTGGGTCGCCGCGTCGAGCCCCGGGCCGGTGTCGGCGACGGTGAAGGCGATCCCGGTCGAGGTCGGGCGGATCGACAGCCGCACCTCGCCGCCGGTGGTGAACTTCACGGCGTTGGAGAGCAGGTTCTGCAGGATCTGGCGCAGGCGGGCGTCGTCGCCGGCGGTCCAGCGCGGGATGTCGTCGGCCATGTCGCAGACCAGGGCCAGGCCCTTGTCCTCGGCCGCGTGGCTCCAGAGGTCGATGGTGCGGGCCACGGTCTGGTGAAGATTGAACGGCCGGGTCTCGATGTCGAACTTGCCGGCCTCGATCTTGGCCAGGTCGAGGACGTCGTTGAGGATGGTCATCAGGCCGCCGCCCGAGCGCAGCAGGGTCTTCACGTACTGGGCCTGGCGGTCGGTGAGGTCGGTGCGGTCGAGGGCGTGGGCCATGCCCAGCACCCCGTTCATCGGCGTGCGCAGCTCGTGGCTCATCATCGCCAGGAAGGCGGACTTGGCTTCGCTGGCGGCGCGGGCCGCGCGGGTCTGCTCCTCCAGGTCCTTCAGCGCGGCGGCGAGATTGCGCGAGGCGTGGACGGCGCGGGCCGCCGAGATGATCGCATAGCCGACATAGACGACGACGCCGAGGGCGACGAACACCTGATGGGCGCCGTGGAAGCGGGGCGCGAGCAGCGGCGCGAGCAGGATGCAGAGCCCGCTGGGCGCGCCGAACACCAGGGCGGCCAGCGGCGAGCGGTAGGCGTGGCTGATGCCGTTGAACAGCAGCGCCGACCAGACCAGCAGCGCGAAGTACTCCGAGCCCGCGAAGTCCGCCAGCCAGTAGGCGAGGCCCAGCCCGACCCAGACGCCGTTGAGGGCCAGGGCCGAGCTCAAATAGAACTGCCGCTGCCTGCGCGTGGGGACGCCCTTGGCGTGCGGCGCGGTCGCCGCCATGCTCCAGGCCTCGGCGACCGCGAAGATGGCGACCCAGGCGGCGGCGATGGTCGGGGACAGGGTCCATGCGACCAGCACGGCGTAGACCCCGACCGTGATCCAGCGCGAAGCCGCCATCCGGCGGGCCGCGCGCGCGACCCCGTCGAAGCCCTCGTCAAACTCGAAAACCGGAACTCTCATCACGCCGCCCGACTGAATGCCGCGCAGCTTGCCCGCGAATGGGCAAAATAGGCTTAACGCCCTAAAGGTAGTGTCCGGGTAACGTTGCTATTTGAGGGCGAGCGGGTCAGCGGTCCTGGGTGCGGGCGTGCACGGTGTCGACATTCTGGTGGATGTTGCCCTGCCGCCCCTGGCTCTTGAGGTTGAAGTCGTCGCCGTGGCCGGACGAGTGGACGCCGGTCTTGGCGTCGCGGCGGTCGCGGCCATCGCCCTGGATGTCGGGCCGTTGGCCGCGGAAGGACCGTTGTTCCTTCGGGATCGGGGGCGCCTTGCTCATCGGAGAGTTCCTTTCCGTGACCAGGAAGGAACAGCCCGCGGGGCGGCTTGTTCCCCGCTCAGACGGCGTCGAGGCCGATGTCGAGGACGCTGGCCGAATGGGTGAGGGCGCCGACGCTGATCACCTGGACGCCGGTCTCGGCGATGCCGCGGACGGTCTGCAGGTTCACCCCGCCCGAGGCTTCGAGGGTGACGCCGCCGCCGGTCATGGCCACGGCCTTGCGCAGGTCCTCGAGGCTGAAATTGTCCAGCATGATGACGTCGGGCCGGTGGGGCAGGGCCTCTTCGAGCTGGGCCAGGCTGTCGACCTCGACCTCGATCTTCATCAGGTGGCCGGCCGCGGCGCGGGCGCGCTTCAGGGCCTCGCCGACCCCGCCGCAGGCCGCGACGTGGTTGTCCTTGATCAGGATCGCGTCATCCAGGCCGAAGCGGTGGTTGAGGCCGCCGCCGCAGCGCACGGCGTACTTCTCCAGGTGGCGCAGGCCCGGCGTGGTCTTGCGGGTGTCGGCGATGCGCGCGCCGGTCCCGGCCACGGCGTCCACATAGGCGCGGGTGAGGGTGGCGACGCCCGACAGCCGGCCCAGCAGGTTGAGGGCGGTGCGCTCGGCCGACAGCAGGGCGCGGGCGTTGGCCTCGACCTTGGCCAGCACCTCGCCGGGCCGAACCTCGTCGCCGTCGCGGACCATCGCCTCGAAGGTCGCGGCTGGGTCCAGCGCCAGCACGGCCAGGCGCGCGCAGGCGAGGCCCGCGACGACGCCGTTCTGGCGGGCGGCGAACACCGTGGACAGGCGCGCGTGCGCCTCGATGCAGGCCTGGGCGGTCACGTCGCCGGCGCGGCCGAGGTCTTCGGCCAGGGCGGCGGCGACCACCGGCTGGATCAGGAGGTCGGGGATCGGAGCAATCATTCGGCGGCGAGGCTGGCGGCGGGTGAGGCCAGGTGAACGAAGGTGCGGGCCGGCGCCGTGTCGGGCGGCCCGTCGGCGCGGAAGTGCGCGCCCAGGCTGGCCGGGCGGTCGAGGGCGGCCTGGGCGACCATGCGCGCGGCGACCAGCGGCAGGGCCCGGCCGTGGGCGGTCTCCAGCACATCGAGCAGGGCGAGCAGCCGGCCCAGGCTCTCGGCGTCGCGGACGACGCCGGCCTCGCGGCTCATGGCGGCGCGAAGCTGGGCCAGGGCCTGGGGCGGCAGGTCGGGGGCGGGCGCGGCGCGCAGGGGCCGGGTCTTGGGGTCTGCGACCTGGGCGGCGGCGCGGCCGGCGCGGGTCCCGAACACCGCCGCCTCCAGCAGCGAGTTGGAGGCCAGGCGGTTGGCGCCGTGCACGCCGGTCGAGGCGCACTCGCCGGCCGCGAACAGGCCCGGCAGGCTGGTGGCGCCGTCGGCGTCGGTGACGATCCCGCCCATGTGGTAGTGGCAGGCCGGCGCGACCGGGATCGGCTGCACGCGCGGGTCGACGCCGCCCGACAGGCAGGCGGCGAACACGGCCGGGAACTCGTCCGGGAAATGCGCGCCGACGGCGGCGCGGGCGTCGAGGAACGCGCCGCGCCCGGCTTCGCGCTCGGCGTGGATGGCGCGGGCGACCACGTCGCGCGGGGCCAGTTCGGCGTCGGGGTGGTAGCGGGCCATGAACGCCTCGCCGTTCCCGTCGATCAGCTTGGCGCCCTCGCCGCGCAGGGCCTCGGTGGCCAGCGGCGCCGGATCGCGGCCGATGTCGATGGCGGTCGGGTGGAACTGCACGAACTCGGGATCGGCGATGGTCGCGCCGACCAGGGCCGCCAGGGCCAGGCCCTCGCCCTTGAGATCGGGCGGGGTGGTGGTGACGCCGTAGAGCCCGCCGACGCCGCCGGTCGCCAGGATGGTGGCGGGGGCGACGAACTCGATGAGCTGGCCGTCCTCCTCGGCCAGCACCCCGCGGATGCGTCCGTCGGCGTCGCGCAGCAGGCCGCGCAGCCGGCAGCCGGCGCGCACCTTGACGTGCCGGGACGACAGGGTCGCGGCGATCACCGCGTCCATGATCGCGCGGCCGGCCTGGTCGCCCTTCACGCGGGCGACCCGGGAGCGCGAGTGGGCGGCCTCCAGGCTGGTGGCGAACGCGCCGTCGGCGTCGCGGTCGAAGGGGGCGCCGAGCTCGGCGAGATGGCGCACGGCCTGCGGGCCTTCCTGCGCCAGGATCGCGGCCATGGCCGGATCGACCAGGCCAGCGCCCGCAGCGATGGTGTCGGCGGCGTGGAGCTGCGGCGTATCCTCGCCGCTCAGCGCCGCGGCCATGCCGCCCTGCGCCCAGGCCGAGGAGCAGCCCTGGCTCAGCGGCGCGCCGGTCAGGACCAGGGCCTTTCGCGGCGCGGCGGCCAGGGCGGCGGACAGCCCGGCCAGGCCGGCGCCGACGATCAGCACGCCGTCGTGCTTGATCCTTTCCATTACTTTTCCCTCCCCCTCGTGGGGAGGGTGGATCGGCGCGAAGCGCCGAGACGGGTGGGGGGCGCCGACTCGGCAAGGCCCCACCCTGGCCGCTTCGCGGCCTGTCCCTCCCCGTGAAGGGGAGGGAAAAGGGCTGCGGCGTTCATCAGATCAGCTCGACGTCCACGTGATGGCGCGCCTTCACGAGGTCATAGCGGGCCGGGATCGCCGGCGGCGGCAGGTCGACCATGCGCTGGACGGCCAGGCGGGCGCGGTCGGCGATCGCCGGATCGACGGTCACCTCGTAGCGGTTGTGAAGCAGGGCCTCGTAGATGTTCTGGAGGCTGATCTTCTTCATGTGCGGGCACAGGTTGCACGGGCGCACGAACTCGGTCCCGATGGCGTCGGCGGCGACGTTGTCGGCCATCGAACACTCGGTGATCAGCACCACCTGCTTGGGCTTGCGCTGCAGGACGTAGTCGTTCATCGCCGCGGTCGAGCCGGCGAAGTCGGACACCTCCAGCACTTCGGCCGGGCATTCGGGGTGGGCCAGGATCTCGGCGTTCGGATAGGCGGCCTTGAGCTCCAGGATGTCGTCGGCCGTGAAGCGCTCGTGCACCTCGCAGCGGCCCTTCCAGGCGATGATCTTCACGTCGGTCTGGCGCGCGACGTTGCGGGCCAGGAACTCGTCGGGGATCAGGATGACGCGGTCGACGCCCCATTCCCTGGCCACGTGCTCGACCACCTGCACGGCGTTGGCGCTGGTGCAGCAGACGTCGGTCTCGGCCTTCACGTCGGCGGTGGTGTTGACGTAGGTGACCACCGGCAGGCCCGGATAGCGCTGCTTGATCAGGCGCACGTCGGCGCCGGTGATCGAGGAGGCGAGGCTGCAGCCGGCCGTCAGGTCCGGGATCAGGATGGTCTTTTCGGGCGACAGGATCTTCGAGGTCTCGGCCATGAAGTGCACGCCGGCCTGGACGATGATCGCCGCGTCCGACTTGGCCGCTTCCTTGGCCAGGCCCAGGCTGTCGCCGACATAGTCGCCGACCCCGTGGAAGATCTCGGGCGTCATGTAGTTGTGCGCCAGGATGACCGCGTTCTTCTCGCGCTTCAGGCGATTGATCTCGGCGATCAGCGGGGCGTGGAGGCGCCACTCCATCGGAGTGACATGATGCTTCACCTTCTCCCACATGGGCGAGGTGGCGGCTTCGACAGCAGGCGTAAACGCGAATTGCGAACCGTCGGCCATTGTATCCCTCCTTATGCTCAAATTGAGCATTTCTTCGGCCTCAAAAAACGCCGCGGGATGTCTGCAGCGCCCCGTCGGCGTCCTGATTATGCTCAAAACGAGCAAAACCGATGACTGATGATATAGACCCCCGCCAGGAGCCGCACAAGCCCACTTTATCTTGAAAGCCTGTCAGGCCGCTTGGCTCTGCGGGTCGGTGCTGTCGGCCAGGGCCCGGGCCAGGGCGTCGGCCGAGTAGGGCTTGCGCAGCAGCGGCCACTGGGTTTCCGCGGCGATCGGCTGGGCCTCGCCGGCGTAGCCGGACGAGAGAATGACCGGCAGGCCGGGACGCTGCTCCGATATGGTCCTCGCCAGATCGAGGCCCGAAAGCCCGCCGGGCATGACCAGGTCGGTCAGCACCACGTCGAGGTCCTGGCGCGCCGCCAGTTCGACCAGCGCCTGGTCGACCCCATCGGCGCGGACCACCACATGCCCGAGCTCCGTCAGCATGGCGCAGACCATGTCGCCGACCTCCGGGTCGTCCTCCACCAGCAGCACCGTCAGCGCGCGGGCGGCGGGCGTCGGCTGTTCGGCGTCGGGCGTGGGGAGCGGCGGGGCGAGCGCGGCCTCGACGCAGCGGGGCAGGTAGAGGCTGACCGAGGCGCCCTGGCCCGGCGTGGTCTGGATGGCCACTCCGCCGCCGCTCTGGCGGGCGAAGCCGTAGGCCTGGGAGAGCCCAAGGCCCGTGCCCTTGCCGATCTCCTTGGTGGTGAAGAACGGCTCGAACACCCGCGAGAGGATTTCCGGCCCCATGCCGACGCCGTCGTCGCGGACCTCGACGCGGACATAGGCGCCGGCGGCCACGTCCTGCACCTCGCCCTCGGCGAGTTCGCACGCCTGGGTCAGGACGCGGATCGAGCCGCCCTGCGAGACGGCGTCGCGGGCGTTGACCACCAGGTTCATGATCGCCGCGTCGAACTGGCCCTGGTCGATCATCGCCACGGCGCCCTCGGCGCCGGGCGTGAGGGTGAAGCTGACCGCCTCGCCGACCGCGCGGCGCAGCAGCGGTTCGCTCTCGGCTAGCAGGTCGTCGATGCGCACGGCCTCGGGCTTGAGGGCCTGGCGGCGGGAGAAGGCCAGCAACTGGTGCGTCAGCCGCTCTCCGCGCCGGGCCGCGCCCAGCGCCGCCTCGATCATGCGCTCGCGGCGATCGGCGTCGTCGGGCCGGCGCTGGATCAGGTCGAGGGCGCCGGTGATCACCGTCAGCAGGTTGTTGAAATCGTGTGCGACGCCGCCGGTCAACTGGCCGACCGCCTCCAGCTTCTGGGCGTGGTGCAGCCTGGCCTGGGCCTCGTCGCGTTCGGCCAGGGCCGCGGCGACGCGCTCGGCCAGCAGCTCGTTGATGTCCTGCAGGTCGTGCTGGGTCTCCTTGGCGTCGCTGATGTCGATGCCGATGCCGATGAAGCCGATGAAGGCGCCGCCGGGGCCATAGCGCGGCTGGGAGACCGAGCGGATCCAGCTCCAGTCGCCGTTCTGGCGCTTGTAGCGGGCCTCCAGCCGGAAGGGTTTGCGGGACGCCTCGCCGGCGACCTGTTCCTTCAGGACGCGGGCCATGTCGTCGGGATGCAGGCGTTCGCGCCAGTCGAAGTCCAGCGCCTGCTCGTAGGGAACGCCCAGGTAGTCGACATAGGCCTGGTTGACGAACTCCCGCCGGCCGTCGGTCCTGCTCACCCACAGCAACGCCGGGGCGCTGTCGGCGAGCATGCGGAAGCGTTCTTCGCTTTCACGAAGTTTCTCAAAGGCATGGCGGCGATCGGTGATGTCGATATTGACGCCCACCGCCCGGACGGCGCGCCCGGCGCCGTTGAGCAGCACCTCGCCGCGCGACAGCAGCCAGCGCTCCTCGCCGTCGGGGCGGACGATGCGGTATTCGCAGGGCGCCATCTTGCCGGTCTTGATGGCGGCGATGTTGTTCAGGCGCACCCGTTCGCGGTCGTCGGGATGGACGGCGTCCAGCAGTTTGCGCACCCCGGTCTGGTGACTGATCGGCAGGCCGAGGTTCCGGTAGAGGGTGGGAGACCAATAGCCTTGGCCGGTCTCGGCGTCCCAGTCCCAGAGGCCGACCTCGCCGGCGCTCTGGGCCATCTGCAGGCGCGCCTCGCTGCGGTCGAGGGCGGCCTGGGCCTCGTCCAGCCGCAGCACGATCTCGCGCAGGGCGGCGGCCACCATGACGGTCACCGCGCCGGAAAGGGCGTAGAGCACGACGCCGGCTCGGACCGCCGCCTCCCCCGGCAGGCCGCCGCGCAGCACCAGCGAGACGGTCATGGCGCTGGCCAGGCTGGCCCAGCCCCAGCGCTGGCCGGCGAACAGGGTGGCGACGATGAACGCCGGAAAATGGGTGACCGACAGGGCGAAGGCCGTATCCCAGCCCGCGAACAGGCCCCGGATGACCACCGCCGCGGCCATGGCGCCGCCGCTGATCGCCAAGGCCGCCAGGAACGGCGGCGAGCGCCGAGGGATGAAACGCAACGGTGAACTGAAGGGCGTCATGGCGACGGACGTACCCACAATGCCGGCATTCCACGAACCGGTCCGATGACCATGCGAGCCTCAGCTTCGGGGCGCAACACTCGATCTTGGCGGGTTTGGCCCCTATCTTGCCAGGTTCCGGCTGCATGGAGCGCCAGCCGAAACAGATTGGGACCTTGCCGCTGCCTCTTTCGCAGATCCTCTCCCAGCGTGGCCTTATTGCGGCCCTGGCGGCGACCTGCGGGTTGGCGGTGATCCTGCTCGCCTGCGCAAATTCCCGCTACGCCGACGGAAGCGACGCGAAGTCGCAGGGCCTGGCGCAGGTGACGCGCAACTTCTCGAGCCGCGGCCTGGACCGCCTCACCGCCGACATGGACCCGGCGATGCTGGCCCTGGCCAGGCGGCACGACCCGCTGGGCCGCCAGGCCGATCCGTGGGGCCGGACGATCGGCTGGACCAGCCTGGACATCAGCAAGATCCCGGACCTTGGCCTCGACGCCAGCTCGGTGGAGGCGGCCGAGGAGATCAACGCCATGCGCGCGTTCTCCAAGCTGCCGATCCGGCCGATGCGGCCGTTCGTGCTGCAGGCCGGCGGCCAGGACGCGAGCCGGGCGCTCAAGTGCCTCAGCGAGGCGGTCTATTACGAGAGCGCCCGCGAGCCGCAGCTCGGCCAGGAGGCGGTGGCCCAGGTGGTGCTGAACCGCGTGCGCCATCCGGCCTATCCGAAGTCGGTCTGCGGCGTGGTCTATCAGGGCTCGGCTCGGACGACCGGCTGCCAGTTCAGCTTCACCTGCGACGGGTCGCTGCGCTACGCGCCCGAGCCGGTGCTGTGGCGGCGGGCCCAGGACGTGGCGCGCCGGGCGCTGGCCGGGCACGTCAACAAGAGCGTGGGTTCGGCGACCCACTATCACGCCAACTACGTGGCGCCGTACTGGGCCCCGACCCTGGTGAAGATGAAGCAGGTCGGCCTGCACATCTTCTATCGCTGGACCGGGCCCTGGGGCGAGCCGCCGGCCTTCACCGGACGCTACGCCGGGGGCGAGGCCCATATCTCCCCGGCCATCCTCGGCGGCCTGGACGCGCGGACCAACGGCCTGCTCGATCCCGAGACCCAAGGCATCGGCGGCGGGCGGCAGGTGACCCTGGCCGTGGCCGGCGAGGTGCGCACCTACAACGTGGCCGACGCCAGCACCGTGAGCGGGGAGCGGACGCGGGTGCTCGGCACCCTCTATGCGCCGCGCCGCAAGCCGACGGCCGAAGAGATCCAGGAAATCAACAAGTCGCTGGCGGCGATGGAAGCCGCCGCCACCGAAACGACCGCCGCGCCCCCGGCCAGGCCGCCGCAGGCCGAGCCGGACGCTGGCGCTGGAACGCTCCAGGAGTAAGCTCGGCGGTCATGACCGCCATTCTCGCCATCCACGCCCATCCCGACGACATCGAGACCCTCGGCGCCGGGACCCTGGCCCTGCTGGCCGGGGCGGGGCATCAGGTGCGGATCGCCACGGTGACCGGCGGCGATCTCGGATCGGCGGCGACGCCGCCCGACGAGACCTCCCGCATCCGCCAGGCCGAGGCCGCCCGCGCCGCGGCGCTGATCGGGGCGCAGTATCGCTGCGGCGGGGTTCCTGACCTGGGCGTGTTCAACGACGACCCGACGCGCCGGATCGTCACCGAGCTGATCCGCTGGGCCGGGGCCGAAGTGGTGATCACCGCCTCGCCCGCCGACTATCATCCCGACCACGAAGCGGTCAGCCAACTGGTGCGCGACGCCTGCTTCGCCGCCTCGGTGCCGAACTACAGGACCGGCGAGGCGCCGCCGCTGGCGGCCATCCCGCACCTCTATTTCATGGACCCGATCGGCGGGCGCGACCGCCAGGGCGCCTGGACGGTCCCCGACTTCGGCGCCGACGTCGCGGCGGCGTTCGAGACCAAGCGGGCGATGCTGGCCTGCCATGTCAGCCAGGATAGCTGGGTCGCGCGCCAGCACGACATCCCCGACCACCTGGCGTCGATGGAGGCCTGGACCCGCCGGCGGGGGCGGGACTTCGGCGCCGACCTGGCCGAGGGCTTCCGCCAGTACCGGCATCATCCCTATCCGCGGACCCCGCTGCTGCAGGAACTGCTGGGCGAGCGCCTGCTGGCGCCCCTGGCTCAGGCCCCGCGCGCGGCGTCGTAGCGCGCCCACATCGGGCGGCAGTCCAGCATGTCGCCGCTCTCCATCGCCTCGTCGATGGCCATCACCGTCAGGCCGGCCTCCATCGACTCGAAAGGCGTGACGGGGAAGGGCTGGCGTCCCTCCATCGTGGCCAGCAGGTCGCGGGCCATGGCCTGGTCGGCGCCGTTGTGGCTGTCCTCGGTGCGGCCGCCATAGTCGATGCGCTCGGGCTTGCCGCGGTCCATGGTCCTGCGGACCATCAGCTTGTTGCGGACCAGGTCGGCGATCAGCGTGCCGTCGGTTCCGGCCACGTACCAGCGCCGTTCGGGCAAGGCCACATGGCTGTTGGCGTGGAACGACAGCCGCACGCCGTTCTCGTACTGCACCAGGGCGTTCTGGTGGTCGGTGACGTCCATGTCGGACTGGAAGGCGTCGTTGGCGCCGCCCCAGCCGGCGTCGCGCAGGGCGTAGGCCGGCTGGCCGTCGCTGTAGCGGTAGGCGCCCGCACGGGCGGCGGTGAAGATCTCCCGGCCGCCGAAGCTGGCGACCTTGGCCGGCCGCGCGCGGGCCAGGCGGCCGAAGATATCGAAGTCGTGGCAGACCTTGTCGAGCAGGTAGGAGCCGCCATAGGCCTGCTTGCGCCGCCAGTTGCGGGCGAGATAGCCGCCGTGCTCGGGCGGCAGGTGCTCGGTGGCGTCGATCGAGATCAACTGGCCCAGCTCGCCCGAATCCACCCGGGCGATGGTCTCGCGCACGATCGACATCGAGCGCATCACCAGGCCGATATGGATCGGCGGCCCCTCGGCGGCGGCCAGGCGGTGGGCCAGGGCCAGGGTCTCGGACTGGGTCCGCACGATCGGCTTCTCGGCGAAGATCGGGAAGCCGGCGTCGAGGGCGAGGTTGATGTGCTCGAAGTGCAGATGGTTGGGCGAGCCGATCATCACCAGGTCGTAGGGCCCGTGGGCGAAGAGCTCGGCCGGATCGGCGCAGGCGATGCCGGGGTCGATCCCGGCGGCCGCCAGGATCGGCGCGCCGACCGGGGCGGGATCGACATGGGCGGCGACCTCCAGCGACCAGCCGACCTCCTTCATGGCCGACAGCACGTGGGCGATGCGCTGGCCCAGGCCGATGACGCCGATGCGGTAGGTTTTCATGGCCGCCTTCCAGAAAGCTGACGGTGCGAGCTTAGCCCGGGCCGCCGCCGAACGCATTGGGGTAGGCGACCAGGACCGGCGCGGCCAGGGCCCCGTCCTCGAGCGCCAGGGCCATGAACGCCGGGCTGCCCGAATAGGGCGACTTCACCGTGGCGGCGGCGTGCGCGCTGAACCCGAACTTCGGATAGTACTCCGGGTGTCCCAGCACGATCACCGCATGGGCGCCGAAGTCCTTGGCGGTCTGGATCGAGGCGGCGGTCAGCCGCTTGCCGACGCCGCCGCGCTGGCGGTCGGGCCGCACGGCCAGCGGCGCCAGGGCGGCGTAGAGGTTTACGCTGTCGGCCCAGAGCCGGCTGTAGAGGATGTGGCCGACGACCTCGCCGTTCTCCTCCTCGACCAGCTCGAACATCACGTCGCCGTCGGCGCGCAGGCGCTCGACGAGGTCGGCCTCGTCGGGCTGGCCGAAGGCGGCGGCGACGATCTCGCGGATGGCGGCGTGGTCGGCGGGACGGGCGTGGCGGATCATGCGTCGAGCTTAGGCCCGCCCGCGCCGGGCGCAAACGCTGAACCGCCGTCCCCGGGGCGCGTTCCCTTAGACCAGCGCAACCCAAGAGGGGCGACCATGTCCATCAACAACCGCCGTGAACTCAGCCTGCTCAACCACGAGGAAGGCGAACTGATCCGCGCCTCGCACCATCCGGCGATCGCCCAGCTCGACTCCAAGGGCCTGGCGGACACCCGCAAGCGCCTGCGCGACCTGCGCGACAAGGAACGCACCCTGGCGCGCCAGAAGGTCCGTGAGGTCCGCGGCAAGGGCGAACCGCGCGGCGGCGGCACGGCCGATCACCTCCAGGAACGCAAGCAGGTGTTCGCCAGCGCTCTGCGGCGGGTGAACAAGCAGGCCCATCGCATGCAGGTCGAGGCGGCGCGCGCCGCGCACATCGAAGCCTCGAAGACGGCCCTGGCCATGCGCCGCGCCGCCGGCGCTTCGGCGCGCCCGGCCCCGGGCAAGACCGCCGGCGAGGGCATGAACCCGGTCGAGAGCACGAAGACCGCCTCGAAGGTCGCGCCGGCCAAGGTCGGCAGCGTCTCCCAGGCGACGAAGAACGCGCAGGCGAAGCGGGACAACGCGTAGGTTTCGCTCCGCCTCTGGGCCGCCTCGTTTTTCCTCCCCCATCGTGATGGAGGAGGGGGACCGGCGAAGCCGGTGGAGGGGGCGGCGGCTGGCAATGAGCTTGGGGCTTGCCCCCTCCATCACGCTACGCGCGGTCCCCCTCCCCCGCTGCGCAGGGGAGGAAAGGGGGCGCTGAGGGGATCGACTATGGCGCCTTCGCCCACCTCCAGGAGGGGAGGGACCAGGTGGCGTCAGTCCCCCGCCACCCAGCTCACGTCGGCGCCCAGGGCGTTGAGGTTCTCGACGAACTTCGGGTGGGCGCGCTGGATCGGGGAGGCGTTGAGGATGGTGCTTTCGCCCTCGATGCTGGCGGCCAGCATGAAGAGGGCGATGGCCACGCGGATGATGTAGGGGCTCTCCACCGTGGCCGGGGTCAGCGGCTTGCCGCCCCAGGTGATCAGCCGGTGCGGGTCGCAGAGCAGGGCGTGGGCGCCGAACTTGCCCAGTTCGGAATGCCAGCCCAGCGCCCCGTCATAGACCTTGTTCCAGAACATCACCTGACCCTCGGCGCGCACGCCCAGGGCCACGAAGATCGGCAGCAGGTCGGCCGGCACATAGGGCCAGGGCGCGGCCTCGACCTTGGTCAGGATGTTCGAGGTGAAGGGCTCGCGCACCTTCAGGGCGCCGTCGACGCGCGCGCGGCTGAAGCCGTTCTCATGGGTCACCTCGACGCCGAACTTGGCGAAGGTGCGGTCCAGCAGCGGGAACTGCTCGACCGAGCCGTTCTGGACGGCGATCTCGCCGCCGGTGATCGCGCCCATGGCCAGGAAGGTGGCGACCTCGTGGAAGTCGTCGGCGAAGGTGAACTCCACCCCGCCCAGGCTGTCGACGCCGGCGACGGTGAGGCGCGAGCCGCCGACGCCCTGGATGCGCGCGCCCATGCCGGCCAGGAACTCGCAGAACTCCTGCACGTGCGGTTCGCAGGCCGCGTTGGTCAGGCGCGAGATGCCCTTGGCCGTCGCCGCGCAGAGCACGAAGTTCTCGGTGGTGGTGACCGAGGCGTAGTCGAGCCAGTGCTGGGTGGCGGTGAAGCCCTTGGGCGCGGCGATGACCGTGGCGCCCGGCTCGCTGCTGACCTCGGCCCCGAACGCCTTGAAGACGTCGATGTGCGGGTCGATCTCGCGCGAGCCGAGGGTGCAGCCGGTGACGTCCTCCTCCAGGCTGGCGCGGCCGAAGCGGTGCAGCAGGGCCGGGATCAGCATGATCGAGGAGCGCATGCCCAGCGGCAGGTGCGCGGACTTCGGGTCCAGGTCGCGGCCATGGTGCAGCCGCAGGGTGCCGGCGGCGTAGTCCATCTCCACCGACGAGCCGAGCTTTCCGAAGAAATCCAGCAGCTTGCGCACATCGGTGATGTCGGGAACGCGGTGCAGGACGATCGGCTCGTCGCTGAGCAGGGTGGCGCAGAGCACCGGCAGGACGGCGTTCTTGTTGGCGGACGGCGTGATGGTCCCACGCAAGGCGCGGCCGCCTCGCACGATCAGGTTCGTCATGGCGGCGCGTGGCCTCGTAGGTTCGCGAGGGGCGGGGACGCCCCGCCGCTCAGAAGTGGATCCTGGTGGTCAGCGGGGCGCCTTACCAGGCGCCGATCCGCTGGGCCTCACTATGGCTGATCGGATGCTTGGCCTTCTCGTGGTCTTCCTCGGCCAGCAGGCGCACGGCTTCCAGCGCGGCCATGCAGCCCATGCCGGCGGCGGTGACGGCCTGGCGGTAGACGTCGTCGGTGACGTCGCCGGCCGCATAGACGCCCTTGATGGCGGTGGCGGCCGAGCCGGGGATGACCTTGAGGTAGCCCGAGCCGTCCATCTCCAGTTGGCCCTTGAACAGCTCCGACGCCGGGGCGTGGCCGATGGCGATGAAGACGCCGTCGGCGGGGATCTCGCGGACCTCGCCGGTATCGACGTCCTTCAGCTTGACGCCGGTGACGCCGAGCGGGTCGGCCGTGCCGACGACCTCGTCGATGGCGACGTTCCAGATCACCTCGATCTTGGGATGGGCGAACAGGCGCTCCTGCAGGATCTTCTCGGCGCGGAACTCGTCGCGGCGGTGCACGACGGTGACCTTGGAGGCGAAGTTGGTGAGGAACAGCGCTTCCTCGACCGCGGTGTTGCCGCCGCCGACCACCACGACCTCCTTGCCGCGATAGAAGAAGCCGTCGCAGGTGGCGCAGGCCGAGACGCCGAAGCCCTGGAACTTCTGCTCGGTCTCAAGCCCCAGCCACTTGGCCTGGGCGCCGGTGGCGATGATCAGGGTCTCGGCCAGCCAGACCTCGCCGCTGTCGCACTCCAGGCGGAACGGGCGCTGGGAAAGGTCGGCCTTGATGACGATGTCGTTGATGATCTCGGTCCCGACATGGGCGGCCTGGGCCTGCATCTGCTCCATCAGCCAGGGGCCCTGGATGACGTCGGCGAAGCCCGGATAGTTCTCCACGTCGGTGGTGATGGTCAGCTGGCCGCCGGGCTGGATGCCGGCGATCAGCACCGGTTTGAGCAGGGCGCGCGCGGCGTAGATGGCGGCGGTGTAGCCGGCCGGGCCGGAACCCAGGATCAGGCAGCGGGTGGTGCGAGGGGCGTTCTGCGACATGGCGTCTATGTAGGCGAGATTCTGGACGGTTGCGACAGGCGCGGGCGCGGTCGGTCAGCGCAGGTTTTCTGGAGCGCCTGGCAGCGGACCTAGCTTGGGCCGCCGCTGGCGGCGGCGCGCGGGGCGGAGATCACCTCCAGCAGGGCCGCAGCGGCGCGCTCGGCCCCCAGGCCGTCGCAGAGTTCGAGGCTGGAGGCGATCAGGCGCGCGCGCGTCGCCGCATCGCTCAGCAGGCGCACCGAGGCGCGGTCGAAGGCGGCGGGGAAATCCTCGTCGGTGGCGTCGACCACCAGGGCCGCGTCGCGCTCGGCCAGGGCGCGGGCGGCCGGGCGCTGGTTCTCGGCCAGGATCACCAGCACCGAAGGCAGGCCCAGCGTGCAGCGCTCCCAGGTGGTCGAACCGCCGGCCCCGATGGCCACGTCGGCGTCGAGGGTAAGCTGGGCCATGTCCTGGGCGTCGACATGCAGGGTCACGCGCGGGTCGTGGGCCGCCACCCGCGTCAGGCCCGGCAGGCTGGGCGCGCCGCCGCCCAGCACGACGTCGAAGGCCAACTGGCCGTTGCGCTGGCGCAGGCGGTCGACGACCTTGGCGGTGACCCCGCCGACATCGGTCAGCCCAAGCGCGACCAGCACCCGCTGCACCGGCCCGCCGCGGCGGGCGATGGCCTGTTCGCGCAACTGGGCGAACTCGGGGCGCAGGGGGGCGTAGCTGGGGCCGAGCAGCAGCCGGGCGTTTCCGGCGAAGGGGGCGTAGTCGGCCTCGACCCGCGCCGGGCCGGAATCCAGGATCAGGTCGGCGCCCAGCGGCCGGTCGGCCAGGTCGTCGATCACCAGGGCCGGGCGGCCCTGGGCCACCGCCTCGTGCTCTTCGCGGCCCAGGCCGTAGTGGTCGAACACCACGGCGTCGAAGGCGAGGCGGGCGACGGTGGCGGGGATGGTCTCGGCCTCGACCGAGGTGACCTCCTCGCGGCCGATGTCGGGGGCGAAGGCGTCGAGGATGGCGGCGACCGAGGGCGGGGCCAGGAAGATGCATTCCGCGCCATGTTCGCCCAGCGCCCGCGCCAGGCTGAGCGAGCGCATCACATGGCCGCCGCCGACCGCCGGGCCGGCGTTGGCGATGAAGAGGATGCGAGGCCGCAGAATCATCTCGCAACCATGGGACGCTCAAAGCCGCAACTTGGAAAGAGGCCGTTCGGCCATCAGGCGCCCCGGGCGTCGAACCGGCGCAGCACCTCGTCGGCGGCCCGTTCGGTCTCGGCCAGCGGTTCATAGGTCCAGCGATGGAAGGCGCCGCCGAACGGGCGGGCCGCGCCCAGCCGCTCCAGGTCCTCGTGGAACAGCCGGAACTTCAGGCTCTCGCCGTCCATCTTCATGACGAAGACCGGCTTGCCGGTGGAGGCCGCGTCGGTGGCGAGGTTGGTGGAGTCCTCGGTGACCAGGATGTAGTCGGCGGCCGCCAGGTAGGCGAAGTAGGGATTGTCGCCCTGGCCGTCCCAGATCACCCCGGGCAGGTGCTTCAGGCGGGCCTGGAGGATGTTCTGCGCCGGCTGCGGCGTGCGGCGGGTGAAGCTGACCATCACCGAGCCGCCTTCCTGGACGACCGGCAGTTCGATCTCGCGGGCCATGGCCGCGGCGCGCTCGGGCGAGATGTCGTGGGCCTTGGACTTGCCGCCGATGATCACCGCCACGCGCGGGCGGGGCAGGGCGTCCAGCTCGGCCTCGAAGCGCTTGAGGTCGGCGGCCATGCGCTCGGCGTTCACCCGGCCGGGCGAGCCGGTGATCGGGAAGACGTTGTCGCCCTCCAGCCGGTCGTGCCGGGGCGGGATGACCAGGTCGAACAGCCGCGTGGGCATGCGCGGATCCTGGACCTGGACCACATAGGTCTTGCGGCCCGACCAGCGCTTGATGCGGATGGAGAGGGGCAGGGTGGCGCGGCCGGCCGCGATCCAGATGTCCGGCCAGGGCGGGGTCAGGTCGCTCTCGGGCGTCAGGGACCGGCGCGGGAACAGGGTCAGCCACCAGGGCAGGCGGCCGATCCAGCTCTTCCAGGCGATCTTCTTGACGACGACCACGGCGGGGCGCCTGCGCGCGAGCGCATTGGCCAGGCCGACGACCTGGGCCTCGATGCCCGCACGCCCGTCGGACACCGCCCAGATGGTCAGCGGCCGTTCGACAGGCGTCGGGTGGGGGTCTGGCAAGCGGGTGAAGCTCCGGGCCTGGCGGCCTAGCGCCACTCGACCTTGAGGATCTCGTAGGCCTTGCCGCCGCCGGGGGTGTTCACCTCGACGACGTCGCCGGTTTCCTTGCCGATCATGGCGCGGGCCAGCGGGGAGACAATGGAGATCTTGCCCTGCTTCACGTCGGCTTCGTGTTCGCCGACGATCTGGTAGCGGGCTTCTTCCTCGGTGTCCTCGTCGACCACCGAGACGGTGGCGCCGAACTTCACCTGGCTGCCGGAGAGCTTGGATACGTCGATGACCTGCGCACGGGCCATCCGATCCTCGATCTCGGCGATCTGGCCTTCGATCCAGCCTTGCCGTTCCTTGGCGGCATGGTACTCGGCGTTTTCCGAGAGGTCGCCGTGCGAGCGTGCTTCCGCGATCGCAGCGATCACGGCGGGACGCTCTGCGGTCTTCAAACGCTTCAGTTCATCGTCGAGAGCTTGCCAGCCCTCGGCGGTCATCGGGACTTTTTCCATCGTGGATGAGGACTCGGGTTCGCCCTTTTGGGAGTTCGTTGGCCGGCCGCGGGCGCAGGCGTCCGGGGGGGTAGAGATTAGATGTCGCGGCGCAAAAACTCAAGGGGCGGGGTTGGGCCGGCCCCTTTCGCCATATTCTGAAACCCGCCGGGGAGGGCGGCGGACGCCTGTGCGGTCAGGCGCTTTCCGAGATCACGGCGCCTTCCAGTTCGGCCGCGTCGGGGGCCTCGTAGACCCCCTCGATGAACTCGAACATCTCCGGCGTGACCCCGATGGCGAAGGTTTCGCCGCGCACCTCGTTGCGCTCCAGCACCCGGGCGCGGCGCACGTCCTGGGGCGCGGTGACGAAGTGGAACTGCAGCGGCAGCTCCACCGCCTGGGCGATCTCGGCCACCCGGGCGCGGTCGGACCGGCGCATCAGGCCCAGGTCCAGGACCACCGAGGTTCCGGCGGCGATGACCCCGGCGGCGGTCGACCAGATCTGCGCCTCGCAGCGTTCGACCCGCTCCATCATCCACTGGAACTCGATGGGCTCGGGCATGTCGGCCGCGAACAGGCGCGCCATCCAGTCGTCGATGGCGAAGTGAACGGCCGGTTCGCGGCGCGCCAGTTCCTTGGCGTAGGTGGACTTGCCGGCGCCGGAGGGGCCGAAGACGACGTGAAGCGTGGCGGTCATGCCCCGCCCCTAGACCATTTCCGCCGGTGCGGAAACGCCTAGGGACGCCGCAGGGCGCTATTTCACCGACAGCCCGCCGTCGATGACCAGCTCGGCCCCGGTGACGTAGCGGCTCTCGTCGGAGGCCAGCCACAGCACGCCGTTGGCGATGTCCTCCGGATAGCCCTTCACGCCCAGGGGCACGCCCTCGGCGCTCATGGCGTCCAGCGCCGCGCCGCGCGGCGGGCGGGCGTTGTCGCCGATCTCGCCGGTGCCGACGATGGTGTCCCAGATCGGGGTCTCGATGATGCCGGGATGGACCGAGTTGACGCGGATCCCATCCTTGGCGTTGGCGCATTCCATGGCCACGGCCTTGGTGAACAGGCGCACCCCGCCCTTGGTGGCGCAATAGCCGGCCAGGATGGCCGAGCCCTTGAGGCCGGCGACCGACGACATGTTGATGATCGAGCCGCCGCCGTTCTCGCGCATCAGCGGGATCGAGTGCTTCACGCCCAGGAAGACGCCGTCGAGATTGACCGCGGTCTGCCGCTGGAAATCCTCGAGCGTCATGGTCAGGACCGAGCCGCCGATGCCGATGCCGGCATTGTTGACCAGGATGTCGAGGCGGCCGTGCTGGGCCTTCACCGCGGCGACCACGTCGATCCAGGCCTGCTCGGAGGTGACGTCGTGGTGCAGGTAGCCGGCCTTGCCGCCCATGGCCTGGATCGCCGCGATCGTCTGCGCGCCCTTTTCGTCCTGCAGGTCGGTGACGACGATGGTCGCGCCTTCCTGCGCCAGGCGCTCGGCGCAGCCGCGCCCGATGCCGCTGGCCCCGCCGGTGACCAGCGCAACCTTACCCTCGACCCGTCCGGCCATGCTTTCATCTCCCTAAGTGATCGTTGTTTAGTTTGTTCTACGCCTAGCCCAGCTTGGCGACCGAGGCCAGCCTCCTGCGCTCTGCGCGGATGGGCCGGCCAGACGGAGTTGTCGGCTATGGATGGCGGGGATGAACGGAAGCGGCGCGCCGGTCAGCCATGGAAAGGGCCGCAGGCGCCGGCGCACGCCGCCGGGAGTGTTCGGAGGGAACTTGTGCGCAACCGCCCTCTGCCCGCGTCAGGCTATGTGGAAGCGGGCGTTCGGACGTTTCGCATAGGCGCCGACGAGTACGACGACCTGGTGTCGACTAGATCTCTCTAGAGGCCGCCGTACCCGGGCTGGCGACTACCAGGTGACCTTGCCGTTGGCGGTGAGCAAGCCAATCAGCATGGCGGCGCCCAGGGCGATGATCAGACCCACGACGATAAGGTCTGTGTACCCCTCGAAGCGCTCCAGCAGGTGCCTGTTCTTGTGATGGTGGACCTCACCCTCGTGGTGTCCGGTTTGCATGGCGTTTCCCTTCGCACACTGAATCAGAGGACACGTCCTCGCCAGACTGCGACAGGCGCCCAAGCGGGCCTTCCGGCTGGTCATCAGGGGCCGCCGGAGCTCGCCCACTACGCGCCTGCATACAGCAAGGCGACGCTCTGAGGTTGCGCCCCGGAATAACGCCGGTCAATCAGCAAATGCGCGTAAGTGCTTCACAAGCCTGCGCTTGCGACGCGATGTCAGCTATGGGCGACGTCCATGGGTTGCGCCTCGACCGCCCGCTAGCCGGCGGCGGAACCGTCCAGGTTGAAGCCGTAGTCCGCCTCGACGCGGGCGATGCGGGTGATCGTGGGGCCGAACCATTCGCTCTTGGCCAGGCGCTTGGCCGCGCCGTGCGGCGGGTCGTTGCGCCAGCGCTCGATGGCCTCGAGGCTCTCCCAGTAGGACACCGCGATCGAGGCGCCCTCGTCGAAGAAGGCCTCCAGGCCGAGGAACCCGCCCAGGGCGCTGGCGCGCTCGTAGAGCTGTCGGCCGAGCCTGCGGTGCGCCGCGCCGTCGTAGCCGGGGGCGAGTTCGGTGGTGGTGGTCACCGAATAGTAGGGCGGGGCGGGCGTGCGGACCACGCGCGCCATCGTGGGGCGTCCGGTCATCGAGGCTTCTCTCCGGGAAGGGGACCGCCGACGATCTAGGGCCTGGACGCTCGATCCGTCCAATGCATACATTTTCTCGATATGATCAGGAAAGCGTATAGGCGGCGATGGACACCGACTCCCTGCGCACCTTCCTCGCCATCCACCGGGCGGGAGGATTTTCGGCGGCGGCCGAACAGCTCAACCGGTCCCAGCCGGCGATCAGCCGGCGGATCGCGCTGCTGGAGAACGAGTTGGGCGCCCCGGTGTTCGAGCGCACCGCCGCGGGGGTGATGCTCAGCCAGCTCGGCCAGGTGCTGCTGCCGCATGCGGAACGGGTGCTTGCCGCCCTGGAGGACGCCCATCTGGCCGTGCGCGAACTGCGCGAGGGCGACGCCGGGCCGGTGGCGCTGGCGGCGGTCGGCACCCTGGCGGGCGCGGGCCTGACCCGCATTCTCAAGCGTTTCGCCGCCGAAGCCCCGGACGCGGCCTTGACGCTGAGGACCGCCACCAGCAGCCAGGTCAGCGACCTTGTGCGTCGAGGCGAGGCGACCCTCGGGCTGCGGTATTTCGAGGACCGCTCGCCCGATCTTCAGTGTCATGCCATGGCCCCCGAAGAACTGGTCGTGGCCTGCGCGCCAGGCCATCGGCTGGCGGGGCGCGCGGTGAGCGGGCTGGCCGATCTCGCCGGGGAGCACTGGCTGGCCTTCCCGCGCCGCGACGAGCAGGGGGAGGTCGCCGCCGAAACGATCTCGGCGCAGTTCCTGGTCCGCCACGTCGCCGGGTTTCGCTGGAGCGCCGTCGACAGCCTGACCGCGCAGAAGCGCCTGGTGGAGGCCGGGTTCGGGATCAGCCTGACGCCGGCGAGCGGCATGGCCGAAGAACTCGCCGCCGGGACGCTCGCCGTCATCGCCGTCGAAGACCTGACGGCGTTCAATCCGGTGTTCGCCGTTCAGCGCCGCGGCGGCCATCTGAGCGCGGCGGCGCGGCGGTTGCTGGCGCTGCTCACCGAGGAGGCCTGAGCCAGAGCGGCGCCGCCGCCCTCGCCCGGGACGTCAGGCGTAGCTTTGCAGCGGGCGCACGTCGAGGGTGTCCTCGACGGTCGCCACGATGGCCTGGGCCGCGGCCAGCGCGCCGGCGGCGGTGGTGAAGTAGGGCGTCTTCATCATCAGCGCCGTGCGGCGGATCTCGAAGCTGTCGGCCAGCGACTGCTTGCCCTCGGTGGTGTTGAACACAAGCTGGATCTCGCCGTTCTTCATGGCGTCGACGATGTGCGGCCGGCCTTCCAGCACCTTCTTGATCTGCTCGACCTCCAGGCCCTGTTCGGCCAGGTAGCCGCCGGTGCCGGCGGTGGCGACGATCTTGAAGCCCTGGCTCAGCAGCAGCTTCACCGCTTCCAGGATCCACGGCTTGTCGGCGTCCTTCACCGACACGAACACCTTGCCGGCCTTGGGCAGCTTCACCCCGCCGCCGAGCTGGCTCTTGGCGAAGGCGCGGGCGAAGGCCGGGGCGCTGGTCTCGCCCGGGCGGATCCAGTCCAGGCCCATGACCTCGCCGGTCGAGCGCATTTCCGGGCCCAGCACCGTGTCGACGCCGGCGAAGCGGGCGAACGGGAAGACCGCCTCCTTCACCGCGATGTGGTCGTAGGGCTTCTCGACCAGGTTGAAGCTGGCCAGCTTCTCGCCGGCCATCAGCTTGGCGGCGATGGCGGCCAGCGGCTGGCCGATGGTCTTGGCCACGAACGGCACCGTGCGGCTGGCGCGCGGGTTCACTTCCAGCACGTAGATGCGCGGATTGTCGGAGTGCGGCTCCTCGATGGCGAACTGCACGTTCATCAGGCCGCGCACTTCCAGGGCCCGGGCCATGGCCTCGGTCTGGCGCTTCAGCTCGGCGATGGTCTCGGCCTTCAGCGAGAACGGCGGCAGCGAGCAGGCGCTGTCGCCCGAGTGCACGCCGGCCTCCTCGATGTGCTCCATGACCCCGGCGACGAACACCTGGCCGTCGGCGTCGCACAGGGCGTCGACGTCCACCTCGGTGGCGCGGCTCAGGTACTGGTCGATCAGCACCGGGCTGTCGCCCGACACCTGCACGGCGGTGTTGACGTAGCGTTCGAGCTGCTCGTCGTCGCGGATGATCTCCATCGCCCGGCCGCCCAGCACGTAGGAGGGGCGGATGACGATCGGGTAGCCGACCTTGTGCGCGCCGGCGAAGGCCTCCTCGCGCGAGCGGGCGATGGCGTTGACCGGCTGGGCGATCTTCAGCTTGTGCAGCAGTTGCTGGAAGCGCTCGCGGTCCTCGGCCAGGTCGATGGCGTCGGGCGAGGTGCCCAGGATCGGGATGCCGGCGTCCTCCAGCGGCTTGGCCAGCTTCAGCGGGGTCTGGCCGCCGAACTGGACGATGACGCCCAGCAGCTCGCCGCGCGCCTGCTCGACGGCGATCAGCTCCAGCACGTCCTCGGCCGTCAGCGGCTCGAAGTACAGGCGGTCGGAGGTGTCGTAGTCGGTGGAGACGGTCTCGGGGTTGCAGTTGACCATGATCGACTCCACCCCGATGTCGTCGAGGGCGAAGGCGGCGTGGCAGCAGCAGTAGTCGAACTCGATGCCCTGGCCGATCCGGTTGGGGCCGCCGCCGAGGATGATCGCCTTCTTGCGGTCGCTCGGTTCGCTCTCGCACTCGGGGATCTGGCCCAGCGAGCCGGTCTCGTAGGTCGAGTACATGTAGGGCGTGGCGGCGCGGAACTCGCCGGCGCAGCTATCGATGCGCTTGAACACTGGGCGCACGCCATGGGCGCGGCGCTGCTCGCGGACCTCGGCCTCGGTGGTGTGGGTCAGCTTGGCCAGGCGCGCGTCGGAGAAGCCCTGGGCCTTGATGGCGCGGAACTCGGCGGCGGTGGCGGGCAGGCCGCGGGCGCGGATCTGCGCCTCGACGGCGATCAGGGCCTCGATCTGGCGCAGGAACCAGGGCTCATAGGCGCAGGCGGCATTGACCTCCTCGACGCTCAGGCCGTGGCGGAACGCCTGGGCGATCACCAGCAGGCGGTCGGGGGTCGGCTGGCCCAGCGCGCGGACCACCGCGGCGCGGCCGGTCTCGGCGTCGTGGGCGCCCTCGATTTCGACCTCGTCCAGGCCGGTCAGGCCGGTCTCCAGCCCCCGCAGGGCCTTCTGCAGGCTCTCGGAGAAGGTGCGGCCGATGGCCATGACCTCGCCCACCGACTTCATGGCGGTGGTCAGGGTCGGCTCCGAACCCGGATATTTTTCAAAGGCGAAGCGCGGAATCTTGGTGACGACGTAGTCGATGCTGGGCTCGAACGAGGCCGGGGTCGCGCCGGTGATGTCGTTCATCAGCTCGTCGAGCGTGTAGCCCACGGCCAGGCGCGCGGCGACCTTGGCGATCGGGAAGCCGGTGGCCTTGGAGGCCAGGGCCGAGGAGCGCGACACCCGCGGGTTCATCTCGATGACCACCATGCGGCCGTCGGCCGGGTTCACCGCGAACTGCACGTTGGAGCCGCCGGTCTCGACGCCGATCTCGCGCAGCACGGCGATCGAGGCCGCCCGCATGCGCTGGTATTCCTTGTCGGTCAGGGTCAGGGCCGGGGCGACGGTGATCGAGTCGCCGGTGTGCACGCCCATCGGGTCGATGTTCTCGATCGAGCAGACGATGATGCAGTTGTCCGCCTTGTCGCGGACGACCTCCATCTCGTACTCCTTCCAGCCCAGCACGCTCTCCTCGATGAGGACCTCGGTGGTGGGGGACAGGTCGAGACCGCGTTCGACGATCTCCTTGAATTCCTCGACATTGTAGGCGATGCCGCCGCCGGTCCCGGCCAGGGTGAAGGACGGGCGGATGATCGCCGGCAGGCCGACGAACTCCAGGCCCTCCATGGCCTCGTCCATCGAGTGGGCCGCCTTGGAGCGCGGGCTCTCCAGGCCCAGCTTGTCCATGGCGTCGCGGAACTTCTGGCGGTCCTCGGCCTTGTCGATGACCTCGGCCTTGGCGCCGATCATCTCGACCCCGTACTTGGCGAGCGCGCCGGAGGCTTCCAGGGCCAGGGCGGTGTTCAGCGCGGTCTGGCCGCCCATGGTCGGCAGCAGGGCGTCGGGACGCTCCTTGGCGATGATCTTCTCGACCATCTCCGGGGTGATCGGCTCGATATAGGTCGCGTCGGCCACGTCCGGGTCGGTCATGATCGTGGCCGGGTTGGAGTTGACCAGCACGATGCGGTAGCCCTCGGCGCGCAGCGCCTTGCAGGCCTGGACGCCCGAATAGTCGAACTCACAGGCCTGGCCGATCACGATCGGCCCGGCGCCGATGATGAGGATCGAGGAGATGTCTGTGCGTTTCGGCATGTCCACTCGCGCGCATGGGCGGTCGCACTCTTCAAGCGCGCCCGGTCCCGGTCAATCTGCAGGTTAAGGGGGCCGTTTAGAGACGGAGTCGCTCGCGCGCAAGCGGCGATGGCGGCAATCTCGCCGCAGGCGTCCGCCGCGGGCCGCCCCAACGAAAACGGGCCGGCGTTTCCGCCGGCCCGCAGCCGTTTCGATGCAAGGGCCAGAAGGCCTTTTGCGGAACTGCTTAGACCTGCAGGTTGCCGGCGGCCATCTTGCCGCTGCGACGGTCCTGCTCGAGTTCGTAGGTGATCTTTTGGCCTTCGTTCAGGCTGCGGAGTCCGGCGCGTTCAACGGCCGAGATGTGAACGAAGATGTCCGCGCCGCCATCGTCGGGTTGGATGAAGCCATAGCCCTTGGTTCCGTTGAACCATTTAACAGTGCCGGTAGCCATAGAAGTGTCGTCCTTGGGTAAGTCGTTCCGCAACCCAAGCCTTTTGAGTCACGCATCAAATTTCGGGGGGATCGGAGAGCAGGTTCGGTGCGCCGGAAGTCTGGAGCGTCGAAAATCAGCCGAACCTTACGAGTTTGACGCTTTCAGCGTAGCGCGCTTCCAAAGGCCCCGCAAGGCGATCCATGGAACGTCGCTCTCCGTCGATTCCGCCTTGTGGGGAAGGTCGCCGCGCGTTTTTCGGAAGCAGATTTCGCCCCTTCCGAAAGTGCCGCGTCAAGTTGTGATCGGCGTTCATAAGTGTAGATGGCCGCGGCGCCCGATTTGGCGAAGTAGAGGCCAATTCCATCTTTGCGGTGATCGGCGGCGCTCCCGAGGCCCTGGCGCCTATCGACGGTTGTCACGGGTTCGTGAGCGCGAACGCCGGATCTCAGGTTTTATTGAGGTATTACAGTTGGATGCGATCGCGTTTCGCGTGGTTTGCACCAGGCCGGCTCGTGTCGCAAATGCCACACCAGGTTCCCGTCTCAAGCGAGTGGGGAACTGGATGCCGGGATCGCCAATACCATCGCAGGTTTGGGACAAATCGGAGCGCGCGGGGGTCCTTCACGCCGCAGCTCGTAAACGGCGCGGGCAATTACTGGGGTCAGGTCTTCAAGGGCCACGCTGTTGGCCGCCACGCTGAGCGGCGGCTTCGCGGCGGCGCCTGGCCCTTTCCTCGGGCGCCGGAGTGGGGCAGCTTTCCGGCGAACGGGGTTTATAGAGCTTGCCCGCCATCCGGACCGATCCCCTGGCCGAGTTGCTGCCGCGCATCGCATCGGGCGATCGCCTGGCCATGCGCCGGCTCTATGACGCGACCTCCGCGAAGCTTTTCGGCGTCTGCCTGCGTATCCTCTCCGACCGGGACGAGAGCGAAGACGTGCTGCAGGAGGTCTATCTCACGATCTGGCGGCGGGCCGACCGCTTCGATGCGGGCCGGGCCAGCGTCATGGCGTGGATCTCGACCATCGCCCGCAACCGCGCCATCGACCGGCTGCGGGCCCGCGGGCCGCTGGCCTACGCCGATCCGGTCGAGGACCTGGAGATCGAGGACGGGGCTCCGGGCGCCCAGGCCCTGCTGGAGGCGGCCCAGGACGGCGAGGCGCTGGGCCGCTGCCTCTCGGAGCTGGACGCGCGGATCCAGGCGGCGATCCGCACGGCCTTCTTCGAGGGGATCACCTACGAGGCGCTGGCCAGGCGGCTCGATGCGCCGCTGGGCACGGTGAAGAGCTGGATCCGGCGCGGACTGCTGAAGCTGAAGGGGTGCCTCGAGCGATGAGCGACATCGGCCCCGAACCGCCGCCCGAACTGCCGGCAGACGAAGCCCTGGCCGGCGAACATGCGCTGGGCGTGCTGGGCGCGCGCGAACGGGCGGCGGCGGAGAACCGCATGGCCCGCGACCCGGCCTTCGCCGCCGAGGTCCAGGCCTGGCGCGCGCGGCTCGCCCCGCTGGCCGACGAGATCGCCCCCGCGCCGGCCCCGGCCGGGCTCTGGCCGCGGATCGAGCGGATGCTGGCGGCCAATGACGACGCGCTGGGCGTCCGCCGCCGCCTGCGGTTCTGGCGCGCGGCGACGATGGGCTCGATGGCGCTCACCGCCGCCAGCCTCGCCGCGGTCATGTTCCTGGCGGCGCGCCCGCCGCAGGTGATCACCCAGCCGCGGCCGCCGATGGGGCCGATGATGAACGCCCGCCTGATGGGCGACGGCGACCGGCCGCTGTTCCTGGCGGCCTATGATCCGGAGCGGAGGACGATCCTGGTGGCCTCGCTGGTTCCGCCCGGGGCCGATCCGGGCCGCAGCCACGAGCTCTGGCTGATCCCGGCGGACGGCAAGCCGCGCTCGCTGGGCCTGGTCGATCCGGGCGCTTCCAAGGCCATGCCGATGAGCGAGCCGATGGCCGCCATGACCACCGAGGGCGCCTCGCTGGCGGTGTCGGTCGAACCGCGGGGCGGCTCGCGGCTGGACGTCCCGTCGGGGCCGATGGCGGCGGTCGGCAGGCTTTCGCGCCTCTGACCGCCCCGGGCCGCCTACTTCCTGGCGTCGTCCATGTGGCCGGCGAAGCGCTCGAACAGGTAGAGCGAGTCCGTCGGGCCGGGCGAGGCTTCCGGGTGGTGCTGGACGCTGAACACCGGCCGATCCTTCAGGGCGATGCCGGCGTTGGTGCCGTCGAACAGCGAGACGTGGGTCTCGACCACCGGCTCGGGCAGGCTGTCGCGGTCGACCGTGAAGCCGTGGTTCATCGAGACGATCTCGACCTTGCCGGTGGTGATGTCCTTCACCGGATGGTTCGCGCCGTGGTGGCCCTGGTCCATCTTCACGGTGCTGGCGCCCAGGGCGCGGGCCATCATCTGGTGGCCCAGGCAGATGCCGAACACCGGCACGCCGCTGTCGACCAGCTTCCGGATCTCCGGCACGGCGTATTCGCCCGTCGCGGCCGGGTCGCCCGGACCGTTGGACAGCAGCACGCCGTCGGGCTTGCGGGCCAGAACCTCCTCGGCGGTGGTCTTGGCCGGGACCACGGTGACGCGGGCGCCGATCGAGGTCAGGGCGCGCAGGATGTTGCGCTTGACGCCGTAGTCCAGGACCACGACCTCGTACTTGGGCTCGCCGGCCTTGGCGTAGCCTTCGGGCCAGGTCCACAGGCCCTCGTCATAGACGAACGGCTGCAGGCACGAGGCGTCCTTGGCCAGGTCCAGGCCCTCCAGGCCGGCCCAGGCCTTGGCCTTCTCCACCAGGGCGGGGATGTCGAATTCGCCGGTCGGCGAGTGGGCGATGACGCCGTGCGGCATGCCGTTCTCGCGGATCGAGCGGGTGAGGGCGCGGGTGTCGACCCCGGCCAGGCCGATGACGCCGCGGCGCTTCATCCAGCCGTCCAGGTCGCCGTCGGCGCGCCAGTTGGCCGGGGCGGTCGGCACGTCGCGGAAGATCGCGCCGCGGGCCGAGGTCTCGGCCGCGCCCGACATCTGCTCGACGTCCTCGAGGTTCACCCCGACATTGCCCATGTGCGGGAAGGTGAAGGCGACGATCTGCGACATGTAGGAGGGGTCGGTCAGGATCTCCTGATAGCCGGTCATGGCGGTGTTGAAGCACACCTCGCCGACCGCATCGCCGGTCGCGCCGACTCCGATCCCTTGCAGGACCGTCCCGTCGGCCAGGACCAGAACGCCCGTGACACCTTGGAGAAGTTCTACAGTCATCTCGGCGTCTCCATTAGAGGGTGCATGCTCGCAAAAAGGCGGGCCGGGGTGAACCCCGCCCGTTCCTTGACTCGTCCGCTTGTTCGGCAAACGGCGGCTACCTAATGACTAGCAGAGGCCGGGTCAATGCGGCGCGGCGGGATTCGGCGTCGCAGCGCCGATGGCGATCAGTCCGACAATACGCCCGAGATCGCCTCGAACAGCGCGTCGGCCCGCACCGGCTTGCCGATGTGGCGGTCGGCGCCGGCCTCGGTCGAGGACTTCAGGTCGTCCGGCGAGGTGTTGGCGCTGATCACGATGATCGGCGCGCGCGGCAGGCCCGGGGCCTCGGCCTTGCGGATCGCGCGGATGGCGGCCAGCCCGTCCATCACCGGCATGCGCAGGTCCATCAGCACCAGGTCGAAGCTGCCCCGCCGCCAGGCCTCGACCGCCTGCTCGCCGTTCTCGACGCTGGTCACCTCCGCGCCGGCCGCGCCCAGCATCAGCTCCAGCACCTTGCGGTTGGTCGCGTTGTCGTCGGCCGCCAGGATGCGCAGGGGCGGGGCCTCGCCGTCCTGGATCGGTTCATGCGCGGCGTCGGCCTCGAGGGCCGCGTCGCCATAGTCCAGCAGCCCGCCGACCAGCCGGTCGAGCTGGCGCGCGGAGGCCTGGATGTCGCCGACCAGGCCGTGCTGCTCGGCGGTGAGGCCGGTCCGCTCCAGGGCGTCGATCAGGCCCAGCACCCCGTTCAGCGGCGTGCGCAGCTCGTGGCTCATGTCGGCGACGAACTCGGTCTTGGCGCGGCTGGCGACCTCGGCCCGGTGCAGGGCGTCCTCCAGGGCCGCGGCCTGGCGCTTCATCTCGGTGATGTCGACCCGCAGGCCGATCACCCCGCCGTCGGCGGTGCGGCGCTCCTCGATCATCAGCCAGCGGCCGTCGGACAGCCGCTGCTCGTGCCGCTCGCCGGTGGGGTTCTTCAGCTTGGCCAGCCGCGCCGCCAGCCATTCCTCCTCGCGCCCGATCGCGTCGGGATAGTCGCCGCGCGCCACCCCCGTGCGCAGGGTGTCGGCCAAGGTCGCCTGCGAGGAGAACAGGTCCGCCGAGCGGTGGTAGATCTCCGCATAGCGCTTGTTCCAGAGGATGTAGCGGCCGTCCGCGTCGAGGAAGACGATGCCCTCGGGCAGCAGGTCCAGCGCCTCGCGCAGCCGCTGGCCCGCGACGTCGGCCCGCGCCTGGGCGCTGGCCAGGGCGCGTCCGCCCAGCAGGCGTGCGATACGCTCCCGAAGCCCGACCTTCGGCATTCCCCCATCCCCAACGAATCGCCCCCCGAGGGCCGCGATCAGATGAGCCCGCCCAGGTCGCAGCCATGCTTACAGCGCCCGTTCGGCGTGCAAATTTTTCGATAAGCCCAAGCTTTGGGCGCCGGGGTTCGCATTTCGCCCGCCAGCGTCTATTTCAGCGGCCATGAGCATCACGACGGTCGGCCTCGACGCCGATGACACGCTTTGGCACAACGAGACGATCTTCCGGCTGACCCATGACCGGTTCAGCGAGCTGCTGTCCGACGTCGCCGACAAGGAAACCCTCGAGAAGCGCCTGGCCGAGGTCGAGAAGCGCAACCTGCGGCTCTACGGCTACGGGGTGAAGGGCTTCACCCTCTCGATGATCGAGACGGCCATGGAGATGACCGGCGGCGAGCCGCCCGGCCACGTGATCCGCGAGATCCTCGCCGTCGGCCGCGAGATGCTGAGCGAGCCGGTCGAGCCGCTGCCCGGCGTCGACGACGCCCTGGCCGAGCTCTCCGAGCGCTACCGCCTGGTGCTGATCACCAAGGGCGATCTGCTGCACCAGGAGCAGAAGCTGGCCGCCTCGGGCCTGGGCGACTTGTTCGCCGCGGTCGAGATCGTCAGCGAGAAGGACGCCTCGACCTATTCGCGCGTCTTCGCTCGCCACGGCACCGGCGCGGGCGAGGCGGTGATGTGCGGCAACTCCATGCGCTCGGACATCCTGCCGGCCATCGAGGCGGGGGCCTACGGCGCCCACGTGCCCTATCCGCTGATCTGGGCGCACGAGATGGCCGACGCGCCCAACGGCCATCCGCGCTTCGCCGAGCTGGCCAGCATCCGCGACCTGCCGGCCTGGATCGCCACCCTCGGCTGACTTTTTTCCGGGGGCCGTGTCACAGCCGCCGCCGCCGAACCGTCCTGCCTGCGATGGTTCGGAGAAATCACATGCCGCGCATTCTCGCCGCAGCCCTGGCCCTGCTGCTGGGGCTCAACGCCCTGGCCATGCTGTTGGCGTCGTTCTGGTGGTACAACGCCGTGCCCGGCGTCATCGCCACCGGCCCCTACAATCCCCATTTCGTGCGCGACATCGGCGCGGCCTACCTGGTCGCGGCAGGCGGCCTGGCCTGGTTCGCCTGGCGTCCGGTCCAGGGCTGGCCGGCCCTGGTCGCCGGGGCCGGGTTCCTGCTGCTGCACGCCGCCATCCACGTCTTCGACGCCAGTTGCTCGGCCGATCCGCTCGCCAACCTGATCCGGGACCTGCCGGGCGTCTACGCCCCGGCCCTGATCGCCGCGGCGATCGCCATTCTCCGCCGCCCCGCCTGAAGGAACGCCCGATGTTGAGAACCCTGCTCGCCCGCCAGATCGACAAGCTGGAACGCCGCTGGGGCTATGACGCCGGCTATATGCGCCATGTCCTGGCCGCCAGCCCGGCCAGCCTGCTGCGCTTCGGGATGGTCAGCGGCATGGTCGACGCCAAGGCCGCGCCCGCCGCGGCCATCGCCGCCGCCAAGCTGGTCGGGACCCTGGCCGAGGACTGCGGCCCCTGCACCCAGATCGTCGTCGACATGGCCGGCGCCGAGGGCGTCGCCCCCGAGGTCCTGCGGGCCATCCTGGCCGGGGACGCAGACGCCATGGGCCAGGACGCCGCCCTGGCCTGGCGCTTCGCCCGCGCCAGCCTGGCCCGCGACCTGGAGGCCGCCGATCCCTTGCGCGACGAGGTCGTCCGGCGCTGGGGCGACAGGGGCCTGGTCGCCCTTGGCCTGGCCCTGACCACCGGGCGCATGTACCCGACGCTGAAATACGCCCTCGGTTACGGCAGGGCCTGTTCCAAGGTCACCGTGGCGGGGATCGCCACCCCCGTGGTCCACGCCCCGCTGGCGGCGTAGGGTTCCCGTCATGGCCGCAGACATCGAGATCTTCGAAGCCCAGCGCCCGCGGCTGATCCGGCTGGCCTACCGGATGCTCGGCTCGGTCGCCGAGGCCGAGGACGTGGTCCAGGACGCCTGGCTGCGCTGGACGCGGAGCGAGGAGGCGGTGCGCGACCCCGTCGGCTGGCTGGTGCGCGTGACCAGCCGCCTCTGCATCGACCGCCTGCGCTCGGCCAAGGCCCAGCGCGAGGCCTATCGCGGGCCCTGGCTGCCCGAGCCCCTGATCGAGGAACTCGCCGTCGACCCGGTCGAGCGGGCCGAGGACGTCTCGGTCGCCTTCCTGCTGGCGCTGGAGCGGCTCTCGCCGCTGGAGCGGGCCGTCTTCCTGCTGCACGACGTCTTCGACGAGGACTACGCCTCGGTCGCCGAGACCCTGGGCCGCAACGAGGCGGCCGTGCGCCAGCTCGCCGCCCGGGCCCGCGCCCACGTGAAGGACAACCGCCCGCGCTTCACCGTCAGCCAGGAGGACGCCGCCAAGCTGGCCGCCGCCTTCATGGCCGCCGCGGTCCAGGGCGACATGAAGGCCCTGTCGGCGGTCCTGGCCGAGGACGCGGTGCTGATCTCAGACGGCGGCGGCAAGCGCGCGGCGGCGCTGCGCCCGATGACCGGCCGCGAGGACATCATCCGCCTGCTGGAGGGCCTCGCCTGGCGCGCCGGGGGCGTGTCGGTGTGGCCGCTCAGCTTCCGCGCGGTGCGGATCAACGGCTATCCCGGCGTGATCATGGAGCACGAGGACGGCCCCATGACCGTGGCCTTCCAGCCGGGCGAGGACGGCAAGCTCGCCGCCATCTACCTGGTCCGCAATCCCGACAAGCTTGGGCGCCTGCCGATCGATCAGTGAGCCTTGCGATGCGGCAGCAGGTGCAGCGCGCCGGCGATGGTCCCGCCGATGGCCAGGCCCACCAGCGCCGAGCCGACCGCGAAGGCCAGCCAGCCGGTGACCGGCCCGATCGCCGGCGCGGCGCCGGCCCAGTGCGAAACCCCCTCCACCCACACCGGGATCGGCGTCAGGTGGAAGCGCTCCAGCCCATGGACGATGATGCCGCCGCCGACCCACAGCATGGCGGCGGTGCCGACCACGGTCAGCCAGCTCATCACCACCGGCATGCCCTTGACCAGCAGGCGGCCGACGGCCTGGGCGGCGCGGGCACGGCGCCTGGCCATGTGCAGGCCGATGTCGTCCATCTTCACGATCAGCCCGACCACGCCATAGACCGCCGCGGTGATCAGGACGCCGACCAGCAGCAGGGCGCCGGCCTGGATCGCGATGGGCTGGTCGGCCACGTCGGCCAGGGCGATGGCCATGATCTCGGCCGAGAGGATGAAGTCGGTGCGGATCGCGCCGCTGACCTTCTGGTCCTCCAGTTCCTTGGCGCTGAGGGCCAGTTCCTGCGGCTCGTCGGCCGCGTCCTCGCCGCGCAGCGCCTCGATGATCTTCTCGGTGGCCTCGAAGCAGAGATAGGCGCCGCCGGCCATCAGCAGCGGCGTCACCGCCCAGGACGCGAAGGCGCTGAGCACCAGGGCGCCGGGCAGCAGGAACACCAGCTTGTTGCGCAGTGAGCCGATGGCGATGCGCAGGACGATCGGCAGTTCGCGCTCGGGCGTGAAGCCCATCGCATAGCCGGGGGTGACGGCGGTGTCGTCGACGACCACCCCCGCGGCCTTGGTCCCCGCCTTGCCGGCGGCCCCGGCCACGTCGTCCAGCGAGGCCGCCGCCATCTTGGCGATGCCTGCGACATCGTCCAGCAGCGCCACAAGACCGGAAGCCATCGGGAACCTCTGTTGATTGAAAGACTTGAGCCTATGCCTCAGGTCGGTAGGGGGGAAGGGCGCAGCCGTAAAGCCGCGTCTTGCGGGCGCCCCAGTCAGGTCGTTGTGCGCCGATGAGAGCGGCGGCGGTGCGGGTGGATGGAAACGGTCGATATAGCCCAGGCGCTTGACGTAACCCCCTTCGTGGTCGGCGAAGGACGCATGGCGCAGTTGGTCCGGGAGTTCGATTGGGAGAAGACGCCGCTGGGGCCGGTGGCCGCATGGCCGCCGGAACTGAAGACGATGGTCGGGTTCATCCTGGGGTCCCGTTTCCCTTCCGCGATCGCCTGGGGCAAGTCGCTCACCACCATCTACAACGATGCGTTCCTGCCCATCCTCGGCGACAAGCCCGAGGCCCTGGGCCGCCCGTTCTCCGAGGTCTGGGCCGAGGTCTGGGACACGATAGAGCCCATCGCGAGCCGCGCCCTGGCCGGAGAGTCGACCTTCATCGAGGACTTCCCCCTGGTCATCGATCGCTCGGGCCAGCCGGAGCAGGTCTGGTTCACCTTCTGCTACAGCCCGCTGCGGCTGGCGGACGGGACCGTCTGCGGGATGATGGACACCGTCGTCGAGACCACGGCCACCGTCCGCGCGCAGTCCGATCTGGACACCGTGGCCCAGGAGATGGGCCATCGCCTGAAGAACACCATGGCCACGGTCCAGGCGCTGGCCTCCCAGTCGCTGAAGGGCGTCGCCGAACGCGGCGCGGTGGAGGCCTTCCTCGATCGGGTCGTGACGCTGGGCCACGCCCATGACGTGCTGTTCCGCGAGAACTGGTCGGTGGTGGCCCTGCGCCATGTGGTCGAGGCGACGCTGTCGCCCCTGAACGGCTTGGACCAGATACGGCTGAGCGGCCCGCACATCCGCATCGGCGCGCGCATGACCATGGCGCTGTCGCTGGTGTTGCACGAACTGGCCACCAATGCGGCCAAGTACGGCGCGCTGTCGGCCCCGGAGGGGCGTGTCGACCTGGGCTGGGAGGTGGCCGGCGGCATGCTGAAGCTGCACTGGCGGGAGACGGGCGGCCCTCTGGTCCAGCCGCCGGCGCACAGCGGGTTCGGCAGCCGCCTGATCGACCTGGGGCTCGGCCCCGGCGGCGCGGTGACGCGGCGCTACCGGCCCGTAGGCGTCGAGGTCGACCTGGAGGCGCCGGTGTCGGGCCTGCTGGATCGCTGAGGGGGCTACGCCGCGGCCCCGGACGCTGTATCATCCGCGCGGTGCGCGTCGACGAACACTTTCTGGACGAGATCAAATCCCGCCTCCGCCCCTCCGACGTGATCGGGCGGACGGTGAAGCTGCGCAAGCAGGGGCGGGAGTATGTCGGCCTGTCGCCGTTCAACAAGGAGAAGACCCCGTCGTTCTACGTGAACGACGAGAAGGGCCAGTTCTTCGACTTCTCGTCGGGCAAGAACGGCGACCTGATCACCTTCCTGCAGGAGACCGAGCGGCTGTCCTTCATGGAGGCGGTCGAGCGGCTGGCCGCCGAGGCGGGCCTGACCATGCCCGAGGCCGACCCCCGCTCGGCCGAGCAGGAACGCCAGCGCCAGGGCCTGTCGGAGTGGATGGACGCCGCCGCCCAATGGTTCGAAGGCGCCCTGCGCCGGCCCGAGGGCAAGGAGGCGCGCGCCTATCTGGAGCGCCGCGGCCTGCCGGAATCGGAGTGGGCGCGGTTCCGCCTGGGCTTCTCGCCGCCCGGCCGCACGGCGCTGAAGGACTATCTGATCACCAAGGGCGCCAGGCCGGGCGAACTGGTCGAGGCCGGGCTGCTGATCGCGCCGGAGGAGGGCGGCGCGCCCTATGACCGGTTCCGCGACCGGATCATCTTCCCGATCGCCGACCACCGCGGCCGCATCCTCTCGTTCGGCGGCCGGGCGATGGACCCGCAAGCCCGCGCCAAGTACCTGAACGGCCCGGAAAGCCCGCTCTTCCACAAGGGACGAACGCTCTACGGCGTCGGCGAGGCGCGCAAGATCCTGGGCGCGGCGCCCGGCAATGAGACCCCGCCGCTGGTGGTGGTCGAAGGCTATATGGACGCGATCGCCTGCCAGCGGGCCGGGATCGCCGCCGTCGCCCCGCTGGGCACCGCCCTGACCGAGGAACAGATGGAGATGCTCTGGCGTCTCCACGGCGAACCGACCCTGGCGTTCGACGGCGACCGGGCCGGGCGCCAGGCCGCCTCGCGCTCCATCGACCGCGCCCTGCCGCTGCTCAAGCCCGGAAAGAGCTTCAAGTTCGCCATCGTCGAGGGTGGCAAGGACCCCGACGAGGTGCTGCGCGAGCTGGGGGCGGCGGCCCTCCGCGCCCAGTTGTCGCAGACCACGCCTTTCGTCGACGCGCTGTTCACGCGCGAACATGACCTGGAGCCGCTCGACACCCCCGAGCGGCGGGCCGGTTTCAAGAACCGGCTGCGCAACGCCGCTGCGCTGATCGCCGACAAGGACCTGCAGCACGCCTATCGCGAAGCGCTGATGGAGCGCTTCGACGCAACAGGCCCCAAGGCGCGCTCGCAACCCGAGCAAGGCGGGCGTCCGCAACGCGGAAGCGCAGGCGGATCAAGGGGTTGGCGCGGTGGCGCGCGCGAATGGATCGACCCCGCGCCCACCGCGGCCGGGCGCGCGGCGGCCCAGCGGCTGGCCCATTCCATCGACCCGGCGGCCGCGACGCTCGCCAAGTATGCGGTCGGTGATCCCAGCGTATTGGACGAACATCTGGAGAACTCGTTCCTGGCCAAAGGCTTCGGTGTTCAAGCTCTGGCGAAGCTTATGACCGAGATCATCAGTTTCAGATTGGACACTGATCATCTTGACACCGCGACTCTCGCACGCCATCTGGCGTCTTGCGGGTTTACTGCGCTGCTGACAGACATCGACCGGGCCGCCGCGAAATCGGGCGCGCCCATCATGAAACCGGATGTCTCCCTCGACGTCGCTAGATCCCAGTGGTCGCAAGCTTTCGCGGGCCTCTCACGGCTCGTGGCGCTCGACGAGGCTATTGCGTCCGCGAAGGGAAACCTTAGCGGTCGTTCCGATATGGAAGCTCTCGAGCGTCTGAAAGGCGAACGCGACACGCTGAAACGCGCGATCAGAACGGGAACGATTTGGGCGGGAGAAGGGTCGTAAGGGAGTACGACTCGTCTGTTCGCTATTGGAGCATCTTCGGCCCAGCCCCTGCACGGGGCGGCGCCGAAATCCGGAGACCTAGATGAGCACCAACACGGCTGAAGCGGAAACCACTGAATCGACTGGCGGCGACGGCCCGCTGCTCGACCTTACCGACGCCGGCGTAAAGAAGTTCATCAAGCAGGCCAAGGCCCGCGGCTACGTCACCATGGACGAGCTGAACAAGGTCTTGCCCTCTGAGGAAGTCACCTCCGAGGCCATTGAAGACACGCTGGCCATGCTCTCGGAGATGGGCGTCAACGTCGTCGAGGCCGAAGAGGACGCCGAGGGCGGCGAAGTCGCCGTTCGCGAGGAGACGGCCGTCGTCGAGACGACCAAGGAGCCGGCCTACGACCGGACCGACGACCCGGTGCGCATGTACCTGCGCGAAATGGGTTCGGTGGAGCTGCTCTCGCGCGAAGGCGAAATCGCCATCGCCAAGCGTATCGAGGCCGGCCGCGACACCATGATCCGCGGGCTGTGCGAAAGCGCCCTGACCTTCGAGGCCATCATGGTGTGGCGCGAGGAACTGGGCTCGGGCCGCATCCTGCTGCGCGAGGTCATCGACCTCGAACAGACCTATGGCGGCGCCAACGCCGCGGCGGCCGAACTGGCCGGCGGCGCGGAAGCCGAGAGCGAAGAAGAAGAGACCTCCGAGGACGGCGAGGCCGTGGCCAAGGCCGAAGGCGCCGACGATGACGACGACTTCGACGACGGCGCCGGTCCGACCATCAGCGCGATGGAAGGCGAACTGCGCGAAGGGGTCATGGCGACCCTGGACGCCATCGCCTCGGAGTTCGACTCGTTCCGCGCCCTGCAGGAGAAGCTGGTCGGCAAGCGCCTGAAGGGCGAAGACCTCTCCGACGCCGACCGCAAGGCCTATACCAGCGCCTCGCTGGCCATCGTCCAGCACCTGAAGACCCTGAAGCTGAACAACAACCGCATCGAGGCGCTGGTCGAGCAGCTCTATGCGATCAACAAGCGCCTGATGGGCCTGGAAGGCCGCCTGCTGCGCCTGGCCGACAGCTACGGCATCTCGCGGACCGAGTTCCTCAAGGCCTATTTCGGCCAGGAGCTGTCGCCGAACTGGACCGAACAGGTGAAGCCGCTGGGCGTTCGCTGGACCAAGTTCGTCGAGAACGACGCCGGCCAGATCGGCGACATCCGTTCGGAAGTGGCGGCGCTCGCCACCGAGACCGGCGTGCCGATCGACGACTATCGTCGCATCGTCCAGACCGTCCAGAAGGGCGAACGCGAAGCGCGTCAGGCCAAGAAGGAGATGGTCGAGGCCAACCTGCGCCTCGTGATCTCGATCGCCAAGAAGTACACCAACCGCGGCCTGCAGTTCCTGGACCTGATCCAGGAGGGCAACATCGGCCTGATGAAGGCGGTCGATAAGTTCGAATACCGCCGCGGCTACAAGTTCTCGACCTATGCGACCTGGTGGATCCGCCAGGCGATCACCCGCTCGATCGCCGACCAGGCCCGGACCATCCGCATCCCGGTGCACATGATCGAGACGATCAACAAGATCGTCCGCACCAGCCGCCAGATGCTGCACGAGATCGGCCGCGAGCCGACCCCGGAGGAACTGGCCGAGAAGCTGGCCATGCCGCTGGAAAAGGTCCGCAAGGTCCTGAAGATCGCCAAGGAGCCGATCTCGCTCGAAACCCCGATCGGGGACGAGGAGGACAGCCACCTGGGCGACTTCATCGAGGACAAGAACGCGATCCTCCCGATCGACGCGGCGATCCAGTCGAACCTGCGCGAGACCACCACCCGCGTGCTGGCGTCGCTGACGCCGCGCGAGGAACGCGTCCTGCGCATGCGCTTCGGGATCGGCATGAACACCGACCACACCCTCGAAGAGGTCGGTCAGCAGTTCAGCGTCACCCGCGAACGGATCCGCCAGATCGAGGCCAAGGCGCTGCGCAAGCTCAAGCACCCCTCGCGCTCGCGCAAGCTGCGGAGCTTCCTCGACAGCTAAACCGCATCGCGCGTGACATAACGTCGTTATCGCGTCAGGCTGGCCGTCTCCCCTTGGAGGCGGCCAGCATGCGTTTGAAGATCCTTGCATCGGCGTTCGCCGTACTGGCGTTCGGACCCTCGGCGCTCGCCCAGCAGGTCGTCGCGCCGCCCAAGATGTCCCAGGCCGAGGGCGCCCAGCTCTTCGAGGCCGGCGGCTTCACGGTCGCCGGCGGCCAGGCGATCAATGTCTGCGGCGGGGTTTCGCAGCCGAAGTTCGCCTTCATGGACCTGAACGGCGACGGCGCGCTGGAGGCGGCGGCCGTCGACAAGAACCCCGCCTGCTACGGCGAGCCGGGTTTCTGGTTCACGATCCTCGCCAAGGGGCGCGACGGCCGCTGGCGCGCCATTGCGAGGGATAGTGGAGCCCTGGGCTTCGAAACCTCACGATCGAACGGCTGGCTGGACATCAAGGTCACGGCCGATTGCGTGCGTATCTGGAAGTATGCCGGCGACGGCTACCAGCGCCCGGCCGCGTGCGCCGAGGCCTCGTTCGCCAAGGTCGAAGCTTCGAGCGGCGTGACCGCGGCCGACCGCACCGCGGCCCTGCGCGCGGCAGGTTTCGTTTCCAGGGGCGGCCGATGGCTGAACAGCCACGGCGAATGTGAAGCTGCCATTGAGCCCCAGGACATCCGCGACCTCAACGGCGACGGGCGTCAGGAGATCATCGTCACCGAAAGCGGCGGCTTCTGCTACGGCAATACCGGCCAGGGCTTCTACATCATGGAGCGCAACGCCGCGGGCGCCTGGCGCACCCTGTTCCAGTCGGCCGGCATCCCCGAATTCCTGCCGACCAAGGGCGCTGGCGGCTGGCCCGACATCGTGCTGGGCGGCCCGGGCTTCTGCTTCCCGGTGGTGCGCTACAACGGCAAGACCTACGCCCCACACCGCCAGAAGGAAGAGGAGCCCGGCGCCTGCGCCCGGCGCTAGCGCCAGGCGTAGTTGAAGCTGACCGAGATCCGCGCCTTGCGCGCGGCATTGGCCGGGACCTCGTGGCGCAGCCAGCTTTCCCACATCAGCACCGTGCCGGGCTCGGGCTGCAGGTAGACGAAGCTGCGGGCCTCCTCCGGCGCGTCGGCGGCGCGGGGCGGGGCGGCCATCATCAGCGGCAGGCGCGGGTCCTCGAGCTTCAGCGCGCTGGCCCCCTTGGGGATGGCGACATAGACCGTGCCCGAGAGGACGCTGTGCGGATGGATGTGGCCCGAGTGCGCCGCGCCGGGCTGCAGGATGTTCACCCACAGGCTGTCCAGCTTCAGCTTCCGGCGGCCGAGATCCAGGTGCAGGGCCTTGGCGTAGGCCGCGGCGTGCCTGTCGAGCTTGCGCTTGAGGTCCTCGAAGATGCTGGCGCGCATCGGCAGGTCGTCCAGCGAGGCGTAGGAGGTGTAGCCGCCATAGCCGTGCTCGCGGCACCAGGCCTGGCCGGCCATGTCCTCGTCCGCCAGCATGCGGCAGGCGTCCTCGAGCTCGGCGTTGAAGTCGGCGAAGCCGCGCTCGCCGGCGAGGCTGGCTTCATAGACCTGGGTGACGAAGAGGGGGCGCAGGCTCATGGCCCGGCGCTAACGGTCCGCAGGCCGGATGTCAAAGCTAGGCGAGAACGTCGAGGAGTTTGCCGGCCATGTCCTGGGCGCTGCGGATCACCGCGGCGTTGGCGGCGAACGCCGTCTCGGCGGTGATCTGCTCGACGATTTCGGCCGGCAGGTCGACGGCCTCGCCTTCGACGCCCATGCGGGCGACGCGGCCGGCCGAAGCGTCGAAGCGGCGGCTGGCCGCGAGCATGCCGTACTGAGCGGTGGCGATCGGATCCATGACGGGCCTCCCCGCAACCATCCTCGCCGCCCGCAGTTAAGCTTTCGCGCAGGAGCGTGATGAACGCTCCGCCAACCATGGCGCGCCCGAACGTTCGAAGCGCGTCGTGGGCAAGTCGTATTGGAGGATTGCCTGATGATCCGCATCGCCTTGATCGCCGCCGCGACGCTCGTCGGCTCCGCCGGCGCGGCGTTGGCCCAGGCGCCGCTGTCGCAGAACCCGCCGACCCAGACGATCATCTGCCTGGACGTCGGCGGCCAGACGCTGCCGGTGTCCTGCAAGGTCCCGGCCAGCCGCCTCGACAAGCGCGAGGACTTCTGCACCTGCCGGACCGGCACGCAGGTCGACGCGCCGATCTGCCCGGACGGCGTGAAGCCGCCGGTCGAGAACCTCGCCTACGAGAAGGCGCGCAAGGCCGCCGCCCAGGACGGCAGCCTGATCGGCGACCTGTACGAGGGGCGGCCGATGTGCGTCACCGGCCGCAACACCTACTAGAGCGGCCGGCCCAGGGCCGCATAGGTCAGCTTCTGGAACGCCGGCAGGGCGGCGCGGCCGCCCATGCGCTGGCCGGTGGCCAGTTGTGCGGCGGCCTCCGGCTCCAGCGGGATCGAGTTCTGGATCAGGTAGATCATCACCATGTCTTCGACCGGGTCGGCCTGCCACCAGGTCCCGAAGGCGCCCGGCCAGCCGAACGCGCCCTCCGAGCCGGCGCCCATCCAGGCCTGCTTCTCCGGGTCGGTGATGACCGAGACCCCGAGGCCGAAGCCCTGGCCCAGCCAGAACGGGATGCCCATGAACGGGACCTGGCGCTGCTCGGGCGTCAGGCGGTTCTCGCGCATCAGCTCCAGCGTCTCGCGCTTCACATAGCGCACGCCGTCCAGTTCGCCGCCGGCCAGCATCATGCGGGCGAAGCGCAGATAGTCGTCGGCGGTCGAGATCAGCCCGCCGCCGCCGCCGCAGAACGCGGGCGGGCCGGGCAGGTGCGGGAAGGAGATGTCCTCCATGGCGTCGGTCTTGGGATTGATCCGGTAGAGCTTGGCCATGCGCTCGCGCTTTTCCGGCGGGCACCAGAAGTCGGTGTCGTTCATGCCGAGCGGCTTCAGGATCCGCTCCATGATGAACTCGCGATAGCCCATTCCCGAGACCCGGCCGACCAGGAATCCGAGCACGTCGGTGGCGTGGCTGTAGTGGAAGCGCTCGCCCGGCTGGTAGGACAGCGGCAACTGGCCCAGGGCCTTCAGCCATTCATCGGGCGCAAGGTGGCCGCCGAGCGGGGAGCCCAGGGCGTCTTCGTGCGCCTGGGCGATCGGCCCCATCGAGGTGAAGGCGTAGGCCAGGCCCGAGCGGTGGGTCATCAGGTCGTCGACCGTGATCTCGCGCGCGGCCGGGACGGTGTCGTCGACCGGGCCGGTCGCCGACTTCAGGACCTGCATGTCCTTGAATTCCGGCATCCACGCCGTGATCGGGTCGTCCAGGCGGAGCTTGCCTTCCTCCACCAGCATCAGGGCCGCGATCGAGGTGATCGGCTTGGTCATGGAGGCGATGCGGAACAGGGTGTCGCGGGTCATCGGCGCCTGGCCCGCCACGTCGCGGTAGCCCAGCGTATTGACCTGGGCGACCTCGCCCTTGCGCCACAGCAGCGTCACGAAGCCGGAGAGGTCGCCCGCGTCGATCACCGGCTGCAAGGCCGGGGGGATCGCCGCCAGACCATCGGAAGAAAAGCCGCCCAGAGCCAGATCGCCGTCCATGTCGCCTCGCCAGATGATTTCGCCGGGGGCACCCGCCCAGGCGTTTCCCTAGCTATGCCCCGGCTGACGTGGAGCGCGTCAAGCGTACTTTTCGTTCGAACTATTGGTGACGCGGCGCCTCGTAGGTCGCCATCATCTCCCCTTGGGCGACGGTGTGGCCCTTCAGGATGTTGAGCAGTTCGGCCAGCGGGGTGTCGGGGCCGACCTCGATCTGCCGGTCCAGGGCGAAGACCTGGAAATAGTAGCGGTGGATGCCGTGGCCGGCCGGGGGGCGCGGCCCGAACCAGCCATAGTCGCCGGCGTCGTTGCGCCCCTGGATGATCGGATGCGGCGGGTCGATGTACTGGGCCTGGGGTACGGCCTCGGGCAGGCCGCCGGCCTCGGCCGGGATGTTCCAGATCATCCAGTGGATGAAGGGCTTCTCCATCGGCGCGTCCGGATCCTCGACGATCAGGGCGTAGCTTTCCGCGCCTTCCACCTCGGTCCAGGTCAGGGGCGGGGAGAGATTCTCGTGATAGGCCGAATGGCGGTCGGCGAGGCGGCCGTCCGGGGCCTGGGAGGGCGACATCACGACCAGCCCGCTCGGATCGCGGGGCTCGACCTTGAAGATGGTGATGGTTTCACCGGAATGGGCGGGAGGGGACATGGGGCTGCTCCTTGCGTCCTCCACAAAGCGCGCCGCCCAAGCCTTGGTTGCGGCGGTCGAGAAAAGGCCCTAGCCGGTAGGCATGTCCCGCAACGCCCGCCGCGCTTTCGGATCGATCCGCCTGGGCCTCGTGGCCCTGGCGGCGGCGGCTTGCGCCGCCTGCACGCCGCTGGGGGTGTTCGCCACCTTCACGCCGCGCGACCCGGCGATCCTGACGGCGAGGGACCAGGCCTACGGCCCGCTGGGTCGCCAGAGCCTCGATGTCTATGCGCCCCGCCAGATCAGCGCCGCGCGGCCGGTGGCGGTGTTCCTCTATGGCGGCGGCTGGGAGCGCGGGCGCAAGTGGGACTACGGATGGGTCGCCCAGGCCCTGGCGGCCCGCGGCTTCGTGGTCGTGCTGCCGGACTACCGGCTCTATCCGCAGGTGCGCTTCCCGGCGTTCCTACACGACAGCGCCCAGGCCGTGCGCTGGGCCGTCGACCATGCCGGGGCCTATGGCGGCGATCCCTCGCGCATCGTGCTGCTGGGCCATTCGGCCGGGGCCTACAACGCCGTGATGCTGGGCCTGGAGCCGAGCTACTTGAAAGAGGCCGGCGTCGATCCGGCGCGGATCGCCGGAATCGTCGGCATCGCCGGCCCCTACGACTTCACGCCCCTGAAGGGACACATGGCCGAGGTGTTCGGGGGCGGTGATCTGGGCCAGACCCAGCCGGTGCGGCTGGCGCGGGCCGACGCCCCGCCGATGCTGCTGGTCACCGGCGACGCCGACACCGTCGTCGATCCCGCCGAAACCGACTCCCTGGGCCGCGCCCTGCGGGCCGCGGGCGGCCAGGTGGAGACCCGCAGCTATCCGGGCGTCGGGCACAACGAGATCATGGCCGCCATGTCGCGCCCGTTCCGCGACCGGGCGAGCGTGCTGGACGACATCGCGGGCTTCATGGGCCAGGTGGCTGACGCCCCGTCCGCTCACGCGTTTGTCACCCATCGCGGGCCTTGAGGACAAGCGCAAATCTTCGGGCGTAACTGTCGGAAATTCCAGATGATATGGATGTCCGAAGACCGCCGTTCGCCCGCGACATATTGCCGTTAGGTCAACCTTGCTGCGCCGCCGCAATTGTGGTCAGGGGCATTCGACGCTATATCCGGCGGCCCTTCGTTTTCGAGGGTTTGTGCGCCGCACTTAGAAGGACCGCCTATGCTGGTGACCCTGATGAAGGCCAAGCTCCACCGCGCGACGGTGACTCAGGCCGATCTTGAGTATGAAGGCTCCATCGCGATCGACCGCGATCTGCTGGACGCCTCGGGCATCCTTCCCCACGAGCAGGTGGACGTTCTGAACATCACCACCGGCGCGCGGTTCACCACCTACGCCATCGAGGCTCCGCGCGGATCCAAGGTGATCGGCGTCAACGGCGCGGCCGCGCGCCTGGTCCAGAAGGGCGACAAGGTGATCGTGGTCACCTACGGCATGCTGCCGGCCGAAGAGGCCCGCAACTATTCCCCCAGCGTCGTGCTGCTGGACGACGGCAACGAGATCAAGCAGGCCGCCTGATGCGCCGCCTGGCTGCGCTCGGCCTTTCCGCCGCAGTGCTTTCCGCAGCGGCCCTGGGCGCCTGCGCGCCCGGCGCCCCTGAAGGGGTCAGGAAGGCCGTCCTGGATCAGGCCGTGTCCGACGCCATCGGCGATCCGGGCACCTGCGTGCTGATCGCCGACCAGGGCAAGGTCGTCTACCAGTACGGCACGCACGTCGTCTGCGGGCGCACCCTGCCGACCTGCGAGGGGCCGGGCGTGCAGAGCCTGGACCAGTTGCTGAAGAAGGCCGCCGGCGAGCGCAGGACCGCCAGTTGCCGGAGCAATGCCGACGGCACCCGGATCGTGGCCTGGGCGAGCGGCCCGATCGAGGGCCGTGAGCGCATGACCTTTGCGGCGGTGATGGAAGCCAGCGAAGCTCCGCCCGGCATCGTCGTCGCCGACAAGCTGGCGTCGGCCTTCGCCAGGGCCGGCCTCGGCCCGAAGCAGCCCTCCCCCGGAGGGGAGGGCCCCGCGGCTTAGCGCGACAGTTCGTAGAGGCCGGTGATGTCGACGCGGACGTTCAGTTCGCCGGCCGAGATCGGCGCGCCGCCCGAATCCTTCTCCATGCGCGCATAGGCCATCATCGGCGCGGGCGGGGGCGAGGGCACGTAGCTGCCGCCTTCGCTGAGGTTCACCAGCCGGCTGACCCGGTGGCCGGTGGCCCGGGCGTAGAGGTCGGCCTTGGCGGCCAGCGCCTTGACCGCGTCCTGGCGGGCGGCGTTCTCGGCGGCGGTCGGATCCTTCAGGCCGAACGAGATGCCGTTGACCTGGTTGACCCCGGCCTTGACCGTGGCGTCGACGGCCACGCCCAGCCTGGCCAGGTCGTTGACCGTGATCGTGACCTGGTTGGAGGCCTGGTAGCCGCGCAGCTTCGGCGGCTCGTTCTGCACGTAGTCGTACTGGGCGTTGAGGTTCAGGCCCGAGGTCTGGATGTCCTTGTCGGGGATGCCGGCCTTGCGCAGGGCGGCGATGACCGTGGTCATCTGCTCGCTGTTGGCGGCGAGGGCGGCGGCGGCGGTCGGAGCCTCGGTGACCACGCCCAGGTTGATCGTCGCCTTGTCCGGCGCGACGCGGGTCTCGCCATAGGCCGAGAGGTTCAGCGTGGTGGTCTGGAACATCGAGTCTGCCGTGGTTCGAGCGGTTTGAGCGAAGGCGGCGGGCGCGGCGGCGGCGGCGAGCATCAGGGCCAGGGCGCCGGCGCGGACGAAGGTCTTCATCGAAATCTCCAGTAGCCCCCGCCTTACCGGCGGGATTGAGGTCTCCGAACGCCGGGCGACGAGCGGAGGTTGCATGTTCTGACAAAGCCAAGCTGAACGGCAGCTTTAAGGCGCGTGCAGGTCGTGGTAACCCGCAGCCCTGCTTCGCTGCAGGGGCCTGTAGCTCAATGGTTAGAGCCGACCGCTCATAACGGTCTGGTTGTAGGTTCGAGTCCTACCGGGCCCACCAGCGCGCTTTTCGCGCCAGAAACACCGCCCAAGAGATTGAAGGGCAGGGATAAATTAGCGGTTCGATATCCTTCGGTCCGCGAATATCGCAGACGCTCAGAAAACATCAGCCTAATCACGATCCTACGCACCTCTAAGGAACCTGATTCCCAAAGTTTCCAAGGACTTGCGAGGAAGGCCAAAGCGGTTCGAAGTGTGTCGCGGAAGCTGGTCGCCGGAGACGCCCCGGACGCCATCCGTTCGAGGACCAGGAACTTACTTTCCTCAAGCTTGCGAACGCGCTCCTCATAGGCCCCGATCACGCTCGGCACACTCGCATCGACGATGCGCGTTAGCAGCGTGTCGATCTGCTTCTCGATCTTCGCCAACTCCGAAGACATCGCGCTTTCTTCCGCCGCTGCGCGTTCGGCCTTCCGGTTCCACAGCTTCTCGAACATCCCGACCGCCAGACGGAACAGCTTCTCGGTCGGCTGCGCGCTCTTGAGGATGTCGATGAACTCTCCTTCGAGCTTGTCACGCCGGATAGACTTTCCGCGCGAGACGCAATCGCGCGACTGGCAGAGATAGTAGGGATGATGGGCACCGTTGCGGCTCTTCGACCAGCAAGCGGTGAGAGGTGCGGAGCAATCGTCGCACAGTACATGCGAACGGAGCGGGAAATCGGCGTTTACGTTCTTGCGCGATGTCACATGGCCGACGCCGTTGAGCCTGTCCTGAATGCGCTTGAACGTGGCCCAGCTTACAAGGCCTTCATGCTGGCCGGGACGGAGCGACACGTCCCAGTCGCTGGGCGCTTCGATATAGCCGCCATAGACAGGTTGTGTGAGGAGGAGGGCGACGCGGCTGCGATGCACCCGCCCGCCTTTCTGTTTGGGGTACAGCGGCTGCGCTTCCAGATAGCGAACGACGTCGCTCTGTGTGTCGAGTTCCCCGAGCGAGAATTTCTCCAGAGCGTCCTGAATAATCGACGCGACGGGCTCGTCCCGCACCAGCATCTTGCCCCGCCCGGAAACCGCCTTGTATTTAAAACCCTGCGGAGCGTGGAAGACGAAGTAACCGTTCAGCATACGGGCGCGCATGCGGTCTTTCACCTGCTGGCCGTTCTTCTCCGAGCCATGCTGCGCAACCGCCGCAAGCAACAATTCGACCAGAACGGAGTCCGGGTCGGTGCCGAATTCTATGGAAGGAGATTCCAGAACGCCGCCTGCCATGGCGATGGTGTTGCGAAGCTGGATATGTACCTCAACCTTCCTGGCCAGCCGCGATATATCATAGACTATCGCGACGGGGCGTTTGGCGCGGTTCTTTCGAATGAAAGCAAGCATCGCCTTCATGCCGGGGCGGTCGAACAGCTTTCCCGTCATGTCGTCTTTGAACGTCTCGACGAGCTTGTAGCCCTTCCTGTTCGCGAACTCGCGAATTTGGGCGAGCTGGCTCTCTTGTCCGTGGCCTTGGAGTCTCTGCTTGGGCGAGGACACCCTGACATACGCGACGGCAATTCTTGGTTCGTTGCCGCTCATGCCCGCCCGCCATTCTCGTCGTTGCCGCCAAGCAGGTCTTCGGCGCTGAATAGGTGGGAGCAGATATCGACGGAAAAGCCCTTGTCCACGAACGCGGCTATGATGTGCCAGAGCGTCGTCAGGAGCTGGGTTTCCGCTTCGCGGCTGAGGTTGAACTCCGCCAGTTCGTGGCGGTATTCCTCTATGTCCGCTTCAAACGGGGGAAGATCGCCTCGGACGTTCTGTCTCGAATCCGCCTGAAGGCGGTTGAATTCTTCTGTAGTCACGATGCCTCCTTTTTCTTCTTATTTCGTGGCTTTCAAGCCCTATATTGTAGCAAAATTTATGAGAACAAACAAGGAACAAAATCCTATTTGGTCAATGTTCCTTGTCTGAAATCTTATGTATATTCAAAGTTTTCGTGGTTCTATTTCCTTGTGCTTCTGGCAGCACTTGCGTTCCTTCCATCCCCAGCGCCTGCACGGCAGGCACTGGGGATTGCTTGGAAGGGGTTTTGGGTCACGCGGGAGAAGCATTGGGCGGCTCCTCTTCTTCAGGAAATCGCTTCTCGAACTGCTTTTTCAGGCGGCGGATGCCGCGCGACCACCACGCCTTCTCGGCAGGCGACATGGGTTTCGCCCGCCAGCGGAGGTGGGGGCGATTTTGAGCTGCTTTTTTCATGAGACACCTTTGCGCGAAGTTCCGCAAAAGGGTGTCTCACTTCGGAACGCCGGAATGTACCCGTGATTATCGGATAATGGATAAAATAATCGTGACTAACGGATAATTGGTGTTTGGAGCTTCTGACGACGAGTAGCTTGTCTGCGACGATTGCTTTCTCGCGTTTTGGCGAGACCGCTGGGTACGGGACGGCGAGGCGGCAAAATGTCATCTGCCCGCAACAAGGGAAGGCCGTCCTCTTTTCGTTGTCGATTCAGATATTTGCAGCGGGCTTGAATGGCGGGGGCGAGTATGGGGTCGTGCGCATCCACGTCCTCGCGGTAGAGTGGCTGTGGGGCGGCAGCCCAGGCGCGCTGATAAAACGTCAGAGCATCCTCGCCACTGGCACGGTTGGCGTAGCGCTCGATGGAGGCAAAGCGCGGATCGCCATCTTGGGCGGCGGCTAGATTGCTGTCGGATGCACTCGCTGAACTGAAATCCGCCGAGGGGTGGATGGCCTCTTTGTGGGGAGTGGCTTGGCGCACAGCTTCCTTGGCATGGGGCAGCTTTTCGACGGCCTCTTCCTCGGTAAATCCAAGTGCAATCAAATACTCTAACAGTAGTTTGTCCGCCTTGGAGAATACATCTCCATGGAACATCCAGTATCTAGTATATGAATTTACGTTGTAAGGCAATAATTGTAAATAGTTTGCAGCCTTACTTTGAGCGCCGAAGGGGTGGGCGCGCGTACTGCTGTGGCTTGGGGGGAGGTAGGGCTTGCGCGCGAGTGGTGTAACCGGCTGATCTTCGCGGAGCTGCTCTAACTTCTTTTTGGGCGTATTGGCCACGTGCAATCCTGAAGCAATACCTGTTGATGGCGCGGCGGCTTCCTCGCCCTGATGCGCCCCTATATGCCTACCAGCCTATCTGAGGTCGCAACAAGAGGGAGTCCAATGGCTGTGGAGCGGAGCGGACGCGACGATCGCCTGGACATCCTTTGTGACTTGGGGCGAAGCCGCCTCATACTTGGGTTGGCTGAGGACGGCACTCTAATGAGTGAGCTTCAGGAGTGGCCAACAGAGCGGTTTGCCAACCAGGCTCGGCCATTGGCCGCCGCAGTACGGGAGTTTGCAACGTCTGAAGGGATCGCCATCGAAGGACGAAAGCTCATTCTGTCTGCCCCGATCTACATCAACAGCGACGCTATCAAGCCTCAAGGTATGCCGGGCGATTGGACCTTTGATCGGGCGGCCCTAAGGGCTGAGTTGGGTTTAAGTGGCTTAGATGTGATGAATGACATGGTGGCTCTCGGCCATGCCGTTCCGATTATTTCCGAGCAGGGCGCTTACAAGCTCATCGGAAAAGGAAGGCCAAAAATCGGCTTCCCTGTCGTCGCGATCGGCGTCCGTTCGGGGCTAGGGGCGGTCGGGTTTGTGAAGGCGAGGGAGAACCCGCGCTGGATTCCTGTGCAAACCGAAAGCGGTCATATCGGAATTACGCCGGCAACTCCTGACGAGCATACCATCATGCATTTCGTCAGGGAGGAACGCGGCGATCTGCCCCTTACTATTACGGGGCAAGACCTTCTGTCCGGCATGGGCGCGCCAAGCCTCATTCGCGCGGTTGCGAGATTGGAATTTGAAGGGGGGCACAATCCGGACCCAGTTCGCGCGGAGGCCGCGGCGAGGGAACTGACGTCCGCAAATCTGTCCGAATATGCAGTGGGCGATGGCGACGCGGCTCACGTTGCCCGTCAGGCTATCGCTCATTGGTGCGCATTCTTTGGAAGCTTTGCCCGCAACATGGCCTTGGCCTTTGGCGCTATGGGCGGCCTGTTCGTGACAGGTAAGGTTGCGGCGGATTTCCTCGCCGATGGCAAGAAGGAAAACCACGGCATATTCCGAAAGAACTTCGAGATCGGCGGTACGGACGATCACTATTTGCGCGACATCCCGACCATGTTGATTACGCACGGGTACCCTTACCTTGCGGGTCTTGCGCGGTTTAGCGGTGTTGATCGTAACTGATGTCTACTTTGCGAAGCGCTCGGCTCAACGTCCAAGGTGCAACATCGAGACTTCCGGCGACCGCTTGTAACTTCTCCCCGCGCTTGAGGCGCGTTGCCGCCTTACGGACGGCTGCGTCGGTGAGTTTCGGCGGCCTGCCGAGCCGCTTCCCGCGTCGCCGCGCGGCGGCCAGGCCTTCCTTCGTGCGCTGTGAGAGCGTGCGCCGCTCAACTTCCGCCATGATGCTGGCAAAGGCGTAGAACGCCCATCCCATCGGGGTCGTCGTGTCCACGTTCATATTGAGGATGCGGAACTCCACGCCACGCGAGCGCAGCTTCTCCAGTTCGGCCAGCGCGTCGATAGCGGAGCGGTAAGCGCGGTCGAGGTCCCACACGATAAACGTGTCTCCAGGGGAAAGACCCGCGATCACGCTTTCATAAACGGGGCGGCTCCGCGACACAGCGGAAAGCTTCTCGACATGGATCTCGTCGCAATGCGGCAGCAGGCCGTCCGATTGACGATCCACACATTGTTCGTGCGTCGATACGCGTAGATATCCGACTTTTCTCGCCATACGCGAAACACCATCCTGTCGGTCGTACAACTCCCAACAAAAACGACCGTTTTTGTGTGTCCGCGCTGCCGGGTCCGATCCCTTCCTGTTTTCGGGGAGTTTTCTAACAAATGAGGCAAAGTGACGCTAGATAGAAATAGCCTCAAAAAGGGTCGTTTTTGTTGACGTTGCTGTTTTGGTCCGCGCCACGTGTGCGAGGGTGCGAATGTCTTTTTCAGAAATGACCCGCGGTCTTAGGGTTAAACTTATCTTCTCCGCCGCGACCGTCCTGCTGGCGTCACCGGCCATCGCGGGGACGTATGCCGGCATAGACAACGGATATGGCCTGCCGCCGAATGATCGTTCGTCGCTCTACGATTTCGCGAACAGTGATGTGGTGTTCGGCGATAGCGGAAGTCGGGAGGTGGGATATTGCGTCGCGGGCTCCGGTTGCGCGGATGTCGTCTGGAAGCCGGTTACCGGCGATGTGTGGGCTTCCGCTTCGCTCGCAAACGCCGAACTCAAGACCCGCGCGTATCTGTCGTTTGGAGAGAACAAGCCGGGTAGCGCGGTAGCGCAGCTTGGGAGCAATTTCGAGACCGCGAGTGCGACGGCCAGTTTTGATGACACGTTCTACATCACGTCCGCGAGCGGCTCGCCCTTCCTGTGGAATGCAGGCTCCAATGTCGGCTTCAACTTCGACGTGTCAGGCGCAGCGGAATGGTCTGAAAATTTGGTTGCCGATCCTGCGAGCCTGACGAACATTTATTCCAGGCTTGATTTTCTTGCCTACGACCCCGTGAGCTATGAGGTCATTACGGGCAAGAGTTGGCTTCTGGGTGACTATGCGACCAATTCTGCTTTCTGGTCGGCCTTGAACGATCCGCTACTGACGCCGGCTGTTTGGGACGGGTTGGAAGTGGTGGATCTCCTTTCCAGCAGTACCATCAACTACACGTTCAATCCCGGTCAGGACTTCTTCTGGACGCTGCGCCTTACAAACTGGGTCGCGCTTGATGTGACGGAAGAAAATGTCTTCGCCTCGCTGGATTTTTCCCACACCGTAAAAACGTCCTATCAGGGGCCTGAAGGCTCTGTGACCCGTTCGGCATCCGCTTTGTTCCCCTTCACGACGCCCGTCTCCGCCGTGCCCGAACCTGCGACCTGGGCGATGATGATTACGGGCTTCGGTCTGGCCGGGGCAGGCCTGCGCCGCAGCCGCCGAGCGCTCGCGGCCGCCTGAGCGGGCGGGCGCGGCGAACTCCTATCCACCGATGAAGTGAGGCGAAGATGTTGAGGCATCTGCGGAGCGGCGCGGCTGCGCTCGCGATCCTGGCCGCGTGCGGGGCCACTGTGTCCGGCTGCGGGAAGAAGACGGGCGAAGTGAGCGGGCAGGCGGAAAACCCTGCCGCGTTCGCGTCGCAGGCGCAGAAGCTGTTGAAAGAGCTTCCTGACAGCGAGCGGGCGAACGTGATCGCCGCGCACGAAAAGCTGGCGGCGAGCGAGAACGAACGCTTCGCTAGCCTCTTGGAACGCTATCGGGACGGGCGCGATCCTCGTAACGTCGCGGACTACATTGACGATGTGTCGTCGGGCGCCGATAGCGACAAGCAACGCATCGCTGCGGTCGACGCCGACATCGAGCAAGCCCGCAAGTCCAGTGGGGCAAAACAGTATAAGGAGTATACTGAAAGCCGCATCAGGAACAGCAATGTCGAAAAGGCGGGGCGTCTTCTGGCGCTCTCGCTTCGCCTCGACCTTCTAAAGAAAGCCATCGCGCTCGACCCGATTCTGTCCGAAGCGGTCAAGGCGAGAGCAGGGCAAACGCCCACCGAGAACGGGAAGAAGGAGCCACTATCCGACGTCGTGCAACGTCTCGCCATGATGCCCTGCCGGAACGCAAGCGCGCAGGCGGGGGAGGCAGGTCGGTTCTCTGCACGCGGTGTCGCGCTCGGCATGACCCGCGAGCAGGCCTTGGCAGGAGTGTGCGCGTCAGAGAAGGGCGCGGTGATGTTCGCGGATTACTCGCCCTTCGCTCCTTACGATGGCCAGCCCTACAAGCATGACAGTGATCTTCCTGCCAACCCGCTCGCCTGGGCGGATTACCGCGCCGGAAAAGTCCCGGCGCTCAACAGAGAGAAAGACCTGGAAGCCTGGGCCGCGGCTGCGGTGGCGAAGCCGCGGCCAATGCCTCTTGATCTTTGCTTCGGCTGTGAGAAGGACCAGGATCGCGGGAAGGCGCGAGCGTTCGACGGCCTGTTCGCGCGTTTCGCTCCGGACGGTCGAATTTACCATATTTCGAAGACCCAGGAGTTCTCTCAGAAGCTTCCGTTCGGCGAGCAGAGCTTCGAAATAAAGCCTATGCCGCAGCCGTCCAAGAATGTGCTCGGCCCGCTGACGTCCAAGTTCGGTACGCCGTCCGTGGTCTATGAGTCCGGCTGGTACACGATGGTGGCGTGGGTCTATAGGGACCGCGCCAACCTGCTTCCCACCGAGAGTTGGTATGTTGGCAACGGCGTATCGAACAACGGCATCCTCCGGTTCAAGAACGACACGTTCCTGCCCGTGGAGCCTCGTGCGGCGAAGGATGCGCTCATCAAGGCAAAGCCCGTCGCGACCTACTGCATGACGAGGGTCGTGCCGCCGTTCGTGAAATGGTTCGGATATAGCCCGCCAGACTTCGATAGCTTCTTAGAGTATGTGAACGCGCAGGGGATCATGTCCGTTCTGGGGCAAGAGCCCACGAACTTTCCTTATGTGCCGAAATGGGAAGCGGCTGGCTACGTCCCCAACTGCGGTGTCGTCGTGACGGCCACCCTTTGGCATATGCCGCCGAACCGCGCGGATCGGGATCCGCCACCGGTCAAGAAATCGAGCAATCCGAAAGCGCCGGACGCGGATACGCCGATCTACTACGTCGATCTGCAGATCGTGGATGTGGATGCGCGGGAGAAGATGACCCTCGACGAGGCGACGGCGGCGGTCCAGTACCGCACGACCAAGACGGCAGCGGCTGCCCAGGAGCAAAAGGACTTCAACGCCGCGAACGCCTATCGGCCTTAGTGGTGTCAGAGACGGAACGGCCATGGCCTGTCGTTCCGTCCGTTGCATGCCGCGATGCCAGGCAGCTAGTCTGTCTTTGCAAACGCGGGAAGGGCGCGCATGGAGAACGAAGCCATCGCCAGATTACGCCGCGCGCTCGCGGACTGCGGCGACGATGTTGAAGTCTCCGAACTCGCCTACTTCCTCATGCAGGGCGTTATCAACTTTCTTCCCGAAGGTAAGGCACTCGTCTACGAGCGCATTCTCGGTTGCTACGCGGCGGCGGTGGAAGAGCTAGGGCCTGACGCCTCACCGCACGAAATCCGTGACCGCGCCCACCTGATCGCCAAGCGTCCGCATTAGGCCGTCTTCTCAGGTTTTCCCGCCGGGAATCTCCTCCGGCCACCCGCGCCGTCCTTCTCGAAAAACCTCATCTTCGGGGATCATGGATCAGCGTGGCCGGACATCAACGCGGCTCGCTTCCGCGCGTGAACGCTTGTGCAGCTCCGCCCCGCTTTCGCGGCGCAGGGGGCGGCGTTTGATCTCCGGCCTGACCCGCCGATCCGTCCTCTCCCCGTGAGGTTTTCCGCGAATGGTCGCGGCCTCGAACAAAGGAGAAGATCCATGACAAGCAAACCCGCAAAACCGACCCACAACGTCTACGTGGTGCAAGGCGAAGGAGAGGCCAGCCGATGGGTGCGCATCGGCGCGGCCTGGCCCAACGCCGACGGCAAAGGCTTCAACGTGAAGCTCGACGCCGCGCCCGTCCTCGGGCGGATCGTGATGCGCGAGCAAAGCGCGGAAGGAAAGGGAGGTCAGCAATGACCTTCCATCACCGCTCAATCACCACCGAAACCCTCGACTGGCGTGGCTTCTTCGTCCAGGTGACATTCGAACGCCAACGCTTCGTCGATCACCTCCAGATCGAAACCCTTGAACCGCAGCGGGCGCCGTTGCCGATCACAGAGACGGGCTACCGTTCGCACTTCATCTCGAAGGGCGTGATCGACGACTTTGGAAGTCCCGGTGACTACGTTCTCGCGTGGCTGGAACAATCTGCCGCCAACAAGGGCTGGCACGAGATCGAAGCTGGCATCCGCCAACTATCACTCTTCTAAAACCTGACAAGCGCGGCGTGGCCGCGCTTGCCTTCAATAAGGCGGGTCTTCCGGCTGGCTCGCGGCGAGTTCTTCGGCGTCTGGCGGCGCATAGGTGGGCGCTTCATCGGAGACAGGTTCGGGCGGCGGCTCCGGCGCGGCGACGATGACGTCGCCGGCGGGAGCAGGCTCGGGAACGTCGTCGGAATAGAGCGCGTCGGCGGCGACCGTCTCCGCTTCACGTCCGTGCGAGGGCCGCTCGTGACTTTGAGACAGAAAGTACGCCATGATCGCCAGGCAGCCATAGAGCATCATCGTGCAGAGAAACTCCGCACCTGGGTTGCGGTAGCGCCGCGCCGAGCCCCAGACATCGCCTTTGGCCGGGAACATGTATTGCAGCCAAAGAAGCGTTGCGCCCGGCATGCGAAAGAGCAGCCAGAACAGCCCCCGCTTCGGACGCTCGTCTTCGAATTGCTCCTGAGGCGAGGTGCGTCTGGCCACGGTGTTTCCCCTTTTTTTGCGCCTGCGGCTCTTTTCTCTCACCTGCTGCGTGCGCACTATTGTCGCAAGGCCGCTCCTGACTATTCTGCGTTGCAGGGGGATTGGGCAAGCGGCCATAGGCGACGCACGTCCCGTCCGTGTCTGGGGAGTCGGGGCATATCGTGACCACGATAGTCATTCTTGCCGTCCTGATCGGGGCGATCGTGTTCGTTCTACGGATGAAACCTGCCGCTGCGCTGGAGGCCGCTGGAGCGGCCGGGGCTGCCGAGGGAGGCAAGAAGCCGTTCATCCTTCCCGAACGGGCGAAGACGGTCATCCTGTTCTTCGCCAGCATGCTCATCGGACTCACCGTCTCGATGTACCTGAACCCGCCCGTCGTCTTCGTGCTGCTCGGAGTGGCTGCCTTCGTCGTCTACTACCGCACCGACAAGGGAAAGCAGAAAGTCGACAAGCACCTCGGCGGCCTGAAGACGGTCGTCGCGAAATCGGCGGCCACCGCGCAGGCGGCGGGGCAGGAACTGGCGCAGAACGTCGCGAATGCCGCCGACCGTAGCGGCGAGCCGATCTTCAATCTGCCCAAGGCGGGAGCGCCGTCAGCGCAGCCCGATCAACTGCTCGACCAACTGGTGTCGAGTGTCCGCGTCGGGCGTGCCGCGCGCAAGGCGTTGGACGGCGATCTGTTGCCCGCCCTCGCAAGCGCGAACGACATTGAGAAGAAGGCGCTGGCGACGGCAGTCAAAAGCCAGCGTGCGACCTTCGCCGAAGGCCGGAAGATCGCCGACACCTCGATCCGCGAATTCGCTCGCCTTGCCGCTCTGGACGCTGTCGCAGTAGCGGCGGCGCTCGAGGCGGTGCTCCTCAGGGAAAACGTCGCGTCGGACGCGGGCCTCTTGGCGCTGTTCCGCCAGATGGCCGCGAAGGCCGACATGGCGCGGTTCGATCACGTTGGATACCAGAAGCTTGTCCAGGATGCGTGGCTCCGCGCCACCGAAAATCCCGGCATGACGAATTCTCCGGTCTAAGGGGGCGACAATGGCGATGGTTCTTTCCCGTCCGGTCAAAACGCTCGCCCTCGGCGGCGCTGTCGGTCTGGCGCTCGGCGCTCTGACCAATATCGGCTTTCTGCCGCTGGGCGCGGTCACGGGTCTTCTAGGCGGCGGCCCGGTCATCATGGGCGAAGCGACGGAAGCCAACTTCGAGACCTATGAAGCGCCCGGTGCGCTGGCCGCGATCTACAACAACAGCGGCTATGAAAATGCGGGCTACAGCGATTTTCATCTCCGGGCATATGCGGTGAACTTCGCCGACGCGGTGCGTCAGGTTTGCGGCAACGCCTCGGCCTTCAAGACCGCCGAGGTTGACGCCATGCGGAACAAGACGGCCTCGGACATGATAGACAGCATCACGCCCGAGAAGGGGATGGAGATGTTCCTGAATCAGTTGCAGACATATGGCCGCATGGCGCAGGACCCCAGCGCCATCAAGGAGTTGATCCCCGCATATGATGCCAATGAAATCCCCGGGGATGCCCAGCAGGACGGCATGCGGTTCGTCAATGAATTTGGTTGTCAGGGCGGAACGATGAACCGCTTCTCACGCAACCTCCGCAACTACATGAAGGGCGGTGGCGCGGCGGAGTAGGTTTAGGACTATTGATCCTCGTCGAGCGTCGTCCACTTCGCAACATATGATCGAACTGAAGGGCCGCAATATACGGCGCGCCTTTTCCACTCTTCATGCCCAATGTCTCTGGTGAACCCCTCAACAAATCCAGAGGCAATGGCCCCAGCCAATTCCGAGTTGTCCGACCTCATCCCGTCTTCTAGCAGTTCACAGATGGTTTCCCGTGCTGAAACTGAGAGTGAATTGAAGATATTCGACACTACGAATCCAACCTCGTCATAAATTGAAGTTGGTGGAGGAGGGTTTGGGTGCCAGTAGTCAAACGTCTGATCTGCTATGGTTTCAATTCGCTTGTCTACCGCTGATAGTAGATTTAAAAAACTTTTTGTTTCTTTATTCATTCAATTTCCACTTAGCGCAGATCTAAGATCGGAAATTGTGTTTTCCGCTGCGGCTATATCAGTTTTGGATGCGGTTGGATTTCTCCGAATCCAATTCTGCAATTCCCTTATGCTATCCTGTGCTTTCTGTGAGTGGAAACGGTTTCCAACCTTTTCTCCACTGGAAATTTCATATCGAACCGCTGACGCGGTGCTTCCATTGATGCCGTATTTCGCATCCTTTCTATATAGCTTTTCGATAATGCTATCCAAATCTTTATTTGTGACTTTTGGTCGCTCAGAACGAGCGAGCAATTCACGCTTATATCTATCAGAGCTGGCAATATTATTTGAGCTTGTCTTCCTATATGCCTTGTTGTCGTTGGCTGCTATCTGAGCGGAGAACGGTGGGCGTCTTCCCCAGTTGCCTCCATTACCGCCATGGCCGCCGTTCCCTCCGGGCCCGCCGGCCACGACCTTTGGACCGGTGAATTTTCCCCGCCATTGAGCGAACCAGGCGCGCGCGCCGCCATTGTTGCTGCCGCGCTGCGCTGTGACAGTGCGGGAGGCGAGCCAGCGCCGGACATCGGCTGCACGGGCGCTATAGCTCGCGCGCAGGAACTGCCCGGAACGGACGGTTACGCCCCGCGCCGCGTTGAAGAAATTACGCCGCTGCGCGGCGAGGGCGTTCTGGCTTTGGGGATTGTTGCGCCAGAGCCGTGCGGCGGGCTGCTGGCTGGGACTGCGGAAGACCGAAAAGCGGTTCTGGTTGGCGGCCTGCTGACGGGGCAGGGGGCGGCCATATTGTTGTCCCTGCTGCTGGGGGCTGCGGAAGATCCGAAATCCGCCCTGGGCCTGCTGCGGCCTCTGAACGCCCTGCTGGGGACGGAAGCCCGGCTGTGAACGTGGCTGTTGCCACGCCCGCTGCCGCTGCATCTGCATTTGGCGCTGCGCCTGCTGCTGGCGCATCTGCTGGTCGCGCAGCATCTGTTGCTGGCGCATAGTCTGTTGGCGCTGCATCTCCTGCTGACGCTGCCACTGTTGCTGCTGCTGCCATTGTTGCTGGCGGTAGAAATTGTTGTTCTGCGCCAGCGCCTCGACCGGAATGGCGAGCTGAAGCGCCATTCCGAGGACCAGCGTCAGTTTTCCCGCGCCTCGCCAAATCAATTGAGCCTCCCCGCACAGCTCCGCTCTGCGGCCACGCTACAATGTTAACGCGCGCGAAACCAAGCCTCTCCCTCGCTGCGTGCATTGTCGCGGGGAGGTTCTGAAGAAGAAGGGGGGCCTTTGTGAAGCGGAGTGGGGCCGCACCCGTAAGTGGAGGTTCTTCCTATGTTCCGCGAGTTCGGTTAAGCTTGGGGCATGGCGAAGGGATTTGAGTTCAAGCTCGGTGGCCGCACCGTGAACCAGAAGCAGTTTATGGACGGCATCAAACAAAAGATGCTCGATCAGGCCTTCGCGGCGATCGAGGAAAAGGTGCGCGGCACGGCCGGGGCTATTGTCGATCCCGAAACCGGTAAGCGGCCCGCCGTATTCGTGCGTCGCAAGGGCAATGACGGGTATGTCATTCGTACCGAGGGTTCTCCCGAGTTTGCGCGGGAGCTGGAGCGGCGTCTGGGATTGGAGAAGGGCCAGGTTGAGAACGTGACTGTTGCCGCCAAGGAAGTTCCTCACGTCTATCTGGCTCATGCATCGGAAGATCACGAGTCCCTTGCAAGGCCTCTTGCCGAAAAGCTCATGGCGGCGGGGATCGAAGTCTGGCTTGACGCCTGGGAAATCAGGACGGGCGACAGCCTGCGCCGCAAGATGGAGAGCGGGCTCTCGGACTGCACGCACTTCGTGGTCCTTCTGACCGAAAATTCCATCGGCAAGCCCTGGGTCGAAACCGAGATCGACGCGGGCTTCCTTCAGGCCGTCCAGGGCGAGTCACGTTTCATGGGCCTGCGTATCGGCGTGCCGATCACGCGCCTGTCGCCGTTCCTGAAAACGCTGCGTTGTCCTGAGACGGATCTGGACGATGAGGCCGAGGTCGCTGCGCTCATCGCCGACATTCACGGTGTCAGCACAAAGCCGCCGCGGGGCGAGAAGCCAACCTACGTCCAGAACGCGCCCTCGGGGATCAAAGGTTGGTCGGCGAGCGCCGTGGCGGTCGCCCGCTATCTCGTTACAAACAGCGTCAACGGCTGCAAGTTCGATCCGCAAACGACCGTCGCGAAGGTGGCCGAAGCGACCGGGCTTCCCGAGGAAGACGTCAGACTCGGTGTTCTGGATTTGTCAGACAGTGCTCTGATCGAAACCCAGCGAATGGACGATATGCGGTTCTGGCCGCTCATCGGGCTCTTTGTGGAGTTCGACCGCCACTTCCTCGATTTCGATAATCAGAAGGACGCGGTGGCTGTTGCAAACCGCCTGGTGAGCGAAGGTGTCAGTCAGGCGGACATCGCCGAAGATGTGGCGTCCTGGTTCGCAGACTGGCCCGTCCGGAGGCTGAACAGCGCGCTCGCCTATCTCGAAGAGAGCAAGGTGATAGATGCGCATCATTCACTTGGTCAGCCTCCATACGTGATGTCGTTTCTCTTCGTGACGGACCGGACGCGGCGGTTCGTAAGGGATCACGGCTAAGGCGGTTTTCGCTCTTTCGTAGAGTGCAAGATGTGCGGGTAGTACCCGCAAATCTTGGCAAAGGAGGCCCGCTGCGCGCCTCCTGTTGCATTCCTCCCGGCCATTGGCGCTCTCTCAGGCCCCTCGGACCTTCGCTCACGCCACCGCAACGTCTGGCCGTTGCATCACCAGTCAGGAGCGTTCCTGCTCCCGACACCCATGACCAGGCGTATGCCGCCCTGGACCTGCACCAAGGCGTCGGCCTTGAATGCGAGCAAAGGGCGTTCCTGCCCTTGTGCAATCCTGACCAACCCTCCGCGGATTGGATGCGCGCCACCGTTTCGCCGTTGGATCACGACCAAGGCGTCTGCCGCCTTGGAAACCTGCACCAGGCAATCCGCGCATGGGGCGTTTCGCCTGCGGACGCCGCGGTGCTTTGCCGACAGGCAGGGCGCTGTGACATCATCTGCTGATGACAGCTCTGAGGCCGGAAGGCGAGACCGTTACGATGCCGCAGCCGCTCGGGTTGTTTGCTGGGGAATTGTTGGGTCGTGCGAGCGAGTTCGCAGATGCATTCGAAGTGTTGGATGTCGCGACGAGCACACGCTTCTTGCATTCAGGCTTCTACCTGCTTTCGCACTCTGTCGAGCTTGGCCTGAAAGCGTTTCTTGCCGCCAAGGAGGTCCCGAAGCGAAAGCTCTGGTCGCGCGAACTCGGTCACGATCTGGTTGCGCTTGAGGTGGCGGCGAACCAGCGCGGATTGAGACCTATCGAAAACCTGGGGCATCTTGTTTGGAGCCTCAGCGTCATGAACGAGGATCATTCCCTGCGATATCCGGCGGGCTATTTCGAAGCTGTGCCGGCGCCGGGGGAATGTCTCGAAGTTGTCCGGGCGCTGCTTCATGCTATCGCGCCGACGGTCGAGTCTCAGCGGCTCGCTGACCGCTTGATGCTCGCGGGCGACGGTCGATACACCGGCAAGCGGATCGAGTGGTCCGATTGAAGTTGGGGGAGCGCTGCGGGGCGCTTTCTAGGTCAGCGCTTTGCGCGCCTCGTTTGGTATCGAGGCGATGACGTTGAGGTAGGCGGCTGCCGTCGCGTCGGGCTGGCGCCGTCCCATCTCCCAGCCTTTCAGCGTGGCGAGCGGAATGTGATAGGCGTCGGCGAAAGCCTGTTGCGTCAGCCCGAGGCTCTGGCGAAGCGACTTCACGTCCGGCACTTCGACGGCATGCGTGCGCAATCCGGCGCGCTTGCCCTTTGCGTACTGGACGGCCTCGCCGAGGCTCTCGATCAGGTCTTTTCCAAAGTCAGTCATGTCAGCCTCCTTTCGAGGGGTATCGTTTTTTCAGTTCAGCCGTGAGCGCGGATACGGCCCGCTTCTGGTCGGGCGTCATGTCTGTCGCCTGCGCCTTCGCGTAGGCCAGCAGGAGGAAGATCGGCGCGTCGGCGTGGTGATAGAAATAGATCATCCGTGCGCCGCCGCGCTTGCCACTCCCGGCCCGTGCCCATCGGAGCTTCCGGACGCCGCCCGTGCCGGGGATGATGTCGCCGCTTTCAGGATTGCGGGCGACATAGTCCACCAACTCCATCCGTTCGTCGTCCGACCAAATCGCCTCGCTGAGTTTCAGGAAGCTGGCGGTTTCGACGACTGATACGGGCTTTGTATCCATGCTCTTTCATTGTGTGTCATTGACACCCAAAAGTCAAGGGTTTGTGCGTCAGCGACACCCATCCGCCTCATCGAACAAAGGGAGAATTGTGTAATGCGTTGCCTTACACCTTACAATTTGCTACTATGAGTGGGTGACGTTTAAACGATGACAAAATCCGCCCCGATCCATCCAGGCCAACACGTTCGCGATGTCGCTCTGACGCCCAAGAGGATGTCCGTGACTGACGCTGCCGGACTTCTCGGCATAAGCCGTCCTGGCGTTTCCAATTTCTTGAACGGCAAGGTGTCCGCCACGCCCGACATGGCAGCTCGTGTGGAGCGCGCATTCGGTATTCCTGCGCAGAATCTCCTCGATATGCAGGCTGCGTACGACACCGCTCTCGCAAAAAGCAAAGGCGTAGCGGCGGCGAGCAAGGCTTATGTGCCGCCGTTTCTGTCCTTCAAGGCAAATGACATTGAAGCTTGGGCAGCGCCGAATGTAAGCGCCCGTGTTCGCCTAAGCGTGTTCTTGCGTACTCTTGTCCACTCGACGGGGGTCGGGCTTCGCTCCGTTGATTTCCCCGGCAATGACGATGCCATGCGCCCAGGGTGGGACGGATTGGTGGAGGCTGAGGACGGGACGCCATGGATTCCGAAGGGCCGCTCAGGCTGGGAGTTCGGGGTCGATAAGAACGTCAAGAGCAAGGCGGACGGGGATTTCGCGAAGAGCGTCACAGCAACGCCTAAAGCTGACCGAGACCAGATGACCTTTGTGTTCGTCACCCCTCGCCGCTGGAGCGGTAAAGCGGAGTGGGTGAAGGCCATGAAGGCCTCCGGACAATGGCAGGATGTCCGCGCCTACGACGCTAGTGATCTGGAGCAATGGCTGGAGCAATCGCATCCGGGCCAGACTTGGTTTGCGAACGAGACGAACGCCCCCTCTGAAGGGGTCCGTTCTCTGGACAGGTGCTGGTCAGATTTCGCAGACGTGGCCAAGCCGCCTCTATCGGGCATGCTGTTCAGGCCGGCGATTGAAGCGTCGAAACGCACGATGATCTCGCGGCTGAAAAACACGCCTGACGAGCCAACGATCATTGCGGCGGACTCTATTGAGGAGGCGCTTGCGTTCTTAGCTCAGCTTTTCAGCATCGAGGGCGGGGATGAACTTGCGGCCTATCGGGACCGCGTACTGGTTTTTGACAAGCCGGGGGTTCTGCCGCGCCTTGCTCAAGGCAAGCCGGGCTTCATCGCTGTTACAACTGACCGTGAAGTCGAGCGTGAAATGGGGCCGCTGGCCTCTACGCTCCATACCATCGTCATCTATCCACGAAACGCGACGAACGCCACGCCTCACGTCAGCATCACACCTTTGAACGATGAGGCGTTTCGCGCGGGGCTGGAGGCTATGGGGCTCGACCGCGACGAGGTTTCAAAGTGCGCCGACGAGTCTGGTCGTTCCCTAACAGTGCTACGGCGCAGGCTGTCCAATGTGCCAGCCGTGCGAACCCCCGCGTGGGCCTCCGATGAAGCGGCCGCTTCCAATCTTATTCCCTTCCTGTTCGTCGGCGTTTGGGATTCGCGCAGCGAGGTCGATCAACTTGCGCTCACCTTGGTCGCGAATGGTCCGACATACGAGGTGCTCGAGAAAGAGGTCCAGCGGTTCGCGGCCCTGAACGACCCGCCGATCTGGTCCATCGGAACTTATCGCGGGGTGATCTCAAAAATTGACGCCCTCTACGCCTGTGCTGGAGCGGTCACGCGCGAAGACCTTCAGCGGTTCTTTTCGTTGGCGCGAATGGTTCTGGGTGAAGACGATCCTGCGCTGGATTTGCCGCAGAGTGAGCGCTGGGCTGCGTCTATCCACGGAAAGACGCGCGAGTTTTCGGGTGCTTTGAGAGAGAGCCTTTCGGAGACGCTGGTTTTGCTCGCCGTCCACGGAAACCATCTGTTCAAGGCGCGGCTAGGCATAGACTGCGAAATAGAAGCGGTCCGTCTCGTCCGAGATCTACTTACACCGTTGACGACGCGGACGCTGGAGGCCGCGGAACGCGACTTGCCCACATATGCTGAGGCGGCACCCGATGAATTTCTCTCTCTCCTTGAGAGTGATCTTAAGTCGGACGATCCGGCTGTGATGGGCCTGATGCGGCCCGCCGATGCGGGCATGTTCGGCAGTTGTCCGAGGACTGGACTGCTCTGGGCATTGGAGGGGCTGGCCTGGAGTCCGGTAACCTTGCCTCGGGCGGCGCTTATCCTCGCAAGGCTCTCCGAGGTCGAGATTAACGACAATTGGGGCAACAAGCCCATCAATTCACTGTCGTCGATCTTCCGGGCGTGGATGCCACAGACGGCAGCGAGTCATGACGAACGCCTGGCTGTAATGAAGCTATTGGCGAAGCGGCATCCCGATGTCGCGTGGCGAATTTGCATCGAACAGATCGACACGGGCCAAAGGACCGGAGACTACAGTCACAAGCCTCGGTGGAGACCCGACGGCTACGGTTTTGGCGAGCCTTTCTCCACATGGAAGCCGGTTCTCGATTTTATGCGCGAGATGGTCGAGATGGCGTTGAATTGGAAATCCTACACTCGCCAAATGCTTTGCGACCTCGTCGAGCATCTCCACGATCTTTCCGACGAGGATCAAGCCAGGGTTTGGACGCTAGTTAGCGATTGGGCCGCCGGAGCGCCCGATGCGGAGAAGGCGCTCGTACGGGAACGAATCCGCGTGACGGTTATGTCGCGGCGTGCCGCGAGGCTGAAGAAAAATGAGGGGCGTCCGTCACTCTCCGCCGCTGCAAAGGCAGCCTATGCAGCATTGGAGCCGTCAGACCTTCTTCAGAAGCATGAGTGGCTCTTTCGGGAAGCTTGGGTCGAGGAGTCGGCGGATGAAATTCAAAGCGATGACTTTGACTTCAAGAAGCGAGACGAACGCATTGCTGCCCAACGGGTAGACGCTTTGCGTCAGGTGTTGGCGGCCGAGGGCATTGATGGCGTGATCCGCCTCGCCGAGATGGGGAGGGCGGCTTCCCAGATTGGCTGGTTGCTGGAAAGCCGAGTCTTCGAAGAAGAGGCGCTTGTCAGTTTTATCCAGCGCGCTTTGCCGCCCGAGGATCATGATGAACCATGGCCGCGGAGAAATCTCGTCTTTGGAGCATTGCGTACCCAAGACGACGAAAAGCGCGAGCGCGTCTTGAGGCAGCTTGGTGGCGCACTACCGCAAAACTCTTTCGTGCGTGTCCTTCTGCTGGCGCCATTTCGCCGGAGCACATGGCGGCTGGTCGATGAACTTGAGGAGCAAAGTCGCAATATTTACTGGTCCGAGGTTGTGCCGGACTGGATTCACGAGGCGGATGACGAGGCCTGCGAAGGGGTCGAGCGTCTGTTGGCGGTCGAGCGCCCACGCGCTGCTTTTGCTTGTATCCACCACAAAGCGGAAGCTGTCCGCCCACATCTCCTCCAGCAACTCCTTTCTGAAGTGGCGAAGGGTGGGAGAGATCGGGAGGGCGAATACAAGCTGGACCAATACCATATCCAGCAGGCGTTCGTGATTCTCGACAAGGCGAGCGAAGTTAGTCTTGAGGAAAAAGCCCGTCTGGAATTTGCCTTTATCGACGCTCTTTCCCGCCCTTGGTCGCGGAACGAGAAGCATGGAATCCCTAATCTCGAAAAGTATACGGAGAACAACCCGGCGCTGTTCATCCAGGCAATCGTCTGGACATACCGACGCAAAGATGGCGGTGAAGACCCTCCGGAGTGGAAAGTGCCTGCCGACAATGGGAAACACTTGGCGGAGCGCGGCTATAAACTCCTCGAAGCGATAAGGCGTATACCCGGTCATGATGACCTTGGTGAGTTGCAGGCTGATCGTCTTTTGAAATGGGTAAAGGTGGTGCGGGAAACCTGTGCCGAGCTCGGAAGACTTGAGATTGCGGACGTCTGTCTCGGTAAGCTGTTCGCAGAAGCGCCCGAAGGAGCCGACGGCATTTGGCCATGCGAGCCCGTTCGCGAGGTCATGGAGGAAATTCAGACTAAAGAGCTGGCGAGCGGTGCTCACACGGGGCTTTACAATGCGCGGGGCGCGCATTGGCGGGGAGAGGGAGGTTCGGAGGAGCGTGAACTCGCTGAGAGATACCTGCGGAGTGCGCGCTTATTGCAATACTCCCACCCGTTTGTTGCCGCAGTACATTCGGATATGGCGAAGACATACGAGCACGAGGCCAGCTATCACGACACTGAGGCAGACATCAGAAGGCGGATACGTTGAGCGGAAACCACAAACTCGATTTGCTCAACAACAGCATCTCGTATTTCCGCGAAGCCGTTGCGTGTGCGCAGGCTGAAGCGCCGCAAACCTCTCCGTGGAAGTTTGCCATCGTCCACGTTGTTCAGGCGATGGAGCTTGCCTTTAAGGAACGTCTCCGGCGCGTCCATCCGGTCCTGATCTTTGAATCCGTTGATCGGGCCGAGAAGACGGTCACGTTGCTGGGCGCTCTGGCGCGGCTGCGGAACCCACGCATCGGGAATGTCGCGATCTCTGATGAGGAAAAGGCCAGCATCGAGAAGGCGGTGAAGCTCCGAAATGAGCTGACACACTTTGAGTTCGATTATTCACACGAACATATAGAGCTGAAGTTCGCTGAGATTTTCAGCTTCATGATTTTTTTCTACCGCGCGCACCTCGATCTTGAGACGTCAGATTTTATCGACGAGGAACAGCACCAGCAAATTCTACTGCTGGTGCGTGCCCGCGCGGAACTCATCCAGAGAGCTAAGCTATACATAGAATCCCGCGGCAACATCACTCGTTGGATATGTCCCAACTGCAACGAGACCACTTTCATCGTTGAAGATCAGCAATGTTGCGTCTGTCACCACAAGGAAGAGATCGTTGAGTGTCCTAACTGCGGCGTAGAGAATTTCGAATCCGACCTTAAAGATATATCGCACCTATTCGATTACGATGATGATGAAGGCTTGATGCGATTAGTTGAAGATTTCGGCTTTGGGGACACAGGGTGCGGTGAGTGCTATCCCGAGGTGCGGGAAAAGATCGAGAACGCTCGGCGCGAGCGATACTACGAAGACCTGGAGATGGAAGACTACTACGCGGGAAAATTATACGGCGCATGAAGGCTTGGGGCTTCGCCCCCGGCGCGCTCCAAGAGCCTTCCGCCCAGCTTCATCCGCGCTGCGCGCTCCTTGCAGCCGGGTCCCCGCGAAGGCTCCCTCCGCTTGCACCCCCATTCTCGCCGAAGGGCAAGGGTTCAGATGAACCCAATCCCAAGGAGAAAGAGAATGGAGAAAACCCAAACGAATACAAAACCCCGCATCTATGTGGCCTGCCTCGCGGCCTACAATAACGGCACCCTGCACGGCGCATGGATCGACGCTGGCCTTGGCGAGGACGAGGTAAGGACGGAGATCGTCCGCATGCTGGCGGCATCGCCCATACCGGACGCCGAAGAATACGCGATCCATGACTATGAAGGTTTCGAGGGCGCGACCATCGAGGAGTATTCCGGCATCGGGCGCGTGTGCGAACTCGCCGGATTTATTGCCGAACATGGCGAACTTGGCGGCGCGGTACTCTCGCATTTCGGGGGCGATCTGGAGGAAGCGAGGGACGCGCTGGAAGACCGCTATCTGGGACGCTACCGCAGCCTTGCCGACTACATGGAAGGCGTGACCAAAGAGACGATCAGCGTCCCCGACGCGCTACGCTACTACATCGACTATGAGGCGATGGCGCGGGATGCGGACATGAACGGCGACGTGTTCACCATCCAACTCGGCTATCATGAACTGCACGTGTTCAGCGGTCACTGACAGCCCTGTTATCCGGCGGGTTGCAGGCTTCCTGCAACCCTGCCCAGAGCGGCGAGCGTGCAGGGTGAATGGTCAAGGACGCGGGCCATGGCCGCGCCGTGAGGCTTCCTTGACCAGAGGGGGCGCTAAAGCCCCCTGATCTCTGACTCACTGGTTCGCAAGGCCCGCCAGCATTTCCTCAATCGCGGCGTCCGCGAACTCCACTTCCTCCAATGGCGGCCTTTGCGGGGCGGGCAAGGCGTGCGGCCTGTTCGCCAGCCATGCATATTTGTCGGGGCGGCCACGCACATCGCGGAGCATGCCTCCCATTTCAGGGCGCTCCCAGAAGTTGGGCATCTCCACCGTGAAAAACCCGTGGTCGCGGGATTCCAGCAGTCCCATCTCACCGCCCGTCGCGCGGCGCACATCTTCTACCTGAAGAACGGGGCGCGCTTGTTCGACCAGGTTGTCGCCCGAGCCGTTGACCTGGTTGTTCGAGACGTTGAAGCCGCGCACCATCACGCTCGTTTTCCCCGAGCGGTGCTCGATCTCCTTGAGCGTGTCGGTATCGGGAAGGCCGCGATAGACCGTATGGGCGACGGCCTTCTTCCAGATGCGCGCGGTTTCCCGGCCATACTTGGCCTCGATCTGCGCCGCCGCGTTCTGGAACACGCCGAGGAAATTGATCCCGCCTTCGCGGTAGAGGGTCAGGATTTCATAGAAATTCGAGACGTAGAGCTGGCCCCATTCCTCGCCGACGACGAGCGCGCGCAGCGGCCCGTGCGCGTCGGCGAAGCGCTCGATGACGGCGGCGGCCATCGCGCCGACAAAGGTGCGGCTGGCATCGCTGCGGGCCGATCCTATGATGAAGAGCGCGGTGCGCTCATGCTTCATGTCGGCAGGATCGAACGAATTTGAATCCGTCGCCGCGCGCGCCGCCGATCCCGGCTGAAAACCCTGCAAGCGTTCGATGATGACGGAAGAGTAGGCGTTCCACTGGTCGCGCGATCCCGTGAGGCTCGCGATCTGGCGGCACATGCCCGCATCGTCTTCCAGCCGTGAATCCGACGCCCAGACGAGAAGGTCGTCCGCGATCTCCTCGCGCCCGCGCCCGAAGAAATCCCACAAGCCCCCCGGCGTGCATCGCCAGCGGGAAGAGGGGAAGAGCGCCGTGATCTTGTTGTAGAGCGCGAACGCTGTCCTCACGCCCTGACCGATCCAGCGGCTTTTCGGGTCGGGGTCGATGGGCACCAGATACGAGGCCGCGTCATACGCGGCCTCGCCCAAAATGCCGTGAAGCTCGGGACGCCGGGCAACCTCCAAAAGCCGCGTGTTGAAGTTATACGTCTCGCCCGGATAGCCGTAGAGACGCCCCGGATTGATGAAGCGCACGCGGTATCCCTGCCGCTCCAGCGTCTTCCACGATGCCCACGAAACCTCGCCGTCCTTGGGGTCGGTGATGATCTTGGTCAGATGCGCCGTGCGCGGGGAGACGAGATTGACGCCCAGAAAGCGGGTCAGTTTTCCCTTGCCCGCCTGCGCGTCGATGGCGACGGGTTCGGTGCCGCCATAGACCAGCGCGCGGCCATTGAAGAAGCCAAGCTCGATCCCGCGCCGAAGCCCGCCGGAAGAGGGCGCGGGCACGCTCATAACAGCCCCGATTGTTCGAGGCCGTCCGGGTCGTTCAGTTGCGCATTGCCAAGTTGTCCGCTCGGGTTGGCGTCCAGCATGGCGCGAAGCTGGGCGGCGGCGAGCGCTTCGGCGCGCTCGCGCGCGGTCCGCGCCTGCGCCGCGTCCTGCCATGCGAGACGCTGCTGGGCGTGGGATTCAAACATCCAGAAGAACTGGTAGATTTCCATCAGGCGGCCAAAGCTCATCGGCGCACCTCCTCATCGTCCCACTCGGCGTACTGAAACTGGCGCGGCGGCGGTGCGGCATCGGTGGGCGCATAGCCCCGCGTGGCCTCGTAGAGCGGGCAACGTGCATGGCCGCAGGGATGATTGTCTGACCTTGACGGCGGCAGGGGCGCCGATGCAACAGGCAGGGGAGGCAACACTTGCTGCGCGGGCCCTTCCTCGTTTGTGAGGAGGATGCCGATACCGACCGAGCCGAGCGTGTAGCCGCCGATAAGCAGGTAAGGCCAATAATCGGGGTCGATTTCCGTCTGGAACAAGACAGCGCAGAAGAGAGCGAACGCCGGAACGACCACCGTTCCGATCAGGCCGCGCACGACGAACGCCCGTGCTTCGGGCGGCTCCAGCGTCAGGTCGCCGATGGTGAGCGGCTTGTTCCATGCCGCAAGGCATAGAAGCGAGAGCACAAGCGCGGCGAACGCCGCCAGCGCGAACATGACGGCCACGGCGAAGCCTATGACCGTCACCACAACTGCGAGGGCGAACCCGGTACTGTCCGTGCCGTTCTTTTGAGACATGGCAAAGCTCCTTGATGGCGGGGGCTATCGTTCGAGGCGAAGGGACTGGGAGTAGCCGCGCGTCTGCGCGGGCGGGTCCGCATGGCCGCGCGAGAAGGAGAGGTAGCGTCCGATCTCGCGGCGCAGTTCGAGCAGACGTTCCGCCTGGTCGCGGCGCAGCTCCTTGAAGCGCTCCTGCAATCTCTCCCGCTGCTCTAGCTGCTGCTCGATCAGTTTCTGGCGCTCCTGCGCCTGCCGATCGCGCGTGGCGGCGGCCTCGCGCTCGTTGAGAAGCCGCACCTCCTGGTACTTGCCCGTGATCCGGTGCCAGAGGCCGCGAATGCCCTTCGGCAGACGCGCCGCGCGGTCCTTCGTCTCCGCATCCCATTCGCGGGCATGGCGCTGTTCCTGATTGCCCCGCGCGGTGCGGTGGAACTGCGTCATCTGCGATTTGTATTCGCCGAGCTTGGCCGAGCGGACGCGGAACTGGTCGCGCGATTCCTGGGCATGGCGGCGGATCGCGGGCGTCATCCGCTCGCCGATCAGCTTTTTCGTCTCCATGACACCGGGAAGGTCCGCGCCGTCGCCAAGGCGTTCGGCGACCTGTTTGGTCTTCAGGCCGAGCGCGCGGGGCAGCGATTGCACCTCGCCGCTATGGTCGATGATGACAAAGCTGCGCCTGTCTCCGCGCGCCAGGAAGAAACCGTGCTCTTCGAGGCTGCGTCCGAAGGCGCGGGCGCTATCGGAGCGCGCCCAGCAGTCCTGCAAGGTCTGTTTGAGCCAGCGCGGATCGACGCCCTGCCGCTTGGCCTGTTGCCATTCGGCGAGGGTGAAGTTGGTCGGATTGCGCTCGGCAGGGTTCGCCATGCCGCGCGGCATCTTCCAGCCGTGTTCGAGATAAAGCTCGCGCGAGACCGCCATCAGCTTCGTCTTGAAGAAGGAGAGCTGCTTCGCGGTCATCGTGTCGGCGTCGATGCGGCTCCACACGCAATGCGCATGGCGTCGGCCTTCCTTTTCGTGGAAGACAATCGCTCGGGGCTGGCCTTCCAGCCCCAGCCGCTCCTCGATGCGGTCTATCGCCTGCTCGAACACTTCCGCCGGAACGCGCGCCTGTTCAGGCGGCGAGAGGCTGAGCGAGAAGAGATACTGGCGGCACTTCGTGCCGCGACTGATCGCGTCGGCCTCTTTGAACGCGCCCTTCAAGTCCTCGGAGACGAATCCGCGCAACTCGTGCAGGCGCACATGCTCGTTCTCGTCGGCGCGCATCAGGTGGGCGGCGAGGTCCTGTCCGCCGCTGCGTTGGGAGGCTTTGAGGATCATGTCGCGTCCTGCTCCTTGAAGCCGAGCGCGACGAGAAGCAGGCGGCGAAGATCGCGGATGGCCGCGAGCGCTTCCGCCAACTCCGCTTCCAGTTCCGGCGTGACGGGCAGCGCGCCGATATTGGCGAGGTGCGCGAGCTGGTTGAGGTTGGAGGACAGGCGCGATTGACCGAGTGCGGCCAGCACCTGCGACAGCGCCTTCTGGTCGACGACACTGGCAGACGCGCGCGGCCTTCTCCGCGGCGGCGGCATAGCCCCGTCCAGAATCTTCGCCCTGATATACGAGCCGAGCGGCGCGCCATCGGCCTGCGCCAGCAGCCGCTCGCGTTCTGCCGCCGACAGCCGAAGGCTGAACGGTGGTGGTCTTTTCTTGGGCGGCTTCGCCGCTAAGGCTGCGTTCTGGAAAGTGTCATCTAGGGGCAAGGCGGCACCTGAGAGGAAATCTCTCTCAGGCGTTCGGCATGACCAGCGCGCTCAAGCGTGGTGTTCCAGTCCGTCAGAATCTCGAACAGTCGGTTCGAGGTTTCGACATCCAAGTCCACCAGCGACCCACTAAGTCGCTGAGTGACAAGGAAAATCAGGGAAATCAGCCGGTTGCGCCGTTGAAGTGGGACACAAGGGTGTGCCACAGAGCGGGAATGCAAGCTGTGGCAGGATACAGTCATCTCTACCTTCGTGGCGGGACCTATTGGTTCCGCAGGCGCGTCCCGACGCACCTCTCTGGGCCGCAGGCCCTGACCCCTATGGGGGGAGACCGCGCGCCGCTCCCCACGTATAGGGGTTCGTATGGGTGACCCCAAAACCATCGGCTTTCCTATCGCCGGGGGAGGTGAAATGCTGGAATGGGGAACGGGGGTAATTCATGCCGAAGCCTTACGTCGATGAGGACGCCGCCCGGCGTTTCGTTCTGGTGATGATGTATGAGGCATACGTCCGAGATGAGCGGCTGGATTTCACCCCCAGCCGTATTCATGAGCGGCTCGCGGTCCCGCTCAGCATCGTGAAGGTCATCCTCTCTGATTTGGAGGATGATGATCTGCTTGAGGAGGTGCAAAAGCAGCGCTCGCGAACAGTAGGTTTGATGAGCGAGCGAACGGTTCAAGAATGGGTCGGGACCGGCGCGTATGTGATGACGCGAGATGGCCGTGCCCACGTAAGGAAGATGGCCGACGAGGTGTATGACGCCAGCCTTGTTCACCTAGCGTCCGGTAGCGCGGCGTCGGCCGTATTCAGAGCTGGCCCCGCTCCAGAAGCGCTTAAGGAGCCCGATGCGTGGAGCCCGCTGCCAATCGAACCGGGGAGTCCCCAGGTCGCGGCGGTCAGGGAAGCGCTGGATGAAGTTCTTGCCGTGGTTCAGGCTGAGAATGGCTATGCAGCAAATCATCCAGAGGAGCGTGCGGAGATCATTGCGGCGCTCAGCGCCGCAAAGGCAATGTTCACCTATGCGGGTCAGTTTGGATATACAGCATTCATTGCTTATGTGGTGTCGCCCACCGAGAGATTGCTCAAAAGATTTGAGAAATCGACCATAGTTGGAGGTGCGGTTGCTGTGTTTGTTGCTGCGGTGAAGGACTGGGCTAAGTCCAAGATTGGCGTGGTTCTCGATGAGATTTTTAAGAACCCGAAGTAGGCGGTCCGGCTGCTGCCGCCATTCCGCGGTTGGCCCTTTGTGGATTGGTCACTCGGGCTTCGACCCGGCCCGCTGACGCTCCTCCCGCCTCCAGCGCCGCTCAAGGGCGCGTTGCTCGTGTAGTCGGTCTGCGGAAGTGTAAATGTCCACCTTCACCTTCTTGAAGGAGCTGGCGACATATTGCCAATCCTCCCGCATCTTCTTGATCTGCTCTGCTATCTGCACGCCTGGATCAGAAGCGCCTAGCCGAGAGATGCCTTTGAGCGCGCTGAGATCAAGCTCGTAGCTGTTTCCCTCGCGTGTGCTGGCGTCCCTGGAACGCTTCCACGTCACCGATACGGTATACTTCTGGTCAATGATGGGTTCGAACTCCGTGAGATAGCTCGTGATACCGTGGCCGGGCTTCAGCACGCTAAGGCGCTGGAGGGGGAGTTGCTTCTCAGATCGAGATTCTCCGTTCTGCAGCGGCGGGTCGAACTCGACTTCGATGTCATACGCGGTCGCATTTCCGGTGTTCTCCACGCGCAAGTCTGCATGGATCATTGACCAGCGATTGGGCTCGATGGTCGCCACTACATGCGGCTGGGAGCTTGCATCGGCCATCCGCCGCGTTTCGACGGCGAGAACCTTCGTGACCCGCCATAGCAACAGCGTTGCAATCGCCGTCACGACCGCCCCCAGCACACTCACCACTGTCACTACGATCGTCAGCCAGACCGGCAAGATGCTCTCCCAGCTTCGCGTCAAAGCTCTGCCGGGAATGGTAGGTGTTGTCCTTGTTGGAGCCAAGTGGCGCGAGATGCCCTTGCATGGGACACGGAAGGTGTGACACAAGGGCGACGGGCGATCTGCTAAGATATTGATTTTCTTATGTTGAGTGGGATCTGGAGGTTTTCCTACCGGGCCCACCAGCGACGCGTTCGAGGCCACGCCTGGATCGCGTGCTGGAGTTGATGCCGTAATCTGCGCTGGCCAAGCCGAAGTTGCGTGAGGCGAGCCGCGGAGCAGTCGCGCGGCATGCGCGTGCAGACACCCAAGCCGTCCGACGCCTTCGGCGCGTCCCTGGAGAGGGCGCTCGACGTCGCGGCGGGTCAGGCGACGGCGCGCGCGGCCCTGGCGGCGGTGTTGCGATTGACCGGGCGGGCCAGTCCGAGGCTCTCGCGGAAGGTGGAGCCTTCATAGTCCTCGCGGAAAATCACGCGGCGCTGGAGGATCGGCACGACCTGCTCGACGAAGACCTCGAATTGGCCAGGCAGAGACTGCCCCAGCTTCCCCGCGGGCCAGGCCGCCTCGCCAGCGTCGCCGACGAACCGCGCTGACCGACGGGATTGGCCGTCATGGCCTGGCGTCAGATCGCCCGGGCGCGCCCTTCCCAATAGGGCGCTCGGACCTTGTTGCGCTGGATCTTGCCGGCTTCGCTGCGGGGCAGCGCGTCCACGAAGTCGACGCCGCGCGGGACCTTGTACTTGGCGACCAGCCTGGACGCGAAATCGAGGATGTCGCGCTTGAGTGGCTCCGAGGGCTCGAAACCGGGACGCAGTTGGATCACCGCGCGGACCTCTTCGCCCCACTCGCCGTGGGGGACGCCCACGGTGCAACTGTCCTCCACCGCCGGATGCTTGATGAGCTCGTTGTCGATCTCCTGCGGGTAGATGTTGACCCCGCCGGCGATGATCGTCTCGGCGCTGCGGCCGGTGAGGAACAGCCAGTCGTCCTCGTCCAGATATCCGACATCGCCCATGGTGAAGTAGCCGTCGCGCCGGCCGGCGTCGGTCTTGGCGTCGTCCTTGTAGTAGGTAAAGCCGCCCTGGTCCGTGAGGCTGAGATAGATGGCGCCGGGCACGCCGGGCGGACATTCCTCGCCGTTCTCGTCCAGGATCTTGGCTGCAGCCTTGTGCGGCCGGCGGCCGACCGTGCCCGGCCGTTTGAGCCAATCCTCGGAGGTGACGGTAAAGCCGACGCCGCCCTCGGAGCCGGCGTAGTACTCGAAGAGCACCGGGCCCAGCCATTCGATCATCGCCTGCTTCACCTCGGGCGGGCAGGGGGCCGCGCCATGGGTGATGCGCTTCAGCGAGCTCAGGTCGTACTTGGCGCGGACCTCCGGCGGCAAGGCCAGCATCCGCTGGAACATGATCGGCACGAAATGGCCGCGGGTGACCTTCTGGTCCTGGATCAGTTGCAGGACCTGTTCGGTGTCCCACTTGTCGACGAGGACGGTCGGCACGCCGTTGTTGAGGGCCCGGCGGATGTCCCCGGCGAGCGGCGAGGCGTGGTAGGCCGGGCCGGTGCAGATGTGCTTGTCGACGGCGCGATCATAGATGGGGTCATAGCCGCCGATGGCCTGGGCGTTTGGCTTGTAGACCCCCTTCGGCCGGCCCGTCGTGCCCGAGGAGTAGAGCATGGTCGAGCCGCGCACCGGATCGTCGATGTCCGTTCCCCCATAGGCCGCGATGTCGCCGTAGGGGACGAAGCCCGGCAGGTCGCCGCCGATCGCCACCTTCAGCCGAAGCTGCGGGCAGGCGGCCGCCACGCCCGCAAGGCCCGCGATGCGGGTGTCGGCGAAGAGCGCCTTGGCCTCGCAGTTGTCGACGACATAGGCGATCTCGTCGGGCTTCAGGTGCCAGTTCACCGGCGTCAGGCGGAAGCCGCCGCGCAGGGTGGCGAACAGCACCTCGGGGAACTCGACGCGGTTCGAGCAGACGATGGCGACGGCGTCGCCGGCCTGCAGCCCGTGGTCGCGCATCAGCCGGACCAGCCGATTGGCGCTGGCGTTGAGCTCGCCGAAGGTTCGGCTGGGCCCGGCGGCCTCAAGCACCGCCAGCTTGTCCGGCTGCAGTTCGGCCCAGACGGCCATGCACATGCCGGAGTCCACGGCCGCGTCCACCCGGGCCTTGATCTCGGCCCCCTCGAGCCTCGCCGGCGCATTCATCCCCGCATCTCCCGATCTTTTCGTTGTCTTGGCTCGCGGCTGCGGGCGGCCTCAGGTCCAGAGCGGAGATGAGGCCTTCATGGCGCGGATCATGAACGTCACGCTGGCCACGTCCTGCCCGCCGGCGGCGTCGGCGATGTCGACGTCGTACCAGACGTTCTCGGTCTTCGGGCTCTCGGTGATCTTCCGCATCGTGGTGCGGCCGACATAGTCCTTGTCGGCCAGCAGCGGCCCGGCCAGGTGGCGAACCTCCAGGGCGCCGAACAGGCCCACATAGGGCGTCTTGGCCTTGGCCATCACGAACGGCCGGCTCATGTGCGCCAGGCGGACGGCGAAGGCGGGCGAGAGTACGCCCTCGGCGTCGTACAGAGGCAGGCGCTCGGTGATCCGACCAAGGCCGGCGTCGTAGTCCGCGCGGTTCACTCGCATCGGAATGTCGGCGGTCGTGTCGCCGACCCGGACATCGGCATAGATTCGCAGTCGCGCGGGATCGGCCTCCGCCTGTTCGGCCATGCGCCGTGCGAGTTCCGATGCGGCGTCGCGGGCCTTGGGCGAGGCGGTTCCGACGCAGACCTGCTGGCCGGCGCGGTTGAACATGAGCAAGCGCGCCCTCTGGTCGCCGGGGTGAACGGCCGCCTGCACTTCTTCCTTGTCCACCGTGGCCTGGCTGAAGTGCAGCGAGATGTCGCCGGTCTCGAACCAGCGTCGACCGTACAGCTCCACCAGCATCGGTACGAACTGATCCATGTGGACCGAGCCCGGAACCGTGCCGCCCTTGAAGCCGAGCTTGGAGGCGACCTCGTCGTTGTGGATGGAGCCCGACGCCTGCTGGAAGCCGTTGTGCGGGGCGCGGAACTCGCTGGTCAGGGTGCGCTGGGCGGCCTCGCTCATTGCACGGCCCCTTCGGTCACCAGGCCCATCATGCTCTCGAAGTTGGCGCGATAGAAGCGGGCGCGGTCGTCCTCGCTCAGGCCCTCGAAGGTGCGCTCGAAGCGAGCGATCGGGTCGTTGGTGCCCTCCGGATGCGGGTAGTCGCTGGAGAACATGTAGAGGTCAGCCCCGCTGTCGCGGATCAGGTAGCCGGCGTCCTCGCCCGGGAAGGGCGTGAACTTCACGTGGCGACGGATGATCTCGGAGGGCTTGGCCGACAGCGCCTTGAGGTAGGGATCGGTCCGGCCGAAGGAGCGCGCGCCCATGTCCATCTGGCGCAGGAAGCCCGGCACCCAGTAGGCGCCGTACTCGATGACGCCGCCGCGCAGTTCCGGCTGGCGGTCGAAGAGGCCGTCATAGACCAGCGCGCCGAGGAACATCTCGGCGGAGTGGGGCAGGGCCACATAGTCCTTGAAGCGGAGGTTCTCGCCGCCGCCATGCAGGTCGGGCGACTTGGGCTTGCCGTTGTTCACATATTCCGCGGGCATGGTGCGCGAACCCGCGCCGATGTGCAGCACGAAGGGGGTCCGGCTCGCGGCCAGCAGGGCCCAGAACGGTTCGAGGTCCGGGTGGCCGGGAGATTTGTCGCCGGCAGGAGTCGACGGGACCCAGATCGCGCGGCAGCCCAGGCGGATCGCCTCCTGCGCCTCTTCCAGCGCGCGCGCCGGGTCGTCCAGCGGCACATAGGCCACGCCCAGCAGGCGCGGGTCGCGGCAGAAGGCGGCCATCGCCTTGTTGGCGGCTCGCGCCCCGGCATAGAGCACGTCCTGGTCGCTGCTGGTCCGGAAGGGGCGCAGGGCCGAGGTCGGGAAGACCAGTTGGCTGGCGAAGCCCAACTCCTCGAGCGCGTGGATCCGCTCGGCCGGGTCGTAGGCGCCGTAGGCGAGTCGGCCCTTGGGACCGCCGATCAGGCCCTCGATGACCTTTTCCTTCGGCGCTTCCACCGGCGGGCGGGTGGAGGGCGGGTCCCGGCGCAACAGCCGGTCCTTCATGGCGTCTTCGGCGAACGGGACCAGCCAGTCGGCCGGCTCCATGACGTGGCTATCAGCGTCGTGGAAGACGCGCCCGGCGGCATAAGGCATGCCCGTTTCCTCCTCTTTATTGACATTGACACTATGACATCGGCGCGGGCCTGTCTCGGCTAAAAGCGGGGCGGCCAGGTTCGCCTGGCGCCTGCACGACCTCGCGTCCGGCCGCGAGCCGGTCTAAACGCGAAGGGCAATGCCGCTTGAGTCGAAAGGCCGATGACCCATCGCCGGAACCATAGTCATCACGAACGGCTCGCATGAGCCGCGTGCGACTTCGGCGGGGGCGGCGTCTGGCGCCCGAGGCGCGCCGCGAGAGCCTGCTGGCGATCGCCGCGGATCTGCTGTTGGAGCAGGGCTACCTGCCGCTGGGCGTCCAGGACCTGGCGGACGGCGCGAAGGTCAGCAAGGCGCTAGTCTACAAGTATTTTCCCGGCCGGCACGACCTCTATAACGCGCTCCTGGAGGCCAGCTTGGATGCGTTGTCCGAGGCCGTACTGTCGGCGGCGGCGCGCGAACAAGACGCAGTTCGGCTCGCTACGGCCACGGCCGAGGCCTATTTTCGCTACGTCGCCCAGGCCGGGCCGCTGATCCAACTCATCTTGCGGGACCGGTTCATGGCGGGGCATGTGTCGCGCCAGGTGACCGCCTTCCGAGATCGGATCACGCGGCGGTTGGCGCGAGCCCTTTGCGCGCAGTTCGGCTTGTCGCCTCGCCAGGCTGTGGCCTGCGTCGGCATCGGCCTGACCATGCCGGAAGAGTGCGGGCGGCTGGTCTACCAGGGCGACCTGGACCTTGAGCGCGGCTCGGTCCTTTGCCACGAGCTCGTGCTAGGCGTGATCGACGTCGCCCGCCGAGGCGGCCTGGAAACGCGCCGCTAGTCGTCGATTGCCGGCCTCGACGATCTCGGCGGCCAGATTCTCCGCCACATCGAGCCCGAGGCGCCCGCGCGCGATCATCCGCCCCGTGCGCAACACGGCGCTGGTCAGGACCATGGTGGCCGCTCTCGCGACATCCTCAGGCACGCCGTGGCTATGGCTGAAGCGGCCGGCGACGACCTCTGTGTTGGCGGCGCGAAGCGCGCGCTGCTCGCGGCGCAGTCCCTTGCGAACCGCCGGCGCGGCTTGCAGCACCTGCAGCAGGCCGCCGCGGCTGGCGATCTCGCGCAAGTAGGTCACGGTGGAGAGGCGCAGCCGCTCGGCCGGCCGCGTGGCGGTGTCGATGCGTTGCTGCTGGGCGGCGCGCACGGCCTGCAGCTCCCGGCGGGCGAGCTCGACCAGCAGGTCGTCCACCGACGGGAAGAAGTGATAGGCGCGCGGCGCGGTCAGGCCGACGTCGCGCGCGACGCGCTTGATGCTGACCGCGTGCAGGCCTTCGCGGACGATGATCTGCGCCGCCGCGTCGAGCAGATGGGCCCGACGTTCCTCCAACGGCAATCGCGAGCTGGCCCGGCGGGCGACCATCCGGCCCGGCGCGATCCGCAGGACGTTCTCGACGCCGTCCGGCGCGGGCGGCAGCGGCGGCGGGGAGGGCGCGCGGCCTGCCTTGACCTTCCCCCAATGGCCCCGGCTCGGATACGGGATCGAGGTGCGATCGCAGATCTTGGCCAGGCCGCTGGCGCTGAGGCCCAGTTGGCGAGCCACGGCCGACAGCGGCTCTCGCCATACGCGCTCGAAGAGCGCGTCGCGGGTCAGTTGGATCGGCGGCGGCGCGGTCATTGAGGCCATAGCATAGCCGTACTCTCCGCTGGCGCCAGCACAGCCAGCACGGCGGACGCATTGATTGATGACATTCACACTACTTCGGATACAACGCTCGAAAACACGATGCTGGCGGGATGGCAGACATGCAGGCGACGCTCTCGGCTCCAGAGTCCCTTGAGGACTTCCGTCTCGACGTTCGCGCCTGGCTGGACGAGGCCTTTCCGTCGGTCCTGGCCGGCCGGGCTCCCCAGGCCGGTGAAGCCGAGCCGGACAGCGAGGCCTATGGGCGCTGGAGGACCGCGCTTTGCGAGAAGGGCTGGGGGACGCCGACCTGGCCGGCGGCCTACGGCGGCGGCGGCCTGACGGTTGCGCAGGCCCGCGTGCTTCGCGAGGAGATGCGCCGGCTCGGGGCCTGGAACCCGATCGGCTACAGCATGGGCGTGCGGATGCTTGGGCCGACCTTGCTGGAATACGGAACCGAGGCTCAGAAGCAGGCCCATATTCCACCGATCGCCCGCGGCGAGACGCGCTGGTGCCAGGGCTATTCCGAGCCGGGCGCAGGCTCGGACCTGGCGTCGCTCCAGACCCGGGCCGAAGACCGGGGAGACCACTTCCTGGTCAACGGTCAAAAGACGTGGACGAGCGGCGCTAATCATGCCGATTGGTGCTTCTGCCTGGTCCGTACCGATCCGACCCGAAAGCACGACGGCATTTCGTTCCTGCTGATCGACATGCGCTCGCGGGGGGTGGAGGCGCGGCCGATCCGACTGATCTCGGGCCGCTCGCCGTTCTGCGAGACCTTCCTGACCGATGTGCGGGTTCCGAAGGAGAATCTGGTCGGCCCGCTGAACGGCGGGTGGACGATCGGTAAGCGGCTGCTGCAGTACGAGCGCCAGCGGAGCGAGGATGCGCCGCCGCGGGCCACGGAAAAGCGTCCGATCGAGGAGGTCGTCGTCCAGTACCTCGGGCGCGACGAGGACGGCCGCCTGGCCGACCGCGACCTGCGCATGCGGCTTGTGCGGCATGCGATGGAGCGGCAGGCGTTTGCGCTGACCATGCAGCGCGTGGCGCTCGAGGCCGGGGCGGGCGGACCGACCGCAGCCACGTCCATCCTGAAGAACGTCTCATCGCTTCTGGTGCAGGAGCGGGCCGAGCTGCTGGTCGAGGCGCTCGGCCAGCAGGGGCTCGGATGGGGGGGGACCGGGTTCAACGCCGACGAACTGGCATGCGTGCGTGAATGGCTCTCGGGCAAGGCGAACACGATCTTCGCCGGTTCCTACGAGATTCAGAACAACATCATCGCCAAGCGGATCTTGGGGCTTCCCGAGATCGCATCGTCAAGTTGACGACGTCCGCGCCTCAATGGGAGGCCGGCTGGGCGTGGCGGGCGCCCTGGCGGACGATCTCGTCGGCGGCCTGGGCGGCGATCACCTCGGGCTCGGTCCCGGGCACGCCAAGGCCCCGCAGCAGCAGGGCGCACATCTGCTGGGCCAGGCTGACGGCCAGGGTCATGGTCGGCTCCTGGGTGATGCGGATCAGGGCCAGTTGCGCGACGCCCAGCACGAAGAGGACGCCGGACTCCATCGTCGCCAGCTTGAAGCGTCCCTGGGCGAGGCCGCGCGCGACGTCGTCCACCAGGCCCCGGTTCAGCGGCGTCGAGGTCGAGGTGTGGCCGCTGTGGATCCGCACCAGCACGCCGGCCCGTTCGGGATCGTCCACGGCGTAGCGCAGGTAGACGCAGACGGCCCGCGCCATGCGGTGGGCCGGGTCCTCGACGCCGGCGTTGGCCCGGCTCACGGCATGCTCCACCTCCGAGCGGATCTCCGCGGTGACCTCGCGCACCAGGGCGTCGCGGTCGGGGAAGTGATTGTAGAAGCTGCCCTTGGAGACCTCGGCCGCCTGGACGATGTCGTCGATCGCCACGGCGTCGACCGGCCGCTCGCAGAACAGGCGGCGCCCCGCGGTGAGCAGCGCGGCCCGCGTGCGCTCGGCGCGCTCGGTGCGTTTACCGTTCAATCCCTGGCCTCCGCCATCAGCTTCATCTCCGCGGCGAGGGCCGGGCGAGCGAGCATGCGCTGCTGGAATTGATCGAGATCGGGCGTGGAAGCAAGGCGGCCGGCCACGGCTGGGGCTCCCTCAGGCGACTTGCGGGCGCAGGGCTTGTCGGTAGGCGGCGGCCAGATCCTGCGGCTCGCCGGCGCCGAAGACATAGCGGTCGGGCCGCACCAGCACGGCGGCGGCCTGGCGGGCGTCGAGCCATCCGGCCAGCTCGGCGCGGAACGGCGCGAGCCTCGGATCGGCGAGGTCGATCGCGCCGTCGAGGGCCGCCGGCGTCCGGGTGATCAGCCACGGCCCTTCGCCCAGCGCGTCGTCGAGGCGCAGGCGGCGCTCCGGCGTTCCGGCCACCGGCTGCGGGAAGAGGGCGCCGGCGCCGGGCGATCCGGCCATCACGCAGTCGCCGGCCAGCGGGGCGGGCGCGGCCGGCGGCAAGGGGGCGGCGCCGGCTGCGCGCTGGGCCAGCATGCCGGCGTCGCGCTGGGCGGCGACCTGCGGATCGAGCGTGCAGACCACCCGCCCCATGCCGATGGCCAGTTCGATATAGGTCCGCACATGCGGTTCGCGTTCGACCTGGTAGGTGTCCAGCAGCGCCGCGTCCGCCTGGCCGGCGAGCACGGCCTTCAGCTTCCAGGCGAGGTTGGCGGCGTCGCGAAGGCCCGAGCACATGCCCTGGCCGGCGAAGGGCGGCATCTGGTGGGCGGAGTCGCCGGCCAGCAGCACGCGCCCGGTCCGCCACGCCTTGGCGACCAGGCCGTGGAACCGGTAGACGGCCTTGCGCTCGATGCGGACCGGGCCGCAGTCCCAGGCCGCCAGCAACGGTGCGATGAAGCCGTCGTCCAGCACCTGCTCGGGCGTCTCGCCGGGCAGCAGCATGAATTCCCAGCGGTGACGGCCGGGGCCCATCAGCACGCAGGTGGTCGGCCGGGCCGGATCGCAGATCTGCAGATTGACCTGCGGCGTGCGCGCGCCGTCCTCGACCACGGCGTCGAGCACCAGCCAGGGCTCGTCGAAGCGATAGTCGTCGAGCTCTCCGCCGACCGCCTCGCGCACCGGGCTCGAGGCGCCGTCGCAGCCGACCAGGTAGCGGGCGCGGACGCTGGAGGCGCCGCCTGGCCCCGCGATGACCGCGCTCACGCCCTGGGCGTCCTGGTCCAGCCGGGTGAAGCGATGGGCCAGGCGCACCTGGGCCAGGGGGCTCTCGTCCAGCCTGGCGCGCAGCGCGGTCTCGACCGCCGGCTGGTGGAACATGTAGCCGCTCGCCCAGCCGCAGGGGGCGAGCGGCGGCAGGTCCATGCGCACCAGGAGCTGGCCGTCGGCGGCGCGAAACTCGTAGGCGGGCGCGGGGCGGGCGTGGCGGGCGACCTCCTCGGCGATCCCGACCTGCTGGAACAGCCGCATGATCTCGTGGTCGAAATGCGCGGCGCGGGGCAGGGGATAGACCGCCGTGTCCTTGTCGATCGCGATGGTGCTGACGCCCGACCGCGCCAGCAGCACGCCCAGCATGGCGCCGACCGGGCCCAGCCCGACGATCAGGACGTCGCAGTCGAAGCCGTCGTCACGCACGGCCGGGCTCCGGCGCGCAGGGGTTCTCGATGGCGCCCAGGCCGTCGATCTCGATGCGGACGACGTCGCCGGCCTTGAGGAACTGCATCGGCTTCATGGCCGCGCCGATCCCGCCCGGCGTGCCGGTGAAGATGAGGTCGCCGGCCTCCAGGGTCATGGCCTGGCTCAGGTGCTCGATCTGGTCCCAGAGGTCGAAGACCAGATGCCGGGTGTTGGAGTCCTGCCGCGTCTGCCCGTTGACCAGGCAGCGGATGCCCAGGACGTGCGGGTCGGGGACCTCGTCGGCGGTGGTGATCCAGGGGCCGAACGGGGCGTGGGTGTCGAAGGACTTGCCCACCACCCATTGCGGGGTGCGGTGCTGCCAGGCGCGCTCGGTGGCGTCGTTACCGACGCAGTAGCCGAACACCGCCCCGGGCGCGTCGGCCTTGGCCACGTGCCGGCCGCCCTGGCCGATCACCGCGACGAGTTCGGCCTCGTAGTCGAGGGTCTGCGAGACCTTGGGCACGTCGATCGGGTCGAAGGGGCCGTTGGCGGCGGTCGGCGCCTTGGAGAACCACACCTGATGCTCGGGCGTGCCCAGATTGCTCTCGGCGATATGATCGGCGTAGTTCAGGCCGATGGCCATGATCTTGCCCGGCCGGCGGATCGGGGCCAGCAGCCGGACCTGATCCAGCGGCAGGGCGCCGGCCGCCGCGGCGGCGATGGCGCGGACCTCGTTCTCGACCTGGGGCCAGGCGGCGATGAGGCCGGTCATGTCGGCCGGCAGGCCAGGGGCTGCGCGGTTTAGCGGGACGATGCGGTCGCCGGCGACGGCGCCAAGCTCGGGCGTCGCGCCGGCCTGGAAGGTGGCGAGTTTCATGATCTTGTCTCCGGGGGCTCAGCCCATGGTCGGCGGCGCGGGCGGGCCCCACTGCACGCCCAGCAGGTCGGTGACGCCGGCGACGTTCGAGCCGTCGTCGGCGGTGAAGAGGTCGCCGTCGGTCCAGTGCTCCAAGGTGTGACCCCAGGGATCGCGCCAGTAGTCGAAGACCTGGCTGCCGAGGATGTGCCGCCCCACGCCCCATTCCTGGTGGCGCCCGGCGTCCTTCAGCGTCTGGTGGCCGGCCATCAGGTCGTCGAGGTCGGCCACCTCGAAGGCGGCGTGGTTGAAGCCGGGGCCGGTCGGCGCCTGGACCAGGAACAGGGTGTGGTGGTCGGTCGGGGTCGCGCCGCGGTCGCAGCGCAGGAAGGCGCCGATGGAAAACTCCGGCGTCAGGGCGATCTCGTCGGAGGTGATGAAGCCGAACCGGTCCTTGTACCAGCGCTCGCTGGCGCGGAAGTCGGACACGTTCAGCACGCAATGGCCCAGGCGGACGACATGGGCCGGGCCGCCGCCGACGCGCTTGGTCCGGCGCAGGCGCCGGCGGCCGGCGGCCGAGTTCCAGGGTTCGCGCGCGGGCAGGGGGGCGGGCGGCTTGGCGGCCTGGCCGGCGACCACCTCGACGCGATGGCCGTCGGGGTCGGCGAGCGAGACGACATGGCCGCCGCCGGGCGCGTCGAGATCCGTTATGGCCACCCCTTCGGCGGCGGCAAGCGTCTCCAGGTCGGCCAGCGACCGGGCGCGCAGGCCAAGCCCCGCGAACCCGGGCTCGCCCGGCTCGGTGACGTGCAGGAAGGGGCTCTCGCCGGCGCCGTGGGCGAACAGCCGGCCGCCATCCGGCGCGACCGTCAAGCCGAAGTCCTCGAGGAAGCCCTGCATCCCGGCAAGGTCGGGCGCCCGGAAGCGGACGAAGGCGATGTCCTCGATCTTGATCGTGCTCATGCCGCGCTCTCAAAATGACTATTTGGTCAATCTTGGCGACGGGCTCCGCGCGCTGCAAGCGGAAAATTACCTTGCAATGGGCACGACGGGTCGCCATCAAATGACCAAGTGGTCAAATATTGGGGGTTTCCGATGGGCGACTGCGCCTGCGGACGGATCGACGTCCACTCGCACTTCCTGCCGGACGTCTACGGCGAGGCGCTGGCCAAGGCCGGGTTGACCAGCCTGGACGGCGGCATGCCGATCCCGGCCTGGAGCGCGGCGGCGGCCATCGAGATGATGGATCGCCAGCAGATCGACACGGCGATGGTGTCGCTGTCCTCGCCCTCGGCGCACTTCCTGCCGCAGGCAGAGCGGCCGGCGCTGTGCCGGCAGGTCAACGCGGCGGGCGCGGCGCTGGTGCGGGACTACCCCGGCCGCTTCGGCTTCTTCGCCAGCCTGCCGATGCCGGACGTCGAGGCGGCGCTGGCGGAGATCGCCTACGCCTTCGACCGCCTGGGCGTGGACGGGGTCATCCTGGAGACCAACAGCGACGGCGAGTATCTCGGCTCGCCCAGGTTCGCGCCGGTGTTCGCCGAGCTCAACCGCCGCGGCGCGGTGGTGTTCCTGCACCCCACCAGCCCGGCCTGTTTCGAGCAGGTCGGGCTGGGGCGGCCGGCGCCGATGCTGGAGTTCCCGCTCGATACGACGCGGACGATCGTCGACCTTCTCTATTCGCGGACCTTGCAGGCCAATCCCGATCTGAAGGTCATCGTCCCGCACGGCGGCGCGGCCCTGCCGGCCCTGGTCGCGCGGATCGCCGCCTTCGCCAATCTGCCGTTCATCGCGCCGCGCCCGGCCAGCGAGGAGGAGGTCTTCGAGACCCTGCGCAGGCTCTATTACGACGTGGCGCTGTCGGCGCATCCGGTGGCGCTGGAGGGCCTGCGCCGCATCGCGCCGATCACCCAGATCCTGTTCGGCAGCGACTGGCCGTTCACGCCGGAGTTCGGCGTCGCGCGCAACCTGCACCAACTGACGAACGACAACGGGCTGAGCGAGGCCGACCTGCAGGCCATCGCCCGGACCAACGCCGAGCGCGTCTTTCCGAGGTTGGTTCAGCTATCGAAGGGGTGACGGCGCCCGTCCCAAACCGCGTCCGCAAAGCCGGGGTTGTCCAGTGATCGATATAGTGGCACGAATAGTGTCAATATAGGATCGGGAGGCGACGACGATGAAGCGGCGTTGGAAGTTGCTGGGCGCGTCCGCGCTGGTGCTGGCGGCGGGGCTGGCGCTGGTGGCCACGAACCGCACCACGATCCTGTCCATGGTCGCGCGCGCCCGCATGCCGCCGGTCGAGCCCAACCGCGAGGTGACCTGGGCCCAGGGGCCGCAGACGCCTGCGGCGGCGGTGCGGCCGCCCAATGTCGTGTTCATCCTGGCCGACGACCTCGGCTACAACGACATCACCTTCAACGGCGGCGGCGTGGCGAACGGCGCCGTGCCGACCCCGAACATCGACTCCATCGGCAAGGAGGGCGTCGCCTTCGCCGCCGGATATGCAGGCAACGCGACCTGCGCGCCGTCGCGCGCAGCGCTCCTGACCGGCCGCTATCCGACCCGCTTCGGCTTCGAGTTCACCCCCGCGCCGGTGGCGTTCGAGCGGATGGTCGGCACCGAGGCCGAGCCGGGCGCGATCGTGAAGCCGAAGTTCTTCCCCGAGCGCATCAAGGACATGCCGCCCGGCAGCGCGGACCGCACGCCGACGGCGGTCAACGAGCTGAGCATGCCCGCCAGCGAGATCACCATCGCCGAGGTGCTGAAGGCGCGCGGCTATCACACCGTGCATCTGGGCAAGTGGCACCTGGGCGGCAAGACGGGCTCGCGGCCCGAGGACCAGGGCTTCGACGAGAGCCTGGGCTTCATCGCCGGCGGCTCGATGTTCCTGCCCGAGAAGGACCCGGGCGTGGTCAACTCCAAGCAGCCCTGGGACCCTATCGACCGCTTCCTGTGGCCGAACCTGCCCTATGCGGTGCAGTACAACGGCTCGTCCCTGTTCCAGCCCAAGGGCTACATGACCGACTACCTCACCGACGAGGCGGTCAAGTCGATCAAGGCCAACCGCAACCGGCCGTTCTTCCTCTACTACGCCCCCAACGCGATCCACACGCCGTTGCAGGCCAAGAAGGAGGACTATGACGCCCTGCCGCAGATCAAGGACCACCGGACCCGCGTCTACGGCGCCATGGCCCGCAACCTGGACCACAATGTCGGCCGCATCCTCCAGGCGCTCAAGGACGAGGGGCTGGACCAGAACACCCTGGTGATCTTCACCAGCGACAACGGCGGCGCCGGCTATGTCGGCCTGCCGGACGTCAACAAGCCCTATCGCGGCTTCAAGTCGACCTTCTTCGAGGGCGGCGTCCACACGCCGTTCTTCATGCGCTGGCCAGGCGCCATCCCGGCCGGGTCGACCTATCGCTATCCGGTCGGCCACATCGACATCTTCGCCACCGCGGCGGCGGCGGGCGGGGCGCCGCTGCCGAGCGATCGTCCGATCGACGGCGTCGACCTGCTGCCGCACGTGCAGGGCAAGAACCCGACGCGGCCGCACCAGACGCTGTTCTGGCGTTCGGGCCAGTACAAGGCCGTCCTCGACGGCGATTGGAAGCTGCAGGTCAACGAGGCGCGGGGCAAGGTCTGGCTGCATGACCTGGCCAGCGATCCCACCGAGCAGCGCGACCTGGCCGCCGCCCAGCCCGAGAAGGTCAAGGCGCTGAGGGACCTGATCGCCCGGCAGGACGCCCAGAGCGTCAAGCCGATCTGGCCCTCGCTGCTGCAGGGGCCGGTGTTCATCGACAAGCCGGGCGGCGTTCCGCAGAAGGCCGGCGACGAATACATCCTCTGGGACAACTAGGCTGCCCGGGGCCTCTCCGGGCGGGCGGACGCGAGCCTAGAAGCCTTCGCCGGGCTTGGTGCGGATGTTGAGCTGGCCGGCCAGGCCGGCGATCCGGTGGTGCTCGATGGCGTGCATCTGCGGCGACATCGCCATCTGCTGGAAGGCGGCCAGCGACGGATATTCGGCCAGGGCGACCATGTCCCAGAGGTCCTCGACCTCGCCGATCAGCAGGCCGGTGACCTGGCCGCCATAGCGGATCCTGCCGCCCAGGCCCTCGACCAGCTTGCGGACCTCCTCGCCGTAGCGGGCATAGGCCTCCGCGCCGGTGAGGTGGCCGTCCGAGCCGTCGGGATACTCGGCCTTGGGCTTGAACTTCAGCAGATTGACCATGACGAACGGGCCGTCTTCGGCGCCGCCGAAGAACTCCATGGCCTGCTCGTGGGGCGGATAGACGGCGTTGGCGACCTGCATGGCGGCGGCTCCTAGGCTCGGCGGGAAATCAGGCCGTCGATGACGGCGACGATGTCTTCGGGGCAGTCCTCCTGCAGGAAGTGGCCGCCGTGCAGGGTCACGTGCGGCTGCCCGCGGGCGCCGGGCACGCGGGCCTGGAACGGCGCCTCGCCCCCCTTGGTGATCGGATCGCCGTCGCTGAAGGCGGTGACCAGCGGCCGCTCGAAACGCTCCAGCGTCTTCCAGGCTTCGATGTTCTCGGCGACCGAGGCGTGCTCGGGCGTCACCGGCACGAGGGCCGGGAACTGCCGGGCGCCTTCCTTGTAGCTCTCGTCCGGGTACGGGGCGTCATAGGCGGCGACTTCCTCGGGCGACAGGTCGCGCGCCGCGCCGCCGTTGACCAGCATGCCGATGGGCATCTGCGGCACAGACTGGCTGAAGGCGAGCCAGGCCTTGAAGCCGTCGGTCATGCCGCCGCCGGTCGGCAGGCCGGTATTGGCGACGACCACGCCGGCGAAGCGTTCGGGGAACGCCGCCACCAGCCGCAGCCCGATCAGCCCGCCCCAGTCCTGGCAGAACAGGGTCAGGTCCTTGAGGTCGAGCGCCGTCAGCCACTGGCTCATCCAGGCGACGTGCCGCTCGTAGGTGTAGTCGGCGCGGTCGGCGGGCTTGTCGGAGCGGCCAAAGCCGATCAGGTCGGGGGCGATGATCCGCCGCCCCTTGGCGACCAGGCCGGCGATGACCTTGCGGTAGAGATAGGCCCAGGACGGCTCGCCGTGCATCAGCAGGACGGGGGCCCCGTCGCGCGGCCCTTCGTCGACATAGTGCAGGCGCAGGCGCGCGCCGCCGGCGTCCGTCAACTCGTGGTAGCGCGGCGCGTAGGGCCAGTCGGGCAGGCCGGCGAAACGCTCGTCCGGGGTTCTCAAGACCTGCATCCCATCCTCCGCCGCGCATTGAGCGCTGGTCATTTCCGAAACTAGTGACATTATGCGTGTCATTATATTCGGGATCGGTCAAGGCGGGGACAGGCGATGTCGCGAGGATGGAAGATCGGGTTGGCGCTCGCCGCGGCGGTCGGGCTGGCGGGAGGGCTCGCATGGACCGCGCGGGGTCCGATCGCCGTGGCGGCGATGGAGCGGATCTATGACCGGGCGATGGAGGCCGATCCCTACCGCGACCTGCCGGACGGCTTGCACGTGGGGCTTTGCGGCTCGGGCTCGCCGATGCCCGATCCGACCCGCGCGGGCCCCTGCACGGTCGTCCTGGCCGGGGGCCAGCTATTCGTGATCGACGCCGGAGCGGGGGGGACGAAGAACCTCAGCCTGATGAACCTGCCGCCGGCCAGGGTCGATGCGATCCTCCTGACCCACGTGCATTCCGACCATATCGACGACCTCGGCGAACTGATGCTGCAGCGCTGGGCGAGCGGCGCGCGGACGGCGCCGGTCCCGGTCTATGGCCCGACCGGCGTGGAGACGGTGCTGGCCGGCTTCCAGGAGGCCTATCGGATCGACCGCGGCTTTCGCGTCGCCCACCACGGCGAGAAGGTCACCCCGACCAGCGGCTTCGGCGGCGTCGCCCACCCCTTCGCCGCGCCGAGGGAGGGGCCCGACGTGGTGCTGATCGACACGCCGGACCTGAAGGTGACGGCCTTCCCGGTGGAGCATGAGCCGGTCGAGCCGGCGGTGGGCTACAAGTTCGTCTACAAGGGGCGCAGCGTGGTGATCAGCGGCGACACCGCCGCGTCCAGGCGGGTCGAGGCGGCCTCGAAAGGCGTCGACGTGCTGGTGCACGAGGGGCTGGCGCCGAACCTGGTGGAGATCCAGAACAAGGCCGCGACCGCCCATGGCCGGACCAACCTGGCCGCGATCACCCACGACATCCTGTCCTATCACACGCCGCCGGAGGAGGCGGCGCGGATCGCCGAGCGGGCCGGCGCGCGCTACCTGCTGTTCACCCACGTCATCCCGCCGCTGCCGATGCGCGCCCTGGAGGGACCGTTCCTGGGCGACTCGCGCAAGCTTTTCTCCGGCGAGATCCGGGTCGGGCACGACGGCGACCTGATCACCTTGCCCGCGGGCGGCGACGCCATCAGTTACAGCAACAGGCTGACCATCTTCCGATAGGAGGCAGGCGTTCCATGAAAGACCCCATCGCCCTGTCCGGCGCGCCGGGCTCGCCCTACACCCGCAAGATGCTGGCGGTGCTGCGCTACCGACGCATCCCCTACCGGTTCCTGCCGCCCTCGGGGCCGGCGCTGGCCGGGCTGCCACAGCCGAAGGTCTCGCTGCTGCCGACCTTCTATCTGCCCGACGAGAACGGCGAACTGGCGGCCGTCACCGACTCCAGCCCGATCATCCGGCGGCTGGAGCGCGAGCATGAAGGGCGCAGCCTGATCCCGTCCGACCCGGCCCTGGCCTTCATCGACGAACTGATCGAGGACTATGCCGACGAGTGGCTGACCAAGGCCATGTTCCACTATCGCTGGTCCTATGAGGCCGACATCGCCAAGGCCGCGGCCATGCTGCCGTGCTGGCGGGGCTTCTGCATCCCCGACGAGGACCTGGCCGAACGCGGCCGGATGGTCGCCGACCGCCAGATCGGGCGCCTGCGCTATGTGGGTTCGAACGCGGTGACCGGACCGGTGATCGAGGCCAGCTACCGCCGGTTCCTGATCGCCTTCGAAGACCACCTGCGCCATTGGCCCTACCTGCTGGGCGCCCGCCCGGCGGCCTGCGACTTCGCGGTGTTCGGCCAACTGACCCAACTGGCCGAGTTCGATCCGACGCCGACGGCCCTGACGCTCCAGATCGCGCCGCGGGTGAGCGCCTGGGTCGGGCTGATGGAGGACCAGTCGGGCGTCGAGCCGGGCGAGGACGACTGGATCAGCGTCGCCGACCCGCCGCCGACCTTGATGGCGCTGCTGGCCGAGATCGGCCGGGTCTATCCGCCGGTCATGCTGGCCAACGCCGCCGCGGTGATGGCCGGCGCCGACGAGGTGCAGGCGCGCGTCGACGGCCAGGCCTGGACCCAGCAGCCGTTCCCGTATCAGGCCAAGTGCCTGCGCTGGCTGCGCGCGGCGCATGGCGGCCTGGGCGAAGCCGAACGCGCGCATGTCGATCGCCTGCTCGCCGGAAGCGGCTGCGAGGCGCTGTTCGCCGCTGGAGCTTGAGCCCGGCTGGCCTTAGTCAGGGAGCGAGCATGACGGCGTGAGGCGAGGCGGCGTGGAACGGGCGATCAAGGCGGCGCCGGACGGGGACGGGCGGCGGCGGCGCGGACAGGACAACCGCGCCCGGATCGTCGCGGCCATGCTGGAGATCATCCACGGCGGCGAGCTTTCGCCCGGCGCCGAACAGGTGGCCGAACGGGCCGATGTGGGCCTGCGCACCGTGTTCCGGCACTTCAAGGACATGGACAGCCTCTATTCCGAGATGTCCGAGGTGATCGAGGCCGAGATGCGCGGCATCGCCGGCCAGCCCTTCAAGACCGACGACCCGCGCGAGCGGGTGATCGAACTGGTCGAGCGGCGCGCGGCGGTGTTCGAGAAGATCGGTCCGTTCAAGCGCGCGTCCGACGCCCTGCGCCATCGCTCCCGCTTCCTCGACAACGACAACGACCGGCTGGTCCGGGCGCTGCGGGATATCCTCCAGCGCGAGGCGCCGCCCGAGATCGCCGGCGATCCGCTCCGCTTCGAGGCCCTCGATCTGCTGCTGAGCTGGGAGAGCTGGGCGCGGCTGCGGCGCGAGCAGGGGCTGGCCCCCGATCGCGCGCGCCAGGTGCTCGAGAGCGCCGTGCGGACCCTGCTCGGCTAGCGGGCAGGACCTTGGCCGGCTGCTAGCCTCCCGCCGCCTCGACCAGGCGGCGGACGCCGGGGGTGACCATGATGATCAGGTCGGCGGGCGGGCGTTTGCCGAAGAAGGAGAAGATCGGCCTGGCGGAGGCGGCTTCGAAGGCGTCGGCGCGGTCGAGGACGACTTTCGCGCGGGCGGCGGTCTCGGGCGCGAGCGGCTTGCCGGTCTCCAGCGCGTCGAGGGCCAGGAGGCCGACGGCGGCCATCTCGGCGATGTCGGCGGAGATCGGCAGGGCCTCGCGCACGGCGGGATGATCCTGGGCGATGGCGACGACGCGCCGGTGGTTGGCGTTCCAGACCTCGAAGTCGGCGCGGACGGCGGCGCGGGCTGCGGCCTCGCCGGACGCGGCGCGCTCGGCGCGGGCCAGGAAAGCGCGGGCGGCGAGGCTGTCGACCGGGGCGGCGTCGGCCATGGCGGTCAGGTTCTGCACGATCTTCTTGCCGGCGATGGCGGCGGGGACGCGCTTGTCATGGGCCATGTTGCGGACCGGGCCGACGAGGTCGAGCAGGACCAGCAGCGGCTCCGACGCGCCGGGCGCCAGGCGCGAGGCCATGCGGGCGCGGGCGGCCTGATCCTGGAGACCGAGGCGGCGCAGGCGGTCCTGCTGGACGGCGAGGCGGGCGTACATGTCGCCGGTGTCGCGCACCTCGCGCGGCGACCAGAAGCGCTCGGCCAGAGCGGCGGCGCGCGGCCAGAGGCGGTTGTCGAGCATTTCGTCGGTGACGAGCTCGGCCCAGATCGGAGCTTCGCCGCCGAGCACCAGGGCCTCCTGCTCGGGAGTGAGCGGGGCCATCGGCTGGACCACCACGCCGTCGGTGACGAAGCGGCCGACCAGCGGGTGCAGCTTGCGGGCGGCGTCTGCGTCCGCCGGGCTCATGCCGGCGGCGGAGGTGTCGAGCGGGTCGAAGCCGTAGTGGAACTGCGCGGTGTTCAGGAGGTCGAGATAGTAGCCGGCCGAGACGATGGTCCGGTGCCCGAGCGCGGTGGCCCGCGCGGTGGCGTTGGAGGTGCGCCAAGCCTGGACCACGATGTCGCGCGGCAGGGTTCCGGTGTCGATGATCTCCTCCCAGCCGACCACGATCTTGCCGCGGCGGGTCAGGGCCTGGTGGATGCGGCGGTGGAAATGGGCCTCGACCTGCGCCTTGGTCGTCAGGCCCTCGGTCTTCATCAGCGCCTCGACCTGCGGATCGCCGGCCCAGGCATCGTCGCCGACCTCGTCGCCGCCGATGTGGAAATAGGCGTCGGGGAAGAGGCCGGCCATCTCGTCGAACAGCCGGGTGACGAAGCGATAGGCAGCCTCGGAGGCCGGATTGAGCACCTGGGCGCCCGCGGCCGGCGCGCCCGCCGGGTTCGAGGCGAGCTCGGGATAGGCCAGCGTCATGGCCCGGGCGTGGCCGGGCACGTCGAACTCGGGGACCACGCGCACGCCGCGGTCGGCGGCGTAGGCGATCAGGTCGCGGATCTGAGCTTGGGTGTAGAACTGGCCGTGGCCGGCGACCTCGTGCAGGCGCGGGTAGCGGCGGCTCTCGACGCGGAAGGCCTCGTTGTCGCTGAGGTGCAGGTGCAGGACGTTGAGCTTGACCTGCTCCATGGCGTCGATCTGGCGCCTGAGGGTCTCGATCGACATGAAGTGGCGGGCGGTGTCGATCGTCACCCCGCGCCAGGCGAAGCGCGGCCTGTCGTCGATGGCGACGGCGGGCAGGGCGGCGGCGCCGTCGGGGCCGGTCTCGATGAGCTGGCGCAGGGTGGCCAGGCCGCGCAGCACGCCGATGGGGCCGTCGGCGTCGAGCTTCACGCCCTCGCCCGTGACCTGCAGGCGATAGGCCTCGCGGGCCTCGAGGCTCAGGGCGCCCGGGTCGGCGGCGGCGCAGGCGATCTCCAGCCGGGGGCCGGCGGCGGCGAAGGTCTCGACGCCGGTGAGGCGGCCGAGGTCGCGCTGGAAGCGCTCGGCGGCGCGCTCGAGCATGGGCTCGCGGCAGCCGGTCCAGGCGATGGCGAAGCGGCCGGGGAGCGCGAGCGAGCCTTCGCTTTCCCTCACCGATTGCGGCAGCGGCGTCAGGGCGACGGCGGCGGCCGCGCTGGGGCCGAGCAGGGCGAGCGTGCAGGCGGCGGCGAGGGCGGCGACGGGACGGAGCGGCATGACGGCCTCTTGCGAAAAAGATCCTGGCGGCGGGCGCGGGGAGCGTCCGCCGCCAGGCGGTCCGGGGGCATGTCCGGACCAGGAGCGGCGTGGCGGGGGAAGGCCCGCCAAGCCGCCTCAGGGGGTTAGTAGTTGGCGGTGAACCGGACCCCGAAGTAGCGGGTGTTGTCGCGGCTGATCCCGGTGCGGGTGCGGATCACCGTGCCGGCGGGCGGCAGGAAGATCCCCAGCGTGGTGCCGTAGGTCTCGGCGCTCTCCTCGAACAGGTTGTTGACCAGCAGGTCGAGCTTGTAGGTCCCGTTCGTGAAGCTGACGCCGGCGTCGACGAAGGTGGTGGCGGCGAGGTTCTTGGCCGGATCGCCCAGCAGGTCGGTATTGGACTTGCTCTGCGCGCGGACCGTGCCGTTCAGCACGATGTCGTAGTCGCCCAGCGCCTCGCGGAAGGTGTAGGCGCCGCTGAGCGTGCCGCGCCATTCGGGGGCGCTGGCCAGGCGATGGCCGGCCAGGTCGCGCTGCACGGGGCGTGCGGTGGTCTCGCCCGGCACCACGATGGTCACGCAGCCCTCGGCCGCCGTCTGGCCGGTGTAGCAGGGGGCGTAGGGGAAGGATTCGATCTTGGCGTCGGTGTAGGAGACCGCGCCGTTGAGGCGGAAGTTCTCGGTGACCACGGCGGCGGCCGAGAGCTCCACCCCGCGGGTGCGCACCTCGCCGACCGAGGCCAGCTTCAGCACCGGGATCGTGTTGGCCTGGGTGGCGTCGTAGAGGATCGTCTGGAGCTGGTAGTTCTCGTAGCGGCTGTCGAAATAGTTGGCGTTCAGCGTCATGCGCCGGTCGAACCATTCGGTCTTCAGGCCCGCCTCGACGGCCTTGACCTTCTCCGGATCGAGGGTGCTGAGCGTGCCGGCCATGGCCACGGTGTTGTCCTCGGCGTCGTAGACCGGCCCCTGCGAGGCCTTGCCGTATGTGACATAGGCCATGACGTTGTCGGTCAGGTGGTACTGGACCGAGGCGTCGTAGTTCACGTAGTCGCCGCTGTCGTCGCCCTTGCTGACGATCAGGTCGTTGATCTTCGGGAACGGGATGGTGACGCCGTTCTCCAGCCGGCGGCTGGTGGCCTCGATCGGGTTGAAGACCCAGGTGTAGTCGACCTTGTCCTTCTCGTAGCGCAGGCCGCCCATGATGGTGAGCTTGTCGGTGACGTTGTAGGAGGCGTGGCCGAAGACGGCGAAGGCCTCCTGGCCGAACACCCGATGCCAGTCCACCGGCAGCAGGAAGCGGGTGTAGTCGTAGGTGTTCTCGGTCTTCGAATAGAAGGCGCCGACGACGTACTGCAGGTCGGTGTCGACGGGGGAGGCGAGGCGAACCTCCTGGGTGATGTAGTTCGTCTTGTTGTAGATGTGCGCGAAGCCGTCGAAGTCGGGCCGCATGGCCATGTTGACCAGGGTGCTCGCGGTCAGGTCGGTGGTGGCCGGATTGGTCTCGCGCAGGAACGAGGTGATCGAGGTCAGGGTGTTTCCGCCCAGCTCGTAGTCGATGCGCAGCACGCCGCCGTCGTCCATGGTGCGGCTCTTGGAATCCCGCGGCGAGACGAAGCCGTCGAGGTCGAAGGAGAGCGGGGCCGGGCGCAGCACCGAATAGGGCCGGGGCGGGTTGTTGAAGTCGTAGGGCGTGAAGATCTGCGAGGTCGGGACCGACGAATAGCCGAGGATGAGGGCGCCCAGGCCCTGCTCGACGGCGTTCCGCTGCTGGTGGAAGCCGGTCAGGGTGATGGTCAGGTCCTCGGTCGGGGTCAGCTCCAGCTTGCCGCGCACGCCGTTGACCTCGGCATAGGTGTCGGTTCCGGTGGTCAGGTTGGTCAGCACGCCCTTGGTGTGGCGCGAATAGGCCGAGACGCTGAACGCCGCCCAGTCGTTGATCGGGCCCGAGACGTAGCCGCCGAACTGGCGCTCGCCGTCGTCGGTGACCATGGCGGTGGCGAAGCCGGTCCAGGTCCGGGAGGGCGAGCGGGTCACTAGGTTGATCAGGCCGCCGGTGGCGTTGCGGCCCGAGAGCGTGCCCTGCGGCCCGGGCAGGACCTCGACGCGCTCGATGTCGATGAGGTTGTTGGCCAGGGTGGCGCGCGAGGGCTGGGGCACGTCGTCGAGGGTGACGCCGACCTTGTTCTCGGCCCCGATGCTGGAAGCCGAGGTGGCCACGCCGCGGATGGAGAGGCCGGTCCCGGAGATCGACGGCACCAGCTTACGCAGGTCGGAAATCTCGGTGACGTTGTTCTGGGCCAGTTCGCCGGCGCCGACGACCTGGACGGGCTTGGGAATGTCCTGGACGTTCTCGGCCCGCTTCTGGGCGGTGACGACCAGTTCGGCCAGCATGCCCGGTTCGTTCGACTGGGCGGCGGCGGCGGTGGCGACGGCGCCCAGGACCAGGCTGGTGGTCGCGAGCAGGCTGATGCGTGCGGATCTGTGCATGTGTGGTTTCCCCCGGTTCTTCTTGTTCTGGCGCCGATCGGCGCCGGCTTGGTCGTGTGGTGTAATCGATGTCATCACCGGCCGGCAGCATGGGCTCTGTGCTGTGGCGGCTGATGAGCGTGGCTTTACTTGGCGAGCCGCGGTGCGGGCGGAGCCGTGGTCTGGAGTGTCTGAACGCGCCCCGATGCCCCGGAGTCGCCGCAACCTAATTCTGGAACTTACATCCGGTCAATACCGCATGTAAGTTGAGCTCGACCATGAACCTTGCCGAGGATCGGCGCGTGCGCGGATGATGTCCGCCCGCCGCCCCGGCCGCCGCGCCCGAGAATCAACGATGAGCGAACGCCCGCCCCGCCTGACCCAAGCCGAGCGCACCGCCAGGACGCGGGCCAAGGTGCTGGCCACCGCGATCGACTGCCTGCACAACGAGGGCTATGCGGCGACCACCACCTCGCTGGTGGCGCAGCGGTCGGGGAGCCGCGGCGCGATGCTGCACCAGTACCCGACCCGCGCCGACCTGATGCTGGCCGTGGTGGAGGCCGCCTTCGAGGAGGAGATGGACCTCTACGACCAGCGGTTCGGCGCCATCGCCGACCCGAAGGAGCGGGTGTTCGCGATCCCCGAGGCGGTGTGGGAGACGCTGAGCCGGCCGGCGGGGGTGGCGGTGCTGGAGATCCTGCAGGGCTCGCGCAGCGATCCGGCGATGACCGAGCGCCTGGCCCCGGTGCTGGCGCGGATTTCCAGGGAATCGCGCAAGCGGCTGATGAAATGGTTCGACCTGGACTACGTCGCCGCGCCGCCGGAGATGCGGCTGATCGTCTGGGCGGTGCGCGGGCTGTCGATCTCGCAGGTGCTGGAGCCCGACGTCGGCGACGTGCGCGACTCGATCCTGCTGCTGCGGCGGCTGATGGAAACGCTGCATGGGGGGAAGACGTCATGAGAAGCCTGATCGTCGCGCTGGGCCTGCTGGCCGGCGTAGCGGGGGCCGCGCAGGCCCAGCCTGTCGGCATGGTCGCCGATCCATGCCCGCCGCTCGCCGCGCCCGATCCGCTGGGCGTGGAGATCGCGCAGGCGATGGTCGCCGACGTGCCGTTCCCGCCGGCGCTGCTGGCCAAGGCCATGGACCCGGCGCGCGGGGCGGCCGCCGAAAAGGCCAAGGCCGAGAAGGCGGCCAGCGACTGGGCCGACCTCTGCCGCTATCGCCCGGAGAACGCCGCGGCCCAGGGCGTCGAGACGGTGTTCATGGGCGACTCGATCACCGAGCTTTGGATGGTCGCCGACCCGGGCTTCTTCAGCGCCGCGCGGGTCGATCGCGGGATCAGCGGCCAGACCAGCGCGCAGATGCTGCTGCGCTTCATGCCCGACGTCGTCGCCCTGAGGCCGAAGGTGGTGCACATCCTGGCCGGAACCAACGACGTGGCCGGCAATACGGGGCCGAACCGACCCGAGGATTTCAAGAACAATATCAGCGCGATGGCGGACATTGCTGATGCGAACCGGATCGCGGTGGTGATCGGCGCGATCCCGCCGGCCGACCGCTTCCTGTGGCGGGGCGAGCTGAAGCCGGCGGCGCAGATCGTCGAGCTCAACGCCTGGCTGAAGGCGTTCGCGGCGGCGCGCGGCTACGCCTTCGCCGACTACCACGCGGCGATGGCGACGCCGGCCGGGGCGATGGCGCCGGCCTTCAGCAAGGACTTCGTGCATCCCAACCGCGCCGGCTACGCCGTGATGCGCCAGGTCGCCGAGCAGGCCCTGGACGAAGCGCGGCGGCGCGGGCCAAGAAGGGCGTCGGGAGGAACCAGGCCATGAAGATGAGGTTCGCGGCGATCGCCGCCCTGGCCGCGCTGTCGGTCGGGACCGCCTGCGGCGCGCAACTGCTGCCCAAGGACACCGAGGTGTGGACGCCGGAGCCGCCGGTGGTCGCGCCCGGGGCCGGGACGGGCGCCGCGCCGGCCGACGCGCTAGTGCTGTTCGACGGTAGGGACCTCTCCGAATGGGTGGCGACCAAGGACAAGTCGCCTGCCGCCTGGACGCTCGCCGACGGCGTGCTGACCGTGAACAAGGCGGCCGGCAACATCGAGACCCGGCGCAGCTTCGGCGACTACCAGCTCCACATCGAATGGCGCATCCCCGAGGACATCACCGGGTCGGGGCAGGCGCGCGGCAACAGCGGGCTCTTCCTGGCCTCCACCGGCGGCGGCGACGCCGGCTACGAGCTGCAGATCCTCGATTCCTACCAGAACCCGACCTATGTGAACGGCCAGGCCGCCAGCCTCTACAAGCAGCATCCGCCGCTGGCCAACGCCAGCCGCAAGCCGGGCGAGTGGCAGACCTATGACGTCATCTGGCGCGCGCCGGTGTTCGGGGCCGACGGGGCGCTGGTCGCGCCGGCGCGGGCCACGGTGCTGCACAACGGCGTGCTGGTGCAGGACAATGCGGTCCTGGCCGGCGAGACGGTGTTCATCGGCAAGCCCAGGTACAAGGCGCACGGCAAGTCGCCGATCAAGCTGCAGGCCCACCGCGACCCCAGCGAGCCGATCAGCTTCCGCAACATCTGGGTGCGGGAGCTGGCGCCGGCGCGGTGAGGGGCGCCGCCGCTAGCCGCGCAGGATCTTCTCCATCGCCTTGCCCCGGGCGAGCTCGTCGATGAGCTTGTCCAGGTATCGGATCTCGCGCATGAGCGGGTCGGCGATGTCTTCGACCCGGACGCCGCAGATCACGCCCTTTATCTCCGCCCGCGCGGGATGCAGCCGGGGCGCCTGGGCGAAGAAGGTCTCGAAGTCCGTCCTGTCGGCGAGGCGGGAGTCGAGCTCCTGCTGGCTGAAGCCGGTCAGCCAGCGGATGATCTCGTCGACCTCGGCCTTGGCGCGGCCCTTCTTCTCGGCCTTGGCGACGTAGTGCGGATAGACGCTGGCGAAGCTGGTCGTATAGATTCGATGCTTGGTCATCACGTCTGCCTCCGTCGGCCCTGCCGGAATGGGGCCCGCGCGGCCCGACATTGGCTTCAGGGCCGAAAGCTGACAGTGCTCTACCGATCAAGCCACGCCAACCGCCCCGGGGGCCATTCATGAAGTTTGACGACGTCATCCTCGGCCGCCGGAGCATCCGTGGCTACAAGCCCGATCCGGTTCCCAGAGCGCTGATCGAGGAAATCATCGGTCTGGCGATGCGGGCGCCGTCGTCGATGAACACCCAGCCCTGGAACTTCTATGTCATCACCGGCGAGCCGTTGGACAAGATCCGCGCCGGCAACACCGAGCGGAACCTGGCGGGCGTGCCGCATTCGCGCGAGTTCCGCACGGGACAGGCCTTTGCTGGGCAACACCGCGACCGGCAGGTCGGCGTCGCCAAGCAACTGTTCTCCGCCATGGGCATCGCCCGCGAGGACAAGGAGATGCGCCAGGACTGGGTGCTGCGCGGCTTTCGCCAGTTCGACGCGCCGGTCTGCGTGATCGTGACCTACGACCGCGTGCTGGACGGCAGCGACGACACGCCCTTCGACTGCGGCGCGGTGACGACCGCCCTGGTCAACGCCGCCTGGTCGCGCGGGCTGGGCACGGTGATCAACAGCCAGGGCATCATGCAGTCGCCGGTGGTGCGCGAGCACGCCGGCATCGCCGACGACCAGGTGATCATGAAGAGCATCGCCCTGGGCTGGCCCGACGAGAGCTTCCCGGCCAACGCGGTGGTGTCGGAGCGCAAGGCGGTGGCCGAGGCGACCGTGTTCGTCGGCTTCGGCGACTAGGGACGACTTCTCGATGACAGCCAATAGCCGCATCGTCCTCTCCAGCGACCACACCGCCATTCAGCTCCGACAGGCGATCGCCGCGCATGTGGCGGCTCAGGGCTGGACGGTGGTCGACATCGGACCGACGACGCCGGAGAGCACGCCCTATCCCGAGCACGGGGCGGCGGCGGCGCGGCTCGTCGCCGCCGGCGACTGCCGGTTCGGGATCATCCTGTGCGGCACCGGCCAGGGCATCATGATGGCGGCGAACAAGATAAGGGGCGTGCGTTGCGGCGTCTGCGCCGACACCTTCTCGGCCCGCATGATCCGCCAGCACAACGACGCCAACATGCTGTCGATCGGCGCGCGCGTGGTCGGCGAAGGGCTGGCGCTCGACATCGTCGATGCGTTCCTGGCCGCCCCGTTCGACGGCGGCCGGCATGCGCCGCGGGTCGAGATGATCGGGGCGCTGGAAGCGTAGCGCCCCGGTCTCCCGGCCCTACTGCGGCAGGGCGAAGGCGATGATCTGGTCGCCGCGCTTGGTGTCGCCCTTGGCGTGGCCGCCGGCGGCGATGACGACGTACTGCCGGCCCTTCCAGACATAGGTCATCGGGGTGGCCTGGCCGCCGGCGGGCAGGCGGCCCTTCCAGAGCTCCTGGCCCGACGCAGCGTCGAACGCGCGCAGGTAGTTGTCCATCGCCGCGCCGATGAAGACGAGGCCGGAAGCGGTGGCGATCGGGCCGCCGATATTGGGCGTGCCGACGCCGCGGATCAGGAATTGCGAGCCGGGCGCCAGGTCGCGGGTCGTGCCCAGCGGCGTGCGCCACAGCACCTTGCCGGTGGTCATGTCGACCGCGGTGAGCACGCCCCATGGCGGCGGGTTGCAGGGCAGGCCGAGCGGCGAGACCAGCAGCTCGCGACGCATGCCGTAGGGCGCGCCGGCCTGGGGGCTGATCTCGACGCCGGGATGGGCCTGTTTCTCGCCGGCCACGCGCTCGGCGGGGATCAGGGTCACCTTGTGCAGGGCCGAGGAGGTGTTGAGGAAGGCGACGCCGCGGCGGGCGTCGAAGGCCAGCCCGCCCCAGTTCGAGCCGCCGCCGGTGAACGGGTAGAGGATCGTCCCCTGGGTGCTGGGCGGGGTGTAGAGGCCCTCGTTGCGGGCGCCGGCGATCAGCTTGCGGCAGGCGTCGCGGTCCCAGGGCGTCAGGCCGAAGGCGTCCTGCGGGCGGATGCGGTTGGGGGCCAGGGGCTCGGGCGCGACGGGGAAGGGCTGGGTCGGGGAGAGCACCTCGCCGACCTCGCCGCCCTGCGGCACGGGGCGCTCCTCGACCGGAATGATCGGCTGGCCGGTTTCGCGGTCGAGGGTGAAGACCAGGCCCTGCTTGGTGGTCTGGATCACCGCCGGGCGGACCGGGCCGCCCTGGTAGCCGAGCATGGCCAGGGTCGGCTGGGCCGGGACGTCGTAGTCCCAGACGTCGTGGTGGGTGGTCTGGAAGGCCCAGACGACCTCGCCGGTGGCGGCCTTGACCGCGACGACCGAGTTGGCGTGGGCGGCGTTTCCCGGCCGCGCCGCGCCGTAGAAGTCCGGGCTGGGGCTGGAGGTGGGCAGGAACACCAGGCCGCGGGCCGGGTCGGTCGACATCGGGGCCCAGACGTTGGCGGCGCCGGCGACGACGCCGGGGCCGGCCGCTTGCAGCGGATCGTAGGTCCAGCGCAGCGCGCCGGTGAGCGCGTCGAAGGCGCGGACCGCGCCGGGGATCTCGCGGACCCGCTGGTTGTCGTCGATGGACGAGCCGACGACCACGACCCCGCCGATCACCACCGGGGCCGAGGTGATCTGGGCGCCGGCCGGACGCGCGAGCTGGGCGCCGGGCATGGCGTCGACCTGTCCGCCCTGGCCGAAGCCCGCGCAGGCCTTGCCGGTGGCGGCGTCGAGGGAGAACAGCCGCCGGTCGTTGGTGGCCATGAAGATGCGCTCGGCGCAGGGCGCGTTCGCCGGGGCGGCGGGATCGCGCCAGTAGGCGACGCCGCGGCAGTTGAAGCTGTTGGGATAGCGCAGCGTGTCGTCGATCTTCGGGTCGAAGGTCCAGAGCGCCTTGCCGTCGCCGGGATCATGGGCGCTGGCGACGTTGAACGGGCTGCACAGGAAAAGCCGCCCGCCGGCCAGGATCGGCGTGGCCTCGAAGGCGGCGCGCTCGACCGCCTCGGCGTGAGTCTGCATGTGGCCGGTGGAATAGGTCCAGGCGACCTTCAGCCCCTTCACGTTGGCCGGGGTGATCTGGGCGGCCGTCGAGAACCGCTGGCCGCCGGCGTCGCCGCCGTAATAGGGCCAGTCGGCCTCCGCGGCCGGGGCGGGCGGCGCCGCGCCAGGGGCGCAGGCGGAAAGGGCGAGGGCGGAAAGGGCCGAGGCGGCGAACGGGAAGCGCTGAATCATGGCCCGATGTTCGCGCCCAGCCTGGCCGTGGAAAGCGCCCTGGGACGAGCGGCGAACGGGACGGGGCGAGCGGTGAGCCTACTCCGGCGAGGCCGGCGCCTGGCGATACCAGGCCAGTTGCTCGCTGGTGGCCAGCAGGCGTCCGTCGCGGGACCAGTAGCTGGAGCGCTCGTCCGAAGCGCCGCCGCCGCCGACGCGGCCCTCGCACTCGATCAGGATGTAGTCGTCGCCGAGCGCGGCCAGTTCCTCGGCGCGGGCGTGCAGATAGGCCGTCAGCGTCAGGGTGGTCGTCATGACGCGCTCGAGCGCGTACATGGCCCGCGGCGCGGAGTTGTCGGTGACCATGGCCAGCAGCGCCTTGTCCCAGGCGCCGTTGCGAGGCCGGACCCAGGCCAGCGAGCGGGAATCGCCGCCGGGCCTGGGCGGGAAGCCGTCCAGGGTCCGCCGCTCGAAGGCCGAGGCCCCGAAATGCGCCGGCCCGGCCGGGTGCTCGGGGCTGGGCAGGGCCTCGGGCGGGGGCGCCTGCGGCAGGCTGGCGAAGGCGAACGGCGGGGTGGGCGGCCGCCGCGCCAGGGTGATCATGCCGTGGACGCCCACGTCCTCGACGCCCTGCGGCCGCAGCTCGACCTCCCAGACGCCGATCGAGCCGCCCTGGCGCAGGCGGCGCGTGCGGACGTCGAGCTCGCCGGGCGGCAGGCCCGCGGCGTAGGTGAGGGGCATGGAGAGGACTTCGCCGGTCGCCTCGGGCTCGGCTTCCAGCGCGCGGACGCAGAGGCCAAGCGCATAGCCGCCCCAGAGGCCGCCGCCGGGATTGCGCCATTCGGGCGCGGCGAACGTGGTCCATCGTCCGGGCGCGGCGGCGCGCAGGGCGATGTCGTAGGCGGGATTGGAAGACGTCGTGGACATGCCGACGTTCTACCGAGCGGGCGCGTCGGCGCAAGAAGCGCCGGTATCGGCGCGACGGTTCCCGGCTAGGCGCGCGCCTCCACGGTGAGGTGGCGCAGTTCGTGGACGGGGATCAGGCGGCGGCGGACCTCGCCGGCGTCCAGGCCGCCGACGACGCTGACGATGGCGGCGTGGGCCTCGGGGCCGACGCGCCAGACGTGCAGGTCGCAGATGCGGGCGTCGCCGGGGCCTTCGAGCAGCTCGCGGATCTCGGCGGCGACATGCTCGTCGGTGGCGTCCAGCAGCACGCGGGCGGTGTCGCGCATCAGGATCCAGGACCAGCGGCCGATCACCACGGCCCCGACCATGCCCATGACCGGATCGAGCCACACCCAGCCGAGCAGGCGCCCCGCCACCAGCGCGGCGATGGCCAGGACCGAGGTCAGGGCGTCGGCCAGGACGTGCATGTAGGCCGAGCGCAGGTTGTTGTCGCCGCTGTGGTGGACGTGGTGGTGGTGATCGTGGGCATGGTGGTGATCGTGGCCGTGGTGATCATGGTCATGGCCGTGATGATGATGGCCGGCGCCCAGCAGAAGGGCGCTGACGATGTTCACCGCCAGGCCGGCGACGGCAACGATGGTCGCTTCGCCGAAGGCGACGGTGGTCGGCTCCAGCAGGCGCTTGACGGATTCCACCCCGATCCCGATGGCGACTACGCCCAGCACCAGGGCCGAGGCGAAACCGGCCAGGTCGCCGACCTTGCCGGTCCCGAAGCTGAACTTGGCGTCGCGGGCGTGCTTGCGGGCATAGGCGTAGGCCGCCGCCGCCACGCCGAGCGCGCCGGCATGGGTGGCCATGTGGAAGCCGTCGGCGAGCAGGGCCATGGAGCCGGTCCAGTAGCCGGCGACGATCTCGGCCGCCATCATCACCGCGGTCAGCCCCACGACCCAGAGGGTGCGCCGGGCGTGGTCGTCGTGGGCCGCGCCGAGGAACACATGGTCGTGCGTGAGGGCGTCGAGATCCGTGGGCGTGGTCATGGGCGGCTCACTTCGAATAGCGGCGGATGGCTTCGATGATTTCCTCGGCGGCCTGGGCGCGGGCGGCGTCGTCCAGGCCCGGCCTGGCGACGTGTTCGCGCAGGTGCGCCTCGACCACCTCGTCCAGCAGGCCGTTGATCGCGCCGCGCGTGGCGGCGACCAGGTGGAGGGTGGCCGCGCAGTCGGCGTGGCCGGCGATGGACCGCTCGATCGCTTCGACCTGGCCGGCGATCCGGCGGACGCGCTTGAGCAGCGCCTCGTTGTGGGAGGAAAGGTGAGCCATAGGATACCCCCCCTATGGTATATGAAGCCCGCTGACAAGGCGGTCGCCGTCCTGAGCCCTCCGGGAGCGCTGAGCTCAGCCCGACAGCCAGCGGAAGGTTCGGGCGATGAACGCCTGGCCGTCCGTCTCGACGGGCGGGGCGTGGGCCATCAGCACGCGCCGGGTCGGCCAGGCGAGGATCCGCTGCAGGGCGGCGCGGGCGTGGCGGCGGCCCACGAAGGCGTTACGGAACTTGCGCGGGACCTGCGGCTCCCCGGCGGTCATCAGGTCCAGCCGGGCGACGAGGGCGCGCCAGCCCGTGAACCAGGCGCGGTCGAAGTGCTGGATCAGGTCGGTGAAGATCGCCGTGCCGCTCTTGCGGTGGAAGAACACGACCTCGGTGGTGATCAGGTTGCCGCGCATCAGCACCTGGTCGATCTCCTCCGCCCACTCGGCGGGCGGCGCGTCGCCCAGGTCGCGGTCGAAGGCCAGGTCCTTGCGCCGCTGGCGCAGCCCGGGCGCGGCATAGAGCCGGGCGGCGGGATAGGCGCCGCGCCACTCGGCCAGGAACAGGTGGTGCAGCGAGTTGGGCGCGATCAGGTATCGCACCTGGCCCAGGGCCTCGACCTCGGCGCGCAGCTCGTCGGAGATTCGGGTGGGCGACCAGAGGAAGAGAGCGCCGCCTTCCAGCCGGATCACCACCATTCGGGTCGGGTAATGAAAGCCGGCCACCGAGGTGACGGGACCGTCGGCCACCCAGATGTCCTCGCCGAACGGCGCCAGCATAGCGGTCATCTCCGCGGCGGGGCGTGGATGAGGATCAGCAGATGGCCGCGGGCCGCGGCGGCGATGGCCGCTGCGAGCGCGCCTATCAGCAGGAACATCGCCGCCTCCGCCAGGGCCGGCGCGAACATGACCAGGTCGGGCGCAGGGCGAACGTTCACCAGTCCCATACACACCTTCATCACCTCGTAGATGGCGCGGACGAAGGCGAGCAGAGGCGCGGCGATGATGATGGCGGACAGATAGGCGAGGGCGCTCTCGCGCCAGGCGCCGCGGCCTCTCGCCACGGCGAGCGCCTGGGCGGCCCAGACGATGATCGTGGCGACGATCGACGCCAGCAGGATCGCAAAGACGATGTGAGCCAGCCAGTCGGAGTGCGTGAAGACCCGCAGCAGGGTCAGGCGTTCTTCGTCGGGAACCAACTGCCGTATCTGGATCATCGAACCCTCTTCGCCTGGATCAGGAAGCGCGAGTAGGTGAACTGCAATGAGCGGCCTGCCTGGAGCTGGTCGTGCAGGGAAACCAGGATGTCGCGGCAGCGCTCCACGTCGAAGTCTGCGATCACCCAGGGGACGGCCTTGAGGAAGTAGACCAGGGCTCCGACGTCCAGGAAGGTCACCGGACCGCGCCATTCCTCGCTTTGTTCGATCTCGCAGCCGAGTGTCGTAAAGTCTTCGAGCGCGCGCGCCAGGGTGTTGCCCGGATATGGCAGGCGCGCGCCGAAGGCGGCAGTCAGATCAGCGAGATTGTCGCCGCCGACCTGCTGGGTGAGGAAGACGCCGCCGGGTTTTAGTATCCGGTGCATCTCGGCGGCCCGGAAGCCGCCGTGACGGTTGAGCACGAGATCGAACGCCCTGTCCACAAACGGCATGCCCGAGCGGGGGTTCGCCTGGAAGACCTTGACGCCGAGCGGCGCCAGCCGGCGCCGGGCGACCGCGAGGTTGGGGACGTAGCCTTCGACCGCCGTGGCTCCCCTGGGGAACGGGGCCAGGGACGCGAACACCTCGCCGCCGCCGGTCGCCACGTCGAGGATGTCGTGGGCTTGGGGCACGGCCGAACGGGCGAGATCGCGATAGGACCAGGGTGGCTCGCTCTCGACCATGCGCCCATCCAGATAGGCGAAGTCCCAGCCTTCGAAAGGCGCCGCAGCGTCCCGCTTCCATTGATCGATCGGGGCGTCCCCAGCCATGAGGGCATAGTGCTGGGCGTGAGGGGGCAGCGCAACGGTGCAGCTAGTCAGTCCCCGTCGGGGGATTTGGGCGAAGGGCGGTGTCGGGTCAGCCCTACCCCGCCGCCGGGGCGGCGGTGCTGGAGCGGATGACCAGGCGGTGGGGGAGCGTCACCTGCTGGAGGGTCGTGGCGCGGCCCGAGAGGATGTCGAGCAGCAGGCGCACGACCTCGTGGCCGATCTCGTCCATCGGCTGGCTGACCGTGGTCAGTTGCGGGGCGAGGTACTCGGCGAAGCGGATGTCGTCGAAGCCGACCAGGGAGACGTCCTGCGGGCAGGACAGGCCTCGGCGGCGGATCGCCTCCAGCGCGCCCATGGCCATCTCGTCGCTGAAGCAGAAGATCGCGGTCGGGCGCAGCGGCCGGGCCAGCAGGGCGTCGGCCTGGTGCAGGCCCGACTCGATGGAGAAGTCGCCGGTGATGACCTGCAGCGCGTCGGCGTGGCCATGGCGCTCGGCGGCGGCGCGGACGCCGGCCAGGCGGTCGACGCTGAGCGGGCTGGCCAGGGGGCCGGTGATCACCCCGACCTGGGTGTGGCCAAGGCCGTAGAGGTGATCCATCACCTCGCTGGCGGCGCGGGTGTTGTCGATGTGGGCGCTGGCCACGCCCAGGTCGGGCGCGAACTCGCAGCCGTTGACGATGGGGGTGCGCGGCCCCATCGCCGCGACCATGTCGACCAGGGTGTCGGGCAGCCGGTGGCCGAGGAAGATCAGGCCGTCGGCCTCCTTGCGGCGGAGCATGGTGGCGTACTGCTCCTCGCGCTCCTCCTGGTGGCGGGTGTCGCCGAGCAGCACCGAGTAGCCGGCCGCGTGGGCGGCCTCCTCGACGCCGCGGATGACCCGCGAGAAGAACGGGTTGGAGATGTCCGGCACGGTGACCAGGATCTTCTCGGTGCGCAGGGTCCGCAGGCTCTTGGCCGCGAAGTTCGGCTCGTAGCCGAGGCGGGCGACCGCCTCCATGACCTTCTGCCGGGTGCCTTCCAATACGAGCTCGGGGGCGCTGAACACCCGGGAAACGGTCGCGGTGGAAACCCCCGCGTCGCGCGCGACATCTTGAATGGTAGGCATCGGCGCGACACTGGCGAGAAGCGCCTTCCATTTCAAGGCGCAGGTTGGCGAACCGGCCCCGCACAATGCAGTTGCCGGGCGTCAGGGCGCCTGTTACGGATGATTTCGATTACATCAGCGCGAGCGGGGGCCGATTCATGGCCGCAAACACCGCCGCGGGGGCCGGTCGGGGAGGGCCAGGAACATGACGGCGAACGTGCGGCTCTTCCTGATGATGGTGCTTCAGCTCGCCATCTGGGGCGCGTGGGTGCCCAAGCTGTTCCCCTACATGACCATGCTGGGCTTTGCGCCATGGCAGCAGTCGCTGGTCGGCAGTTGCTGGGGCGTGGCGGCGCTGGTCGGGATCTTCTTCTCCAACCAGTTCGCCGACCGCAACTTCTCGGCCGAGCGGTTCCTGGCGGCGAGCCACCTGATCGGCGGCCTGGCCCTGGTCGGGGTGGCGTTCTCGACCAGCTTCTGGCCGTTCTTCGCCTGCTACCTGCTCTACAGCCTGCTCTATGTGCCGACCCTGTCGGTGTCGAACTCGATCGCCTTCGCCAACCTGCGCGACCCGGCCGCCGACTTCGGGGCGGTGCGGATGGGCGGCACGGTCGGCTGGGTGCTGGTGAGCTGGCCGTTCGTGTTCCTGCTGGGCGCGCACGCGACCGCAGACCAGGTGCGCTGGATCTTCCTAGTGGCGGCGGCCGTCTCCTTCATCGCGGCGGCCTACTCCCTGACCCTGCCGCATACGCCGCCGCGCAAGGATGCGCCGGGGATCGACAACCTGGCCTGGCGCCGGGCGCTGAAGCTGCTGGGCACGCCGTTCGTGCTGGTGCTGTTCCTGGTCACCTTCATCGATTCGGTGATCCACAACGGCTACTTCGTGGTCTCCGACGCCTTCCTGACCGACCGGGTCGGGATCGCCGGCAACCTTTCCATGGTGGTGCTGAGCCTGGGCCAGGTGGCCGAGATCCTGACCATGTTCCTGCTGGGCCGGGTGCTGATCCGCCTGGGCTGGAAGGTGACGATGATCGTCGGCATCCTGGGCCACGCCGCGCGGTTCGCGGTGTTCGCCCTCTTCGCCGACAGCATCCCGGTGATCGTGGCCGTGCAACTGCTGCACGGGATCTGCTACGCCTTCTTCTTCGCCACCGTGTACATCTTCGTCGACGCGGTGTTCCCCAAGGACGTGCGCTCCAGCGCCCAGGGCCTGTTCAACCTGCTGATCCTGGGGGTCGGCAATGTGGTGGCGAGCTTCCTGTTCCCGGCCCTGATGAGCCGCCTGACCACCACGACGACCGGCGCCGACGGGGTCGCGCAGAGCGCCGTCGACTATCCGGCCCTGTTCATGGTCCCGACCGGCATGGCGCTGGCGGCGGTGGTGCTGCTGGCGCTGTTCTTCCGCCCGCCGACCCGCGGGCCGGTCGCCGCCGAGCCGGCGGGCGAGGACCAGACCCTGACCCGCGAACACAGCGTCGCCGCGCCGCACTGACGGCGCGCGCCCGAGAAGGAGACCTAGGATGACACGAGGATTTCAGCGGCGCAGCGTGCTGGCGGGCCTGGCAGGAATGGGAGCGGTCATGACCGGATATGCGACGAGCGCGAACGCGGCGGGCGGCAAGCCGTTCTTCCAGCGCCACGACCTGCCGATCGGCCTGCAGCTCTATACGCTGGGCCCGGATGCGGCGAAGGACCTGGACGGGACCTTGGCCCAGGTCGCCAAGATCGGCTTCAGGACCATCGAACTGGCAGGCCTGCTGGGCCGCACGGCGGCGGAGATGAAGGCGGCCATGGACCGCGCGGGCCTCGCCTGCACCAGCGCCCACATCCAGGGCCGGCCGATGGGCTCGCAGAGCTTCAGCGGCGACCTCGCCAAGCTGGCCGACGACCTCAACGTGCTGGGCGTGACGTCGGCGGTGATGCCGCTGTTCTACATTCCCGACCGCTTCGAGCTGAAGCCCCAGGCCGGCGAGGACGGCCCGGCCTTCCTGAGCCGGATGGCCGGGCAGATGACCATCGACGACTGGAAGTGGAACGCCGACTTCCTGAACCAGAAGGGCGAGGCGCTGAAGAGCGCCGGCGTCGCGGTCGGCTATCACAACCACAACAACGAGTTCGCGCCGGTGGGCGGCACGACGGGCATGGATATCCTGCTGAAGGAGACCGATCCGTCGCTGGTGACCTTCGAGATGGACGCCGGCTGGGTGACCGCCGCGGGCCAGGACCCGTTCGCGCTGCTGAAGCAGTACAAGGGCCGCTTCACCCTGATGCATGTGAAGGACATCAAGGCGACGACCCAGCCGAACTTCGCGCTGAAGCAGGACCCGACCGAGGTCGGCAGCGGCATGATCGACTGGAAGAAGCTGCTGCCGGCGGCCTACGAGTCCGGCGTGCGCGGGTTCTTCGTCGAGCAGGAGGCGCCCTTCGCCCATCCGCGCATCGAGGCGGCGAAGATCAGCCACGACTACCTGGCGGGCGTGGCGGCCTGATGACGCGTGGAGTTCCCCTGCGGCTGGCCATGGTCGGCGGCGGACCGGGGTCGTTCATCGGCCCGGTGCACAGGATGGCGGCCGAGCTGGACGGCGCCGTCGAACTGACCGCCGGCGCGTTCAGCCGCGACCTGGCCAAGAACGCCCAGGCCGCCCAGGCCTGGGGCGTCGCGCCGGATCGGGCCTATGGCGACTATCGCCAGATGCTGGCGGCGGAAGCCGCGCGCGCCGACGGCGCGCAGCTCGTCGCGGTGGTGACGCCCAACCACCTGCACTTCGAGGTGGCGGCCGCGGCGCTGCAGGCCGGGATGCACGTGATCAGCGACAAGCCCGCGACCCTGAACCTGGCGCAGGCGCAGGAACTGGCGGACGTGGTGGCGGGGTCGGGCCGGCTCTATGGCCTGACCTATGTCTATACGGGTTATCCGATGGTCCGCGAGGCGCGCGAGATCGTCGCCCGCGGCGACCTGGGCGCGGTGCGCAAGGTGATCGTGGAGTACTCGCAGGGCTGGCTGTCGCGGCCGATCGAGCGCGAGGGGGACAAGCAGGCCGGCTGGCGGGCCGATCCGGCCCAGGCGGGCGTGGGCGGCGCCATCGGCGACATCGGGGTGCACGCCTTCAACCTCGCCGAGTTCGTGAGCGGCGCGCGGGTCGAGCGGCTCTGCGCCGACCTGGCGGCGGTGGTGCCCGGCCGGACGCTGGACGACGACTGCAACGTGCTGCTGCGCTTTGCGGGCGGTGCGCGCGGCGTGCTGATCGCCTCGCAGATCTCGGCCGGGGCGCGCAACGGCCTGACCATCAAGGTCTATGGCGAGAAGGGCGGCCTGACCTGGTCGCACGAGCGGCACGCCGAACTGGCCGTCGACTGGCTGGACGGGCCGACCCAGATCCTGCACGCGGCCTCGGGCTATCTGGGCGCGGCGGCGCGGGCCGGATCGCGCATTCCGACCGGCCATCCCGAGGGCTTCATCGAGGCCTTCGCCAACATCTACCGAGACTTTGCGGGCGCGATCGTCGCCGGCGCGCCGGGCGCGGGCCTGGTTCCCGACATCGGCGAAGGCGTGCGCAGCATGGCCTTCGTGGAGCGCGCGGTGGCGGCCAGCGCCGCGGGCGAGGGCTGGGTCGCGCTGCTTGGAGACGCGCAATGAAGACGCTCAAGGGACCCGGGATCTTCCTGGCCCAGTTCATCGGGACCGAGCCGCCGTTCGACAGGCTGGAGACCATGGCCAAATGGGTCGCGTCGATGGGCTATGTCGGCGTGCAGATGCCGACCGGCGGGGCGGGCTCGTTCTTCGACCTGGCGCGCGCCGCCGAGAGCCAGACCTATTGCGACGAGATCGCCGGGGTGCTGGCCGAGCACGGCCTGGTGATCACCGAGCTGTCGACCCACCTGCAGGGCCAGCTCGTCGCGGTGCATCCGGCCTATGACGAACTGTTCGACGGCTTCGCGCCGGCCGAGCTGCGCGGCAAGCCGGCCGAGCGCCAGGCCTGGGCGGTGGAGCAGGTGAAGGCCGGCGCCGTGGCCAGCCGGCGGCTGGGGCTGAAGGCGCACGCGACCTTCTCCGGCGCCCTGGCCTGGCCGTATTTCTATCCCTGGCCGCAGCGGCCGGCGGGCCTGGTGGAGGAAGCCTTCGCCGAGCTGGGCCGCCGCTGGCGCCCGATCCTCGACGCCTACGAGGAGGAGGGGGTCGACCTCTGCTACGAAATCCATCCGGGCGAGGACCTGCACGACGGGGCGACCTTCGAGCGGTTCCTGGACGAGGTCGGCGGCCACAAGAGGGCCAACATCCTCTACGACCCCAGCCACCTGCTGCTGCAGCAGTTGGACTATCTCGGCTACATCGACCGCTATCACGAGCGCATCCGGGCCTTCCATGTGAAGGACGCCGAGTTCCGGCCGGATGCGCGGTCGGGCGTCTATGGCGGCTATCAGGGCTGGGGCGAGCGGCCGGGCCGCTTCCGTTCGCTGGGCGACGGCCAGGTCGACTTCAAGGCGATCTTCTCGAAGATGGCGCAGTACGACTACGACGGCTGGGCGGTGCTGGAGTGGGAGTGCGCGCTCAAGCATCCCGAGGACGGCGCGCGCGAAGGCGCCCAGTTCATCGCCGATCACATCATCCGCGTCACCGAGCGGGCGTTCGACGACTTCGCCGGCAGCGCGCCCGACGCCGGCCGCAACCGGCGCCTGCTCGGCCTGTAAGCCTGGAGTTCACAGCATGAAGTTCGCGATCATCCTGGCCGCGACCCTGGCGGCGAGCGCGGCCTCGGCCGCGCCCTCTGGCGAGGCGGTGTTCAAGCAGCGCTGCGCGGTCTGCCACTCGATCGCGCCGGCCCCCGGCAAGATGGGGCCGCCGCTGGCCGGCGTCGCCGGACGCAAGGCCGGGACGCTGCCGGGCTATGCCTACAGCGCGGCGATGAAGGGCTCGAAGCTGGTCTGGGACGCCGCGGCGCTGGACACCTACCTGAAGGCGCCGGCCAAGAGCGTGCCGGGCACCAAGATGCTGGTCGGCGCGCCCGACGCCGAACAACGGGCGGCCCTGGTGCAGTACCTGGGCACGCTGAAGAACTAGGCGGCGGGCGGCCACGGGCGTCATCCCGGTTTGCGAGATCTGGTGTTCATGGATCCAGGTCTTCGGCCCGCGGCCGAAACCGGGATGACACGCGGATAGAGCCTACCGCAGCTCCTGCACCTCGATATCCTTGAACTCGATCGGGTGGCCCTCGCTCTGCAGGGCGATGTAGCCCTCGGTCCGGGTGTGGGCCTCGAAATAGGGCCTGGCGACGGCGGCGAAGCTGTCGGTCGGGTCGAGCGCGACGTCGGCGTAGCGGTGGACCACCGCGCCGTTGATCTTCTGGGTCACCTCGCCGCTGGGCAGCACCTCCAGCTCCAGGCGGGTCCAGGTCCCGTTCTCGATGGTCGGGGCGGTCTTGGACGGGACGCAATGCTCCTTGGCCTTGACCCCGTCGAAGGTGATGCTGGTTCCGGGCGTGCAGACCGCGCCGGTGGGGCGCGGGGCGTCGCCGTCGCGGCCGAGGATCTGGAACTCCACCGACATCGGGAACGGCTGGGCCAGGGTCATGCTCTGCGGGCTCTGGCTGGCGAACATCACGCCGCTGTTGCTGCGCGCCCAGGCCGGGGTGTCGGGCAGGGCCGGGTCCAGCACCCGGTAGTTCAGCCGCAGGCGATAGGCCTTGAACGGGGTCTTGTAGAACAGGTGGCCGAAGCGGCCGGCGAACCTGCCGTCGTAGCCGGCGTAGGAGACCGCGATGGCGCCGTCCTGGACGACGAAGGTCTGGGCGTGGTTCTCGCCGGCCGGATAGCCGGCGATCTTGGGCGTCCAGCCCTCGAGGCTGGCGCCGTCGAAGATCGGGCGCCACGCGCCGGCCTCGACCGCCCGGGCATGGGCGGGCGCGGCGAGCGACAGGGCGAGGACGGCCAAGGGCGCAAGGCGCGCGGCGGTCAGGCGGCGTGGCGGCATGGAAATGTCAGTCTCCTCCCCAAATCATGTGGACGCGCGTTTTGGCGTTCCCTTGTCTACTTGCAATGTAACCCATTTCATGAAACCTGGGAGCCAGAAAAGGCGTCGTCGGCCACGAGGCGATTCATCGTTGGCGGGCGCGCGACAGGGCCAGGCGGATCGCGCCGCCGGGCGGATATCAGGGGGGACTGATGGCCAATCTGAACGGCCGTTCGCGCCAGGAAAACACCTATGACGCCATCGTCGTCGGCAGCGGGATCACCGGCGGCTGGGCCGCCAAGGAGCTGACGGAAAAGGGTCTGAAGACCCTGGTGCTGGAGCGCGGGCCGATGGTCCGCCACCTGGAGGACTATCCCACGGCGATGACCGACCCGTGGGACACCCAGTACCCGCAGGGCAAGCTGCCGGCCGAGCAACTGAAGGCGACCTATCCCGTCCAGTCGCGGACCGGCTACACGATCACCGAATACACCAAGCACTTCTTCGTCCGCGACGACGAGAACCCCTATACCGAGGAAGCGCGGTTCGACTGGATCCGCAGCTATCAGGTGGGCGGGCGCTCGCTGACCTGGGGGCGGCAGAGCTATCGCCACAGCCCGATGGACTTCGAGGCCAACGCCCGCGACGGCGTCGCGATCGACTGGCCGATCCGCTATGACGACCTGGCCCCCTGGTACGACTATGTGGAGCGCTTCATCGGCGTCTCCGGCGCGAAGGAGGGCCTGGCGCACCTGCCGGACGGCCAGTTCCAGCCGCCGATGGAGATGAACTGCGTCGAGACCGCCTTCAAGTCGCGGGTCGAGGGGCGGTTCGCCGAGCGGCGGATCACCATGGGGCGCACGGCGCACCTGACCGAGCCGACCGAGGAGCAACTGAGCCTGGGGCGCAGCAAGTGCCAGCACCGCAACATGTGCATGCGCGGCTGCCCGTTCGGCGGCTATTTCAGCTCGAACTCGGCGACGCTGGTGGCGGCCGAGCGCACCGGCAACCTGAACCTGCGGCCGAACTCGATCGTCACCTCGCTGATCTATGACGCCAAGGCCGGCAAGGCGAGCGGGGTGCGGATCCTCGATTCCGAGACCATGCAGGAAGAGGAGTTCTACGCCGAGGTGATCTTCCTCTGCGCCTCGGCCCTCAACTCGACCTGGATCCTGATGAACTCGACCAGTTCGCGGTTCGAGAACGGCTTCGGCAACGGCAGCGACCAGTTGGGCCGCAACGTGATGGACCACCACTTCCGGGTCGGGGCCAAGGCCGACGTCGAGGAGTTCGCCGACAAGTACTATTCGGGCCGGCGTCCCAACGGGATCTACGTGCCGCGCTTCCGCAACCTGGGCGACGCGGCCACGGCGCGGAAGGACTTCATCCGCGGCTACGGCTACCAGGGCGGCGCCTCGCGGCCCGGCTGGGACCGCGACCTGGCGGGCGAGGGTTTCGGCGCCGGCCGCAAGGCGGCGCTGAGCCAGCCGGGGCCGTGGATCATGTCGCTGGGCGCGTTCGGCGAGATGCTGCCCTATGCGGACAACCGGGTGACGCTGAACCACGCGGTCAAGGACAAGTACGGCCTGCCGACCCTGTCGGCGAACGTCACGATCCGCGAGAACGAAAAGGCCATGCGCAAGGACATGCAGGCCGCCGCGGTCGAGATGCTGGAGGCCGCCGGCTTCAAGAACGTGCAGGCCGCCGACCTCGGCTATGCGCCGGGCCTGGGCATCCATGAGATGGGCACGGCGCGGATGGGCCGTGATCCGAAGACCTCGGTGCTGAACGCGCACAACCAGGTCCACGAGTGCACGAACGTCTATGTCACCGACGGCGCGGCCATGACCTCGGCCTCGTGCGTGAACCCGTCGCTGACCTACATGGCGCTGACCGCCCGGGCCGTCGATCACGCGGTCAAGGCGAAGAAGAAGGGCGAGCTGTGATGCTGAACCGACGCGACGCATTCCGGGGCCTGGCCCTGACCATGGGCATGGTGTCGGTCGGCTTCGCAGGGCCAGCCGCCGCGGCCCTGCCGCCACTGAACTGGACGCCGGCCGCGCTGGACGCCGAGCAGGCCCGCGCGCTGGACGCCGCGGCCGAGCTGATCATCCCCAGGACCGACACGCCCGGCGCCCGCGAGGCCAAGGTTCCGCAGTTCGTGGACCGCGCGATCGCCACCTATTGCGAGCCGGCGCAGGCGCAACTGCTGAAGTCCGGGCTGACCCAGATGGACGCCGACGCGCGTGCGGCGCACGGCGTGGTGTTCGCGGCGCTCAAGCCCGCGCAGCAGGCCGAACTGCTGACCCGCTACGAGCAGGAGGCGATCGCCGCGCGCAAGGCGTGGAAGCCGCGCCACTTCTTCTCGGTGCTGAAGGAGTACGTGACCATCGGCTACTTCACGTCCGAGCCGGGCGCGACCCTGGCGCTGAACTACGACCCGGTGCCGGGCGAGTACCACGGCTGCATCCCGCTGGCGGACGTCGGGCGCGCCTGGGCGCTGTAGGCTCTAGCGCGCCGCCGTCGGGTTTTCGGGGATCGGGGACATGGCCTTCAGTTCGGCCATGGCCTCGACGCTGATCTTCGCCCACCGCTCGAACAACTGACTGAAGTCGGCGCGGTTGGTGACGCTGTTGCGCATGAAGGGCCCGGTGTCGCCGGCGGTGCGGGAGTCGACGGCTCGGCCGAGCAGGGCGCCGGTTTCGGAGTCGCGCACCTCGATCACGACGGTGGCCGATCCCGCCTCGTCGCTGAAGGTCCGCGAACGGCCGGCGGTGGGACGGTCCGGTGCGGTGACATAGAGGTTGGCCACGCCGGTGCGCACCCGCAGGACGTCGGGGCCGGGCTGGGTGACGACCTGATAGCCTGCGTTGGTGTAGGCCTTGTGGAAGATCTCCTCGAAGCCCGTGCTGACCATGTTGAGCATCTTCTGGGCGTCGTCCTTGTCGATCCGCTGGGAGAGATCCATGGCGTCGTTGTTGTAGTCACGAACCCAGTTCTTCCTGAATGCGACCTCGGTGGGGTCGAGCATGACCTTGGTGTAGACGCGGAAGTCGGAACCGGGCAGCACGTAGGCCGCGTCGAACCGCTTGGACTTCACATTGCTGAGGCCGTCCCAGGTGGCGGGCGGCGCGGCCGCGCCGGCCTGTGGGGCCACGCTCCCGAGCAGGCAGGCGGCGGCGAGCACGGTAAGGACGCGGCGGGTCATGGCTTTGGCTCCCTGACGATTGATCGGCGTCACAATGCGCTTGGCCGCGGGGCCCTGATATCGGGGCAAACCCCGAGAGCCGGGTCAGGCGCTCTGGCGAGGCCTCAACTGACGCGGGGCGCGGGGTGCGCGCGCTTGAACCAGGTCTTGTAGAGCGCGCCGACGACCATGCTGACCAGCATGTAGAGCAGCACGGCGGCGGTGATGCGCTTGTCGTTGAAGGCGGTGTTGGCGATCAGCATGGCGATGCCGGGATGGCGCACCGAGCTGGCGACGGCGAGCGTCGCGCGGTCGAGGTCGGCCGGGCCGCCCAGCAGGTGGCCGCCGACCAGGGTGGCCAGGGCGAGCACGGCCATGGCGATCACCGTGCCGTTGCCGATCAGGTCCTGGATCGCCGGCCAGATCGCCGCCAGGATCGGCACGAAGGCCAGCAGCACCAGCAGCATGCTGAGCTTGTAGACCCACGGCGCGGCGCGGTGGGCGATGTCGGGGGCCAGGCGCCCGATGATGACGCCCAGGCCGAGCGGGATCAGGACACCCGTACCGACAGTCGCGGCGATCAGGCGGACGGGCAGGGTGACGCCGTGACCGAACAGCCGCGCCGCCAGGTCGAAGACCAGCGGCACGGCGATGATGGTGAGCAGCGCCATGGCGACGTAGACGCCGTAGGCGTATTCCTTGCGCGCGCCGATGCCGAGTTCCTTGCCGGGCACCAGCGGCGGCACCGGCGCGATCGCCATCAGCATGATCCCGGCCTTCACCACCGGCTCCAGCGGCAGCAGCCAGATCAGGGCCGCGGCGGCCAGCGGCGGGATGATCTCGACGGCCAGGATCGCCTTGGCCAGCAGGCCGGGGCGCCGCAGTACGTAGATCAGGTCGCCGGGGCCGGATTTCAGGCCGACGGTGAGCACGAGGCCGGCCAGGCTCAGGGTGAGCAGCAGCGGCAGGATTTGCTTGAGGGCTTCCATATTCCAGCCGCCTCCGCGGTTCGCAGATCGAGGGGATCAGGGCAGGGACTTGACCATGTCGGTGACGATGGCGTTCACCCCGGCCTGGTCGGCGTCCTTCTCGTCGAGGCGCTTCTGGGAGGTGGCGCGCCAGGCGAGCTTGCCGCTGGCCCGGTCGATCATGTCCAGCATCACGGTGCCCTCGACATAGTCGATGTTGCGCACGTCGACGTCCATGGGCGCGCCGTACATGCCCCAGCCATAGCCGCCGATGCAGCCGCGGATGCCGCAGGCCACGGCCGGGCGCGGCCCGCCGAAGGTGTCGACCCGGGTCTCGGTCTTGTTCTGCAGGCCGATGTGGTACTGGACCAGCAGGTTGGCCGAGGACGCGTCGACCAGGCGATAGCCCTTGGCGGCCAGCGCGCCTTCGACCGCCGACTTGATCCGGCCCTGGATGATGTCGTTGTCGATCCGCGGATCGCCCGAGCCGGGCTGCGCGCCGGGGGCCCAGGCCCAGGTGGAGCCGGGCGCGACCTGGACGCTGTCGCCGGAGAGGACGGAAACCTTGCCGCCGGGGCTTTCGCAGGCGGCGAGCGCCAGGGAGGCGAGCGTCAGGCTCGCCGACAGGGCCAGAGACTTCAGGACGCCGCTAGGCATTGGAGCTTCCCCTTGTGTCGATCTGAAAATCCGAGGTCGCGACAGGCGCCTCACAGGTTGAAATTTCCAACCGCACGCCGAGGCCAGCAATCAGGTCAAACCCGCGGCTGCGCTTAAGGGGCGGCTGACGACGCGCCCTGGCGAGCTGCGGGCGGCGGGTGATCATGCCTGGGTCTTCTCGCGTGCGGGACGCAGGTCGTCGGAGAACGCTTCCAGGTCCCGTTCGAGGAAATAGTTCAAGGCGGTGCGGATCACGGCGATGGCGGCCAGTTGGCCGATGTCGTCCCAGGTGGGCGCGATGGCGGTGCGGGCGATGTCGGCGGCGAGGGCGAACTCCAGCGCCAGGACGATCCAGCGGGCGAACCGCCTCCACACCCGTCGCCGCGCGGCGTCGACGTTCTCGGGCCTGGTCATCAGGTAGCGGGCGGCCAGGACAATGGCCTCGGCCGCGCCGATGGCGATGCAGAGCACGCAGACCAGTTCAGTGGTCAGCGCGACATAGGTCGCAAATTCCTGCAGCAAGGCTTCCATGCCCCGACCCAAGCCCAGCCGTGGTGGCCACGCCATCGGGCAAACCCTGAGTTCCGCCCGGGGAAGCGCCTGGGAAGGCCGCCTGCGGCGGCCTTTCGCACCGGCGCGCCATGGAGCGGACGGTGGCCGCGTCGACGTCCAGGCGATGCCTGATGCGCCAAACCTGAGGGCGGTGTCAGGGTTGAACCCGATAGCCGCGTGATGGGACGGGTGGAACCGTCAGGCGTCACGATGAAGGGACGCCCGATGCTGCGATCAATCAACGGCATGGCGGCGGCGCCGCCGCTGGCCGGCGCCGTGCTGGCCCTGTGCCTGGGCTCGGGCGCGACGGCCCAGGCCAGGCCCGACCCGGCCGCCCTGCAGGCGGCCGAGCGGATGGGGACATATCTGCAGTCGCTGAAGACCTTCCAGGTGACCTCGGACGTCACCCTGGGCGCGATCGAGGAGGGCCAGCGGCGCGAGCTGAAGGCCAGCGCCAGCTACAAGGTCCGGCGGCCGGACGGCTTCGTCATCGAGACCACGGGCGAGAGGAAGGCCCGCAAGTTCATCTATGACGGCAAGTCCTTCACCGTGTTCGCCCCGAAGGTCGGCTATTACGCCTCGGTCTCGGCCCCGCCGACGATCCGGCAGACCGTCGACGTCATCTACGACACCTACGGCGTCGCGCTGCCGCTGGCCGACCTGTTCTACTGGGGCGAGGGGGCCTCGCCCACCGGCGCGGTGACGGCGGCCAGCAAGGTCGGCCAGGAGAACGTCGGCGGCACGCCGACCGACCACTACAGCTATCGCAGCGCCGATCTGGCCTGGGACCTGTGGATCCAGCGCGGGGCGCAGCCGCTGCCGCGGAAGATCACCATCACCACCCTGGACGACCCCGCCAGGCCGACCTATTCGGCGACGCTGAGCTGGGACCTCAGCCCGACCTTCGCCCCCGACACCTTCGCCTTCAACCCCGCCAAGGACGCCAAGCCGATCGCGCTGGCGAAGGTGAACCCATGAGCGGCTTCCCGATCGGCCGGTGCCTGCTCGCCGGAGCGGCCCTGGCGCTTGTCGCAAGTCCTGCGGACAGCCGGCCGCGGCTGGGCGGCCCAGGACCCGCCGGCGGCTTCAGCCACATGGGCGCGGCCAGCAGCATCCATGCCCCGGGCGGCGGCGCCTTCGCCGGCGGCGGGCTCAGCCGGCCGGGCGCGGGCGGCGGCGGCGAGCAATGGCATGCGGGCGGCGGCGGCGCGATCAGCCGGCCTGGCCAGGGCGGCGGGGGAGAGCAGTGGCATCCTGGGCCCGATCCTGGTCCCCGCCCTGGCCCCGGCCCGCGTCCGCCACCCCCGCCTCCGCCGCCGGCCTGGGGGCCGTGGTGGGGATGGGACGATGATCCGTTCTGGAACTATCCGGTGGCCACGGCCGCGGCGGTCGGGGTCGCAGCCGGGACGGCGGCGGCGGTGACGTCCGCGGCGCTGGGCAGCACGGCCTACACCCTGCCGGCCAACTGCGTGACGGTGTTCAGCGGCGACCTCACCTACTTCCAGTGCGGGTCGGTCTGGTACCAGCCCCAGTACCTGGGCAGCGGCGTGACCTACGTCGTCGTGGCGCCGCCTCCATAGGGCGCTGAACTTTCAGGAGCAGTCGATCATGAAGTTCATCGCGTTGCTGGGCGCCCTCGCCATGGCCGCCCCCAGCCTGGCCCTGGCCCAGGAGTCCGACGTCGAGCTGGCCAAGAAGCTGGCCAATCCGGTCTCGGACCTGGTCAGCCTGCCGTTCCAGTTCAACTATGACTGTTGCTATGGCCCGTCCGACGGAGAGCGGGTGACGCTGAACGTCCAGCCCGTGGTGCCGCTGCACCTCAACGACGACTGGAACCTGATTATCCGGACGATCGTGCCGTTCATCTCGCAGGGCGAGACGGCGCCAGGCGGCGGAAACCAGTTGGGGTTCGGCGACACGACCCAGACCTTCTTCTTCTCGCCGAAGACCCAGGGGGTGACGGTCGGTTTCGGGCCGGCGTTCTACTATCCGACCGGAACCGACGGCTTCAGCAGCGACAAGTGGGCGGCGGGGCCCAGCGCGCTGGTGCTGAAGCAGGAAGGGCACATGACCTATGGCATACTGGCCACCCAACTGTGGTCGTTCGCGGGGAACGAGCGGGCCGACGAGGTCAACCTGACCATGCTGCAGCCGTTCTTCAACTACACTTTCCCGAGCACCACCGGCGTCGTGGTGAACCTGGAAAGCTCCTACGACTGGGAGCACGAGCAGTGGACCATTCCGCTGAACGTCGGCGTGACCCACATGTACAAGCTGGGCGACCAGCGGATCCAGGCCGGGATCTTCGGCCGCTACTACCTGGACAAGCCCGACGGCGGGGCCGACTGGGGCCTGCGGTTCCTGGTGACGTTCCTGATCCCGTCCTAGAGGCCGGCCCCCCTATGGTTCGTCATGGCCGGGCCGCCAGGTCAGCGCGTGTGGATCCCCGGCCCGCCTGCGCGGCCGGGGATGACGATCGCAGGACGTGGGAGCAAGGCGACGGCGCCATCGCCCTGGGAGGAAGAAGGCCCCCCGTCAGGGCCGCACGACGACCCGGAAGCCGACGTGGCTGGTCGAGGTGTCGACCGGCTGGGCGTGGCGCGCGGCCGGCCGGTAGCGGCGGCAGTAGGACGGGGCGCAGAGGTGGGAGCCGCCCTTGAGCACCTTGCGCGGGATGCGGATCTCCGGCTGGTTCGGATCGTAGCTGGCGACCATGGCGGCCTGCGAGCGGCTGGCCGCGCAGCAGCCCTTCACCGGCTCGGTCGAGGCGGTCGACCACCAGTCGGACGTCCATTCCCAGGTGTTGCCGATCATGTCGAGGAGGCCATAGCCGTTCGGCGGGTAGGAGCCGACCGGCGCGGTGCGCGGCCAGCCGGTCCTGTCCAGGTTCTCGAACGGGAAGCGGCCCTGCCAGGTCTTGGCCATCGGGCGCCCGCCGGGTTCGAAGGCGTCGCCCCAGGCGTATTCCTTGCCCTCCAGCCCGCCGCGGGCGGCGAACTCCCACTCGGCCTCGGTGGACAGGTCGGCGCCGGCCCAGACGGCGTAGGCCTCGACGTCGGCCCAGGAGACGTGGACCACCGGATGGTCGAGGAGCTGCTCGATCGAGCTGCCCGGCCCATAGGGATGACGCCAGTCGGCCCCGGCGGTGTAGCGCCACCAGGCGCGGATGTCGTGCAGCGGCGCCGCGCCGGCGGTCGGGAAGAACACCAGCGACGAGGGGGCAAGCATGGCCGGATCGGCGCCCGGATAGTCGGCGGGGTCGGCCGGCTGCTCGGCGGTGGTCACCCAGCCGGTCGCCGCGACGAAGGCGGCGAAGTCGCGGTTGGTCACCGGGCGCTCGTCGATCCAGAAGCCTTCGACCTCGACCTGGCGGGTCGGCGCCTCCTCGGCGTAGTGGACGTCCGAGCCCATGCGGAAACTTCCGCCCGGTATCCAGACCATTCCGGGCCTGGGGGCCGTGCGCGGGCGAAGCTTGCGCTGCATGTGGGGCATCGGGCCGATCCTCCTGTCGTGCGATCTCAACACCCGGCGCGGGCGGCTGGCGATCCGGCGAAACCCTGAGGGCGGCGGGCAATCAGGTAGGCCCCGCGCCTTGAGAGAACGCGGGGCCCTGTCCAGGAGGTCGGGCATGAGACCCGACTGACGGAGCGTCCCCGGGGGGAGGGGAAGGAGCGTTCCGACAGGCGCATCACAGCACCGGCGGGCGGGCGGGGTGATCAGGTCGGCGCCTCATGTGCGGTGTGATTAACCCCGAGAACTTCAGAACGCTTCGCCGATGTAGAAGTAGAAGGCCTGGCTGTCCTCGCCGAAGGCGAAGTCCACGCTGGCGTTGACGGCGTGGGCCTTGGAGGCCTTGAAGCGCAGGCCGACGCCGGCGGCCGGCAGCAGCTTGCCGAGCTTGTCGAACGACGGGGCGACGCCGCCGACCCCGGCGAAGGCCACCGCGCCGAACCGCCAGAAGAGGTCGCGGCGGTACTCGACCTGCACCGAGGCGAGGGTGTGGTCGCGGTAGCGGCCGGGATCGTAGCCGCGCAGGTCGTTGTTCTGGCCGAACATGCAGAGGTCGTAGAACGGCGCGCCGTCGCCGGTGTCGCAGAGCGCCAGCCGCGCGGCGACCACCGACTTGTCGGAGAGCGCGTGATAGGTGTTCGCGGCCAGTTCGAAGCGGCCGTAGTCGAAGTCGCTGCCCAGCGCCTCGGCGGCGACCAGCCACTGGGCGGTTGCGTAGGAGCCCTTGCGCGGGCCGAACTGGCTGTCGCGGCTGTCGTACTCGGCGACCAGGCCGAGGGCGGACGAGGCGCTGTCGAGTTCGAGCTCGGGCAATTGCAGGTCGGGAAACGGGATCTCCGACAGGTCCAGCGTCGTCTTGACGGCGATGCCGCGGTAGCGGACCCCGACATAGGTGTGGGGGTGGACGCGGAACAACGCCTCGGCCAGCAGGCCGCCCCCCTTCTGGTCGATGGGGATGGCCCGGTTGCGCGCGCCGGCCCCCGCGCCGACGCCGTAGAAATCGAGGTGGAAGTCGCCGCCGCCGCCGCCGAGCGTCAGGCGCACGGCGTCCTTGCGGAGGTTGGCCTGCTGGCCGAGGCCGACGGCCCAGCTATGGGTGTCGCTGTACATGCCGCCGACGGCGGTGACCCAGGGCGGCGAGGCCTGGTCGTGCGTGTAGAGGCCGAGGGCGGCGACCGCCAGGCCGTTGCCGATCGCCGGATTGGAGACCGGGATCGGCATGGCGACGAAGCTGAACGGCTTGGCCGGCTTGTCGGCCGGCGCTTCGGCGGCCGGGGCGACCTCCTGCGCGAGCGCCGGGGAGGCCAGCGCCAGGCAGAACGCCAGGACTGTGACACGCATGAACCCTAGCCTGGACGATCGACGACCACATAGACCACGGTGTCGCCCTCATACCGGGGCGCATAGTAGACGCCGCCGCACGAGTAGTAGGTGTAGCCGGAATAGGGGTAGGGCGCGCAGGCCGGCGGCAGCGAGTAGTAGCGCGAGCCGAGCGCCGCCGAGGTCACGGCGGCGGCGGTTCCGAAGGCCACGCCCGCGGCGACGGGATGATAGTCGCGGTCGTTCCAGCCCCAGCCGTTGTCGTGGTCGACGTTCACGTTGACGTTGTTGCCGACATTGATGTTGCCGGTGTTCACGCGGTTGCCGCTGCGGTTGACGTTCCCGGAGCGGTTCACGTTGCCGGCGGCCGCGCGGTTGGATACTGCGGCGCGGTTGGCGCCGGCGGCCGGGCGCTGGGCCGGGGCGCGGGCCGCGGCGGGGCGAGAACCCTGGACGCTGGTCCGGGCCGAACCGCGCACCTGATGGCCGCCGGCGCCGCCGCCGCCGGGACGGGCCTCGGCGAGGACGGGGAACAGCGCTGCAGCCAGCACCGCGGCGGCGAGCGAGGTTTTGCCGAACTTCGACATGGCGGATCTCCCTATTGGTTCATCGCGGTGAGACGGATCGGCAGGGCGCCGGCCGGCGCCTTGAAGGCGAAGGTCTGGGCGTCGAAGGCCGGCTTGAAGTTCCAGGTCAGGGTGGTGACGAACTGCGGGGAGCTCGGATCGGTGCGGTCGGTGATGACCACCTTGCGGGGCGCCGGCGAGGGGCCCGTGGCGATCCAGATCTGCCAGTCGACGTCGGCCTCGCGGAAGGCGTAGTGGTCGGTCGGCGTGCCGCCGATCGTGGCCGGGCCGACATAGAGCGCCTCCTTGACGTCGTCGACGCGGCCGCCGTCCGGCTCGCTCCAGCGGAAGAGGTCGGTGAGCGGCAGTTCGATGCCGTAGCGGTCCTGGGCCACGGCCAGGGTCTCGCGGATGGTGGGGGGCGCATCGACCTGGGCGTAGTACGCGGTGCGCGGCGAGGAGACGGTGAGCTGCTTGCCGTCATAGGTGAAGCGCCGGTCCTTGTAATCGCCGACCCGCTCGATCACGAAGCCGTTCGGCCGGCGCACCTTGTAGGTCGAGCGCTCGCCGAACTGCAGGCGCTGTCCGTCGTCCAGGACCACGTCGATGGCGCCGTCGGAGACCAGTTCGAAGGCGGTCTGCGTGCCGAGGAAGGCGCTCATGCGCTTGAGGGCCTCGATCGCCTCGGGATCGATGGGGTTGTCGGCCGCGGCGGCGGCGGGCGTGCTGGGCGCCGCGCCGCTCGTCTGCTGGGCCAGGGCGGGCGTGGCGAGCAGCGCGCCGGCGACCACGGCTGAGAGCCAGGGAACTTGTCTCATGAGGGGGACTCCCGGTTTTCACGTTGGGGGGAAGATGTTCGGCGCACGCCGCCGATCCGTTCGGGAGCGGGCGGTCGCCAACTCCCTTCGAGCGCGGAGGCCCGCGGCCAGTAGAGCTTGAGGCGCAGCCGCAGCCGTCCTGGGGGCGCGGGGAGCCAGTTGGCCTGCGTCTCGGCCGGCTGGGGCTGATGCTCGATGTGCAAGGTGAGCGAGCCGTCGGCGTCGACGATCAGGTCGTTGCGGCTATCGAGGACGTGGCGGGCCGCGCGCAGGGCCCCGCTGGGCGCGCGGCTGGCCAGGCTCAGGGTCCAGAAGCCGTCGACCGGAGGGGCCTCGCCGGGCGGGAAGCGCAGGATGTAGGGCTCGGACCCGATCAGCGGGCGCCCGTCGCTGTCGCAGTCGCAGATCCAGTGCTGGATGTCCTCGGCCGCGGCGGCGCCGAGGGCGGCCAGGATCGTCGCGGCCGGCGCGTCGGGCGGGCCGGGACCGGCCGGGAGGCGGCGCCAGACCGTGGCCTCCGGCAGGGCCTGGGCGTGGATCACGCGGGCGAAGCCGTCGGCGATCCCCAGGGTCAGGGCGTCGCGCAGGGCGGCTTCCTCGGGGAGGTGGAACGCCTTTCCGGGGGTCATGCCGATGCCGGCCAGGGCGGCGATCTCGCGCCCGTCCTCGGCGGGGTAGCGCGCCAGCAGGCGCGCCAGGTGATGGAACAGCCGGTGCGGGCTGAGCGAGGTCAGGGCGTCGAGGGCCGGCTGCAGCGGCGGGTCGACCCGCCCGTGGAGCTTGCGGAGCTTGGGGCCGTCGCCGTCCGCCGGGCCGATGGCGATGTTGGCCAGCAGGCCGCGCGTGGCCTCGAGGTCCTGAGGCGAGCGGGCCGCGATGCGGATGACCGCCCAGATGAGCTCGGTGTGGGCGCGCCGGGCGACCGCGCCCTTGGGCGCCTCGCCGCGCCAGGCCGGGCCCGCGAGCATGAGCTGGACGCCGCCCTTGTGGGTGCGCGGGTCGACGCGGCCGATGCGGTCGCCCCAGGCGTCGAACAGCGAGATCGCCCAGTAGCGTCCGTCGAGGTTGGGCAGGGACAGCAGGACCGGGCCGCCGCTGAGATCGACCCAGGCGCTGGCGCGGACGATCAGTTCGTCGTCGTCGGCCAGGCCGGGCGCGATGACGCTGCAATCCTCGGGCAGGATCAGGACCTGGTTCATGCCGACGGGATGCGTGCGGCGCACGGCGTCGACGAGCAGCAGCGGGAATCCCAGAACGACCCCGTCGGCGGCGGTCCGCCGGACGTCGAATGGATTGGTCTCTAAGTGCGACGCCATGGGCCAGGACGCCTCCTTGTCGGGAGGAAGCGTTCCAGCGCGGGCAATCCGCCGCTATCGGGTCAAACCCGACCTCCGGCCCCGCCTTTATGGGACTTAGGGCTGGATAAGGTTGTGTTTGATCCCGAAGCGGACGAATTCGGCGGCGGTGCGCACGCCTGCCTTGCGCATGGCCGCGGCGCGGTGGCTCTCGACGGTCTTCACGCTGATCAGCAGGCGGCGGGCGATCTGCTTGTTGGAGTTGCCCTCGGCGATGAGCTGGGCGACCTCCAGCTCGCGCATGGTGAAGCTCTCCAGCCGGGAGCGCTTGCGCTCGCTGACCGCCGCCTCCAGCAGCAGTTCGGATACGGACGACGAGAAGTAGGGACGGTTGGCGCCCAGGGCGGAGATGGCCGCCTCCAGATGCTGTTCGCTCTCGCTCTTGAGGAGGTATCCGCGGGCGCCGGCGGCCAGGCCGCCGCTGACCGTCTCGTCGTCGTCGTGCATGGTGAAGAGCAGGACGTTGGTCTGCGGGGAGTCCTGCCGTAGTCGCCGCGTTACGGCCAAGCCGTTCATCAGCGGCAGCGAGACATCGATCACGGCGACATCCGGCTGTTCAACAACCGCAAGCTCTACTGCAGATTGGCCGTCCGAAGCTTCACCGCAAACCTCCCACCCTGGGTGGCTTTCGACAATGTCCCTGATACCTCGTCTGACGATCTCATGATCGTCAGCGATAAGAATCCTTAGCATTGAACACCCCAGGTAAGAGTCGCTAGGGAATACACCTAATGGATTAGTTCGTGCATCAGTAAGATCACCCATATACCTCTGAGCCGGGGCATGTATTTTGGAGGGTGTTTTTTCCGTCGGGGGAACGGGCGCCGAAGTTTGGGACTTCCTGAGGCCGATCGGCCAGGGAAGCGGGAGACGGACGATGGCGTTAGTCCAGACCGGCGCAAGCGCGGCGGAAACCCGCCGTGTTTCAGGGCATGCAGGCCTCGCCCTCGCCCTGGCCGAGCATCACAAGACCCTCAGTACGCTCATTTCAGCCAATCCCGCGTTCCGAAAATGGGCGGGCATAGCGGACGGCGAGGCCGGCGGCGGCCGGCTCGACGCGGTCTTCTGCCCGGACGACGCCGCCAGGATCCAGTCGCTGATCGAGCGCTGCGTGCGCGGCGGCCGCGTCGGGCGCATCGACCATGTCCTGCGCTCGGACGATCGCCCCGAGGGGCGCCGCATCTGGGCCTATCCGGTGGAGTGGACCGTCGGCGACGCCGAGCAGGTGATCTTGTCGATCGCGTCGGGTAGCCGCTCGCACCACCTGACCAACCATAGCGAGACGCTGTTCGACCACCTGGGACCGATCAGCTCGGGGATGCTGTACGTCTATGACGTCGTCCAGCGGCGCACACGCTACCTGCATCCCGAGCTGGCCGAGAGCCTGGGCCTTTCGCCGACCGGAGCGGGCCTCGCCGAGGTGCAGGCGCGGGTGCATCCGGACGACCGGCCGATCTTCGAGCGTCACATCGCCGAGATGGCCGGCCTGGGCAATTTCGAGGTGGCCGAGGCCCAGGCGCGCATGCGCGCGCTCGATGGAAGCTGGCTGGTCCTGCAGTCGCGGGTGCGGGTGTTCTCCCGGGCGTCGGACGGTTCGGTCCGCCGGGTGATCGGCGTCGCCTCGGACGTGACGGCGATGGTCGCCCAGGCCGAGGCGCTGGCCAAGGCCCGCGACGACATCGACCGGGCGGAACTGGACGAGCGCCGGCGGATCGGGCGCGAGCTGCACGACTCCACCGCCCAGCATCTGGTCGCGATCGGCCTGTCGCTGGCCGCGCTCGAGCGGCGGATGGCGTTCGACGAGGGACATCAGGCGATCTTGCAGGACATCCGCAGCTCGATCGCCGCGGCGCATCGCGAGATCCGGGCCTTCTCGTTCATGCTGCATCCGCCCCGCGAGGGGCCGCACGACCTGCTGGAACGGCTGCGCGTCTTCGCCGAGGGGTTCGGGCGCAGGGCCTCGCTGCGGATCTCGGTGGAGGTGGCGGGCAAGCCGCAGCAGACGTCGAACGCAATGGAAACGGCGCTGTTCCGGATCTTCCAGGAAGCGTTGATGAACGTTCACCGCCACACCACGGCGCGGACCGTGCGGGCCGTGCTCGGCTATGTGGGCGGGGAGATATCGCTGCTGGTCGAGGACGACGGGGGCAAGCCGCCGCATGGACGCCTGCCGACGGCCGACGACGAGACCGGCGTCGGGATCAGCGGCATGCGCGGGCGCCTGATCGAGCTGGGCGGCCGGCTGGACCTCGAACCCGGGGCCGGCGGCCTGAGGCTGCGGGCGCAGGTTCCTCTGCAATCGGACCCGCGCAAGGCCTCGATCCGGGTCGGCGGCTACATCCAGCACCTGATCGCGCCGGAGGAACGCTCCTTCGCCCCGCGCCGGCTGGGCGTCGAGGCCAGGAGCGCGCCGCCGCGGCTGGCCTGACCTCGTTCGGCGCTTGCAGCGCTACCTGGCGGTCAGCACCACGCCCAGCAGCACCGCGGCCCAGTGGACGCCGGCCCCGGCGACGACGTGGCCGTGCCAGATGGCCCGGGCGTAGCGCAGTTGCTTGTTGAGGTAGAAGGCGACGCCGCTGGAATAGAGCAGCCCGCCGATCGCCAGCAGCAGGACGGTCAGGCTGGTGGCGTTGGCCACCAGCGGCTTGAGCGCCACCAGCACGATCCAGCCCAGCAGCAGGTAGGCCGCGACCCAGACCCGGCGGCCGACGCCCGGCAGCAGGACCTTTCCGAGCGCGCCGAAGGCGGCCACCGCCCAGACCGCGGCGGTCATGCCCCAGGCCCAGGCTCCGCTGAGGGTCTGGGTGGTGAACGGCGTGTAGGAGCCGGCGATCATCAGGAAGATGCCGGCGTGGTCCAGCCGCCGCAGCGTCGGGCGAAAGCGCGGCTTGGCGAAATTGTAGGCGGTCGAGAAGCCGAGCATGGCCAGCAGGCCGGCGGCGTAGATCCCGACCGCCAGCGCCATGCTGAGCGACTGGGCTCGCACGGCCAGGGTCAGCAGGACGACGCCGCCCACCAGGGCGAGGGTCAGGCCGACGACGTGCACCACGAGGTCGGCGCACTTGGCGCTGGGCGTCGGGTAATGGCGCGGGGGGACGGCGGCGGGCGGGCTCATCATGTCGCTCCTGATCCTGGGGCCTGGTGGACGATAGCAGTTTCGCGCCGCCACGCAGCAGCAACCGCGTCAAGCAGGCAGGTCGGCGGCGCGGCGCCCGTTTGCGCGCCATGTCGAGAACTATTCACCATCTGGAGAATTATAGCATGGGCAGGCGGCCTCGACGCCGCCATGCTGATCCCTGGAGTGGAAGCGCCTCGGTCCAACAGACGAGGTTCCGACATGATCTGGCAAGACATGGAAAGCGCGCCGCGAGACGGGCGCGAGATACTGGCCCTGGTGGAGGACCGGCGACCGATGGTCGTGTTCTGGTCCGACTGGCTCGAAGACCATTGGCAGCCGCTGGGCCAGCCCTGGCGGGAGGCCAGCCCGACCCGCTGGGCGCCGCTGCCGGCCCCGCCGCCGGCCTGACGCGGCTCGTCCAGTTCTCATTCAAGCTCGACAAGGGGCTTATTGGAACTGGATTTATGTGCTTACGATCATTGAAGTAATCGAAGGGTGATGCTTCCGGCCACAACAGCGCAAGGATGTGTCCATGTCCCGCGTGCCCCAGGATGTCGAGCAAACCCGTCCTGCGGGCGCGCGGCTCGTCGGTCACGAGGGGGGCGCATACCTCGCAGCGTTCCTGCTGGTCCTGATCGTCGCGGTCGGCGTCGACCTGGCCCTGATGGGCGAATATCGCCTGGAGCGCTTCAGCGCCGCGCTGCTGGCCGGCGTGCTGGTGATCGCCACCGCCCTGGGGCTGGGATACGGCCTGGCCGCCGGCGGGGCCGCCCTGGCCGCGCTGCACTTCCTGGCCCAGACGCCGCTGCTGCCGCAGGGATGGCTGTCGCAGGACGGGCTGCTGTTCGGCCTGCTGTGCGCGGCGGTGGTGTCGGCCGGCCTCTATGCCGACTTCGCCCGCAGGCGCGAGAGCGCGACGCGGGCGCTGCTGGCGGCCGGCGGGCGGCTCTCGGCCCATGTCTCGGACACGGCGCTGGGCCAGTTCATGCGCAGCGCCGGCGGCGAGCGGAGCGGCCGGTCCGACGCGCTTGAGAACACCGGACGCACGGCGGCCTGCGTGCTGATCATCGCCGCCGGCTGGGCGCTGGCCCACGTCGTCGGCGGCGGGTTCGGTCCAGGCGCGGCCCTGATCCTGCTGATCGGCGCGGTTCTGGTGGCGGGCGGCGCGCTGGGCGCCAGCCTGGGACTGGCCGGGGGCGTCCTGGCGGTGCTGGCCTCGATGGCGTTTCCGGCCGCGGCCCAGGCCCAGTTCGCCGCCGCGCCGCCGATCGTCGCCTTCGATCTGCTGATGTTCGCCGGCTTCGGCTGGGGGGTCGGCAGGCTGGCCGACCGGCTGCAGCACGAGCGGCGGGCCATCGACAGCCTGACCTCGGCCAGCCGCGAGTTCTCGGCCGGCGCCGACGAGGCCAGCGTGCGCAAGATCCTGCTGGAGAGCCTGGTCAAGGTCACCGGCGGCGGCGCGGTCGAACTGGTGGACGAGGTCGGCGGCGCCAGCCTGGCCTCGCCCGGCCGGACCGTGGCGGGGCGATGGCGCGAGCGCACGCTCTCGTCCGACGGCCGCGTGGTCGGGACCGTGCGCTGGCTGCCGGGCGCGGGCGACGGCCGTAAGGACGGCGACGACGTCGCGGTCTCGGTGATCGACCTGGGCGCCTCGGCGATCGTGCGGGCGCGGCTGGGGGTCGAGAAGGCCGAGATGGAGTTTCGGGCCCGCACCGAGCAACTGCGCACCATCCTGCTGGACGCCGTTTCGCATCATTTCCGCTCGCCGCTGGCCGGCATCCTGGGCTCGGCGACCAGCATCCTGAACCTGCCCGAGCAGCATGACCGCGAGGCGCGGCGCGAACTGCTGCTGATCATCAAGGAGCAGGCCAACCGCCTGAACCGCTACGTCGAGAACTTCCTGAGCGTGGCGCGGCTGGAGTCGGGGGCCATCGACGTCAACCTGACCGAGGTGGCGCTCGAGCCGCTGCTCTACGACGTCTGGGAGACCTTCGGCGAGGCAGGCGGCGCGCGGCGGTTCCTGCACGCGCCGGTGGGCGAGGCCGCGGTGCTGGCCGACCGCAGCCTGCTGGGCCAGGTGTTCGGCAACATCCTGGAGAACGCCATCAAGTTCAGCGGCGAGGGCTCGATGGTCGACATCCGCTGCCGGCGCGAGGGCGCCCAGATGGTGATCGACTTCACCGACCAGGGGTGTGGCGTCGCGCCGGGCAACGAGGACCGCATCTTCGACCGGTTCTTCCGCGCCCAGGCGACGCAGGCGCCCGGATTGGGCCTGGGGCTCTACATCACCCGCAGCCTGGTCGAGATGCTGAGCGGGACAGTCACGGCGCGTAACCGAACGGATGGGGAAAGCGGGCTGGTGATTTCCGTCAGCCTGCCGGCGACGGGGGCGGCATGAGCAGCGCGGCGAGCATTCTGATCGTGGAGGACGAGGAGCAGCTCCAGCGGATGCTGCGCTCCACCCTGACCCAGGCGGGCTACCTGGTGGTGACGGCCAGGTCCGGGCTCGAAGCCCTGGAGCAGATGGTCCGCAACGAGTTCGGGGTGGTGCTGCTCGACCTCGGCCTGCCGGACATGGACGGCAAGGAGGTGATCGCCCGTGCGCGGACCATCTCGCGCGCGCCGATGCTGGTGGTCTCGGCCCGCGGCTCGGAGCGCGAGAAGATCGCCGCCTTGGACCTCGGCGCCAGCGACTATGTGGCCAAGCCGTTCGACATGGGCGAGCTGCTGGCGCGGATCCGGGTGGCGCTGCGCATCCCCCAGGCCGTCAGCGTGGCGGCCAAGCCGGCGGCCAAGGGGCTGCATGTGGACGTGGCGGTGCGGCGGGCCACGGTCGACGGCGCCTCGGTGCGGCTGTCGCGCAAGGAGACCGAGCTGCTGCAACTGCTGATCGAGGCCGACGGGGCGGTCGTGTCCCACGAGGCGATCATCGAGGGCATCTGGGGGCGCGGCGCCGACGCCGACTACATGAACGTGCGGGTGCTGGCCTGGCAGGTGCGGCGCAAGATCGAGCCGGACGGCGCCGCGCCGCGGTTCCTGATCGCCGAGGCCGGCCTCGGCTACCGGCTTAGCCTCGACTGAAGATTGCACCCGTAATTCAGGGTTGTATCTCGCTACGCGCGAGAGGTCTGGCAAGTGATGTCCACGTAATCCCTTGCATCTATTGGGTGTTAAGATTCCTGTTAAGAAAATTCGCTGGGAACTATGTTTGCGATCGTCTTGCACGTTCGCGTATTGGGTGTCCGGGTATTGATATAGAGATCAACTTGTATCTCTATATTGCTCGGCGCCAGCTCGGCGCGCCAACCAACATGTGGGCTGTCTGTGATGGGCGAGGTCTGCAAGGCGAAGGATCGCAAGCGGCAGGGATGGCTGCGGCGGCTGTTCGGGTTCACGTCCGATGGCCGGGGCAGCGTCAGCCCGATGCTGACCCTGCTGCTCATTCCGATCATCGGCATGCTGGGCATGGCGACCGAGGCCTCCAGTTGGTTCTTCGCGCAGCGCTCCATGCAGGCGGCCGCCGACGCCGCCGCCCTGGCCGCGGCGACCAACGGCTGCGCCGCGACGATCCCCGGCTGCGTGACCGCCAGGACGCCCTATTACGACGCCGAGGCCAGGTCGGTGGCCAGCAAGTTCGGCTTCACCAACGGCGTGGCGAACACGACGGTGGCGGCGACAAACAGCGCGCCCTGTCCGGCCCCGGCGTCGGGCAGCGACTGCTATCAGGTGACCATCACCCGGCTGATGCCGCTGAACCTCACGCGCATCGTCGGCTTCAACGGCGACGCCGACCTGGACAGCGGGCGCGCGCAGAGCGTGATGGCCACGGCCATCGCCTCGCCGAAGAGCAAGGCCACCTATTGCCTGCTGGCCCTGGCCGGGGGGAACGCCAACACCCAGGGCATCCGCTGCAACGGCTGCTCGAAGGTGGACCTGTCGGGATGCCGGATCGGGACCAACGGCACTGCGCGCTGCAACGGCCACAACCTGAACGCCGACATCTCCGACGCCGTCGGCGCCCAGAACAATTGCGGCGTGACGAACAACACCGGCGTGCCGAAGATCGAAGACCCCTATGCGGGGCTGGCGGCGAATATTCCCAGCAACAATCCCTGTACGCCAGCCAACGACAAAAGCGGGTACCCGCAGACAACAGCCAGCAACCCGTTGACGGGCAACGTCACGCTGCCCGCCGTTCAACAGTATTGTGGGAACGTCAATCTGACGGGAACTACCACGATCACCACGCCCCCAGGCGGTTCGGTCATAGTGATCCGAAATGGACGCCTGAACGTCGGCAGCAACACTCTGAAAACAGCGGCAGGGTCAGCACTGACCATCGTCTTCACTGGGCCGACCGGCATCTCGGGGCTGAGCCCCAGTTACATCCCGGCCGGAGGAGGCACGCTGGACTTCGCGGCGCCGACTTCCGGAGACTGGTCAGGCGTGGCGATCTACCAGAATCCGGCCCTCACCTCCGGCGTCAACTGGTCGGCGGCGGGCAATAGTCCGACCTGGAACATCACCGGCCTGGTCTATCTGCCCAAGGCCGACGTGACGGTCAGCGGCATCGTCAACAAGGCCAGCGTCGGCGGCCGCAGTTGCTTCGCCCTGGTGGTCAACACGTTCGAGTCCAATGGCACCACCAAGTTCCTGGACCAGAGCGAGTGCCCGCAGGCCGGGCTGAAGCCGCCGACGGCGTCCGACTACACGTCCAGAACGGCGCTGATCCAATGAGCGCGCTGACGGCCTTCTGGCGCGAGACGCGCGGCGCGGCGGCGGCGGAGTTCGTGCTGTGGCTGGCCCTGCTGACCCTGCCGCTGCTCAACGCCGTGGACCTGGGGATCTACGTCTTCCAGAAGATGCAGGTGCAGATGGCGGCCCAGGCGGCGACCCACGCGGTCTGGCGCGCCTGCGACGCCCCGGCGAAGCTGCCGGCGGTGACGAACTGCACCGGCCTGGCCGCCACCATCCAGACCGCGGCGCAATCGACCTCGCTGGGCTCGCAGATCACGGTCGTGGCCGGCAGCCCGACCGAGGGCTACTACTGCGTCGACGGCGCGGGCGCGCTGCAGGTGGTCGGCGTGGCCGGCACGATCGGCAGCGCCCCGACCAGGCCCACCCCGTTCACCTGCGCGACCCGGATCACCGGCAGCACCACCGCGCCGGGCGACTATGTGCAGGTCACCGTCTCCTTTCCCTATCAGCCGGTCTTCGACCAGGTCTCGATGGCCAACCTGCTGACCACGCCGATCACCCACACCGCCTGGATGCGGCTCAACTGAGATGAAGATCCCGTCGCCGACCAGCCTGTTGCGCGAGGAGCGGGGCGCCGCCGCCGTCGAGTTCGTGCTGATCCTGATCCCGATGGTGCTGCTGACCCTGGGCGCGATCAATCTGAGCCTGATGATCTATACGGTCGCGACCCTGAACTACGCCGCCGAGGACGCCGCGCGTTGCCGGGCGGTGAAGACCTTGATCTGCACCAACGCCGCGACCACCGACACCTACGCCAGGAGCAGGTACATGGGGCCGGGCGCGCCAAACTTCGCCGCCACCAATGCGCCCTGCGGCAGCCGGGTCGTGGGAACGACGAACTACGTGTTCTCGACCGGCCTGACCTCGACGACGATCCCGCTCTCGGCCAGCGCCTGCTATCCGGCCTGAAGCCGCCCTTTCCGTGAGGGAGAAGGGATGTGGGCGATTGTTGAGGTGTCATCCCGGTTTCGGCGCAGCCGAAGACCGGGACCCATGAACACCTGATCCGTCGGCGCGCGTTCTGCATCTCGGCGCGAATGGGTCCCGGTCCTGCTTCGCAAGCCGGGATGACGCTCGGAGGCGGCCGGAGCCTAGGCCAGACCCAGGCCCAGCCTGGCGGTGAAGGCGGGCAGCAGCAGGGTGTAGAGGGCCAGGGCGATCGCATATAGCGAGCCCAGGACGGGGCGCCCCCCGCGGAAATTGATCACGACCCCGGCCAGCAGCGGTCCGCTGATCGGGCCGACGATGAAATAGGGCGCCAGTCGCTTGAAGCGGGACAATTCACGCCTCCGGGAACGCTGCGGTCGCAGTCGAGCATGGCCGTAATCAACGTCGTTAGCAAAAGATTAAACGCGGCGATGAGAGCCTTGCCGCATGCAAACTGCGGCCACCGCCCTGCGCGTTGACTCGCTCGCCAAACGCTTCGCGGGCGGGGGCGGAGTGATCGACGTCTCGATGCGGCTGGAGCGGGGCGGCGTCACCGGCTTCATCGGGGTCAACGGCGCGGGCAAGAGCACGACGCTTCGCTGCATCCTCGGCCTGCTGACGCCCGATGCGGGACGTATCGAGCTGTTCGGCCGCGCGGCCGATCACCAGGCGCGCCGCCGACTGGGCTTCCTGCCGGAGGAGCGGGGCCTGTTCCCCCGCGAGCGGGCGCGCGACGTCATCGCCTTCCATGCGCGGCTGAAGGGCATGGCCAGGGCCGACGCCTTCCGCGCCGCCGACCGGCTGCTGGAGCGGATCGGGCTGGCCGAGCGCCGGCGCGCCCGGGTCGGCGAGCTGTCGAAGGGCAACGCCCAGCGGGTGCAACTGCTGTGCGCCCTGGCGCACGGGCCGGACCTGCTGATCCTGGACGAGCCGTTCTCGGGCCTCGATCCGATCGCGCAGGGCGAGGTGCATTCGCTGTTCTCGGAGTTCCGCGCCGGCGGCGGGGCGATCCTGTTCTCCACCCACTCGATGGCGGCGGCCGAAAGCCTCTGCGATCATGTCGTGATCCTGGCCGGGGGCCGGACGGTGTTCGAGGGGCGCGTCGACGAGGCCGCGGCGTCCTCGCCGCACGGCGCGGTGGTGGTCACGCCGGACGATCTGGGCCTGGCGACCGCGGCGGCGTCGGTCGGCGGAACCCTGGCGCCGATGGCCGCGCGGATGGGCGAGGCGGCGCGCTGGCGCGTGACCCTGCCCCGCGAGGTCACCCATCCGGCGCTCATGCGCGCCCTGGCCGACCATTCGGTGCCGATCTTCGCCTTCGAGCCGATCAAGGCCGACCTGGAGGGCGCGTTCTGGGGGCTGGCCGCCGAGGCGGCGCCGGAGCGGCGGGTGGCATGACCTCGCCGATCTGGCTGATCGCCGCGCGGGAATTTCGCGCCTACGCCACCACCGGCAGCTTCTGGCTGGCCCTGGCGATCGGGCCGCTGCTGACCGGCGGGGGCATGCTGCTGGTCCGCGCCCCGCCGCCGCCCCAGCCGGCGATGGTGCTGACCGGCGAGGCCGACGGAGGCTTCCAGGCGCGGTTCAGCGCCGACTTCCCGCTTTCGCCGGCCGGCCGGGCCCAGGTCCTCGACCTGGTGCGCAGCGAGGGAAGCCTGGTGCGCCCGGCGCCGGTGAAGACGCCGGCGGCGGCGGGTGAGGCGGCGGCCGGCGCCTCGCGTTTCCTGCTGCTGTTGCTGCTTTGGGTGACGCTGGTCGGCTCGCTGGGCATGCTGTTGCAGGCGTCGGTGCGCGAGCGCGCCAACCGCGCGCTGGAGATCCTGCTGTCGGCGGCGCGGCCGCTGGACATCGTCCTGGGCAAGGTGCTGGGCGTGGGCGCCGTCTCGGTGCTGGTGGTCGCGACCTGGCTGGCCGCGCCCGTGGCCATGGCGTTCCTGGCGCCGGCGACGAGCGGGCCGATGGCCGGGCTTCTGCAGGTCTTCGCCGACCCGCTCATGCTGCTGCGGGCCGGGGTGATCTACCTGCTGGCGTTCGGCTTCTTCGGCTTCCTGACGGTGATGGTCGGGGCCATGGCGCGCGACAGCGCCGACGCCCAGAACCTGGCCCGTCCCATGTTCGCGGTGCTGCTGGTGGCGTTCTTCGTGGCGATGACCGCGACGCATGGCGGGGCGAAGTTCGCGTGGCTGGTCTATCTGCCGCCGTTCACGCCGTTCATGCTGCTGGCGGCGCCGGTTTCGGCGGCGGTCGAGGTCTTCGTGACCCTGCAATTGGCGCTGGCGACGGTGCTGGCCGGCTGGGGCGCAGGGCGAGTCCTGCATAGATCGGTGTCGCCGCCCGACTTTCGCTGGCCGAAATTTGCGCGTCGGAAAACACCCGTCCGCGATTACTGAATTTGCGCACCTCTCCAGGGGTTGTGGCCCAGGGGCGTCCCGCCGACACCGACCAGTTGAGGTGTTCGCCTGGGGCGAATGTCAGTCAAATGCAGATACGCCTCCTGGGCGAAAAGTCCTGAAGCGGCCTCTCCAGGTCGTCTTTCAGGTCTGCGAATTTTAACATTCGCTAACATTAGGACGCGGACCGTGGGTTGTGTGTTCCGCAAGTGAATTCAATAATGAATTCTTAAAATTTTCGCTGTTAACCATGTATTTAGGTTTACAGACGGTTAACGCTGTGGATTAAATTTCCCACGCTAGAAGCGATTGGGGGGTTCCCAGCACTTCAGCCCAATTCCGCCGTTAGCCATGGTGGCGCGGCCAGTCGTCAATTGAGTAGGAGCTACACATGTCCAAGTTTGTTGCGTTCCTCAAAGACGAGTCCGGCGCCTCGGCTGCCGAGTATGTTCTGATCCTCGCCATCATCGGCAGCGGCGTTGCGCTTGCTGCCGGGGCTCTCGGGGTCCAAATCGAACGCGTGCTGACAGAAACCGTGACTGCGGTGACCGGCGTCTCTGTCAGCTAAATCCTGAAGTTCGCACGGCGCGCCGCCGTACGTGACACGGCGACGCGCCGGACGGACCTTATCCGCACAAGCGACCCGCGGGCTCGTCGAGCCCGCATCCCGCTAGAGCCATTCTCTAGGGAAGGCCGTCTATGTCTTTGCGTACGCTCGCCTCGTTCGCGGTCGCCATCTTCCTTGGCCTGATCGCCGTACTGATGGTGCGGGGCGTGATCGCCTCGCAGAAGCCGGCGGCGGCGCAGACCGCGGCCATGACTCCGGTCGTCGTCGCCGTGACGCCGATCGAGCGCGGGGTCGAACTGAAGCCCGCCATGCTCAAGACCGTCAACTATCCCAACGACGCGGTGCCGGCGGGATCGTTCCGTTCGGCCGACCTGCTGGTCGGCAAGGACGTGCCGGCGCGGACGGCGGTGCGGTCTCTGGCGGCCAACGAGCCGGTGCTGGCGGCCAAGCTCAGCGGGGCCGAGAACAAGACCAACCTGTCGAACACCCTGGCCAAGGGCATGCGGGCGGTGAGCATTCCCTCCAGCGACGTGGTCGCGGTGGGCGGCTTCGCCCTGCCGGGCGACCATGTCGACATCCTGCTGACCCGCACGGTCGGCAAGGGCGAGACGGAAACCACCGTCACCCAGGTGCTGGCCGAGAACAGCCTGGTGCTGGGGATCGACCAGATGAGCGACCAGGAGGCGGACAAGCCGCAGGTCTCCAAGGCCGTCACCGTCCAGGTGACGCCCGAACAGGCGCAGGCGATCTCGCTGGGCCAGTCGGTCGGAGCGGTGTCGCTGATGCTGCGCTCCTCCACGGACGTCGATGCGCTGGGCCGCAAGGTGACCACCGTCGCCGACCTGGTCGAACCCGGCGCGCGCAAGGCCGCGCCCGTCCGCCGCCCCGCGGCCCGGACCGGCCCGTCCCCGTCGGGGATGACCGAGGTCAAGGTCACGCGTGGGGTGGAGACCTCGGGCTACTCGGTCCGCGCCTTTTAGGATTTCGGAAATCCCGGCCGCGCCGCGGCCCAAGGGGGCACGAAAATGAACAAGACAGCCAAGCTATTGACGGCGGCGCTGATGGCGGCGAGCACGGCCCTGGCCGTCGCGCCCACGGCCCTGGCCCAGACCGGGGCCTTCGATCCGGGCGGCGCGGTCGAGGTCGAGGTGCCGGCGGGCAAGTCGCAGGTGATCGAGCTGCCGGCCCCCTATGCCGACGTGATGATCGCCGATCCCGAGATCGCCGACGTCCTGCCGCTCAGCACCCGCTCGATCTATGTGGTGGGCAAGAAGCCCGGCGCCACCGGCCTGACGATCTACGGTCCCGGCAAGCGGCTGATCTCGGCGGCCAACGTCGTGGTCTCGGCCGACATCGACGGGCTGAAGCGGCGGCTGCACGAGCTGCTGCCCAACGAGCGCGACATCGGCGTGCGGCCGGCCAACCAGTCGGTGGTGGTATCCGGGACGGTCAGCAGCCCGGCGGCCCTGCAGCAGGTGCTGGCCCTGGCCGAGACCTATGCCCCGACCAAGGTGGTCAACATGCTGGGCGTCGAGGGCACCCAGCAGATCATGCTGTCGGTGCGCTTCGTGGAGATGAACCGCACGGTCGCCAAGGGCCTGAAGCTCAACGTCAACCGCAGCGACTGGGACCCGGCCAACGGACCGCCCAGCGGGGCGAGCCGCTCGGGCGACGACCCGTTCCTGGCGGTGTTCACCGGCGACACGATCGTCAAGAACGGCGGCCAGTTGATCGACAGCTTCGGGGCGGTGGCGGCGCTCTACAACGGCAATCTGGAGATCCTGCTGGACGCGCTGGAGACCAAGGGCCTGACCAAGACCCTGGCCGAGCCGAACCTGGTGGCGATGTCCGGCGACACCGCCAGCTTCCTGGCCGGCGGCGAGTTCCCCATCCCGGTCGCCCAGTCGAACACCGGCAGCGGTTCAGCGCCGACCATCACGGTGGAGTTCAAGCAGTTCGGGGTGGCGCTGGGCTTCACGCCCACCCTGCTGAAGGACGGGCTGATCAACCTGGTGGTCAATCCGGAGGTGTCGAGCATCGATCCCTCGGTCTCGGTGGACCTGGGGCTGATCAAGATCCCCGGGATCAAGGTGCGCCGCGCCAAGACCACGGTCGAGCTGAGGGACGGGGAGTCCTTCATGGTCGCCGGCCTGCTGAAGGAAGACTACCAGAACCAGATCCGCCAGTTCCCGTTCGTCGGCGACATGCCGGTGCTGGGGGCGCTGTTCCGGTCGAGCGGCTATCAGCGCGAAGAGACCGAACTGGTCATCGTGGTGACGCCGCACCTGGTGACGCCGCGCAAGGGCCGGATCGCCGGGCCGGGCGAGAACTTCATGCCGCCGTCGGACTTCGAGCTGTTCCTGTTCGGCGCCCAGCAGGGCTCGCCCCGCTGGGTTCGCCCCGAGGACCGCGCGCTGATGTCGGCCGAGCCCGGGCGCGGCGGCGTCGAAGGCCCCCACGGCCATGTCCTCTACTAGGAAAGCCAAGATGAGCGCTCTGAAGACATTCGTCGTCGTGACGGCGGCCTCCGGCCTGGCGGGCTGCGTCCAGAGCCAGGCGCATCTGGGCTCGGACTTCGGCTACGCCCTGCGGCAGGCGGCGGTGGCGCAGATCGCCAACCCGGACGCCGTCTATGCCGGGGTTCCGGCCCCCGGCGCGGACGGCGCGCGCGCCGCCGGCGCGCAGGAGCGCTACCGGACCGGCAAGGTCATCGCGCCGACGGGCATCGCCTCGACGATCAGTTCGGCGGCCTCGGTCGGGGCGGACAGCAACTGACGCGCCAGATGGTCGACATGCCAAAGATGCTCCGAGGTTTCAGCCCCAGCGGTCGTGGCGGAGTCGAGGCCGTTCAGGGGTGGCGCGTGGGCGTCGCCGAGCGCGCCATCGGCGGCGCCGAACGGTTCGCCTCGATCGCCGCGCTGTTCCCGCACGTCGAGTTCGAGGCCCTGGCGGGAGACTGGCCCGAGCCGCCCCCCGGCCTGGACGTGCTGGTGGTGAGCCTGGAAGGCGGCGCCGCCGACGCGGTCGAGGCCGCGGTGCGCCGGCTGTCGTCGGCCGGGCCGGCGACCAGCATCGTGGTGGCCCTGCACGACGCCGACGTCACCACCACCCGGCGGCTGGTGCGGGCCGGCGCCGCCGACGTGGTCACCTATCCGATCAGCGAGCCGGCCCTGGCGCTCAGCCTGGAGCGCCTGCTGGCCGACCGCCGGAGCGACGCCGATTCCGGCCGCGCGAGGGGCGAGGTCGTGGCCTTCCTGAAGGCCGGCGGCGGGGTCGGGGCGACGGCGCTGGGCGTGCAGACCGCCGCCTGCGTCGCCGCGCGCGGCGCCGTCGAGGTCTGCCTGGCGGACCTGGACCTGCAGTTCGGCGCGGCCGGCCTCTATCTCGACCTTCCCGAGGCGATCACCCTGGCCGATTGCCTCAGCTCGGGCGCGAACCTGGCCGACACGCCGTTCGCCACCGCCCTGGCCAGGCATCGTTCCGGCGCGCGGGTGCTGGCCGCGCCGCGCGAGATCGTGGCGCTGGAGATGCTGTCGCCCGACCAGATCGAGGCGCTGCTGCGTGGCCTGCGCCGCGACTTCCAGCTCGTGCTGGTCGACCTGCCGCCGGTGTGGACCGCCTGGACCAACCAGGTGCTGCATGAGGCCGACCGCATCGTCCTGGTCACCCAGCTCACCGTGCCGCACGTGCAGTTGGTCAAGCGGCAGCTACGGGTGCTGAGCGCCCAGGGCCTGGAGGGCCGGCCGCTCACCCTGGTCTGCAACGGCGTGAACAACGACCAGGCCGGACTGGTGTCGCTGAAGGCCGCCGAACGCGCGATCGGGCGCGAGTTCGACGTGGTCGTTCCCGAGGACCGCAAGACCATGATCGCCGCCATCAACGAGGGCGTCGAGCTCTCGGCGGTGCGCAAGGGGACCAAGCTCGAAAAGGCCGTCGTCGAACTGGCCGGCAAGCTGGCGACCCTGGCGCCCGCGGCGGCCTCCGGCTGGAGGCGAGGATGACGAACATGCTCTGGAAGCCCGCCACATCCTCCGGCGACGCCGCCCCGGTGATCGGAGCGCCGCAGCCGACGCCGATCGAGGGCGCGACCGCTCTGAAGGTCCGCATCCACCAGCGCCTGCTCGAGTTCCTGAACCTCGGCCTGCTGGACAAGACCCCGCGCGAGAGCCTGCGCCTGGAGATCCGCGGCGCGGTCAGCGCCCTGCTGGCCGACGAGAAGCGCATCCTCAATCTCAGCCAGACCGACCAGTTGATCGAGGACGTGCTGGACGAACTGCTGGGCCTGGGGCCGCTGGAGCCGCTGCTGAAGGACGAGACCGTCAGCGACATCCTGATCAACACCCACAGCGTCGTCTATGTGGAGCGGTTCGGCCGGCTGGAGCGGACCGACGTGCGGTTCCAGGACACGCGCCACCTGGTCCGCATCATCAACAAGATCGTCGCGGCGGTCGGGCGGCGGGTCGACGAATCCCAGCCCATGGTCGATGCGCGCCTGGCCGACGGCAGCCGGGTCAACGCGATCATCCCGCCGCTGGCGGTCGATGGCCCGCTGGTCTCGATCCGCAAGTTCGCCAAGAGCCCGATCCGCATGGAGCGGCTGCTGGAGCTGGGCAGCATATCGAGCGACATGAGCCACCTGCTGCGCGCCATCGTGCAGTCGCACCGCAACGTGCTGATCTCGGGCGGGACGGGCTCGGGCAAGACGACGCTGCTCAACGCGCTGTCGGCGTTCATCTCCGACGAAGAGCGGATCGTGACGATCGAGGACTCCGCCGAGCTGCAACTGCAGCAGCCGCACGTCGGGCGGCTGGAGACGCGGCCGGCCAATATCGAGGGCAAGGGCGAGATCGCCCAGCGCGACCTGGTCCGCAACGCCCTGCGGATGCGGCCCGACCGGATCATCGTCGGCGAAGTGCGGGCCGGCGAGGCCTTCGACATGTTGCAGGCGATGAACACCGGCCATGACGGATCGATGACCACCGTCCACGCCAACAGCCCGCGCGACGCGCTCTCGCGGGTGGAGCAGATGATCGGCATGGCGGGGTTGGAGATCTCGCCGCGCTCGATCCGCCAGCAGATCGCCTCGGCCATCAACATCGTGATCCAGGCCGAGCGGATGGACGACGGCCGGCGCCGGGTGGTGTCGATCAGCGAGGTCGTCGGCATGGAGGAGGACGTGATCTCGATCCAGGAGATCTTCCGCTTCCGCCGCCAGGGCCGGGGAAGCGGCGGCGGCGTCTCGGGCGAGTTCGAGACCACCGGCGTGCGGCCGCGCTTCATCGACGTGCTGGCCGCGCGGGGCGTCGAGCTGCCGTACATCGATTTTTCCGCCGGGAGGAGGTCGGTCTAGATGACGGGCTCCCCCATGATCTACGTGCTGGCCTTCGTGGCCGTGGTGGTCGTGGTCCAGGCCCTCGCGGGGCTGGTCTTCTCGGCCCGGGACCGGACGCAGCGGGTCAATCGCCGGCTGGCGATGATGGATTCCGGCATGAGCCGGGAGGAGATCTTCAGCGCGCTGGTCCGCCGCCCGCCCGGCGTTCGGGCCTCCGGCCGGCTGGACGCCTTCTATGAGCGGCTGGAGCTCTACATGCGCCAGGCCGGGCTGCTGATGTCGCCGGCCCGGCTGGGCGCGATCACCGCGGGGGTGGCCGGCGCGCTCTGGCTGGTCGGGCTCAGCGTCGCGACCTCGGGCAAGGGGCCGGGCGTCCTGGCCAGCGGCGCGATCTCGCTGATCGGCGCCTGCGTGCTGGCGCTGGTCGGGGTCGGCCTGTGGCTGCGCCACCAGCGCAACACCCGGATCCGGAAGATCGAGGAGCAACTGCCGCTGGCGCTCGACGTGGTCAATCGCGCGGTGCGCGCGGGCCATCCGGTGATCTCCGCGGTGCAGCTTGCGGCCGACGAGATGGGCGATCCGGTCGGGTCGGAGTTCGGCCTCATCGTCGACGAGACGACCTATGGCGTCGAATTCAAGGAGGCGCTGGCCAACTTCGCCCGCCGGACGGGGTCGGCCGACGGCCACTTCTTCGCGGTGGCGGTGAGCATCCAGTCGGAGACCGGCGGCAACCTCGCCGAGATCCTCGAGGGACTGGCCTCGGTCATGCGCGGGCGCCATTCGCTGGGCAAGCGGGTGAAGTCGCTGGCCAGCGAGGGCCGGGCCTCGGCGGTGCTGCTGAGCGTGCTGCCGGTGCTGCTGATCTGCGGCCAACTGGTGTTCCGCCCGACCGTGTACTCCGAGAAGTTCTCCGACCCGATATTCTGGCCGGTCGTGTTCCTGACCGCGCTCATCTACCTCGGCGGCTGGCTGATGGTGCACCGCATCATCAACTTCAAATATTGAGGCGGCGATGACCCAGTGGTTCGACGTGGCCATCCAGGTCTTCACCTTCCTGGCGGTGGTCGGGATGGTCAACCTGACCCAGCGCGCGGTCTCCGCCCAACTGGCGGTCCGCCGCCGGCTGGGACGGGAGGAGACGAGCCCGAGCGAAGGATCGGTGCTGAAGGCCGACAAGGTCAGCAACCCGTTCCTGCTCTGGGTGCAGTCGGCGACGGCGGGCGGCCAAGTCAAGGAGACCCAGAAGCTTCGCCGGGACCTGTCGCTGGCCGGATTCGACCAGCCCTCGGCGCCGATCTGGTACGTGATCTTGCGGTTCTCGCTGGCGATCGGCCTGCCCATGGGGCTGATCGGCGGGCTGGCCCTGGCTGGCCGGCCCCTGACCGGGCTGGGGGCGTTCATGTTCCCGCTGGTGCTCTGCGGGCTCGGGCTCATCGCCCCCAAGGCGCTGCTCGACAACCGCATCAACGCCCGGCGCGAGCAACTGGAGCACGAGTTCCCCGACGCGCTGGACCTGATGGTCGTCTGTGTCGAGGCCGGCCTTGGCCTGGAGGCGGCCTTCGTGCGGGTCGCCGCCGAGGTGACGGAGTCCCATCCGCGGATCGCCCAGGAGTTCGGCCGCCTGGCCGACGAGCTCGGCGCCGGCAGGGGCCGGGCCGAGGCGCTGCGGGCGCTGGCCGAGCGGGTCAATGTCGACAGCATCCGCTCGTTCGTGGCGCTGCTGATCCAGACCGACCTGCTGGGGGTCAGCATCGCCCAGAGCCTGCGGACCTACTCGGCCGAGATGCGCGAGAGCCGGTTCATGAAGGCCGAGGAGAAGGCGATGCGCATCCCGGTGCTGATGACCATGCCGATCGTCGCCTGCTTCATGCCGGTGATCATTGTCGCCCTGCTGTTGCCGCCGGCGATCGACGTCGTGCGCACGCTGGTGCCCGCCCTGGCCGGGCGATGACGGAGGCCCCGATGACCACCCTTCTCGCCCGCAGCCTCGCCCTCCTGGCGCTGGCGCCCGGACTGGCCGGATGCGCGCTCTTTCCGAAGGCGGCGGCATGGGTGGACTTCAAGTCCGTCCAGACCAGCGAGGTCCAGCGCTTCACGCGCGAAGACGGCTACTACAACAGCGCCACGCGCGCGATCGCCCGGCGCGACTATGCCGGCGCCCTGGAGATGCTGCAGGGCGCGCGCGCCTACAACCCGGACGACGTGCGGGTGCTGAACGCCTTCGCGGTGGTCTACGACAAGCTCGGCCGCTTCGATCTCAGCGCCCGCTACTACGAACAGGCCGAACGCCTGGACCCGGGCTCGCAGATCCTCGCCGGCAACATGGCCTATTCCGCCAGCCTGCAGACCCGGCTGGCGGCGCCCGCCTATGCGGCGCTCCAACCTGCCCCCGCCGCGGCGCCTGTCAGGTCCGAGCCGGCGCTGGCGGCGCGGCCGGCCGTGGTTCGCCTGGGGCCGGTCCAGCCGATCCTGGTCGCCCGGACGGGGCCTGGGCAGATGGGCCGCCCGCTCGAGCTGGCCGACCTCTCCGGACGGGCCGGCGGCGCCGAGCCGGTTCGCTCGGCGCTGCGGCGGCTGGGCTGGTCAGTGGGCGAGGCCGTCGTCGGCGGCGAGCGCCAGGCCCGGACGACCATCACCTACGGCGATCGCAACGCCATGGTCGCGCAGGCTCTGCAGCGGACCCTTCCGGGGCCCGCGAGCCTGATCAGGTGCAACGACGATTGCCAGGGCATCCGCCTGGCCATCGGGGCCGACGCCGTCGGTTGGGCCTGGCCCAACCGCGCCGACCAGGTCTTGAGAGGAGATTGAAGTGCGCACGCTGACACTGACCGCCTTGGCCCTGATGCTGGCCGTGACGCCGGCCCAGGCGGGGATATTCGGACGCGCCGCCAAGCCCCCGGTCGCGATGAGCGAGGTCGCGGTCGTCGAGATCCAGCGGGCCCTCGACGAGCAACGGCTGCTGGACGCGGGCCGGATGCTCGACAGCGCCCAGGTGGCCGGGGTCCGCGATCCGCGGCTGGTGCTGCTGGGCGGGGACCTCAATCTTCGCCGGGGCCGGTTGAACGCGGCCCTCACCAACTACCGCGCCGCCGAGGCCGATCCCGGCGTGCGCGCCAGGGCGCTGCAGGGGCAGGGGATCACGCTCTCGCTGCAAGGGCGTTCCGACGAAGCGCTGGCGGTGCTGCAGCGCGCGGTCGAGGCCGACCCCGGCGCCTGGCGGGCGTGGAACGCGCTGGGCCGGGAATACGACAACCGCACCGACTGGACGCAGGCCGAGGCGGCCTACGGCCAGGCGATGACCATCTCCAACGGCGACGCGCTGGTCCTGAACAACCGCGGCTATTCGCGGCTGCTGCAGCATCGCCGCGACGAGGCGGTGGCCGACTTCGTGGCCGCGCTCGCCAAGCGTCCCTCGTTCACCGAGGCGCGGACCAATCTGCGCCTGGCCCTGGCCATGCGCGGCGACTACGACAGGGCGCTGGTCGGCGGCGCGCCGGACGACCAGGCGGCCTTGCTGAACAATGCGGGTTTCGCGGCAGGCATGCGCGGCGACTACGCCAAGGCCGAGCTGCTGCTGGGCCAGGCGCTGGAGCTGAAGAGCGAATATTACGCGCGGGCCTCGGAGAACCTGAAGATGGTGCGCTCGCTGGCGGCGCGGAGCGAGCCGAATCCGAATGTGGTCCGCTGAGAACGTCCACAACGTCATCGCCGCGCTGCTGTCGGGGATCCTGATCTGCGTGGCGGTGAGCGACGTGCTCAACCGCCGGATTCCCAATGCGGCGGTGGCGGCCCTGGTGGGGCTGTTCGCGCTCTGGGCGCTGGCCGATCGGGGCGCCAGCCTCGGGCCCGGGCTGGCGGCGGCGGCGATCGGCTTCGGGGTCGGTTTCGTCCTCTACACCCTGGGGGTCATGGGGGCGGGCGACGTGAAGCTGTTCGCGGCGGTCGCGCTGTTCACCGGGCTCAGCTACCTGCACCTCTTCGCGCTGGCCACGGTGCTGGTCGGCGGGGTCATGGCGATCGTCACGCTGACGGCCAATCCCCGGCGCGCGCTGGTGATGTTCACGCTGAAGGGCAGGGGGGACTTCGGCCGCGGCATCCCCTATGGCGTGGCCATCGCGGCCGGCGGGCTGATCGCCGTCTGGGGCGCGCTGACCGGCGCCTTGCCGGTGGACATCCTCAGCCGGACCTAGCGCCCACGAAAAAGCGCGCCGGCCGGGCGGCCGACGCGCTTCCCGTTCAGAGACTGGAGCCTAGTCGCGCAGGCTGGCCGGAACCACGCCGCCGTTCTTGGCGAGCGCGGCCCAGACGGCCTTCTGCAGGGCGATGTTCTGCTCGGCGCTGCCGTGCGGGCCGGCGGCGACGCCCAGCTCGGCCGCCAGCTCCTTGCGGGCGTCCAGGCTGGAGTCGAGGTCGAGCATCTTGAGGAGGTCGACGATCGAGGTGCGCCAGTTGCCGCCGCCGCCCTTCAGCGTCGCCAGTTCGGTGAGCACGGCCTCGACGTCCACCGGCTCGGGCGGCGGGGGCGGGGCCGCCGCAGCCGGGGCCTCGGCCGGAGCCGGAGCGGCCGGAGCGGCCTCGGGCTTCTTGCGGTGAAATACCTTGTCCATGATCGAGCTGAAGATGCCCATGCGCCGTCTCCCTGTTGGATCGCCCCCTTATAAAGCTCGACCATGACGAGAGTTCCCGCTCAGAAACCTTTGGTGATCGAGATCCCGTAGAGGCGCGGATCGAGCAGGAAGACGCTGCGCGTGGCCCCCAGGTTCTCGTCGTTGATGTCGAAGCCGACGATGGTGTCGTCATCGAGCAGGTTCTTCACGAAGAGCTGGATGTTCAGGTCGAGATCGGGGTTGGCGAAGATCAGGGCGGCGTTGACGTTCTCCCAGGCCTCGATGTTGTCGAAGAAGGCGTTGTTGTAGCGCATGAAGCTCTCGGACTGGCGGTAGTAGTCGCCGCGCAGGGTGGCGTTCCAGCCGTTCGGGAGCTCCCACTTGTACTGGGCGCCGAGCGAGACGGTCCATTCCGGGGCGTTGGGCAGGTCGTTGCCCGAGAGGTCCTGGATGATGCCCTCGCCCGCGCCGTTGCCGAACAGCGAGACGTTGGGGCCGTAGTTGTAGACGCCGTTGGTCAGGACGTCGGCGGCCGCGGCCGGAAGCCCCGCGGCCAGCAGCCGGCCGCGGATCGTCGAGGTTCCCGATCCCGTGCCGCCGCAGGCGAAGTTGGCCAGCAGCGCCTGACCGCCGGGAACCTGCAGCAGGTTGGCGACGCCCTGGGCGTTGAGGATGCACCCGCCGTTGGTGGAGTTGGCGTAGATGTAGGCGGGATCGCCCTGGGTGCGGTTGAAGGTGTCGACCACCTTGCCCTGGTCGATCTCGGTGTTCAGGTAGCCGATGTTGGCGTTGAGCCGCAGGTTGTCGATCGGCTCCCAGATCGACTCCAGTTCCACGCCCCAGATCTTGGCGTCGATGTTCTCGTTGTAGACCGAGCGATTGACGCTGCGGCCGATCTGGTAGCCCTGGTAGTCGTAGTAGAAGCCGGTGAGGTTCAGCAGCAGGCGCCCGTCGGCCAGGGTGTTCTTGGCGCCCACCTCGTAGGCGTTGACGAACTCCGGCTCGTAACTGGGGTTCAGGCCCAGGGCCACGACGCCCGGCGGGTTGAAGCCGCCGCCCTTGTAGCCCTTGGAATAGGACGCATAGATCAGGGTGTGGTCGGTGAACGACAGGTCCGGCGACCAGTCGACGTTCAGACGGCCGGTGGTTTCCTTGAACTCCACGCGCTGGTCGGCGGTGAAGCTGGGGCCGCGACCGGGAGCGAACAGGGTCGCGCCGCTGCCGCGGGTCCACTTCTCGTCGTCGGTGTAGCGCAGGCCGAGCGTGACCTTCAGGTCCTCGGTCGCCTGCCAGTAGAGCTCGCCGAAGGCGGCCTTGGACTTCAGCTTATACTCGCTGAGGCTGATGAAGTAGTTGTGGCCGGTGAAGTCCGGCTCGCGCAGCGGGTCGATATAGGCGGCGGGCTGGACGACGGCGACCGCCGCGGTGGCCGCGTTGGTGGCGACATAGGTGATGCTGCTCGCCTCGTAGTCGAGATAGATGCCGCCGACGTTGAAGTTCAGCGGCCCGTCGAAGTTGGACTGCAGCCGCAGTTCCTGGGTCCACTGCTCGTTGTGGCTGACGCCGCCGGACTCGCTCATCAGACGGTCGGTGATCCCGAACTGCGGATCGTTCAGCACCCCGGTCGGGGTGAAGGGCGTGACCCCGAACGGCACCGAGGAGTAGCCGCCGGTGGAGTCGCCGCGGGTGTAGTTCTCGTTCTCATTATAGCTGGTCAGCGAGGTGACGGTGAGTTGCGGGGTGACGTCCCACTCCAGGTTCAGCTCGTAGAGGTCGGTGCGCGGCCGGTAGGTCGGGCGGCCGTAGACCTCGATCTCGCGCAGGTCGCGCGAGATGGTCTTGCCGGCGAAGGAGTCGGTGGTCTGCAGGCCGATCTGCCGGGCGATGATGCCGGTGAAGGTCGAGAGCTGGTTGGTCGTGCCATAGACGTTGTCGCCATAGACCGAGGCCGGCAGGCAGCCCTGGGTGAAGGCGACCTGGGCCGCGCCGGTCGGAACGCCCAGGACGTTGGTCAGGCCAGGGTCCTTCTGGCAGAGCTGCTTGCGCGCGCCGCGGCTGTCGTCCTCGGAGAAGTTGTCCCACAGCAGGAAGCCGCGGAAGTTGTCGGTCGGGTTGAAGCCGAGGGTGACGCGGGCGGCCCAGATCTGGCGGTCGTCGATGTCCTGGCCGTTGAGGGTGTTCTCCGTATAGCCGTCGCGTTGCAGGGCGAAGCCGGCCGCGCGCAGCGAGAACATGTCGCCCAGCGGCACGTTGATGAAGCCCTGGTACTTCAGGCTGTTGTAGTTGCCGAATTCCGCCGAGATCGAGGCGTCGAAGACGTCGGACGGCTTGTTGGTGATGACGTTGACCACCCCGCCGGTGGCGTTGCGGCCATAGAGCGTGCCCTGCGGGCCGCGCAGCACCTCGACCCGCTCGACGTCGTAGAACTCGGCGTCGGCCAGGCGGTTGGAGGTCAGGGGGACGTTGTTGTGGTGGATCCCGACGCCGTCGTCGCCGCCGGTGGAGACGAGCTGGGCGCCGACCCCGCGGATCTGGAAGTTGGTGCGCAGGGCGCGGCGCGTGAAGGTGAGGTTGGGGACCGACTGCACCAGGTTGCCGGCGCCGTCGATGCCCTGGGTCTTGAGGGCCTGCTCGCTGAAGGCCGACACCGCGATCGGGACGTCCTGGACGGACTCCTCCCGTTTCTGGGCGGTGACGATCAGTTCTTCGATGAGACTGCCGCCGCCTGAGGACTGTGCCCAGACGGGCGTGGACCAGACAAGCGCGAGCGCGGACGCAGAAGCCAGCAAGGCTTTGGTCATTCTTCCCTCCCTAGCCCCCAGTCGAAATGCGGGGGTCTTCTTGTCGACGGCTCTCGTCGAGCGGAGCCGTTCAGAACTGCAAGCTAAGGCCGTAAATTACGCAGCGTCAAACGACCTACGATTACACGGACGCTCGGAAGGGTTGTGGCGGGATTGCTGGACCTACCGGCGGCGGATCAGCCGAAGGGCCTGTCCAGGCTGGGCTGCGGCTCGGTGAACCAGGCCGCGCCGTCGGCGGTGACGTGGAAGTGGTCCTCCAGCCGCACGCCGAAGGCGTCGGGAATCACGATCATCGGCTCGTTGGAGAAACACATGCCCGGCGCCAGCGGGGTCCTGTCGCCGCGCACCAGATAGGGCGCCTCGTGGATCGACAGGCCGATGCCGTGGCCGGTGCGGTGCGGCAGGCCGGGCAGCTCGTAGTCGGGGCTGAGCCCGGCGGCGGCCAGCACCCGGCGGGCGACGGCGTCGATCTCCTCGCAGGGGACGCCCGGCTTCACCGCGGCGAAGGCGGCGGCCTGGGCCTGCTTCTCCAGGTCCCAGACGCGGCGCTGCTCGGGCGAGGGCTCGCCGAACACGTAGGTGCGGGTGATGTCGGAATGATAGCCCTGGACCTGGCAGCCGGTGTCGATGAGGACGATCTCGCCCTCCTGCAGCGCCTGCTCGCCGGGCAGGCCGTGCGGATAGGCGCTGGCCCGGCCGAACTGCACGGCGCAGAAGTAGGACCCGTTGTCGGCGCCCAGCGCGCGATGGGCCTGGTCGATGAAGCGGCGGACCTCGCCGGTGGTGACGCCGGGGCGCAGGATCCGGGCCGCGCGGCGGTGGACCTCCAGGGTCATGGCCTTGGCCTGGGACATCAGGGCCAGCTCGGCCGGAGACTTGATCATCCGGCAGCCGTCGACCACCGGCGCGCCGTCCAGCAGCTTCAGGCCCGGCGCGGCCTTGGCGATGGCGTTGAACACGAAGAAGGGCAGGGCCGGGTCGATGGCCAGCGAGGCTGCGCCGTCCAGGCCGCGGACCGCCAGGTCGAAGGGGCTCTCGTGCTCTTCCCAGAGCAGCAGCTCGGCGTCGATCCCGAGGGCCGCCTCCAGCGAGCCGAGCTCGAAGCGCGGGCAGATCATCCGCACGTCGCCCTCCAGCGGCAGGATCATGGCCACCAGCCGCTCGGTCGCGCCCCAGGCCACGCCGGTGAAGTAGCGCAGGCTGGCGCCGGCCCCGATGATCAGGGCCTGCGCGCCGATCGCCTTCATGAGTTCGCGGGCGCGGGCGAGGCGGGCCTGGCGCTCCTGCCGGGTGATCGCCGGGGCCGGATCGGGCCAGGGCGCGAGCGCCGCGAGTTCCGCCTCCGCCGTCGAACCGCCGATGCCGCTGGTCATGAAACACTCCGGAACTCTGGGGCCGCGCGCTGGCGGCGAGGCCGGCGCGCCCGTATATAGCCGCCCATGGCCGAAGCCTTCAACGAACTGACCCTGCCCGCGGCCAAGGCCGAGCGCTACGCCGTGCTGGCGCAGGAGATCGCCGCGGTGCTGGCGGGCGAGCCGAACCTGACGGCGCGGATGGCCACCGTCGCCTCGATGCTGGCGGCGACCTTCGAGACGTTCTTCTGGGCCGGCTTCTACGTGGTCGATCCGGACAAGGCGCGCGAACTCGTGGTCGGGCCCTATCAGGGCACGCTGGGCTGCCTGCGCATCGCCTTCGGCCGGGGCGTCTGCGGCGCGGCGGCGGCCAGCGGCCAGACCCAACTGGTCCCGGACGTCCACGCCTTCCCCGGCCACATCGCCTGCGACAGCCGCTCGCAGAGCGAGGTCGTGGTCCCGGTGTTCGACGCCGCGGGCGAGCTGCTGGCGGTGCTGGACGTCGATTCCGACCAGCTCGCCGCCTTCGACGAGGTCGACGTCCTGTGGCTGGAAAAGATCCTGCGGGACACCTTCGCGGCCTGACCGGCCCGGGACTTGCAACGGCGGATGCACCTTTCCCTAACCGGGATACGCTACCGTGTTTGAGATGTTGCGCATGGAAGTCCTTCGTCCGCTCGAACTGTCCGACGCCGATGTCGGCGCCTGGCGGGCGCTGTGCGCCTCGCGCCCAGAGTTCCGCAGCCCGCTGCTCGGGCCTGACTTCGCCATCGCGGTCGGCGCCCTGCGCCAGGACGCGCGCGTGGCCGTCTGGCGCGAGGGCGACCGGCCGATCGGCTTCCTGGCCTACCACCACCGGCCGCGCGGCATGGCCCGCCCGATCGGCGCGCCGCTGTCGGACTATCACGGCCTGGTGGCCGACCGGCCGCTGGACATCCACGCCGACCTGGCCGAGCTCGGCTTGTCGGCCTTCCGCTTCACCGGGCTGGTCGACCCGCACGGCGACTTCAGCCAGGCCGTCGCCGGCGAGAACGAGGCCTATGTGATCGAACTGGACCGCCCGGCGCCGGCCTATCTGGAGGCGCTGCGGGCGGCGAGCGCCAAGCGCTTCAAGAACTACCGCCGGCTGGACGGCAAGCTGGACCGCGAGGTCGGGCCCCTGACCCTGCGCGCGCCCGACCACGACCGCGCCGCCTTCGACCAGTTGCTGGCCTGGAAGCGCGAGCAACTGGCGCGCACCGGCGCCCACGACTTCCTGGCCCCGGACTGGACGCGCGAACTGCTGGCCTCGTTCCTGGACATGCGCGAGGGCCATTTCCAGGGGCTGATGATCAACCTCTATTGCGGCGACAGGCTGCTGGCCGGGCACATCGGCGTGCGGGTCGGCGAGGTCTATCATCCGTGGATCGCCTCGACCGATCCGGAGATGGGCGCCTGGTCGCCGGGCCAGTTGTTCCTGCTGCGGGCGATCGCGGCGATGCCGGACCTGGGCCTGAAGACCTACGACCTCGGCCCCGGCCATGACCACTACAAGCGTCCCTACGCCCTGACCACGCGGATGATCGGCGAGGGCATGATGGCCGCCGCCGGTCCGCGCGGCCGCGCGGCGGGGGCTTCGGAAAGGGTCTGGACCCTGGCCGGCGCGCACCGGGCCGGCCCGGTCGGGCGCCTGCGCCGCCGGCTCGACATGATCGCCACCACCGAACTTTCGCTCGCCGGGCGGGCCAAGGGCCTGGCCGGGGCCATCGCCGCCCGCGCCCTGCGTCCGGGGGCGTCCTCGGCGGAGGCCGCCTGATCCATGGCGAGGCCACGCGTCAGCCTGGTGATCCCGACCCAGCGCCGGCTGGACGGCCTGGCCGTCGCCGTGCGCTCGACCTTCCGGCAGGAGGGCGTCGATCCGGCGGAGCTGGAACTGGTGGTGGTCGACAACGACCAGTCGCCCTCGGCCAAGGCCGCGGTCGAGGCCCTGGCGGCCCAGGCGCCGTTCCCGGTGATCTATGTGCATGAGCCCGAGCCGGGCGTGGCCAACGCCCGCAATGCGGCGCTGGAACAGGCGCGCGGCGACTTCATCGCCTTCCTGGACGACGACGAGGAGGCGCCGGAGGGCTGGCTCCGCGCGCTGCTGGACGCCCAGCAGCGGTTCAAGGCCGACGTGGTGTTCGGGCCGGTGCGCGGCCGCGCGCCCGACGATGTCCAGCGGCACCGCAGCTACCTGGAGCGCTTCTTCTCCCGCGAGGGGCCGGAAGCCGCCGGGGTGCTCGACCACTATTACGGCTGCGGCGACAGCCTGATCCGCCGCGCGGCGCTGCCGGACCCGAAGCGGCCGTTCTCGCCGATCCGCAATCATATCGGCGGCGAGGACGACCTGCTGTTCGGCCAGATGCAGGCGGCCGGCGCCGTCTTCGCCTGGGAGCCGGCGGCCTGGGTCTGGGAAGACCCGGTCCCCTCGCGCCTGTCGCTGCGCTACACGATCGCGCGCGCCTTCGCCTACGGCCAGGGGCCTTCGGCCGCTTGCGCGGCGGCCAGTCCGCCCGACCGTGTCGGCCTGGCCAAATGGATGACCCAGGGCGTGGTCCAGGCCGGGGTGTTCGGCCTGCTGGCCGGCGTCAAGTGGCTGGTCCGGGCGCCGGACTTCGCATTCACGCTGGATCGCGCCGCGCGCGGCCTGGGCAAGACCCTCTGGTGGGGGCCGTTCAAGATCCGGTTCTATGGCTTGAGGGCAGGGGCATGAGCATCATCGGCGACTGGACGCCCGAAAAGGCGCGCGACTTCACCAGGCGGAACCTGGTCTTCCGGCACGGCCTGCACGAGCGGCCGATGTTCGACGACGCGGGGCTGGAGGAACTGCTCGACCGCTATCCGCGCGAGAAGCTGGGCGTGTTCACCATGGGCGAGGACCCGGTGGCCTGGACCACCTGGCGCAAGGGCTCGGCCGGCGCGCTGAGCGGGTCGAAGCTGCTGGAGGCGGCCCAGGCTGGGCGCATCTGGCTGAACCTGCGGGCGACCAACGACTACCTGCCGCAGTACGCGGCCCTGGGCGACGAGATCTTCGCCGAGAAGCAGGCCCAGACCGGCGTGCGGACGCTGAAGCGCGACCTCGGCGTGCTGATCTCCTCGGCCAACGCCCAGGTCTTCTACCATCTGGACGTGCCCTTGGTGTCGCTCTGGCAGTTGCGCGGGCGGAAGAAGGTCTGGGTCTATCCGGTCGAGGACCCCTATGTCGGCCAGGAGGTGCTGGAGCGCATCGTCCTGAAGGAGACGGCCGAGCAGTTCACCTTCGATCCGGCCTGGGACCAGGGCGCGCAGATGTACGACCTGACGCCGGGAACGATGGTCACCTGGGCCCAGAACGCGCCGCACCGGATCGAGAACGGGCCGATGCTGAACGTCTCGCTGTCGATCGAATTCATGACGCCCCAGGCGCTGATGCGGGCCAACGTGATCTACGCCAACGGCGTCATGCGCCGGCGGCTGGGCGCGCGGCCCAAGGTGCAGGACGGCTTCACGCCGGCGGCCCTGAGCAAGGTGGCGGTGGCGCGGGCCGCCAAGGCGCTGAAACTCCAGACGCCGCACGAGCGGGTGCTGCCGGTGACGTTCAAGCTGGACGCCCGCGCGCCGGGGACGCTGCTGCCGGCCTAGGATTGTCCGGCGCATTGTCGGCAAGCCGTCTTCTCGCACGTCCTTGATGCAGCCGGGCGCGCCGCCCGGTCCCGCAAGGAGGACGACGCGATGAAGGTCACCCAGCATCTCTGGTTCGAGAAGGACATGGAGGCGGCGGTCCGCTTCTACACCTCGCTGATCACCGGCTCGAAGCTCAACGCGATCTCGGCCGTGGCGGCCGACAACCCCGGCGGCCCGGCCGGCGGCGTGCGGATCGCGGACTTCACCCTCGGCGACCAGAACTACATGGCGATCGAGGCCGGGCCGCTGGACCCGTTCAACCACAGCTTCTCGATCATGGTGGAGCCGCAGAGCCAGGCCGAGCTCGACCGCCTCTGGGACGCCCTCAAGGAAGGCGGCCAGATCGAACAGTGCGGCTGGGTGCGCGACCGCTGGGGCCTGTGCTGGCAGGTCGCGCCCAAGCGGCTGCGCGAGCTGATGGACGATCCCGACCCGGCCAGGGTGCGTCGCGTGACCGAAAAGATGCTGCAGATGGTCAAGCTGGACATCGCGCCGCTGGAAGCCGCCGCGCAGGGCTGAACAGGAGGCCAGGAACGTCTAGGCTGTGGTCCGGCAGATCAAGGATGGACCGCCGATGCTTACCGGAACTTGTCATTGCGGCGGTTCGCACTGGACGCTCGAGGGCGACCCCGGCCGGGTGACGGCGTGCAACTGCACGCTCTGCCGTCGCTATGGGACGCTCTGGGCCTACGACTACGAGAACGAGCGGATCCGGCTCAACGGACCGAGCGCCTCCTACAGGCGGGCGGACGAGAAGGACCCCGGACTGGAGATCCTCTTCTGCCCGGCCTGCGCCTGCGTGCTGGCCTGGCGCGCGATGCGGATCAGGTCCGACGGCCGCCGGCGCATGGCCGTCAATCTGAGGTTGGCCGAGCCGCAGGCGGTGGGCGATCTCGCGGTCGATCACTTCGACGGGCTCGACAGCTTCGAGGACCTGCCGAGCGACGGCCGCTGCGTCCGCGACCTCTGGTTCTGAGGGCTATGGAAGCGCCGCCGGCCGGCGGCGCTTGAGGTCCGTTCGGCGTCGGCTCAGGCGGCGGCGAGCGCGGCCTTGCGGCCGCGGGCGCGCAGGGCGCTGCCGGCGATGCCGAAGCCGGTGATCATCATCGCCCAACTCGCCGGCTCGGGAACCGCCGAGGGCACGTCGAGCATGACGCGGCCGCCGGTCACGGTGCGCGGGCCGCCGCTCGACTGGAATTCGTATGAGGTGTTCAGCAGGTTGGTCCCGGTCTCCGTCAGTGGGAAGAAGTCGAGGCGCAACTGCTGGGCGTAGCCCGCGGTCGAGATCCGGAAGCCCTGGGTCGGAAGCGACACCCAGTCGGCCAGGCTGGCGTTGTCGTAGGTGAAGGTCGAGAACACCCCCGAACCTAGCGTGCCGGCCGAGGCGACGATGTTGATCCCCAGCAGCGACGACAGGGCGTCATCGGTGGTGAAGCTGCCGGTCAGGGTTCCGCCCCCCTGCAGCGTCACGCCGTCCAGGACGAAGGTCTTGGCCGCCCAGGCCGGGGCGGCGGAGGCGATCGCGGCGATGGCGGCGGTGATGGCGAGGAGACGTTTCATGGATGTTCCAAACTGGGAGGGCGGCGCGCTGTCCTGCACCTCTAAGCAATGGTCGGGCCAGGGCTGCAATTTTGAGGGGCGTCGGCATGGGACGAGCCGCGCCACGGCGTGCAAAGGGGCGCTTCCGGCGCGCCGCCGCAGCGTCCTTCACGTGCGCGTATAGGCCATTGGCTTACGTCACGTCGCGCTCCTAAATGACTCCCCGACGCGCGGCGGACGCGCATTCATCGGGAGCGAAACCATGGGCGAAGCCTATATCGTCGCAGCGACGCGGACGGCCGGCGGACGCAAGGGCGGCAAGCTGAAGGACTGGCATCCGGTCGATCTGGGCGCGGTGGTCCTCAACGACATCATCGCGCGCACGGGCGCCGATCCGGCCCTGGTCGAAGACGTCGTCATGGGCTGCGTCGGCCAGGTCGGCGAACAGGCGATCAACGTCGCGCGCAACGCGGTGCTGGCCTCGAAGCTGCCGGAAAGCGTGCCGGCCACCAGCGTCGACCGCCAGTGCGGCTCCTCGCAGCAGGCCCTGCAGTTCGCCGCCCAGGCGGTGATGAGCGGCACCATGGACGTGGTGATCGCCGCGGGCGTCGAAAGCATGACCCGCGTGCCGATGGGCCTGGCGGCCGCGCTGCCCGCCCAGAACGGCTTTGGCAACTACATGAGCCCGCGGATGAAGGAGCGTTATCCGAACATCCAGTTCAGCCAGTTCGCCGGCGCCGAGATGGTCGCCAAGAAGTACGGCCTGACCAAGGAAGAGATCGACGAGTACTCGTACCAGTCGCATCAGCGCGCGATCGCGGCCACCCAGGCCGGCCACTTCAAGAACGAGATCGTCGGCGTCGAAGTCGTCGACGCCGAGGGCAACACGGTCCTGCACACCGTCGACGAAGGCATCCGCTTCGACGCCAGCCTGGACGGCATCAAGGGCGTGAAGCTGCTGCAGGAGGGCGGGGCCCTGACCGCCGCCTCGTCCAGCCAGATCTGCGACGGCGCCTCGGCGGTGATGGTCGTCTCGGAAAAGGGCCTGAAGGAACTGGGCGTGAAGCCGCTGGCCCGCATCCATCACCTGTCGCTGCTGGGCCACGACCCGGTGATCATGCTGGAAGCCCCGCTGCCGGCCTCGGAACGTGCGCTGAAGCGCGCGGGTATGAGCGTCGGCGACATCGACCTGTTCGAAGTCAACGAAGCGTTCGGCTCGGTGCCCGTCGCCTACATGAAGTCGCTGGGCGTCGATCGCGACAAGATCAACGTCAACGGCGGCGCCATCGCCCTGGGCCACCCGCTGGGCGCCTCGGGGACCAAGCTGATGGCCACCCTGCTCAACGCTCTCGAGCAGCGCGGCGGCCGCTATGGCCTACAGACGATGTGCGAAGGCGGTGGTATGGCGAACGTCACCATCGTCGAGCGACTCTAGAGCCCGTCCCGGTTCCGGACGGAGCCGGGTCGCAGCTTCAGGAGACTGCCCATGGCCGGACGCGTCTTTGCAATCACGGGCGCGTTCGGCGTGCTGGGTTCGGCCGTGGCGCGCGCCGCCGCGGCCCGGGGCGCCCTGGTCGCCCTGATCGACTACGCGCCGATCCCGCCCGAGGGCCTGGGGGACGAATGCGGTCCCGACGGCATGATCCTGGGCGGGGTCGACCTGACCGACGCCCTGGCCGCCGGCACGGCCATCGACGCCGTCGCTCACCACTTCGGGCGGCTCGACGCCCTGATCAACGTCGCCGGCGGCTTCCGCTGGGAGACGCTGGAAGCGGGCTCCTGGGAGACCTGGCACCAGCTCTTCCGGATGAATGTCCTGACCGCGACCAACGCCAGCCGCGCCGCCATCCCGCACCTGAAGCGCAGCGCCAGCGGACGCATCGTCAATGTCGGGGCCAACGGCGCGCTGAAGGCCTCGGCGGGGATGGGCGCCTACGCCGCCTCCAAGGCCGGGGTGCACAAGCTGACCGAAGCCCTGGCCGAGGAGCTGAAGGGCGACGGCGTGACCGTCAATGCGGTGCTGCCCTCGATCATCGACACCCCGACCAACCGCGCCGACATGCCCCAGGCCGACGTCTCGGCCTGGGTCACGCCGCAGGACCTGGCCGCGGCGATCCTGTTCCTGGCCTCGGAGGAGGCGAGGGCGGTGACCGGCGCGCTGCTGCCGGTGACCGGGCGGGTCTAGGCCTTCGCGTCATCCCGGTTGCGGCGGAGCCCGGGCTTTCCGGTTCATTGCGCTTCGCCCGCCCAAGCTTCATCAGGCCGTCATCGACATCCCCTACCCGGCAGGGTAGCGCGCCGCTCCCAGGCGCCAGGGGATAGTCATGCTGAAGTTCACGACGCGGCTGCTGGCCGCGGCGAGCGCCCTTGCGCTCACGGGCGGAGCCGCCTTCGCCCAAGACGTCGCCACCATCGAGGAGATCGTCGTCACCGCCCAGAAGCGCGAGCAGCAGGCGCTGGACGTGCCGATGTCGCTGACCGCCTACTCGTCCCAGCGGCTGGAGGCCCTGGGCGTGCAGGACTTCGCCGACGTGGCGCTGTTCACGCCCGGCTTCGAGGTCCAGGAGCAGTCGCCGAACAATCCGGGCTTCGTGGTGCGCGGCATCACCTCGGACGAGACCAACGCCTATTCCGAGGCCCGCGTGTCGGTGTTCCAGGACGGGGTGTCGATCTCCAAGGCCCAGGGCTCGTATGTCGAGCTGTTCGACCTGGAGCGGATCGAGGTGGCCAAGGGGCCGCAGTCGACCCTGTTCGGCCGCGGCGCCCTGATCGGCGGCGTCAACATCATCCAGAAGAAGGCCGACACCAGCGGCTTCGGCGGCTACCTCAAGGCCGAGGCTGGCGACTTCGGCTACTTGATGGGGGAAGGGGCGGTAAACCTGCCGATCAGCGAGGCCTTCGCCCTGCGCGTCTCGGGCCGCATCCGCCAGCGCGACGGCTATGTCGAGAACGCCCTCGGCGGCGACGCCTTCCAGTCGGTGGATAGCTGGGCCGGCCGGATCGCCGCCCACTTCGAACCCAATGATCGGCTGCGCTCGGACTTCATCGTCAACTACCAGCATGACGAACCGACCGGCACGGCGTTCAAGTCCGGCGGCTTCTCGCCGACCGACCCGGCCACCGGCCAGGTGCTGGCCGGCCGCGGCGCGAGCGAGCCGGCCGCGCTGGTCGCGCCGCCGGGCTTCCAGGGCGGCCGCAGCCTGGGCGTCGACCGCACGGTCTGGAGCGCCACGGCCCTGGTCGACTATGACCTGACCGACGCCCTGACCCTGGCCTCGATCACTGCCGTGCGCCGCTTCGACAGCGACGAAGTGTTTGATCCGGATGGGATTTCGCTGCCGATCCTCACCGGCCTGAACAGCGCCGTGGGCAAGCAGTGGAGTCAGGAACTGCGGCTCAACTACGACGCCGGCGGCCGGGTGCGCGGCTTCGTCGGCGCAGGCTTCTTCCACGAGAGCGGCCGCCAGCGCACGCCGATCCAGTTCGACGAGCGCATGGCCCTGGCGCAGGTGACGGGCCAGCTCAACGGCGCGGGGGCCGGGCTGGGCCTGCCGGCGACGACCCCGGCTCCGGCCGCGCTGTTCGCCAACACCGCCTTCACCGGCGCGCTGGTGCGCGGCCTGGTCGCCCAGGCCAGCGGCAACCGCATCGTGCTGAGCGCGGCGCAGGCCACCGCCATCGCCGCCAACCTGCGCGCCAACCACGTGGAGGAGTCGACCAACACCAGCGAGCTCGATTCCATCGACCTGTTCGGCGACCTCTCGTTCGACGTGACCGACCGGCTGGAGGTCTCGGCCGGCCTGCGCTGGACGCGCGACGAGAAGACCACCGGCTTCGGCACGCGGGTGGTCGGCGGCCGCAGCGTGATCGGCGGCGCGATCGGCGCGGCGGGCCTGGCCGCCAGCGGCGCGCCGCAGGGCCTGGCCCAGGCCAACGCCATCCTGGCCGCCCTGCAAAGCCCACAGGTGCAACTGATCCCGGACACCCTGCTGCCGATGTTCGGCGTCACCTTCCAGCCGACCTCGGCGGACGGGCGGCTGGCGACGCAGGACCTGGAGGACTCCGGCTTCACCTGGCGCCTGGTCGGCCGCTACAGCCTCTCGGACGAGGCCAACCTCTATGCGTCCTACGCCCGCGGGCGGCTGCCCGAGGTGCTGGCCGCCAGCGCGCCGGGCGCGCCCTACGGTGCGGCGCGGTTCACGACCGTCGAGGCCGAGACCGTCGACAGCTACGAGGTCGGCGGCAAGGCGGCCCTGCTCGACCGCCGCCTGCGCCTGGACGGGGCGGTCTATTTCTACGACTACGACAACTTCCAGACCGTCGAGCAGCAGGGAACGCTGTTCGTCGTCACCAACGCCGGCAAGGCCAAGGCCTACGGCTTCGAAGGCCAGGCCGAGTGGGCCGCGGCCCCGGGCCTGGATATCTACGCGACCTACGCCTACAGCCACGCGCGGTTCGAGGACGGCGCCTATGACGGCAACCGCTTCCGCCTGTCGCCCGATCACAGTTTCTCGCTGGCCGCCAACTGGAGCTTCGACGCCGTCGGCGGCCGGGTCTCGGTGCGGCCGAGCTATACGTGGCAGAGCAAGGTCTTCTTCGGCAACGACAACGACCGGGCGGTGTTCCAGCAGCCGCCGGCCTCGCTGGTGCCCGACAACATCCAGGACGAGCTCCAGGACGGCTATGGCCTGGCCAACCTGCGTGTCTCGTGGACGGCGGGCAGCGCGCCGCTGACCCTGGAAGCCTTCGTCAACAACATCGCCGACGAGCAGTACCTGATCGACGCCGGCAACACCGGCGACTCCCTGGGCCTGCCGACCTTCATCGCCGGGCCGCCGCGGATGTGGGGCGTGGGCCTTACCTGGAGGTTCCAGTAGCCAGGGTTCCCGAGGGGGCGACCCGCCAGATCGCCTTGCCGACGTCGTCGGCGACCAGCAGGGCCCCGGTCTTGTCGACGGCGACGCCGACGGGCCGGCCCTGCGCCTCGTTCTTCTTGTTGAGGAAGCCGGTCAGGAACGCCTCGGGCGGGCCGCTGGGCTTGCCGTTCGCGAAGGGGATGAAGACGACGCGATAGCCGCTGGGCGGCTTGCGGTTCCACGAGCCATGCTGGCCGATGAACACCCCGCCCTTGTAGCGGGCGGGGAAGGCGTCGGCGCGATAGAAGGTCAGGCCCAGCGAAGCCGTGTGCGGGCCCAGCGCGTAGTCGGGAACGATGGCCTTGGCGACCAGGTCGGGGCGCTGGGGCTTCACCCGCGCGTCCACGTGCTGGCCGAAATAGCTGTAGGGCCAGCCATAGAAGCCGCCGTCCTGCAGGCTGGTCATGTAGTCGGGGACGAGGTCGTCGCCGAGCATGTCGCGCTCGTTGACCGCGGTCCAAAGCGCGCCGGTCACCGGCTCGAAGTCCAGGCCGTTGGGGTTGCGCAGGCCCGAGGCGAAGACGCGGGCCGGGCCGGTGGGCAGGGGATACTCGATCACCGCGGCGCGGTTGGTCTCGTTCTCCATCCCGTTCTCGCCGATGTTCGAGTTCGAGCCGACGGTGGCGTAGAGCTTCGCGCCGTCCGGGCTGGCGACGACGTTCTTGGTCCAGTGGTGGTTGATCGGGCCGCCGGGCAGGTCGAGCACCTTCTCGCCGACGCCGATGATCTGGGTCTGGCCGTCGGCATAGGGGAAGGCGACCACGGCGTTGTCGTTGGCCACATAGAGCTTGCCGCCGGTGAGGGTCATGCCGAAGGGGCGGCTCAGTCCCTCGGCGAAGTTGGTGCGGACCTCGGCGATCCCGTCGCCGTCGCCGTCGCGCAGCAGGGTGATGCGGTTGGGGCTCTGCATCGTCGCGCCGGCCTTGTCCTGCAGCCGGTTGGCGATCATCGCCGTGATCCCCTTGGCCTTGGACGGCTCGGAGGACGCCTCGGAAACCAGCACGTCGCCGTTGGGCAGGACCAGCAGCCAGCGCGGATGCGCCAGGTCGCCGGCATAGCGGGTGACGGTGAAGCCGGCTGGCGCGGTCGGCGCGGCGCCCGCTGGCCAGCCCACCGCCTGGCGCGCGTTGAGGGTCGGGATCAGGCTGGTCCGCGGCCCCGGCAGCTCAGGCTGCGGACCAAAGCCTGCGAAGGGTTCGGGCGAGCCCTGTCCGCAGGCGGCGAGGGCCAGGACGGCCAGCGCCGCCGCGGCGCGGGTCAAGGCGGACTTGAACGGAATCATGGCGCAGGCCTTTGAATGAACGGGGATATTTGATCACCTGTCGGAGCCTCGCGCCAGCATCGCCGCATGTGTCATTGACAACGTTAACAGTCGCGGCCAACCATGCGTTCAAACAGGGACGCGGCCATGCGGCGGCGAGGGGAGGACAGGATGATCGGCAGGGCAGGGGCGCTTGGCGCCGTCGTGGCGCTGGGACTGGCGGGCGCCGCCCAGGCGCAGGGCCCGGACGTGGTGCGGGTCGAGAGCGGCCAGCTCCAGGGCGTGGTGGCGGACGGGGTGATCGCCTTCAAGGGCGTGCCGTTTGCGGCCCCGCCGGTCGGCGACCTGCGCTGGCGCCCGCCGCAGCCGCCGCCGGCCTGGAGCGGCGTGCGCTCGGCCGCGCAGTACGGCCATGACTGCGCCCAGAAGCCGTTCCCCAGCGACGCGGCGCCCCTGGGCGCGACCCCGGCCGAGGACTGCCTGGTGCTCAACGTCTGGCGGCCCGTCGACGCGCCGGCCAAGCTGCCGGTGATGGTCTGGATCTATGGCGGCGGCTTCGTCAACGGCGGCTCCTCGCCGGAGGTCTATTCCGGCCACCAGTTCGCCAGGCAGGGCGTGGTGCTGGTCAGCTTCAACTACCGCGTCGGCCGCTTCGGCTTCTTCGCCCATCCGGCCCTGACCTGGGAGAACCCCGAGGGGCCGCTGGGCAACTACGGGTTCATGGACCAGATCGCGGCGCTGAAGTGGGTGCAGCGGAACATCGCCGCCTTCGGGGGCGATCCGGCCAATGTCACCATCTTCGGGGAGTCGGCGGGGGGCTTCTCGATCCACACCCTGATGACCACCCCGGCGGCCAAGGGCCTGTTCCACAAGGCGATCGTGGAGTCCGGCGGCGGGCGCGGCAATATCGCTCCCGGCCGCCGGGTCAGCGGCCAGGCGGCCGGCGGACCGCCCTCCGGCGAGCAGGTGGGCCTGGCCTTCGCCAAGAGCGTGGGGATCGAGGGCGAGGACGCCGCGGCCCTGGCCGCGCTGCGCAGTCTGCCGGCCGACACGGTGGTCTCGGGCCTCAACATGATGACCATGTTCACGCCGACCTATGCCGGGCCGATGGTCGACGGCCAGATCGTGGTCGACGAACCGGGCAAGATCTATGCGGCCGGCGGCGGGGCGAACGTGCCGCTGATCGTCGGGGCCAACAGCATGGACATCGGCTTCTCGACGGCCAGGACCCTCGACGAGGTCTACGCGCCGTTCGGGCCCGAGCGCCGCGCGGCGGCGCAGGCGGCGTTCGATCCGAAGGGTACGGGCGACGTGCGGGCGATCGGGACCGTGGTCGCCAGCGACACCATGATGGTCGAGCCGGCGCGGTTCGTGGCCAAGGCCTGGTCGCAGGCCGGGCGGCCCGTCTACGCTTTCCGCTTCAGCTATGTGGCCGACTCCATGCGCAAGGCGTGGCCCGGCGCGCCGCACGCCACCGAGATCCCCTATGTGTTCGACACCGTGAAGGCCAAGTACGGCGAGGCGTTGACGCCGTCCGACGCGGCGATGGCCGCCTTGACCAACGCCTATTGGGTCGCCTTCGCCAAGACCGGCGATCCCAACGGCCAGGGACGGCCGAACTGGCCGGCCTATGACGCCGCGGGCGATCAGATCCTCGACTTCGCCAATGACGGGGCCAGGGCCGGGGCCGATCCGTGGAAGGCGCGGCTGGACCTGGTCGAGCAGGCCGTGGAGGCGAAGGCGCGTTAGAGCATTTTCCGCCGAAGTGGCTGCCGGTTCGGCGCAGAAAATGCTCTAGATTCAAAGAGTCTTGAGCGAAATCCGATCCATCGGATCGGATTTCGCTCTGAGGGCGTTCCTGGCGGAGAATCCGCGTTATATCTGCGCGGATGAAGGACGCCGCAGCGTGACGACGATCAGGGACGTAGCCGCGCGCGCCGGCCTGTCGGTGATGACCGTCTCGCGCGTGCTGAACGGCGAGCGCCACGTCAGCGCCCAGGCGCGCGAGAAGGTGCAGGCGGCGATCGAGGCGCTGGGCTATCGCCGCAACGTCTTCGCCCGCGGCCTGCCGGGCTCGCGCTCGTTCCTGATCTGCATGCTGATCCCGGAGATCATCCCCGACTACGTCGCCGAGTTCCAGCAGGGCGCGGTCGAACAGTGCCGCTCGGCCGGCTACCATCTGGTGGTGCAGCCCTTCGACAGCCGCACCGGCATGGCGGCCCAGGCGGTGGCCGCCGCGGTCGCCTCGCTGCGGCCCGACGGCTTCCTGCTGCTGCCGCCGGTCAGCGACGACGTGGCGGTGCTCGATACGCTGGACAAGGCGCGCGTGCCCTATGCGCGGCTGGCCCCCAGCCTCCAGCCGCAGCGCGGCGCGTCGGTGGCCGTGGACGAGGTCGAGGCCGCGCGGGCGATGACCACGGCGCTGCTGGAGCTGGGCCACCGCCGGATCGGCTTCATCGGCGGCCCGCCCGAGCACGGCGCCTCCGGCTGGCGGCTGGAGGGCTACCGCAAGGCGCTGGCCGAACGCGGGCTGGCGGCCGATCCCGATCTGATCGTTCCGGGCGACTTCATGTTCGAGACCGGCGAGGCCGGGGCCGAGGCGCTGCTGGGCCTGGCGCAGCCGCCGACCGCGATCTTCGCGGGCAACGACGACATGGCCCTGGGCGTGATGGCGGCGGCCCAGCGCCTGGGCCTGTCGGTGCCGGGCGACGTCTCGGTGGCCGGTTTCGACGGCGGCGAGATCGCCACCCTGGCCTGGCCGCAACTGACCACGGTGCGCCAGCCCGTGCAGGCGATGGCGGCGGCGGCGGCCGACGCGGTGATCGGCATGGTCGACGCCGGCGAGATGGACGGCCCGTCCCGCCAGTTGGATTTCGCCCTGGTGTTCCGGGCCTCGACCGCGCCGCCGGCCTAGCCTCCGGGCGGGGCGGTCGAGCGGCGGGCGCGGATCTCGAAGTCGAGCTGCAGGGCCGGCTCGGCCAGTTCCTCATGCGCGGCCAGGGTGATCAGCATGTCGGCGGCCGCCTCGCACATGGCGTCGACCGGCTGGCGGACGGTGGTCAGCGACGGCGAGCAGATCTGCGCGGCGCGGGTGTCGTCGAAGCCGGCGATCGAGACGTCGCCGGGAACCGCCAGGCCAAGGTCGCGGGCCGCCGCCATCACTCCCAGGGCCATCTTGTCGTTGGCGGCGAAGATCGCGGTGGGGCGGCCCTGGGCCGAAAGCATCCGGCGGCCGGCCGACATGCCGCTCTCGAAGGTGAAATAGCCCTGGACCCTGTGCGCGGCCGCGGCCTTCAGCCCCGCCGCCGTCATCGCGCGTTCGAAGCCGGCCAGGCGCAGGCGCGAAGCCCCGTGGTCGGGATGGCCCAGCACGAAGCCGATGGACCGGTGGCCGAGGTCCAGCAGGTGGCGGGTGAGGGCGAAGGCCGCCGCCTCGTCGTCGATGAAAACGCACGGGCCCTTGTCGTGTTCGGCGTTCGGCGCGATCCGCACATGGGCCACGCCCAGCCGGTCGAGCATCGCCATGGCCGAGGGATCGTCCGAGATCGGCGGCGTCAGGATCACCCCGTCGAGGCGCAGGCTGGAGATGATCTGCTCGATCTGGCGGGCCACGTCGTTCTGCGAATCCACCGGCTCGACCGCCAGGTGGTAGCCGGCCTCGCGACAGCGGAGCAGGGCCCCGATCTCGGCCTCGGTGACATAGCTGTAGTTGGGGTTGTCGTAGAGAAAGCCGATCATCCGCGAGGGCGCGCCGATCAGGCCGCGGGCGGCGATGTTGGGCCGGTAGTCGAGGGCGGCGGCGGCGGCCAGCACCCGCTCGCGCACCTCCTTGCGCACGTGGGGCTCGCCGTTCAGCACCCGTGAGACGGTCTTGAAGGACACCTCGGCCTTGGAGGCGACGTCTTTGATCGTCGGTTGACGGGGCAAGCCAGACTCCAGCCGCGCGCGGTGCGCAAGCTCTCGCGCGCTTCGCTTCGCCCTGCAAGTGGCTGTCGCGCCGAAACTTATTTGACGCCGGCCCGATGCGCCGTTCGGCCGGGCGGTTCGGCGCACTCTTTGACCGTGGATCAGATAACGTTGTCAGTTTCGAATTGACAACGTTATCTGATCGCGTCCAACCTCATCTTCACCGGCCGGCCAAAGCGGGGCGGGAACAGGATGGCCGGGGGTTCGACATCGGCCACGCAGGGGGAAACGACGATGACCAGCATGCTTCTGGCCGTGAGCACGGCTGCGCCCCACGCGGGCCCTGGGGACCGCTAGCGCCCGCCCGCCTGGGCGCGGGGACGACCAATCAAGAACAGACGGCCAGGGCCATGACGCCGGGCCGCATTCAGGGAAAAACGGAAATGAACAAGCTCATGTGGCTGGCGGGGGCGTGCGCCCTGGCCATGACCGGGACTGCGCAGGCCCAGGACGTCCAGGTCGAGGAGGTGGTGGTCACCGCCCAGAAGCGCGAAGGCACCGTCCAGGCGACGCCGCTGGCCGTCAGCGCCATCAGCGGCGACGTGCTGCAGCAGCAGAACGTCGTCGACGCCGGCGACCTGACCGGCAAGGTGCCCAACCTGAATATCGGCCAGGCCGGCAACGAGGTGATCATCAGCATCCGTGGCGTCAGCTCGGCCGGCGTGGTGCCGCAGCGCGACCCCTCGGTCGCCTTCCACCTGGACGGCGTCTACCTGCCGCGGCCCTCGGGCGCCAACTCGGTGTTCTACGACCTGGAGCGGGTCGAGGTGCTGCGCGGGCCGCAGGGCACGCTCTGGGGCCGCAACGCCACCGCCGGCAGCCTCAACATCATCACCCGCAAGCCGGTCATGAACACCGGCCAGGCGGCGGGCGAGATCCTGGTGGGCGACTACGGGCGCTTCACCGCCCAGGGCATGTACAATTTCCCGATCGTCGACGACACGCTGGCCGCGCGGGCCGCGTTCATCATCAATCGCCGGGACGGCTATCAGGAGAACGTCGCCCCGGGCATGCCCGACCTGGCCGACGCCAAGGAGGAGGCGGGCCGCGTCCACCTGTTGTTCACGCCGGGCGAGCGGCTGCGGCTGCTGCTGTCGGCCGACTACTATCACGCCGGCGGGGCCGGGACCGGCAACGTCCTGATCGGCAACGGGGCGGTCAGCTACATCGCCTCGGGCCGCAGCGCGCCCTATCGCGCCGAGACCAATACGGCCGGCCGGATCAACAACAAGATCTGGGGCGTGACCGCCGAGGCGACCTACGCCCTGGACGCGCTCGACATCGTTTCGGTGACCTCCTACCGCGCCGACGACCAGGACGTCACCAGCGACAGCGACGCCACCGCCACAGGCACGCAGACGGTCTACTATTTCAATTATAACAAGACGTTCTCGCAGGAACTTCGTCTCGCCTCGTCCGGCGACGGGGCGCTGCAGTACATCCTTGGCGCCTATTACATCAAGGAGACCAACGACGATAACCTCTACCAGTACACCAACCTGGAGCGCACCGCCGGGGTGGTGCTGCAGCGGCCCGACCGGTTCGCCGAATCCTGGGCGGTGTTCGGCCAGGCCGATTACGACATCACCGACACCCTGACGGTCTTCGCGGGCGTCCGCTACTCCGAGGACCGCAAGGGCAACCCGGTCGGCCTGACCCGGCCGCTGGGGACCGATCTCAACACCTTCCGGCCCGACGCCGGCTCCTGGGCCAAGACCACCTGGCGGCTGGGCGCCGACTGGGAGATCACGCCCGACAACATGGTCTATGGCAGCGTCTCGACCGGCTACAAGGCGGGCGGCTTCTCCAGCAACCGCAACTTCGGTCCCGAGACCCTGACCGCCTACGAGTTCGGCTCGAAGAACTACTTCCTCGACCGCCGCCTGCTCGCGAACTTCTCGGCCTTCTACTACGACTACAAGGACCTGCAGGTGGTCTCCGTGGCGCCCGACGAGAACGGGGTGGTGCGGGCCCTGACCACCAACGCCGGGGTGTCGAGCGTCTGGGGCCTCGAGTTCGAAGGCCGGGCGCGGATCACCGAGGCGCTCAGCATCGACGCCTCGCTCGGCTATCTCGACGCCAAGTTCGACCGCTATGTCGGCGCCATCGACCCGCTCTACGGCACGGTGCAGGATCTGTCGGGCAACACCCTGCCGCGGGCGCCGCGCTGGAACGGCAACATCGGCGTCGCCTACGCCATCCCGCTGGCGTCCGGCCGACTGACCGCGCGGATCAGCACCCGCTACCAGTCGGAGGTGTTCTTCACCGAGTTCAACGACCGGCGGATCACCGTCGCCGGGGCGAGCCTCAACCCCTACGGCCAGGCCAGCCAGGACGCCTACACCGCCACCGACATCAGCCTGCGCTACGACGACGACCGCCGCTGGTACGTCGAAGCCTTCGCCGACAACCTCGAGGACGAGGCGGTCCTGCTGTCGGTCAGCACGGACTCGGCGCGGAATTTCTTCGGCAGCTACGGCGCGCCGCGCACCTTCGGCGTGAAGGCCGGCTTCAAGTTCAACTGATCCCCCCCTACAGCTTTTGAGAGAACCAAGATGAAGCATCAGCGCAGGCCCCTGCGCGCAGGGCTGGCCGCCGCCGGGATCTCGATCCTGGCCGGCGGCGCCCTCGCGGGCTCCGAGCCGGTCAAGTTCCCGACCCTGCCCAAGGGCTACCTGGCGCCGGGCGTGCTGAACGCCGAGCGCATCGTGCCCCCGGCGCCGAGCGACGGCGATGCGCGCGACCAGGTCGACCGCAAGGTCTTCCAGTCGACCCGCGCGCTGAAGGACGGCGAGCGCTGGAAGCTGGCGACCCGCGACGTCGACATGATGCCGGCCGGGATGATGGAGGCGTTCTCCTGCTCGGTCGGGGTGAAGCTGACCCCGGCCAATGCGCCCAAGCTGAACGGGGTGATGATGCGGGTGCTGGGCGACTCGATGATCGCCAACGAGAGCGCCAAGCATCACTTCAAGCGCCTGCGCCCGTTCCAGGTCGCGCCGGGCGAGATCTGCCAGCCGGAGGCCCAGGTGGCGGGCAGCTACGACTATCCGTCCGGCCATACGGTGTGGGGCTGGTCCTGGGCGCTGGTGCTGGCCGAGCTGGCCCCCGACCGGGCCACGGACATCCTGGCCCGCGGCCGGGCCTATGGTCAGAGCCGCGCGGTCTGCGGCGCGCACAACGCCAGCGCGGTCGAGGCCGGCGGCATGGTGGCGGCGGCCACCAACGCCACGCTGCACGGCTCGCCCGAGTTCCGGGCCGACATGGACGCCGCCCGCGCCGAACTGGTCAGGCTGCGCGCGGAGGGCGAGACGCCGCCCGCCTGCGAGGCCGAGGCCGCGCTCGTCGCCCAGTCGCCCTACTGACGGGCGGTCATGCGGAGAGATGCGAGTTTCGCCCTGGTGGGCGACATCGGCGGCACCAACGCCCGCTTCGCGGTCGCCGACCTGCAGGGCGCGCGCCCGTCGATCGTCCTGACCGGCAATGTCTTGTGCAAGGACCATGCGAGCCTGGCGGCGGCGGCCGACGCCTTCCTGATGTCGGCCGACCTGGCGGCGCTGCCGGCCACCGCCACCATCGCGGTGGCCGGGCCGGTCGCGGACGGCGCCGCGCGCCTGACCAATGCGCCGTGGGACGCCTCGGAGGCCGAGCTCATGACCTTGGGCTTCACGCGGGCGCGGCTGGTGAACGACTTCGAGGCCCTGGCCACCGGGGTCGCCGAACTGGCCCCGGAGGACAGCCTGGCGATCGGGCCTGACCTGCCGGGTCTGACGCGCGCGCCGGTGGTGATCGCCGGGGCCGGCACCGGCTTTGGGCTGGCGGCCCTGGTCTGGCGGGCCGAAGGGCCGGCTCAGGTGGTGGCGAGCGAAGGCGGCCACGCCGGCTTCGCGCCGGTCAGCGAACTGGAGATCGAGATCGCGCGCGCGCTGGCCCGCCGCCACGGCCGGGTGTCGATCGAGCGGCTGCTGTCGGGGCCGGGCCTGCAGGCCCTCTACGCCATCCTCGCCGAGATCGAGGGGAAGGCGGTCGAGCCCGAAATCTCCTCGGAGGAGGTGGCGGCGCGGGCCCGCGCCGGCGGCGATTCGTTGTGCGTCGGCGCCGTTGAGGTCTTCTGCGCGGTGTTCGGCTCGGTGAGCGGCGACGCGGCCCTGACCTTCGGGGCCCGGGGCGGGGTCTATCTGGCCGGCGGCCTGGTGGAAGGCGTCGAGGGCGTCCTGACGGGCGGGACGTTCCGCCAGCGTTTCGAGGCCAAGGGCCGGCTGTCGAGCTTCGTCGAGGCCATTCCGACGCGCCTGGTCGTCCAGCCGCACACGGCCCTGCTGGGCGCGGCGCGGATCGCCCGGCGGCTCTCGCCGCAGGCCTTTCAAATGAGCAATTGACAACGTTACCATATGTGTGTGGTCTGGCCGCGCGCCAACCCGCGCAGAACTGGCGGGGCCCGGATGCCCCCGGGGCCCGCCGCACTTTGCGGTTGGAAGAAGAACAAGAACGGGGAGGGGACGATGGCCGGATGGCGTTACGCCTGCATGGCGCTGGGACTGATGGCCTGCGGGCCGGCCATGGCTGCGCAGCAGCCCGAGCTGGGCGCGCGCACCGTCCCGCGCCTCACGATCGACGGCCTGGCCTTCAAGGACCTCGATCGGAACGGCAAGCTCGATCCCTATGAGGACTGGCGGCTCTCGGCGGAGGCCCGCGCCGCCGACCTGACGCAGCGCATGACGCTGGAGGAAAAGGCCGGGACCATGATGCACGGCACCCTGCCGGCCCCGGGCAATACTTTCGGGTCGGGCGCGGCCTACGACCTGGCCGGCGCGGCCAGGCTGATCGAGGACAGGCGCGTCTCCAGCTTCATCACCCGGCTGAGCGGGCCGGCCGCGGCCCTGGCCGAGGAGAACAACAAGGTCCAGGCCCTGGCCGAGCAGAGCCGTCTGGGCGTTCCGGCGACGATCAGCACCGATCCGCGCAACCACTTCCAGCACACCGCGGGGGCCGGCGTGGATTCGGCCGGCTTCTCCCAGTGGCCCGAAAGCCTGGGCTTTGCGGCGATCGGCGACGAGGCGCTGATGCGCCGGTTCGGCGAGGTGGCGCGGGCCGAGTACCGGGCCGCCGGCATCCATGTGGCGCTCTCGCCCCAGGCCGACCTGGCGACCGAGCCGCGCTGGTCGCGGATCACCGGGACCTTCGGCGAGGACGCCGATCTCGCCTCGCGCATGGTCCGGGCCTATGTCGCCGGCTTCCAGGCCGGCGAGAGCGGCCTGAACAGGGACAGCGTCGTCGCGGTGGTCAAGCACTGGGTCGGCTACGGCGCGGCCAGGGACGGCTGGGACAGCCACAGCCCCTACGGCCGCTATGCGACCTTCCCGGGCGGGAACTTCGCCTATCACGTCAAGCCGTTCGAGGGCGCGTTCGCAGCCCAGGCGGCAGGCGTCATGCCGACCTATTCGATCCTCGAGGGCCTCAGCATCGACGGCAAGCCGGTCGAGCAGGTGGGCGCTGGGTTCAACCGGTTCCTGCTGACCGACCTGCTGCGCGGCGCGTACGGCTTCAAGGGCGTGATCGTCTCGGACTGGGCGATCACCAACGACTGCCCGGCGGCCTGCCAGGGCCAGTGGAAGGCGGGCGAGCCGCCGGTGATCGGCATGCCCTGGGGCGTCGAGCGCCTCACCGAGACCCAGCGCTTCGCCAAGGCGCTGGACGCCGGGGTCGACCAGTTCGGCGGCACCGAGAACAGCGGCCTGCTGGTCGACATCGTCAAGGCCGGCCAGGCCAGCGAGGCGCGTCTGGACCAGTCGGTGCAGCGCATCCTGGCGCAGAAGTTCCAGCAGGGGCTGTTCGAGAACCCCTATGTCGATCCCGCCGTCGCCGGCCGGATCGTCGGCTCGGCCGCCTTCCAGGCCGAGGGCCGCGCGGCGCAGAGCCGATCGTTGGTGTTCCTGGAAGGTCGGGCCGGAAACCTGCCGTTGAAAGCCGGCGCCAGGGTCTATCTGAGGGGCGTCGAGGCCGCCGCCGCGCAGGCCGCCGGCCTGACCGTGGTCGACGCGCCCGAGCAGGCCGACTTCGCCATCCTCCGCACCGGCGCGCCGCACCAGATGCTGCACCCGAACTACCTGTTCGGCCTGATGCAGCACGAGGGCGACCTCGACTTCAAGGACGGCGATCCCGACTACGAGGCGATCAAGGCGATCAGCGCCAAGGTCCCGACCATCGTCAGCGTCTTCCTCGACCGCCCGGCCATCCTGACCGGCCTGAAGGGCCGGGCCGCGGTGCTGATCGGCGACTTCGGGGTCAGCGACGGCGCGCTGCTGGACGTGCTGACCGGCAAGGCCAAGGCCGAGGGGCGGCTGCCCTTCGAGCTCCCCTCGTCGATGGCGGCGGTCAAGGCCCAGGCGAGCGACAAACCCTATGACAGCGCTGATCCGCTCTACCGGTTCGGCTACAGGCTGGAGCCCTGAGAATGGCCGGCGGAGGAAGCAGCTTGGAACAGCACATGGGCGCGCGGACGGCGGGCGCGGCGGCCGCCACGGGCAAGGTCGTGGCCCTGGTGGTCTCGCTGTTCTTCGCCTGGGGGTTCGCCACCGTCCTGATCGACACCCTGATCCCCAAGCTCAAGGGGCTGTTCCAGCTAAACTACGCCGAGGCGATGCTGACCCAGTTCGCCTTCTTCCTCGGCTATCTGGTGTTCTCGATCCCGGCCTCGATCCTCCTGGCCAGGATCGGCTACTTCCGGCAGATCGTGCTGGGGCTGGGGGTGATGGCGGCCGGCTGCCTGATGTTCGCCCCGGCCGCGCAGCTCGGCCTCTACCCGGCGTTCCTGCTGGCGCTGTTCGTCATGGCGGCGGGGATCACCACCTTGCAGGTGGCGGCCAATCCGCTGATCGCGCTGCTGGGCGAGCCGGAGTTGGCCCATTCGCGCCTGAACCTGGCGCAGGCGTTCAACTCGCTGGGCACGACGGTCGGCCCGCTGGTCGGCGCGGCCCTGATCCTCAAGGGCGGGGTCGAGCATCCCGACGCCGCCAAGCTGACGCCGCAGGCGCTGGAGGTCTATCGCAAGGCCGAGGCGCATGCCGTGCAGGCGCCGTTCCTGGGCATCGCCGCGGTGCTGGTGGTCCTGGCCCTGGTGTTCTGGTTCCTGCGCCGCTCGCCGGCCGCGCCCTCGGCGGCAGGCGAGGCCGGCGGCGGCTTCAAGCCCTCGCTGCTCAAGCGTCCGCGGCTGGCGCTCGGGGCGTTGTCGATCTTCCTCTATGTCGGCGCCGAGGTGTCGATCGGCTCGCTGCTGGTCAGCTATCTGATGGAGGACAAGACCCTGGGCGCGGTGGCCGCGACCGCCGGGCAACTGGTCGCCCTCTACTGGGGCGGGGCGATGGTCGGCCGGTTCATCGGCTCGGCGGTGATGCGCAAGGTCCCGGCGGGCCTCGTGCTGATGGCCTGCGCGATCGGAGCTGGCCTGCTGGCCTGCATATCGGCCGGTACGATCGGGCTGGTCTCCGCCGTCGCGGTCCTGGCCATCGGGCTCTGCAACTCGGTGATGTTCCCGACCATCTTCACCCTGGGCATCGAGGGCCTGGGCGAGGATACGCCGCAGGGCTCGGGCCTGCTCTGCCTGGCCATCGTGGGCGGGGCGATCGTGCCGGTGCTGACCGGCATGGTCGCCGACCATGCCGGGTTGAGCGCGGCGCTGCTGGCGCCGGCGCTCTGCTACGTCTGGATCGCGGTCTACGGCTTCCTCTGCCGCCGTCCCCCGGCCTAAGCCATTCCCATGACGTCGGCCTCGGCGAGGTCGACGCGCTGGCGCGGCTCGCCCATGGTCATGGGCCGCAGGCCGAGGTCGGCCATGAGTGCGGCGTCGGTGTCCTTGTCGGGG